>CAWFMR010000034.1:0-67577 GCA_963816845.1 uncultured Actinomycetes bacterium | reverse complement strand
CGATCAGGGCGTGGTGCAGCTGCGAGATGAAGACGTGGACGTCGTTGCGCGGGTCGCCCACCAGGGCGGTGCCCTGCACGTTGCGCGGCACGTCGCCGTCGCCCGCGAGCAGCTTGGCCGGGTCCCGCGCGTCGTAGAGGTAGGGCGCGCCGACCGGGCCGGCGCCGTAGAGGCACTCGAGGTTGGCCCGCGGCGAGCGGAAGTTGGCGATCGTCGTCGCGTCGGCGTGGGGGCCGATGGGCGAGCGGTCGGCGGTGATGTCGTGGGCGATGAACTGCCCGAAGAAGGGCCAGCCGGCCGCGGCGGTCCCGTCGTCGCCGGTCGCGTCGCTGCCGTCGCACAGCCCGCCCGAGGACCCGAGCGCGAGCAGCGCCGCCTGGTCTGACTCGAGCGCCGGCAGGTCCGGGAAGGCGCGCCCGTAGCGTCCTCCCACCGGCGCGATGGGCGAGTCGACGGCGCGGTCGGGGGCGAGGCAGTGGTCGCGAACCGGGTGGGCGACGGCGGGCACTGAGGTTCGAGATTACCGAGGCGAGTTGGCGCGTCGGCGCTCGCTCGGCGGCGCGCCGGCGCTCGCCGGCCGCAGCTACAGCAGGCGCTCGTACAGCGCCACCGTCTCCTGCGCGATCGCCGGCCACGCGAAGCGCTCGACCGCGCGGGCCCGGCCCGCGCGGCCCATCTCGGCCGCCCGTGCGGGGTCGCGGACGACGGCGTTCAGGCCCTCGGCGAACGCTGCCGCGAAGGCGGCGGGGTCGCGCGGCTCGCCGGTGGCGTCGTCGCCGGGCTCGATGGGCACGAGCAGGCCGGTGGCGCCGGCGTCGACGACCTCGACGATGCCGCCGGTGGCCGTGGCCACCACGGCGGTCTCGCACGCCATCGCCTCGAGGTTGACGATCCCCAGCGGCTCGTAGATCGACGGGCACGCGAAGACGGTCGCGTGGCTGAGGATCTGGATGACGTCGGGCTTGGGCAGCATCTCGTTGAGCCACAGCACGTTGCCGCGCTGGGCCTGCAGCTCCTCGACGCGGCGCGCGACCTCGGCGCCGATCTCCGGCGTGTCCGGAGCGCCGGCGCACAGCACGAGCTGGGCGCCGGCGTCGACGTGGCGCATGGCCTCGAGCAGGTGGGCGACGCCCTTCTGGCGCGTGATGCGCCCGACGAAGACGATCGTCGGCGCGTCGGGGTCGATGCCGTGGCGCTCGAGGACGTCGGTGCCGGCGTCGGGCGCGTACTCGTCGGTGTCGATCCCGTTGTAGACCGTGGACACGCGGTCGGGATCGATCGCCGGGTAGGCGTCGAGCAGGTCGGCGCGCATCCCCTCCGAGACGGCGACGATCGCGTCGGCCGCCTCCACCGCCGTGCGCTCGCAGAACGACGACAGCGCGTAGCCGCCGCCGAGCTGCTCGGCCTTCCACGGGCGCAGCGGCTCGAGCGAGTGCACGGTCACCACGTGCGGGATGTCGTGCACGAGCTTGGCCAGGTGCCCGCCGAAGTTCGCGTACCAGGTGTGGCTGTGGACGAGGTCGGCGTTCGCCGTCCCCGCGGCCATCGTCAGGTCGATCGACATCGCGCGCAGGGCGGCCAGCTCGGGCGCCGGACCGGCCAGCGCGTCCCACGCCTCGTGGCCGATCGCGCCGGCCCGGTCGGCGCCCCAGGCGTGGACGTCGACCTCGATCAGGTTGCGCAGCTCGCGCGCCAGGTACTCGACGTGCACCCCGGCGCCGCCGTAGACGTCGGGCGGGTACTCGCGCGTGAGGAGCGCGACCCTCACGCCGCGACCGTGGCGCCCTTGGGGATGACCACGATGCCGCCCGCGGAGATCGTGAAGCGCTCGCGATCGGCGACCGGGTCGACGCCGACCTGGGCGCCCTCGGCGATGCGCACGTTCTTGTCGACGATGGCCCGGCGCACGACGGCGTTGCGCCCGACGTCGACGCCCTGCATGAGCACCGAGTCCTCGACCTCGGCGTAGGAGTGCAGGTGGGCGCCCGGGGACAGCACCGAGCGGCGCACGGTGGCGCCGGAGATGACGACGCCGGCGCACACCATCGAGTCCAGCGCCATCCCGCGCCGGCCGTCCTCGTCGTCGAAGACGAACTTGGCCGGCGGCAGCGGATCGGGCCAGGTGAGGATCGGCCACTCGCGGTTGTAGAGGTTGAACTCGGGCTCGACCGAGATGAGGTCCATGTGCGCGTCGTAGAAGGCGTCGAGCGTCCCGACGTCGCGCCAGTAGCCGCGCTCGACCTCGCTCGCGCCCGGGACCTCGTTGCGCGAGAAGTCGTACACGTGGGCCTCGCCGCTCTCGACGAGCGCCGGGACGATGCTGCCGCCCATGTCGTGCTTGGAGCCCTCGTCCTCGGCGTCGCGGGTGACGATGTCGATGAGCGCCTCGGCGCTGAAGACGTAGTTGCCCATCGAGGCGAAGACCTTGTCGGGCGCGTCGGCCAGGCCGACGGCGTCGGTGGGCTTCTCGCGGAAGGCGGTGATCGTCTGCCCGTCGGCGGCGGTCTCGATGACGCCGAACTGGTCGGCCTCGGCCAGCGGCGCCCGCAGCGCCGCGACCGTCACCGCGGCCCCGCTCTCGATGTGCTGGTCGACCATCTGGCGCGGGTCCATGCGGTAGATGTGGTCGGCGCCGAACACGGCCACGATGTCGGGGCGCTCGTCGTAGAGCAGGTTGAGGTTCTGGTAGATCGCGTCGGCCGAGCCCGAGAACCAGCGCGGCCCGCGGCGCATCTGCGCCGGCACCGGGGCGACGTAGTTGCCCAGCAGCGGCGAGAGCCGCCAGGTGGTCGAGATGTGGCGGTCCAGCGAGTGGCTCTTGTACTGGGTGAGGACGACGATCTGGCGATAGCCGGCGTTGACCAGGTTCGACAGCGCGAAGTCGATGAGCCGGTAGTTGCCCCCGAAGGGCACGGCCGGCTTGGCGCGGTCGGCGGTCAGCGGCGCCAGGCGCTTGCCCTCGCCGCCGGCCAGCACGATCCCGAAGACGTCAGGCATCAGTTCCTCCCAGCGCGGCGGCCACGAGCTCCTCGGCCTCCGCGATGACCCGCTCGAGGTGCTCGTCGCCCTCGAAGCTCTCGGCGTAGACCTTGTAGACGTCCTCGGTGCCCGACGGGCGCGCGGCGAACCACGCGCTCTCGGCCACGACCTTGACCCCGCCGATCGGCGCGCCGTTGCCGGGCGCCTCGGTGAGCACCTCGCGGATCGGCTCGCCCGGCGAGCTGCTCGCCGGTCACCTGCTCGGCGGAGAGCTTGGAGAGCACGGCCTTCTGCTGCGCGTCGGCGGCGACGTCGACGCGGCGGTAGGACGGGCGGCCGAAGCGCTCGGTCAGCGCCGCGTAGCGCTCCCCCGGATCGTCGCCGTGCACCGTCATCTCGGCCGCCAGCAGGCACGGGATGAGCCCGTCCTTGTCGGTCGACCACGGACCCCCGTCGCGGCGCAGGAACGAGGCGCCGGCGCTCTCCTCGCCGCCGAAGCCGAGCGTGCCGTCGAGCAGGCCGGAGACGAACCACTTGAAGCCGACGGGGACCTCGACGCACGCGCCGGCCCAGGTCGGCGGCGACGCGGTCGATGATCGCGCTCGAGACGAGCGTCTTGCCCACCGCCGTGTCCTGCGGCCAGTCGCGGGCGCCGCCGAAGAGGTAGCTGACGCACACCGCGAGGTGGTGGTTGGGGTTGAGCAGGCCGGCGCCCGGGAGTGACGATCCCGTGGCGGTCGGCGTCGGGATCGTTGGCGAAGGCGACGTCGAACTGCGGCGCCAGGTCGCGCAGCTTGGCCATCGCGTAGGGCGAGGAGCAGTCCATGCGGATCTTGCCGTCCCAGTCGCGCGGGACGAAGCGGAAGGTCGGGTCGACCTGGTCGTTGGTGATCGTCAGGTCCAGCCCGTGTCGCTCGGCGATCGCGGCCCAGTAGGCGACGCTCGCGCCGCCGAGCGGGTCGACGCCGAGGCGCAGCCCGCTGTCGCGGATCGCGGCGAGGTCGATCACGGCGGGCAGGTCGTCGACGTAGGCCGACACGTAGTCGTGGCGGTGGACGCTGTCGCGGTCCTTCGTGCGCTTGACGTCGCGCAGGTCGTTCTCGAGCAGCGCGTTGGCCTCGCGCTGCATCCAGCCCGTCACGTCGGTGTCGGCCGGCCCGCCGTGGGGCGGGTTGTACTTCACGCCGCCGTCCTGGGGCGGGTTGTGCGACGGGGTGACGACGATCCCGTCGGCGGTGCCGGGGGCGCCGCCGCGGTTGTGGGTCAGGATCGCGTGCGAGATCGCCGGCGTCGGCGTGAAGCCGTCGTCGGCGTCGACCATCACCTCGACGCCGTGGGCGCAGAGCACCTCCACGATGGTCTGCGTCGCGGGCGCGGAGAGCGCGTGCGTGTCGCGCCCGAGGAAGAGCGGGCCGTCGATGCCCTGCTCCTTGCGATAGCGGCAGATCGCCTCGGCGATCGCCAGCACGTGGGCCTCGTTGAACGTCCGCGCCGTCGAGGTCCCGCGGTGCCCGGAGGTGCCGAAGGCGACGCGCTGCCCCGCCTCGGACGGATCCGGCCGCTCGTCGAAGTAGGCGCCGATGAGGGCGTCGACGTCGACGAGGTCGGCCGCGTCCGCCAGCTGCCCGGCGTGCTCGCTCACGCTCATGGCGCTTCACACCGCGCAGGTCGTTCTCGAGCAGCGCGTTGGCCTCGCGCTGCATCCAGCCCGTCACGTCGGTGTCGGCCGGCCCGCCGTGGGGCGGGTTGTACTTCACGCCGCCGTCCTGGGGCGGGTTGTGCGACGGGGTGACGACGATCCCGTCGGCGGTGCCGGGGGCGCCGCCGCGGTTGTGGGTCAGGATCGCGTGCGAGATCGCCGGCGTCGGCGTGAAGCCGTCGTCGGCGTCGACCATCACCTCGACGCCGTGCGCGCAGAGCACCTCCACGATGGTCTGCGTCGCGGGCGCGGAGAGCGCGTGCGTGTCGCGCCCCAGGAAGAGCGGGCCGTCGACGCCCTGCTCCTTGCGATAGCGGCAGATCGCCTCGGCGATCGCCAGCACGTGGGCCTCGTTGAACGTCCGCGCCGTCGACGTCCCGCGGTGCCCGGAGGTGCCGAAGGCGACGCGCTGCCCCGGCTCGGACGGATCCGGCCGCTCGTCGAAGTAGGCGCCGATGAGAGCGTCGACGTCGACGAGGTCGGCCGCGTCCGCCAGCTGCCCGGCGTGCTCGCTCACGCTCATGCGCCGCGGGACCGCCGGCCCTGCCACTGGTCGAAGGCGACCGCGACCAGGATGAGCACGCCGATGATGATCTGCAGGTAGAACGAGTTGATGGCCAGCAGGTTGCCGCCGTTGTTGAGCACGCCCACGATGAGCGCGCCTGCCGCGGCGCCGAACGCGCCGCCCTTGGCGCCGAACAGGCTCGCCCCGCCGATCACGCACGCCGCGATCGCATTGAGCTCGTACCCGGTGCCGGCCGTGGGGATGCCGGCGTTCAGGCGCGAGGTGAAGAGCACGCCGCCGACCGCGGCCAGCAGGCCGGCGATCGCGTAGACGCTGACGAGCACGCGCGTGACCGGGACGCCGGCGAGGCGCGCCGACTCGGGATTGGAGCCCACCGCGTAGACATAGCGGCCGAACACGGTCCGGCGCAAGACGAAAGACGCGAGAAGCGACGACGGCGAGGAACATCCACAGCAGGTTCGGCAGCCCCAGGAACGACCCGTTGGCGATGTTGCCGAACGAGTCGGGCAGGGGCTGGACGGTGCTCGCGTCGGTGAGGACGAGGACCACCCCGCGCGCGATGCCGAGCATGCCGAGGGTCACGATGAACGGCGGCAGCTTGCCATAGGCCACGAGCGAGCCGTTGAAGACGCCGATGGCGGCGCCGGCGGCCATGCCGACCAGGATGGCCGGCACGACGCCGGTCCCGTGGACGAGCAGCTCGGCCGTGATGCAGCCGGTGAGCCCGAGCACGGAGCCGACCGACAGGTCGATGCCGGCGGTGAGGATGACCAGCAGCTGGCCGACGGCGATGATGCCGAAGACCGCCACCTGGCGGGCCAGGTTGGCCATGTTGTCGCCGGTGAGGAACTCGCTGGAGCCGAGCGTCAGCGCGCCGAAGAGGATCAGCAGGACGATCAGGCCGCCGGCGTCGCGCCCGAAGACGTCGCCGAAGGTGAGGATCCGCTCCGCGGGCTCGGCGGTCGTGCCCGACGGGGTCGCGCCGGCGGTCGCCGGCTCGAGGGTGGTGGCCGCGCGCGGCCCTTGAGCTTCAGGGATGGCATGTCTTTCTCTCCTCGGTTAGGCCGTCGTGCCGTCGCCGGCCGCGTCGTCGTCCTTCGTGAAGCGGTCGCTCGCGTGCCCGCTCGCCAACTCGCTGCCGTCCGCGCCGGCGCCCGTCACGCCGCCGCTCGCCAGGTGCAGCACGTCCTCCTCCGTCGCCCCCGCCGCGGGCAGCTCGCCCGCGATCGCGCCCTCGCGCATGACGAGCACGCGGTCGGCCAGCCCGAGGACCTCGGGCAGGTAGGACGACACCACGACCACGCCGAGCCCTTCGGCCGCGAGGTCGCCGATGACCTTGTAGATCTCGGCCTTGGCCCCGACGTCGACGCCCTTGGTCGGCTCGTCGAACATGAGCACCTTGGCCTTGGTCGCCAGCCAGCGGGCGAGCAGCACCTTCTGCTGGTTGCCGCCCGACAGCGACGACACCGGCTGCTCCCAGCTCGCCGCGCGCAGGCGCAGGCCGCCGAGGTACTGGTCGACGATGCCGCGCTCGCGGCGCTTGTCGACGATCCAGAAGCGCGAGATCTCGTCGAGGTGCGCCAGCGAGGCGTTCTCGCGGATCGAGAGCTCGAGCAGCAGCCCGAGCTGCTTGCGGTCCTCGGTCAGCAGGCCCATGCCCGCCTGGACCGCGCGGCGCGGATCGCCGGGGCGCACCTTCTCGCCGTCGACCTCGATGTGGCCGGCCTCGACCGGGTCGGCCCCGAAGATCGCCCGCAGCAGCTCGCTGCGGCCCGAGCCGAGCAGCCCCGCGATGCCGACGATCTCGCCGGCGCGGACCTGGAAGTCGATCGGCGCGGCCGCACCCATGGGCTGCAGGCCCCGGACGCGCAGCCGCTGCTCGCCGATCGTGCGGTTGCCCGCCGGGTAGAGCGACTCGATCTTGCGCCCGACCATCGACGCGATGAGGCTGTCGTGGTCGAACTCGGCCATCGGCTTGCAGGTGACGAGGCCGCCGTCGCGCAGGATCGTCACGCGGTCGCCGATCTCGAACATCTCCTCGAGGTGATGGCTGACGTACATGATCGCGTGGCCCTCGTCGCGCAGCGCGTGGATGCGGGCGAGCAGCGCCTTGTCTCGCTCTCCGACAGCGCCGTCGTCGGCTCGTCGAAGATGAGCACGCGCGGGTTCGCGCCGAGCACCTTGGCGATCTCGACGAGCTGGCGGACGGCCAGCGAGAGCGTCGCGACCTCGGTCGTCGGGGTCGAGCCAGTCCAGGCCGACGCGCTCGAGCATCGCCCGCGCCTGGCGGCGCAGCTCGACGCGGGCGGGTGATCCCGCGCACGGCGGGCAGGTGGCCCATCAGCAGGTTCTCCGCCGACCGAGAGGTCGGGCAGCAGGCTGAGCTCCTGGTAGACGACGCCGATGCCCGCCTCGCGCACCTCGGCGGGGCTCGGGTTGCCGACCTCCTGGCCGTCGATCAGGTACGCGCCCTCGTCGCGCCGGATGGCGCCGGTGAGGATCTTGATCAGCGTGCTCTTGCCGGCCCCGTTCTCGCCGGCGAGGCACATGACCTCGCCGGCGCGGAGCTCGAGCGTGACGCCGCTGCAGCGCCTTGATCGGCCCGTAGGACTTGGCCGCGTCCCGCAGCGAGACGATCGGAGCCTTCTGGGCTTCGGTCGGCGCGGGCTCGGGGGTGACCGTGGCGCCCATGACTACTGGGCCTTCGCGGTCGGCGGGTTCAGCAGCGGCTTGACCGACGCCGAGCCCATGTTGGCTCTTGTCCGCCACGACCGCGCCCGGGTCGAGGTTCAGCGGCGGCTGGCTGCCGACCGCGGCCATCCCGGCCTGCGACGACGCCCTGGTAGCCGAAGAAGTACGGGTTCTGGACGACGAGCGCGTCGATCGAGCCGTCGGTCAGGGCCGCGTTCTCCTGCGGGTCGGTGTCGAAGGCGACGACCGGGATGCGGTCGGCGGCCTTGTTGTCCTTGATGGCGCGCGCGGCGCCGGTGCCCGAGGTGTTGTTGTCGGCGAAGACCCCGACGAGGCCCGGGTTGGCGGTGAGCACGTCGTTGACCTGGCTGGCCGCGGTGTTGAGGTCGTTGTTGTTGTAGCGCGTGGTGGCGACGCGCAGGCCGGGGCAGGCCTTGAGGCCCGCGCGGAAGCCGCCGTCGCGGTCCTTGAGCGTCTGGATGCCGGCCACGGAGGACTCGATGAGGATGTCGCCCGAGCTCTTGCCCGCCTTGCGTGGCGAGATCGCACATCCGCTTGCCGGCCTGCTCGCCGGCCTTGACGTTGTCGGTGCCGATGAAGCCCTCGACGTCGGTCGTGACCGCCGTGTCGGCGGTGACCACCTTGATCCCGGCCTTGCGGGCGCGCTTGATCGCGCTGTTGAGCGCGTTGGAGGAGTTCGCGGCGAGGACGATGGCGTCCGCCCCGCGCGAGATCGAGTTCTCGATGAGCTGGACCTGCTGGTTGATGTCGGTCTCCGAGGTGGGCCCGAAGAGCCCGACCTTGAGGCCGTAGTCGCCGCCGGCCTTGCTCGCCCCGGCGAGCATCGTCTGCCAGAACGACGAGTCCGATGCCTTGATGATCACGTCGACCTTCTTGCCGGCGGCCTTGCCGCCGCTGCCGCCTCCGCTCGCGCTCGACGATCCGCCCGACGCACGCCCGCCGACCACGCCGACCACCAGTGCGATGAGCACGATGACGGCGACCAGCGACAGCGAGAACTTCACTCGACCCTTGCTCATGTCTCTCCGACCCTCTCCAGCTCGTTGGACCGTCTCCCCGGACCTCCCCAGATCCGAGGAAACGTTTTCAGCAACTGGCGGCACTGTAGGGAGCGTGGTGCTGCGCTGTCAAGAGAATACGTTTTCTTGACAGCTATGCGTATACTCCCCGAAGCCGATGAACAGTGGGGATCACGACATGGACGCGTCGCAGGAAACGTTCTCTGAACTGCCGCCCGCAGCACCGGCCGACGGCGGGAACGGCCGGCGCCCGACGATGAAGCAGGTGGCGGCGCTGGCCGGCGTCAGCCTCGCCACCGTCTCGCGCGTGGTCAACGGCGGCCCGAGCGTCCGCCCCGACCTCGCGGCGCGCGTCCACGAGGCGGTCGAGCTGCTCGGCTACCGCCACAACCTCACGGCCAGCACGCTGCGCCGCGCCGACCGGCTGTCGGCCAGCATCGGCCTGATCTTCGAGGACGTCGCCAACCCGTTCTTCTCCGCCGTGCACCGCGGCGTCGAGGACGTGGCGCGCGAGCGCGGCGTGCTGACCTTCGCCGGCAGCTCCGACGAGCGGCCCGAGCGCGAGCGCGAGCTGGCCGAGTCCTTCAGCGCGCGGCGCGTCGACGGGCTCATCATCGCCCCGCCGCGACCGACCACAGCTACCTGCAGCGCGACCGCGCCGCGGGCGTGGCGCTCGTCTTCGTCGACCGCCCGGCGAGCTTCGTCGACGCCGACGTCGTCCTCACCGACAACGCCGGCGGCGCCCGCGCCGCCGTCACCCACCTCATCGAGCACGGCCATCGCCGCATCGCCTTCCTCGGCGATCGCCCCGAGCTGCACACGGCCACCGAGCGCCTGCGCGGCTACCGCGACGCGCTCGCGCGCCACGGGATCGGCGAGGAGGCCGCGCTCATCCGCGACGCCCACGACTGCGCCATACGCGATCACGCGCGAGCTGCTGCTCGCCGAGGACCCGCCCACCGCGCTCTTCACGAGCCAGAACCTCATCACCATCGACGCGGTCCGCGCCATCCACGACCTCGGCCTCCAGCGCACGGTCGCGCACGTCGGCTTCGACGACGTCGCGCTCGCCGACGTCGTCGAGCCCGGGCTCACCGTCGTCGCCCAGGACCCGGCGGCGCTCGGGCGCACGCGCGGCCGAGCTGCTGTTCTCGCGCCTGGACGGCTATCACGGGCCCGTCGCGGCGGGTCGTGCACCCGACGACGCTGATCGCGCGCGGCTCGGGCGAGCTGCCCGCCGGAGACCGGTCATGAGCGCCGGCTCCGCACGCGGCCGGGCGAGACCGCGCCGGCCGCCTCCGTCGCCCCCAGCGCCATCGAGCCCGAGGACGTCATCCTCGTCGGCGGCGAGGCGCTCTACGACCTCGTCTACGACGGCGACGAGGACCTCCAGGGTCACCCGGGCGGCGCCGCGTTCAACACCGCGCGCACGATCGGGCGTCTCGGCCAGCCGGTCGCCTACCTGGGCCGCCTGTCGACCGACCGCTTCGGGACGCGCCTCGAGCGGATGCTCGCCGCCGACGGCGTGCGCCTCGACGCGGTCGTGCGCACCGACGAGCCCACGACGCTCGCGCTCGCCGAGCTCGACGAGACCGGCAGCGCCCGCTACCGCTTCTACGAGCGCGCGACGTCGGCGCCCGGCCTGACGCCCGAGGCGGCGCTCGCCGCGCTGCCCGCCCGCCGTCGGGATCCTGCACGTCGGCACCCTCGGCCTCACGCTCGAGCCGATGGCCACCGCGCTAGAGGCCGTCGTCGAGGAGCTCGGCGGCCAGGCGCTCGTGATGGTCGACCCGAACGTGCGCCCGTGGGTCATCGGCGACGCCGACACCTACCGCCGGCGCCTGCGGCGCGTCCTCGCCCGCAGCGACGTGGTCAAGGTCTCCGAGGAGGACCTCGCGTGGCTCGAGCCCCAGCGCAGCGCGGCCGCCGCGGCGCGGATGCTGCTGCAGGCCGGCCCGCGCGTCGTGCTGCTCACCCGCGGCGGCGACGGCGTGCAGGTGGTGACCGGCGCGGGCGACGTGCCCGTTCCCGCGCCCGACGTCGAGGTCGTCGACACGATCGGCGCCGGCGACGCGTTCGGCGGCGGCTTCCTCGCGTGGTGGCGCTCGCAGGGCCTCGGCGCGCGAGCAGCTCGACGACCAGGACGCCGTCGTCGAGGCCGCCGCGTTCGGCGCGCTCGTCGCGGCACGGACCGTGGAGCGCGCGGGCGCCTCGCCGCCGTTCCTGCACGAGCTCGGGCTGGCCGGGCCACCGGCCCCGGTCGACCGAGCCTTAGCCGTCCGCGCGCCGCCGGTACCGTGAGCGCACCGTGACCGGCGACGAGCACAGGACCTTCGGCGCCTACGACGTCCAGCGCGAGGTCGGGCGCGGCGGCATGGGCGTGGTCTACCTCGCGGTCGACCGTCGCCTGGGCCGCCGTGTGGCGCTCAAGGTCATCGTGCCCGAGCTCGCGGCCGACCCGCAGTTCCGCCAGCGCTTCGAGCGCGAGGCGCGCGTGGCGGCCACCCTCGAGCATCCCCACGTCGTCCCCGTCTACGAGGCGGGCGAGCAGGACGGGTCGCTCTTCATCGCGATGCGCTTCATCGACGGGCACGACCTCGCCACCGAGGTGCGCGACCACGGGCGCCTCGCGCCCGATCGCATCGGGCGGATCGTGCTCCACGTGGCGGGCGCGCTCGACGCGGCGCACCGCTCCGGCGTCGTGCACCGCGACGTCAAGCCGGCCAACGTCCTGCTCACCGGCACCGGTGACGACGAGCAGGCCTATCTCACCGACTTCGGGCTCACGCGCGAGGCCGCGTCGGAGAGCGGATTGACCCTGACCGGGCAGTGGGTGGGGACCGTGGACTACGCGGCGCCCGAGCAGATCCTCGGCGAGCCGACCGACGCGCGCTCCGACGTCTACGCGCTGGGCTGCCTGGCCTTCCAGGCGCTGACCGGCGCGCCCCCGTTCCAGGGCGCTCCCGCGGCGCGGCTCTTCGCGCACATGAACGAGCCGCCGCCCTCGGCGTGCGCGGCGCGTTCGGAGCTGCACCCCGACGTCGACGCGGCGCTCGCCCGCGCAATGGCCAAGAAGCCCGCCGAGCGCTTCCAGTCGGCTGGGGACCTCGGCCGCGCGCTGGCGGCCGCGCTCGCCGGCCAGAGCCAGCTCGAGCCCGAGCGCACGGTCGCCAGAGGCCCGGCGCTCACCGGCGTGCCGGCGGTCGCCCCGCCGACGCGTGTGCAGCGCGCCGGCGCCCGACGACGAGGAGCCGACGCAGGTGGCGCCCCGGGCCGAGGCGACGCGGGCCGCGGCCCCGCCGCTCATGGCCCCGGGCGCGCCGCCCGCGCCCCCGCCGCCGACCACCACGCGCTCGCGCCAGCCGCGCGTCCTCGCGGGGATCGCGCTCGTGCTCGTCGTCGCCGCCGCGGCGGCGATCACGCTCATCGCCGGCAGCGCAGGCGGCGACACGTCGTACGCCGACAAGGCCAAGGACGCCGTGGCGGACCTCGCCCGCGCCAACCGAACGCTCTCCGACCGCTTCACCGGCCTCAGCCCGGGCACTCGGAGCGCGACGATCGCGGCCTCGACCAACGACGCGGCCACCGCGACGCGCGACGCACGGCGAAGGGTCGCCGCGCTGAAGGCAGCCGACGACCCGGCCCTGGCCAGCGGGCTGGTGAAGGCGATCGACGCCGAGCAGGGCTTCCTGGGCCAGGCCGGCGCCGCCGCTGCCTCCCCGTCGAAGGCCGACGCGTCGGCGCTCGAGCGCGCCGCGAGCGCCATGGCCGACGCCTTCGCGGCGGTCTCGGACAAGCTCGGCGGCCTGCCCGCCGTCGAGGGCGTCGCGGGTCTCACCGGCTGGGTCAAGGCGCGCCAGGCCGCCGGACAGCGCCGCCAGGGCGCGGACGCCTTCATCACGGCGGTCGACGCGGTGCTGGCCGGCGCGCGCCCCGGCCGCAGGCAGATCCAGCAGATCCACGACGCCATCGGCAACGCCACGACCACGCCCGAGGCGGCGAGCGCGGGCCTCGACCAGGTCGTCGCCAACCGGCAGGCCGCGCTCACGAGCGCCCGCAACCTCTCCGTCACGCAGACCGACCAGGCCGGGACGATCAAGAGCCTGCTCATCGAGTCCTTCGCGCGCTCGCTCGACTACGACCGCGACCTCCAGGACGGCGTCGCCGCCTACGAGAAGGGCGACTTCGAGCGCTACCTCGCCAAGGTCTTCGACGACGCCGGGCGGTCGAGCGAAGCGGCGACGAAGGCGAAGGGCCAGTTCCTGGCCGCCTACAACGAGCTGCGCGCCTCGCGAGGGCGCACGCCCGTCGGCGACGACTTCTGAGCGTGCGCCGCCTGGCAGCGATCGCCGCCGCACTGCTCGCCGTCGCCCTCGCCGCGGGCTGCGGGCGCGCGGAGCGCTCGCCGACCGACGGCGCCGCAGCAGCGACCACCGCCGCGCCGGGCGCGACGACGTCCGAGGCCGAGCGCAACGCTCAGCGCAACCTCGAGGGGGCCGAGGCCAACGCGGCCTCCAACACGCAGTCGACGACGCCGAAGCCGGCGCAGACGCCGGCGCAGACGCAGACGGCGAAGCCCCCGGCCGACGCGCGCCCCACCGCCGCGCGCCCCGCGATCGTCCAGCGCCCGATCCCCTTCGGCTCCAAGCGTCGCGAGGAGATGCGCGCCTACGCCCTGCGCCACTACGGCATCGACGACTTCCACCTGCGCAACCCGAAGGTGATCGTCGAGCACTACACGGCCACCGACACGCTCCAGGCCGCGTACGCCACCTTCGCCAACGACGTGCCCGACGCCGAGCTCCACGAGCTCCCGGGCACCTGCGCGCACTTCATCGTCGACAAGGACGGCACGATCTACCAGCTCGTCGCGCTGACGATCATGTGCCGCCACACCGTCGGCCTCAACTGGACGGCGTTCGGCATCGAGCAGGTCGGGCTCAACGCGCGCGAGATCGTCAACCGGCCCGCGCAGTACACCTCGGTGCTGCGCCTCACCGCGTGGCTGCGCTGTCGCTACGCCATCGCCCTGCGCAACGTCATCGGCCACGACGAGAGCCTGTCGAGCCCCTACCACCACGAGAACGTCGCCGCCCTGCGCCGCCAGACGCACGCCGACTGGACGCACGCCGAGATGACCCCGGTCCGCGCCCGCGTCGGGCGCTACCGCTGCGGGCGCTAGGCGGGGGCGAAGGCGGGCAGGTCGGTCTCGAAGACGCCGGCGGAGTTGGCGTAGTAGACCTTGGCGGCGTCGATCGCGAAGCCCGCGCTCACCGGCGGCAGGTCGACCGTCCCGCGCTCGATCTGGCCGAGCCTGCAGTCGGGCCCGGGGATCGGCACGCGCATGATGCGCACCGGCGAGGTGCCGAGGCTCCCGCTCAGGCTCCAGTACACGTAGCCGCCGGACAGGACCGGCGTCGACACCGTGTTGTCGTTGCGGGGCACCGAGAACTTCTCGGTGCGCGTGGCGATGCGGCAGTCGGCCCTGCCGCGCAGCCGGCGCACGCGGATCTCGCTCGTGTTGCCGCGATGGATGGACCGCCCGGTCTGGTAGGCGACGACGTTGGCGTCGACGTCGGTGGTCGCGGGGCGGCGCGAACCCAGCCGGTGCGCCCGGCCGATCCCCGTGTAGAGGCCGAAGTTCCGCCCGGCGCGCTCGCGCCCCTCGATCGCGATGCGACCGAAGGCGTAGCGTCCGGCCCACACCGACGGATTGCTGATGCTCGCGCGGCGCGTGGCGAGCGCCGACACGCGCCGCTCGCGGCCGCTCGCGATGTCGAGCTCGTAGATCGAGCAGCGCTCGTGGAACAGCCCGCCGGTGCAGCGCGTGTAGACCGCGACGACCGATCCCGGCACGGTGCCCGGGCCGAGGTCGATGCCCGGGAGGGTGGCGAGCGGCTTGATCGGCGCGTCGGCGACCACGCCGTTGACGCGCAGCACCAGCCGCTGCACCTGGCGACCGCCCGAGCGGGCCTGACGCAGCCAGGCCTGCACGCCGCCATAGGCGACGGGCTTGACGGAGTCCGGCTCGCCGACCTTGACCTGCGCGGACGCGGGAGAGGTCCACACGGCGCACAGCACCGCGATCGCGAGCGCCACGCTCCGACGAGTTCCCCTGCGCCTCCGCACGGCGCGGAGCCTACAAGGCGTCAGGCGAGGGCGAGGGGACGCGTCGTCGTGGCGCTCGACCCGGTTGCGCCCGCCGCGCTTGGCGGCGTAGAGCGCGGCGTCGGCACCCGCCACGAGGCGCTCGAGCTCGATGCGCTCGCCGCGGGCCGTGGCCACGCCGAACGAGCACGTGACCCGCAGGCCGCCGATCTCGAGATCCTCGATCGCGACGCGCAGGCTCTCGGCGATCCGCACGGCGTCGTCCTCGGCGGCACCCGGGAGCAGCAGCGCGAACTCCTCGCCGCCGAGGCGGTAGAGCAGCTCGAACGTGCGCAGCGCCCGCCGCATGGCGTAGGCGACGTCGCGCAGCACGGCGTCGCCGACGCCGTGGCCGTGATCGTCGTTGATGGACTTGAAGTGGTCGAGGTCGGCCAGCACGACGCTGACCGGCTGGTCGGTGAGCGCGGCCTGCTCGGCGATCTCGGCGAAGCGCGGCTCCAGGGCGCGGCGGTTGAGCAGGCCCGTGAGCTGGTCGAGCGTGCTGTCGGCGCGATGGCGCACGTCGGAGGCGACGAGCGGGCTGACGTAGACCGCGGCGCATATGACGAGCGCCAGCGGGACCACGAGCGACTCGGGGTGGTGAGCGACGTACGCGGGGTCGATGCCGACCGTGGTCGCCAGCACGAGCACCGCGCTCACGGGCGCCCCGACCACGAGCCCGCGGTTGCTGAAGCGAGCGGCCACCATCAGGACCGGGATGGCAAGCAGGTTGGGCGCCAGGCTGCGGGGGCCGCCGCTGACCACCGCGCCGAAGGCGAGGACGAGCTGAAGGACGACGATCGTCGAGGCGAAGACCCACAGCTCGGGCCGGCGACGGCGGTCGAGTCCCGCGCCGCCGATCGCCACCGCGACGACCGCCACCGCCGCCGCGACGAGCATGGTCCAGCCGCCGGTGGCGGAGACGATCGCCGCCGTCGCCGACAGGGTCGTCAGCGTCACGATGCGCGCGGTCCGCAGGCGCTCCTGCATGTCGAGGAACCGCTCGCGGTGGTTCGCGGTCGGGCACAGCCATGACGAGCCGGGCTTCACATCACAGGAATCGACTGCAAGCAGGGCCACTTGAGGGTCCACGTGCGCCTGCAAACAGCCGCCCCCACTACTGTGCGGGCCCCCGGATTGGAGATCCGCATGCACCTGCGCTCATCGGCCTTCGCGGCCGCCATCTGCGTGCTCGCCGGCGCGGCGCCCGCGGCCGCCGCCGACCCCCCACTGACCGTCCCGAAGGCGAAGCTCGACGCCGCCCTGCACTGCCACGGCAAGCTCCAGGGCGCCAAGCGCGAGCCGATCATGCTCGTCACCGGCACCGGCGCTACGGGCGACGAGGCCTACGCCATCGGCAAGGGTGCCTTCGACGCCTACAGGCACCCGGTGTGCACCGTGAACTTCCCGGACTTCACGACCGCCGACATCCAGGTCTCGGTGCAGTACCTCGTCAACGGGATCCGGGCGATGGAGCGCCGCGCGGGCCAGCCGATCGCGATCATCGGCATCAGCCAGGGCGGCCTGCTCCCGCGCTTCGCGCTGACCTACTGGCCGAGCCTGCGCGAGAAGGTGACCGACGTGGTCGCGGCGGCCGGCACGCAGCACGGGACGGCGCTCTTCGACCCGGCCGCCTGCGCCTCGGCGGGGTGCGCGCCGGCCGTGTGGCAGCAGGCGGCGGGGTCCAAGCTCCTGGCCGCGCTCAACGCGCAGCCCGACGAGACGCCCGGGCCGACCTCGTGGACCACCGTGCGCTCGACGACCGACGAGGTGGTCCAGCCGCAGACCGGCCCGCACCCGACGTCGGCGCTGAAGGGCGCCACGAACATCGTCATCCAGTCGGTGTGCCCCGGCCGCCAGGTCAGCCACATCGGCACCATCCTCGACTCCGTCACCTTCGCGGCCTTCGCCGACGCGGTCGCCCACACGGGCGCCGCGCGCGTCGCTCGCCTGCCCAAGGGTGTCTGCGGACACCCGTACGCCACCGGCCTCGACGTCGCCGGCACGAACGCGATCCTCGGCGCGAGCGGCAACCTCATCACGCCGCGCCTGGTCAGCCAGGTGCCGCGGGTGGCGGCCGAGCCCCCGGTGAGGGCCTACGCGCGCCGCCGGTCGGACTGACGCCAGGACATGGGGTCGGCGCAGTAGGCTTGCCGGCGATGTCCGATGCCGCGGGATCCGCAGGCGACGCGCTCGCCCTCACGCTCGTCACGATGACGACGGGCGAGCGCTACGAGGTCGACGGGTCCGCCGAGAGCATCGAGGCGGCGATCGTCGGCGCCTCGCGCGGCTCGATCATGCAGCTCGCGTGGCTCACCGAGGCCGGGACGGGCCGATCGATCGCGATCAACCCGCTGCACGTCGTGGCGCTCGATTCGGCGCCGGGCCCCGCCGCGACGGGCTAGATCAGGCCCAGGCCGGAGCCGGCCACGGGCGCGGCCGGGTGGCGAAGGCGAGCGGCAGGTGGATCGCCCGGGCCAGGTCGGCCTGAGGCGGTCGGCGCAGGTACGCGCGCTCGGTCGCGCCGCCGTCGCTCGACACGCGCATGCGCCGCGTCTGCCGGCCCTCCCGCCCCAGCCAGTCCGCACCCGCCCAGGCGGCGAAGCACAGCGCGCCCGCGGTCCCGGTCGCCGTGAGCAGCACGCCGGCCGCGGCCACCGTGGCGACGCCGTGCGCACCGAGGATGAGCACGGTGGCCGCCGCTCCGACGCTCGGGCCGAGCGGCAGCTGGCTGATGGTGACCATCGCGATGAGCACCGCGATCGAGTCGAAGAGGGACACCGCGACACCGGTGGAGCGCAGGATGAGGTAGTTGCGCGCGATCTGGGCGAGGACCGCCACGAGCACGAAGGCGACGAGGCGCGAGCGCCCGTCGAGGCTGCGCAGCACGGCGAGCCCGGACCACAGCCCACGCCGGCGGCTCCCGGCCAGCGCACACACGCCCGCCCCGAGCAGGACGGTGGCCGCGACGCACACCAGCGGCAGCCACCAGGGCAGCCCGAGGGGCCCGACGAGCGTGAAGGACGTCAGCGCGGCGAGGATGATCTCGGTGGCGAGGATCGGGACCTCGGCCCCGAGCAGCGCGGGAACGCGCGGGCTCCCGGCCGGGCTCGAGCGGCGCAGGACGGCGATGCGCGCCGCGACGGAGAGCTGCCCGTTGGCCACCGATGCGACCGACCCGACGCTCGCCGCGCGGTAGAGCACACGTCGCCCGACGGTCGCCCCCGCGGCCCGCACGGACACGTTCCACGCCTCGGTGCGCGAGAGCAGCGCGAGCAGCTGCAGGGCCGCGGCCGCGCCCAGCAGCCCGAGCGGGGCGGTGCGCAGCGCGGCGCCGAAGGTGTCGCTCTTGCTCGCCAGCGCTGCGGCGAAGACGGCGATCGCACCGAGCGTGACGAGAACGGTCAGTGCGGGGCGCACGCGGGCCCTGCACGCTACGGACTTCGGGGGGCGCAAGGCGACCTTCCTGATCGACCGCCACCGAGGATAACATGACATTCGAGACCAGAAAGTTGTGTCTAGCTTCAGTCCGTGACCCCCGAGCTGTCGCCCAGCTGGACGTTTCTCACCCGCCACGCACAGGTCCTCTTGTGCATCGCCGGCGACCCCGGCATCCGCCTGCGCGACATCGGCGACCAGGTGGGAATCACCGAACGCGCCGCGCACCGCATCGTCGGCGAGCTCGTCGCCGACGGCTACCTCTCGCGCGAGCGCCAGGGCCGGCGCAACCACTACACACTGCGCCCGCAGCTGCCGCTGCCCGACCCCGTCGCGCGCGATCAGAAGGTGGGCGACCTGCTCGCGGTGCTCACGAGCCGCCGGCCATCGCCGGGATGACGTCGCTGCCGTAGGCGTCGAGCGTCGCGTCCATGGCGTCGTGCATGAGGTAGATGTTGAACTGGTCGACGCCGAGGCCCTCGAGCTCGCGCAGCTTGGCGATGTGGTCGTCGACCGTGCCCAGGACGCAGAAGCGCTCGACGATCTCGTCAGGGACGAACTCGGTGTCGGGGTTGCCGACCCGCCCGTGGTGGGAGTAGTCGTAGCCCTCGCGCGCCTTGATGTAGTCGGTCAGCGCCCGCGGGATGTCGCCCCCCTCGCCGTAGCGCTTGACGATGTCGGCCACGTGGTTGCCGACCATCCCGCCGAACCAGCGGCACTGCTCGCGCGCGTGGTCGAGGTCGTCCCCGACGTAGGCGGGCGCCGCCACGCAGATCGAGATGGCCTCGGGATCGCGCCCGGCCTCCTCGGCGGCCTCGCGGACCTTCTGCACGGTCCAGCGCGTGATGTCGGGGTCGGCGAGCTGCAGGATGAAGCCGTCCGCCTTGCGCCCGCACAGCGCCAGCGCCTTGGGCCCGTAGGCCGCCATCCACACCTGCAGGCTCCCGTCGCGGACCCAGGGGATCTTCACCTCGCCGGCCGGCGTCTGGATCGCGCGCCCCTCGGCGAGCTCCTTGATGACGTGCATCGCCTCCTCGGTCTCGGCCAGCGTCGTCGGCTTGCGGCCGAGGACCCGGCGCGAGGAGTCGCCGCGCCCGATGCCGCAGATGGTGCGGTTGCCGAACATGTCGTTCAGCGTCGCGAACAGCGAGCCCGTGACCGTGGGGTCGCGCGTGGCCGGGTTGGTGACGAAGGGCCCGACGACGATCTTCTCCGTGGCCGCCAGCATCTGCGAGTAGATGACGTAGGGCTCCTGCCACAGGATGTGCGAGTCGAACGTCCACGCGTAGCCGAAGCCGAGGCCCTCGGCGCGCTGGGTCAGCTCGACGACGCGGCTGGCCGGCGGATCGGTCTGGAAGGTGACGCCGAAGTCCATGCTCAGGCCGCCCACTCGAGCGCTCTGCGCGTCAGCTGCGTCCAGGGCGCGCACCGACAGCTCCAGGTCCTCCACGGGGGTGTCCTCCTCCTTGGTGTGGCTCAGGCCGCGCAGGCTCTTGACGAAGAGCATCACGGTCGGGATGACGCGCGCCATCTCGGCGGCGTCGTGCAGCGGGCCGCTCGGCAGGCGGTGCGAGGTGCCGGCGACCTCCTCGATCACGGCGTCGGCCATGTCGATGAGCTCGCCGTCGAACGGGATCGGCTCGATCTGCCAGATGCGCTCCCAGCTGACCTCGCAGCCCTCCTCGGCCGCGATGCGCTCGCTGGCCTCCTTGGCCGTGGCCAGCATGTCGGCGAGCACGTCGGCGTCGAGGGCGCGCTGGTCGAGCGACAGCTCGCACATGCCGTTGAACGCGGTGACGATGCCCGGGCTGACCTTCACGATCCCGGTGGTGGCGCGCACGTCGTCGCGGCTGGCGGCGTCCTCGCGAAAGGCCAGCGCGCTGCGCGCGGCGGCCAGGAAGGCGTCGCGGCGCACGTCCATCGGCGTCGAGCCGGCGTGGGCGTGCAGGCCGGTGAAGCGCACGGCGTGGCGCTCGACGCCGAAGGTGCCCAGCGACGGCGCCCAGCGGCTTGTCGATCGACTCGAGCACCGGGCCCTGCTCGATGTGCAGCTCCAGGTAGGCGGCCGCGCCCTCGAGCGCCGAGCGCGCGTCGAGCGCCGAGTCGAGGTCGACGCCGTGCTCGCGCAGCGCGTCCGGCAGCGCCGTCCCGTCGCGGTCGGTGAGGCCGCGCACCGAGTCGGGCTCCAGCGTGCCGGCGGCCGCGCTCGAGCCCAGCAGGCTGCGCCCGAAGCGCGCGCCCTCCTCGTCGGCCCAGTCTCACGAGCTTCAGCGTCAGCGGCGCGACTCGGGCCCTGCGCGCGCAGCACCTCGAGGCCGGCGACGACGTGAGGATCCCGTCGAGCCACCCGCCGTCGGCACCGAATCTAGGTGCCCGCCCATCACCACGCGCGCTCGCCTCCCCCGCTCCCAGTGTCCCCGCTCTCTCTCCCGTCATCGCCGGGATGACGTCGCTGCCGTAGGCCGTCGAGCGTCGCGTCCTTGCGCGTCGTGCATCAGGTAGATGTTGAACTGGTCGACGCCGAGGCCCTCGAGCTCGCGCAGCTTCGCGATGTGGTCCTCGGCCGTGCCCAGCACGCAGAAGCGCTCGACGATCTCGTCGGGCACGAACTCGGTGTCCGGGTTGCCGACGCGCCCGTGGTGGGAGTAGTCGTAGCCCTCGCGCGCCTTGATGTAGTCCGTCAGCGCGCGCGGGATGTCGCCGCCCTCGCCGTAGCGCTTGACGATGTCGGCGACGTGGTTGCCGACCATCCCGCCGAACCAGCGGCACTGCTCGCGCGCGTGGGCGAGGTCGTCGCCGACGTAGGCGGGCGCCGCCACGCAGACCGTGATCGCGTCGGGGTCGCGGCCGGCCTCCTCGGCGGCCTCGCGGACCTTCGGCACGCGTCCAGCGCATGATGTCGGGGTCGGCGAGCTGCAGGATGAAGCCGTCGGCCTTGCGCCCGCACAGCGCCAGCGCCTTGGGCCCGTAGGCGGCCATCCAGACCTCGCAGGCGCCCGTCGCGCACCCACGGGATCCTCACCTCGCCGGCCGGCGTCTGGATCGCGCGGCCCTCGGCGAGCTCCTTGATGACGTGCATCGCCTCCTCGGTCTCGGCCAGCGTCGTCGGCTTGCGGCCGAGCACCCGGCGCGAGGAGTCGCCGCGCCCGATGCCGCAGACGGTGCGGTTGCCGAACATGTCGTTGAGCGTCGCGAAGAGCGAGCCGGTGACCGTCGGGTCGCGCGTGGCCGGGTTGGTGACGAAGGGCCCGACGACGATCCTCTCGGTGGCCGCGAGCATCTGCGAGTAGATGACGTAGGGCTCCTGCCACAGGATGTGCGAGTCGAACGTCCACGCGTAGCCGAAGCCGAGGCCCTCGGCGCGCTGGGTCAGCTCGACGACGCGGCTGGCCGGCGGATCGGTCTGGAAGGTGACGCCGAAGTCCATGCTCAGGCCGCCCACTCGAGCGCTCTGCGCGTCAGCTGCGTCCAGGGCGCGCACCGACAGCTCCAGGTCCTCCACGGGGGTGTCCTCCTCCTTGGTGTGGCTCAGGCCGCGCAGGCTCTTGACGAAGAGCATCACGGTCGGGATGACGCGCGCCATCTCGGCGGCGTCGTGCAGCGGGCCGCTCGGCAGGCGGTGCGAGGTGCCGGCGACCTCCTCGATCACGGCGTCGGCCATGTCGATGAGCTCGCCGTCGAACGGGATCGGCTCGATCTGCCAGATGCGCTCCCAGCTGACCTCGCAGCCCTCCTCGGCCGCGATCCGCTCGCTGGCCTCCTTGGCCGTGGCCAGCATGTCGGCGAGCACGTCGGCGTCGAGGGCGCGCTGGTCGAGCGACAGCTCGCACATGCCGTTGAACGCGGTGACGATGCCCGGGCTGACCTTCACGATCCCGGTGGTGGCGCGCACGTCGTCGCGGCTGGCGGCGTCCTCGCGAAAGGCCAGCGCGCTGCGCGCGGCGGCCAGGAAGGCGTCGCGGCGCACGTCCATCGGCGTCGAGCCGGCGTGGGCGTGCAGGCCGGTGAAGCGCACGGCGTGGCGCTCGACGCCGAAGGTGCCCAGCACGGCGCCCAGCGGCTTGTCGATCGACTCGAGCACCGGGCCCTGCTCGATGTGCAGCTCGAGGTAGGCGGCCGCGCCCTCGAGCGCCGCGCGCGCGTCGAGCGCCGAGTCGAGGTCGACGCCGTGCTCGCGCAGCGCGTCGGGCAGCGCCGTCCCGTCGCGGTCGGTGAGGCCGCGCACGGCGTCGGGCTCCAGCGTGCCGGCGGCCGCGCTCGAGCCCAGCAGGCTGCGCCCGAAGCGCGCGCCCTCCTCGTCGGCCCAGCTGACGAGCTTGAGCGTCAGCGGCCGCGACTCGGGCGCCTGCGCGCGCAGCACCTCGAGGCCGGCGAGGACGTTGAGGATCCCGTCGAGCCACCCGCCGTTGGGCACGGAGTCCAGGTGCCCGCCGATGATCACGAAGCGCTCGGAGTCGCCCGGCGCGGTGGCCCAGATGTTGCCGGCCGCGTCGCTCTCGACGCTGACGCCGTCGATGGCGGCGAGCTCGTCGCGGAACCAGTCGTTGGCCGCCTTCCAGGTGTCGGTCCAGGCGACGCGCTGGGCGCCGTCGTCGTCGCCGGTCAGGCCCTTGAGCTCGCGCAGGTCCGCAACGACTCGGCCAGGGTCGATCGCTGCCATGCCGGGAACCTAACGCCTCGCGGTCGCGACCGGCCAGGCTCAGCGTCCTCCCAGGTTCTCCCCAGGCTGCTCCACGGAGGCGCACCTAGCTTGCCTGCATGCCCTCGACGCCTCCCCCCACCCCGAACGCCGACCTGGTCCGCGATCGCCTGCGCGCACGTGCCCGCCGGATCTCGATCATCCGCCGCCGCGTCGTCGCCGCCGCCCTGGCCACCTTCGCGATCTCCTTCGGGGCGATCGCGGCGAACGGCTCGCTCGGCGGCACCGCGACGACCGGCTCGACGTCGACCACCTCCGGCCAGTCGGACACCGCGACCACCGCGAGCGTGAGCTCGGGCGACGACGACTCGTCGAGCTCGAGCGCCACGACCGCCTCGTCCTCGTCGAACCAGAGCTCCTCGTCGAACCAGGGCTCCGCCTCGGCCGTCACGACGAGCCAGTCCTAGGCCCGCCGCATGCTCGCCACCACCCTCAACGACCACCTGTTCTGGATCACGAGCCGCGCCGCCGGCACGCTCGCGCTGCTCTTCTCGAGCGTCGCCGTGGGCGTCGGCCTGACCATGGGCGGCAAGCTGATCAAGGGCCGCGGGCCCGACCTGCGCGCCATCCACGAGGCGCTCTCGATGGCGACCATCGTCGCGCTCGTGGTCCACGCCGTCTCGCTGCTGGGCGACAAGTTCATGCATCCCAGCCTCGCCGACATCGCCATCCCCTTTGCCAGCTCGTACAAGACGGCCTGGATGACGATGGGGATCGTCGGCGGCTGGATGATGATCATCCTCGGCCTCTCGTTCTACGCGCGGGGGCGCATCGGCCAACAGCGCTGGCGCAAGCTTCACCGCTTCACCGCGCTGGCCTGGATCCTCGGCCTCGCGCACTCGCTCGGCGAGGGCACCGACGCCGGCAAGCTGTGGTTCCTGGTCGCGACGGGCATCGTCGTGCTGCCGGCCGGCGCCCTGCTGGCCATCCGCATGTCGGACCCGCGCCCGGCGCCCCGCGCCGTCGCACCCGAGGCGGTCGCGCGATGAGCGACGGGATCGTCATCGCGGGCGGCGGGCTGGCCGGCCAGCGCTGCGCGGAGACCCTGCGCCGCGCCGGCTACGAGGGCCGTATCCGGATGCTGTGCGGCGAGCCCCGCGCGCCCTACGACCGCCCGCCGCTCTCCAAGGCCGTCCTCGCGGGCGCCGAGGCCGAGGACGGTCTCGGCCTGCGCCCGGAGTCGTGGTACGCCGACCGCGACGTCGAGCTGCTGCTCGGCGCTCGCGCGGCGGCCCTCGACTGCGCCCGGCACGTCGTCACGCTCGACGACGGCGACGCGGTCGGCTACGAGCAGCTGCTCATCGCCACCGGTAGCCGCCCGCGCCGCCTGGCGCTGCTCGACGGCTTCGCCAACGTCCACACCCTGCGCACGCTCGACGACGCCCGCGCCCTGCGCGCCGCGCTCCGCGAGGGCGGCCGCCTGCTCGTCGTGGGCGCCGGCTTCATCGGCCAGGAGGTCGCCGCCGCGGCCGCCAAGGCCGGCGTGCACACCACGATCGTCGAGGCCGCCGACGCGCCGCTCGCCGCGGTGCTCGGCCCCGTGGTCGGGACCTGGTTCGCCGACCTGCATCGCAGCGAGGGCGTCGACGTCCTCCTCGGCACGAGCGTCGCCGCGGCGACGGGCGCCGACCGCGTCGAGCAGGCTCACGCTCAGCGACGGCCGCCGGCTGGCGTGCGACCACGTCCTCGTCGGCATCGGGGTCGACCCGGACCTCGCCTGGCTGGCCGGCAGCGGCCTCGACCCCGCGGTGGTCCGCATCGGCGCCGACGGCCACACCGGCGCGCCCGGCGTGTTCGCGGCGGGCGACGCCACGGGCGGCGGCCACTGGGAGTCGGCGGCGCTTCAGGGCGTGGCGGCCGCGCGCGCGATGCTCGGCCTCGAATCCCCCCGGCGCGCCGCGGCGAGCTTCTGGAGCGACCTCTACGACACGCGCGTGCACTACCTGGGGCAGGCGCGCGGCGCCGACGCCACCACGGTCGACGGCGACCCGGCGCGGCGCGACTTCAGCGTCACCTTCACCCGCGCCGGCGCGCCGGTGGCGGTGCTCCTCGTCGGCCGTCCCCACGACCTCCCCACCGCCCGAGCGCTGCTCGCGGCCTGAACCGAAAGGACCCACCATGACCCTCATCGCCACCATCGACGCCGGCGCCTGCGCGGCCCACGGGGACTGCGAGGCGATCGCGCCCGAGATCTTCTCCATCGACGACGTCGCCGTCGTCGTCGGCACGGGCCCGGACGACCTCATGCTCGCGGCCGCACAGGCCTGCCCGTCGGTCGCGATCGTCGTGACCGACGCCGACGGGCGCCAGGTCTACCCCTAACGCACGGCCGCGGCGGGCGCCGCGCGGCGGAAGGCGCGCTCGATGAAGCGCCCGCTGCCGGGCTCGGCGACGACCTCGCCATCGCGGTAGGCCAGCGCGCCGCGGATGTAGACCTCGCGTCGGCCCGCCGATCAGCGTCCTGCCCTCGTAGGGCGTGTGGTCGAGGCGGTTGTGGCGGTTGGACTGCGTGGCGGTGATCGTCATGTCGGGGTCCCAGACCACGATGTCCGCGTCGTTGCCCGGGGCGATCGCGCCCTTGCGCCCGACCATGCCGTGGACGCGCGCCTGGTTGGTCGACAGGACGGCGACGAAGAGCTGCTCGGAGATGTGGCCGCCGCGCACGCCCTCGGTCCACAGCACCGCCGGGCGCTCCTCGAGGCCCGGCAGGCCGTTGGGGATCAGCGTGAAGTCGTCGCGGCCGAGCTCCTTCTGGCCGTGGAAGTTGAACGAGCAGTGGTCCGAGCCGAAGATCTGCAGGTCGCCGGCCTGCAGCCCGCGCCACAGCGCCGGGCGGTTGGACGGGTCGCGCATCGGCGGCGAGCACACGTACTTGGCGCCCTCGAAGTCCGGGCGCTCGAGGTCGGCGTACTCGAAGACGAAGTACTGCGGGCAGGTCTCGGCGTAGATCGTGCTCCCGCGCGCGTGCGCGCGGCGCACCTCCTCGAGCGCCGCGGCGCACGAGACGTGGACCACGAGCAGCGGCGTGTCGGCGATCTCCGCCAGGCGGATCGCGCGGTTGGTCGCCTCGGCCTCGACGAGCTCGGGGCGCGTGAGCGCGTGCCACTGCGGATCGGTGTCGCCGCGCTCGAGCGCCTCGGCCTGGAGCTTGGCGATGACGTCGCCGTTCTCGGCGTGCACGAGCACGAGCACCCCGGCCTCGCGCGCGATCTGCATCGCCTCGAAGAGGTCCTCGTCGGCCGTGTAGAGCGGCGTGCCCTTGTAGGCCATGAAGATCTTGATCGTCGAGACGCCCAGCGACGGCAGCGACGGGATCTCGGCCTTGACCGCATCGGTGAGGTTCGTGATGGCCACGTGCAGGCCGTAGTCGATGCGCGCCTTGCCCTCGGCCTTGCCCTGCCAGGTCTCGACCGCCTCGGCCAGCGTGCCGTCGATGTCCTGCAGCGAGAAGTCGACCAGCGTCGTCGTGCCGCCGGCGACCGCGGCGGCCGTCCCCGTGTCCCAGTCGTCGGAGGTGACGGTGCCGCCGAACGGCATGTCGAGGTGCGTGTGTCCGTCGATGAAGCCAGGCATCAGCAGGGCGCCGGACACGTCGACGACCTCCGCGCCATCGGTCGGCAGGTCCACCCCGACGGCCGCGATCTTCTCGTCCTCGATGGCCACGTCGGCGCGGAAGCTCGCCTCCGCGGTGACCACGGTTCCGCCCGCCAGCACCATGTCGCTCATGCGCCGAAACCTAGCTCGCGCCGCCGCGCGCGGCTAGGCCGCGGGTCACCCGTGGTGCCGGTCGCGCCCGCGCGTCGGCTGGAACGCGTGGCCGAGCACGAACGCCGCGACGTCCTGGCCCAGCTGGTTGCCGTCGGTCATCGCGCGGCGGAAGTGGATGCCGAGCCAGATGCGGGCATTCATGGTGTCCTCGTTGAGCTGCCGCGCCGTCTCGTAGTGGCGCGCGGTCTTCGTCGCGGCCGAGCTCACGTTGAGGTCGATGTGGCGGGCGCCGAAGAGAGCGCTCAGGCCGCCGGCGTAGGCTCCGCTCAGGCACGCGTGGCCGCTCGGGTACTCGGGGTACGGCGGCGTGGCGATCAGCGGCGTCCACGCGGCGTCGGCGGTCGTGGCCGGGTTGCCGTCGGTGTCCGCCAGCGCGATGGCCGTGATGGGCCGCCAGAAGGCGAAGTCGTACTTGGCGCGCCAGCAGGAGATCGCCGCATCGGCGCCGGCCGCGTTGAGGACCGCGAACGTGCGGGCACTGCGCACGATGTCCAGGCCGTGTCGCTTCACGAGATCCTGGACGCCCTCCTGGTACTGGACCGGCGTGTTGTCGGTCCAGAACAGCGCGTTCTCGGTCTGCTCGGGCGTGCGCATGGAGCCGGTCGCCGAGCCGAAGTCGTGGACCTCCTTGAAGTCGCGCGCGTAGCGTCGGCTCGTCAGGGCATCCGGCCCATGCAGCGGGAACTGCGTCTGCGACCTCAGTACCAGCGGCCGGACGAAGCCCATCCACACCACGGCAAACGGTGCCAGCGCCGGAGGCGTGGGCCTCCACACCCCGGTGTCAGGGGCGCGCGTGTACGCGATGCTCGGGTCGCCGCGGCCGTCGCCCTGGCGCAGCAACTCGATCCGCGCCGCCGAGGCCTCCCCGACGGCGATGCCGTTGTCCTTGGCGCGGCCGTCGGGGATCAAGGCCAGCGAGGTCTGGTAGTCGCCCGCCAATTTGGCGGCGAATTGCGGGAAGTTCGTGGTGAGGATGCGGTAGGCCGCGGTGGCCGCCGCCGCCTGCGATGACGCGTGCCCGCGCCCGTGCACGTCGAGGCGACCGCCGTACGGGGCGTAGCCGCCCTCGATCGCCACGACCGCGTCGTAGACGGCCGCGGACATCATCCCGAGGTTGAGCTGGATCCACCGTGGGGTGCAGGGACGGCGAGGTGTCAACGGCCATGGTGCGCAGCGCGATGGCGTCCCAGGTCGTGATGACCGCCGGGTCGGCGGCCGGGAACCGGTGCGCCTGTGCCGGGCCGGCGCACACCACCAAGGACGCGAGTGTCGCGACGAGCGCCACTGCGCTGCGACCAAAGGACTTCATGCGCATTCCGTCCACCCCCGGACATGGGCCCTGCAGTTCCGTGCAGCGACCCTCCCACGCGCGCCGTGACCCCCGCGTGACGCCGGCGTGACCGTCGAATCAGCTCGACGCCGCGGGCCCGAGATCGCGCACGAGGTCGCTCAGCAGCGGCGTGGGCTCGAGGTCGAGCTCGGCGCGGATCAGGCTGCGGTAGCGATGGAACTCGTCGAGCGCATCGGATTGGTTGCCCTCGGCGAGATGGACCCGCACGAGGGCCGCGCGAGCGCTCTCGCGCAGTGGATCGGCACGCGCCGCAACCGTGGCGGCGGTGGCCGCCTCGCCGAAGCGGCGTACCTGCACGAGGCGGCCCGCGAGCGCCTCGAGGGCGTGGACGCGCAGCTGCCGCCACGCGTCGGCCTCGGGCCGGATCCAGTCCTCGTACCAGTCGGGCAGCAGGTCGGTCGAGAGCTCGCGCATCGCCTCGCACCTGAGGTCGGCGGCCCTCGACGCGCAGGAGGGATCGAGCAGGCGAAAGGCCAGCGACCGGCGCTCACGGAGGTCGACCTCGACGCCCGCGGCCAGGGACAGGTCGTGGCCGGTGACGTCCACCGCTCGCCGGGCCGCGACCGGCAGGCGACGCAGGGCCGAGCGCAGGCTGCTCTGCGCGTGCTTGTCGGAGGTCTCGGGCCACAGCGTCCCCGCGGTG
The DNA here is from genome assembly GCA_963816845.1 of uncultured Actinomycetes bacterium. Lineage (GTDB taxonomy): Bacteria > Actinomycetota > Thermoleophilia > Solirubrobacterales > Solirubrobacteraceae > JAOPZW01. The sequence continues at coordinate 38,596 of CAWFMR010000034.1, read as the reverse complement.
CCGCAGCGCGTGATCCGGCCCTCGCGCAGCGCGAGCAGCGCGAGGAGCCGTGCGCCGCAGTCTCCCACCGCGACCTCGGCCCTGGGCGTCGTCAACCGGAAGTGACCGACGAGCCAGAGTCGCAAGCGGCCCTGGCGGGCCACACCGGCTTGCGAGCTCTGCTTTCGGGCCACGGCAACCGCCTTCGGACGACGCTACACCTATGCGCAAGATTGCTGCGCGCCAACCGACGATCGCACGACCGGCGCGCCCCGAGCCGACCAGGTCGGGGCGGGCCGGACGTAGCGATCGCGCCTAGATCTCCTCCATCCGGGCGTCCTTGGGCAGCAGGAAGGACAGGCCGAAGGAGGCGACGAACAGGCCGGCCGAGATGAGCGCCGTGACCGTCATCGCGGACGGCGGCAGGTGGCCGTGGTCGAGCAGGGAGAAGAAGATCGTCGCCAGGACCGCGACGCCGATCGAGTTGCCCAGCTGCTGGATGGCGTTCAGGGTCCCCGACGCCGAGCCGACCTCGTGGTCCTCGACGCCCGCGAGGATGACGTTGAAGAGCGGGCCGAAGACGAAGCCCATGCCCAGGCCGAAGGCGAGCAGCGCCGGCACGAGCTGCCAGCTCGACACGCCCAGGCCGTCGTGGGTCACCGTGGCCGCCAGCCAGGCGAGGGCGGCGGCGACGATGAGCAGGCCGCCCTGCAGCACCTTGCGCCCGAAGCGCGGCATCAGCGCGTAGGAGGCGCCGGCCGTGATCGCGACGCCGAGCGACATCGGGATGAAGGTCAGGCCCGCGTGGACCGGGGTGAAGTGCAGCCCCAGCTGCAGGAAGAGCGAGACCACGAGCAGCAGCCCGGCGAAGCCGGCGAAGAACACGATGCCGACGACCAGGCCCGAGGTGAAGGCGCGGTTGCGCAGCAGGCTGGGGGCGATCAGCGCGTGCTCGCCCGAGCGGCGCTCGACCGCCGCGAAGACGGCCAGCAGCGCGAGGCCGGCGGCCATGAGGCCGAAGGTCCACAGCGGCCAGCCCAGCTCGCGGCCCTGGACCAGCGGGTAGATCAGGGCCAGCGACGCGGCGCTGATGAGGCCCACGCCGAGCGGGTCGAGCTTGATCGGCGTGCGCGCCTTGGACTCGGGCATGAAGCGCAGCGCGCCGAGCAGCCCGACCACGCCCAGCGGCACGTTGATGAGGAAGATCATGCGCCAGCCGGTGCCGAGCAGGTCGGCGGAGACCAGCCAGCCGGCGAGGATCGGGCCGGCGATGGCGGCGAGGCCCATGATCGGGCCGAAGGCGGCGAAGGCGCCGCCCATCTCCTTGGGCGGGAAGACCGTCTTGATCATGCCGAGCCCCTGCGGGATGAGCAGCGCGCCGAAGCCGCCCTGAAGGACGCGGGTGGCGATGAGGATGTCGGGCGACGGCGCCAGCGCGCAGGCGATCGAGGCCAGGGTGAACCCGGCGATGCCGATCACGAACACCCGTCGGCGGCCGAAGACATCGCCCAGGCGACCGCCGACGATCATGAACACGGCGAAGGCGAGCGTGTAGCCCGCGGCCCACCACTGCATGGCGGTGGTGCCGCCGCCGAGCTCGTGGCGGACGGTCGGCGCGGCGATGGTGATGACGGTGCTGTCGAGCAGATCCATGATCTCGGCGATGAGCACGATGGCGAGGACGACCCAGCGCCAGCGGTAGGCGGGCGGAGTCGCTGCTCTTCGGTCGCGAGGTCGAGGTCGGTGGGGGCGGCGACGGTGGTGGCGGACACGAGGCGGACTCCGGTGGTGGATCGAAGAAGCGAGCGGATACGAACACTGTTCGTGACGAACACTGTACGTAACGAACGTCGTTCGTGTCAAGCGCTAGAATGCCCGCATGAGCTCCGAGGCGTCTCCCCGCAGTCGCCGCGACCGTCCGGCCAAGCCCGCGCTCAGCCGCGAGGCGATCGTCGACGCCGCGCTGGCCATCGTGCGCGAGGAGGGCATCGACGCGCTGACCATGCGCCGCCTGGCGCAGTCGCTCGACACCGGCCCGGCCTCGCTCTACGTCTACGTGGCCAACCGCGACGAGCTCTGGGACCTGGTCTTCGACGCGGCCGTCGGCAGCATCGAGACCGAGCCCACCGACCCGGCGCGCTGGCGCGAGCAGGTCCACGCGCTCGCCGGGCGGATGGTGCACATGATGGTCGTCGAGTACCCCGGCATGGCGCGCATGGCGATGGCGCGCATCCCCGTCGGGCGACAACGCGCTGCGCGTGAACGAGTCGATGCTGTCGCTGCTCAAGGCCGGCGGCGTCGGCGACCAGGCCGCGGCCTACGCGGCCGACCTGCTCTCGATGTACGTCACCGCCACCGCCTACGAGCAGAGCCTCTACGCGCAGCTCTACTCCGACCCCGAGCACGAGCAGCGCGAGGTGGCCCGCATCGCCGAGCGCTTCGCCGCGATCTCGCCCGAGCGCTTCCCGACGATCGCCGCCCTGCGCGACCAGCTCACGACCGGCGACGGCGAGGAGCGCTTCTCGCTGGGCCTCGACGTCATCATCAACGGGCTGCTCGAGACGCCGACCGAGGGACGACTGACCCGCAGCGTCCTGGGAGCAGGCATCGTCATGAGCGAGCAGTGGTTCGTCGTCAACGTCGGCGACGCCGACTGGGAGAGCAAGGGCGAGTTCGGCGTGCGCACCCGCTTCGAGTCGCCCGACGACCGCTTCGCGCACTTCGGCATCACCGTCCAGGTCCTTCAGCCCGGGCAACCCAGCGGCCTCTACCACGCCGAGGAGGCCCAGGAGGGGTTCCTCGTCCTCGCCGGCGAGTGCCTGGCGGTGATCGACGGGCAGGAGCACGCCCTGCGCCAATGGGACTACTTCCACTGCCCGCCCGGCACCCGGCACGTCCTCGTCGGGGCGGGCGACGGCCCATGCGCGGTGCTCATGGTGGGTGCCCCGCGCAGCGCGTCGCTGTCGGAGATCCTCTATCCGCAGGACCCCGTCGCGGCGCGCCACGGCGCCTCGGCGACCGAGACGACGCGCTCCTCCAAGCAGGCCTACGCCGACCGCACGTTCACCGGTCCGCGGCCAGCCTGCGCCGTGGCCCGACGCCTGACGCGCGCCGTTTGATCGCTTAGCGCGCGGGTACCGCCAAGGTCGTCCAGTGAGTCGCCCGCGCGTTTGGGGAAGCGGCGGGCGATCGGAAGGAGAGACTGCTATGTCGCGCGATGACACGCGCTCCGAGCCGTACGGTGGCCGCTTCACGAAGGAGACGCCGCGCAACGGCGATGCGGAGAATCTGCGCCGCAGCCAGGTGCGCCGGGCGATGATCGCCGGCACCGTCGGCACCTCGATCGAGTGGTACGACTTCTTCCTCTACGGGACGGCCGCGGCGCTGGTCTTCCCGAAGCTGTTCTTCCCGGGCGCGAGCGCCTACGCGGGCGCGCTCGCCTCGTTCGCGACGTACGCCGTGGGCTTCGCCGCCCGCCCCGTCGGCGCGGCCATCTTCGGCCACTTCGGCGATCGGATCGGCCGCAAGGCCACGCTGATCTCGACCCTGCTGCTGATGGGCATCGCCAGCACGCTCATCGGCGTGCTCCCCGGCTACGCGACGCTCGGCTTCTGGGCGCCGACGCTGCTCGTCCTGCTGCGCCTGATCCAGGGGATCGGCGTCGGCGGCGAGTGGGGCGGCTCGGTGACGCTGTGCATGGAGTGGGGCAACCCCAAGCGCCGCGGCTTCATCGGCAGCTGGCCGCAGGTCGGCGTCCCGATCGGCCTGCTGCTCTCCACCGGCGCGGTCTCCCTGCTCACCCACACGATGGGCGCCTCGTTCGAGAGCTGGGGCTGGCGCCTGCCGTTCCTGTTCAGCATCGTGCTCGTCGGCGTCGGCCTGTGGGTCCGCCTCGGCGTGCTCGAGTCGCCGCTGTTCGCGCGCGAGGTCGAGAACGACAACCTCGACGACACGCCGCTGATCGAGACCATCAAGCGCGAGCCGCGCGAGATCATCCTCAGCGCGCTGCTGCGCATGTCCGAGCAGGCGCCGTTCTACATCTTCACCGCCTTCGTGCTCGCCTACGGCACCGAGGACCTCGGCTTCAGCAAGGGCTTCCTCACCAATGCGGTGATGGTCGCCGCGGCGCTGTCGCTCTTCAACGTCCCGTTCTTCGGACACCTCTCCGACAAGATCGGGCGCAAGCGCATGTACATGATGGGCGCGGCGGCGACGATGGTCATCGGCGTCCCGTACTTCCTCATGCTCGATTCGAAGGTCGGCGTGCTCGTCGTGCTGGCGATCGTCATCTCGCTCATCCCGCACGACATGCAGTACGGCCCGCAGGCCGCGCTCATCGCCGAGAGCTTCCCGACGCGCCGGCGCTACAGCGGGGCCGGGCTCGGCTACCAGCTGGCCTCGGTCTTCGCGGGCGGCCCGGCGCCGCTGCTGGCCACGTGGCTGCTGCACCGCTACGACAGCTCGCTGCCGATCGGCATCTACATCGCGGCGTGCGGTGTCGTGACCCTGATCGCAACGGCGTTGCTCCCCGAGCCCAACCGCGCGACGGTCGCGCGCGAGTTCGAGCAGGCCGCGGCCGCGCCGGTGCCCGAGCCGGTCGTCGCCGCGGCGCCGCGCACGCCGACGTCGCTGGCCGGCGACCGGCAGTAGCGCTCGAGCAGGCGCCGTCCCGGCTGGGATCCGCCGCGCGCGGCGGCGGTACAGTCGCGGCTGATGCCCGCGCAGGCTCCCGAGGTCAGTCACCCCCTCTTCGCGCGGATGTGCGCGGTGATGACCCGCAAGGAGCCCGCCCAGGTCCGCAAGCACCGGCAGCGAGCTGCTCAGCGGGGTGAGCGGCCGGGTGCTCGAGCTCGGCGCCGGCGCGGGCGCCAACTTCGGCCTGTACCCGGCGGACGTCGGCGAGGTCGTCGCCGTCGAGCCGGAGCCCTATCTGCGCGGCAAGGCGATCGAGGCCGCCGCGTCGGCACACGTCCCCGTGACCGTCGTGGACGCCACCGCCGATCGCCTTCCGGCGCAGGACGAGTCGATCGACGTCGCGGTCGCGTGCCTGGTGCTCTGCTCGGTGCCCGACCAGGCGGCCGCGCTGGCGGAGCTGCACCGCGTGCTGCGCCCCGGCGGCGAGCTGCGCTTCTACGAGCACGTGCTCTCCCACACATCCGGGGTCGCGCTGAGCCAGCGCATCGTCGACCGCGTGTTCTGGCCGCGCGCCTTCGGCGGCTGTCACACCGCCCGCGACACGCCCACCGCGATCGCCGACGCCGGCTTCGTCATCGAGCGCCAGCGGCGCGTGCAGGTCGGGCCGGGCTTCGTCCCCGCCGCGACGCACGTCCTGGGAACCGCGCGCCGCGCGTGACGACCCGGCGCCGTCCCGCCGTCCGCGCATCGAGCGCTCCGGCGCCGGGGGCCAAGACGGCGCGCGGGCTCGCGACGCAGGCCGCGCTCGTGCGCGCCGCGCAGGAGGTCTTCGAGCGCGACGGTTTCCTCGACGCGCGCATCACGGACATCACGGCGACGGCGCGCACGGCGATCGGCTCCTTCTACACGTACTTCAACGGCAAGGAGGAGATCTTCCTCGCCGTGGTCGAGGCGCTCGACGAGGTCGGCCTGCACCCGCCGTCGCTGGAGTTCCTCGCCGAGGCGGACATCGATGAGGCCTCCCTGGTCGCTGACATCGCCGCGCACCATCGCGCCTACCTCGAGACCTATCACCGCAACGCCAGGATGATGCGGGTCGTCGAGGAGGTCACGAACGTCAGCGAGAGCTTCCGGCGCGAGCGCACCGCACGGGCGCAGACGTGGGTCGAGGGCAACCGCGAGGCAATCGGCAGGCTCCAGCGCGACGGTCGCGCCGATCCGGAGCTCGACCCGCTGACCGCTTCGCGCGCGCTGTCGCTGATGGTCAGCCGCGCGGCCTACGTGACGTTCGTGCTCGAGAAGGAGGGGGCGGAGTCGATCGCCGGGCTGGCCGAGTCGCTGGCCCGCCTGTGGGTCAACGCGCTGCGGATCGCGGGCACCCGGGGCTGACCCACGCCCTCGAGCCCGGCGTGGGTCGCCGGGCTCGAGGGGCGGGGTGGGGGAAGGTCGTGCGGCGCGGGGATCAGCGGCTGTGGCTGCGCGCGGTGCGCGTGCGCGCGATGTGGTGCGGGGCGAGCTTGCCGTAGTGCGCCTTCGGGTCGGCGTTGCCCCAATGCGCGCGCGGCGCAACCTTCTTCTCGGCCGGCGCCGCCAACGCCGGGCCGACCGTCACCAGCGCCGCCGCGACGCTCGCCGCGAGCGCGGCGCGGACCAGCCGTCGCCGGACGCTGCGCGGGCGCGGCGCATGATCGCGCCGGCGGGCGGCGGCGCGGTCGCCGCGCTCCACCAGCATCAGCTGGACGTTGGGGTCTGCCTGCTCGAAGGGGCGCATCCGGTCTCTCCTGGTCAACTCGGCGATCTGAACCTGATCGCCAGTGTCCGCCGGACGCGACGCCGCGACCACCGACCCAAGGTGTCGACCGCACGACACCGCTTGGGGCGCTCAGCGCGTCGCCGGCCGGTCGTCGCGCAGCTCGGCGAGGTTCACCGCGCCGCTGGCCAGCGCCCGTTCGGCCAGGCGCAGGCGCTTCTCGTTCTGCGGCAGGTCCGAGACCTCGAACTTGGCGAACAGCAAGCGCAGGTGCCCCTTGACCGCCTCGAGCGACAGGACGAGCTCCGCGGCGATCTCGCCGTTGGTGGCCGGGCGCTCCCAGCTCGCTCCGTCCGCGAAGGGGCGGCACAGCGCGCGCAGGACCGCACGCTGCGCGTTGGAGAGATCACCGGGACCGGGGAAGACCCCGGCCTGCGCGGTCGCCTGCGGCAGCGTCCCGGTCGCGGGGGCGCGGAACAGCACGGCGGTGTGGCCGAAGCGCAGGGTGTCGCCGTCGGCCAGGCGCCGGCGATCGACGAGCCGCTCGCCGTTGACGTAGCTGCCGTTGCGCGACAGCCCGCCGTCCTCGAGCGCCCAGGCGTCGCCCACGCGCACCAGCTCGGCGTGCACCCGCGACACCTCGCCGTCCCACGACAGCGCGAGATCGCACTGCTCGCTGCGCCCGATGGTCATGGCCGCCGGCGCAGCGCTCAGGCGCACGATGCGCTGCGTCCCCTGGGCCTCGCGCAGCACCAGGAACGGAGCCCCTTCGCGCTCCGCCTCCAGGCGGGCCTTCAGCTCCGAAGCGGACGCCGCATGCGGCCCGGTCAGCTCCACGGCCAGAGTCTAGGCGCCAGGGTCGGGCGCGACCGCCCGCGGACCTGAGCGGAGGTCGACGGTGCCCTCGCGCGGACGGGCCCGCGACGGCCTCGCGCGGTCGTCGACGCCACGGCGCCGGCGGTCGCTGACGCGACGGCGCCCCGGTCGCTGACGCAGCTTCGCCTGCGGCGCTTGCCGTCGCCCGCGTGCTGAGCGACGATCGGCACGTCGGATCGCTCCCATCCGGCGCGGCCCGGGAGCACAACGGTGTCGTCGACGACAGGCAGCCACGAGGAAGGGCACACGGCGCCGTCCGCGGCGACGGGTTCCGACGACGCCGAGGCCGCGGCGTCGGTCAGCGACCCCGTCCGCGCCGAAGCGGGCGCGCAGCAGGCGGGCTCCGACGAGCGCCCCGCCCCGGCGGAGCGGCGGGCTCCCAGGAGCGCCCCGCCCCGGCGGAGCAGGCGGGCTCCCAGGAGCGCCCCGCCCCGGCGGAGCCGGCGGGCGCCGCGGCGGCCGCCGCGCCGGCGGGCGGGGTCGCGCAGCCGGGGCCGCTCGCCCACGCCCGGGCCCTGTCGCTGGCGAGCGGCGACGTGTGGACCACCGTCGGGCAGGTCTTCGGCGCGGTCGCGGCCAGCGCGGGCTTCGTCTACCTGATCGGCGGCATGGTCATGTGGCTGCGGTTTCGGCAAGCCGATCTGCCCGCCGACCAGGCCGTCTCGCTGATGTCCCGGTCGCAGCTTCTGGTTGTCGGCCTGAGGCTCATGATCCTTCCCGCCCTGGCGACCGGTGCCCTGGCGTGGTGGTTCGCCTCGCGCACGTCCCCGGTGACGGTGCAGGCCGAGGCGGGCGGCTCCTGGCCGGCCCGCGCGCGCGCCCGCGTGCGCGCGGCGTCGAAGTGGCGGCTCGGTCTGATCGTCGGCGGTGCCGTGCTGCTCGTGATCTTCGCCTTCATGCTCCCGGCGACCTGGGCCAGCCTCAGCTGGCTGGCCGCCGCCGTGCTCGTGATCGGCTTTCGCCTGCGCCAGGTGCGCAAGCCGCGGGGGAATCTCGACCCGCGGCTGACGCTGGCGGTCGTTGCGGTCGTCGCCGCCGGGATCGTCTCGCTGGCGCGCCAGCTCGATCAGCCGGTTCAGCTGCTGAGCGCGCGCGTCACGCTCGACAGCGGGCCGCCGCGGACCGGCGTGCTCGTCGCCGACAACGGCGACGACGTCTTCATCGGCGACACCGTGGAGCACACGATCGTCGGACTGCCGCGATCGCACGTGACCTCGGTCACCGCCGGGCCGCCCGAGGAGCGCGCGCCCGCTCCGTCCCTGCTGGCCAGGCTCCTGGGCGGCAACGACTACGCGATCACGCCGTTCGAGTGGTGGTGCAACGGCGAGCGCTACACGTGGGGAGAGCTCGGCGACCTCTGCCGCACGCAGCTCGTCCTGGTCGACGCCAGCCGCGTGCTCGATGGCGCGCGACCGAGCTACGCCCCGGTCAAGGTCCGCTGCCCGCCCCGGGCGACCGAGGGCTGCACCGGGAGCCTGCGGCTCGTGAGCCGCAAGCTCTGGCGCGGCGGGCCGGCGTCGATCCCCAAGCACGTCGTCATCGGGCCGGTCGCTCTGCACACGGCCGAGGCCCGCCGCGGCGACATGATTCCGCCCGGCAAGACGGGCTACGTCTGCCCGCAGGTCCCGGCCAGCACCCGCGGCCTGCTGCGCAACGTCGCGGCCGAGGGCGACGACAAGCCGACGCCGACCGTCGAGTTCCAGCTCATCGTAACGTCCGACGCCGCGGGCCACGACGTCGTGCGCCGCACCAACTACGCGCTCACGATCCCGCCGCCGGGCGAGGCGTTCAGGGATCGCCAGAGCGACTGCTCGACACTGCATGCGAGCTGACGACCGGCCTCAGCCCGCAGGCGTGTCAGGTGGTCGCGCACCACGACCCGCTCGTCGATGACTCGCGGCGGCGCCCGCGGTCCCCGATGGCGGCGTCTCAGGCACTCACAAAGAAGGTGGGCAGCTCGACGGCGAGCCGTCAGGCCGTGCGGGCGCGGTCGCGCTCGAGGTCGGTGCGCGCGACCTGGCTGAGCAGGAAGAGCTTGCGGAAGGTCAGGTCGGCGAGCGCATCGGACATCGCCGCTCGTCGGGCGCCGCGAGGGGCGCCGGCACGAGCACGGTCGAGGGAGCCGGGGCGGTTGCCGCGGTCGACGAGCGTCAGCTGGAGGTTGGGGTCTGCCTGCTGGAACGGGCGCATGTGATGTCTCCTGTGTGGGACTGGACGATCTGGACTTGATCGCCAGTCTGCGCCCGCCGCGCCGCCGGGAATAGAGACCCCAGGTATCGACCGACCATCCCTGCCCGGCCGGTGTGCGCGCCGACGCCTCGCCGCCGCGCGATGCGCGCATCGCATCACGTCGTGATGCGATGCGCGCACTGCGTCACGACGCCGGCACCGCGTGGCGACGGGCGCTACCGCGTCAGGCCGCCGCCACGGCGGCGGCCCAACGGTCGCGTCGTGTGTCCGCCCGTCAGCCGCAGCCGGTGTTGTTGCCGCAGCTCGAGCAGGTGTAGCAGGAGCCCGTGCGCTGCATCATGCCGCCGCACTGGTTGCACGCCGGGCCGAGGTCCAGGCCGGCCAGGCGGGCGGGGACGACGGGCGGCTTGTCGGTGAGGGCTTCGGCCGCGGCGCGGGTGGTGGCCGGCTGCGAGCCGGCGACCGTCGGCGTGCCGGGCGTGCCGGCCGCCGCCTGCGGGCGTCTCGCGGCGGGCGGCGCGCGGGCGCGGCCGCGGCGCCGACGCGCCGTCAGTGCTCGCGCGCGCCGTGCTCGCGCCGCCATTGCCGCCGTTCGACGGGCTGGCGGTGTCCGAGGCCATCGACGTCGCCGCGTCCTCGGCCATCTTGCGGGCGCGGACCTCCGGCGTGAGGATGCCGAGCTCCTCCTGGGTGTCGGTGTCCAGGAAGCGGGAGGCCAGCCAGCGCATGATGTAGTCGGGCATCGACTTGGCGAACGGGATCTCCGGGTTCTGGGTGATCCCCTCCGGGTCGAAGCGCATGTAGCTGAACTTCTGCACCAGCGTCTCGAGCGGCACGCCGTACTGCAGCGCGATCGAGATCGCCGTCGCGAACGAGTTCATCATGCCGCGGAGAGCCGAGCCCTCCTTGCCCACGTCGGTGAGGAAGATCTCGCCCACGCTGCCGTCGTCGTAGACGCCCGCGGTGATGTAGCCCTCGTGGCCGCCGATCGAGAACTTGTGGGTGATCGACTGGCGCTCGACCGGCATGCGCTTGCGCGCCGGGCCGACGTCGGCCTTGGCCGTGGTGACCGCCTTGCCGATCGCGGCGTCGAGCTGCTCCTGGGTGTACATGCCCTCGACCGCCTCGGCCACGGCCGCGGCGATGCTGTCGGTGCTCACGCCCTGCTGGGCGTCGGTGCGCAGCGCCTGCGCGGTCTTCGAGCCGTCGCGGTAGATGGCCAGCGCCTTGACGCCGCAGCGCCACGCCTCGATGTAGGCGTCGGCGATGTCCTCGACGCTCGCCGTCTGGGGCAGGTTCACCGTCTTGGAGATGGCGCCCGAGAGGAAGGGCTGCACCGCGCCCATCATCTTGATGTGGCCCATGTGCGAGATCGCGCGCTCGCCGACGGCGACGTCGAACACCGGAAGGTGCTCGGCGGCCAGATCGGGGGCGCCGACGATCGTCCCGTGCTCGTTGATGTGGGCCTCGATCTGCTCGACCTGCTCGTCGGAGTAGCCGAGCGTGCGCAGCGCCATCGGGATCGTGCGGTTGACGATCGTCATCTGGCCGCCGCCGACGAGCTCCTTGAACTTGACGAGCGAGAAGTCGGGCTCGACCCCGGTGGTGTCGCAGTCCATGAGGAACGAGATCGTCCCCGTCGGCGCGAGCACCGTGGCCTGCGCGTTGCGGTAGCCGTGGACCTCGCCGAGCTCGACGGCCTCCTCCCACGACGTGCGCGCCGCCTCGAGCAGCGCGGTGTCCGTCAGCGTCGAGTCGGGGATCGCGTACGAGGCGTCGCGGTGCATGCGCATGACGTTGTTGTGCGCGTCGCGGTTCTCCTCGTAGCGCTCGTAGGGCCCGATGGCCGCGGCCACCTTGGCCGACTGCGCGTACCCGCGGCCCGTCATCAGCGCGGTGATGGCGGCCGCCGTGCCGCGCCCCGCGTCGGAGTCGTAGGGCATGCCGTTGGACATCAGGTAGGCGCCGAGGTTGGCGTAGCCCAGGCCGAGCTGGCGGAAGGCGCGCGCGTTGACCGCGATCTCCTCGGTCGGGTAGCTCGACGGCCCGACGATGATCTCCTGGGCGAGGAAGACGATGTCGACCGTGTGCTGGAAGGCGTCGACGTCCAGGCTGCCGTCGGGACGGCGGAACTTCATGAGGTTGATCGAGGCGAGGTTGCACGCGGAGTTGTCGACGTGCATGTACTCGCTGCACGGGTTGCTCGCGTTGATGCGCCCCGAGTTGGGCGACGTGTGCCACTGGTTGATCGTCGTGTCGTACTGCACGCCCGGATCGGCGCAGCGCCACGCCGCCTCGGAGATCTCGCGCATGAGCTCGCGCGCGGGGATCGGATCGCCGATCGGCTCGCCCGTCGTGCGGGCGATGAGGTTCCAGTCCTCGTCGTTCTCGACCGCGCGCATGAAGTCGTCGTTGAGGCGGACCGAGTTGTTCGCGTTCTGGTACTGGATCGAGTAGAAGCCCTCGCCGTCGATCGACATGTCGAAGCCGGCGTCGCGCAGGGCAGCGGCCTTGTCCTCCTCCTTGGCCTTGCACCAGATGAACTCGCGGATGTCGGGGTGGTCGACGTCGAGGACGACCATCTTCGCCGCGCGCCGCGTGCCGCCGCCCGACTTGATCGAGCCCGCCCACGCATCGGCGCCGCGCATGAACGAGACCGGGCCGCTCGCCGTGCCGCCCTTGCTCAGCGGCTCCATCGATCCACGGATCTTCGAGAGGTTGATCCCCGAGCCCGAGCCCCCGCGGAAGATCAGGCCCTCCTTCGTGTTCCAGTCGAGGATCGACTCCATCGAGTCGTCGACCGAGAGGATGAAGCAGGCCGACATCTGGTTCTTGGGGCTGTCCTCGGGATGCCAGCCGCAGTTGAACCACACCGGCGAGTTGAAGGCCGCCATCTGGTGCAGCAGCACGTAGGTGAGCTCGGCCTCGAAGCTGTCGCCGTCCTCGGCGGTGGCGAAGTACCCGCGCGAGCGACCCCAGTCGGCGATCGTGCCGGCGACGCGGCCGATCATCTGCTTGACCGAGCGCTCGCGCGCGGGCGAGCTCAGCTGCCCGCGGAAGTACTTCTGGGCCACGATGTTCGTGGCGTTCTGCGACCACGTGCTCGGGAACTCGACGTCGGCCTGCTCGAAGGCGACCTTGCCGCCATGACCGATGCGCGCGTCGCGCAGCTCCCACTCGACGGTGTCGAAGGGATGGACCCCGGGCGTCGTGAAGCGACGACGGATCGACAGCGCCTTCGCGGCGTGGACGTCCTGTGCGATCTGGGGTGCGAATTCCATTGAGAGCCTGCTCCTTCTGCCGCGTTTTCCCGGTGTTTGCGGCGTCCGTTCGGGGGGTTTGGACGGACCCTGAATTGTCCTTCGGGCGGCGGACGGAACGGCATCGGCGCCGCGTGGAAAACGCTCCCCCTAAGGGTACTCGGCCGGGGGTCGAACTCCGCGCCGTCGTAGGCTCCCCCGCCATGCCGCGACGCGCCCTCCTTCCGCTGTGCCTGCTCGCCCTGGCGATGGCCGGCTGCGGCGGCGGCAAGAAGGAGGACGCCCAGACCAAGGCGGCGCGCAAGGCGGCCGAGGCCTACGTGCACGACCTCGGCAACCGCGACGGCGAGGCCGTGTGCGGCGACGTGACCGCGCCGCTGCGCAAGCAGATCACCGATGCCGTCGTCCGCGCCAACCCCGAGGTCCGGGGCCGCAGCTGCGGCGAGATCATGACGCTGATCCTGCGCTCGCTCCCCTCCGACCAGCTCGACCAGTTCACCACGGCCAAGATCGAGGACACGAAGGTGACCGGCAAGAACGGCACCTTCGTCTACCGCCTGCACGACATCCGCGTCGACGGCAAGGTCACGCGGACGGAGGGTCCGTGGAGGGTCTCCTGCTGCGTCCCCGGGCAGGGGTGACCGCCGCGGCGCCCTGGCCGCGCGCCGAGGCGCTGACCACGCCGCGCCTCGTGCTCGAGCCGCTGCGCCCCGATCACGCGCGCGAGCTCGCGCCCGTCCTGGCCGACCCCGCGCTGCACGCGTTCACGGGCGGCGAGCCGGCCGACGAGGACGGGCTGCGCGCGCGCTTCGCCCGGCAGGCCGTCGGGCACTCGCCCGACGGCGCTCAGGGCTGGCTGAACTGGGTCGCCCGCGACCGCGCGACGCACGCGCCGGTCGGCAGGGTCCAGGCGACGATCACCGACGACGCGGGCGTGCGCACCGCGGCGCTCGCGTGGGTCGTGGCCACGAGCCGCCAGGGCGAGGGCCTCGCGACCGAGGCCGCGCGCGCGGTGAAGGACTGGCTGCGCGACCACGGCGTCACGCGCTTCGCCGCGAACATCCATCCCGACCACGCAGCCTCGGCCGCGGTCGCGCGGCACCTCGGACTGGCGGCGACCGACGAGCGCCGCCACGGCGAGGTCCGCTGGGTCGGGTCCTAGACGCGGGTTCTCCGCGTGGCGGGCGCGGCGCTGCGCCGCCAACGGCTGCATCGAGGGAAGGGGAGTGGCGGCGGTCGGGGCGCGTGCCGTCGTCCGCGGGCGCGGAGGTTCTCCGCACTTCGCGCGCGTTACGCGACACGTTCCGCCGCCGGCCTCTGGGGGTGGCCGCGCAAATGCATCTGTGAGATGCGTTTCCGCGGCCACCCCTCACGGGCCCATGCGGAGGTGTTGCGAAACACGCGCGGTTGGCGCGCCAAGCCGCGCGCGATCGAGGACGACGGCCCGCGCCGCGACCGCCGCTGGCTCCCTTTCCCTCGATGAGCAGTTGGTCGCGCAGCGCGCATGACGCCGGAGGACTCTCGTCCGAGCCCTACGGGTCCGTCGGCAGGCGCGACCAGAGCCCGGCGTCGACGCGCACGTCGTCCTTGAGGTAGGACGAGCGCATCACGCCCTCGAGGACGTATCCGCAGCGCTCGGCGACGCGCGACGACGCCACGTTCTCGACGTCGATGATGAGCGTGATGCGCAGGGCGCCGAGCTCGTCGAAGGCCCACCGCGTGAGCTCGTCGAGCATCCCGGTGCCCACGCCGCGCCCACGCGCGCTCGGCGCGGTGATGTACCCGAGCTCGACCTCGCGCCCCTCGCGGTCGATGTCGACCGCCAGCGCGAGGCCGACGAAGCGCCCGTCGTCGATCGCGGCGAAGGCCTCGCGCGTGCCGTCGAGGCGCCCCGCCTCGTAGCGATCGAGCCACTGGCGCGCGTAGCCCGGCGGCGGCGGGACGGGCAGGCGGGTGAAGCGCAGGACGTCGGGATCGTCGAAGAGGGCGGTGACGTCGTCGAGGTGCTCGGCGGCCAGGGGCCGCAGCGCGACGGCCATGCCTAGCGGCCGAGGCGCAGCCAGTCGGTGAACTCGGCCCACGCCGCGCTCGCTCGCCAACCGGCCTCCGCCGTCGCATGGCGCCAGCGCGCGAGCCAGTGCGGCTCCCACGCCCACCAGCGCGCGAACGCCCACAGCGCGAGCAGCATCAGCAGCAGCGCGGCCACGACGATGAGCGCGAGGCGGGCGCCCTTGTGCGAGGAGGTCGACTGCGGGGCGGTCTGCGTCGCCGCGGCTGCCGGCGCCGGAGTCGGAGCCGGAGCCGGAGTCGCCGCCGTCGTCGTCGCGTTGGGCGCGATCGTGGTCGTCGCGGGCGGCTGCGTCGCCGCCCCGGTGGCAGTGGTGCCCGTGCCGGTCGTGCCCGTCGTCGCGCCCGCCGCGGACGTCGTCGTGCTCGCCGCCTTCTCCTCGGCCTTGGTGCAGCCCTTCGCGCGCTTGGCCGCCGCCACGTCCAGCTGCGCCGGGTAGCCCGGCGCGACGTCCTTGATGTTCTTCGGCGTCTGCGCCTTGGCCTGCGCGAGCTGCTCGGCCGTGTACTTGCACCCGTCGACCGCGCCGGTCGTGCGGTAGTCCCTGAGGGTGTCGTCGTAGGCGTTGGCGAGCGCCGCGGCCGGCATGGCGAGCACGGCCGCGCACGTGAGGGCGATGGCTCCCCTGCGTCCGAGCACGGCCACCGATGCTAGCCCAGGTCGGCCAGCGCGGCCGTCGCCGCGGCCAGCACCGCCGCCGGCTCGGCGCCCGCGTCGAGCACGCGGAAGCGCTCGGGCTCGGCCGCCGCCAGCGCGTCGTAGGCGCCGGCGATGGCGTCGAAGAAGGCGTCGTCCTCGCGCTCGAGCCGGTCGGGCGCCTCGCCGCGGTCCGCCTGGCGCGCCGTGCGCGTGGCCGCGTCGGCGCGCAGCAGCAGCGTGCGGTCGGGGCGCAGGCCGCCCGTGCCGAAGTGGTTGATCTCGTGGACCGCCTCGACCCCCAGCCCGCGGCCGACGCCCTGGTAGGCCAGCGAGGAGTCGACGAAGCGGTCGAGCAGCACCCAGGTCCCCGCCGCCAGCGCGGGCTCGACGCGCTCGGCCACGAGCTGCGCGCGGGCCGCGGCGTACAGCAGCGCCTCGGCGCGGGGATCGACGGCCAGCTGCGGGTCCTTGACCAGCGCGCGGATCCGCTCGGAGAGCTCGACGCCGCCGGGCTCGCGCAGCAGGACCACGTCGCGCCCGTCCGCGCGCAGCGCGTCGACCAGCGCCTCGGCCAGCGTCGTCTTGCCGCTGCCGTCGAGGCCCTCGATGGTGATCAGCCGCCCGCGCATGGCCGTAGCCTTCCAGAGGTGCTCCCCGCCACCGAGCGTCACCCTCACGCGCGCGCCGTCCTCAGCGGCGCGCTGCCGCCCGACGGACGGCCCAGCCACGCCTACCTCTTCCACGGCCCCGGCGGCTCGGGCAAGGCGACCGTCGCCCGCGCCTTCGCGGCCGCGCTGCTGAGCGACGGCGCCGCCGATCCGGACTCGGTCAGGACGCGCGTCGAGCACGGCGTGCACCCCGACCTCACGTGGGTGACGCCGAGCGGCGCCGCCGAGATGCTCGTCTCCGACATCGACGAGCCCGTCGTCGCCGCCGCGACGCGGACGCCGTTCGAGGCGCGCCGGCGCGTGTTCGTCATCGAGCGCGCCGAGACGATGAACGACCAGGCCGCCAACCGGATGCTCAAGACGCTCGAGGAGCCCGCCGACTTCGCCCACCTCGTGCTCCTGACCGACCGTCCGGGCGAGATCCTGCCCACCATCGCGTCGCGCTGCCAGCACGTGCGCTTCGACGCGCCGAGCGCCGACGACATCGCCGCCCGCCTGAAGGGCATCGACCCCACCACCGCGCAGGCGTGCGCGCGCCTGGGCCTGGGCGACGGCGAGCGCGCGGCGCGGCTGGCCTTCGGCGACGGCCCCAAGCTGCGCGCGAGCGCCGAGGCCTTCGCGCGCGGCGCGCTGCACGACGACCTCGCCCAGCGCCCGTGGCTGAAGATCCTCGCGCGGGCCAAGGCGCTCGGGGACGCGGCGCAGGCAGACGTCGAGGCGCGCCTGACCGAGGAGCTCGACTACCTGCCCACGCGCGAGCGCAAGCGCGCCGAGCGCGAGGGCGCCGAGGCGGCCCGGCGCGCCGCCCGCCGCGCGCGCGCCGGTGCCCTGGACCAGGCGCTGCAGCTCGCCGGCCTGTGGTTCCGCGACGTGGCCGCGGTGGCCGACGGCGCGCCCGAGGTCGTCCATGCCGTCGATCGCCTCGACGCGCTGAGCGCGGACGCCGAGGGGCGCGGGCCCGCACGCGCTGCGCGGCGCCGTCGAGCACGTCGACGAGGCCCGCGCGCTGCTCATCCTCAACCCGAGCGAGGAGCTGCTGCTGGAGGCGCTGGCGTATCGGCTGGCGCGGGTCCTGAGCGCTCGCTAGAGGCCAGCAGCGCGGGATCGAGGCCGTCGACGATCCTCAGGAAGGCGTCGACCACGGCCGGGTCGAAGTGCTTGCCGCTCTCGCGGCGCAGCACGTCGAGCGCCTCGGGCACCGGCCACGGCTCCTTGTAGGGCCGATCGGAGAGCAGCGCGTCGAAGACGTCGCACACCGCGCAGATGCGCCCGACGAGCGGGATCTGCTCGCCGGACAGGCCGGCCGGGTAGCCGCCGCCGTCCCAGCGCTCGTGATGGGTGCGGGCGATCTCCTCGGCCATGCGCATGACGTCGGAGCTCGAGCCCGACAAGCAGCTCGGAGCCGACGGTCGTGTGGCGGCGCATGAGCGCGCGGTCCTCGGGCGAGAGCGATCCGGGCTGCAGCAGGATGGCGTCGGGCACGCCGATCTTGCCCACGTCGTGCAGCAGGCTCGCGTTGCGCAGCGTCTCGGCCTCGGTCGCGGTCATGCCCAGCTCCAGCCCGAGGCGCTCGCACATGCGGCTGATGCGCTCGAGATGCAGGCCGGTCTCCTGGTCGCGCGACTCGGTGGCCTGGGCGAGGCGGTGGATGACCTCGAGCTGCGTCTCGCGCAGCTCGACGGTGCGCTCGCGCACGGCCTCCTCGAGCTCGACGTTGCGCCGCGTCACGCGGAAGCGCTGACGGCGCTCGGCGGCGTACCCCGCGCCGATGGTGCTCACCGTCCCCAGCGCGAGCGCGAAGAGCGGCATCGCGACCGGCAGGATGCGCCCATCGTTGAAGGCGCGCTGGGCGATGAAGAGGAAGCCGAAGGCGATCGCGGGCACCACGGCCACGGCCACCAGCGGGCGCAGGCGCAGGCTCACGAGCGCGGGCAGGAAACCGAGCGCGAGGACGATCAGCAGGCCGGCCCAGCGCGGGGTCCCGTGCAGCGGCATGCCGCGCAGGACGGTGTCGATCGCGTTGGCCTCGATCTCGGGTCCCGACATCGGCGTGTCGCTCGTCGGCGTCGGATGGACGTCCTGCAGCGTGGGCGACGCGGCGCCCACCACCACGATCCGACCGCGCACCAGCGCGGGGCTCACCTTGCCGGCGATCAGGTCGGAGAAGGAGACGGTGTCGATCGTCCCGGGCGGGCCGTGGAAGTCGATCCAGGCGCCGTCCTTCTCGAACGACGAGGCCTTGACCGGGTGGCCGGTGCGCCGGGCGACGACCGTCGCGAGCGTGGGCAGGCCGCCGTGCTCGTACTCGACGCGCTGGAGCACGCCCCCGCGGCCCTCGGGGAGGTTGCTCGCGGCGGCCTCGGCGCCGATCTCGTGCAGGAACTTGTCGCCCCCGAGCACGTTGCTGCCGCCGTGCTCGTTCGTCTCGGCCGTGGCGAGCACGACGTCGTGTGCCTTGTCGACGGCCGTGATGAGCGCGTTGTCGTCGCGCGCCGTCGTCTGCTCGGTGAACTGGACGTCGTAGACGATCGCCCGCGCGCCGTCCCGGCGCAGGCGGTCGATGGCCTGCGCGTGGCGGCGCCGCTGGAACGGCCAGTGATACCCCGTGTCCGCGAAGGTCTTGTCGTCGACGGCCACGACGAGCAGGTTGGGTGACGGTGTCGCGTCGCGACGCTCGAAGCGCTGGACGATCGACTCCTGCTCGAGGCCCGGCAGGAGGCGCCCGAGGTCGGCGGCGCCGGCCACGCCGGCGGCGACGATGCCCGCCACGAGGACGGCCACGGCTCGGGTGCGCCTGCGGCCGGCGACGCTCATGGCGCTCAGCGTATGGAGCGCGCCAGATAGCTGTGGCCGGCGCGCACCACGACGGTGCGATGGCGGCCACGGTCGTAGACCGACACGCTGCCCTTGCTCACGCGCGTCAGCGTTCCGTCGCAGCGGTCCTCCACGTACCACGCCGTGCCGCGCACGGTGGCCACGCTGTTGCCGCCGCGGGTGCGGAACTTGCCCTTGCTGTCGCTTCCCCACAGCCGGCGCGGCGGCTTGCGCTTCTTCTTCTTGCTCACGGCGGCCGCGCGCGCGCCGCCGCTCGAGCAGCCCGTGAGCGCGCCGCGCAGGACGACCTCGGTCAGGCCGCCCGCGCCCTGCGGCTGGCGCACCTCGAACAGCCCGCCGTGGAAGATGGCCGCCTGGGTCTTGCCGCCGGGCAGCGCGGTGCGCAGCGTGACGCTGCCCTCGCGCGTGTCGAGGATGGAGCCCACCGGCAGGGACGTCAGGTCCGTGAGGGCCACGTAGCCCGGGGCGCCCGGCACCTTGACGGTGACGGTCCCACTGCGCACGTCGGCGTTCACGCTCTGGCCCAGGACCGGCGGCGTCGGGGGGGCGCTCGACCCCGCGGTCGCGGGCGTCGGCGCCGGCGCGAGGGCCGGCGCGACCGGAACGACGGTCGTGAAGGGAACGTCGTCACCGCGCGCGAAGCCGTGGTGGTTGAAGGCGACCAGGCGCACGTGGTACGTCGTGGCCGGGGTCAGCCCGGTGATCGGGGCGCTGACCGCGACCGGGTCGGGGCCGTCGCCGGCGCGCGCGAGCGGCGTATGGCCGTCGTAGCGGTCGACCCCGTAGGCGAAGAAGTACCAGGTGTCCGAGCCGTTGGGATCGACCACGCCGGCCAGGGTGGCCGAGGCCGGGTCGGACACGGTCGCCGCGCCGGTCTGGGCCGTCGGCGGCTGATTGGCCATCGCCGACGGCGCGGCCAGCGCCAGCCCGACGAAGGCGAGGGCGGCTATGAGCAGGCCGGTGAGCTGACGACGAGAGCGATCGATGCGAGGAGCGTACCCGGGCTGCACGGTGGCGCGCACCTCATCTACTAACGCGCTAGACGGAGGTTGCTTGCTCTCTGCGCTCGTCGAAGAGCAGCGGATCGAGGTCGTCGACCAGCGTCATGAAGGCGTCGACCACCGCCGGGTCGAAGTGCTTGCCGCGCTGGCCACGCAGCTCGTCGAGCGCGTCCTGCACCGGCCAGGGCTCCTTGTAGGGCCGCGGCGAGAGCAGCGCGTCGAAGACGTCGCACACCGCGCAGATGCGCCCCACGAGCGGGATCTGCTCCCCGGACAGGCCCTGCGGATAGCCGCCGCCGTCCCAGCGCTCGTGATGGGTGAGGGCGATCTCCTCGGCCATGCGCATGATCGGCGCGCTCGAGCCCGAGAGGATGCGCGCGCCGGCCTCGGCGTGGCGGCGCATGACGACCCACTCCTCGTCGGTGAGCTTGCCGGGCTTGGTCAGGATCGCGTCGGGCACGGCGATCTTGCCCACGTCGTGCAGCAGGCTGGCGTGGCGCAGCGTCTCGGCCTCGGCGGCGGTGAGGCCGAGGACGAGCCCGACGCGCTCGCACAGCAGGCCGATGCGCTCGAGGTGAAGCCCCGTCTCCTCGTCGCGCGACTCGGTGGCGGCGGCGAGGCGGTGGATGATCTCCAGCTGGGTCTCGCGCAGCTCGGCGGTGCGCTCGTGCACGGCCTCCTCGAGCGCCTCGTTGCGCTCGGCGAACCGGTGGCGGCGCTTGCGCTCGGCCAGGTAGCCGGCGGCGATGGTCGCCACCGTGCCGAGGGCGAGCGCGAAGAGCGGGGCGGCCACCGAGAGCACGTGGCCGTGGTCGAAGGCCACCTGGGCGACGACGAGCCACGCGACGGCGGCGCCGGGCGCCAGCAGCGCGGCCAGCAGCGCGCGCAGGCGCAGGCTGGCCAGCGCCGGCAGCAGGCCGAGGGCGAGGATGGCGAGCAGGTCGACCCACCGCGGCGCGTCGCGCAGCGGCAGGCCGTGGGTGGCGGTGTAGATCGCGTTGGCCTCGATCTCGGGGCCGGACATGAGCTCCCCGGAGGCCGTCGGGGTCGGGTGGACGTCCTGGAGCGTCGCCGCCGAGGCGCCCACGACGACGATCCGTCCGCGCACGAGCGCCGGATCGACGCGACCCTTCAGGAGGTCCGAGAACGAGACGGTGTCGATCGTGCCCGGCGGGCCGCGGAAGTCGATCCACGCGCCGTCGTGGTCGAAGGCGCCGGGCGCCGGCGCGTGGCCGACGCGGCGCGCGGCCGCCACCGCGAGCGTCTCCAGGCCGCCGGCCGAGGCGTCGAAGCGCTGCAGCACGCCGCCCGGCCCGGGCGGCAGGTTGCTGGCGCCGGCGCGGGCGCCGAGCCGGGCGAGGTGCTCGTCGCCGCCGAGCACGTTGCTGTTGCCGTGCTCGTCGGTCTCGGCCGTGGCCAGCACGACGTTGCGCGCGCGCCCGACGGCGTCGATCAGCGCGTTGTCCTCGCGCGGCGTCGTCTGCTCGGTGAACTGGACGTCGTAGACGATGGCCTGGGCGCCGTCGCTGCGCAGGCGGTCGATGGCCTGGGCGTGGCGCGAGCGCGGGAACGGCCAGGACTCCCCGAGGTCGTCGAAGGTCTTGTCGTCGATGGCGACGACGAGCAGCCCCGGCGCGGACACCGCGCCGCGGCGCTCGAAGCGCTGGTTGACCGAGTCCTGCTCGAGGCCGGGCAGCAGGCGCGCGAACTCCGCCGCGGCGCCGGCGCCGATGGCCACCAGGGCGGCCACGACCGCGACGACGGCGCGCCCGGAGACGGGCTTGCGCTTGCGGGCGGCCATCGCTCAGCCCACCCGACGCGCGAGGTGGCGCTGGCCGGCGCGGACGACGACGGTGCGGCCGGTGTGCAGGTCGCGGACGGCCACGCTGCCGCTGGTGACGCGCGTGAGCGTCCCGTCGCAGCGATCCGAGACGAACCAGGTCGTGCCGCGCACGGTGATGACGCTGTTGCTCGCCCGCGTGCGGAAGTGGCCGTGGCTGTCGTGGCCCCACAGCGAGCGCGGCGGGCGCCGGCGGCTGACCGCGGCGGCGCGCGCGCCGCCGGCCGGGCACGTGGGTAGCGCGCCGCGCAGCACGAGCTCGGTCATGCCGTGGCCCCCGGCCGGCTGGCGCACCTCGAAGCGGCCGCCGTGGAAGGTGCCGGTCTGGGTGCTGGCACCGGGCAGCGCGCTCTGCAGCTTCACGGTCCCGGCGCGCGTATCGATGATCGAGCCGACCGGCACCGAGGCGCCGTCGCCGAGCGCCGCCGGGTTGGTCGCCCCCGGCACGCGCACGAGGACCGTGCCGCCGGCGGGCGCGAGGGTCACGCTGCGCCCGAGCACCGGCGGGGCGGTGGGCGCGGGAGCGAGCTCGGTCCCGGGCAGCGGCGAAGGGGCCGCGGGAGCGGGCAGCGGCGCCGCGCTGGGCTGGCCGGTGGCGGGCGTGGTGAAGGTCGCGTCCGCGCCATCGCTGACGCCACGGTCGTTGGAGGCCACGAGGCGCACGTGGTACGTCGTGGCCGGCTCGAGATTTCCGATGCCGGTGGTGACGGTGACGGGCTTGTCGCCCTTGCCCGCGCTCGCGGAGTTGGTCGTCGGTGCCGTAGGCGAGCGTCGTGCCGACCTCGAACCAGTACGTGGTCATCCTGGTGCGCGGGTTGACGAGGCCGTGGAAGACGGCCGAGGCGCTGGTGATCGGAGTGCGGGCGCCTGCGTCTGCGACGTCGGGCGCCGCGCCGCCGGCGATGGCGGGCGCCGTGCCGACGACGGCCGCGCTCAGCGCGAGGAGGGCGGCGAAGACGCAGTGGCGGGCGCGGGCGGTCATCGGGTCAGCGCGCGCTGCGCGCGAGGTAGCTCTTGCCGGCGTTGACGATGACGGTGCGCTGGCGGTGCAGGTCGCGGACCGAGACGCTGCCCTTGCTGACGCGCGTCAGCGTGCCGTCGCAGCGGTCCTCGACGTACCACGCCGTGCCGCGGACGGTGGCGACGCTGTTGCTGCCGCGCGTGCGGAAGCGGCCGTGATCGTCGCGGCCCCACAGCCCGCGCGGCGGGCGCCTGGCCGAAGCGGCCGCGGCGCGGCGCGCCGCCGCCGGTGCAGGTCGGCAGCGGGCCGCGCAGGACCAGCTCGGTCATGCCGCGGGCGCCGGCGGGCTGGCGGACCTCGAAGAGGCCGCCGTGGAAGGTGCCGGTCTGAGTGTCGTCGCCCGGCAGCGCCGAGCTCAGCGTGACGGTGCCCTTGCGCGCGTCGAGGATCGAGCCGACGGGGATCGAGGCGGCGTCGGTCAGCGCCACGGCGCGCGTGGAGCCGGGCAGGCGGACGAGCACGCTGCCGGCCTGCGGGGCGGCGCCGAGGGTCTGGCCGAGCTCGGGCGGCGCGGGCGGGGCGAGCGACGGGTGCCGAGGGCGTGCCCTGGGCCTTGCCGGGGTGCTTGTCGGAGGCCGGGGGCGAGCCGGGACCGCCGCCGGAGCCCGTGTCGCCGCCGGGCGGCGGCGCCGGTGCGTCCGCCCCCGGGTTGGGCGCACCGATGGTGAAGCTCACGTCGGCGCCGAGCGACAGGCCGTCGCCGTTGCGGGCGACGAGGCGCGCGTGGTAGGTCGCGCCCTTGAGCAGCCCCGACACGACGCTCGCTCACGGGGACCGGGTGATCCTTGTCGATCGTGACCGGCTGCGTGGTGGAGCCGTACGCGGTGGTCGGGCCGACCTCGAACCAGTACGTGGTCCGCTGATGGCCGGCGTCGACCGTGCCGTGCAGGACGACGACGACGCCGGCGAAGCCGGTGGGGGCGAGCGTCTGGGCCACCGGCGCGGTCTCGTCCGAGGCCTGGGCCGTGGCGCCGGCCAGCGCGCAGGCAGCGGCCAGCCCGCACGCGAGCAGCGCCACGATCGATCGACGAATTCCCCGCACGACTAGGGCATCGGGCGGTTCCCCGCGGCCCTTGAGCGGTCTGGACGAACCGGCGAGTGGTCAGCTGATGACGTTCGTGGCGGCCAGCACGATCACGATCAGCCCGAGGGCGATGCGATAGGCCGCAAAGATGGCGATCGAGTGGTGCACGAGGTAGCGCAGCAGGAGGGCGATCGACGCGTAGCCGACGATGAAGGCCAGCAGGGTCGCGAGCGCCGTCGCCCCCGCCGGGGCGCCGCCGCCCTCGCCCACGTGGCGCAGCTCGAACAGGCCCGAGAGCACGACCGCCGGCACCGAGAGCAGGAACGAGTAGCGCGCCGCGGCGGTGCGGTCGAAGTTCAGGAACAGGCCGGCCGAGATGGTGGCGCCCGAGCGCGACACGCCCGGCACGAGCGCCAGGGCCTGGAACAAGCCGATGATCAGCCCGTCGCGGCGCGTGATGTCCGACAGCTCGCGGT
Source organism: uncultured Actinomycetes bacterium (assembly GCA_963816845.1). Lineage (GTDB taxonomy): Bacteria > Actinomycetota > Thermoleophilia > Solirubrobacterales > Solirubrobacteraceae > JAOPZW01. The sequence goes on along the minus strand of CAWFMR010000034.1, from coordinate 14,334 downwards.
CGCGCCGCGAGACGGCCTCGGCGCGCAGCATCACGAAGGAGAAGAGGATGAGCGCCGAGCCGACGAGCTCGAGCGTGCGGAACTGGTCCTCGATCGGGTTCTTGAACGCCAGCCCGAGGACCGCGATCGGGATGGTGCCGAGGATGATGTACCAGCCCAGGCGCGCGTCGGGGTCCTGCGGCGCGCGCTCGCGCGCGAGCGCCGAGCGCGCCCACGCCGAGGCGATCGTCCACAGGTCGCGCCGGAAGTAGACGAGCACGGCCGCCAGCGTCCCGAGCTGGACCACGGCGGTGAAGGCCGCGCCCGGGGTCGTCCCAGCCGAAGAACGCCGGCACGATCCGCAGGTGGGCGGTGCTCGAGACGGGCAGGAACTCGGTCAGCCCCTGCACGATCCCGAGGACGATGGCCTGAAGGGCGTCCACGGCGACGCCGGAGGCTACTCAGACCGGCGGCTGATACGTCAGCACGCTGAGCAGCAGGCCCGCGGCGATGCACAGCAGCGCGCGGTTGTGGCGCCTCAGGAAGGCCATCGCGGCGGTTTGTAGCGCGTCGACCGCCGACCCGCCACGGGTGATCACAGGATTGCCACGACCCGGTCACCGCCTGCTCACCGGAACACGCCCGCTTGCAGGGAAGACGTGGTGCGCGATGCGGATCCTGACCGCCTCGGGGGTGGGCGCGCTCGTCGTTCTCTGCGCGCTGCGCCGCCACGATCTCGCGACCGCGGCCGCCGCGGTGCCGCCGCAGGCCCTCGGCGCGCTGGCCGCGCTGCACCTGGCCTCGCTGGTGGCCCGCTCGGAGGCGTGGCGGCTGTCGCTCGCCGCCCTGGTGGGGGCGCCGCCGTCGCGCGCCGCGATCCACGCGGCCAACGCCGGCGCCTTCGTCGCGGGCGCGCTGGAGCCCCACGCGGCGCTGCCGGCGCGCGTCGCGCTGCTGCGCCGGCTCGCTCCCCATCATCTCCCGCATCCGACCCATGTCGCGGTCGCCGACCTGCCGATCCTGCTGCTCGAGGCGGCCGGCGCCGCGGTCCTGCTCGGCGCCACCGGCATGTGGGGGGCGCCGGCGGCGGCGCTCGCGCTCCTGCTCGGCGCGCGCCTGGCGGCGGGCCGCCGCGCCACGCGCGGGCTGGCCGTGCTGGCCGACGTCCGCCGTCGCACCGCGCTGGCCCTGCTCGTGGGCTGCATCGTCGGCTGCGGCCTGGCCCGCGTGTGGCTGGTGCTGGCCGTCGCGCACCTCGACGCCTCGCCCGCCGCCGCGGCGCTCGCCTTCGCCGCGCTCGGCATCTTCGGCCTGCTGCCGCTCGGCCCGTCGGCACCGCCCGGCGCGCTGCTGCTTGTGAGCGGCGGGGCCGGTGCGGGCGCCCTCGGCGCGGGGCTGGCGCTGAGCGCGACGTCGCTCGCGGCGGTGGCGCTCTACGGCGCCGTGCTGTGGCTGGTGTCGCGTGCCCTACGCCCCGATCGGTCCCAGCCGAGGCTCCAACCCGTAGAGCTCGAAGGCCCGGAAGCGGCTGAAGATCGGGTGGGCGGGGCCATGGAAGTCGGCCGAGCCGGTGGTCAGGAGGTCGCGCTCGGCGCAGCGCGCGGCGATGAGCGCGGCCTGCTCGGCGTCGTGGGTCGGGTAGAAGGCCTCGACGCCGTCGAGCCCGAGCGCCGCGAAGCGGTCGATGGCCTCGAGCACCGCCTCGGGCGCATCGACGTCCCAGAACGGATGGGCCCAGACGGCGACGCCGCCGGCCTCGTGGACGAGGGCGATGGCCTCGGCCACGGTCGGCTTGGTCCGCCGCCGGTAGGCCGGGGCGCCGGGGACCAGATAGGCCCCGAGCAGTTGCGAGGCGTTCACGATCTCCTCGCGCGCGAGGCGCATCCTGTTGGCGGGATGATCGAAGGCGGCCTGGGCGAGATGAGGACGGCCGAGCGAGGCCCGCTCGGGGACCTCGAGCTCGAGCCCGCAGGCGCGCAGGGCGTCGGCCATGCGCCTGCCGCGGGCGGCCCGATCGGCACGGAGCTCGGCCAGCGCCTCGAGCAGGCGCGGGGAGCGGTGGTCGAGCAGGTAGCCGAGGAGGTGGAGGTCCTCCCGGTCGCCGTCGAGCGCGGAGAGCTCGATCGCGGAGACCACGCGGAGGCCGTGAGCCGCGCCCGCCTGGAGCGCCTCGTCGACGCCGTCCACCGTGTCATGGTCGGTGAGCGCCAGCAGCTGCACCCCCGCCTCGGCGGCGGCCGCCACCACATCGGCCGGCGCTAATGCGCCGTCCGAGTACGTCGAATGCGACTGCAGGTCGAACGTCGGCGCGGCCACCCGCGCGACCTTGATTCGCGGCAGCCGCTAGCTGCGGCATGTTGCTTAGGGTGCTAAGGATTCTCGGGTGTCGGCCACCGAGCAGGACGCCTTCTCCACGGCGCTGCTGGACTTCCTGCGTGCCACGCGCCGCATGCGCGGGCGCTTCGGCGAGGAGGGTGAGCTCAGCCTCTCGCAGTACCACCTGCTGGAGCCGCTGATCGGCGGCGAGCGCCTGGCCACCTGCGAGCTCGCGCTGGCCGCGGGGGTCAGCGCCCCGACGGCGACGCGCATGCTCACCGGGCTCGAGCGCGATGGCCTCGTCGAGCGCGTGCCGTGCGACGCCGACCGGCGCGTCGTGCACGTCGTCCTCACCGACGACGGGCGCGACCGTGTGCTCGCCGCGCGCGCCCGCGGCGAGGCGCGCCGGGCCGAGATCTTCGCCTCGCTGAGCGCCGGGGAGCGCCGCGAGGCGGCGCGCCTGCTCGAGCGGCTGGCCGACGCCGTGGAGGGCCTGCAGTGAAGCCGACGACGCGCACCCTGCTGCCGCTGGCCGGCGCCGCGCTGGCCTACTCGCTGGCGCAGACCATGGTCATCCCGGCGCTGCCCGAGCTCCAGCAGGAGTTCCACGCCGGGCCCGCCGACGCCACCTGGCTGCTGACCGCCTTCCTGCTCACCTCGTCGATCGCGACGCCGCTGCTCGGCCGCCTGGGCGACATGCACGGCAAGGAGCACTGGCTGCTCATCTCGCTGGCCATCTTCGGCGCCGGCTCGCTGGTCGCGGCCGTCGCCGGCTCGCTGACGGTGATGATCGCCGGGCGTGCCATCCAGGGCGCGGGCGGCGCGATCTTCCCGCTCGCCATCGGCATCATCCGCGACGAGTTCCCGCGCGACCGGGTGGCGCCGGCGATCGGAACGGTATCGGCGATGTTCGGGATAGGCGGCGGGTCCGGGCTCGTGCTCGCCGGGCTCTTCGTCGACCACGGCTCGATCACCTGGATCTTCTGGCTCTCGGTGGCGACGACGGCGCTCGCCGCGCTCGCGACCTGGCTGTGGGTCCCCGAGTCGCCGGTGCGCGTGCGCGCCCGCATCGACTGGGTCGGGGGCGCCCTGCTCTCGCTCACGCTGCTGGCGCTGCTGCTGCCCATCAGCGAGGGCAACTCGTGGGGCTGGACCTCGGCGCGCGTGCTCGGCCTCTTCGTCGCCGCCGCGGTCTTCGCCGTCGTGTGGGCGTGGTGGGAGCTGCGGGTCGTCGACCCGCTCGTCGACCTCGCGCTCATGCGCGAGCGCCCGGTGTGGACGACCAACCTCGCCGCCTGCGCCATCGGCTTCGCCATGTTCGGCTCGTTCGTGCTCGTGCCCCAGTTCGTCCAGACATCGTCGTCGGCCGGCTACGGGTTCGGCGCCTCGGTCACGGAGTCGGGGCTCTTCCTGCTCCCGTCGGCTCTGCTCATGCTCTTCGCCGGCCCGCTGAGCGGCCGCCTGGGCGCGCGCTACGGGTCGCGCGTGCCGCTCGCGCTGGGCGCCCTGTCCTCCGGGCTGAGCTACGCGTGGCTCGCCACCTTCCACACCGCGCGCATCGACATCTACCTGGCCAGCGTCCTGCTCGGGCTCGGGGTGGGGCTCGCCCTGGCGGCGATGGCCAATCTCGTCGTCGAGGCCGTTCCCCCTGACGTGACGGGCGTGGCGAGTGCCATCAACGCGATCATGCGCACGATCGGCGGCGCGATCGGCGCCCAGGTCGCTGCCGCGATCGTCAGCGGGGCCCTGTCCGAAGGCGCGCAGTACCCGGCGGAGTCGGGCTTCACGGGCGCCTTTGCGATGAGCGCGGCCGCGTCGGCCGTCGCCCTGCTCGTCTGCTTCGCCATCCCCTCGCGCGCGGCCGTGCGCGCGAGGACGCGGGTGACGGAGGCGACCGAGGCGGCGTGAGCTCCGCCGACGACAGGCTGAGCCCCGAGATCATCCGGGTGGCGATCGTCGTCGTCATCGGGGCGGTCATGTCGATCATCGACACCTCGATCGTCAACGTCGCGCTCGAGTCGCTGTCGAGCGACCTCCACGCCCCGCTGTCCACCATCCAGTGGGTGGCCAGCGGCTACCTGCTCGCGCTGGCCAGCGTGATCCCGCTGACCGGATGGGCCGCCGAGCGCTTCGGCCCGCGCCGCGTGTGGATGACGATGGTCGCCGCCTTCGTGGCCACCAGCGCGCTGTGCGGCTTCGCCTGGAGCGCCGAGTCGCTCATCGCCTTCCGCGTCCTGCAGGGGCTCGCCGGCGGGATGATCATGCCGATCGGGATGATCACCCTGGCCCAGGCGGCCGGGCCCGCAGCGGATCGGGCGGGTGATGAGCGTCGTGGGCGTGCCGATGCTGCTCGGCCCCGTGCTCGGGCCGGTCCTCGGCGGCGTGCTCGTCACGCACCTGTCGTGGCGCTGGATCTTCTTCGTCAACCTGCCGATCGGTCTCGTCGGGCTCGTGCTCGCGGCGCGGCTGCTGCCCTCCGCGCGCGCCGAGGGGCGCCAGGCCGGCGGCCCCGAGCGGCTGGACTGGCGCGGCCTGCTCCTGCTCTCCCCCGGCGTCGCGCTGGTGGTCTTCGGCCTCAGCGAGGTCTCGACGCACGGCTCGGTGAGCTTCACGCGGCTGCTGCCCGTGCTGGCCGGCGCGGCCCTCGTCACCGCCTTCGCGCTGCGCGCCTGGCGCACGCCGGCGCCCATCGTCGATGTGCGGCTGTTCGAGGAGCGCGGCTTCGCGGCGGCCGGGGCCACCGTCTTCCTCGTCGGCGCCGCGCTCTTCGGCTCGCTCCTGCTCCTGCCGCTCTACTTCCAGATCGGGCGCGGCCTGTCGCCGCTGGACGCCGGGCTGCTCATGGCGCCCCAGGGGCTGGGTGCGGCGCTGGGCATGAACCGCGCCGGGCGCCTGACCGACCGCGTGGGCGGGGGGCCGGTCGTCATCGCCGGGCTGCTTGCGCTCATGCTCGGCACCGTCGCCTTCACGCAGGTCCGCCCCGACACGCCCTACTGGCTGCTCGAGGCCTCGCTCTTCGTCCGCGGCATCGGCCTGGGCTTCACGATGATGCCGGCGATGGCCGCGGCGTACTCGACGCTCGAGCGCTGGCAGGTGCCGCGCGCGACGCCGATGCTCAACGTCGTCCAGCGCGTCGGCGGCTCGCTGGGCACCGCGGTGCTGGCCGTCGTGCTCGAGCGCCAGCTCGCCCACGCCGGGAGCGGCGGTCCCGGCGCGGTGGCGAACGGCTTCGGGCACACCTACTGGTGGGCGATGGCCTTCACCGCCATCGCGATGGTCCCTGCGCTCGTGCTGGCACGCGCGCAGCGCTCGAGGCCGGCCGCCGCGCCGACGCCCGTGCCGACGGTCGGCTAACGCACCAGGGCGCGCTGCCAGGCCTCGACGCGGGCCGCGAGGCGCTGCTCGTTGGTCTCGATCGAGCGCGCGGCCGCCTTGAAGGCGCCGCGGTCACGGGCGCGGATGGCGGCGGCGAGGGTGAAGTAGCGCGACCGCAGGCGGCGCAGCAGGATCACCGTCGATCGCGCTTCGCTGTGGGGCGCCGCGAGCGGCCGCAGGGCGCGGTCGGCCGTCCCGTAGGTGCCGGCGAGCCGATACGCGGTTCGCGCCGCGCCGGCGACGAGACCGGCCCGCGTCAGCCGCGTGCGCAGGCGCAGGCGCTGCGCTCCGAGCGTCTTCATCGCGTCGGGAAGGCCGGCCAGGAAGGCGGACTCGGCGCTCAAGGGCAGGAACGATCCGCCCGTGAGATGCAGGCCGCGCAGCGCCTGGGCGCACTCGTCAGGGGCCACGACCGCGCTCGAGCAGGCGATCGTCGCGACCCCGAGGGTGGTCGGCACGACGACGATGTCGAGCACGCGCCGGTCCTTGCGGTCCTTCGCGGGCCGGACGTAGTCGTAGGCGCGCAGCGTCCCGGCCTGCTGGATGCGCGGCCGCGCCGACGCGGGGTTGGTCGCCACGTCCAGTTCGGGCGCCAGCAGCGACGGGCTGCGCGCCGGCAGCAGCGCGATGGCGACGTCGGAGTCGTAGGTGCGCGCGAACGTCGCGTGCGCGCCCTCGAAGCCGGGGATCTTCGGGCCGGTGCGGGTCGGCGTCCAGCCCTCGGGCAGCGTGACGCGCAGGGCGCCGGCGGAGACGACGGCGCCGGTCGAGGCCGCCGGGAGCCGCCGCGTGTGGCTTGTCGGCGGCGGGCTTGCCGAAGGCGAGGGCCAGCACGGCGCCGAGGAGGGCGGCGAGCAGCGGCAGGCCGAGCAGCAGCAGTGAAGCCGGATGACGGCGTTGCACTGCCCCGCTGACGTTGCCGAAGGCGCTCATCCGGAGTTGTCGAAGCCGCTGGGCGAGGACTCGTCGAAGCCGCCGCCCGAGGGCTGCTTGGGCTGGGCCTTCAGCGTCGTCTGCGGCCTCGGCTTGGCAGCGGGCCGCGGCGCGGGCGTGGGCGTGGGCGTCGGCGTCGCCTGGACCGGGGTCACCGGCGCGGGCGTCGCGGCGGGCGACGGAGCCGGCGTCATCGCGGTCTGCGGCGCGGGCGCGGAGACGGCGGCCTTCGCGCGGGCCCGGTGGCGCGGAGCGTGCCGGACGACGGTTCCCGCGCGGGCGGGCGCGAACAGCGAGGAGCGCACGCGCAGCGCGGGCGCGGCGGTGAGCGCGAGCCCGACCGGCGCGGTCTCGGCCGCGGGCCGCGGGTGCGTCGCGGGCTGCGCAGCGGCGGAGCCCTGCTTCATCCCCGCGACGATGGCGTAGCCGAGCCACAGGGCCACCAGGGCGCCCAGGAGCGACCAGACGAGCGATCGGATGGGCGGCGCGGCGGTCACCGCGTCGGGCACGCCGCGGGCTTGGACTTGTTGGGCATCAGGCAGAGGTCCTTGCGCAATGGAGCCGAGTGGGCGCGGATGACGAAGCTCGCGTACTTGCCGATGCGCCCCGCGCTGGTGACGCGGACCTGCAGCACGGTGCCGGCCGGCAGGAAGCGCTCGAAGGCCCGCAGCCGTGCGGGTGCGCTCGCCACCGAGACCGAGCGCACGGGGCAGCCCGAGCCCACGCAGCGCGCCGCGACGGTCGCGGAGCTCGGCGCGTTGACCGACAGCAGGGTGACGCGCACGCCACCGTGCTTGAAGTAGCCGCGGATGCGCACGATCGGGAAGGGCCGCAGCAGCGTGGCGCGTGCCTTGATGTCCACGATGGGCGCCACCGGCTCGGTGAAGCTGGTCGCCGACGCCGGAGTCGGATCGGGCGTCGGGTCGGGCTGCGGGGTCGGAGTCGGAGTCGGAGTGGGCGTCGGCGTCGGCGTGGGCGTCGGCGTCGGCGTCGATGCGGCCACCACCACGGCGGTCGTCACCGACTGCTGGTTGATCGAGTCGACCGTGTTCTTGAGCGTGATCCGCACGCCGAGCCGGAAGCCGAGGTCGGCGGTCGCCACGACGTACTTCGCCGCGGTGGCGCCCGTGATCGGGTCGCACGAGCCGCCCGTCGCCGGGCAGCGGCGCCACTGGTACTTGACGGTCGGGGCCGGGTCGCCGGTCCACGTGGCGGTCGCGGTCAGCGTCGCGCCGACGACGGCGTCGCCCTGGACGGCGGGCGGCGAGGTGAACGCGGGCGGCGCGTCGGCGCCGAGCGCGAGCGTGGGCCACAGCAGCGCGGCCGCCGCGAACGAGACGACAAACGCCGGATACCTACGGCGAGCAATGGCGAAGCTGTGCAATACATCCCCCCTACGGCTGTCAGCGCGCACCGTACTCCCGCCGCCGAGAAGCGCCAGCCCGGACACTGGACTTTCGTCTGGGCCGCCGCCACCAATGCCCCAATCGCCCGATCGGCGGGCCTCGATTGTTCGATCGCGGACGCCGGCGAGACCCTCGGCGGGCGCCGCCGGCGGTCAGGGCCGCCGGACCCAGACGCGGAAGGTGCTGATGCCCGCGAAGGTCGTGTAGCGCACTCGGTAGTGGCGCCCGCAGCGCGGCTGGTAGTGCCAGTTGCGCCAGTGGCTCGTGGCCGTCACGTGCCGGCGCTCGAGCACGATCCCGCGTGCGGAGAGCACCTCGATCGTCGCCTGCCGATGCCCCGTGGTCGGGAAGTCCCGGTACCAGACGCCCGTGCGGATGCTCTGCCCGCAGCGCAGGGCCGAGGCGGGCCGTTCGACGAGGACGTCGGCCCGCGCCGGCGCGGCGAGACCGGCGGCGATGAGGAGCGAGACGGCGCTGAGGATCGCTGCGCGGATGGCGCGAGACTCTACGCCGCCGCGGGGTCCTGCTCCTCCTCGGGATCGTGCTCGGGCGCGGCCTGGCTCAGCGCGCTCGGACGGGGCAGCCTGTGCGCGACGGCGTCCAGGCGCTGCTTGACCGGCGCCGCCGCCCGGCCCACCAGCGCGCGCTCCGCCGCGCCCATCTCGGGCCAGCGCTCGCGCAGGACCTGCAGCCCCGTCTCGGCCTCGTCGAGCGCCTCGCGCGCGCCCGTGAACCCACCCTCGCCGGCCGCCGCCTCCGCCCGCTCGACGGCCAGCGACACCTCGGCGAGGAGCTTGAGATGCGCATCCACCCGCGCCAGCGTAGGCAACCGACCGGTCGCTACCATCCCCCAACCTCGCCGACGTAGCTCAGCTGGTAGAGCACATCACTCGTAATGATGGGGTCGGGGGTTCGAGTCCCCCCGTCGGCTTCAGGAGTTCCAGCTGTTGGTGGTGGGGCTTGGGGCGTTTTTGGGGCGTTTCTCGGCGTGCGCCTCGCCTTGTTGATGAGCGCCTCGGGGTCGATGGGGCCCTCGGCCGCGGTACTCGGAGATGACGTGCGCGTACGTGCGCGCGAGGACCTCGACGGTGTGGCCCATCTCCTCGGCGATCTCCTGGAGGGAGAGCCGCTGCTCGGCGAGGCGGAGGCTGGCGTAGGTGTGGCGGAGGAAGTAGGGCGTCGCGTCGGGTCGGCCGATGCCCGTCGCGGCCGCGGCGAAGATGCTTGCGGCACGGCGTGAGCGCTCGGTCTTGACCGCGGGGCGCTGCCAGTTCTTGTAGTCGTGCAGTCGCCACGGCCTGCCCTCGGCCTGCGGCAGGACGAGCGCGTCGTCCGGCGGGTTGCCCGCGGCGAGCCGGAAGGCGAGGAGGTCGCTTGCGCAGCGAGCGCGAGCAGCGTGACCGAGCGTGCGCGATCCTCGCCGGTCTTGCTGCCCGGCGACGATGTGCCCGTCGACGTTCTTCTCGGCGTAGACGATGCGCTTGCGTGCCGATCCGTGCCGTATGAGAGCGCGAGCGCGTCCTGCGGCCGGGCGCCGGAGTAGGCGATGAGCTCGGCGAGCATCCACTGGCTCGGATGGCTCGCGCGATCGCGCAGCGCGCCGATCAGCGCCTCGACCTCCTCGACGCTGAACGGGTCGATGACCGTCGCGCGCTTCGCCGCGCGGCTTGCGTACGGCGCTGACCGGGTTGATCGTCAGCTCGCCCTTGCGGACCGCGTGGGCGCAGATCGACTGCAGGACGGCAAGCGACTTGCGCACGGTCGCCGGTCCCGACCCCGTCGGCCTCGAGCGCCTCGCGCAGCGTCTGCACGGTCGGCGTCGTGAGCTGACGCAGTTCGAGGTGCCCGACGCGCGGCAGCAGGTTGCGGTTCCAAACCTGCGAGTAGGCGGTGAGCGTGTGGCGCGACAGCCGCCGGCCGGCGTGGTTGGGCCACCAGTCGTCCTCGACGAACTCGCTGAGGACCACGCGGCCGCGGCTGAGCTCGTCCAGCGCCCCTCGGCGCCGGGCGAGGCGCAGGTAGGCCTGGTAGTCGACGGCGTCGTCGGCTGTGTCGAACTCCTGGCTTCGGCGCTCGCCGCTGACCGGATCGGTCCAGCGCACGCGGAACGTCCAGACCGCGCGCCCCGCGTGCCAGCGAGCCTCGACGCCACGCGGCACCTTCGGCTTGGCCGTCCGCTGACTCATCGCATCCCCATGTCCTCGCCGACGCGCAGCGGAGTCGGCATCCGCTGGCGGCGCCGACCGCCGCTGACGGGCACGGGCGCGACCGGAGCCGCCTCGACAGCCCGGCGCGCCGTGCGCCGCGTCGAGCGGCGAGCGAACCACTCGTCGATCGCCTCGGGCCGAACCCTCAGCGCGCCATGATCACCAAGCCGAGCCGCCTCGAGATCGCCACGCTCGATCGCACGCCGGACCGTCTTCGCGCTGACCCCGCAGAAGAGCGCGACCTCGTCGACGGTCATCGGTCGATCGGTCATCGCCGGCGGCAGGCTTCTCTGGTTCCAGGTGGCCGAGACGAGGCACGGTTTCGGCACTGGTTCGCCTCCGTCGCGAAAGTATATAGAAGGCTTTGAGGGATACAAACGGTTATCAACAGCTATAACTTTCGCGAAGTGTCACGTTCTACTGTGATTTCGCTTGTGATCTATTCGTGATTGGCTGTCATTCTAAGGTGCCCGTAGAGCTCTGTGCCGAAAGGAGATGACATGAGCGTCACAGAAGCCCGCCCTGATCTCGCCGCCCACACGCACGCGATGCGCGCCTCGTTTCCCGAGGTCGCTGCCCAACTGCGCGAGCTGCTCGGCGCCCGGCTCGTTGCGTATCTCGGCGGCGTCCGCGAAACGCGCGCCGTGCATCAGTGGGCCGACGACGAGCGACCGCCAGCCGAGCACCGACGTCCAGCAGCGCCTACGTCTCGCCCTCCAGGTCGCTCTGCCGATCGCCGAGGCCGACAGCAAGGAGATCGCCCAGGCGTGGTTCCAGGGCCTCAATCCCCAGCTCGACGACCGCTCGCCGGCCCGGATGCTCCGCGACGGCGACTTCGAGGAGGCCGGGCCGGCCGTCGTCGCCGCCGCTCGCGCCTTCCTCGTCGGTGGATGACGCGCACTCCGGCGGTCACCGCCGCCGCCGAGCTAGCCGTCCTCCGGAGCTGCGGGGTCCCAGAGCCCTCCGGGCGACGCGAGCTTCGCGCTGACCCGGCGGGCTTCGATCGCCTGGTCGAGATGGTCGCGCCGAATGCGCCACTCTTTGCCGATCTTGTAGGCGTCGAGCTCGCCGCGCCCGATCCACTCGCGAACCGTCTTCTCCTTGACCTTGAGCAGAGCCGCGATCTCGTCGACCTTGAGGAACTCAAGCTGGGATGGGGGCGGCTCGGTCACGGTGGCGATCGCTTCGTCGTCCGTTCAGTATGGCCGTGTATGACTGTTTGTAGGTCTTTGTGTCCTGGGTCTATCCGGCTCGTGCCTTCGTCTGCACCAGCGCGCACCGGATGAGCGAGGCTCCTGAAGCGCGGCGCGCGGTGAGCGGTGCTCCCGCGAAGGACCACGCCTGGTACACCGTGCGGAGCGCCGAACAGTCGTGGGCAGCAGCGATGCGAACGCACGAGTTGGCAGCGCCCGACGCGGGATTCCGCGACCGTCTTCGGAGCCTGTCCGAGGCCGCGAGCGCGATGCGCGACGCCCACTCGGAGGCACTCGCAGCGGGCCTGGCCTGGCGACCCATCGAGGGCTCGGGCCGCGCACGACCGCCCTACGAGCTACGCCCCGGCACCGGCCGCCGTGGACCCGACGAGCTGTGGACGCGCTTTGACGCGGCCGTGGCGGAGCTCAACGCGGCGGGAGCTGGCGACAACCTCGCCGACGTCGTCGCCGGCTATGCCGCAGTCGCGGAGGCCGCCCGCGCGCTTGCGGACGTGCTCCAGGCCGGCGCCGAGTAGCGGGACGAGCGCCGCACCCGCGGGGGTTACTCCAGATCCTCCAGGGGCCGGCTCTCGATTTGGGGCCTCATCGATCGCTCGATGCCGTCGTCCGCGTTGCCACGCGCCCAAAACCGAGCTAGCGCTTTGCGGAGTCGGATGCGGGACTCGACGTAGAGCCCGAGGCGGCGATAGTCGCGCAGGTTGTCCTTGAGCATCGAGGCGGGCCGGTCCAGCAGCGCAACGCCGTTGAAGCCCAAGACGCTGCCGCCGAGGTCGGTCCGAGGCAGCGGGAAGACATGCAGTGGCACGTTCTTGCCGTCCAGAACGTTGCGGGCCTGCGCGAGGTCGGCGATGACCAGGTTCAGCGGCTCCACGGGCACGACCGCGACCACGTCTTCGTCCTTCTCGCCTTCCGCGATGTGGCAGGTCGGAGTGACGATCATGCCGAGCACGCCGAAGCGAGCCTCGACGACGATCTCGTCAGACGGCGCTTCTCCGGGTATTCGTCGTACGTCTGGTCTGGACCTCGTCGCCCGCGCCGAACACGAAGCGCGGGTGCTGCGGCATGAGCGCGATGGGCACGTTGAACAGCAGATCGCCTTGGCGCAGGTCGTCTTGGGGGCTGGCTCCCAATCGAAGCCGTCGTTTTCGTGCTCGGACATGCGAAGGACTCCCGCATAGGGGGAGCCCTTGAAAGCTAGGCGCGGAGCCGGACGGCGCGGCTACTTCCGCGTAGATGCGCTCACGCAGAGCGTCGACTTCCTCTTCGCGGAACCGCACCTCTCCGCTCGGCATCGTGACGCCCGTCAGCCAGCCGCGCTTGATCCAGCCGGCCAGCGTGTTCGGGTGTATGCCAAGCCGTTCCGCAGCCTCGCCGCGACGCAGGATCTTCGGTTTGGTCGGTGCTGTGGCTGGCATCGGAGTACTCCTTGATCGCTACGGGTACGAGGGTACGCGGTTCTGGCGCCAATGTCTAGTATGTACTAGATATAGCGACATGCTCTTTGTCGACCTATGGCCTATGTATCGTCGGAAGTGCTTTCGCCCGGAGCGCGGCGGACGGAGGTATCAGGAGGCCGGAGCAGGCCAGAGCTCATGAGCGAGCGCGTCGAGCTCGCGCGCGGCCGATCGTAGGCGCGTCGGGCGGCGTCCTCAGCGAGGCCCAGGCTGGAGGCGACATCGCTCATGACCCCCGAGCTCGGCCGCCGACCGCGCGAGGCGGCCGGCGATGTCGTCGAGCTCGTCGATCGACGCGCGCACCGCGGACAAGGCCGCCATCGCCTGGTCGCGCGGCGCAGCCTCAGCAGTCACCTCGGCGAGCCGCGTGTCGCCCCTACGCCCGAGCTCCGCCTCTACGAGCTTGCCAAGATAGGCCGAAACGGGAATGCCGCGAACGATCGCGGCCTGGCGGAACGCGCGCCACGCGTCATCGTCCACCGCGATCCGAGCCGCGGGATACGGACTGGGCATGGGAGCAACGGTGGCACGCGTTGCACCGTGGTGCAACTGTGTGGGGCTGTCCACTTCCGCTGGCGCTTCTGCTGGCCTTGCGTCTTGCTGCCGCTTGGCGGTGACCGTGCGACGGGCCGAGACCGGCAGAGGAGTTCGCGCAACATAAGAGGCGCTCGGTGCAGGTGGATGAGCTGACTGGGCGTCGAAGCGAAGCCAGTAACGCGAGCGAGCTCGAGCGCACCTATTGCGCGAGTGGTCAGCTTCGCGGCGGCTGTCGATGTGCCGCCGAAGCAGGCATGAGCCTATGGCGCCTCGGCACGCTGCTCGTTCGCAGGGTACGTCCGCGAGTTGCTCGGACGCCTGCCTTGGGCGGGAGCAGTCGTGCACTCGCTGAGCATCCCGGCGTGGTGGTGGTGGAGTTCGGCATCGGCTCGCGATGGCGAGGGTCAGCGGCGAGTCGCGGCGCACACGGCGCGGTAGGGCCTGGCGGGAACTGCCTCGTGCCATTCCTGCCTGGTGGAGCGTCCGGCCCGCGATCGTGCAGGCCAGGCGCTTCCAGGCGTCGTGGGACAGCGCCAGCCGGACGCCCCGCGTGCCTGTCGGGGCTGCGTAGAGGTAGGCGCCGTCGTGGCTGATCGCGGTCGCCACGAACGCCTCGCGCTGCACGGTGAAGGGTGCGCCGATCGCCTTGCGGGACGCGACGTCCCACAGCAGGACGGTGCCGCGCGCTCGCGGTGGCGAGCGTGCGGCCGTCCGGCGTGAAGACCGGGTACATGAGTCGCTGGCCCTGGCCGCGGACGCGCGCGCCGAGCGGCTTCCAGTCGTGGGTCGAGTAGGACTGCCCTGCCCCGTTGAACAGGCCGACGAAGAGCAGTCGGCCGTTCGGCGAACGCGACGGAACGTGCGAGCTCGCCGGTTCGTAGGTGGGCAAAGAGCTTGGACGTGCTGGACGTCG
>CAWFMR010000033.1:0-144511 GCA_963816845.1 uncultured Actinomycetes bacterium | reverse complement strand
CGCCCGCGTGGAGGGCGACCGCGGCAAGCTGCAGGCCGGGACGTACACGCTGAAGCGGTCGATGCCCTACAAGGACGCGCTCGCGGCGCTGACCGCAGGCGCCCAAGGCGGCGCCGACGATCGACGTCACGCTGCCCGAGGGACCGTCGCGGCGCGAGCTGGCGCCGCGCGTGAAGGCCGCGGGCGTGCGCGGCAGCTACGTCGACGCCAGCGCCGGCTCGAGGCTGCTCAGGCCGCGGACCTACGGCGCGCCGAAGGGCACCAAGAGCCTCGAGGGCTTCCTGTTCCCGGACACCTACCAGCTGCGCAGCCGCACCGCGACGGCCAAGGCGCTCGTGAACCTCCAGCTGCGCCAGTTCAAGCGCGAGTTCGCCAAGATCGACCTCAAGCACGCGCGCCGCAAGCACCTCAGCCGCTACGACGTGCTGATCATCGCGTCGATGATCGAGCGCGAGGCCCAGGTGCCCAAGGACCGCCGCCTCATCTCGGCGGTCATCTACAACCGCCTGCAGCGCGGCATCCCGCTCGGCATCGACGCGACCCTGCGCTATCGCCTGAACAACTGGAGCAAGGCGCTGAAGGAGTCCGAGCTGAACATCAACTCCGACTTCAACACGCGCCGGCGCATCGGCCTGCCGCCCACCCCGATCGGCAACCCGGGCCTGGCCTCGCTCCAGGCGGCGGCCGACCCGGCCACCGCCAAGTACCTCTTCTACGTGGTCAAGCCGTGCGGCAACGGCGCCCACGCGTTCAGCTCGACCGACGCGCAGTTCCAGAAGGACGTCGCCGCGTACAACCGCGCCCGCGACAAGCGCGGCGGCAAGGACCCCTCGCACTGCTGATCGCCGGACCGCTTCACCCGGCGTAGGATCCGCTCGTGACCGAGATCCCCGACGAGGCGCGGGCCATCCTCGAGAGCGACGCGCTCGCGCACCTCGTGACGAGCAACGCCGACGGCAGCGCGCAGGTCAGCTGCGTGTGGGTCGGCCTGGAGGGCGCAGACATCGTCTTCGCCTCGCTGGGCCCGCGGCGCAAGCTCGACAACATCCGCCGCGACCCGCGCGTGGCGCTCTCGCTGGAGGGCACCGAGACGAGCGGCATCGGCCTGAAGGAGTACCTCGTCGTCCACGGCCACGCGCGCATCGAGGAGGGGGGAGGGCCCGAGCTCCTGCAGCGCCTGGCCCACACCTACCTCGGGCCCGACGTGAAGTTCCCGCCCATGGACGACCCGCCTCCCGGCGTCGTCGTGCACATCGCCGTGGACCGCCTGGGCGGCGTCGGCCCTTGGGCCTGACCCGGCTCGGCGTCCTCGGCTGGCCGGTCGCCCACAGCCGCTCGCCGGCCATGCAGAACGCCGCGCTGCGCGCCGTCGGCCTGAGCGACTGGCGCTACCAGCGCCTGCCGGTCCCGCCGGAGCTCTTCGCCGAGACCGTGCGCGCGCTGCCGGCGGCCGGCTTCTCGGGGCGAACGTGACGATCCCGCACAAGGAGGCGGCGCTCGCGCTCGCCGACGAGGCGACCCACGCCGCGCGCGCGATCGGCGCCGCCAACACGCTGACCTTCGCACCCGGCGGCGCCGTCGACGCGCCGACAACACCGACGCCCCGGGCCTGCTCGCCGCGCTCGGCGACCTGCGGCCGACCAGCGCGCTGGTCCTCGGCGCGGGCGGCTCCGCCCGCGCCGCGGTCTACGCGCTGGCCCAGGCGGGCGCCGCCGTCGCGGTCTGGAACCGCACGCCGCAGCGCGCCCGCGCGCTGGCGGCCGAGCTCGGGGTGCAGGCGGTCGGCGCCCCGGTGGCCGCCGACCTGCTCGTCAACTGCACGTCGGTCGGGCTCACCGATCCGTCGAGCACGTTCAAGGATCTCCCCGTGAAGGCCGATTCCGTCGGTGAATACGCGTGCGTGGTCGACCTGGTCTACAGGACCGGCGGCACCGTGCTGCGCAGCAGGCGCGGCGCCGGGGATCGCAGGTGATCGACGGGCTGGAGATCCTGTGCAGCAGGGTGCGCTGAGCTTCGAGCGCTGGACCGGCCGGGCGGCTCCCGTCAGGTGATGCGCGAGGCAGCGCGCGCATGAGGACCTTCTCCACCCGACATGAACCCGACCATCCCCATCTGCGACCGGTGCCGCCTGCGACGGCTGCCGGCGAGGCCCTGGCCGTTGACCGGTCGGCGGCCGACGGGTGGAACGGCATCACGTCGCCGCGCGGCGCCCTGGCGGGCCGCGCTTCCTGACCGACGTCATCGTCGACCTCGGGCTCGCGCCGCGCGAGCGCGTCGAGGAGGCGATCGAGGCCGCCCGGGCCAGCGGCGGCACGCCCGAGGACGTCCTGGTCCAGGCCGGCGCGCTCAGCCAGGACGCGCTCGCGCGCGCGATCGCCGAGCGCTACGGCCTCGACCACCTCGACCTGACCGTCTTCAAGTCGACATGGCCGCGGCCAACCTCATCTCCTCGGCGGCGGCCAAGCGCTACGAGGCCGTGCCCGTCGCGTTCATCGGCGACCGCACCCTGCTCGTCGCGATGGCCGACCCCGCCAACGTGCTCGCGGTCGACGACATCGCGCTGATGACCGGCTACGAGGTGCGCCCCGCCGTCGCCTCGCGCGAGGACATCGCCGCGCTCGTCGCGCGCCTCACGCGCCTCGACGACGTCGTCCAGTCCGCCAGCTTCGAGGAGGAGGAGGAGAGCGGCGCCGAGGTCGTCGACCTGCGCGAGTCCGCCGACGACGCGCCGGTCATCAAGCTCGTCAACGGCGATCATCGCCCAGGCGGTCGAGCTCGGCGCCTCCGACATCCACCTTCGAGCCCGACGGCCACGAGCTGCGCGTGCGCTTCCGCATCGACGGCGTGCTGCATCGACTCGGCCACGGTCCCGCGGCGCATGGTCGCGGCGTCATCTGCCGCATGAAGATCATGGCCGACCTCGACATCGCCGAGCGCCGCTCCCGCAGGACGGCCGCGTCGGGCTCACGATCGACGGCCACCACGTCGACCTGCGCGTCGTCACGCTGCCCAGCGTGCACGGCGAGTCGATCGTCATGCGCATCCTCGACAAGTCCGAGGGCATCCCGGAGCTCGACAAGCTCGGCATCGCCGACGACGAGCGCGAGCGCTTCGAGAGGGCGTTCCGCCAGGCCCACGGCGCCGTGCTCGTCACCGGCCCGACCGGCTCGGGCAAGTCGACGTCGCTCTACGCGGCGCTGAGCGAGCTCAACACGCCCGAGAAGAACATCATCACGATCGAGGACCCGGTCGAGTACCAGATCGAGGGCATCACCCAGGTCCAGGTCAACCCGCGCGCCGGCCTGACCTTCGCCAGCGGCCTGCGCTCGATGATGCGCGCCGACCCCGACATCATCATGGTCGGCGAGATCCGCGACCGCGAGACGGCGCAGATCGCCATCGAGGCGCGCGCTGACCGGCCACCTCGTCCTCTCGACGCTGCACACCAACGACGCGCCGCGGCGCCATCACGCGCCTGATCGAGATGGGCATCGAGCCGTTCCTCGTCGCCAGCGCGCTCGACTGCGTCGTCGCCCAGCGCCTCGCGCGCACGCTGTGCCAGCACTGCAAGCGCCGCACGATCCTCCCCGCCGAGGTCCTGCGCGACCACGGCTTCCACGCGCTGGCCGACCTCGAGGCCTACGAGCCCGTCGGCTGCGCGCGCTGCGGCGGCTCGGGCTACGAGGGCCGCGTCGGCCTCTACGAGGTCATGACCGTCACCGAGGAGATCCGCACGCTCGCCATCGAGCGCGCGTCGGCCGATCGCATCGCCGAGGTCGCCGTGCGCCAGGGCATGCGCCGCCTGCGCGAGGACGGCCTGGAGAAGGTCCGGCAGGGCCGGACCTCGATCGCCGAGGTCGCCCGCGTGACCGGCGTCGGGCAGCTGAGCGACCGGACGACGTTCGGACGTCTGCCGCATGCCTCAAGGAGCGTGGCCGAACGTCCGATCCGCAGGGCGATGAACTTCGACTTCGCCGATCCTGCTCATGGACGTCGTCGGCGCGCCGCGCCTCCGACCTGCACATCACCGCCGGCGCTCCGCCGATGGTCCGCGTCCGCGGCCGCCTCGTCGGCGTCGAGGGCTACCCGCGCCTGACGCCGACCGACACGCGCGAGATCGTCTACTCGATCCTCACCAACGACCAGCGCCAGCGGCTGGAGACGGACTGGCAGATCGACTTCGCCTACTCGATCCCCGGCCACGCGCGCTTCCGCGTCAACGCCTACTTCCAGCGCCGGCCGATCGGCGCCGCCTTCCGCCTGATCCCGGCCGACATCGTCTCGATCGACGACCTCGGGCTGCCGCCGGCCGTCCACGACTTCGCCAAGAAGCCGCGCGGCATCGTGCTCGTCACCGGGCCCGACCGGCTCGGGCAAGTCCACCTCGCTCGCGGCGATGATCGACGAGATCAACGAGACGCGCGAAGAGCACATCATGACCATCGAGGACCCGATCGAGTTCCTCCACGCGCACAAGAAGTGCATCGTCAACCAGCGCGAGCTCGGCTCCGACGCGCAGACCTTCGCGCTCGCCCTGAAGGCCGCGCTGCGCCAGGACCCCGACGTGATCCTCGTCGGCGAGATGCGCGACCTCGAGACGATCTCGACCGCGCTGACCGCGGCCGAGACCGGCCACCTCGTCTTCGCCACGCTGCACACGCAGAGACGCGCCGCAGACGATCGACCGCATCATCGACGTCTTCCCGCCGCACCAGCAGGACCAGGTGCGCGTGCAGCTCTCGGTCGCGCTCAAGGGCGTCATGACCCAGCAGCTGCTGCCCACGGCCGACGGCTCGGGCCGCGTCGTGGCCTGCGAGGTGCTCGTGCCCACGCCGGCCGTGCGCAACCTCATCCGCGAGGGCAAGACCCACCAGATCCCCTCGGTGATGCAGACCGGCGTCGAGCGTCGGCATGCAGACGATGGACGCCGCGCTGGCGGCCTCGTCCGCGCCGGCAAGATCACGCCAGCGCCTCGCCGAGCAGCGCTCCTCGACGCCCGAGGAGCTGCGCCGCCTGCTCGGGCTTCGGCGGCGTGCAGGCGGCCTGATCGCATGGCCAGCTACGTCTTCAAGGCGATGGACCTCACCGGGGCGAAGGCCACCGGCGAGGTCGAGGCCGACACCAAGCAGGTGGTCGCCGACCAGCTGAAGGCGCGCGGCCTGATCGTCCTCGACATCAAGGCCAAGCACGGGTCGAAGGAGATCTCGCTCGACTTCATGAAGCGGGTCAAGCCGACCGACCTGACGATCATGACCCGCCAGCTCGCGACGATGATCAGCTCGGGCATGACGATCCTGCGCGCGCTCTACGTGCTCGAGGCGCAGACCGAGAACAAGCTGCTCGCCGACATCATCGCCGACGTCCGCAAGGACGTCGAGGCCGGCCTCCCGCTCAGCGGCGCGCTCGAGCGCCACCCCAAGGTCTTCTCGCCGCTCTTCGTGGCGATGACGCGCGCCGGTGAGACCGGCGGCGTGCTCGAGGAGTCGCTGCTGCGCGTCGCCGACCAGCTCGAGAAGGAGGACTCGCTGCGCCGGCAGATCAAGTCGGCGATGGTCTACCCGGGGGTCATCATGACCTTCGCGCTGATCGTGCTGGTCGCGCTCGTCACCTTCCTCGTGCCGGTCTTCGTCGGCGTCTTCAAGCAGTTCGGCGGCGACCTGCCGACGATCACGAAGTTCACCGTCGCGCTCTCGCAACGCGATCAAGGGCCAGTGGTGGGCCTTCATCGCCGGCTCGGTCGGCAGTGCCTGGGCCTTCCGCAAGTTCCGCCGCAGCGACTGGGGGCGTCCGCAAGTGGGACGCCTTCCGCCTGCGCATTCCGATGAAGATCGGCGACATCGTCCAGAAGGTCGCCCTGGCGCGCTGGTCGCGCACCCTCTCCGCGCTCGTCGCCGCCGGCGTCCCGCTCCTGGCCGCCCTCGACATCACGGCCAAGACGGCCGGCAACCACGTCGTCGAGAAGGCGATGGCCGACGTCATCGAGTCGGTCAAGCGCGGCGGCACGATCGCCGAGCCCCTGCGCGCACGCGTCGGTCTTCCCCGGCATGGTCGCCCAGATGGTCGCCGTCGGCGAGGAGACCGGCGCCCTGGACACCATGCTCTCCAAGATCGCCGACTTCTACGAGGACCAGGTCGAGGCGGCCGTCAAGTCGCTGACCTCGATCCTCGAGCCGATCATGCTCGTCGTGGTCGGCGGCATCGTCGGGTTCATCGTCATCTCGATGTACCTGCCGCTGTTCAAGGTCTACGACCAGATCAAGTAGATCGGCGGACTCCGCCACTCGGGGGCGCTTCTGGCCTTCCGGGCAGCTGTCGAGACCGAGCGGCACGACGCTCCAGACGATGGTTCGGTAGTCCGAGCCGCTGTTGTGCGTAGTTTGCCCCGCTGTGGCGCACTCCCTCACCGGCGAGAGTTGAGTCGATCCTTCCGTTACCAGGGTCGAAGGGAGGCGGTTCCGCCGGACAATCCAGCGAACATCCCATCGTTACCGGTGTTCAGAAGGACACAGAGCGGTGCGCGTGCACCGCAGCGGATGATCGGGCCGGATTGAAAGATGTCCGGCCCGACGCGTTCCGGGGCCGCCTTGACATGGGCGCAGAAGAGAGGAGAGTCGGCACTCTCTACATGGGAGCGTCCCGGTCGGAACGGCCGGAGCCACGCCCAGGGAAGGGGGCATCCTGACCCCCGCCAGCAGTGTCTCGCCTGTGCTGTCGCCCGATGACGCGGCGGCGTTGGGGCGCGTCGCGGCCAACGTTCGAGTTGCGGTGCGCGGACGTACACCCGTTTGGCTGTGAGGAGGCGCTGCGCGCGCCAAGCGCCCACGACTTGGTCGCGCTCGCGTGCGAGCACGGTGGGCTCGCTCATGGCTTCACCCCGGCCTGGTACAGCTCGGAGAGGCTTGCCAGCATCGCCGCAGCGATCACGATGCGCCGTGGCTGAACCGGTACCGCCCCGGTCGACTCGGGAGGCGGCGAACTACGCGCGAGGTGCGGCAGTTGTCGACGACGTTCGCCACCAGCCGTGGCACTAGCGTTCCCGTCAGCCCAATGATGAACGCTGCCGGAACCGAGCAGGACGCGACCGAACAGGCCGCCGGCCTGACGAGATCGTCGGCGCGGGCCGATCCAAGGTCGGTTCGCGTCGCCCCGACGCGATCGCCCGCGGACACGCGCGACCATGAACGACGACGACCGCCTGTCCGACGGGGAGCTCGCGGCGGCGATCTCGAACACCGTGGTCAGCGCCCTCGCGCGCACGACCGGCCGCGGCCCGACCAAGGCAAGAACCACGCTCGGCGACAACGGCGTCTTCGTCGTGCTCCAGGACAGCCTCACGCGCGGCGAGCAGACACTGGCCGACGCCGGCGAGGGCGCCGCCGTGCTGGACCTGCGCCGACGCTGGCAACGCGTCATGCAGGCCGACCTCAGCCACGAGATCGAGCGACTCACCGGACGCAAGGTGATCGGCTTCATGAGCGACAACCACCTCGACCCCGACCTCGCCGTCGAGGTCTTCGTGCTCGAACCGCTGCCCCGCTCTGAGCCTCGCCGCCCGGCCGGCTCCGTGGCTCCTACGGACCGCGTATGGGTGGAGACGCCGATGAGCCGCGCGCCGGCGGCCGGGAGACTCGGGAGACGCCAAAGGAGGCACCTCATGAAGAACTCTCGGCTCACGGCCGCACGGCTCGCGATGCTGCTCGTAGCGCTCGTCGCACTGGCGATCGCCCCGGCAGCGGGCGCCAAGACCACGACGGTCAAGCTCAAGGGCGGCACGACGACGCTGGCCTTCAACCCCCAATCCGCACAGAACCTCCAGGCGATGGGCATCGCGGTCGCCCCGGTGGCGCCGACCACCGCGGCCGCCGGCCCCGTCCTGACGTTCCCGATCCGCAGCGGCACGCTGAAGATCAGCGGGGCCAAGAAGAAGAAGGTCACCGGCAAGGTGACGCAGACAGGAGGCATGACGCTGTCCAATCCGGGCTACGCCGTCACGATGAACACGCCGACGGTGACGCTCGCGGCAGCCGGCTCCAACATGGCGGCGAGCACCCTGCTCAACGGCACCCCGGCCGGGGTCATGGCGGTCGCGGACGTCGACCTCTCCAAGGCGAAGGTGACGCTCACCTCCAAGACGGTGAAGATCTCCGGGGTCGTGGTGAAGCTCAACCCGACGGCCGCCGGCGTGATGAACCAGGTCTTCGCGGTCACGGGCTTCACGCCGGGCTTCGAGGTCGGGACCGCGACCCTGCGCGCGGACCTCAAGAAGCACTGACGGCATCGTGTGCGGCGGGCCTCACGGTCCGCCGCGCCCCGCCGGCGCGGGTGCGCGCCTGGGCGCGGGAACCCACGCGCGGCAGGATCTGACAGCGGCCGCCCGCTCCGCTCCACAGCGGTTAGCGTGCCGACATGGAGCGCGTCTCCCTGACACCCCCCGTTGCCGCCGACGCGGCGGCGGTGACCGAGGTCGTCGTGGCGCTCGAGTCGTCGCTGTACGGCGAGAGCGCGTTCTCGCAGGGCGATCTGGAGGACGAGTGGTCCGACCTCGATCTCGAGCGCAACGCGCGCGTCGTCCGCGACGGCGACCGCATCGTCGGCTACGGCGCGGTGCACGAGCTGGGCGAGCTCTGGCGCGCCGAGGGGTTCGTCCATCCCGACGAGCTCGGGCGCGGGATCGGGACGCTGATCGCGACAGGACTCGAGGAGGACGCGGCGCGCCGCGGCGCACGCAGGATCCAGAGCAACGTCTTCGAGATCGATCCCGCCGCGCGCAGCCTGCTCGAGTCGCTCGGCTACCGCGCCGTGCGCGTCTTTCGCGAGCTGCGCATCGAGCTCGAGGGGCCGCCGCCGTCACCGGAGTGGCCGGACGGGCTGCGCGTCGTCGCGTTCGACCCGGCGCGCGACGCGCTCGAGTTCCACGCCGCGCACCAGGAGGCGTTCGCCGATCACTGGGACTACACCCCGCGTGACTTCGAGGCGTGGTGCAAGCGCCACCTCGGCAGCGAGCGCTTCGACCCGACCCTCTGGTGCGTCGCCCGCGCCGGGGACGAGATCGCCGCCGGGACGATCTGCGCGGGCGACACGTACGGCGGCGGCTGGGTCCACGTGATCTTCACGCGTCGCCCGTGGCGCAGGCAGGGCGTGGGCGCGGCGCTGCTGCGCGACGCGTTCGGGCGCTTCTGGGAGCGCGGCGAGCACAGCGTCGGGCTCGGCGTCGACGCGGCGAACGAGACCGGCGCGTTCCGCCTCTACGAGCGCGCCGGGATGGCGCCCGTGCTCGGTTGGGTGATGTACGAGAAGGAGCTCGGCGGCGCGGGCCAGCGCTCTGGGTGAGCCGCCTCCGGCCGGCCTACGCGGCGGTCGGCCCGTCGTACTGGTCGTGGAGGTTCCACCATCCGTAGGGCGGGGTCTGCGGGTACCCCTCGGGCGAGTCCTCCCACTGCTCCTGGCGGCCGAACGCGGTGAGGTCGAGGTAGCTCCACGTGCTGCCCAGGGCTTCGTCGCCGCGGTTGTTGACGAAGTACGTGCGGAAGATCTGGTCGCCGTCGCGGACGAAGGCGTTGGTGCCGTGCCACTCGTCGACGCCGAAGTCCGCGTCGAAGTCGTCGGTGATGGTGTACCAGGGGATCTCCCAGCCCATCCGTGCCCGGTAGCGCTCGATGTCCGCCTGCGGCGCGCGCGAGACGTACGCGAACGTGGTGTCGCGGGCGTTCAGATGCGCGACGTGGGCGACCTGGTCGGCCATGAGCGAGCACCCGGTGCAGCCGTGCTCGGGCCAGCCGGCCACGCCGGGCTCGAAGAAGAAGCGGTAGATGACCAGCTGGCGGCGCCCCTCGAACAGGTCGAGCAGGCTGACAGCGCCATCCGGGCCATCGAAGGCGTAGGTGTTCTCCACGGCCATTCTCGGCATCCGGCGGCGCTCGGCGGCCAGCGCGTCGCGGGCGCGGGTGAGCTCCTTCTCCTTGACCAGCAGTTCCTCGCGGGCGGCCTCCCACTCCTGGGGCGACACGATCGGCGGCACGTTCATCGCGGTACGTCCTCCTTCAGGTATTCGTCGACGACGTCGAACAGGCGCCCCCAGAGGGCGCGCTGGCGATCCATCCAGTCGGCGGCCTCGCCGAGCGCGTGGGTCTCGAGCGAGAGCCGGTGCGTCCGGCCCTGCACCACGCGCGTCACGACGCCGGTCTCCTCGAGCACCTTCAGGTGCTTGGAGATCGCGGGCTTGGACACGCCGAAGCCGGCGGTGGCGTCGCCGACCGTCGCCGGACCCGCGGCGAGGCGCTCGACGATGCCGCGGCGGATCGGGTGCGACAGCGCCTTGAACGGATCGTTAACCACAGGGTTAACGGTAGCACGGGCAGGCCCGAACCACGAGAGCGCGGCGATGGGGCGGCGGTCGCCGCAAGCCACCCGAGCTCCCAGATCGACGACGTGGGATTCCGCCTCGCGCGTTCGATCTTGCGCTGATCGGCGTCGGCCACCCCTGGTGGCCTAGAAGCAGGCGCTGTTGGCGTGCCTGCGCGACGGAGCCTTGCGGTACGCCGGGAAGTACCAGATGTACTTCAGGTAGGCGCGCTTGCCGTGGCAGGTGCCCAGGTCGAAGGCCACCACCTTCTCGGTGGCGAGCTTGCCGTCCGCCTGCGACTGGGCGTTGTCGGGGACGTACCAGCCCTGGCCCAGGCCGGTCGCCTCCTTGGCGCCCCAGTGCGTCCAGCGCAGGTGCTGCACGGTCACCGTGGCCGCGGGGCCGGAGGACAGCAGCGACGGGTGCGCGTGGCCGAAGCCGTGGGTGTCGGGCAGCGCGCTGCCGAGCACGGGCACCGGCGCTGAGGCGGGGCTGGCGGTGGCGCCGGCGAGCGCCGCGCTCACCGCGAGGGCTGCCGTAGCGCAGGCGAGACGCATGGCGACACGCTAGCCCGCTCGCGATCGCCGGTCCCTAGCCCTTCGGTCAACGGCTGAGAACGAGCGAGCGTTGTCACGCCGCGCCGTTCGGCGCCTTCGACCGGCGGGCCTCGTCTCACCCGGTCCTGTCGCCGCTTCGTGTGAGCGCCCGCACCGGGTGAGGCGAACCGCACGCTCGTTGGGGTGCAAACGCCCGTACCAGATCGGTTCGAAGGTCGTCTAATAGTGACCGTCAATCGACACAGGAGATCCCCCGAATGAACGCCACGAAGCTCACCGCCTTCGCCGCGACCGCCGCAGTGGCCGTCTCGGCCGTTGCACCCGCCGTCGGCATGGCCAAGGCCACCGGTCCCGGCAAGTACACCGTGACCAAGCAGGTCTACGTCTACAAGGAGCCCGGGAAGATCTTCGACGGCACCGTCTTCAAGGGCAACACCGTGAAGGTCGAGCGCCTCTCGCCCAGCGGCAAGTGGGCGTACGCCATGGTCTACGGCCACGTCAACCGCCACGACTGGATCGACGCCGGCGCCCTGACCAAGAAGAAGTAGCCGGACCCCGCTAGGGCGAGCCGATCCTCCTCGGGGTCGGCTCGTCCTGCTGGTCGGCGCCCCGGACGAACTCGCCGCCGAAGGCCTTGCGGTCCGCGGCGATCGAGGTCTCCGCCGGCGTCAGGGCCACCTGGCCGTCGTGGCACGCCGCCTTGAAGTGCAGGTAGGAGAAGCGCACCGCGTCGGTCGCGCGGTCGCCGCGCAGGCAGACCGCCACGCCGATGTGGGTCGCGAGCTCCGTGCCGGCCACGTTGCCGTCGCTCGCCTGATAGACGACGCGGAAGCGGTACTCGTCGCTGCTCTGCACATCGGTGTGGATGCTCTCGCGCCCGACGAGCAGCCGGTGGGCCATGCCCTCGGCCGACAGCAGGGCGGGGGAGGGGTCCGAGCCGATCGAGCGCAGCAGCGTCAGGAAGACGCCGAACACGACCACGCAGCCGACGAGCAGGATGACGACGCCGGCGGCGAGCGGGATTTCGCCTGATGGCCGCCATCACGCCCGCAGAGCGGCCCGTCCGAGCCTGGCATCGTGTGTGCATGACCACGTCATCGCAGCGTCCGCAGGGCAACGTTGCCCCGATCGCCCGCAGCCCACGCCCGATCGACCCCGGCGTCACCATCGGCCACGTCCACCTGCGCACGGCCGACATCGATCGCGTGCGCGGGTTCTACGTCGACCTGCTCGGCTTCGACGTCGTCGCCGAGGCGCGCGACGTGCCCGGCTGGGGCACGACGGGGGACATCCTCTTCGTCTCGGCCGGCGGCTATCACCATCACCTGGGCTTCAACACGTGGAAGTCCGCGGGCGGCGGTCCCCAGCCCGACGGCGTCGCCGGGCTGCACCACGTCGCCATCCGCTATCCCACGCGCGCCGGCCTGGCCGATGCGCTGCGCCGGCTGCAGAGCGTCGACTGGCCGCTGCGCCAGGTCACCGACCACGGGACCCACGAGGCGATCTACATCAGCGACCCCGACGGCAACGACCTCGAGCTGTGCTGGGACCGCCCGTTCGAGCAGTGGCCGCTCGACGGCGACGGCCACGTCCAGGCGCTCTTCGGTGACCTCGACCTCGAGGACCTGCTCGCAGGAGGCGCCTCCGGAGGGTTAGTGCGACTGGGCGGGCGCGTTGGCCGGCGGCGTCTGGTCGGCCGTCGAGCCCTGGCCCGCGCTGCCGCGCAGCACGACGCCCATGGTCCCCACCACGATCATCGCCGCCACCAGCGCGGCGATGGCCCATTTGCTGATCCCCAATTCGGCGTCCATGCTCAGCGTCTTGGGTACCCATCTCGGCGCGACGTAACCGCGCCGGGCCCGAAATCTCGTGCAAAAGCGACACCGCTTTCCGGACCGGCCGTCGTCTGTGCCAGCCTGCCGGTCCGGCGCCCCCCGAAACGCCTGCTCTCCTCCGGAAACCGATCGATGCCAGCCTCCTCACGCCGCTCGCGCGGATGGTCGCGCGCGCACGCCGAACGCCTGCTGTGGCGCGCCGGCTTCGGCGCGCGCCCGAAGGAGATCGAGTTCTGGGCGCGGCGCTCGCGCGAGCGCACCATCGACTGGCTGATCCGCGGCGGGGCGGGACCGCACGGGACCAAGCGCATGGTCGGCCCGCCGCCGCGCGCCAACGGCAAGCCGCTGGACCCCGTCAACGAGTGGGGCCACGACATGCTGTGGTGGCTGGACAAGATGGTCCGCAGCCAGCGCCCGCTGCAGGAGAAGCTCACGCTCTTCTGGCACGACCACTTCGCCACGCGCGACCAGGACGCTCCGCTGATGCTGGCTCAGAACCACAAGCTGCGCGAGCACGCGCTGGGCCCCTTCCCCGAGCTCCTGCGCGCGGTGACCACCGACCCGGCGATGCAGGCCTTCCTCTCGCTGGTGGACTCCGACAAGCGCGACCCGAACGAGAACTACGCGCGCGAGCTGATGGAGCTCTTCACCCTCGGCGTCACCGGCGGCTACACCGAGCGCGACGTGCGCGAGGCGGCCCGCGCGCTGACCGGCTTCAAGGGCAACTACCGAGACGGGCGCCCGCTGACCATCTCCTACGACCCCGAGCGCCACGACGACGGCGCCAAGCAGCTGCTCGGCCACCGCGGCAAGCTCGACTGGCAGGACGTCCTGCGCCTCGTCGTCGGCCATCGCTCGCACGCGCCCTTCCTCGTGGGCAAGCTGTGGGACTTCTTCATCACCGAGCCGCTGCCGGCGGCGACCCGCAAGCGCCTGGCCCGCGTCTACGTGCGCTCGCACCACCGCATCGCGCCGGTCGTGCGCGAGATCCTCGACAGCCGCGCGCTGTACGCCGACCTCGACCGCCCGCAGATGGTCAAGTGGCCGATCGTCCAGCTGGCCGGCAACCTGCGCATGGTCGGGCGCGCGGTCGACACCGACGACTGGGCGTGGATCAGCTCGATGATGGGGCAGATGCCCTTCAGCCCGCCGAGCGTCGCCGGGTGGGACTGGGGCGCGGCGTGGATGTCGACGGCCACGATGCGCGCGCGCTTCCTGTGCGCGACGTGGATCTGCAAGGACCTCCCGGTGAAGGTGACCAAGGGCTCGGTCGACCCGACGTGGTCGGCGGCCGAGCAGGTCGAGCGCGCCCGCGCCGCGACCGGGCGCCCGTGGACGAGCACGACCACCGACCGCGAGCTCGCGCGCATGGCCCAGCGCTTCCTGACCACGAACGTCAAGCCCGGCGACGACGTGCCTCCCTACCAGGCCGAGCTGGCCCAGTCGGCCCTGCGCCACCTGCTGCTCTCCGGCCCCGACGCCTGCCTCTGCTGAGGACCGATGCACTGCGACGACTTCTCCCGCACCGATGCCGAGCGCCGCTCGCGGCTCGACGCGCCCCTCAGCCGCCGGCGCCTGCTGCAGGCCGGGCTCGGCGCGACCATCTCGCTCTACGCGGCGCGCGCGATGCCGCTCAGCCGCGCGTTCGAGGCCGCCGAGGCCAGCGCGCAGGCGGCGCCCGACGCGCCGGTGCTGGTCAACGTCTTCGTCCCCGGCGGCCTGGACCTGCTCGACACGCTGGTCCCCGGCGACGCCTACGCGCGCTACGCGGACCTGCGCCCGGCGCTGAAGGTCGCCCAGCCGGTCGCGCTGGCCGGCACCGGCTTCGGCGTGCATCCGGCGCTGGGGGAGGGGCTCAACGGCGGCCTGAAGGGCCTCTTCGACCGCGGGCACCTGGGCTTCATCCCGGGCATCGACTACGCGAACCCGGACCTCTCGCACTTCAACAGCCGGCACTTCTGGGAGACCGGCCTCATCTCGATCAACCCGGCGCCGGGGTGGCTGGCGCGCTGGACCGACCGCCACGGCGGGCCCGACAACCCCTTCCAGGCGCTGTCGATGGACGCCGGTCTGTCGCCGCTGCTGCGCGGCAGCCACAACCCGGTCGCCGCCGTGCAGTCGCCCGACGACGCCCAGTCGTGGGTGCCCGGGGTGTGGGGCGAGTGGCAGGACCGCATGATGGAGCACTACGCGGCCATCGCCGCGCAGCGCCCGCACGGGCCGGGGGCGGCGGCCGTCTTCGCCGCCGCGCGCCAGAGCCAGCTCGTGGCGCGCACGCTCAAGCCCTACGTCAAGGACCCCAAGACCGGCGCCGACCCGCTGGCCCCGCCGGTCGCCTATCCCGGCGGCGAGAACGGCGAGGGCACGAACGGCTTCGCCGAGAACCTGCGCTACCTGGCCGGTCTGCTGGCCCTCCCGCTGGGCATCCGGGTGGCCACCGTCGACGCCCCCGGCGACTTCGACACCCACGACGACCAGGCGGCGACGCTGGTGCGCGATCTCGCGCAGCTCTCGCAGGGGTTGAGCGCCTTCCAGGCCGACCTCGAGGCGCGCGGGGTCGCCGACCGCGTCCTGACGCTGGTGTGGACCGAGTTCGGCCGCCGGCCGCAGGAGAACTCCTCGGGCGGGACCGACCACGGCGCCGGCGGCATCGCCTGGGTCATGGGGACCCGGGCGCGCGGCGGGCTGCTGTCGCCCTACCCGGACCTCAACGCCTTCGACGGGGACGACAACCTCAAGGTCACCACCGACTTCCGCGCCGTCTACGCGAGCCTGCTCGAGCAGTGGCTGGGCACCGGCGCCGACGAGGTGCTGCCCGACGCCGGCCGCGTGGGGCGCGTCGCGCTCGTGGCATGACTGCGCTGATCGCCGCCGTCGTCCTGGCCGCCGCCGGCCCGACCACGCCGGTCGGCCTCGGCATGCGCGAGTACCGCTTCAGCGTCTACCGCTCGAGCGTGCACGCGGGCACCGTCGCCTTCAACATGACGAACTTCGGCGAGGACGCCCACAACCTGCGCATCAGCGGGCCGGGCGGCTACCGCAGCGCCGTGAGCCGCGACGTCAAGCCCGCCGGTGGGCACCTGCGCTTCACGGTGCACCTGCTGCGCGCGGGCACCTACCGGCTCGTGTGCCTCAAGCCCGGGCACGCCGCGAAGGGCATGAAGGCCACGCTGCGCGTCACCAGACGTCGCTGAGCGTCGACGTTCGGCCCGTGGGGATACCCGACTGGGCCGATCGGTGTTAGGGTCTCCTAACCGTAGTTAGGGCTGCCTAACCGACCGACCGGAGGACTCTGTGCTGACGACGTTCGTGATCGCCCTCCGCGAGGGCCTCGAGGCCTCGCTCATCGTGGGCATCATCGCCGCCTTCCTCAAGCGTCAGGGGCGCCCGGACGCCCTGCGCTCGATGTGGGTGGGCGTCGGCCTCGCCGTCGCCGTGTGCGTCGCCGTCGCCGTCGTGCTCCGAATCGTCGACAACGAGCTGCCCCAGCGCGAGCAGGAGGGCCTCGAGACGATCGTGGCCCTCGTGGCCGTCGCGATGGTCACCTACATGATCGTCTGGATGACGGAGCACTCCCGCGACCTCAAGGGCCAGCTGCAGGAGCAGGCCGCCGGGGCGCTGGTCCAGGGCTCGGCCACCGCGCTCGTCGCCATGGCGTTCCTCGCCGTCCTGCGCGAGGGCTTCGAGACCTCCGTCTTCCTGCTCGCGGCCTTCAACGACGCGGCCGACCCGGTGCCCGCGGGCCTCGGCGTCGTTCTCGGCCTCGCCGTGGCCGTTGCGCTCGGCTACGGGATCTACCGCGGCGGCGTGCGCCTGAACCTCTCGCGCTTCTTCCGCGTCACCGGCGCGGTCCTCGTGCTCGTGGCCGCGGGGCTCGTCGCCTCCTCACTGCACACGGCGGCTGAGGCCGGCTGGGTCGTGGGCGGTCAGAGCCAGGCGCTCGACCTGAGCGCGATCATCCGTCCGGGCACGGTCTGGGAGTCGCTCATCACCGGCATCCTCGGCATCCACGCGCAGCCGACGGTGATCGAGGTCGTGGGCTGGCTGCTCTACGCCATCCCGATGCTCGCGATCGTCCTCGTGCCCGACGCCGTCCGCCCGCGTGTGCGTGCGACGGTGGCCGGTGGCGCCGTCGTGGCCGCCCCGGTCGTCCTGCTCGTCGGCACCCTGGGCGGCAACAAGGAGACGAGCGCAGCGCTCGCCAGCAGCGGCTCCGGCGCGCGGACCGTCAACGTGGCGATCACCGACGAGGGCTGCGCACCGGCCGCGCTGAAGCTCGCCTCCGGCCCGGCCACCTTCGTCGTCACCAACAAGGACGCCTCGCGGGCGACCGAGTACGAGGTCGTCCAGGGCAGTCGCACCCTGGCCGAGGTCGAGAACGTCGCCGACGGGCTGACGAAGCGCTTCTCTCTCACCCTCCAGCCCGGCCGCTACACGCTGCGCTGCACCGGCGCCGAGCACGAGGAGGGCTCGCTGACGGTGACCGGCACGCGCGCCGCCGTCGCGCTGGCACCCGCGCTGCAGCGCGGCGTCGACGGCTACCGCGAGTTCCTGGAGGACGAGACCGCCTCGCTGGTGACCGGCGTCGAGACGCTCCGCCAGGCGCTGGCCAGCGGCGACGTCGCCGCGGCCAGGCGCGCCTACGCGAAGGCGCGCGTCCCCTACGAGCGCGTCGAGCCCGTGGCCGAGAGCTTCGGCGACCTGGATCCGCGCATCGACGCCCGCGCCAACGACGTGCCGAAGTCGAAGTGGACGGGCTTTCACCCGATCGAGCGCAAGCTGTGGGTCCAGAGCACCACGAAGGGCACCGCGAAGCTGGCCGACGGCCTCGTGACCGACTCGCGCGAGCTCCAGCGCCTCGTGCGCACGGTCAAGCTCGAGCCCGCGCAGGTCGGCAACGGCGCCAACGAGCTGCTCGGCGAGGTCTCCAAGTCGAAGATCACCGGCGAGGAGGAGCGCTACTCGCACATCGACCTGCTCGACTTCCAGGCCAACGTCGAGGGGGCGCGCGCCGCGTTCGACGCGATCCGCCCGGCGCTGGCCGGCAAGGACCCCGATCTGGTGGCCGAGATCGAGCGTCGCTTCGGGCTCGTCGACGCCGCGCTGCGTCCGCACGCGACGGCCGACGGCTTCGTGCCCTACACCGCGCTGGCCAAGCCGGAGGTGCGCCGGCTCAGCGTGGTGATCGACGCGCTCGCCGAGCCGCTCTCGCAGGCGCCTGCGCGGGCCCTGTCGGGGTAGCGATGGCCCGCCTGTCGCGACGGGCCCTGCTCGCGTCCGCCGCGGGCGGCGGGATCGCCGCCGCGGCGGGCGGCGGCTTCGTCCTGGGCCGCGAGGACGACTCCGAGCAGGCGAGCGCGGCCGACGCGACGGTCGCCTTCCACGGGCGTCACCAGGCCGGGATCGCCACGCCCGCGCAGGACCGGCTGCACTTCGCCGCCTTCGATGTCGAAGAGGGCCTGCGCGCACAGGACCTGCGCGGGCTGCTGCGCACGTGGTCGCAGGCGGCCGAGCGCATGACGGCCGGGCGCCCGGTGGGCGACGTCAACCACGAGGCCCTCGCGCCGCCGCAGGACACCGGCGAGGCGCTCGGGCTCTCGCCGGCGCGCCTGACGGTGACCTTCGGGCTGGGCCCGGCACTCTTCGACGAGCGCTTCGGGCTCGCCGGCCAGCGCCCGCCGGCGCTGCGTGACCTGCCCGCGCTGCCGGGGGACGAGCTCGACAGGGCGCGCAGCGGCGGCGACCTCTGCGTGCAGGCGTGCGCCGACGATCCGCAGGTCGCCTTCCACGCGGTGCGCAACCTGGCGCGCATCGGGCGCGGGGCGGTCACCGTGCGCTGGTCGCAGCTGGGGTTCGGACGGACCTCGTCGACCAGCCGCGCGCAGGAGACGCCGCGCAACCTCATGGGCTTCAAGGACGGCACGGCCAACCTCAAGGCCGAGGACGTCGACGCGCTGGCGCGCCACGTGTGGGTCGCGAGCGACCGCCGCGGCGAGCCGGCGTGGCTGCGCGACGGGACCTATCTCGTCGCCCGGCGCATACGCATGCTCATCGAGGTGTGGGATCGCACCTCGCTGGCCGACCAGGAGCAGACGATCGGGCGCCACAAGGCCTCGGGCGCGCCCCTGGGGGAGAGCGACGAGTTCGCGACGCTGAAGGTCGACCGGCTGCCCGCCGACAGCCACGTGCGCCTCGCGGCGCCGTCGAACAACGACGGGGCCGCGCTCCTGCGGCGCGGGTACTCGTTCACCGATGGGCTCGACGACCGCCTCGGCCAGCTCGACGCCGGGCTCTTCTTCCTGTCCTTCCAGCGCGACCCGGAGGCGTTCGTCCGCGTCCAGCGCCGGCTCGGCTCCACCGACCACCTCAACGAGTACATCAAGCACGTCGGCTCGGGCGTGTGGGCGATCCCGCCCGGCATCCGGCCCGGTGGCTACGTGGGCGAGGGGCTCTTCGCCGGCTAGTCGTGGGGCGGGCGGGCCGGGCGCCCGCGCCCGGCGTGCAGGCGGCGGCCCAGCGCGGGGGAGACGGCGGTGGCGAGGTGCTCGGCCTCGGTGCGCGAGAGCTCGTCGTCGACGCCGAGCAGGTCGTGGACGAGCGTGTGCGCGGCCGCGCGGCGCGAGCTGAGGACCAGCGCCGCGCTCTGGCCGGCGTGCGTGAGGGCGACGGTGCCGGGCGCCACGAAGCCCAGCGCGCGCAGCCGGCGGATCATCTCGAGCGCCGTGGGCGCGGAGACCCCGACGGTGCGCGCCACCTCGGCCTGGGACGGCGCGCCCGCCGCGCGCTCGAGGTCGAGGATCGCCAGCAGGTAGCGGGCCTCGACCGCGCTGAGATCGGCGCACGGCGGATGCGGCTCGTTGGGCGCGTGCGCCACGGCCCCTACTCGAACTCGCGGCGGTAGCGCTCGAAGGCGCGCATGTGGCCCTCTTCGTCGCGCAGGATCTCGATGACCATGTCCTGGGTGGCCCAGTCGACGCCGTCGCACGCCTCGATGATCCGCATGTAGTGGTCGATGGCGCCGGCCTCGGCCTCGATGACGCCGTCGATGACGGCGAGGACGTCGGTCGCGTCCTGCGGCGGCTGGAGGTAGGACTGCTCGGCGGTGAACTCCATCGAGCCGGGCGGGGTCCCGTAGAGCTCCTTGATGCGCTCGGCGAAGCGGCGGGCGTGCCCGAGCTCCTCGTCGACGTCGGAGGAGAGCGCCCCGGCGATCTCCTCGGCGCGGATGCCGTCGAGAGAGGCGGCGTTGGCCAGGTAGCTCATCACCGTCTCCATCTCCATCCAGTACGCGCGCGTCAACAGCTCGACGATCGCCTCGCGCTTGGCTGCGTTCTCCTCGGCGAGGATGCCTGCACCGACCTTCTGCCTCGTGGCCATGACTTAGGGAACCCTTCTTCTTCGTGAGTAATTACAACTCATTCAAGCTTACCATCAACTCAGGACTGCGACACGTTTGTGCTACGTTCGCATCGTGAAGCAGACTGCCGACACCGCTCTGAGCGACGCGCTGCGCGCCCGCGGGCTGCGGGTCACGCCGCAGCGGATCGCCATCGCGCGCGCCCTGCGCGAGCTCGACGGGCACGTCACCGCGGAGGTCGTCTACGGCCACGTGAGCACGCAGATGCCCGGGGTCTCGCTACCGACCGTCTATGCGGCGCTCGAGCTGCTCCAGCAGCTCGGCGTCATCCGCCGGGTGGCGACCGAGGGCGGCACCGTCGTGTGGGACGCGCGCGTCGCCGACCACCACCACGCGGTCTGCACCCGCTGCGGCGTCATCGTCGACGTCGACGCCGAGCTCGACCAGAGCGGCGTCATGGCCGCCGCGCAGGCGGCGGGGTTCGCGGTCGACGACGCCCAGCTCGTCGTGCGCGGGCTGTGCGCCGACTGCCGTCAGCGCGACTGACGGCCCGCCGCGGCGCCGCCGCTCGAGCGTGCGAGCGCTCGTCGTGCACGCCACGTCGCGCTGCGCCCGTCGGCGCTCTGCAGCCAGCGCGCGAAGTCGCGCTCGAAGCGGGCGAGCCGGCGCGCGCAGACGCCGGCGCGGGGCAGGTCGACGGCGTGCTCGAGAGTCTCGTAGCGCACGCACCCATCCTAGCTTAGGGTCCCCTAACAGTCTTCGCCGCCGCGCCGGCGCGGCGCGCGGGCGCTCAGCCGCCGGCCGCGACGGCGCTGTAGTCGACGGTCTCGTCGGCGGGCGGGGCCTGCACGTCGACCGGCACCCCGAAGCGCTTGTAGTCGATCTGCAGCGAGAACTTGATCGGCAGCGGCTGCTTGACGTCGATGGCCACCGTCTGGCGGCGCACGCGCTGGTTGGCATCGATCCAGATGTCGGTCGGCAGCTTCTTCAGGCCGCTGACCTGCTCGAGCTGGCGCACCGAGCCGGCGGCCTTGCCGGCCGAGCCGGCGAGCTTGTCGAAGTCGATCGTCGCGTGGTAGTGCGTGGTCGGCGTGCCGTTGACGTCCTCGGAGCCGACCTTGTGCACGTCGCCGGCCTTGGCCAGGTAGCTGAGGAACTGCGTCGGGTCGCCGCCGCCGCTGAGCGACTGCAGCTGCGCGACGTCGACGCCCTGCTTGCCGGCTGCCGTCTTGAGGTCGATCTTCAGCCACTTCTTGCCTGAGGGCAGGCCCTTGGTCAGCGCGTCGCTGTGCATGTAGAGGACGAGCCCGTCGACGATCTCCTCGATCTTCAGGCCGTCCTGGCCGGGGACGCTGGTCGTCATCGTGAAGTGGCCGCGCTGGGCCTTGAGGTCGAAGACGCCCTCGCCCTGCAGCGGGATCTCCTGGCCGGCGGCCGACGCCTTGCCGCTCATGGCCACCTCCACGCTGCCGGCGCTGCGCGTGTTCGTCGCCGCCTGGGCGACGGGATCGACGGCGCTCTTGACGTCGTCCCCGGCGCCGCAGCCGGCGGCGAGGGGCGTCAGTGCGCAGATCAGCAGGACCGAGAGCAGGCGGCGCATGCCCGAAGGGTACCCCGCTCCTAGCCGGTCACCTCGATCGTCCGTCCGGGGCCGACCCGCAGCGAGCGGCGGCCCTGCAGCAGCTCGAGCAGCTCGGCGCCCACCACCGCGCGGCGCCAGCCCTGCAGGGTGCGCACGTCGGGCTCCTGGCCCGAGGTGCGCACCGACGTGACGATCCGCTGCAGGTCGGCGCGCGCCGCGATGAGCTCGTAGGCGAGCTCCGCCTCGGAAGCGCGGGCGCGCACCAGCGCCTCGCCGAGGGCGATGAGCGGAGCGTCCTTGGCGTCGGTCGGCGCGGGGCGGTCGCCGTCGACCGGGATCGGATCGCGCTCGCGCCCGCGCTCGACGGCCTCGAGGATCGCGCGCCCGCGGCGGCGCAGCGTGCTCTCGTTCAGGCCGCGGATCTGAGCCAGGCGCTCGAGCGAGCCCGGGCGCCGCTTGGCCACCTCGACGAGCGCCGCGTCGGCGAGGACGCTCGGCACGGGGCGATCGGTCTCGCGCGCGGTCTCCTCGCGCCAGCGCACGAGCTCGAAGGCCACCGCGCGCTGGGAGGGCTCGAGCGAGTTGACCCGCGGGAGGCGCTGGAAGATCGTCCCGGGCTCGCGCTCGTCGGAGGCGTCCTCCAGGGAGCGGCACTCCTCGAGCGCCCACTCCAGACGGCCGCGGTCGCTCAGCGTGGACTGAAGGGCGTCGGCCAGCTGGAGCAGGTGCAGGACGTCCTCCCGCGCGTAGCCGACCTGCTCGTCGCTCAGCGGCCGCGTGTCCCAGCGCGTGAACGACGCGCTCTTGCGCAGGCGCACGCCCACCATCTCGTGCAGCAGGGCCTCGTAGCCGAGCTGCGCGCGCAGGCCGGCGAAGCCGGCGGCGACCTGGGTGTCGAAGATCCCACGCAGCTCGGTGGACCACTCGCGGCGCAGCAGCGCGACGTCCTGGCGCCCGGCGTGCAGGACGACCTCGACGTCGGGGTCGGCCAGCAGGGCGGCCAGCGGCGCGGGGTCGAACTCCTCGGTCAGCGGATCGAGGACCTCGACGCGGACGCCGTCGTCGGTCTCGACGGCGATCTGGATCAGGCACAGCAGCGCGCGGTAGCGCCCTTCGCCCATGAACTCCGTGTCGATCCCCAGCCGTCCCGAGGCTCGCGCCTGGGCGGCGAGCTCAGCGACGACCCCGTCTGCCATCCGGTGAATCTACGTGTTCAGCGGCCATCCGGGCCCCGCTCCTCGTCGGGCCAGCGGCCGTGCTCGTCGAAATAGGCGCGTGCGCGGTCCTCGTCGTCGCGCTCGCGATCGCCCTTGACGCCGACCCGGTAGAGCAGGTTGATCAGCCACACGGAGAGGCCGGCGGAGACGAGCAGCGTCCCGCCCTCGAGGCCGCTCTCGCTGAAGCCCGTGACCGCGGCGAGCAGGAAGCCGGCGACGATGATCCCGACCGGCAGCCACGTGCGCACCCAGCTCATGCTCATGCCGCCGCCGAGAGGTCGCCGACGGAGAAGCGCTCGACCAGCTCGGCGGGCGTGAGGCTCTCGCCGCGAGCGCTCAGCCCCAGCGACGCGGCCAGCTCGTCGCGCACGTCGTCGGCGGACTGGCCCAGCGCGGCGCGGTCGGCCAGGGTCACGGCGCCGTGGCGCTTGGCCAGCCGCTGGCCGTCGGGCCCGAGCATGAGCGCCACGTGGGCGTGGCGGGGGGCGGGGAGCCCGAGCCGCGCGCCCAGCCACAGCTGGCGCGGGGTGGAGTCCAGCAGGTCGGCGCCGCGCACGACCTCGCGCACGCCCTGGTCGGCGTCGTCGACCACCACGGCCAGGTTGTAGGC
The DNA here is from genome assembly GCA_963816845.1 of uncultured Actinomycetes bacterium. Classification (GTDB taxonomy): domain Bacteria; phylum Actinomycetota; class Thermoleophilia; order Solirubrobacterales; family Solirubrobacteraceae; genus JAOPZW01. Next base: position 121,011 of record CAWFMR010000033.1, on the reverse strand, counting down.
GAAGGCGCCGTCGTTGCGGCGCACGACGAAGTCGTCGACCGCGCCCTCGAAGCGCCCGGCGAGGCGATCGTCGAAGGCCACGCGCGCCGCGTCGGCGCGCACGCGCAGCGCGGGCGGGCGGCCCGCCGCCGCGCGCTCGGCGCGCTCAGACGCGCTCAGGCGCAGGCAGGTGCCCGGATAGGCACCCTCGGGCAGCTCGCCGTGCGGCGCGGACGCCGCCTCGCGGATCTCCGCGCGCGTGCACCAGCACTCGTAGACGAGGTCCGCGGCGCGCAGGGCGTCCAGCGCCTGCTCGTAGAGCGCGATGCGCTCCGATTGGCGCACGACGGGGCCGTCCCAGTCGAGGCCCAGCGCGGCGAGGTCGGCCAGCTGCTCGTCGTAGAAGCGCTCGCGCACGCGCCCGCTGTCGAGATCCTCCATGCGGACCAGATAGCGGGCATCCTGGCTGCGTGCGAACAGCCACGCCACGAGCGCCGTGCGCAGATTGCCCACGTGCAGCGTGCCGGTGGGGGAGGGAGCGAAGCGCCCGTCGGCGGTCACGACCCGATTGTGGCGTGTAGCCTCACTCCGGCCGATGGCCGACGACGACGCCACCACTCCCGAGCAGGCCCCGAGGCCGTGCCCGCCGTGCCGCGGCACCGGGCGCATCGTCTCGCGCCTGGGCGGCTCGGCCTCGACCGTCACGTGCCCGTGGTGCGAGGGCACCGGCTCGGTCATCGCCGGCCACGACGCCCAGGCCGCCCGCCGCGTCGGGGCCGCTCAGCCCCCGGACGACGCCGCCTAGCGAAGCCGGGCTGGACGAAGGGCCGAACTGGGCGCGCCGGCGCTTGAGCGTCGCGCGCACCCGCCGATGGGCGAGGCGTATGCCCCCGTTCGCGCGCCTGATCGCCCTGAGCATCACGGTGGCCCTCGCGGCGCTCGGCGCCGCGCCCGCGGCCCAGGCGGCGGTGCTGCCGCTCGCGCATGCGACGGTGACGGCCGTCGACACCCCGCACGACGGCGTCGTCGCCGGCGGCGACACGCTGGTCATCACCGAGACGATCCACAACACCGACCCGCTGACGCCGCTCACCGGGCTGACCGCCACGCTCGCCACGCAGACGGCCGGGGTCTCGATCGACCAGGGCAGCTCCGCCTATCCCGACATCGCGGGCGGCGCCGACGCGGCCAACACGACGCCGCTGCAGGTCACGCTGGATCCCTCGCTGCCGTGCGGGACGACCCTGCACTTCACCTTGACGGTGGCCAACGGGACGGGAAGCGCCGTCGTGCCCTTCACCATCGCCACGGGGGCGCAGGGGGACTTCGTGGACTACACGGGCAGCCCGGCCGTGATCGGCGAGACGCTGCCCAGCCTGCGCAAGGTGCTCGCGTCGGTCAGCTACGCGGGCCTCGCGCACGTGACCGACCCCGGCATCGTCGAGGAGGTTCAGGTCAGCATCGGCAGCCTCACCCACCCGGACATCAGCCACCTCTCGCTGGCGCTCAAGGCGCCGAACGGGACCACGGTGCCGCTGGTCGACGCCGGGCACGGAACGCCGGGCCAGTCCTTCACCAACACCGAGCTCGTGACCTCCGGGGCGCCGACTCTCCCGGCCTCGGGGCCGTACACGGGCACCTACAAGGCCGACGGCGACCTGAGCGCGATGGCCGGGCTCTCACAGCAGGGCGACTGGCAGCTGGTGGTCTCCGAGCCCAACGACAGCGAGATCGGCCGGGTCAACAGCTGGACGCTGCGGATCGCGGCGGCGAGCTGCGCGCCGCGCTCGGTGGCGAAGCTCACGGCGACGCCCAACCCCGTCGATCCGGGCGCCAACGTGCTGCTCGACGCCTCGACCTCGGCCTCGGCCGCCGGCGCAATCACGCGCTACGAGTGGGACCTCGGCGACGGGACCGGCTTCCACGAGGGCGCCACCCCGACCACCGCGACGCAGACGGTGAGCTTCGCCCAGCGCGGCACGCGCATCGTGCAGGTCCGCGTCAGCGACGCCACCGGCGTCATCGGGACGGCATCGGTCCACCTCATCGTCAGCCAGCTGCCCAACGCGATCATCGGGCTGCCGGCGGGGGTCAAGGAGCAGACCTACGCGACCCTCGACGGGTCGACCTCCAACGACCCCGACGGCGGCCTCATCTCGAGCTACGAGTGGGAGACCGACGGCGACGACGACTTCAACGACTACACCGGCCCGCAGCCCAGCGTCTACTTCGCCACCCCCGGCAGCCACACGATCAAGCTGCGGGTGACCGACGGCGACGGCGCGCAGCGCACGGCCACGACCACGCTCAACGTGATCGCCACCACGCCCCCGTCGCCCGCCTTCGTGGCCACGCCGAACCCCGTCGTGGCCGGCCAGCCGGTCACCTTCGACGCCAGCGGCTCGACGGACGACGGGACGATCGTGCGCTACGAGTGGGACCTCGACGGCAACGGCAGCTACGAGACCGACGGCGGCGCCTCGCCGCTGGTGACCCGCAGCTTCCCCAACGCGACGGTCCTGAGCATCGGCGTGCGGGCCACCGACGACGACGGACGCACCGCCGTCGTGCGCAGCCCGCTCGTCGTGGACGCGCCGGCCGGCGCGGGCGGCGGCGGCACCGGGGGCGGCTCGCCGGGCTTCGACCCCGGCGTGCCCGATGGGTCCGGCGGCACCGGGGGATCCGGCGGCGCCGGGGGGTCCGGCGGCTCGGGCGGTTCGGGCGGCTCGGGTGGCTCGGGCGGCGGCGCGAGCGCCGCCGCGCTCGACGCGGGCCTCGACGGCGCGTCGATCCAGACGCTGAAGCTCGTGACCAAGAAGGGCCTGGGCCTGCGCTGCAGCGCCGATCGCGCCGCCACGTGCACGGTCTCGGCCAGCCTGCAGGCCGCCGACGCCCGGCGCCTGGGGCTCTCGAAGTCCAAGACGAAGCCCTACGTGCTCGGCACGGCGACGGTCAAGCTCAAGAAGGCCGGCGCCGCCGTCGTCACCGTGCGCCTGGCGCGCCGCGCGCTCACCCGCCTCAAGCGCACCCCGCGGGTCACCGTGCTCATCACCGGCAAGGCCGTCGACGGCGGCGGAGGCCAGGTCGCGCTGCGGCGGGCCATCCTCATTCGCCGGTAGTCCATCGGTCCAGGTGGGGCCGGCGTGCTCGGCAATCCGTCCACGCACAGCCGCCTCGGCCTCCGCCACCACCTCGTGCGCGCCGACTCCACGGGGTGGTGACCGACATGACCTCCACGCCGTCCCGCAGCCTCGCCGACGAGCGCGGCTCGCTGCTCATCGAGGTGCTCGTCTCCGCCGTGCTCGTCGCGGTCATCGGCGTGGCCCTCTTCGGCGCGCTCAACAGCGCGGCCCAGGTCTCGGGCAAGTCCAAGACGCGCGCCGGCGCCGCCGCCGTCGCGCAGGACGACCAGGAGCGGATGCGCGCGATGCCCGTCGCGACGCTCAACAACTTCCGTCAGCACCGCGACCCGGTGGTCATGGGCAAGACCGCCTACGTCGTCGACTCGCGCGCGGAGTGGATCGCCGACGCGAAGGGCTCGACCGACTGCACCGCCAACGGCGCGGCCGCCGACTACCTGAAGATCACCTCGACGGTCTCGGCGAAGAACATCCCGCTCAAGCCCATCGTGGTCACGAGCACGGTCACCCCGGCGCCCGGAACGTTCACCAGCGACGAGGGCAGCCTCGCCGTCTCGGTCACCGGCGCCGACGGCACGGGCCGCGCGGGCGTCAACGTGGCGATCAACGGCCCGGCGAGCGACAGCCAGCTCACCGACTCCAACGGCTGCGCCTTCTTCGGCTACGAGCCCGTCGGGGGCTACAACGTCACCGCCAGCGCCTCGGGCTACGTCGACCCCAACGGCAACGCGAACGCCACGGGCACCTCGTCGGTCGGCAGCCAGACGGTGGCGACCCTCTCGCTCACCTACGACCTGGCCGGCCAGGCGATGGCCAACTTCGTGACCGACCCCGACGACCGTCCCGAGATCGACTCCTTCCAGGGCTCGGTGGGCTTCGCCAACGCCGGCGTGACCATCAACAACGGGGTGCGCTACTTCACCGACACGAGCGTGCCGAAGGCGATCACGACGACGCCGACCCTGTTCCCGTTCCCGGCCGCCTACAGCGTGTTCGCCGGCGACTGCGCCAGCAACGCCGCTCCCACGGGCGTCACGCCCGACGCGCTCCAGATCCTGCCCGGCAAGCTCGACCACACGGTCACGGTCCACGTGCCGGCGCTCAATGTCGTCACTCAGCTCAACGGCGCCAACAAGGCCGGCATGTACGTGCTGATCAAGAGCACCACGGCGGGCTGCACACCGAAGACCTACCCGGCACGGACCTCGAACGCCAACTTCCGCCTCGACGATCCCGGGTTCCCCTTCGGCACCTACTCCGTCTGCGTCGACAACCGCTTCCAGGCCAGCGTCGCGACGGCGCGCAAGGTCACGTCGACGGTCACGCTCAACGCGCTGACCTCGACGGCGAAGGTGCTCAACGTGCTGACCTCGGCCAGTCAGTCGGCGTGCTCATGACCCGCGCACGCGACGAATCCGGCTGGACGCTGATCGAGCTGCTGATGGCGATGACCATCGGCATCGTGGTGCTCTTCGCCTCCTTCATGCTCGTGGACGCGTCCGCGCCGCTGGCCCAGAAGACCCAGGACCGCGTCGACGCCGCCCAGCGCGGCCGGCTCGCCATGGAGATCATCGGCGCCGAGCTGCGCTCGCAGGTCTGCATGCCCGGAGCGGTGCCGCCGATCATGCCGACGGTCAGCGACGCGAGCAACGTCTGGTTCTACGGCAACAACCAGGACCAGGACAGCCTGCCCCAGAGGCACCACATCTACATGCAGGGCACGGCGCTCAGGGAGGACACCTGGCAGGGGACCGGGTCGATCACGAACGTCACCTTCCCCGACCTCCCGACGCAGACGCGCACCCTGCTCGACCCGGTCGGCCTCGTGTCGGGCGTGCCGCTGTTCCGCTTCTACGGGTTCGACGCCAACCTGCCCGCCTCGGTCAACCAGCCGATCACCGCCCCGGTGAGCGTCGCGGACAGCCGCCGCGTGGTCCAGGTCAACGTCAGCTTCGTCGCGCGCCCGACCAGGGCGACGGCCGCGAGCGCTCGCGACTCGACCTTCCAGCAGGCCGTCTTCTTCCGCACGGCCGACCCGACCGATCCCTTGAAGGGGGCGAAATGCCAGCAGTGATCCGTCGCCTCCGCCGGCGCCTGGGCGCCGAATCCGGCTTCACGCTCGTGGCCGTCATGGGGGCGATGGTCGTCATCGCCCTGACCACCGTCGCGGCCTTTGCCGCCGTCGACGGCGACGCGCGCGAGTCGGGCAAGGACGTCGCGCGCAAGCAGGCCCTGGCCGCCGCCGAGGCGGGCGTCAACCAGTACCTCTTCGCCCTCAACGGCGACAACGACTACTGGGCGAAGTGCACGGGCGTGCCGACGCCCAACGCGGTCAACGACGTGTGGAACCGCGTGCCGCCCGACCCGCGCAAGTGGGCGACGGTGCCGGGCGCCTCGACGCAGTACACGATCGAGCTGCTGCCCGCCAACGGCTACTCCAAGTGCACGCCCGGGTCGACGGTCGCCGACTCGATGATCGACGCCGACAGCCGCACGCTGCGCATTCGCGTCACCGGCCGGGCGCAGAGCGCGAAGGGCCCCGTGACGCGCTCGGTGATCGCCGCGCTCAAGCGCGACAGCTTCCTGGACTTCCTGTGGTTCACCGACTACGAGACCAGCGACCCCGTCTGGTACTCGGTGCGCTCCAACGGGCGCCCGACCGGCGGGCCCCAGGGCGACCTGCTGACCTGGGCGGCCAACAACTGCCCGGAGTACTACCGCACGCCCTGGAACCGCGCCAACGAGAACTGGGACGGCAAGTTCACCGACGACAACTCGTCCTATCCGGGCAGCGTGGGTTGCGACAACATCGCCTTCATCACGGGCGATCAGCTGCTGGGGCCCATGCACACCAACGACGAGCTGCTGGCCTGCGGCACGCCGACGTTCGGCCGCAACGCCCAGGACCGCATCGAGTCGGGCAACGGCTGGCGCTCGGGCGGCTGCAGCGGCGTGCCCACCTTCCAGGGCACGCTCATCCCCGACTCGAGCACGATCGGCATGCCGGCCACCAACGCCTCGCTGGCCACCGTGGCAGCCGCCGGCGGCTACACCTTCACCGGCCCCACGACGATCAAGTTCGGCACCGCGCCGGGCAAGATCACGGTCACCAACCTGCCGACGTACAACAACACGCAGATGGCCTACCCGAGCAACGGCGTCATCTACGTCAAGGCCAGCGGCTCGTGCCCTCTGTATTCGGCGCTCTACCCGTCCTACTCGTCGTCGTCCGGAGCACCCAACGTCTCGGGCTGCGGCGACGCGAAGATCAGCGGCACGTACGACACCGACCTGACGATCGCGACCCAGAACGACCTCATCGTCACCGGCGACGTCGTCCGCGATTCGGGCGGGGACGCCATGCTCGGCCTCATCGCCGACGGCTTCGTGCGCGTCGAGCACGACACGAACAGCTTCTCCCTCTCCACGCCGCCCAACGACCCGAGCTGCAGCAACGTGGCCACCGGCGACCGCAGGATCGACGCGGCGATCCTGACCCTGCTGCACTCGGTCACCGTCGACCGCTACTACTGCGGAAACCCGATCGGCAAGCTGACGATCAACGGCATGATCGCGCAGAAGTTCCGCGGCGCCGTGGGCAAGAACAGCGGCGGGTCGGTCGTCCACGGCTTCCTCAAGGACTACGCCTACGACCCGCGCCTGGCCTTCCGCTCGCCGCCGCACTTCCTCGACCCGGTGAAGTCGGCGTGGCACGTGCACCGCTACACCGAGCAGGAGCCCGCGGCCAAGTAGGCCGTGGGCCGGTGGTCCGACGTCGGACGTCCGTCCAACCCGGGGCCATGGGGTCAAGACCCCATCGGGGCGGGTCGATCACAGGGGTGTAATCAGCCGTCTTCTTCGGCGGCCCAAGGGCAAACCGTCCGCGAGGACGGGACGCAAAGCCACGGACCTCGGTACCTCGAGGAAGCCGGGCTGCGGCACCGAGGCGAACGAGGAGGAGCCGGCGCTCAAATCAAGTCCTAGGAGGACCTGAATGCTGCGCAAGCTGCGCGACGACGAGCAGGGCTTCACGCTTATTGAGCTCCTCGTTGTCATCCTGATCATCGGCATCCTCGCCGCCATCGCTCTGCCGACCTTCCTGGGCCAGCAGAAGAAGGGCCAGGACGCCGCCGCCAAGTCCGACGCTCGTAACGCCGTCTCGCAGGTCGAGTCGTGCTTCACGGACGAGCAGGACTACACCAAGTGCAAGCAGGCCGATCCCGCCATGGCCGACGCCAAGATCCCGGCGAACGTGAACATCACGAACCCGGCCGGCAAGTCGTGGCAGATCGACGCGACCTCGAAGTCGACCAACGTCTTCACCATCACGAAGGACTCGGCCACGGGCGCCATCGCGCGTACGTGCACCACGCCGAACAAGGGCTCCTGCCCGTCCAGCGGCACCTGGTAGCACCGGCTGTCGGCAACGACACCATCTGAGCACGAGGCGGGCCTCCGGGTCCGCCTCGTTGCGTTCCGCCCCCGTTGACCGCATCGCCCAAAGGAACCCGAATGCCGCACGCTGCGAGACGACCAGCAGGGCTTCACCCTCATCGAGATCCTCGTCGTGATCCTGATCATCGGGATCCTCGCCGCCATCGCCCTGCCGACCTTCCTGCGCCAGCAGACGAAGGGCCAGGACGCGGCGGCGAAGTCCGACGCCCGCAGCGCGGTCTCGCAGGTCGAGTCGTGCTTCACCGACCAGCAGGACTACGGCAAGTGCACCTGGGACGGTGCGACGGGCCCCGCGGAGATGCTCGACGCGAAGCTGCCCAGCAGCGTCGTCATCACCTCCGACGCCCGCCGACTCCTACGTCATCACGGCGACGTCGAAGAGCGCCAACCACTTCATCATCACCAGGGCGAGCGGCTCGTCGACCGTCGCGCGCACGTGCGACACGCCCAACAAGGGCGCCTGCCCGAGCAGCGGTCAGTGGTGAGGGCGGGCATCCGCCACCGCCGCTAGCTTGTGCCCGCCATGGCCCTGGCCATCGCCTTCGCCGCCGTCGGCGGCCTGATCGTCGGATCGTTCCTCAACGTCGTCGTCTATCGCCTGCCGCGAGGCGAGTCGCTGACCCATCCGCGGTCGCGCTGCCCGAGCTGCGCCACCCAGCTGCGCGCGATCGACAACATCCCCGTGGTCTCGTGGCTCGCGCTGCGCGGCAAGTGCCACCACTGCGGCGCCCCGGTCTCGGCGCGCTACCCGCTCGTCGAGCTGACGACCGGCGCGCTCTACGCGGCGGTCGTCGCCTCGCAGGACGACGCCGTGCGCATCGTCCTCGGGCTGCTGCTGGTCACGGCGCTCGTCCCGATCGCGCTGATCGACCTCGACCACCGGATCATCCCCAACCGCATCACGGGCGCCGCCGCCATCGCCGCGGTGATCGCCATCGCCGCGCTCGACATCGACTTCCTGCCCGAGGCGGCCATCGCGGCCGTCGCCGGCGGCGGGTTCTTCTTCATCGCCGCCCTGCTCTATCCGCGCGGGATGGGCATGGGCGACGTCAAGCTCGCCGGCGTGCTCGGGCTCTACCTCGGACGCGCCGTGGCCCCGGCGATCCTCATCGCGCTCATCGCCGGCGTCGTGCTCGGCGCCGCGATCATCGCGCGCAAGGGAGCCACGGAGGGGCGCAAGACGGCGGTGCCGTTCGGCCCCTTCCTCGCGCTCGGCGGCATCGTCGCCTTCTTCGTGGGCAACGAGCTCGTCGACGCCTACCTCGACACCTTCTGAGGCCCCTCGACGGGGCGATCGGGCCCGTGGACGCATGTCGGACGCGCCCCGGCGCGTCCCTCAGGTCCGGGCCGGCCCTGCCGATGAGAGGGAGGCGCGCCTCGGCACCCCAACCGCCGAGCGCCTCTTCTTCTTCCCATGGCCAAGCGCACCAAGACCCTCGTCGGGCTCGACATCGACGCGACCGGCATCGTTGCCGCGTCGGTCGTGGTCAACGGCCGTCTGCGCATCGAGCGCGCCGCGTACGCGCCGCTCGAGCCGGGGATCATCCGTGACGGCGAGGTCGCCGACGTCGACGGCCTGGCCGAGGCCCTGCGGACGCTGTACCGCGAGAACAAGGGCCTGGACAAGCGCGTCCGCGTCGGCCTCGCCAACCAGAAGATCGTCGTGCGCGTCATCGACCTGCCCTACCTCGAGGACGCCAAGGAGCTCGAGGCGGCCGTGCGCTTCCAGGCGCAGGACCAGCTTCCGATGCCGCTCGAGCACGCGGTGCTCGACCACCAGGCGCTCGCCGTCGTCGACGACGCCACGGGCCGTCGCCAGCGCGTGCTGCTCGTCGCCGCACGGCGCGAGATGGTCGAGCGCGTCCTCGCGGCGCTGCGCTCCGCCGGGCTCAAGCCCGAGGGCGTCGACCTCTCCGCCTTCGCCACGGTCCGCGCGCTGCACCGCGCCGGCCCCGACGACGAGCTCGTCCTCTATCTCGCCATCGGCGGCCTCACCAACCTCGCGGTCGCCCGCGGCACCGAATGCACCTTCGCCCGCGCCTCGGGCAGCGGCGTGGAGGCCCTCGCCGTCGAGCTCGCCGAGCGCGCCGGACTGACGCTCGAGCACGCCTACGGCTGGCTGGCCCACGTCGGCGTGCAGGACCCCGTCGAGGATGTCACCGGCGATCGTCAGATCGTCGAGCACACCCGCCAGATCCTGCTCGACGGCGTGCGCCGGATCGCCTCCGAGGTGCGCAGCTCGCTGGACTTCCACCGCATGCAGGAGGACGCCGGCACGGTGTCGCGCGCGGTGATGACCGGTCCCGCCAGCGCCATCCCCGGCTTCGACGTCGCGCTCGCCTCCGAGCTCGGCATCCCGGTGGAGCAGGGTCTCGTCGACGGCGCTCCCTCGGGCATGGACGCCGGCCGCGTGACGGTCGCCGCCGGCCTCGCGCTCATGGAGGCCCCGGCATGAGGGCCGTCAACCTCATCCCCGTCGAGGCCCGTCGCGGACTGCGCGGCGGCGGCTCGGGCTCGGGCATCGCCTCCTACATCGTCCTCGGCGTGCTCGCCGCGGTGGTGGCCATGAGCGCCGCCTACACGCTGGCCAACCGCTCGGTCGGCGACCACCGCGCCGAGCTCGACTCGGTGCAGTCGCAGCTCGAGACGGCACAGGCGCAGGTTCAGCGCTACGCCAGCTACACCGGCTTCACCGCACTGCGCCAGAAGCGCACCGAGACCGTCCGCAGCCTTGCCGCCAGCCGCTTCGACTGGAGCCATGCGCTGCACGAGCTCGCCCGCACCATGCCCTCCAACGCCTGGCTGACCTCGCTGAAGGGAACCGTCACGCCCGGCGTCACGATCGACGGCGGCAGCGGCGATCCTCTGCGCGCGACGCTCCAGAAGCCCGCGCTCGAGATCCTCGGGTGCACCACCAGCCAGGCCGACGTCGCCAAGGTCATCTCGAGCCTGCGCCGCGTGGACGGCGTCGAGCGCGTGAGCCTGTCGTCGTCGCAGAAGCTCGACCAGGGCTCCGCCAGCGGCGGCGGCTCGTCCACCGCGTCCACCGGCGACTCCGGCAGCGGCGACTGCCGCAACGGCAACGCCCACTACCCGCAGTTCTCGATGACCCTCTTCTTCGCCACCCCGACGAGCCCGAGCGGCGCCCAGACCGCGTCGGCGACCACGACCCCATGACCACTCGCGACCGTCTCGTCATCGTCGGCGTGCTGCTGGTGGCGGCCCTCGCCGGCTTCTGGTTCCTCGCCCTCGCGCCCAAGCGCAAGGAGGCGGCGGACCTGCAGGCCCAGATCGCCACGCAGACCCAGCAGCTGACCACCGCGCAGGCGCGCGCGACCGAGGCCCATCAGGCCAAGGCTCGCTACAACGACGACTACGCCGCGGTGGCCAAGCTCGGCAAGGCCGTGCCCAAGAGCGACGCGCTGCCCTCGCTCGTCTACCAGCTGCAGTCCGTCGCGCACTCCGCCCGGATCGACTTCACCTCGCTGAAGATCGCCGGCAGCGGTGGACAGGGCCCGACCCCGGCGGCGTCGGCCGCGCCCGCCGCGACCGCTGCCACCGGTGGCGCAAGCCCGTCCGCCTCCGCGTCGGGAGGCTCGTCGGCCACGCCGGCCGCCTCGGCATCGACGCCGCCCGCCCCCGCCACCCAGGCCGCGGCCGCCACGCTGCCCCCGGGCGCGACGGTGGGCTCCGCCGGCTTCCCGACGATGCCCTTCTCCTTCGTCTTCAGCGGCACGTACTTCGACATGGAGCGCTTCTTCGGCGACGTCCAGCGCTTCGTGCGGGTCAAGGGCAAGGAGGTCGACGTCGACGGTCGCCTGCTCAGCATCGACGGCTTCAGCCTCGTGGCCGGCCCCGGCGGCTTCCCGAACGTCAAGGCCAGCATCGTGGCCACCGCGTACCTGCGCACCGCCGCCGACGACAACACGTCCACCGCCCCGACCGGCGACGCGGCCACCGCTGCGGCCGGGTCGACGGGCTCGAGCTCCGGCGGCGCGGCCGCCCCGGCGCCGACCGCCTCGGAGGTGTCCCAGTGAGCGCCGTTCGTGGAGTGCTGCGCGATCTGGTCGAGCGCAAGCTGTGGCCGATCGCCGTGCTGCTGCTCGCCGCGGCCGTCGCGGTTCCGGTGTACCTCGGCCGCGCCTCCGCGGAAGAGACCCCGGTGCCCGCGACCAGCCTCCAGGCCGACGCCGGCAAGGTGTCGAAGGCCGCCGTCAAGGTCGACGACGAAGCCACCGCCGGCGACGACCGCCCCGGCGGCGTGCGCAACCCCTTCAAGCAGCTGCACGTCCCCAAGAAGCCCGCCGCGCCGGCCGCTGCGACGCCCAAGACGCCCGCTGCCAACCAGCCGACCGGGTCGGGCTCGGGCGGCTCCGACGGCTCCCAGCCGCCGCTCGCTCCGGGCGGGACCGGCGGCTCCGGCGACGGAGGCTCCAAGCCCACGACCCCGGCAGGCGACCCGCTCGACGTCTACCACCTGTCGCTGCGCTTCGGCCGCGCCGAGGCCACGCAGCTGAAGACCTACCACGACGTCGCGCGCCTCTCGCCGCTGCCGACGGCCGACAACCCCTTCTTCGTCTACACCGGCGTCCTCAAGGACGGCAAGACGGCGGTCTTCCTGCTCTCCTCCGACGCCACCGCGACCGGCGACGGGCACTGCCGCCCGAGCGCCAAGAGCTGCCAGACGATCGAGGTCAAGGAGGGCGACACCGAGTTCTTCGACCTCACCGTCAACGGCGAGGCCGTCCAGTACCAGCTCGACGTCGTCAAGGTGTTCAAGAAGGGCGCGAGCACCGCTGCCGCCGCCGCGGCCGCCTACGAGCGCCACTCCAACGCCGGCGCCGACATGCTGCGCAAGGCCCACCGCGTCGGAAGCTCGGCCTTCAAGGGCGCCGCCACCTACCGCTGGCTGCCCGACAGCGGCGTGCTCGTCCGCACGCCCAAGCAGAGCAAGGCGCGCGCCTCGGTCAACGGCGCCGCCGCCGCCTCGCCCGCCGACGCCACGGGCGCCCTGCCCGGGCTGCCGGTCTGGGCGTGGCAGCCCGCCGGCGCCTAGCGAGCGGGAAGCCATCCATACACTTCGGCGCCCGATGGCGCTGAAGCTCATCACGGCCGGCGAGTCGCACGGCCCTGGCCTGACCTGCGTGGTCGAGGGCCTGCCCGCGGGCCTCGAGCTCGACCGCGAGGCGATCGACCGCGACATGGCGCGCCGCCAGCTCGGCCACGGGCGCGGCGGGCGGATGAAGATCGAGCGCGATCGCGCGGAGGTCACCGGCGGGGTGCGCCACGGGCGCACGCTCGGCGGGCCGATCGCCCTGCAGGTCGCCAACCGCGACTTCGCCAACTGGGAGGAGCGGATGAACCCGTGGCCGGTGGAGGCCGAGGTGGCCGAGGTCCACCTGCCGCGCCCGGGGCACGCCGACCTCGTCGGCACCTGGAAGTACCGCCTGAGCGACGTGCGCAACGTGCTCGAGCGCGCCAGCGCGCGCGAGACCGCCGCGCGAGTCGCGGGCGGCGCGCTGGCCAAGGCCTTCCTGCGCGCGCTCGGGGTCGAGGTCCGCTCGCACGTGGTGCAGATCGGCTCGGTGCGGGCGCCGGCGCGCGACGCGCCGCTGCGCGTCGAGGACTTCGAGGGCGTCGACGACGATCCGGTGCGCTGCCTGGACCGCGACGCGAGCCACGCGATGGTCGAGCACATCAACGTGCAGCGCAAGGCGAACGAGTCGCTGGGCGGCGTCTTCGAGGTCGTCGCCTTCGGCGCCACGCCCGGCCTGGGGTCGCACACGAGCTGGGAGGGCCGGCTCGACGGCCGCCTGACCGGCGCGCTGTGCTCGATCCAGGCGGTCAAGGGCGCCACCATCGGCGACGCCTTCGACGTCGCCGGGCGCCCGGGCTCGGGCGCCCACGACGAGATCTTCTTCAGCGACGAGCGCGGCTTCTACCGCGAGACCAACCACGCCGGGGGTCTCGAGGGCGGCATGACCACCGGCGAGCCGGTCGTCGTGCGCGCGGCGATGAAGCCGCTGCCCACGCTGACCAAGCCGCTGCGCTCGGTCGACATCGCCACGCACGAGCCCGCCGACGCGCTGCGCGAGCGCACCGACTCCGCCACGATCCCGGCCGCCGGCGTGGTGGGGGAGGCCATGGTGGCCTTCGTCCTGGCCGGCGCCTACCGCGAGAAGTTCGGCGGCGACCACGTCGACGACGTGCTCGAGGCCGTGGCGCGGTACGAGGAGCGCATCGGGTGGCGGCGGCGCTGAAGCCGGCCCTCGTCTTCATCGGCTTCATGGGGGCGGGCAAGTCGCGCGCGGCGCGCGAGGCCGCCGCGGCGCTCGGCGTCCGGGCCGACGACGCGGACGCGCTGCTCGAGGCCAAGCTCGGCGAGCCGATCGAGGCGGTCTTCGCGCGCGACGGCGAAGCCGCCTTCCGGGCCGCCGAGGAGGAGCTCGCCGGCACGCTGCTGGAGACGGCCGACGGCGGCGTCGTCGCCCTCGGAGGCGGCGCCCTGCACTCCGAGCGCGTGCGCGCGGCCCTCGACCGCCACCTCGTGGTCCTGCTCGACGTCGACCTCGACACGGCCTGGGAGCGCGCGCACCGCAGCGGCCGCCCGCTGGCGCGCGAGCGCGGCGCCTTCGAGGCCCTCTACCGCTCGCGCGAGCCGGTCTACGACGCCGCCGCGGACGCCGTGCTGCCCGCGACCGGCGAGGGCGTCGTGGCGCGTGCGCTCGATGCGCTGCGCGCGATCCCCGAGGGCCAGCGCCTGCTGTGGGCCACGAGCGCCTCCGGCGACTACCCGGTGTGGGTCGGGCCGCTCGAGCGCGCGCCGTGGCCCGCGGCGGGCCGCCGCGTGGTCGTCAGCGACGAGACCGTCGCCGCGCTGCACGCCGGGCGCGTGCCCGACGCCGCCGGCCTCGTCGAGGTCCCGCCGGGCGAGGAGCACAAGACGCTCGAGACCGCCCAGCGGATCTGGCACGCGCTCGTCGCGCAGGGGGTCACCCGCGCCGATCACGTCGTGGCCCTCGGCGGCGGCGTGGTGGGCGACCTCGCGGGCTTCTGCGCCGCCACCTACCAGCGCGGCGTCGCCGTCGTGCAGGTGCCGACGACGCTCGTGGCCCAGGTCGACTCCGCCTACGGCGGCAAGACCGGCGTCGACCTGCCCGAGGCCAAGAACTACGTCGGCGCCTATCACCAGCCGATCGCGGTGCTGACCGATCCGGCGCTGCTGGCCACGCTGCCCGCCCCCGAGCTCGCCGCCGGCTACGCCGAGGTGGTCAAGACCGCGCTCATCGCCGGCGGGGCGCTGTGGGACCGCGTCGCGGCCGGGGCCACGATCGACGACGACGTGATCGTCGGCTGCGTGCGCACCAAGCTGCGCGTGGTGGCCGCCGACGAGCGCGACGGCGGCGCGCGCCAGGCGCTCAACCTCGGCCACACCGTCGGTCACGCGATCGAGACCGCCACCGGCTACGCCCGCTACCGCCACGGCGAGGCGGTCGGCCTCGGTCTGCTGGCCGCGCTGCGCCTCTCCGGCCAGGACGCGCTGCGCGAGCTCGTCGAGGACCTGCTGGCGCAGGCCGGGCTGCCGACGCGGCTCGAGGGCGTCGACGCCGCCGCGGTGGCCGAGGCGACCGCGCGCGACAAGAAGCGCACGGGCGAGGCGGTGCCCTACGTGCTGGTGCAGGCGCCGGGGCGCGTCACCACCGGCCACGCGGTGGGGGCGCCCGACGTCGCTCGCCGCCGTGCGAGAGTTGTCGGACCGATGAGCGTTCGCAACCGCGTGGAGGTCATGCACGGGGTCAACCTCGACCAGCTCGGCCGCCGCCCGGCGGCCGTCTACGGCGAGCTGACCTACGACCGCCTGCAGCAGCAGGTCGAGGGCTACGCGCGCGACCTCGGGCTCCAGGTGCGCTTCTTCCAGACCAACGCCGAGAGCGAGTTCGTCGAGCACCTGCACCGCCTCGAGGGCCTGTCGGACGCCATCGTCATGAACCCCGGGGCGTGGACGCACTACGCCTGGGCCATCCGCGACGCGCTGGAGATCGCCGCCCTGCCGACCGTCGAGGTCCACCTGTCCGACGTGGGCAGCCGCGAGGAGTGGCGGCGCCTGTCGGTCGTGCGCGAGCTGTGCCTGGCCACCGTGAGCGGCCAGGGGATCGAGGGATACAGAGCGGCGCTCGAGCGCCTGAAGGAGGAGCTTGATGGCTGATGCGCCCGCCATGGTGAGCACCGACCGCGCCGACCGCGTGGCCGACGCGCTGCAGGAGCGCGAGGCCGACGTGCTGCTCGTCACCGACCTCGTCAACGTCCGCTGGCTGACCGGCTTCACCGGCAGCAACGCGGCCGCGGTCGTGGCTCGCGAGGGCAGCCGGCGCTTCGTGACCGACTTCCGCTACCTGACGCAGTCGGCCGAGGAGGTCGACCCCGCGTGGGAGCGCGAGATCGCCGTCGACCTGCTGGCCGGTGTGGTCAAGGGCCTGCCGGGCTCCGGGGAGCTGCGCGTCGCCTTCGACGACGCCCACATGAGCGTCAAGGACCACGGGCGGCTGGCCGGCATGCTGCGCGCCGGGATCGAGCTGGTGCCCGCGGGCGGCGCGATCGAGGCGCTGCGCGCGGTCAAGGACGCCGACGAGCTCGAGGCCATCCGCGCCGCCGCGCGCCTGGCCGACGACGCGCTGACCGAGGTCCTCGGGCGCGGGCTCGTGGGCCGCACCGAGCGCGAGGTGGCGCTCGACCTCGAGTTCACCATGCGCCGCATGGGGGCGCAGGCCGCGTCCTTCCCGCCGATCGTGGCCGCCGGCGAGCACGGGGCGCTCCCGCACGCCACGCCGCGCGAGGTGCCGATCCCGGCGGGCACGCTGGTCGTCGTCGACTGGGGCGCGCAGCTCGATGGCTACGCCTCGGACTGCACGCGCACGTACTCGACGGGCGACATCGACCCGCGCGACGGCGAGGTCTACGCGCTGGTGCTCCACGCCCAGGAGGCCGCGCTGGCGGCCGTGCGCCCCGGCCCCAGCGGGCGCGAGGTCGACGCCGTCGCGCGCTCGATCATCGACGCCGCCGGCCACGCCGAGCACTTCGGCCACGGACTGGGCCACGGGGTCGGGCTCGACGTGCACGAGGGGCCGCGGCTGTCCAAGCAGGGGGAGACCGCGCTGGCCGCCGGGATGGTCGTCACCGTCGAGCCCGGGGTCTACGTCCCCGGCGCCGTCGGCGTGCGCATCGAGGACCTCGTGATCGTCACCGACGACGGCGCGGAGGTCGTCTCCTCGCTGCCCAAGGAGCTGCAGTTCGTCGTCTGACCGATTCGCCGTCCGGCGGCTCAAGATCCCGGACGGACGGCCGATGCAAGGGCCATGAACGGCGGGAGACCGGTGCGCGTGCTGCTCGCGCTCCTGATCGGCTGGACGGTCCTGCGCGAGGCGGAGGTCGGTCCGCTGCGCCCGCTCATGCACGGGCCGCTCTTCGGCAAGCTCGCCTACTGGATCGTGATCGTCGGCGCCTCGCTGCTGACGCTCTGGCGCGCGCACTCGGTGCGCGGGCGCGAGGGGCTGGCGTGGGGCCTCATCGGCACCGGCTCGCTGCTGTGGGCCTGCGGCGACGTCTACTGGACGCTCGTCCTCGCCGACAACGCCGTCATCCCCGTGCCGTCGGTCTCCGACGCCGGCTACCTGGCCTTCTACCCGCTCGTGTTCGCGGGCCTGTGCCTGCTGCTGCGCTCGCGGGTCGAGGGGGCGCCGAAGACGCTGTGGGTCGACGGGCTGACCGCCGCGCTCGCCGCCGCCGCCATGAGCGCCGCGGTCGTCCTGCAGGCCGTCCTGCACACGGTCGGCGGCAACGCGCTCGGCGTCGCCACCAACCTCGCCTACCCGATCGGCGACCTCATCCTCCTGGCCGTCGTCGTCGCCGCCTTCGCGCTGCGCGGCTGGCGCGCCGATCGCACCTGGGCGCTGCTGGGCCTGGGCATCGTGCTCTTCTGGATCGCCGACTCCTACTACCTCGTCACCGTCGCCAACGAGACCTACGTCTATCCGAGCCTGTGGGATGGCGGCTGGACCTCGTGCCTCGTGCTCTTCTCGGCCGCCGCCTGGCAGCCCGCGCGCCGCACGGTGGCCATCGAGGACAGCGGGTCGATGCGCTTCACCGCCTTCCCGATCGCCTTCGCCAGCCTCGGCCTGGGCATCCTCGTCCTCGCCGCCCTGGGCTCGCTGAACCCGCTCGCGGTCGTGCTCGCCGCGGCATCGCTGCTCGCCGTCTTCGCCCGCCTCGTCCTGAGCCTGCGCGAGAACGCCGGCATGCTCGTGACCAGCCGCCACGAGGCCCTGACCGACGCCCTGACCGGCCTGGGCAACCGCCGCGCGCTCACGCGCGACCTCGACCGCGTCGCCGAGGGCCATCGTCCGGCCGCGGTGCTGGCCCTCTTCGACCTCGACGGCTTCAAGCACTACAACGACTCCTACGGGCACCCCGCCGGCGATGCGCTGCTGCAGCGCCTGGGGGCCAAGCTCGCCGTGCACGTGAGGGGCGCGGGCACGGCCTACCGCATGGGCGGCGACGAGTTCTGCGTGCTGCTGCCCGACCGCGGCTCGGCCGAGCAGGTCGCCGACTGCGCCGCGGCCCTCACCGAGCACGGCGACGGCTTCACCATCACGTGCTCGTTCGGCTCGATCTGCGTGCCGGGCGAGGTGCGACGACGCCGGCGAGGCGCTGCGCATCGCCGACCAGCGCATGTACGCCCACAAGCACAGCGGCCGCAGCTCGGCGCGCAGCCAGAGCCGCGACGTGCTGCTGCGCGCGCTGGCCGAGCGCAACCCCGAGCTGGGCGAGCACATCAGCGGCGTGGCCGAGCTGGCCGAGGCCGTCGCGCGCCGCATGGAGCTCGACGAGGAGCAGATCGACCACGTCCGCCACGCGGCCGCCCTGCACGACGTGGGCAAGATGGCCATCCCCGACGCGATCCTCGACAAGCCCGCGGCGCTCGACGACGCCGAGTGGGAGTTCATCCGCCGCCACACGATCATCGGCGAGCGCATCGTCGCCGCCGCGCCGGCGCTGCGCCCGGTGGCCGCGCTCGTGCGCTCGAGCCACGAGCGCTGGGACGGCTGCGGCTACCCCGACGCGCTGGCCGGCGAGGACATCCCGCTGGGCGCCCGCATCGTCTCGGTGTGCGACGCCTTCGACGCGATGGTCGCCGACCGCCCCTACCGTGCGGGCATGGACGCGGGCGACGCCCTCGTCGAGCTCGAGCGCTGCTCGGGCTCGCAGTTCGACCCCGCGGTGGTGGCGGCCTTCGCCGACGCCTGGTCGAGCCAGCCGGCGCTGCGCGCGGTCGCGTAGGCCGTCCGCGCCCGCGACTCGGCCGCGGCGTCGCGACCGCTCGCTCCGCCCCGACGCGGCCGCTGCGCCCGCGACGCGGCATGCTTGCCGCGTGCGCGCTCACTGGCTCAAGGGCATCGGCCACGCCCGCGCCTCGCTCCCCGAGGCATGGCTCGCCGAGCGCGCGTCGGTCCTCGAGCGCACCGGCTTCCCGCGCCGGCCGCGGATGGCGCCGGGCGACCGGCTCGTGTACTACGCCGCCGGCTGGCGCTGCGTGTTCGCGGTGGTCGAGGTCGTCGGCGAGCCGACCGACGCGGTGGCCCACACGAGCAACCCGGCGCGCTGGCCGTGGTCGGTGGCGGTCGAGGCGCTGCTCGTCGTGCCCCATATGGCCAACGCGCCGCCGGTCGAGGCGATCGGCGTCGCCGCGCGGTCGATGAGCCAGCAGTCGCACATCCGCCTCAGCGAGGAGCACTACGA
This sequence comes from uncultured Actinomycetes bacterium, assembly GCA_963816845.1. Taxonomy (GTDB): domain Bacteria; phylum Actinomycetota; class Thermoleophilia; order Solirubrobacterales; family Solirubrobacteraceae; genus JAOPZW01. Next base: position 101,644 of record CAWFMR010000033.1, on the reverse strand, counting down.
GCGCGCGGTGGAGGCGATCGCCGGGGTGGCGGCCTAGAGCGGCCGGGCCCAGGTCTGCTCGACGAGGTCGTGGCCGAAGCTGTGGTGGGGGGCGGACTCGACGAGCTCGAAGCCGGCGCGCTCGTAGAGCCGGCGCGCCTCGTGCAGGATGTCGTTGGTCCACAGGGTGATGCGCTTGTAGCCGGCGCGCTGGGCGAAGCGCAGGCACTCCTCGATCAGGCGCCCGCCGATGCCGCGCCCGCGCGCCTTGGGGTCGACGAGCAGCAGCCGCAGCTGCGCGACGTCCTCCTCGCGGCGCACGCACAGCGCGCAGCCCGCGGGCTCGCCGTCGACCTCGGCGATCCACGCGGCCTCGCGGCGGGGGTCGTGGTCCTTCGGCGTAGTCCGCGACGATGCCGCGCGACGAGCGCCTCGAAGCTCTCGTCCCAGCCGTACTGCTGCGGCGTAGAGCCTGCCGTGCGCCTGGACGATCCAGCCGAGGTCGCCGGGGCGGGGGCCTCTCAGGACGAAGCCGGCGGCCGGCGGGGCGTGGGTGAGGACCTCGTGGACGGTGGCCATCGCGGCGACGAGGCGCTGCTGGTCGTCCTCGGACAGCGCATCGAGGACGGCGCCGATCTCGTCGGCGGAGCGGCGGTCGAGCTCGGCGAAGGCCGCCGCGCCCTCCGCGGTGAGGCGGATGCGCTGGCGGCGGGCGTCGTCGGTCGAGCGCTCGCGGGCGACGAGGCCGTTGCGCTGCAGCCGGGCGAGCAGGCGGCTGAGGAAGCCGGCGTCGATGTCCATCTCGCGGCGCAGGTCGGCGACCTCGGTCACCTCGCGCTGACCGAGCTCGTAGAGCACGCGCGCCTCGGTCAGCGAGTGGGGCGTGCGCAGCAGGCCGTCGCGCAGGACGCCGATGCGCGCGGTGTAGAAGCGGTTGAAGGCGCGGACGGCGGCGACGCGGTCCTCGGTCGCGGCGCCTGGTGCGACGGCGGCGGCTGCGGGCATGGCTGACATCGTCAACGACTTCGTTGACGATGTCAATGACGTGTGGCGTCGCGGCGCTAGCTGCCGGGCGGCGCGGTACTCGACCGAGCGCTTGGCCGCCGCGTCGACCTCCTCGGGCGGATCAGCAGCAGCCAGTCCTGGTGGTGGCGCCGCCGGCCGAGTTGACGGTCAGGGCCACGGCGGCCGCCGCCTCGTCGTCCGGGAGGTCGACGATGACGTACGCGTCCTTGTCGCCGAAGGCGAAGGAGAAGTGCTCGAGCGATGCCGCCGACGCTCTCGAGGGCGTGGGCGACGCATCGCGGCGGCTCGTGCCGCCCGCGCTGCGAAGGCCCTTGACGCCTTCGAGGGTGTAGGACGCTTCGATGAGGAATTTGGGCATGAGCCCAACGTCTCACCGTGCGTCAGTCGCTTTGCAAGCCCTCGAGCCAGGCCAGCACGTCGCCGGCGTTGCGGTCGGGCGGGAACACGGGATAGAAGACCTTGACGATGCGGCCCCGCTCGGCGACGAAGGTCAGGCGCTTGTAGAGCGTCAGCCCGCTGGTCTCGAAGGTCGGCAGGCCCATCGCGTCGGCCAGCGCGAGGTCGTGGTCGCTGAGCAGGGGATAGGGGATGTGCTCGCGCTGGGCGAACTCGGCCTGCTCCTGCGGCGTCTGCGCGCTGATGCCGATGAGCGTGGCGCCGTGGCGGGCGAAGTCCTCGCGGGCGTCGCGGAACGCGCAGCTCTGCGGCGTGCAGCCGCGCGCGCCCGGGATGTCGTCCCAGCCGTCGAGCAGCGGCTGGCCCGGCACGCCGGTGCGCGGGTAGACGTAGACGACGAGCCGCTCGCGGGCGGCCTGCGCGAGGTCGACCTCGCCGCCGAGGGTCGAGGGCAGGGCGACGGCGGGCACCTCGGAGCCGGGCAGGTGGTCGGCGGCGCCGTCGTCGACGGGCGCGGGCAGGTTGTCGGGCAGGCTCGTGTAGTCGGTGCTCATGGGGTGATTCTCGCGTATGGTCGGCACGTGTCCGGGGGCTCCGCGTTCGAGTTCCTGATCGCCGGCGGCGGCTCGGCGGGCTGCGTCCTCGCCGCGCGGCTGAGCGAGGCCGGGCGCCGGGTGTGCCTGGTCGAGGCGGGCCCCGACTACGGCCCCTACGACGGCGGGCGCTGGCCGCGCGACATCCTCGACGCGCGCCAGCTCGCCTTCTCGCACGCATGGGAGACCGAGCGCGAGGACCGCTCGCAGCTGCGCGCCCGGATCATGGGCGGCTGCTCGGCGCACAACGCGTGCGTCGTCCTGGCCGGCGCGCCCTCCGACTACGACGAGTGGGGCGAGGGCTGGAGCCACGCGGTCATCGCGCCGTACCTCGAGCGCGCCGAGCGCGAGCTGCGGGTGCGCAGGTTCGCCGAGGAGGAGCTCTCGCCCTGGCACCGGGCCTTCGCGCGCGCCGCGGGCGCCGACGCGATCGTGCACCCGGTCAACGACGTGGGCGCGGTGCGCTGGAACGCCGCCTTCGCCTACCTCGACGCCGCGCGCGGGCGCGAGAGCCTGACCATCCGGGCCGACACGCTGGTCGATCGGGTCCTGTTCTCCGGCGACCGGGCGGTCGGCGTGGCGACCAGCGCAGGGCGACGTGCGCGCCGACCACGTCGTGCTCGCCGCCGGCGCCTACGGCTCGCCGGGGATCCTGCTGCGCAGCGATGCGCGCCGCGCTGCGCGAGCTGCCGATCGGCGAGGGGCTGATCGACCACGTCGGCGTCGGCTTCGCCTTCGAGGCCACCGATCGCCTGCAGCGCGAGGCGGCGGAGTTCGAGCGCGCATGGCCGCTCTACATGGCGCAGGTCACGATCGCAGGCGCGCAGCGCCGCCTGCGACGAGGGCGTGTGCGACCTCTTCCTCTTCCCGGCGCTCGACCCGCCGGGCCCCGAGGGCTACGAGGGCAGCGCCGCGGTCTTCGCGATGAAGCCGTGGTCGCGGGGGACGGTCCGCCTGACCTCGCCCGACCCGCGCGCGCCGCTGGCCATCGACCACGGCTTCCTCACCGACGAGCGCGACGTCGCCGTGCTGGTCGAGGGCGTCGAGGCGCTGCGGCGGATGGCGGCCTCCGAGGAGGTGAGCGCCTACGCGGCGCGCGAGGTGCGCCCGGGTGCGGAGGTCGAGCCCGAGCGCCACGTGCGCGAGGCCGCCCGCGGCTTCTTCCATCCGGTCGGCACGTGCGCGATCGGCGCGGTGGTCGACGGCGACGGGCGGGTGCTCGGGTGCGAAGGCCTGTCGGTCGCCGACGCCTCGATCATGCCGTCGATCCCGCGGGCGAACACGAACCTGAGCACGATCGCGCTGGCCGAGCGTCTCGCCGAGCGGATGCTCGCGGTCAGCTGACGCTCGCGCAGCAGCGGCCACACGACGCGCAGCACGCGGGCGAAGGCGCCGCGCTGGAGGCGGTCGGGCGTGTCCTTCGCGGTGTGGCGCAGCGGCTCGTCGGGGACGCCGAGCTTGGCCGCGGGCGCGCCCGCGAGCGCGAGCTCGCGGTGGTCGGAGTTGCCGGTCGCGCTGTCGCTGCAGCCAGGTGACGTCGACGCTGCGCTGCTCTGCGCCGCTTCGAGGATCGGCGTCTCCACGTTCGCGCGCGGTCTCGCCACCGGAGAGCGCAGCTCGAAGCGCGTGCCGCGACCGACCTCGTCGAGGGAGAGGGCGAGGCGGACGTCGCCGAGGCGGTGCGTGCGCCTGAGGCGGTTGACGAGGGCGCTCGCGCCGAGGTGGTCGGGCTGCCCGGTGTAGGGCCGCTCCTCGGAGCCGGTCGCCACGAGCCACGTGTCGCACGCTCGGCGCTCGTCCTTGGGCCAGGGCGGGCGCGAGGGCGACGAGCGTCCCGACGCCCGACGCGTTGTCGTCGGCGCCGGGGGCGGGCGGGACGGTGTCGGCGTGCGCCATGACGATGACCAGGCACCGCGCGGGGGTGTCGCGGATGCCGATGACGTCGCGCGACGTCCCCTTGCCCGGGACGGGGAAGCGCTCGAAGCCGGTGCGCAGGCCGGCGGCGCGGAAGCGCTTCGCGACTTGCTGGTGGGCGCGGCGTTCGGCGGGCGAGCCCGCGGGGCGCGGGCCCGCGTCGCCAGCGTCATCGCGAAGCGCGTAGGCCTCGGTCGCGGCCGGCGTGGGCGGCGGGGCCGCCGCGCTCGTGGTCGTCGCGACGCTTACTGCGGCAATGAGGGCGGGGAGCACCGAACGCAGCGTATGTCCCCGCGAGCGCTGCGCAGAGTTGTGACGTGTGCGCGTTGTTCCGTTGCGGCGCGGCGCGCCACCGTGGGTGGATGCCCGCACCCCACACCAACGAGTGGGGAGTTTGTCGGCGATATACGCCGACAAACTCCCCGCTCGTCCCGATGTGCGGGTCGCGCGGGCCGCCGCCGACCAGTGGGGCGTCCTCTCCCTCGATGAGCTGTTTGCCTGCGGCCTGTCGCGAGACGCGGTGTCTGACCCGCGTGCTCAACGGCCGCCTGCACCCGATCCACCGCGGCGTCTACGCGGTGGGCCACCCGAAGCTGCCGCTCGAGGGCCGCTTCCTCGCCGCCGGTGAAGGCGTGCGGTCCGACCGCGGTGCTGAGCCACCACTCGGCGGCCGCGCTGTGGGGCTTCATGCCGTGGGAGGAGCGCCACCCCGAGGTGACCGTCGTCGGCGCGTGGTCGCGCCGCCACCCCGGCCTGCGCATCCACCGCACCACCCGGCTCGACCTCGACGACCGCACCCGCCACCGCGCCATCCCCGTCACCTCACCCGCCCGCACCCTCCTCGACCTCGCGGCCACCCTCGACCACCGCCCGCTCCGCGCCGCCACCCGCCGCGCCCAGTCGCTCCACCGCGTCAACGTGCGCCAGCTCGCCGACGCCCTCGCGCGCCACGGCGCAGGCGCGGCGCCGCCAGGCTCGCCCAGATCATCGCCACCGGCCCCGCGCCCACCAGCAGCGAGCTCGAGGACGTCGTGCTCGACCTCATCCTGCGCGGCGGCCACGTCCACCCCGACGTCAACGTCCCCTACGTCGTCGAAGGCCGCCGGACCGTCCCCGACTTCCGCTGGCCCGAGCAGCGCCTGGTCCTCGAGGCCGACAGCGCCGACGTGGCACGACAACCAGCTCGCGCGCGAGGACGACGCCGAGCGCCAGGCGCTCCTCGAGGCCCACGGCGAGCGCGTGCTGCGGGTCACCTGGGCGCAGGCGATCGCCCGCCCGGGCCCGACGCTCGCCCGGCTGCGAGCGGCGGGGGCGCCCTACACTGAGCGGCCGATGATCAGCACCAACCAGCTCAAGAACGGCAACCACATCGAGGTCGACGGGACCGTCTTCAAGGTCCTCGAGTTCCAGCACGTCAAGCCCGGCAAGGGCGGCGCGTTCGTGCGCACGAAGCTGCGCCGCGCCTCCGACGGGAACGTCATCGACAAGACCTTCCGGGCGGGGGAGAAGTTCCGCGCCGTGCGCACCGAGGCGCGCAAGATGACCTTCCTCTACACCGACGGCACCGACGCGCACTTCATGGACGCCGAGTCCTACGAGCAGATGGCGGTCCCCGAGACGGGCGTCGCCGAGGCGCTGCGCTGGACGAAGCCCAACGATCCGGTCGACGTGCTCTTCATCGACGGCCAGCCCAGCGACCTCCAGCTGCCGGCCTCGGTCGTGCTCGAGGTCTCCCAGACCGACCCCGGCCTGCGCGGCGACACCGCCTCGGGCGGCGGCACGAAGCCGGCCACGCTCGAGACCGGCGCGACGATCAACGTCCCGCTCTTCGTCGACATCGGCGACAGCGTCAAGGTCGACACGCGCTCGGGCGAGTACATGTCGCGCGCCTGACAACGTGTAACCGCAGGGTTGCATCTCGGCCGGATGACGTGTAATCTCACGGTTACACGTTATCCACCCGACGCATCCGGAGGCACCCGTGGTTCCCGAGCAGATCGAACGCGAGACCGTCATCGCCGCACCCGTCGAGCGCGTGTGGGCGCTGCTGACCGAGGCCGAGCACCTGGGCCGATGGTTCGGCGACGCGGGCGCCGAGCTCGACCTGCGGCCCGGCGGCGCTCTCAGCCTGACCTGGGAGCAGTACGGCACCGTCCACGGGCGCGTGGTCGACGTCGAGGCCCCGCGCCGCTTCAGCTACCGCTGGGCCGTCCTGCGCGAGTCGCAGAGCGAGCCGGTCGAGGGCAACTCGACGCTCGTCGAGTTCACCCTGGAGGCCGAGGGCGACGGCACCCGCCTGCGCGTCGTCGAGAGCGGCTTCGACACGCTCTTCGCCGACCCGGCGAAGCAGAACGAGCGCGCCGAGGACAACCGCAAGGGCTGGGCGAGCGAGCTCGCCGAGCTGAGCGACTACGCCGCGCGCGTCACCGTCTGAACGCCGATGCAGGCCGGCGCGGACACGGTCATGGCCGCCCTGGCCGACCCCACGCGCTGGCGCGTGCTCAGCCTGCTGGCCGAGCGCGGCGAGGCGACCGCCACGACGCTGGCCGGCGAGCTGCCGGTCAGCCGCGTGGCGGTCGTCAAGCACCTCGCGATCCTCGACCGCGCCGGCCTGGTCGAGGGCGGCCGCCACGGCCGCGAGGTCCGCTACCGCGTGCGGCCCGAGCGCCTGGAGCAGACGGCTCGCTGGATGGCCGGGCTCGCCTCGCAGTGGGACCGGCGCCTGGACGCCCTCAAGCGCCTCGCCGAGGAGGAGCCCCCGCCGGCCCGCTAGCGTAGGCGCCGCATGTCCCGCCGCTCCGACCAGCGTCGCGCCGCCGTCTTCGCGCTCTACCAGCACGACGTCACCGGGCGCGAGCTCGACGACCTCTTCGAGCGCGACGCGTCGACCTTCACGCGCGCGCTGGCCTACGCGGCCCAGGACTACGGCGAGGACCTCGACGGGCGCATCGAGCGCCATGCCAAGGGCTGGACGCTCGACCGCATCGCGCCGCTCGAGCGGGCGATCATGCGCATCGCCCTGCTCGAGATGGTCCACCCCGACGCGGCCCCGGGCGACGTCCCGATCCCGGCCGAGGGCGCGATCTCCGAGGCGGTCGAGACGGCCAAGCGCTTCTGCGGGGCCGAGGCGCCGGGCTTCGTCAACGGCATCCTGGCCGCTGCCCTCCGCGAGATGGGCGAGAATGGGGCGTACCGATGAGCGAGGTCGACACCACCACCCTCGATGCTCTCGTCGCGCGCCTGGAGCGCGCGGCCGAGCAGCTGCGCACCGGGGACCTCTCAGCCGACGCCGCCGCCGGGCTGGTCGAGGACGCCGCCGGCGTGGCCTCCCAGGCCTCGGCCGAGCTCGAGCGCATGGCCCGCGCCGCGCAGCAGGAGCCCATCCCGGGCCAGGACTCCCTGCTGTAGGTGAGCACCTACCCGGAGGCCCTGCGCGACACGGTCGAGCGCTACCTCGCCGACCTGCGCTTCCCCAGCGCGGCGCCGCAGACCGCCGGCCTGGAGGAGGCGATGCGCTACTCGCTGCTGGCCGGCGGCAAGCGCATCCGGCCCGTGCTGGCGCTCGCCACGGCGCGGGCGATCGGCCGCGACCCGGCGGGCGTGCTCCCGCTGGCGGCCGCCATCGAGCTCATCCACACCTACTCGCTGATCCACGACGACCTGCCGGCCATGGACGACGACGACCTGCGCCGCGGGCGGCCGACCTGCCACGTGAAGTTCGGCGAGGACGTCGCCATCCTCGCCGGCGACGGCCTCTACGCCGAGGCCTTCCGCCACCTCCTCGGCGAGCAGGCCGGCGAGCCCGCGCTCGTGCTCGCGGCCGCCGGCGAGCTGGCCGGCGCCACCGGGGTCGACGGGATGGTCGGCGGGCAGTACCTCGACGTCGCCGGGGTGGGGGAGACGCCCGAGGAGCTGCGGCGCCTGCACGCGCTGAAGACGGGCCGCCTGATCGGCGCCTCGGTGGTCTGCGTACTCCTGTTGGCCGGCATGGACGAGACCGAGACGACCGCCGTGGCGGCGCTTCGCCGCCGAGCTCGGCGTCCTCTTCCAGATCGTCGACGACATCCTCGACGTGACCGGCACCGACGCGGCGCTGGGCAAGCCCAGCGGCAGCGACGAGCGGCATGGGCAAGCGCACCTACGTCAGCCACTTCGGCGTCGACGGCGCCCGCGACCTGGCCCGCCAGTGCCATGAGTCCGCGCGCGCCTCGTTGCGGCAGGCCGCTCCGACGGGCGCGACCGAGCTCGAGCAGATCACCGACTTCATCCTCACCCGCACCGCGTAGCCTGTAGCCCCCAATGGCCCGCATCCTCGACCGCATCGACCGCCCGCAGGACCTCCACGACCTTCCCGAGGAGGAGCTCGTGCAGGTCGCCCAGGAGGTCCGCGAGCACATCATCGACACGGTCGGCGAGATCGGCGGGCACTTCGGCGCCAACCTCGGCACCTGCGAGCTGGCCGTCGCGCTGCACTCGCTGCTGGACTCGCCGAAGGACAAGATCCTGTGGGACGTCGGCCACCAGGCCTACCCGCACAAGGTCCTCACCGGCCGCCGCGACCAGCTGCCCACGATCCGCCAGTACGAGGGCCTCGCGCCCGTTCTGCTCGATCGAGGAGTCCGAGCACGACATCATGGGCGCCGGCCACGCCTCGACCTCGATCGGCTACGCCGTCGGCCTCAAGGAGGGCATGCGCCTGCGCGACGAGCCCGACGCGGGCAAGGTCGTCGCCGTCATCGGCGACGGCGCCATGACCGGCGGGGTCGCCTTCGAGGCCATCCACCAGGCCGGCGGCCTGGGCACGCCGATCGTCGTCGTCCTCAACGACAACGGGATGTCGATCGCGCCCAACGTCGGAGCGCTCTCGCGCTACTTCAACCGCGTGCGGCTCAACCCGAAGCTGTGGCATGCCCGCGAGGGCGTCGAGCACAGGCTGACCGAGCTGCCCGGCGGCATCGGCGCGGCCTTCGAGCGCCTCGGCCCGCAGCTGAAGGAGTCGATCAAGTCCTTCTGGGCGCCGGGCCTGCTGTGGGAGGAGCTCGACTGGGCCTACACCGGCGTCATCGACGGCCACGACGTGCCGGGCCTGCGGCGCGCCCTGCGCCAGGCGCTGGCGGCCGACCGGCCGGTCGTCGTCCACATCGCCACCGTGAAGGGCAAGGGCTTCGCGCCCGCCGAGGAGGGCGGCCTCGAGGGCATGGAGGACTGGCACGCCGCCAAGCCGGGCTCGATCGTCTCCGGCGCCGCGGTGCCGTCGAAGCCCGTGTCGAGCACGGCGCCGCCGCAGTACACGCAGGTCTTCGGCAAGGCGATGGTGCGCGAGGTCCGGCGCGACCCGCGCGTCGTCGGGATCACGGCGGCGATGAACTCCGGCACCGGGCTGAGCATCCTGCAGGAGGCCGAGCCCGCGCACTACTTCGACGTGGGCATCGCCGAGCAGCAGGCGGTGCTCTTCGCCGCCGGGCTGTCGCTCGAGGGCGCCAAGCCGGTGTGCGCCATCTACTCGACCTTCCTGCAGCGCGCCTACGACCAGATCGTCCACGACGTCTGCCTGCAGAAGCTGAACGTCGTCTTCGCCATGGACCGCGCCGGCCTCGTGGGCGACGACGGCCCGACGCACCACGGCGCCTTCGACATCGCCTACCTGCGCTGCCTGCCCAACATCGTCCTCATGGCCCCGCGCGACGAGGCGATGCTCGCGCGCATGCTGCGCACCGCGCTGACCTACGACGGCGGCCCGGTCGCGCTGCGCTACCCGCGCGGCGAGGGCGTCGGCGTCCCGATGCCGCGGACGATCACCCCGATCGAGATCGGCCGCGGCGAGATCCTGCGCGAGGGCGACCGCGTGGCCGTCGTCGGCTACGGCAGCGGCGTGCAGAAGGCGCTCGAGGCGGCGGACCTGCTGTCCGAGGGCGGCCTCGACGTCACGGTGGCCGACGCGCGCTTCGCCAAGCCGCTCGACGAGGACCTGCTGAGCGCGCTCGCGGCCGAGCACGAGCTGCTCGTGACGGTCGAGGAGGGCGTCCTGGCCGGCGGGTTCGGCTCGGCGGTCTGGGAGTGCCTCAACGACGCGGGCGGCCAGGTGCCGCGCATCCTGCGCGTCGGCCTGCCCGACCGCTACGTCACGCACGGCAAGCCCGCGCTGCTGCACGCCGAGGTCGGCTTCACCGGCCGGGCGATCGCGCAGCGCATCGAGGCCGCCATCGCGGCCGGCACGGGCGCGCTCGCCAGCGCGTGAGCGCCGGCCTGCACCCGCAGGTCCGCGCGCTGATCGAGGTGGCGCTCGCCGACGGCGACGAGCCCGGACCGCCCGACCTCGAGGCCGAGCGCGCCGCCTACCTGCAGACCGCGCTCGAGCTCGGCGGGGCGGTGGAGCAGGTCGCACGGGTCGAGGACGTCGTGATCCCCGACGTCGAGGGCGGTCGGATGCGGGCGCGCGCCTACTGGCCGACCGTGCCGGCCGAGCCGCTCGGCGTCCTCGTGTGGCTGCACGGCGGCGGCTGGTACGTGGGCGACATCGAGTCGTTCGATCGCGTGACCCGGCAGCTGGCCAACGCCTCGGGTGCCGTGTGCCTGAGCGTCGACTACCGCCTGGCGCCCGAGCATCCGTATCCGGCGGCCGTCCAGGACGCGCGCTGCGCGGTCGCCTGGGCGGCCGGCGCCGGCGCGCGGCAGCTGGGCACCGACCCGTCCCGCGTGGCGGTCGGCGGCGACAGCGCCGGCGCCAATCTCGCGACGGTCGCGGCCCGCCACGAGCGCGACGCCGTGCGCGCGCAGCTGCTCGTCTACCCGGCCCTCGACGCGGCGATGGACAGCGACTCCTATCGCGAGTTCGCCGACGGCGCGCTGCTGCGCCGCGGAGGACATGGAGCGCTGCTGGAGCCTGTACCTCGGCGGCGCGGACGGCACCGACGCCCGACGCGTCGCCGCTGAACGCCGACGACCTCGCCGGCGTCGCGCCGGCCTACGTCGCCGTCGCCGGCCACGACGTCCTGCGCGACGACGGCCTGCGCTACGCCGAGGCCCTGCGCGCGGCCGGCGTCGACGTGACGCTCGAGCGCTACGACGACATGGTCCACGGCTTCCTGCGCTGGGGCGGCGTCGTGGAGCGCGCCCGCGAGCTCGTCGAGGCGCTCGGCGAGTACACGCGCGCCGTCATCGGCCGAGATCGCGACGCCTCATGACGTCGGTGAGCGCCTGGAGCGCGAGCAGCATTGCCAGTGCCACGACGGCGGTCTCGAGGATGTACCAGGGCCAGCGCGCCATGACGCTCAGCAGCGAGGAGTGGACGGGCTTCGCGCGCAGGTACATGTAGTTGCCGCCTGTCGCCAGGTCGGCCGCGCCGGCCACCGCGGCCCATGCGGCCGTGACGGCGAACACGCGCCACGCCGCGCCCGGGCGCGGGTAGCGTCGCTCGCCGACGACGAGCAGGAACGCGGCCACGATCGCCCCGAGGTGGTAGGCGAAGTAGGTGAAGTAGAAGACGCTCGGGATCGTCCGCGCGAGGTCGGGCGTGAGGGCGGCCTGGAGCGTCGCGGTCAGCGCCCAGAACCACGTCAGCTCGACCAGCAGCGGCCGCGGGCGCAGGAGGGCGGCGACGGCCACGACCGAGACCACGTCGGTGAGCTGCAGGGGCAGCGTGTACTTCACCGACCAGATGCCCTCGACGACGTCGGCGATCTGCTCGCCGATCCAGCCCGCGAGGATGACGAGCGCCAGCGCGCGCGAGAGCAGAGCGACCGCGCGCCCCCCGCCGCGTCGCGCCGTCGCGATCGCCAGCGCCGCGGCGAACGCCATCGCGCCGAGCGCGGCGACGTGCTCAGTCGAGAACTGCCGCACCGTCGCCGCCGCCCGCCGGCGCGCGTAGCCTGTGTCCCATGCCGGCGATGGTCGCCCATCTGCGCGCGGGAGCAGTGGCGCTGGTCGCGGGGCTGGCGTTCGCGGGAGCGCCGGCGCAGGCGCAGACCGCGCCGCCCGAGCCCGATGCGGTCGCTCCCGAGTCCCCGCAGCCCGATGCGCCTCGGTCGATCGCCGTCGGCGTGCCCTGGCACGGTCGCCTCGAGCACGGCGTGCAGCTGCCCGAGGCGGGGACCGACTTCGTCACCTGGGACCCGGTCCTGCGCGTGTCGCCCAACCGCGACGCGCGGCGCTGGGGCACCGATGCGCTCATCGTGCTGCTCGACACGGTGACGCGCGAGTTCCGCGAAGCGCACCCCGACGTGCCGCCCATCCTGATCGCCGATCTCAGCCGTCCGAAGGGCGGGCCGTTCGGTCCCCGCTACGGCGGGCTCGGCCACGGCTCGCACCAGAACGGCCTCGACGCCGACGTCATGTACCCGCGCCGCGACCGCGCGCCGCTCGCGGCCCTGCGCCCGTCGGAGGTCGATCGGGCGCTGGCCCAGGACCTCGTCGACCGCTTCCGCGCGGCCGGCGCCGTCAAGCTCTTCGTCGGCCCGCACCTGCACCTGCACGGGCCGCGCTCGATCGTCGTGCCGCTCGTCCATCACGACGACCACGTGCACGTGCGGATCGCCAACCCGGGCCGGTCTGCCCCTAACGCGCCTTGAGCGCCCGCCACATGAGGAACATCGGGACGCGCGCCCAGCGCCCGCCCGCCGGATCGGCCGGCTCGCGGATGGCCTCGATGAGCAGCCCGGCCTCCTCGAGCGCGCGCGTGTAGGCCTCGAGCGGATAGCACCAGCCGTCGAAGGTGAACGCCAGGCCTTCGCGCTCGACCGCCACGTCCATCCACCGCCGGTCGAGGTAGGCCTCGCTGACGACCAGCGGGGCGTCCTCGTCCTCGTGGTTCCACGTGCTCGCGGTCTGGAGCGGATGCGTGATGCACGCGCACAGCCGGCCGCCCGGCGCGAGGACGCGGGCGGCCTCGCGCACGGCGACCGGCATGTCGTCGACGTCCATGAGGCTGTTGTAGGCGACGACGAGGTCGAAGGCGCCGTCGTCGAACGGCAGGGCCTCGGCGGGGCCCACGACGTAGCGGCTGGCGGGGTCGGCCTCGCGCGGCGGCGCTCACGAGCGTCGGCGACGCGTCGAGGCCGGTCACGCGATGGCCGCGCGCGACCAGGTCGCGGGCGACGCGGCCCTCGCCGCAGCCGACCTCGAGCGTCGCGGCGCCGGGTGCCGGGACGAGATCGAAGAAGGCGTCGCGATAGATCCAGTAGGCGTCGTGGCCCGGTGTGCGCGCCCACGCGAGCCACCCCTGCGCGCGCTCCTCGAAGCCCATGGCAAGGGACGTTAAGTGAAACGACCCGCCAGTGGCGGGCCGCTTCGGGGAGGAGAGATACTGCTATGTGGGTCCAGCTATGTGATCACTGAGGGAAGACTGTGCGCGACGCGTTCGGCGCCGCTTGTGACCACTTGGCACATAGTGCCCATCGAACGCGTGATCGTGTGTGACCCTCGTCACGGTACGGCGCCTCTACGGGCCAGCGGTACCGTTCGCGGCCCCTCCCGATGTCCAAGCTTCGCCTCGACACCCTGCTCGCCCAGCGCGGGCTGTTCGCCTCGCGCGCCCGCGCGGCGGCGTCGGTGATGGCGGGCGAGGTGCGCCTGGGGGGCAGCGGCGGCGAGCGCGCGGCCAAGCCGGGCCAGATGGTGGCCGAGGACGTCGAGGTGGCGGTCGACGAGCGTCCGCGCTTCGTCTCGCGCGGGGGGATCAAGCTGGCCAACGCGCTGGACGCGACGGGGATCGACCCGGCGGGGCGGCGGTGCCTGGACGTCGGCGCCTCCACGGGCGGCTTCACCGACTGCCTGCTGCAGCGCGGCGCCGCGCACGTCGTCGCCCTCGACGTCGCCTACGGCGAGCTCGACTGGTCGCTGCGCACCGACGAGCGCGTCACGGTGCTCGAGCGGACCAACGCGCGCTCGGTGGCGCCGGGCGACCTGCGACTACGCGCCCGACCTGGTCGTGGCCGACGTCTCCTTCATCTCGCTGACCAAGGTGCTGCCCGCCGTGCTCGCGTGCTGCGCGGCGCGCTTCGACGTGTTGGCGATGGTCAAGCCGCAGTTCGAGGTCGGGCGCGGGCGCGTGGGGAAGGGGGGCGTCGTGCGCGCGCCCGAGGAGCGCCGCTCGGCGCTCGTCGCGGTGGCCCAGAGCGCCCGCGCTCACGGCGCCGCGGTGCTCGGCTTCGCCTCGTCGGGCCTGCCCGGGCCCAAGGGCAATCGCGAGACGTTCGTGTGGCTGGCGGAGGCCGCGCGCGGCGGGGTGGACGCGGACCTCGAGGCGCTGGCCCGCGAGGTCGAGCCGTGACCGTCCGCACGCGCACGGCCACCGTGCTCTCCCACGCCCGCCCGGCGCAGACCGCCGAGGCGCTGCGCGCGCTCATCGAGGCCGCCGAGCGCGAGGGCGTGCTCCTGCGCTTCGACTCCGAGGAGACGCGCAAGTACGGCCTCACGCCCCGCGACGGCCTCGTGCTCGACGCGCCGCTCAGCGACGACGTCGAGCTGTGCGTGTCGCTCGGCGGCGACGGCACCATCCTGCGCGCGCTGCGCCGCTACGCGGGCACGAGCGTGCCCGTCTTCGCCGTCAACTACGGCGAGGTCGGCTTCCTCGCCACCATCGACCCCGACGAGGACGGCGACCTGCTCGCCGCCTTCGAGCGGGCGCTGGCCGGCGACTTCGAGGTGCTGACGCTCCCGGCGCTCGCCCTGGAGACGCCGGAGGGCCCGCAGGCGGCGATCAACGACGTCGCGATCCACCGCCGCGCCGGCGAGCGCGTCGCGGAGCTGGCCTACGCGATCGACGGCGAGGAGGCGGGCTCGGTGCGCTGCGACGGGCTCGTCCTGTCCACGCCGGCGGGGTCGACGGGCTACAACCTCGCCAACGGCGGCCCGGTGCTGGCCTGGGGCGTCGAGGGCTTCGTGGTCTCGTTCATCGCGCCGCACTCGCTGACCGCGCGGGCGCTCGTGGTGGCTCCGAGCGATCTGCTGTCGGTCCACAACCGCTCGCAGGGCGAGGTCGACATCTCGCTCGACGGCCGCCCCGCCGGGCAGCTCGGCCCCGGCGACGCCATCAGCGCGTCGTTCCTGCGCGAGGCGGCCGATCTGGCGCAGGTCCCGGGCTCGTCGTTCTACCGGCGCCTGCGCCAGAAGTTCGGGAGGTTGGCCTCATGAGTCACATCGTCATCGCCGGCGGCCACGGCCAGATCGCGCTGCGCCTGGCCGCGCTGCTCAGCGAACGCGGAGACCGCGTGTGCGCGCTCATCCGCAACCCGGATCACGAGGCGGACGTGCGCGCCACGGGGGCGCGGCCGATCGTGGCCGACATGGAGGCGCTCGACGACCTCTCCGATCTCGTCGAGGGCGTCAATGCGGTCGTCTTCGCCGCCGGCGCCGGGCCGGGCAGCGGACCCGAGCGCAAGCGCACGGTCGACCTGGGCGCGGCGGTCAAGCTGCTCGACGGCGCGCGCCGCACCGGCGTGCGGCGCTACCTGATGATCAGCGCGATGGGCGCGGCCGATCCCGCGGCCGGGTCTGAGGCGATGCGGCCCTACCTCGACGCCAAGGCCCAGGCCGACGCGGCGCTCGCAGCCAGCGACCTGGAGTGGACGATCGTGCGTCCCGGCGGGCTGACCGACGAGCCGGGCACCGGGCGCGTCGAGGTGGCGCCTGCGCTCGGCCGGCGCGGGACGGTCACGCGCGACGACGTCGCGGCGGTGCTCGTCGAGTGCCTGAACGAGCCGCGCACTGTGCGCGCGGCCTTCGACCTGCTCCAGGGCGAGACGCCGATCGCCCAGGCGCTGGCGGCGCTCTAACCTCAGCCGCGGGCGCGCCTGGGCGGCGCGTGTCACAAGACGCGCGCGGTTGCGCACGGGCCGCGCAGGATCTCGCAACGAAAGTGCGCAGGGAGCGGGCGAAGGCCGGCGGTCCGTCGGCGGCCGCTGGTAGAAGCACTGTCGTGCTCCTGGAGCTGCGCGTCGAGAACCTCCTCCTCATCGAACGGGCCGAGCTGCGTCTCGCCCCGGGCCTCAACGTGCTCACCGGCGAGACGGGCGCGGGCAAGACGGTGCTCGCCCACGCGCTCGACCTCCTGCTCGGCGGCCGGGCTCGCGCCGGCATCGTGCGCCCGGGGGCGGCGGAGGCCTACGTCGAGGGGGTCTTCGAGCTGCCGGCGGTGCTGCGCGGCGAGCTGGGCGAGCGCCTGCCCGCCGACGCCGAGGAGGTCGTGCTCGCCCGGCGCGTGAGCGCCGAGGGGCGCACGCGGGCCTACCTGTGCGGGCGTTCCGCGGCGGTCGGCGACCTGCGCGAGGTCGCGGTCGCGCTGCTCTCGTTCTACGGCCAGCACGAGCACCGCAAGCTCACCCTGGCCTCCTCGCAGCTCGAGATCCTCGACGGCTTCTGCGGCGCGGCCCACGCTGGCGCGCCGGGCGGACTTCGCGGCGACCTACGCGCGCGTACGCGAGCTCGAGGCGACGCTGGCGGAGCTGCGCGAGCGCGCCGGGGCCCGCGAGCGCGAGCTCGACCTGCTCGCCTTCGAGCTGCAGGAGATCGAGGCGGCCGATCCCTCGGAGGCCGAGGCGGTCGAGCTGCGCGGGGCGCGCGAGCGCCTGCGCCACCTCGAGGCGCTGCGGGCCGCCGCGCTGGGCGCCGCACAGGCGGCGGCGCCCGACGAGGGGACGGGGGTGACGGGCCTGCTGGCCGCGGGCGGCGCGGGGCTGGACGGCGTGTCCGGCGTCGACCCCGGGCTCGACGCGCTCGCCGAGCGCTGGCGCTCGCTGGCCTACGAGGCCGACGACCTGGCCGGCGAGCTCCTGCGCTACGCCGAGGGGCTCGATGGCGAACCGGGGGCGCTCGAGGCCACCGAGGAGCGCCTGGCCGTGCTCGAGCGCCTCGAGCGCAAGCACGGCGGCACGATCGCCGACGTCCTGGCCCACGCCGAGCGCTGCCGCGCCCGGCGCGACGAGCTGGCCGGCGCGGAGGTCGCGCTCGAGCGCGGAGCGGCCGAGCTCGAGGCGGCGCGCGCCGAGCAGGCGCAGGCGGCCGAGGTGCTGCGGGCGGCGCGGGCGAAGGCGGCGCCGCGGCTGGCCCGCGCGGTCCGCGACCGCCTGGCCGAGCTGGCCATGGAGGGCGCGAGCTTCGAGATCGCGCTCGGAGAGCGCGAGCCGGGGCCGGCGGGTGCCGACGCCGTCGAGTTCCTGATCGCGCCCAACGCCGGCGTCCCGGCCGGCCCGCTGCGCGAGATCGCCTCGGGCGGCGAGCTCTCGCGGGTGATGCTCGCGCTCATGGGCGTCGCCAACGACGGCTCCGACACGACGCTCGTGTTCGACGAGGTCGACGCGGGCATCGGCGGCCACACGGCGCGCGCGGTCGGCTCGCAGCTGCGCGCGCTGGCCGAGGGGCGCCAGATCCTCTGCATCACGCACCTGCCGCAGATCGCCTCGCTGGCCGCCCGCCACTTCTCGATCGAGAAGGACAGCGGGGCCGAGCCGGCGCGCACGACGGTGCGCGAGCTGCGCTCCGGCGAGGTCGTGGCCGAGCTCGTGCGCATGCTCGGCGCCGACGCCGACGACGTGGGCGCCCGCCGCCACGCCCGGGAGCTGCTGGCGGCCGCGTAGTCAGCGGCGGGCGTCGACGTTCAGCGGCGGCAGCTCGTGCGCCTGAAGGTCGATCGCGGCCTGGACGAGCAGCGGCTCGGAGTCGGGCGGACCGATGAGCGAGACGCCGACGGGCAGCCCGGAGCGCGAGCCCAGCCCGGCGGGCAGGGCGACGACGGGAAAGCCCGTGAAGTTCCACGTGGAGGTCAGGACGATGAGCGGGTCGCCCTGGCCGCCGAGGTTGCCGGAGTCGTAGCCGTGGCCGCGGGCGAACGCCGTGAGCGGCACGGTGGCCTCGAGCAGGAGGTCGACGCCGTGGTCGGCGAACCACGCGCGCCAGCGCGCGGTCATCTCGCGCGCGGCGCGCCTGCGCGGCCTCGTAGGCCGCCGGGTCGTGGACCTCCTCGGCGAGGTCGACGAACTCGCGGATGCTCGGGCGGTAGCGGTCGCGGCGCTCGACGTGGGCCTCGTGGTAGGGCCAGACCTCGTGGAAGAGGATGGTCACGGAGTCCTGCGGCTCGACGTCCGGCGCCGCCGCGAGCTCCACGACCCGCGCGCCGAGCCGCTCGGCCGCCGCCCGCGCTGCCTGCAGGCCGTCGAGGACGTCGGCGTGCGCATCGGCCGCCTCGGGGCGGCCGGTGACCGCCACGCGCAGCCCTTCCAGCGGGCGCGTTCCGTCGCGGGGGTGCAGTGGCAGCGCCGCGACGACGGGGCCGGGATCGACGCCGGGCTCGGTGGCCAGCGCGACGAGCAGCGCGCTGGCGTCGGCGACGCTGCGGGCCATCGGGCCGGGATGGTCGAGCGTCGGGCTCAGAGGGATGCAGCCGTCGTCGGGGATCCGCCCGTAGGTCGGCTTGATCGAGCAGACGCCCGACAGCGCGGCCGGGATCCGCAGCGAGCCGGCGGTGTCCGTGCCCACGGCGGCCGGGACCATGCGCGCCGCCAGCGCCGCCGCCGAGCCTCCGCTCGACCCGCCCGCCGTGCGGTCGGGGGACCACGGGTTGCCGACCTGATCGGTCGTCCCGCCCGCGGCGAACTCGTGGGTGTGGGTGTGGCCGACGAGGACCGCGCCGTGGGCGCGCAGGCGCCGCCACACCGCGCTGTCGGCGGCGGCCACGCTGCCCTCGAGCACGCGGCTCGAGGCCGTCAGCCCTCGACCGCCGACGGCGAAGAGGTCCTTCAGCGCGAAGGGGATCCCGCACGTCAGCGGGGCGGCGTCGCCCTCGGTGGCCAGGCGCGCGTCGGCCGCCCGCGCCAGCTCGGCGGCGAGCTCGGGGTACAGGCGCGCCCATGCGTTGATGGCGCCGGGCGCGCCGTCGAAGGTCGGCGCGCCGCCGTTGCGCGCGGCGATCCGCGCCTGGCAGGACGCGAGCAGCTCGACGGCCGACAGGGCGCGCGAGCGCAGCAGCGCGGCGGCCTCCAGGAGGCCGAGGTCGGCGGGATCGGTCGCGCCGGGCGCGGGCATCGGCCGGGACGCTACCCCTCGGCCCAGAGGCGATCCGCCACGTGTCCGCCTCGGGACCTCCAGCGGATCGTCAGCCCGGCGAGCCGCCCAGCGCGTCGTCGGACCAGGTCGACCAGCCCGACACGCGCGCGTAGTCGACGAGCGCGTCGACGCCCTCGCGCGTGCCGCGGACGAGGACCAGCACGCGCGTGGTCAGCAGCCGTGTGCTCTCGTCGATCTCGCAGCCGAGCCCGAGCTCGACGCACACCTGCTGGAGCTCGCGGCGGAAGGTGGTGCGGCGCAGCAGCCCGACGGCGAAGCCGAGCTCGCGGGTGACCACCTCGTCGTCGACTGCCCCCTCGTCGTGCACCGCCCGATCGTAGGGGCCGACCCGGCGAGAAAGCGGTCCGTTTCGTGCAAGCGCGGCGGCGGCGAAGGCGCCATGCTGGCCGCCATGGACCAGCGCATCAGCCTCATCACGCTCGGCTACCGCGACTACGCCCGCGCGCGCGACTTCTACGCGCGCCCTGGGATGGACCGACGCGGTCGCGCCCGACGACGAGGTCGTCTTCTTCCAGGCCGGCGGCATGGTCTTCGCCCTCTGGGATCGCGCCAAGCTCGCGGCCGACAGCGGCGTGCAGGACGCCGGCGGCTGGGGCGGCGTGACGCTCGCCTACATCGTCGGCTCGCCCGAGGAGGTCGACGAGGTGCTGGCCGCGCGCGAAGGCCGCCGGCGGCAGCATCCCGCGCCCGGGCGGCACGACCTTCTGGGGCGGCTACTCGGGGATCTTCGTCGACCCCGAGGGCCACCCGTGGGAGGTCGCGCACAACCCGGGCTGGGTCCTGCACGAGGACGGCTCGGTCAGCCTGAGCTGACCGGGTCTGCCGTTCGCCTACTCCTCGCCGTTGGGGTCGAGGTCCAGCGCGCAGCTGTTGATGCAGTAGCGCAGGCCCGAGTCGCCGGGCCCGTCGTCGAACACGTGGCCGAGGTGGCCGCCGCAGCGGGCGCACGTCACCTCGGTGCGGACCATGCCGTGCGAGGTGTCGGTCGAGGTCTCGACCGCCTCTCCGAACATGGGGTCGGTGAAGCTGGGCCAGCCCGAGCCCGACTCGAACTTGGTGTCCGAGTTGAACAGGGCGTTGCCGCAGCCGGCGCAGCGGTACACGCCGTCGCCCTTCTCGTTGACGTACTTGCCCGTCCACGGGCGCTCGGTGGCCTGGTGGCGCAGAACCTCATACGCGGCAGGATCGAGCTCCTGGCGCCACTCCTGCTCTGTCTTCTGAATCTTCTCCATATGCCTGTTCGTCCGGTTGGGTGACCCACACGTTACGGGTCGCGGAGACCGGGCGACGAGGTGTCCGCGCGGCCCGCTACCTTGCCTTGGTGCAACCCACCGTTTCCCGTGGCCTAGACTCCGGAAGGACCCATCTTGCCTAAGCCGCGATACATCTTCGTGACCGGCGGCGTGGTGTCGTCGTTGGGGAAGGGCATCGCCTCAGCCTCGATCGGCCGCCTCCTCGTGGCCCGCGGACTCTCCGTCGGCCTGCAGAAGTTCGACCCGTACATCAACGTCGATCCCGGGACCATGTCGCCGTACCAGCACGGCGAGGTCTTCGTCACCGAGGACGGCGCTGAGACCGATCTCGACCTCGGTCACTACGAGCGCTTCACGAACACGAACACCACGCGCGCGTCGAACGTCACCGCCGGCGGCATCTACAACTCGGTCATCCGGCGCGAGCGCCGCGGCGACTACCTCGGCGGCACCGTCCAGGTCGTCCCGCACATCACCGACGAGATCAAGCAGCGCATCCGCCTGATCGCCGAGACGAGCAACGTCGACGTCGTCATCACCGAGATCGGCGGCACGGTGGGCGACATCGAGTCGCTGCCGTTCCTCGAGGCCATCCGCCAGTTCCCGGTCGACGTCGGGCGGCGCCAGTGCATGTACATCCACCTGACGCTGGTGCCCTACATCGGCCACGCGGGCGAGCTCAAGACGAAGCCCACGCAGCACTCGGTCAACGAGCTGCGGCGCATCGGCATCCAGCCCGACATGCTGCTGTGCCGCTCCGAGGGCGAGCTGGGCGACGACATCCGCAAGAAGATCGCGCTCTTCGCCTCGCTCGGCCACGAGTCGGTCGTCTCGGCCAAGGACGTCGACAACATCTACAAGGTCCCGCTGTGGTTCCACCACCAGGGCGTCGACGACCTGATCATCGACCACCTCGGGCTCGAGGCCGAGCCCGCCGACCTCGACGAGTGGCGCGAGATCACCGAGCGCGCCGACGCCGCCACGCAGCCGGTGCGCATCGCCATCGCCGGCAAGTACGTGCAGCTCGAGGACGCCTACCTGTCGGTCAGCGAGGCCCTGCGCCATTCGGGCTTCCTGCACGGCGGCCAGATCGAGATCGACTGGGTCGACACCGAGACCCTCGACACCGAGGAGGAGGCAGCGGCGCGGCTGGCCGACGCCGACGGCATCCTCGTCCCGGGCGGGTTCGGCGGGCGCGGGATCGAAGGCAAGATCCGCGCCGTCCAGGTCGCGCGCGAGCGCAAGATCCCCTACCTGGGGATCTGCCTGGGCATGCACGTCGCGGTCAGCGAGTTCGCGCGCAACGTCGCCGGCATGCCGGGCGCCAACTCGACCGAGTTCGACATCGAGACCGAGTACCCGGTGATCGATCTGCTCCCCGAGCAGAAGGAGGTCACCGACCTCGGCGGGACCATGCGCCTCGGGGCCGACCCGATCAAGCTGCATCCCGACACGCGCACGCGCGAGCTCTACGACGAAGCGGTCGTCTACGAGCGCCACCGCCATCGCTACGAGGTGTCGATCTCGCTGCGCAAGCGCCTGGAGGCCGCCGGGCTCGTCGTCTCGGGCACGTCGCCCGACGAGCGGCTGGTCGAGGTCATCGAGCTGCGCGACCACCCGTTCTTCGTCGCCTCGCAGTTCCACCCCGAGTTCAAGTCGCGCCCGGAGCGCCCGGCGCCGCTCTTCCGCGAGTTCGTCGCCGCAGCGCTCGAGCGCGCGCGCAGCCGCGCCCCCGAGGGCGGCGAGGTGCGCGCCTCTCGGGCGGTCTGAGGCACGGGTTGCGGCCAGCGTCGGAGGTCGAGCGCCGTCGGCTGAACGACCTGTTCGCCGAGCTGTGCGCCATCCCCAGCCCCTTCGGCCACGAGCGCGCGATGGCCGAGCGGGTGGCGGCCGATCTGCGCGCGCTCGGCTACGAGGTCTCGGAGGACGACGCGGCCGCCGAGACCGGCGCGGAGTGCGGCAACCTGCTGGCGCGCATCCCGGGGCGCTCCGAGCGCTCGGTGATGCTCTGCGCGCACATGGACACGGTGCCCCACGAGGGCGTGGTCGAGCCCGTGCTGGTCGACGGCGGCTGGGAGAGCGCGGGCGACACGATCCTCGGCGCCGACAACAAGGCGGCCGTGGCGATGCTCCTGGCGCTCGCCCATCGCGCCGCGGTCGAGGGCTCGCCGGTCGGCGTCGAGCTCATCTTCTCGGTCAGCGAGGAGAACGGGCTCAACGGCGCCCGGGTCTTCGACGTCTCGAAGCTGCAAAGCGAGATCGGCTTCGTCTTCGACCACGCGACGCCGATCGGCGAGGTCGTGGTCGCGTCGCCCACCTTCTACCGCCTGCACGCCGCCTTCCGCGGCGCCGCGGCCCACGCCGGCATCCGCCCCGAGGCCGGGCGCAGCGCGATCGTCGCCGCCGCCAAGGCCATCGCCGAGATGCCGCACGGGCGCATCGACGAGGAGACCACGGCCAACGTCGGGACGATCGCCGGCGGCGTCGGCGGGACGAACGTCGTGGCCGAGCACTGCTGGTTCGACGCCGAGGCGCGCTCGCTCAGCGACGCGGCGGTGGAGGGCCTCGTGGCCGAGATGGTCGACCGCTGCCACGACGCCGCCAACGATCCGTCGTGCGAGTGCGACGTCCAGGTCACCGTCGAGCGCGTGTTCACCGCCTACCGCCACCGGACCACGGCGCCGGGCGTGGTCGCCGCGGAGGCGGCCCTGCGCGCGTGCAACTACACGCCGCGGCGCATCCTCAGCGGCGGCGGCTCGGACGCCAACGCGTTCGAGGCCAACGGCCTGCACTGCATCAACCTCGCCAACGGCACCGAGCGCAACCACGAGTCGTCCGAGCGCGTCAGCCAGGTCGCCCTGGAGGGCATGCTCGACGTGACCTTCGCGCTGCTCGACGAGCTGGCCGAGGGCTAGGCGCCGCGAGCGCGGCCCCGCCGAGGGGCCGCGGCTCAGCCCGGCCGCGCCGAGTCGCCCCGCTGCGGTCAGGCGAGCGCGAGTGCGCGCTCGCGCAGGACGCGGCGCAGGATCTTGCCCGTCGGCAGGCGCGGCACCTCGTCGATCACGACGATCTCGCGCGGGCGCTTGTAGGTGGCCAGGCGCTCGGCGGCGAAGTCCGCGAGCTCGTCTGGCTCCGCCTCGGCTTCGAGCTCGACGAACGCGATCGGCGCCTCGCCGCGCTCGGCGTCGGGGACGCCGACCACGCCGGCGTCGCGCACCGCCGGATGCTGGCGCAGCACGAGCTCGATCTCGGCGGGCGCCACCGAGGCGCCCCTGACCTTGATGAGCTCCTTGAGGCGATCGCGGATCTCGAGCTGGCCGTCGTCGCGGATGGCGACCAGATCGCCGGTGCGCAGCCAGCCGTCGGACGTGATGGCGGCGGCGGTGGCCTGCGGCCGGTCGTGGTAGCCCTGCATGACCTGGGGCCCGCGGACCCACAGCTCGCCCGGCTCCCCGGGGTCGACGTCGGCGCCCGTCGCCGGGTCGATGAGGCGCGCCTCCGTGCCGGGCATGAGCCAGCCGGCGGTCCCTGGCGTGCTCGGGCCGCCCAGCGGAGCGCTGATGGTGCACGTCGCCTCGGTCGCTCCGTAGCCCTGGCGCGCCATGCACCCCAGGCGCTCGCTGATGGCCCGCTCGACGTCGGGGCCGATGTGCGCGCCGCCCGAGACGACGAGCCGCAGGCTCCCGAGGTCGTGCTCGTCCACCCGCGGGTCGACCGCGAGCGCGTCGAAGAGCGGCGGGGGCACCGCGACGTGGGTCACGCGGTGGGCGGCGACCAGCTCCAGCAGGGGCTCGAGGACCGGGCGGGGGAGGGTGACGATCCTGGCCCCGACGCTCAGCGGCGCGGAGAGCATGAGCACGAGGCCGATCGCGTGGAAGAACGGCGCGCCGGCGAGGACGACGGATCGCTCGTCGAAGTCGCCGGCGGCGCGGAAGGCCGCCGCTCCGTGTGCCGCGGCCGCGGCGAGGTTGCCGTGCGTGATGCGCACGCCCTTGGGCAGGCCGCCGGTGCCGCTCGAGAACGGCACGGCGGCGATGTCGTCAGGCTGTACGTCGGGCTCGGCGTACGCGTCCCCTTCCCCGAGCGCCAGCAGCGCCCCGATCGGCGTCGCGCCGTCCACGTCACCGCCGAGGACCGCGAGGTCGACGTCGTGCAGGCCCGCGGTCGCGAGCGCCGCGCGAACCATCGGCGCGAAGGGGGCGAAGGCGATCGCCGCCCGGGGCACCGCGCTCGCGAGCACGCGCGCCGACTCGTCAGCCGTCCACAGCGGGCTCAGAGGTGAGATCGCCGCGCCCGCGCGCCACACGCCCAGCGCCACCACCGGCCACCACGCCTGGTTGGGCATCGCCACCGCGACGAGGTCGCCGGGGCGCACGCCACCGGCGCGCAGGCCGGCGGCGAGCGCGGCCGAGCGCGCGGCCAGCTCCCCGCGCGTCAGCGTCTCGCCGGTGGCTCCGTCGACGACGGCGACAGCGGCCGGATCGGCGGCGGCATGGCGCAGGAAGGCGGTTGCCACCGCCGGCTCGCCTGCCGGCGCCGGCAGCGGGCTGCGATGGACGGGCGAGGTGATGGTGTTCATGCGACTGTCCCCCCGGACATTTCGGAACGCCGTTTCGATTGCGGTAACGTAACGACGTTCCGGTATGCTGTCAAGCCATGGGACGCCCGAAGGAGCACGACGAGGCCACGCGACAGAGGCTGCTGGACGCGGCCGAGCGCCTCTCGGCCACGAACGGATGGGACGCGCTGACGGTGCGCCGGATCGCCGAGGAGGCCGGCACGAGCACCCGCGCCGTCTACGCGCTCTTCGGCTCCAAGGAGGGCCTCGAGCAGGCGTTGCATGAGGTCATGTTCAGGCGTCTGCGCGATCTCATTCAAGGGCGCGAGCGCAGCGACGATCCGCGCCAGGACCTGATCAATCTGGCCTTGGCCTATCGGCGCTGGGCCATCGAGCGCCCCGAGCGCTACGCCCTCGCCATGCACCGCTTCGTCGGGCAGCGCCGGCGCCCTCGCTCGCCGGAGGGCATCGCGGTGTCGCAGGCGGCCCTGCAGGAGCTGCGCGACGCGATACAGCGCTGCCACGACGCCGGGCTGCTCGTCGAGGACCGGGTCCCCGAGGAGGTCGTGACCCTGCTGCGCGCGAGCGTCCACGGTCTCGCCGAGTTCGAGAACCTCGGGATGCTCGCCCCCGACCCCGAGGCCTACTGGCTCGCGGCGGTCTCGGCGACGATCGACGCGCACGTGCGCGTCGACGCCGCCGCCGCCTGAACGCGGCGCGCGGCGCCGTACGCAACGCTTCGGCGCATGACCGCCGCCGATCGCCGCTTCGAGCCCCTCGGGGGCCGCACCGTCTACGAGGGCCGCATCGTCAACCTGCGCATCGAGCGCTATCGCTTTCCCGACGGCGAGGAGGTCGAGCGCGAGGTCATCCGCCACCAGGGCGCCGTCGGCATCGTGGCGCACGACGGCACGGACCTCTTCCTCGTGCGCCAGCCGCGCGAGGTCATCGACGATCCCGACTTCCTCGAGATCCCCGCGGGCCGGCTCGACGTGGAGGGCGAGGCGCCGCTGGAGGCCGCGCAGCGTGAGCTGGCCGAGGAGATCGGCAAGGGCGCCGAGCATTGGGAGCACCTCACCGAGTACGTCTCGTCGGTCGGGATCATGGACGAGGTCGTGCACGTCTACCTCGCCACCGGCCTGCGCGACGAGCAGGCCGAGGCCGAGCACAACGAGCGCATCGAGATCGTCCGCTGGCCGCTGGCCGACCTCGACGGCGCGATCGCCGCGACCCGCGACGCGAAGACCCTCATCGGCCTGTTGTGGCTGAAGGCGCGGGGCTCTCGGTAGGGTCCGCGCATGACACGAGCGTCCAGCATCGCCGCCGCCATCGCCCTGTTCCTGGCGGCCTCCACCTCGGCTGTCGCAGCGCCCAAGCCGCCGGGCGGCTCCACCGCACCGGCTCAGGTGTTCGCGCCCAACCCGGTCGCCGATCTGGGCATCCAGACGCTCACCGACCAGAAGGACGCCGACTACTTCTCGGCCGATCCCGCGCTCGCCCGGGCCTACCACCGCGTCACGCTCACCGACCTCGACGGGAGCGGCACGCTCACCGGCGCCTACGCCAAGGTCATCAGCGAGACCGGGAAGGCGGCGGCCAACACCGGCAGCGGCTTCGTCTACACGCGCGACCAGGACCAGTTCGAGCAGACCATGGGCTACTACTGGGTCACCCAGGCCCAGCGCTACATCCAGTCGCTGGGCTTCGGCTCGACGCTCCCGGCCGTCAACAAGCGCCAGCAGCTCCTGCGCATCAACCAGTTCGGCGGCGACAACTCGTTCTACCGCGAGGGGACCGGCAAGCTCACGATCACCTTCGGCAAGGGCGGCGTCGACGACGCCGAGGACGCCGAGGTCATCGTCCACGAGTACGGCCACTCGGTGCAGGACAACCAGGTGCCCGGCTTCGGCTCGACACCCGAGGCAGGCGCCATCGGCGAGGCCTTCGGCGACTACCTGGCCGTGACCGTGTCCGAGCACTTCGCGCCGACGCCCGACGAGCCGTGCGTCGCGGATTGGGACTCGACGTCGTACACGTCGACGGTGCCGCACTGCCTGCGCCGCGTCGACGGCAACAAGCACTACCCGGAGGACCTCGTCGGCGAGGTCCACGCGGACGGCGAGATCTGGTCGCGCGCGCTGTGGGACATCCACAAGGCGCTGGGCGCCAGGCTGGCCGACACCATCATCATCGACGCGCAGTTCGGCTTCACCCCCGACATCTCCATGCGCGCAGCCGCGGCCACGACGATCGACACCGCCGGCCGGTATGGAGCGAGCGCGAAGCGGGCGGTGCAGGCGGCGTTCGCCGCGCGCGGGCTCGCGTAGCCGCGCACGCGCCGTTGCAGCGGCAAGGACGGCTGGCCGCGGGGGCGAAGACCGGCGGGACCATGGCCGTCAGCGCTACAGACCTGCCCGTGTCCGCACCGACCGCTGCACCCGCCGATGGCGGGATGAGCGCGCGGATGCTCGACTTCCTCGCCTACCTCGAGTTCGAGCGGGGGCTGTCGCGCAACACGCTCGAGGCCTATCGCTCCGACCTGCTGCAGCTGGGGGCCTTCCTCGGGCGCCGCGGCGTGGACGCCGTCGACGTCCAGCACGCCGACCTCAGCGCGTTCCTGTCGGAGCTGGCGACCGGGGGAGAGGGCCGCCCGCCGGTCGCGGCCGCCACGCTGCAGCGCAAGGCCGCGTGCCTGCGCTCCTTCTACCGCCACCTGCGCCGCGAGGGCGTGCTCGACCGCGACCCGACCGCCGACCTGCGCGCGCCGCGCAAGAGCCAGCGGCTGCCGCAGGTCCTCAGCCGCGACGAGATCGCCCGCCTGCTCGGCGCCCCCAAGGGCACCGATCCCGCTGCGCTGCGCGACCGCGCCCTGCTTGAGCTCATGTACGCCTGCGGCCTGCGCGCCTCGGAGGCCATCGGCCTCGACGTGCGCGACGTCGACCTCACGCTCGGCGTCCTGCGCGCCCGGGGCAAGGGCTCCAAGGAGCGCGTGGTGCCCATCGGCCGCGAGGCGGTCGCGGCCACGAAGGTCTACGTCGAGCGCGGCCGGCCCTCGTTCGTCGGCCTCGGCGACGAGTCGCACCTGTTCGTCAATCGCCGGGGCGGCGGCCTCACGCGCCAGGGGCTCTACAAGATCGTGCAGCGCCACGCGCGCGCGGTCGGCCTCGAGGACCGCATGAGCCCGCACACCCTGCGCCACACCTTCGCCACGCACCTGCTCGCCGGTGGCTGCGATCTGCGCTCGCTGCAGGAGATGCTCGGCCACGCCGACATCGCCACGACGCAGATCTACACGCACCTCTCCGCCGAGCGGCTGAAGGACGCCTACTTCAAGGCGCACCCGCGCGCGACGAGCACCTGAGCGAGAATGCGGCGGTGAGCCGCCGCGCCTTCGTCGTCGTCCTGGATGCCTGCGGGGTCGGGGCGCTGCCCGACGCGTCCGAGTACGCCGGCGACGAGGGCTCGAACACGCTCGGCCACCTGGCCGAGGACGTCGGCGGCCTGCGACCTGCCGGTGCTCGGGAAGCCTGGGGCTCGGCTCGATCCTCCCGCTCGAGGGCGTCCCCCCGGCGGCCCACCCGGCCATTCACGGCCGCCTGCACCCGCTGGGTCCCGGGCAAGGAGTCGACCACCGGCCACTGGGAGCTCATGGGCGTCGTGCCGACGGCGCCGCTGCCGACCTACCCCGACGGCTTCCCGCCGGACGTCGTGGCGACGCTCGAGCGCGTCACCGGGCTGCGCTTCTGCGCCAACCACCCCGCGAGCGGGACCGAGGTCATCGAGGAGTGGGGCGAGCACCACCTGAGCACCGGCGAGGTGATCCTCTACACCTCGGCCGACTCCGTGCTGCAGCTCGCCGCGCACCACGACGTGCTCAGCGAGCCCGACCTGCTCGCCGCGTGCGCCGCGGCGCGCGAGGCGATGACCGGCGAGCACGCCGTCGGGCGCGTGATCGCCCGGCCCTTCGTGGGCGAGCCCGGGCGCGTTCCAGCGCACCGAGGGGCGCAAGGACTTCGCGGTGCCTCCGCCCGGCCGCTCCTATCTCGAGGAGCTGCAGAGCGCCGGGGTGCCCGTCCACGCCGTCGGCAAGGTTCGCGACCTCTTCGCCGGCGTGGGCATCGACGAGTACCACCCCGGCGCCACGAACGAGCGCGGCATCGCCGCGATCGGCGAGCTCCTGCGCGAGCTCGACGGGGGGCTGGTCTTCGCCAACCTCGTGGAGACCGACCAGGTCTACGGCCATCGCCACGACGTCGAGGGCTTCCACCGCGCGCTGCGCGAGATCGACGGCGCCGTCGGCGAGTGGCTCGGCCTCCTGCGCGACGAGGACCTGCTCGTGCTCACCGCCGACCACGGCGTGGACCCGCGCGCACCGCACACCGACCACACGCGCGAGCACGCGCCGCTGCTGGCCACCTTCCCCGGTCAGGACGGCCACCGCCACGACGGCCCGCTGGCCGACGTGGGGGCCTCGACGCTGAAGTGGCTGGCGGGGCGGGAGGCCGCGGAGCTTCCGGGCTCGCCCTTCCTCTGAGCACCCGCGGCGCGCCGTACGCTGTCTGCGGTGCCAGAGCTTCCCGAGGTCGAGACGATCCGCCGCCAGCTCGCGCCCCTCGTCGAGGGGCGCGTCGTCGAGCGCCTGGACATCGCCGACCCTCGCTGGTGCCTGCCGCTGGCGCCCGAGGCGGTCGTCGACGCCGTCCAGGGCCGGCGCGTGGACGCGCTGCGGCGCCGCGGCAAGTACCTCGTGTGGGAGCTCGAGGACGAGGCCTTCCTGCTCATGCACCTGCGCATGACCGGCACGCTGCTCTACGACGCGCCGCCGGGCACCCCCTACGAGCGCGTGCGCTGGGTCCTCGACGACGGCCACGAGCTGCGCTTCTGCGACCCGCGGCGCTTCGGGACCGGCGAGCTGGCGCTCGGGACGCCGGCGCGCGACGCCTTCTTCGCCGCCCGCCTGGGGCTCGAGCCGCTCGACGGCGAGCTCACCGGCGAGGCGCTGCGGCGCATGGCCCGCGGGCGACGGGCGCCGGTCAAGGCCTTCCTGCTCGACCAGCGGCGCATCGCGGGCGTCGGGAACATCTACGCCGACGAGGCGCTCTTCCGGGCGCGGCATCCATCCGCTGCGCCCGGTCGGCAGCCTCACCCGGGCGCAGTGCGACGCGCTCGCGGTCGCGGTGCGCGAGGCGCTTGCGGCCGGCGTCGCGGCGGGCGGCGCGACGATCGACGACTTCCGCCACGTCGACGGCGTCCGGGGCGCCTTCCAGAACGAGTTCCTCGTCCACCTGCGCCGCGGCGAGCCGTGCCCGCGGTGCGCGGCGCCGGTGGTCAAGTTCGTCGCCGCGGGGCGCGGGACGTACGCGTGCGAGAGCTGCCAGCCGCGCCCGCGGCGCCGGCGCGCTAGGCGGCCTGCGCGGTGAGCTCGGCCAGACGGCCGCTCTGGTCGGCCTGCACGAGCTGCTGGAAGCCGCCCACGAGGACCTCGCCGACCACGATCTGCGGGAAGCTCAACATCCCGGTCTCCTCGACGAGCTGCGCGCGTCCAGCCGGGTCCTTTGCGAGATTGATCTCGACGAAGTCGAGCTTGCGGATCCGCAACAGCTGCTTCGCGCGCTCGCAGAACGAGCACGGCTCTGTCGAGTAGACAGTGATCTTGGCCATTACTTCACTAAATATAGCGGGGGTGTCGTGGCAGGCCCGGTGAAGGTCCAGGGGGTGGTGCTGCGCTCGCTGCGCTTCGGCGAGGCCGACCGCATCCTGCATGTGTATACCCCGCAGCGCGGCAAGCTGGGCGCGATCGCCAAGGGCGTGCGGCGCGCGCGCAGCCGCTTCGGCGGGCGCCTGGAGCCCTTCTTCCGGCTCAACCTCGTGCTCCACGAGGGCCGCAGCGACCTGCTCACGGTGACCGCGGCCGAGACCGTCGCGGGCCATCCGCGCCTGCGCGAGCACGCCGGGGCGCTCGACACCGCCGCTCGCGCCTGCGACGCGGTCGGGCGGCTGTTCGACACCTCCGAGCCGCATCCCGGCGTCTACAACCTGCTCTGCAACGAGCTCGCTCTGCTCGACAGCCATCCGGAGCGCGCCGGGCACGCCAACCAGCTCGCCTTCCGCCTCAAGCTGCTGCTCGCCGCCGGCCTGGCGCCGCAGCTGGCGGCGTGCGCCTCGTGCGGCGAGGGCGAGCACCTCAGCGGGTTCTCCGGCGCGGCCGGCGGCGTCGTGTGCCACGCCTGCGAGGCGGGCTCGTTCCCGCTGACCCAGGAGGCGCACGGCTTCCTGGTCGACGCCATCGGGCGGCCGCTGGCCGACACGCCGCCCGCCGACGATCGCGCCCTGCGCCAGGCCGAGCGCGCGATCGACGACACGCTCGAGCACCACGCG
This sequence comes from uncultured Actinomycetes bacterium, assembly GCA_963816845.1. GTDB lineage: Bacteria > Actinomycetota > Thermoleophilia > Solirubrobacterales > Solirubrobacteraceae > JAOPZW01. Next base: position 70,490 of record CAWFMR010000033.1, on the reverse strand, counting down.
GGGATCCGCTGGCGCCACGCCGTCGCCCGGTAGGATCGCCGGCAGGGTGGCGACGAAATGGGTCTACGAGTTCTCCGAGGGCTCGAAGGACATGCGCGAGCTCCTTGGCGGCAAGGGCGCCAACGTCGCGGAGATGACGCGCATCCTCGGGCACCGATCGGGTGCCGGGCGGCTTCACGATCACGACCGAGGCGTGCGTCGCCTACATGCGCGACGAGGGCTTCCCCGACGGTCTCGACGACCAGATCGACGAGGCGCTTGCGGCGCTCGAGGAGCGCGCCGGCAAGAAGCTCGGCGACGCCGAGGACCCGCTGCTCGTCTCCGTGCGCTCGGGCGCGCGCGAGTCGATGCCCGGCATGCTCGACACCGTCCTGAACCTCGGCCTCAACGACGAGTCGGTGCAGGGTCTGGCGACGAGGACCGAGAACGAGCGCTTCGCGTGGGACTCCTACCGGCGCTTCGTGCAGATGTTCGGCAACGTCGTGCGCGGCATCGAGGGCCAGCGCTTCGAGGACGAGATCAAGCGCGTCAAGTCCGAGCGCGGCGTCAAGGACGACACGGAGCTCGACGTCGAGGCCCTGCAGGAGCTCACGCGCAGCTTCAAGGAGCTCTACGAGTTCCCCACCGAGCCGCGCGAGCAGCTCGAGCAGGCCATCCGGGCCGTCTTCGACTCCTGGAACGGCGAGCGCGCCGCAGTCCTACCGGCGCATCAACCGCATCCCCGACGACTGGGGCACCGCGGTCAACGTGCAGCAGATGGTCTTCGGCAACAAGGGCGACGACAGCGGCTCGGGCGTCGCCTTCAGCCGCGACGAGGTGACCGGCGCGCCGGAGCCCAGCGGCGACTTCCTCATCAACGCGCAGGGCGAGGACGTCGTCTCGGGCGTGCGCAACACGCTCGACATCTCCGATCTCGACCGGGTGCTGCCCGAGGTCCACGAGCAGCTGATGGAGATCCTGCGCGAGCTCGAGCGCCACTACGGCGACATGCAGGACACCGAGTTCACGGTCGAAGAGGGCCAGCTGTACATGCTGCAGACGCGCAACGCCAAGCGCCCGGCGCAGGCGGCCGTGCGCTTCGCGGTCGACGCGGTGGACGAGGGGCTGCTCGACAAGGCCCAGGCGCTGCAGACGATCGATCCCGAGAGCCTCGACGCGCTGCTGCACCCGACCTTCGACCCGCAGGCCGAGTACGACGTGCTGGCCTCCGGCGTGGCCGCCTCGCCGGGCGCCGCCGTCGGGGAGATCGTCTTCACCGCCGCCGATGCGGTGGCGGCGGCCGCGGACGGGCGCGACGTGATCCTCGCGCGGCCGTTCACCGAGGCCGACGACGTCGCGGGCTTCCACGCGGCGAAGGGGATCGTGACCTCCGAGGGCGGCAAGGCCTCGCACGCCGCGCTCGTGGCGCGCGGGATGGGCGTCCCGGCGGTCACCGGCGCCAGCGCGCTGGAGATCGACGTGTCGGCCGGCGAGGTGCGCGTCGACTCCACCACGCTGCACGCCGGCGATCGGCTGGCCATCGACGGCACCACCGGCTCGATCACCACCGACGACGTCCCGCTCGTCGAGCCCGAGGTGGGCGACGCGTTCGACACCGTCCTTCGGTGGGCCGACGAGCTGCGCACCCTGCGCGTGCGCGCCAACGCCGACACCCCCGAGGACGCCCGCAAGGCGCGCGAGTTCGGCGCGGAGGGCATCGGGCTGTGCCGCACCGAGCACATGTTCTTCGGCGAGGAGCGCCACGAGAAGATGGTCCAGGTCATCCTGGCCGACGACATCGACGAGCGCCGCAAGCGCCTCGACGAGCTGGCGCCCCTGCAGCAGGGCGACTTCGAGGGGCTGTTCGAGGCGATGGAGGGCCTGCCGGTCACCATCCGCCTGCTCGATCCGCCGCTGCACGAGTTCCTGCCCGATCCCGACGAGCTGCCCGAAGGCCCGCAGCAGGACCGTGCCCGGTCGCTGCAGGAGGTCAACCCGATGCTGGGCACGCGCGGCGTGCGCCTCGGGATCCTCTATCCGGAGATCTACGAGATGCAGGTCCGCGCGATGATGCTCGCGGCCAAGGCGGTGCGCGACCGCACCGGCGAGATGCCCCACCTCGAGGTCATGATCCCGCTCGTCGACTACGAGCGCGAGCTCGACCTCATGCGCGACCACATCGAGCGCGTCGCCCACGAGGAGGGCATGGAGCACCCGGCCGACTACACGATCGGGACGATGATCGAGCTGCCGCGCGCGTGCTTCCTGGCCGACCGGATCGCCGAGGAGGCCGACTTCTTCTCCTTCGGCACCAACGACCTCACGCAGACCGCGCTGGGCTTCAGCCGCGACGACATCGAGGGCAAGATCCTCGCCCGCTACATCGAGATGAAGATCTTCGATCGCTCGCCGTTCGAGACGATCGACGCGCCGGGCGTGGGGCAGATGCTGCGCATGGGCGCGTGGCTGGGCCGCAAGACGAAGCCCGACATCAAGCTCGGCGTGTGCGGCGAGCACGGCGGCGACCCCGACTCGATCGACTTCTTCCACCACTCGGGCATCGACTACGTGTCGTGCAGCCCGTACCGCGTGCCCGTCGCCCGCGTCGCCGCCGCCCAGGCGGCCGTCCGCGCCGCGTCGGGCTAGGCGAGCACGCAGGCCACGGCCTCGACCTCGAGCAGCAGCTCGGGCAGGACGAGGCCGGCCACCTTCACCAGGGAGCTCGTGGGCGGGCGCCGCACGTCGACGAACTCGTCGCGGACGGCGCGGATGGTGGGCAGGCCGGCGAGGTCGACGACGTAGAAGGTGAGCTTGACGACATCGCCCCAGCCCGCGCCGCCGGCGGCCAGCGCGTGGCCGACGTTCTGGAAGGTCAGCCGGGTCTGCGCCTCCCAGTCGCCCGCTGGGGCCACGGTCCCGTCGGCGGCGACGGGGATCTGGCCGGCGGTCCAGACGAGCCGGCCCGCCGCGGGGAGGCTCACGACGTGGCTGTAGCCGGCGGGTGCGGAGAGCGTGTCCGGCGTCGAGAATTCGATCGAGGTCACGGCTTCGACACTATTGAGCGACCCCGCCCCGTCGTCGTCTGACCAGAAGGAGAGCCCCGTGCCCGATCTCCAGTTCATCGAGCCCGCGTCGTTCGGCCCGAGCACGCTGCCGTTCTCGCAGGGCGTCCGTGCCGGCAACCTGCTCTTCATCGCCGGGCAGGGCGCCGTCGACGACGAAGGCAACTTCGTCGGCAAGGGCGACATCCGCGAGCAGACGCGGGTGACGCTCGATCGCGTGCGTCGCGTGTGCGAGGAGGCCGGCGGCGACCTCTCCAACGTCGTCACCGCCACCGTCTTCCTCACCGACCTCGGCAACTTCGCGGCCTACAACGAGGCGTGGGTGCAGGCGTTCGGCGATCACCGTCCGGCGCGCGCGACGGTCCAGGCCGGCCTGCTCTTCGACATGCTCGTCGAGGTGCAGGCGATCGCGGTCGTGGACTGACCAGCGGGCTAGGGGTGCCGAAGGCGGCCGTCGATCGGCGGCGAGTGAAGGAGTAACAGCCGCCTGAGGCGGGCCCCCGAGGGTTCTCACCAGGCGATCGGGCGGCCGTCGCGGAAGAAGCCGCTCGTCGGGCCATCGTCGGGCAGCGTCGCGGCCCACACCACGCCCGCCGCGCCGTCGGCCACAGGGCGCCCGCCGCTGCCGCCCATGTCGGTCGCCACCCAGCCGGGGCAGACCGCGTTGACGAGGATGGCGTCGCGGCGCAGCTCCGCGGCGAAGACGCGCGTGAGCGCGTTGAGCGCCGCCTTGGAGACGCGGTAGGCGGGCGTCCCGCCACCCATGTCGTGGATGGCGCCCGCGCCGCTCGAGACGTTGACGATCCGGCCCGCCGGGCTCGCGCGCAGCTGCGGCAGGAAGGCTTGCGTGACGCGCCATGCGCCGAGGAGATTGGTCTCGAGCGCCTCGTGGACCTGGTCGAGGTCGGCGTCGACGGCCCCCTGCCACGTGTCGTAGAGGATCGCCGCGTTGTTGATGAGGATGTCGAGGTGCTCGACTCCGGCCGCGGCTGCGCGAACGCTCTCGTCGTCGTCGACGTCGATCACCACCGGGCTGATGAGGCCGCCGCCGAGCTGGCGGGAGGCGCGCGCGCCGCGTCCGGCGTCGCGGGCGCCGAGCAGCACGGTGAGCCCGAGGCGGGCGAGCTGGCGGCAGACCTCGAGGCCGATGCCGCGGTTGGCCCCGGTGACGAGCGCGACTGGGGAGCGGTCAGTCGACGTGGAGGATCGCCTTCCCCGAAATCCGGCGCTCGAGTAGGGCGTGGATGGCGTCGCCGGGCTGGCGCCAGCTCGCCTCGAGGTCGATGTGCGGGTCGAGGCGCCCGGCGGCCACGAGGGAGACCAGGCGGTCGAGCATCCCGGTCGCGCCGCGTCGCTTGGCCAGCTCGGGGAAGACGAGCAGGCCGTAGATGCGCGCTCCGGGCGCGCGGCCGAAGAGCGCGCGCGTGGGGTACTCGACATGCGCGCTCGGGTCGCTGTTGGCGAAGGAGATGACCGTGCCGTCGGGCGCGACGCGCTGGATCGCGGCGCCGAGCGTGGGTCCGCCGACGCCCTCGACGATCACGTCGAACTCGGGCCCCTCGGGCGTGAGCTCGTGGATGACCTCGTCGGCGCCGAGGTCGGTGAGGCCTCGGGCGCGCTCGGGGCTGGCCGAGACGGCGGTCACGTGGGCGCCGCCGATATGGGCGAGCTGCACGGCGAAGCGCCCGACGCCGCCGCTCGCGCCGGTGACGAGCACGCGCCGCGCGATCGGGTTGCCCCCGATGTCGAGGGCCAGCAGGGCGGTGATCCCGGCCACCGGGAGCGCCGCGGCCTGCGCGAAGCTCACCTCGTCGGGCAGGACCGCCATCGCGTTCGTCGCCACGGCGGCGAGCTGCGCCCACGCCTTGTCGTGGAGGGCCACGACGCGGGCTCCCTCGGGCGGCCCGCTGCCGTCGGCGGCCGGGCGGCGCACCGTCCCGGCGAGGTCCCAGCCGGTGAGGCTGCCCGGCGGCTTGTTCGCCAGCGCCTTGACCTCGCCGCGGTTGAGCGAGATGGCGTCGACGGCGACGAGGGCCTCGGTCGGCAGGGGCTCGGGGTCGGGCGCCTCGGCCAGCTCGGCGCCCGGATCTGTGGAGGAAGTCAGCAGGGCGAGCACGCGCCGGACCCTACCGATCGGGGTTCGCCTGCCCGCGGTGCGAGAATCGGCGCATGGACCCGCACGCCCACCCGGGCCCGGTGGCCTCTGCCTACGCCGCGCGCCGGCGCGCGTTCGAGGACGCCTGGCTCTCGCCGCTGGCGGCGCGCTCGTGGCCGCCGCGGCGCGCCCGGCCCGAGGAGGACTGCGGATTGCGCACGCCGCTGCAGCGCGACCGCGACCGCATCGTGCACTCCAAGGCCTTCCGCCGCCTCAAGCACAAGACGCAGGTCTTCGTCGCGCCCGAGGGCGACCACTTCCGCACGCGCCTGACCCACACGCTCGAGGTCACCCAGATCTCGCGCACGGTGGCGCGCGCCCTGCGCCTCAACGAGGACCTGACCGAGGCCATCGGGCTGGGGCACGATCTCGGCCATCCGGCCTTCGGGCACATCGGCGAGGACGTGCTCGACGACTGCCTGCGCGGGCGCTTCGGCACGCGGCTTTCGCCACTACGAGCACTCCCTGCGCGTCGTGGACGTGCTCGAGCTCGACGGCAAGGGGCTGAACCTGTGCGACGACGTGCGCGACGGGATCGCGCGCCACTCCGGCCGCGCGCCGCTGCCGCGCACGCTCGAGGGGCGCATCGTGCGGCTCGTCGATCGGGTGGCCTACATCAACCACGACATCGACGACGCGCTGCGAGCCGGCGTCCTGCGCGAGGAGGAGCTGCCGGCCGAGCCGATCGCCGTGCTGGGCGACACCGGGTCGCGGCGCATCGACGCGCTCGTGCACGACCTCGTCGAGCACTCCGAGGTGGCGGGCGACATCGTCCAGGGCGAGGAGGTCGGCGGCGCCATGGATCGCCTGCGGACCTTCATGTTCGACCACGTCTACCTCGGTCCCGTCGCCCGGCGCGAGCACGCCAAGATCGACCGGGTCGTGCGCACGCTGTTCGACTACTACGTCGCCGAGCCCGACCGGATCCCCGACGGCGGCGGCTCGCCCGACGCCGATCTCGCCCAGCGCGTCACCGACTGGCTGGCCGGGATGACCGACCGCTACTGCATCCGCGCCTTCGAGGCGCTGTCCGTGCCTGAGGCGTTCGCGCTCTAGGCTGGACCGTCAGTGGCGCGCTACACCGACGACTCCCGCGACCGGGTCCGCGACGCGGTCGACATGGTCGATCTCGTCGGCTCGCGCGTCGAGCTGCGGCGGGCCGGCGTCAACCGCTTCGAGGGGCTGTGCCCCTTCCACGACGAGCGCACGCCGTCGTTCGGGATCAACCCGGCCGAGAAGCTCTACTACTGCTTCGGCTGCGGCGAGGGCGGCGACGCGTTCAAGTTCGTCCAGGAGACCGAGGGCGTCGGCTTCGCCGGCGCGCTCGAGTACCTCGCCGACCGCTACGGCGTCGCGCTGGAGGTCGTCGAGGAGGATCCCGCGGCGGCCCAGCGGCGCGCGGAGCGCGAGCGGCTGCTCGAGCTGCTCGAGCGCACCGCCGCCTTCTACGTCCGCTACCTGTGGGACTCCGAGGAGGCCTCGCATGCCCGCGAGTACCTCGCCGGGCGCGGGCTCGACGAGGGCGCGCTGCGCGAGTTCCGCGTCGGCTACGCGCCGAGCGCGTGGGACAAGGTGCTCGTCGCCTCGCGTCGCACCGGCTTCACCGACCGCGAGCTCGTGGCGGCGGGCCTCGCGTCGCGCTCGCAGAAGGAGGGCCGCACCTACGACCGCTTCCGCCGGCGCATCATGTTCCCGCTGTGCGACCAGCGCGGGCGCGTGCTCGGGTTCGGGGCGCGTGCCATGGGCGCCGACCAGAAGCCCAAGTACCTCAACTCGTCGGACGGCTTGGTCTTCCACAAGGGCCGCCATCTCTTCGGGGCCGACATCGCCCGCACGCCGGCCGCCAAGGCGGGCGAGGTGATCGTCGCCGAGGGCTACACCGACGTCATCGCGATGCACCAGGCCGGCCTGCGCCACACCGTCGGCCTGATGGGGACCGCGCTGACCGACGAGCAGGTCGGCGAGCTCGCACGCCTGGCGCCGACGGTGCTGCTGGCGCTGGATGCCGACGCGGCCGGGCCAGGAGGCGATGCTGCGCGGGGCGCGCGTGGCGGCGCGGCGCAAGCTGACGCTGCGTGTCGTGCCGCTGCCGCCGGGGAGCGATCCCGCCGACCTCGTCGCGGCCGAGGGCGCGAGGGCCATGGCCGACCGCGTCGAGGCGTCGGTCCCGTTCGTGCGCTTCCGCGTCGAGCGCGAGCTGGCCGGCGCGGACCTGTCGCGCGCCGAGGGCAAGGACGCCGTCATCGCGGCGCTGCGCCCCGTCTTCCGGGACATGCCGGCCAGCGCGATGCGCGAGGAGCTGATCGGCCTCGTGGCCGACCGCACCGAGCTCGCCCCGGCCCTCGTGGCGTCGTGGCTGGCGCAGGGCTCGCGGCCCGAGGCGGGGTCTGCGGCGACAGGCGGGAACGGCGCGTCGCAGCGCCCGCCGGCGCCGCCGCAGCCCGCGCTCGACGCCGCGGGGCGCGCCGAGCGCTCGTTCCTGGCGCAGTGCCTGGCGTCGCCTGCCGCCGGGCGCGCGGCCCTGGCCGAGATGGACCTCGAGGCCGAGTTCTCGAGCGACCTCACGCGCCGTGCGGCCGCCCACGTGCTGGCGCAGCTCGCCGGCGGCGGGGCGGCGCTCCCGGAGGGCGACGACGAGCTGGCCACCCTCATCGCCGCGCTGACCGTGCTCTCCGGCGGGATGCGCAACTCCGAGGCGGCGGTCGAGGGCGAGCGCCTCAGCCTCGAGGTGCAGCGCGTCAAGCGCGAGATCGAGGTGGCCAAGGCGGCCGCCGCGGGCGACGTCGGCCGGCTGGTCGCCCTGCGACAGGAGCTCGAGCGCCGCCGCGACGGGGCGATCGCGCGCGCGATCGAGGAGACGCACGCGACGGACTGACGCGCGCCGGCGCGGCCGCTCGCCGCGCGCGCGTCGGCGCGGCGCTTCGCGGCGCGCTACCTCGCCGCGACCGGATCGAACGCCGGGATGATCTCGCTCTCGAACAGCTCGACCGTGCGCGACGCCTCTTCGAACGTGATGTCGCCGAAGATGAGGTCGGCGCAGAAGTAGTTGATCCCCGCCTCCTGCTCCTGGGCGGCGATGTACTCGACCGCCTTGGCCGGCGTGCCGGCGAAGCCCGCGCCGGCGGCGTGCCAGTCGGCGAAGTCCTCGGGCAGCACGCCGTCGAGGGGGGAGGGGACGTCGTACTTGCGCCAGAGCAGGTTGATGCTCTCGAACCACCGGCGGTAGGCGCGCCGCGCGACGCTCATCGCCTCGTCGTCGGTCTCGGCCACGACGATCAGGCGCGAGACGCCCATGAAGGGGATGTCCTCGGGTGCGCGGCCGCGGGCCTGCCAGGCGGCCCGGTAGGCGTCGGTGATCGGCCGGACCATGCCGGCCGGCAGCAGCGCGACGACGTTGACCTCGTGCTCGGCGGCCCACTCGGCACGGCCGGCGTGCGAGATCCCGAACCACAGCGGCGGATGCGGCCGCTGGACCGGGCGCAGCGTCATGGGGACGGCGTCGTAGTCGTGGTCGCGCCCATGGTGGGTCAGCTCGTCGGAGGCGAGGCCCGCGAGCAGGATCTCGAACGTCTCGTCGAAGCGCTCGCGCCGGCTGTCCCAGTCGACCTCGAAGAACCCGACCTCGATGGGCGACACGCCGGCGCCCACGCCGAGCTGCAGCCGCCCGTCGCTGAGGTGGTCGAGCATGCAGACCTCCTCGATGAGCCGCAGCGGGTGGTAGAGCGGCAGGCAGTAGACGAGCGGGCCGAGGCGCAGCGTCGTCGTGCGCTGGGTCGCCGCCGCGATGAAGACGCTCGGCGAGGGTCCGTGCCCGAGCGGCGTGCCGTGGTGCTCGGCCAGGTGGTAGGCGTGGAAGCCGGCGTGCTCGTAGCGCTCGATGAGCGCGAGGCGCTCCTCGAACTGCTGGCCGACCGCAAGCCCACCCTCGTCGATGTGATCGAAGACCCCGAACTTCATGTGCTCCTGCCTCCCTCGCGGCGTGGCCGTGCGGTGCTGGGACGGCGGGAGCCTATCCGCCAGGTGGCGGGGCAGGTCTCCTACGGCGAGCGGCTGGGCTGGATCCTCAGTGACCTGAAGACGCTGCTGGAGACCGGCGCGCCGCTTGCTGGCTGACGCTACCGGCGGGTTTCATCGAGGCGTCGCCCCGTGTGGCGGCGCCTCGGTCGAGCTCCGGGGGTGGGACTCGAACCCACAACCCTTCGATTAACAGTCGAATGCTCTGCCTGATTGAGCTACCCCGGACCGCAGTCCTGCGCTACGCAGGATAGACGGGACGATCGGCCGATCTTAGGGGAAGTTGAGCGAACCCGCCCTCCACCTCGGCATGGCAGTTGGCGCACAGGAGCACGCATTTCGCGCCTCCTCGCGCGCCTTCGACAAGGGCGCGCGTGACCCCCTCGTGGCTGATCGCGAAGCGCTTCTGTGTCGGGATCGACGTGATGGAACTGCAGCGCGGCGTCGCACCGGTCGTAGCCGCACAACTCGCACCGCCCGCCAGCTTCCACCACGAGCTGCCGCTTGACCTGCGCGTCGCTTGTCCGCGACGTGATGCGACTCGACACTCGCGCGCACCGAAAGCCGCCTTGGCGCCGCACATGACGGGTCGTCCCGTGGCGCGGGCACGGCAGCTGCCAGCTCTCGGCGCCGTGAGGCGAGCGCGACTTTGCCGAGGCGCTCACGCTTCATGCGGGCGGTCTCGATGCCGTGGCGGTGCAGCCAATGGCGGACGGCGGTGGGGCTTCGGCCCAGCAGTCTGCCATGTCGCGAATCGAGAGCTCGCACGCCGACGATCTCAGCGAGCAGCTCGCGCTCGATCGGCCCGCGCGCCGCGTGGCGCTCGGCGTGCGACGAGGTCAGGCCGTGCTTGCGCACCCAGTACGACACGGTGGAGGGATCGCGGCCGACCTCGCGGGCGATCGCCTCGATCGACGCTCCGGCCTCCAGTCGCTCCGCCAGCCACTCCCGCTCCACGATACGAACACTAGTTCGCGATCGGACGGACGGAAGTCTAGCGCGGCTGAGCGGCTAGAGCGCGCGGCCCGCCGCGAGGTCCTCGATGAGCTCCGACGCCCGCGTGGGCGGGTCGTGCGAGCGCCACCAGGCAGCCAGCTCGCCCGCGCGCTCGCGCGCTCGCGGCTCGGCCAGCACGCGCTCGACGGCCAGGCGCACCGGACCCGGCGCGCACAGGCGCCGCGGGACGCGCACGCCGACGCCGGCCCAGTCGATGCGCGCCGCGCTCTCGTTCATGTCGCCGGCCGCGGGCACGATGACGACGGCGCAGCCGCTGGCCAGCGCGCGGGCGAGCGTGCCGTGGCCGCCGTGGCAGACCACCACGTCGCACGACGGCATGACCCGCGCGTAGGAGAGCCATTCGACCAGGCGCGCGTTGCCGGGGACGTCGATCGGCTCGCCCAGCGGCCGGCGGTTCCAGGCGGCGAGCACGCGCACCGGCGCGTCGGCGAGCCCGCGCAGCGTCGCGCGCAGCAGCCGGTGCGACGGGTCCTGCGAGGTCGAGGGCGCCACCAGCACCAACGGGCCGTCGCCGGGGGGCAGCGCGACGTCGGAGGCCGGCGGCTCCCACAGCAGCGGTCCCACGGTGTGCGTGGCGGGCAGCGCGACCGCGCGCGGGTACTCGAGCGCCGGGAAGGTCGCCACCAGCGCCAGCTGCGACGAGATCCCGCCGTGCACGCGATCCAGCGGCCCGAGCCCCAGCCGCCGCCGGGTCTCGTTGAGCTCGCGGCGCCCGCGCTCCAGCCCGGCGTCCGTCACGCGCGACAGCCCGCTCCACAGCTGCCGCCCCAGCGCCGTCCGCGGCCGGCGCGCACCCAACGAGAACGGCGGCCAGCCGCGCTCGGTGCGCGGATCGAGGTGGGGGATGACCGTCGCCACCGGCACGCCCTCGAGCTCGGCGGCCAGCGCCGGCGCCAGGGTCAGGATGTCGGCCACCACCGCGTCGGGAGCGAACTCCGCCACCAGCGGCCGCGTCTGGCCCGTCGCCCGCAGCACCGCCTCGTAGGGCTTCAGCGGCCGCTCGCGCGTGGGGAAGACGTGGTACTCGGGCGCCGGCTCGAAGCGCATGCCCGCGGCCCGCACGTCGTCCTCCCAGCGCTTCCAGGTCTGCAGCACCACCTCGTGCCCGCGCGCCGCGAGCGTGCCGCCCAGAGCGATCAGCGGAAACGCGTGCCCGGGGTCGCCGAAGGCGCCCAGCAGCAGCCGCAGCGGTCGGTCAGGCGCCGGCAAGCTCCGCGACGAGCCGCAGCTGCTCGAGGCGCCCGTCCCGGTCCCACGCCATCGGGGTGATCCCCAGGGTGCCGACGCCGGCGTCGCGATAGACGGCCAGGCGCTCGCGCACGTGGTCCGGGGGTCCCGCGAGCGCGACCATGTCGATGAGCTCGTCGGGCAGCGCCGCCATCGCCTCCTCGCGCTTGCCGTCGAGATAGAGGTCCTGGACCTCGCGCGCCGCGTCCTCGAAGCCGTAGCGCTGCACCAGCTGGTTGTAGAAGTTCTGCTCGCGCGAGCCCATGCCGCCGACGTAGAGGGCGATGAACGGGCGCATCGCATCGCGGGCGCCCGCGAGGTCGTCGGTGACGAAGACCTGCACCGTGGGCGCGATGTCGAAGCCGTCCAGCGAGCGGCCCACCGCGCGCGGCGCCCTCCTCGAGCAGGGGCCGGAACTCGGCGACGTGCTCGGGGGAGAAGAGCGTCGGGATCCAGCCGTCGGCGATCTCCCCGGCCAGGCGCGTGTTGTTGGGACCGATCGCGGCCAGGTAGATGGGGATCGACTCCTGCACCGGCGCGATCGTGAGCTTGAGCGCCTTGCCGGGCCCGTCGGGCAGCGGCAGCTCGAGCGTCTCGCCGTGGAACTCGAGGCGCTCGCGCGACAGCGCCTGACGCACGACGGCGACGTACTCGCGCGTGCGCTGGATCTGGCGGCCGAAGCGCTGGCCGTGCCAGCCCTCGGCCACCTGCGGCCCCGAGGAGCCGATGCCGAGGATCATCCGCCCGTCGGAGAGCTGGTCGAGCGTCGCGGCCGTCATCGCCGTCATCGCCGGCGAGCGCCCGGGCATCTGGAAGATGGCCGAGCCGAGGCGGATCTTCGTCGTCTGCCCGGCGATCCAGCCGAGGATGGTCGCCGCGTCCGAGCCGTAGGCCTCGGCCGTCCAGACGCTGTCGTAGCCCAGCCGCTCGGCCTCCTGGACGATCGCGAGCTGATCCTCGCGCGTGAGGCCCATGCCCCAATATCCGACGTGCACGCCGAGCTTCACTGGCAAGCGTCCTTTCAGTGGACAGGAATGTTGCTGTTCATGTCGAGGGCGAAGGCGTACCCTCCGAGGCCGGGCAAGACTATGGGACGCACGCGTTCATCTGTCGAAGACCTGCGCCTGGCCATCGACTGCCTGCCGCTGCGCACGCGCGAGGCGATGCTGGCCGGGATCCGCTCGCACGAGATCATCGTCGGGGCGTACTCCGATCGCGCCGGCGGCGTGTGCCCGATGCTCGCCGCGCATCGCTGCGGCGGGCGCACGAGCTTCATCTCCTTCGCCCGCGCCTGGGACCGCTTCGCTCGCGCCAAGCGGGCCCGGGCGGCGACCGGGCGCGAGCTCAGAGCGCTCGAGGCCCACCTGACGGCCTCGATCCTCGCCGAGCGCGGCGACGCGGACCTCGGCGGGGCCATCGCCGAGCACCAGACGCTCGTGCGCGAGCGCAAGGCCGACGAGGCGCGGCGCCTCGGCCTCGGCTGGCTGCGCCGCCGCGACGACGCTCGCGACGAAGAGCTCGTCTAGAGCCGGTCGCCGGGCCGCAGGAACTGCACCTCGGGGATGATGCATCCGGGCGATTGCTTGAGCAGCACGCGGACGATCTCGGCGACGTCGGAGACCTGGATCATGTCCGCCGCGTCGATCTGCCCCTTGACGAAGTCGGTCATCGGCGTGTCGACGAAGGCCGGGCACAGCGCGGTCGACTTGATGCCGTCGTTGGCGAGCTCCTTGTGCATCGCCTGGGTGAAGCCGACGACCGCCGCCTTGGTCGCGCTGTAGACCGACAGCCAGGGCTCGCCGGACTTGCCCGAGATCGAGGACGTGTTGACGACCAGCGCGCAACGGTGCTCGGCGCCCGCGGCGCGCAGCAGGTCCACGCACTCGCGGTAGAAGAGGATCGGCGAGCGCAGGTTGATGCCGAGCTGCAGGTCGACCTTCTTGGTCGTCAGCTCGCCGACCGCCTCGCCGGCGCCGAGACCGGCGTTGTTGACCAGCACGTCCAGGCGCCCGAAGCGCTCGCGGTGGGAGCGCACGACCTCCTGCACGACCGCCTCGTCGGCCAGGTTGCCGCTGACGGAGTTGACCTCGTAGCCGTCCGCCCGCAGGCCCTCGACGGCCTCCTCGAGCTTCTCCGGACGCCGCGCGGCCACCGTCAGCGCGTAGCCCTCCTCGCCGAGCACGCGGGCGATGCCCAGCCCGATCCCGCTCGAGCCTCCCGTCACGATCGCCGCACGCTGCGCCATGGCACTCCTCCTCGTCACCGTCGGATGTGGCGCGGCATTCCATCAGTTGTGCCTAGACTCGGGCGGCGTGCATCGACCTCTCCCGTTCTTCGTCGCGCTGCTCGCGGCCGGCGCGCTGGTGGCCGGCTGCGGCGGCTCGGACAAGCCCGACAGACCACCCCCGCAGCCCGAGCCGACCGGCCAGCCGGCCGACTTCCCATCGTCCAGCGGCAAGACGCTGAACGACCTGGCGTCGATGGCCGATGGCCAGGGCCCTGTCCTCGCGCCCAGCGTGTCGCTCCTGCACAAGGGGGTCAACCGCTACGGATTCGCGCTCTTCGACACCGCCCGCAAGCAGATCACGGGCGCCGAGGTGGCGCTCTACACCGCTCGCGCGGACGGCTCCGGAGTGCGCGGGCCGTACGTCGCGCGCTCGGAGTCCCTGGAGGTCAAGCCGCAGTTCCAGAGCGAGACGGTGGCCAAGGACCCGAGCGCGGCCAAGTCCGTCTACGTGGCCGACGTGCCCTTCAAGCGCGACGGCAAGCAGGCCGTCGTGGCGATCGCCAAGCTCGACGGGCGCCTGCTGGTGACCAACGGCTTCAGCGTCAACGTCACCGCCGGCCAGGGTGAGCCGCCCGGCCCCGGCGACAAGGCGATCAGCGTCCACACCCAGACGCTGACCGACGTCGGCGGCGACGCCGCGCAGCTGGACACGCGCCGGCCCTTCGCCAAGGACCTCCTGCAGACCGACCTCGCCGACGTGCTGGGCAAGAAGCCGGTCGTCATCACCTTCGCGACGCCGTTGCTGTGCGCGAGCCGCGTCTGCGGACCGGTGGTCGACATCGTCGAGCAGGTCAAGGCGACCGCGCCCAAGGGCGTGGCCTTCATCCACCAGGAGATCTACCAGGACAACCAGGTCAACAAGGGCGTGCGCGCGCAGGTGGCGGCGTGGAAGCTCGCGAGCGAGCCGTGGACCTTCGTCATCGACCGCAGCGGCAAGATCAGCACGCGCTTCGAGGGCGCCTACTCGCCGGGCGAGCTGCAGCGCGCGGTGGCCAAGGTTGCTTAGGACATCCGCCTAGGCGCCCATGGCGCGCTGCGGTCACTGCCGCTAGGGTCCTGCGCGATGCTGGTCTGTGCCACCTGCGGCAGCCGGTGGGACGAGGGCGCGCGCCTTGCCACGATGGTGCCCGCCGCCGTCTGCCCGATGTGCGAAAGCGCGCTGGTCGAGCTCGACGAAGCACCGCTCGACCACCGCGAGCCCGTCCACGCGGACGTGGCGCGCGTGCTGCGCGCGCACCTGCTCGGCGTCGGCGCGTGACGCCGCGCGGCCGCCTCGGCCGCGCTCTAGACGAGGCCGTGCAGGACCTTGTAGACGACGATCGCCCACACGACGAGGACGATGAGGGCGACGACGCGCTGGACCCAGACGATCCCTGGTCGCTGGTGGGTCGTCGCGGTCCTCGCCGGGCGTGGCCCGGACGGCGCCCGCGGGCGGTGCGCTGGCGATCTCCTCCAGGCGCGCCTGCTCGGCGCCCGCCACGCGCTGCTCGAGCGCCTCGAGGTCGCGCACCGCGGCCCGCTGGGCCTCGATCGCGCGATCGCGCTCGGCGAACGCGGCGTCGCGCTCGGCGATGGCGTTCTTGCGCTCGAAGTTGGCCGCCGCGCGCTCGTCGAGCGCCTCGTCGCGCGCGTAGAGCGCGGCAGCGCGCTCCTGCACGGCCTGATCGCGCTCCTCGATGATCGCGTCGTGGTCGAGGTTCGCGTTGGCCCGCGCCTCGTCGCGGGCGGCGATGGCCGCATCGCGCTCGGCCGCGAGCGCGTCGTAGTCGTCGGCCGCGGCGCGCGCGGCGGCGAGCCCCTGGTGGGCATCCTCGAGCTGGGCGGCGAGGCGGCGCACGGACGCGTGCTCGCTGGCGATCTGGGCGCGCAGCGCCGCGACCTCCTCGGCGGTGATGCTCTCGCCCGGCGCGGGGCTCGCGGGCGGCGGGGCCGCCTCCGCGGCCTTCGCGCGCCCCCGCCGCGCGGGCGGGGCGGCGGCCGGCTCGGGCTCGGGCTCGGCCTTGGGCTCCGCCGGGCCGCGCCGCGCGTGCAGCGGGCCTTCGGAGGGCGCCGAGCGCCGCTGGCCGGGGACGCTCGGCACGGGCAGGTCGACCGCCAGGCTCGGCGCGACGGCGAGCTCGGCCGCCGTGACCTCGAGCGGCTCGCCCTCCCATGGGAAGGCGGCGATCCACTCGTCGCCGTCCTCGGCGGCCCACGGCTTGTGGTCGAGGACGGCCAGCAGGCGTCGCTGCTCGTCGGCCGCCTGCACGACGAGCACCGGGCGCACGAAGCGGTGGCCGCGCAGCCCGTACCAGCGGCCGCTGACCTCGAGGCGGTCGCCGTCGACCCACTCGAAGCGGTCCACCTCGAAGGTGACGCCATTCGAAACGACCTCAGGAGTGGACATGCCTCGCCCGGCCACAGCGGCCCCTGGATACCCGATCGCCCTCTCCGATCCACCCGGCCGACGTGGAAGGGGCGCAACGCATCGCGCCGCCTGGCACGCTAGACAGACGCCTGTGCCTCGTCGTCGTCGCCGCCGCTCGATGTTCTCCTCGGCCCCGCCGCGGCGCTCCGGCGTGGCGTGGCTCGAGCCTGGGCGCCGTCGGCGCCGCGGCCGCGACGGCATGCCGTGGCGAGCGCTGCTCGTCGTCCTCGTCGTGCTGGCGGCGGCGGGCGGAGCGGTCTGGTTCGTGCTCGACCGCCATCACCAGCAGGACATGCGTCGGGAGGCGGCGCAGAGCTTCGCCGCGTCGTGGATGCGGCGCGATCCGGGCGGGATGTGGGTCATGCTCGACAAGCGCAGCCGCTCAGCCTATCCGCGCGCCCGGTTCGCACGCCTCGTACGGTCCGCCGAGAGCCAGGCGACGGTCAAGAGCGTTCGCATCGGCCGCATCGCCGAGGGACGCGACGGAAGCTTCGACCTGCCCACCGTCATGCCCACGCGCATCTTCGGAACGCTGCGGGGCACGATCGCGCTGTCGGTCCACGACGAGGACGGCGCGGCGCGGGTCGCGTGGGCGCCGCACCTGCGCCTGCCCGGCCTGCGCCAGGGCGAGCAGGTGCGCCGGATCGTGCTCACGCGCCCGACCCGCGCCCAGGTGCTGGGCGCCGACGGCCGGCTGCTCTCGGCGAACCCGGCGACGGCCGCCATCGCCGGGCGCCCGCCCTCGGGCAACGACCGCGGCACCGGGCTCGAGCGCCTGTACGACGAGCGCCTGGCCGGCACGCCCGGGGCGCAGCTGCGCTTCGGCGACCGCGTCGTCGCCACGGTCAAGCGCCACCGGGGGCACTCGGTCCACGCGACCATCCGGCCCGGGCTGCAGCGCGCCGCCGCGGCGGCGCTCGGGGGCAAGCTGGGCGGCGTGGCGGTCGTGCGCCCGCGCGACGGGTCGGTGCTGGCGCTCGCGGGGCTGGCCGTCTCGGCCCCGCAGCCGCCCGGCTCGACGTTCAAGATCATCACCCTCTCCGGCGCGCTGGCGGCGGGCGTCGCGACGCCGTCGAGCGGCTTCCCGGTGCGCACCTCCGCGACGCTCTCGGGCGTCACGTTGCGCAACGCCGGCGGCGAGTCGTGCGGCGGCTCGCTCACGCAGGCCTTCATCGACTCGTGCAACTCGGTCTTCGCGCCGCTCGGGGCCAAGCTCGGCGCCAAGCGCCTGGTGGCGATGGCGGAGGCCTTCGGCTTCAACGAGCGACCGCGCGTCCCCGACGCCAAGCCGAGCACGATCCCACCGGCCGGCAAGCTGACCGACAGCCTCGCGGTCGGCGCGAGCGCCATCGGCCAGGACCGCGACCTGGCGACGCCGCTGCAGATGGCGGTGGTGGGGGCGACGATCGCCGAGCGCGGGCGCCGGTCGCGCCCGCGCATCGTGCGCAACGACAAGGTGCTGCGCCGGCGCGTGGTCAGCGCGCGCGTCGCCGGGCAGGTGCGCGAGATGATGCTCGGGGTCGTCCGCTCCGGCACCGGGACCGCCGCGGCGATCCCCGGCGTGCAGGTCGCGGGCAAGACCGGCACCGCCGAGCTGCGCCCGAACTCGACGAACCCGAAGGACGCCGACGCCTGGTTCGTCGCCTTCGCGCCCGCCGCCAAGCCGCAGGTCGCGGTGGCGGTCATGCTCGTGGGGGCGGGCTTCGGGGGCAAGGCGGCGGCTCCGATCGCGCGCCGCGTGCTGCAGGCGGCGCTTCGATAGGGCCAGACGACCCGGTAGCGGCGCCGGGTGGTACCCGCTCCGCCGATGACGCGCCGTTCACGGCGCCATACACGCCGTCCGGCGCAGCGGCATCGGTCCTCCGTCCACACCCGTACATGAACGGCGCCGTTCCGGTGCATCCCTCACCCACGGACCAGCCTCACGGACGGGGTGACATGACTTCTTGGGTGACATCGGCAGGGCGCGCGGACACGCGCTGGAGCACGACGTGAATTGGGATCTGAGTCCGGGAGCGACGCTCGCGGACCTCGCCACCATCGAGCTGCGTCGGATCACCGACGTGCTCCAGGTCGACCACGCCTCGCTGTTCCTGCGCGACGCGGACGACCCGGAGCGCACGATCGCGGTGGCCGAGGCCGGCCTGCCCTCGGGCGAGGCGCTGCCCGAGCGCTGCATGCTGCTCACGCAGGTGCTGGACACGGCGCGCGCCGCCCAGGTCGAGCGCTTCGAGGGCCCCGGCGGGGCCTGCTGCGGCGCCCTGGCGAGCCCGCTGGTGCACGACGGCCGCGCCGTCGGCGCGCTGCTCGTCGTCACCCGGCGCGCGAGCCGGCGGCTGGGAGCGATCGACTCCGAGGTCGTCCACCGGGCGACCCGAACGCTCGTCGAGCGCTTCCTCGCCCCGGGCGAGCGACCCGAGCCCGACAGCGTCTCGGACCGCTTCGCGCGCCCGACGGGCGTGCGTCGGTAACCGCGCCGCGACCGGGATTTGGCGCGCTAGCATCCATTCGACCGGCGGGCGGGCCCGCCCTCCTCGGGGAATCCATGGCAACGACCGCAGAGCACGTCGAGCGCTGGCCGACGGATGGGTTCCGTCACGAGGCGCTGCTCTACGCCGGCGACGACGGCTTCCTCGAGGGGACGCTGCCCTGGATCCGCGACGCGGTCGCGGCCGGCGAGCCGATCCTCGTCGTCGTCAGCGCCGCCAGGATCGCGCGCCTGCGCGAGGAGCTCGGCGCCGAGGCCGCGGGCGTGAGCTTCGCCGACATGGCCGACGTGGGCACCAACCCCGCGCGCATCATCCCCGCGTGGCGCGAGTTCGTCGATGCCAACGCGGGGCGCGGGCGGCGGCTGCGGGGCATCGGCGAGCCGATCTGGGCCGAGCGCAGCCCCGACGAGCTCGTCGAGTGCCAGCGCCACGAGGCGCTGCTCAACCTCGCCTTCGCGGGCGCCGAGGACTTCTGGCTGCTGTGCCCCTACGACGTCGACGCGCTGGACCCCGACGTCATCGCCAAGGCCCACGGCAGCCACCCGGCCGTGGTGGCGGGCGATCGGACCCGCCGCAGCGACACCTACGAGGACCTCGGCGCCGTGGCGGCCCCGTTCGCCGCGCCCCTCTCCGAGCCGCCGCCGGAGGCCGACGTGCTGCCCTTCGCCTCGCGCACGCTGGCCGTCGTGCGCCGGCTCGTGGAGCTGCGGGCACGGGAGGCCGGCCTCTCCGAGGCGGGGACCAGCGACCTCGTGCTCGCCGTCAACGAGGTGGCGACCAACTCCGTGCGCCACGGCGGCGGGGAGGGCGTGCTGCGCGCCTGGCTGACCGACGAGATGCTGATCTTCGAGGTCGCCGACGCGGGCGCCATCGCCGATCCGCTCGCCGGGCGCGTGCGGCCGGCCAGCGGCCAGTCCGGCGGGCACGGGCTGTGGCTGTGCAACCAGGCCTGCGACCTGGTTCAGGTGCGCTCGTTCGCCAGCGGCAGCGTCGTGCGGCTGCACAAGCGCCGCGGCGCTCTAGAAGAAGCCGGCGGGCGGGAGCCCGAGCCGCATCTGGCCCGACGTTCTCGAAGGTGCGGTCGAACTGCATCGTCACGTGGGTGCGGATCATGTTGACGTCGCGGAAGCAGCGCTCGACGGCCTCGCCCTTGCGCGTCGCGGAGGTGCCCGCGGTGCGAAAGACGATGTCGACGGCCTCGGCGCACAGCTCGACGATCTGCTGGCAGATCATCAGCAGCCGGCGCTGGTCCTCGTCGGTCGTCTCGATCCCGCGCTCGACGACGGCGTGCGCCTGCGCGGTCCACGTCGTCGCCACCTGCATGAGCGCCGCCTCGGCGGTGTCGACCAGCGCCGTGGCCTGTCCGAGGTCGCGCTGGAACATCGTCAGCTCGCGGCGCAGCGGCGAGGCGGGGCCGTACTGGCGGCGGGTCTGCAGGATCTCGACGTAGTGGTCGATGGCGCCCTGCGCGATGCCGACCGCCACCGCCGCGGGCTCGGAGACGAGCAGCGGCATGATCGTGCCGCCGCGGTAGATCGGGTTCTCGTGCACGTCGCGGCCCGGGAACTCGACCTCCGGGCGCTCGGGGTTGGGCGAGGCCACCGTGTGGTGCTCGGGCACGAGCAGGTCCTCGACCACCACGCGGCGCGACCCGGTGCCGCGCATGCCGAGGGTGTCCCAGTTGTCGACGATCGAGTACGCCTCGCGCGGGAAGGCCGCCCAGCGGGTGTGCCCCGGTTCGCCCTCCACGGCGACCCCGCCGATGAAGTGCGTGGCCGTGTCGCAGCCCGAGCCGTAGTCCCACCAGCCGTCGAGGCGGTAGCCGCCGTCGACGCGGACCGCCCGCGCCGGCAGGTTCGACAGCGGGCAGCGGAAGTCACCGTCGCCGAACAGCTCGATCTGACCCTGCTCGGGCCACATGGTCACGGTGTGCGCGTGGCCGGCGGTGAGCGCGTAGACCCAGCCGCTCGAGGGACAGCCGCGCGAGAGCTCGACGGCCACGCGCAGGAAGGCCTGCAGCCCGAGCTCGAACCCGCCGAAGCGCCGCGGCTGGATGACCCGGAAGAAGCCGGCCTCGACGTAGTCGCGGTTGGTCTCGTCGGGGAGGCGGCCGAGCGCCTCGCATTCAGCCTGGCGCTCGCGCAGCGTGTCGCGCATCGCGGCGGCCCGTGCCACCAGCTCGTCCGCGTCGCAGATGTCAGGAGCCCTGACGCTCATCTGCGTCGCGGATGCTACGCGATGGCTCAGCCCGTGTTGCGCAGCCCGGCGGCGATGCCGTTGACCGTCAGCAGCAGCGCCCGCGCGACCGCCGGGTCGGGGTGGCGCCCGGCGGCGCGGTCGTCGCGGAAGCGCGACATGAGCGTGACCTGCATGAGGTGCAGCGGCGCGAGGTAGTCGTCGCGCACGCGCAGGGTGCGCTCGAGCAGCGGGTTGGCGGCCAGCAGCCCGTCCTGGCCGGTGATGCGCAGGATCTCGGCCACCGTCAGGTCGTGCTCGGCGCGGATGGTCTCGAAGAGGTGGTGGTGCTCGGGCGGCACGAGCGTGCGCACGTAGTGCCCGGCGAGGTCGAGGTCGGTCTTGACCAGCGTCATGGCGACGTTGGAGAGGAAGGTCTCGAAGAAGCGCCAGCGCTCGTTCATGTCGGCCATCACCTCGGCCAGGCCCGCCTCGCGGGCGGCGGCCAGGCCGCTGCCCACGCCGAACCAGCCGGGGACGATCTGGCGCGACTGCGTCCAGCCGAAGACCCACGGGATGGCGCGCAGGCCCTCCAGGCCGGCGCCCGCGTCCGGGCGCCGCGACGGGCGCGAGCCGAGGTGCAGCTCGCCCAGCAGCTCGACCGGCGAGGAGGCGAAGTAGTACGCCGGCAGGTCGGGGTCGGCGATGAGCCCCTCGTAGCGCTCGAAGGCCGCGTCGGAGATGGCGTCCATCGTGCCGAACCAGCGCGTGAGCTCCTCGGCGGTGCGCTGCGGCGCGCGGCGCAGCACGCTGGCCTCGACCGACGCGGCCAGCATGAGCTCGAGGTTCTCGCGCGCGAGCGCGGGCAGCAGGTACTTGTCGGAGATGACCTCGCCCTGCTCGGTCATCTTCAGCTCGCCGTCGAGCGTCCCGGCGGGCTGGGCGAGGATCGCCTCGTGGGTCGGACCGCCGCCGCGCCCGATCGTGCCGCCGCGGCCGTGGAAGAGCCGCAGGCGCACGCCGTGGCGCACGGCGACCTCGCGCAGGCGCTGCTGGGCGCGGTGGATCTCCCACTGGCTCGTCGCGATGCCGGCCTCCTTGTTGGAGTCCGAGTAGCCGAGCATCACCTCCTGCACGTCGCCGCGCAGGGTCAGCAGCCGCCGGTAGGAGGGCTCGGTCAGCAGCTCCTCGAGCATCTCGCCGGCACGGCGCAGCTCGGCCGGCGTCTCCAGCAGCGGGACGAAGCCGATCCGCGCCACGCCCGCGTCGAGGTCGATCAGGCGCGCCTCGCGGGCCAGCACCGCGGCGGCGAGGAGGTCGTCGGCGCCGCGGCACATCGAGACGATGTAGGACTCGATGGCGTCCGGGCCGTAGGTGTCCAGGGCGCGGCGGATGGCCGCGAAGGTGTCGTAGGTGCGCGCGGCGCGGGCGTCGAGCGGGGGCGGGGTGGGCGCGAGCGGGCGCCGCGAGGGCAGCTCGGCGGCCAGCAGGGCGAGGCGCTCGTCGCGGTCGAGCTCTCGATAGGACCGCTCGCCGTCGCCGACGCGGTCGAAGAGCTGCGCCAGGGCCTCGTGGTGGGCGTCGGCGTGCTCGCGCACGTCGAGCGTCGCGAGGTGCAGCCCGAAGGCCGCCAGCGTGCGCATGGCCTGCTCGAGGCGCCCGCGCGCGATCAGCTCGCCGCGGTGCAGCAGCAGCGAGTCGCGCACCAGCGCGAGGTCGGCGAGCAGCTCGGCGGTGCCGACGTAGTCGCGCCCGGGCTCGTGGCGGCCGCGCGCCGCCAGCCGCGCGCGCGTGTTGAGCAGCTTCTGGCGCACGCAGGTGAGCTTCAGCCGGTAGGGCTCCTCGGCGTTCAGGCGCCGGTAGCGCTGGTCGAGCTCGGGCAGGCGCTCGAGGTCGGCGGCCAGCGAGGCCTCCAGCTGGGCCGTGACGCCCGTGATGCGCACCGAGGAGGAGAGGTCGGCGCGCAGCTCGTCGATGACCGCCAGCGCGTCGCGCAGCGCGTGGGCGTGCTGGAGCTCCAGGACGTCGAGCGTGGTCGTCGGCAGCACGTTGGGGTTGCCGTCGCGGTCGCCGCCGATCCAGCTGCCGAAGCGCAGCGGGCGAGCGTCGACCGGGAGGTCGACGCCGAGGCGGGCGAGCTCGTCGACCAGCGTCTCGAGCGTGTCGGGCACCGCGTTGCGGTGCAGCTCGTCGAGGTAGTAGACGGCGTTGCGCGCCTCGTCGACGACGTCGGGCTTGGCCACGCGCAGCTCGTCGCTCTGCCACAGCAGCTCGATGAGCTCCTCCAGCCGGCGCTCGACGCGGCGCTGCGCGGTCTCGCCCACGGCCCGCTCGCGCTCGTCGAGCAGGGTGGCGACCTGGCGCAGCTTGGTCAGCACCGTGCGCCGCGCGGCCTCGGTGGGGTGGGCGGTGAACACCGGGCGCACCGCGAGGTGCGCGATGTCCGCGCTCAGCTCGCCGGGCGAGACCGCGGCGCTCGTGATCCGCTCGACCGCCTGCGCCAGCCACGAGCCGCGCTCGACGCGCGTGGCCTGGAGCTCGCGGGCGCGGTGGACCTGCTCGGCCACGTTGGCCAGGTGGAAGTAGGTCGAGAAGGCGCGGACGAGGCGGATCGCCGTGAGCGGATCGACCTCGGCGAGGATGGCGGCGGCGGCGTCGCGGTCCGTGCGCACGAGCCGGCGCACGCGCTCGACGAGATCGAGCATCTCGCGCCCCTCCTGGCGCACGATCGTGCGCCCCAGCAGCACGCCGAGCTCGCGGATGTCGCGGCGCAGCGCAGCCTGGGGCTCGTCCCGGGTGGCGGAGGGGCCCTCGGTGAGCATCGCTGGCCTGCATGGTGACGAAGTGCGCGCGTGGGCTCTCTTCACGCACCCCGGATTGCGGCCGCCACCGCCGGGTGGCCCCCGTACTCGGCCCAGCCGTCGGGCGTCGAGTCGAAGTTGGCGTCGCGGGCGCGCGGGTCGGCGCCGGCGTCCAGCAGCGCCCGCGCGGCGTCGAGGTGGCCGCCCTGGGCGGCGAGGTGCAGCGGCGTCACGCCCTCGCCGTGGGTCGGCCCGCCGAAGGTCGAGCGGCCGCTGGGGTCGGCGCCGAGCTCGATGAGCCGGCGCACGGCGGCGGCGCGCCCGCTCGCCGCGGCCCACATCAGGGCGCTGCCGCGGTAGACGTCGGCGTCGGGGCGCGCGCCGCGCGCGACGAGCGGCTCGAGCACGTCGACGCGATCGCTGCGCGCCGCCCAGGCGAGCGCCTCGTCGAGGACCTCCTGCGGATCGTCCGACGGGCGCCAGTCGGGGAACCCGCTGTGCGGGCGGTAGTAGGCGCGGTGCGCGCCGGCCTGCGGCGCCAGGCGCCCGTCGGGCGCGACGAGCTCCTCGACGAGGTCCAGGCGCCCGAGCCCGGCGGCGGCGCGCAGGTTGCGCGGATGAACGCCGTGCGCGCGCCAGGACCTCGGCGACCTCGCGATGGCCCCAGAAGAGGGCGACGACGAGCGGCGTGCCGCCGTCGCCGCGCGCGGACACGTCGACGGGCACGCCCTCGTCGAGCAGCATCCGCGCCAGCAGCGGGAGGTTCGAGTAGGCCGCCTGATGCAGCGGCGTCCAGCCGTGGGCGTTGCCGCGCGCCGGATCGGCGCCGGCGTCGAGCAGGACGCGGACGAGGCGCTCGTCGCACGTCGCGCCCGCCATCCCGATCAGGTCGTTGCCGTTGGTGCCGACCGCCGCGGCCAGGTCGGGGAACGTCTCGAGCTGCGCGCGCAGGCCGTCGACGTCATGGGCCTCGACGGCGCGGTAGGCGCGGGCGAACGGCTCGCCCGAGTCGCGCAGGCCCGCGACGTGGCGGCGCAGGGCCGCCCAGCTCGCGAAGCCGTGCCGGCGCGCGACCACCGTGCGCGCGCCGGCCTGCGTGACGGGCGCGTTCCAGCGCTCGAAGGCGGCGACGGCGCTCTCGGTGCCGTCGCGGGCGGACGCGTGCAGCCCGTAGGCGCGGCCCTCGTAGTAGTCGAGGTCCTCGTGGTAGGCGTGCTCGAGGTCGGGGCCGTGCGCGGCGACGCGCTCGACGTAGGCCTTCAGGCGCGCCCAGCTCGGGAAGCCGTGCTCGCGCGCCACGACGTGCTGGGCGCCCGTGAGCTTCAGCGGCTCGCCGGGCTCGTGCGCGGCGACGCGCGCGAGGGCCTGCGGGTTCCCGGCGCGGTGGGCGCGCAGCAGATCCTTGGCCTGCTTGCGCAGCTGCTCCAGGCTCGGAGCGGACGGCAGGGATGGCGATGACACGGCAGCCTCCTTTCCGGATCGCCCGTGGTCCGCTGGCGCCGGGCGGAAAGAAGGTTGCGACTGAACGACGACTGCACCAGGGTGGGCTCGGCCCTTTCGGCGGACGCGGCGCGGCCCCGGCCGCGCCGCTCGACGCTACCAAACGGAGTCGAAGAGCTGGTGGATCTCGTCGATCGTGGCGACGCGCGGATTGGCCTTGGCGGCGCCGCGCTCGGCGGTGGCGGCCGACAGCTCGCCGAGGTCGTCGCGCGGGATGTCGTAGTCGCGCAGGCGCGTGTCGAGCGCGATCGCGGCGAGCTCCTCGGTGCGGGCGGCCGGGTCGGCGCCCATCGCCTCGGCCAGGCGGCCGATCTCGTCGCCGGCCACGTCGGCGTTGAAGCGCAGGGCAGGCGGCAGGCAGATCGCGTTCATCGCCCCGTGCGGGACGCCGTAGCGGCCGCCGAGCGACTGCGCCATGGCGTGCCCGAGGCCCATGCCGACGCGCAGCGCGGCGCCGCCGTGCATCGCGCCCTCGAGCAGGCCGGTGCGCGCGTCGAGATCCTCGAGGTCGTCGAGCACGGCCGGCAGATGGCGCGCGATGAGGGCCGCGCCCTGCAGCGCGTGCTCGTCGCTCTCGTCGGTGCGACCGGGGACGTAGAGCGCCTCGGCGCAGTGCGTCAGCGCGTTGAGCGCGGTGCCCGCGGTGACCTGGGCGGGCATCCGCAGCGTGAGCTTGGGCTCGTAGACGATGCCCTCGACGCGGGCGTCGAAGCCGGCGTCCTTGGTGCGCGTCTGCTCGTTGCGCACGCCGAAGAACGGCGTCCACTCGGCGCCGGCGTAGGTCGTGGGGATGGAGACCATCGGCAGCCCGGCCTGCACCGAGACGGCCTTGGTCGTGTCCATGACGCTGCCGCCGCCCAGCGCGACGAGGCCGTCGGCGTCCTTCGCCAGCTCGGCCGCCTCGCGCACGCCGGTGATCTCGGCGTGCGGGCGGGCGCCGTGGAAGCGCTGCGCCACCGGCAGCTCGGTCTCCTGCCAGAGCTCCTCGGTGATGAGCAGCGGCGCGCTCACCGAGAGCTCCGCGAGCACCTCCTCGAGGGACTCGAGACCCCAGCGGACGATCATGTCCGCGCACCATCCCACATGTCAGGTTCCCTTGCACGGCCGTCCTATATCGTGGCCGACATGGCTGAGAACGGTCGCATCCTGACGACGCACGTGGGCAGCCTGCCGCGCCCGCAGGACGTCGTCGACGTGGTCTTCGCCGAGGACAAGGGCGAGGAGGTCGATCCCCAGGAGTACGAGCGCGTCATCGGCGCGGCGGTCAAGGATCGCGTCCAGCACCAGGTCGACGCCGGCGTCGACATCGTCAGCGACGGCGAGATGAGCAAGATCGGCTACGCGACCTTCATCCGCCATCGCCTGAGCGGCTTCGAGGTGGGTGACGTGCCGCGCGCGACGCCGGCCGACCTCGACGCCTACCCGAGCTTCCGCGACCGCCTCGCCGCCGCGGGCGCGACCGCCAAGTACCTGCGCCCGATCTGCCGCGGCCCGATCGCCTACGAGAACCGCGAGCCGCTGGAGCGCGACCTCGAGCACCTGCGCAACGCGATCGAGGGCCAGCCGGTCCAGGGCGCCTTCATGAACGCCCCCTCGCCGGGCATCGTCGCCCTCTTCCAGCCCAACGAGTACTACGACAGCACCGACGCGTACCTCGACGCCATCGCCGAGGCGATGAAGACCGAGTACGAGGGCATCGTCGAGGCCGGCTTCTACCTGCAGATCGACGCGCCCGACCTGGCCATGGGCCGCCACATCATGTACCGCGACGAGCCCGACGAGGTCTTCGTCGAGCGCGCGGCCGTCCACGTCGACGCCATCAACCAGGCGCTGCGCGACGTTCCCGGCGATCGCGTGCGCGTCCACCTGTGCTGGGGCAACTACGAGGGCCCGCACCACCTCGACATCGAGCTCGAGAAGATCTTCGACGACGTCATGCGCCTGAAGGCGTCCGCGCTGCAGTTCGAGGCCGCCAATCCGCGCCACGCGCACGAGTGGGCGGTGTGGCGCGCCAACGCCGACAAGATCCCCGAGGACAAGATCCTCATCCCCGGCGTGCTCGACACGACGGCCAACTACATCGAGCACCCCGCGCTCGTCGCCGAGCGCCTGGGCAACTTCGTCGACATCGTCGGCGTCGACCGCGTGATCGCGGGCACCGACTGCGGCTTCGGCACCTGGGCGGGCTTCGGCCCGATCGACCCGACGATCTGCTGGGCCAAGCTGGCCTCGATGGCCGAGGGCGCGAAGCTCGCCTACGAGCGCGCGCGTAGCTCGCGCGGCGTCGTCCGCCGTTCGCGCGCGTCGGTCGCTCGCGGCGTCGTGGCCAGGGCAGTCCGCGGTGGGCCGGGCGCCGTGGTCGGTCGCGGCGCGCGGCGCCCGTTCACGCGGCGCGTGCCGTCTCTTGCATGCATATGGTGCATAGGCGCCGCGTGTTTCCTTTGGCGCGTGCGCTCATTGGACGGCGCGCTCGTGGGCGCACGCGGCGAACGCGCGCAGCGCCCTCGATGCCTGGCCGCGCAGCATTGCGAACGCGGGCGGACGGGCGCAAGCCGCGAGCGCGCGCGAGCTACGGCGCCAGCAGCACCTTCCCGCGCAGGCCGCCCGCCTCGTTGAGCGCGTGGGCGCGCGCGGCGTCGGCGAGCGGCAGGACCTCGGCGATGCGGGTGCGCAGCCGGCCGTGCTCGAGGTCGTCGGTCAGCGCGCGCAGCTGCTCGGCGTTCGACTGCACGAGCACGACGTCGAAGCGCCGCCCGGGCGGCGGGTCGGCGCCCGGCGGGCGGGTGAAGACGGCGATCCCGCCTTCGCGCAGCGCGGCGGTGGCGTCGGGGCCGAGGGGGACGGCGTCGAGGACGGCGTCGACGGGGCCGATGGTCGCGAGGTCGGTGTCGCGGGGGAGGACCTCCGTCGCGCCGAGCGAGCCGACCCAGTCCTCGTCGTCGTGGGAGGCCTGGGCCAGCACGCGGAGCCCCGCGCGGACGGCGAGCTGCGTGGCGAAGCCGCCGACCGCGCCGCTGGCGCCGGTCACGAGCAGCGTCGCGCCCGGCGGCGCGGCGATCATGTCGAGCGCCTGTTGGGCGGTCAGCGCGTTGAGCGGCAGCGTCGCGGCGGTGGCGTCGTCGAGGTCGGTCGAGAGCGGGGCGAGCCAGCCCGGGTCGACGGCGGCGGCCTGCGCGTAGGCGCCCACCCGCCCGCCGATGCGCCCGAACGGGATCATCCCCAGCACGCGATCGCCGGGGGCGAAGCCGGTGGCTTCGCTGCCCACCGCGGTCACCTCGCCGGCCAGGTCCCATCCGGGCACGAACGGCGGCTGCAGGTCGGGCATGCGCGTCCGCGCCTGGCCGGAGCGGACCCCGAGGTCGGTCGGGTTGACGTTCGCCGCGCGGATGCGCACGACGACCTCGCCCGGCGCCGGCGCGGGGTCCGGGCGCTCGGTGAGCTGCAGGACCTCGGGGCCGCCGAAGGCGGTGACCTCTGCGACGTGCATGCATGGAAGGATCCCTGACGTGCTCTTCCCCGCGCTGCGCGACCCCGACGACCGCCTCGCCCTGCGCTTCGGTGACGTGGCGCTGACGTACGCGCAGCTGCGCGACGCGGCCGCCCACGTCGCGGGCGAGGTGGCGGGCGCCGAGCGCGTCGGCGTGTGGGCGGTGTCGGCACCCGAGACGGCCGTGGCCGTCATCGGCGCGCTCCTGGCCGGGGTCGCCGCGGTGCCCATCAACCCCAAGGCGGGCGAGCGCGAGCTCGGCCACATCGTCGAGGACTCCGCGCCCGAGACGGTCCTCTGTGCGCCGGGGGTCGAGCTGCCCGAGGCCCTGGCCTCGCGGCCGCGCATCGACGTGGACCTCGCCGCGCGCGGAGGCGAGCTCGCGGACGAGCCCGACGAGGAGGCGCCGGCGCTGGTCGTCTACACCTCGGGCACCACCGGTCCGCCCAAGGGCGCCGTCCTGCCGCGCCGCTCGATCGCGTCGAACCTCGACGCCCTCGCCGACGCCTGGGAATGGACGGCCGATGACGTCGTCGCGCACGGCCTGCCGCTCTTCCACGTGCACGGCCTCGTCGTCGGCACGCTCGGGTCGATCCGCCGCGGCGGGGCGACGCACCACCTCGGCCGCTTCTCGTCGGACGGCGTCGCCGCCGCGCTGCGGGACGGCGCGACCATGGTCTTCGGCGTGCCCACGATGTACCACCGGCTGGCGGCCGACGCCGAGCGCGACGACGCCATCGCGGGCGCGCTGCGCCGGGCGCGGCTGCTCGTGTCGGGATCGGCCGCCCTGCCCGCCGTCGAGCACGAGCGCATCGAGCGCCTCAGCGGCCAGCGCATCGTCGAGCGCTACGGGATGAGCGAGACGCTCATGAACACCTCGATCCGGGCCGACGGCGACCGCCGCGCCGGGTACGTCGGACCGCCGCTTCAGGGCGTCGAGATCCGCCTGCTCGACGACGCGGGCGAGGCGATCGACGCCGCCGACGACGAGACGATCGGCGAGATCGCGGTGCGCGGGCCCAACCTCTTCCTCGAGTACCTCAACCGCCCCGACGCCACTGCCGAGGCCGTCCAGGACGGCTGGTTTCGCACCGGCGACCTCGCCACGCGCGCCCCCGACGGCTACATCCGCATCGTCGGCCGGCGCGCCACCGACCTCATCAAGAGCGGCGGCTACAAGATCGGCGCGGGCGAGATCGAGGGCGCGCTGCTCGAGCACCCCGGCGTGCGCGAGGCCGCGGTCACCGGCGAGCCCGACCCCGACCTGGGCGAGCGCATCGTCGCGTGGATCGTCCCCACCGAGGGCGCCGCGCCGTCGGCCGACGAGCTGGCCGACCACGTCGCCTCGCTGCTGACGCCGCACAAGCGCCCGCGGGTGGTGCACCTGCTCGACGAGCTCCCGCGCAACGAGATGGGCAAGGTGCAGAAGGCTCGGTTGGAGGCGCCGTAGGCGGTCGTCCGCTGGGCGCTTGTCGTGGTGCTTGCGCTTACAGCATCACCGAGGGGAAAGGGAGGTGGCGGTGGTCGCGGCGCTCGCCGTCGTCCTCGGGGAGGGGGTGCGCTCGAACCAGGAGTTCGCTTGTGTCGCAGACCCCCGGCGCAGGGGTCTGCGACTTCCTCACGCGCGGAGTTAGGTCGCAGACCCCCGCGCGACGGAGCCGCGGGCGCCGCGACGACCGCAACCGCCCTTTCCCTCGGTGATGCCGTAAGCGCCGCGCAATGCCACAAGCGAAGGCGGACGACTACCGAGTCGCCCGCAGCCGCTTCGTCACCGCCGCCGGCTCCCCGGTCGCCGCCGTCGCGGAGATCTGGACGTTGACGTCGAGCGCCCGCCGCCCGCGCAGGGCCTTCACCAGCCGCCGCGCGTTGGCCCGCGACAGCGTCGGGCGCGCGATCTTCGTGTCGCCGGCCCCGAGCGTGAGCTTGACCGTGGCGAGCGCCACCGTCACGCGGCGGTGCTTCTGCGGCGGCGCCGCGGCCGGGGTGACGGTCGCGGTGGCGGTGATCGTGCACGTCGTGTCGCAGCCCAGGCGCAGCGGCAGCGTGCGCGTCGACACGAGGCCGGTGGTGCGCAGGACGCGCAGGGACACCTGCGGGCCCAGGGGTGCGGGCAGGGTGGGGAGCTTGGGCGCCGGCGGGTTGCCGACCGGCAGCGGCGCGGCGCACCCCGTCGCGGCCGGCGCGGCCAGCGCGAACTGCTGGACGCGGTTGTTGTCGCTGTCGGTGACGGTGAGCACCCCGTTGCAGTCGAGGCTCAGGCCGCTCGGATGGACGAACTCGCCGAGGCCGACGCCGCGCACCCCGAACGCTCCGAGGCGGTCGCCGTCCGGGCCGAACTCCTGGATGCGGTTGTTGCCGCGGTCGGCCACCCACAGGTTGCCGGCGGCGTCGAGGGCGATCTGCCCGGGCGACTCGAGCTTGCCGATCTTGCTGCCCTCGCCGCCGAACTCGTCGACCTCGCTGCCCGACGAGTCGTAGACCTCGATGCGGTGGCTGGCGGTGGAGAGGTAGGTGCGCGCGCCGTCGGCGCTCACCGCGATGCCGCGCCCCTCGCCGACGCCGGTGGTGGCGCCCAGGTAGCTGCCGCCGGTGCCGAAGCGCGCGATGCGCTCGTTGCCCGAGTCGGCCACCACGATGGTGCCGCCTCCGTCGATGGTCAGCGCCGACGGGTTGAGCAGCTGGCCCGGGCCGCTGCCGGGCGAGCCGATCGTGCGCACCGGCAGCCCGGTCGCGCGGGCGAAGACGACGATCCGCGAGCGCCGGCGGTCGAGGACGTAGGCGTTGCCGCCCGCGTCGAAGGCGACGGCCACCGGGTCGGGGAGGATCGTCGGCCCCGGCGCGGGCGAGCCCCACGACGAGGCCAGCGTCCCGTCGGGGTTGAGCAGCTGCACACGGCCGTTGACCGAGTCGGTCACGGCGCGGATGCCGCCGGCGTCGGACGCGACGCCCACCGGCGCGTCGAACTGCCCGGCCGCGCGGCCCGAGGCGCCGAACGAGCGCAGCAGCGTGCCGCCCTTGTCGAAGACGTCGATGCGGTCGTTGCCGGTGTTGGCCACGTAGACGTTGCCGGCCGCGTCGACCGCGATCCCGCGCGGGTAGGCCAGCCGCCCCGGGGCCGTCCCGTAGGAGCCCCAGCGGCCCTTGTACGGATACACCGGCCCGCTGCTGAAGCGCACGACGCGGTGGTTGAGGTCGTCGGCGACGAACACGCGCCCGGGCGCGTCGGTGGCGACGCCGTAGGGGAAGTTGAGCTGGCCGGGGCCCGAGCCGTTCTGGCCGACCGCCCGCAGCAGATGCCCGCCGGTGTCGAAGACGACGAGCCGGTGGTGCTGGTCGTCGGCCACGAACAGCCGCGTCCGGCGCACCGCGATCCCGCGCGGGTTGGCGAGCTGGCCCGGCGGCACGATCTCGGCGCCGTGGCCGCCGTCGAGCGTGAAGCGCTGAATGCGGTCGTTGCCGGTGTCGGCCACGTAGACGGCGTCGCCGGAGACAGCCAGCCCGCCGCCCGCCGCCGCGGTGTTGCCCGAGCCGCCGCCGAAGCGGAACTTGCCCACGTCGCTGCCGGTCCCGCCCCAGCATTGACCCGCGACAGCGTCGGGCGCGCGATCTTCGTGTCGCCGGCCCCGAGCGTGAGCTTGACCGTGGCCAGCGCCACCGTCACGCGGCGGTGCCTGCTGCGGCGGCGCCGCGACCGGGGTGGCGGTCGCGGTGGCGGTGATGGTGCACGTCGTGTCGCAGCCCAGGCGCAGCGGCAGCGTGCGCGTCGACACGAGGCCGGTGGTGCGCAGGACGCGCAGGGACACCTGCGGGCCCAGGGGTGCGGGCAGGGTGGGGAGCTTGGGCGCCGGCGGGTTGCCGACCGGCAGCGGCGCGGCGCACCCCGTCGCGGCCGGCGCGGCCAGCGCGAACTGCTGGACGCGGTTGTTGTCGCTGTCGGTGACGGTGAGCACCCCGTTGCAGTCGAGGCTCAGGCCGCTCGGATGGACGAACTCGCCCAGGCCGACGCCGCGCACCCCGAACGCTCCGAGGCGGTCGCCGTCCGGGCCGAACTCCTGGATGCGGTTGTTGCCGCGGTCGGCCACCCACAGGTTGCCGGCGGCGTCGAGGGCGATCTGCCCGGGCGACTCGAGCTTGCCGATCTTGCTGCCCTCGCCGCCGAACTCGTCGACCTCGCTGCCCGACGAGTCGTAGACCTCGATGCGGTGGCTGGCGGTGGAGAGGTAGGTGCGCGCGCCGTCGGCGCTCACCGCGATGCCGCGCCCCTCGCCGACGCCGGTGGTGGCGCCCAGGTAGCTGCCGCCGGTGCCGAAGCGCGCGATGCGCTCGTTGCCCGAGTCGGCCACCACGATGGTGCCGCCTCCGTCGATGGTCAGCGCCGACGGGTTGAGCAGCTGGCCCGGGCCGCTGCCGGGCGAGCCGATCGTGCGCACCGGCAGCCCGGTCGCGCGGGCGAAGACGACGATCCGCGAGCGCCGGCGGTCGAGGACGTAGGCGTTGCCGCCCGCGTCGAAGGCGACGGCCACCGGGTCGGGGAGGATCGTCGGCCCCGGCGCGGGCGAGCCCCACGACGAGGCCAGCGAACCGTCGGGGTTGAGCAGCTGCACCCGGCCGTTGACCGAGTCGGTCACGGCGCGGATGCCGCCGGCGTCGGACGCGACGCCCACCGGCGCGTCGAACTGCCCGGCCGCGCGGCCCGAGGCGCCGAACGAGCGCAGCAGCGTGCCGCCCTTGTCGAAGACGTCGATGCGGTCGTTGCCGGTGTTGGCCACGTAGACGTTGCCGGCCGCGTCGACCGCGATCCCGCGCGGGTAGGCCAGCCGCCCCGGGGCCGTCCCGTAGGAGCCCCAGCGGCCCTTGTACGGATACACCGGCCCGCTGCTGAAGCGCACGACGCGGTGGTTGAGGTCGTCGGCGACGAACACGCGCCCGGGCGCGTCGGTGGCGACGCCGTAGGGGAAGTTGAGCTGGCCGGGGCCCGAGCCGTTCTGGCCGACCGCCCGCAGCAGATGCCCGCCGGTGTCGAAGACGACGAGCCGGTGGTGCTGGTCGTCGGCCACGAACAGCCGCGTCCGGCGCACCGCGATCCCGCGCGGGTTGGCGAGCTGGCCCGGCGGCACGATCTCGGCGCCGTGGCCGCCGTCGAGCGTGAAGCGCTGAATGCGGTCGTTGCCGGTGTCGGCCACGTAGACGGCGTCGCCGGAGACAGCCAGCCCGCCGCCCGCCGCCGCGGTGTTGCCCGAGCCGCCGCCGAAGCGGAACTTGCCCACGTCGCTGCCGGTCCCGCCCCAGGAGTTCATGAGCTGCCCGTTGGCGTCGAAGCGATCGATGCGGTTCGCGCCGTCGGCCACCAGCACCGACCCGTCGCCGGCCACGGCCAGGGCGCCGACGCCGCTGAGCTGGCCCGGCTTGGCTCCCGCGATGCCGAACTCGCGCAGGAAGACGCCGTCGGGACCGAAGACCTGCACGACGTGCGAGCCCTGATCGGCCACGTAGACCGAGCCGTCGGGACCGATCGCCAGTGCCTGAGGGAAGCGCATGACGCCCTCGGCGCGCTGTCCGATCTGGGTCGCGGTGACGTACGGGCACGTCACGCCGCCGCCGGGGCAGTCGGCGCGCGCCGCGGCCGGAAGGACGCCGATGAGGGCGAGCGCGAGCGCCGCCGCGAGCGCGCGCAGGGGCCGGGGGAGGGGCTGGACCGAGCGAGAGGCCATCACCCCATCCTGAACACACGCGGCGCGCCAAGTCGCGCCCGAGCGCCTCCCGCGGGAGAGATCTTGCAGTTAGGATCGGCCGACATCAGGCTTCCTGAGAAGAGGAGAGGGTCATGAGCCAGGCCGACGCCGTCTCGACGAGCCCGCTGCCGCCGGGGGTCACCGAGGCGGCGCTCTCGAGAGCGCTCGACGGATTCACGGCCGCGCTCGGCGCGGACCGGGTCCTCACCTCCGACACGGACCTGCGCGAGTTCCGCGACCCCTTCCAGCACGCCACGTGGGAGACCAACACCGCGTCGGCCGTGGTCATGCCGACCACCGTGGAGGAGATCCAGGAGGTCCTGCGCGTCGCCAACGAGCACAGGGTCCCGCTGTGGACGCACGGCACCGGGCGCAACAACGGCTACGGCGGGCCGGCGCCGCGGGTGCGCGGCTCGGTGATCGTGAGCCTGCGCAACATGAACCGCGTCCTCGAGATCAACGAGGAGCTCGGCTACGCCGTGGTCGAGCCGGGCGTGCGGTGGTTCGACCTCTACGAGGCGATCAAGGCGGGCGACCACCGCCTGATGCTCTCGATCGCCGACCTCGGCTGGGGCGGCGTGGTCGGCAACACGCTCGACCACGGCGCCACCTACATGCCCTACGGCGTCGACATGGGCATGCAGTGCGGGATGGAGGTCGTGCTCGCCGACGGGACGGTCATGCGCACCGGCATGGGCGCGATGCCCGACAACAAGTCCTGGCACGTCTACAAGCGCGGCCTGGGCCCGACGCCCGACCAGCTCTTCATGCAGTCCAACTACGGGATCGTCACGAAGATGGGCGTCTGGCTGATGCCCTACCCCGAGGTCTACATGCCGCTGTGGCTGCGGGTGTGGAAGGACGACGACCTCGCCGCCGTGGTCGACACCCTGCGCACCCTCATGCTCGACGGGACGATCCGGATGGTCCCGCAGATCATCAACACCGTCCTGATGTCGTCGGTGTTCTCCAACCGCGAGCAGTGGTGGCAGGAGCCCGGCCCGATCTCCGTCGACGTGATCGACCGGATGGCGCGCGAGCTCGACATCGGGCGCTGGCTGATGCGCTTCGCGCTCTACGGCGACGAGGCCGTGGTCGACCACCGCTTCGCCAAGATCAAGGCCGCCTTCGAGCGCATCGAGGGCGCCGAGGTGTGGGGCGCCAAGTGCGCGCCCGAGGACATCCCCGACCTCGAGCACCCGGCCGAGCGCATCCAGGGCGGCGTGCCGAACCTCGAGTGGAACGCCATGACCGGCTGGTACGGCGGGGAGCAGGGCGGTCACATCGGCTTCTCGCCCGTCGCACCGCTCACCGGCCACGACGCGCTCGCCGTGCGCGACCTGCTGCGCGGGATGATCGAGGAGGCCGGCCTCGACTACATGGCGGCGTTGATCCCGATCAACGCCCGCAGCTTCATCCACGTGGCCATGGTCATCTTCGACACCAAGGACGAGGCGCAGGCGCGCGCCGCCTACGACGTGACGAGGCGCCTCGTGCGCGAGGCGGCCAAGCAGGGCTACGGCGAGTACCGCGCGCACCTGGACTTCATGGACCTCGCGGCCGACCAGTACAGCTTCAACGACCACGCCTACCGGCGCTTCACGGAGACGATCAAGGACGCGCTGGACCCCAACGGCATCCTCTCGCCGGGCAAGCAGGGCATCTGGCCCCGCGCGATGCGCAACGGCGCCCGGCCGGCCTAGATCTCCCCGGCGAAGAAGCGCTCGTCGTAGGCGGCGGCGAGCTTCTTGGGCACGACCCACCGCCACGCGTCGAAGACGAGCTCGCGCATCTCCTCGATGTCGATCGCGGCCAGCCGGACGATGACCCAGTTGAAGCGCAGGTCGCCGCCCGTGGGCATGAGGAACTTCTCGGGCTCGGAGTCCACGAGGGCCTCGCGCTCCTCCTTGGAGAACGCGAAGCCCATCAGCGTCTCGTCGCGCGAGAAGGCGACGTAGACGATCTGCCCGACGCGGAACTTGACGCGGTCGCGCACGAGCACCTCGTAGGAGCGCGGCAGCTGCGCGACGAACGCGCGCACGTCGTCGACGGTCACGCCTGGCGTCGTCACCGCTCCTGGAGCACCGAGAGGACGTTGCCCGCCGGGTCCGTGAACCAGGCGATGTACGGGCCGCCGGCGCGCATGACCCCCTTGTCGTCCTGCTCCATCCCCTCATAGCGCTCGAACGTCACGCCGCGCTCGGTCAGCGCGTCGACGGCAGCGTCGATGTCGTCGACCGGGAAGTTGAGGATCGTGTACGCCGCGGGCTCGTGGCCGGGCCGCGGGTAGACGATCGTGGGGCGGTCGCCCGCGATGTGGAGGGTGAGGATCCCGTGGGCCTCGCTCACCTTCAGGCCGAGCGTCTCGCCGTAGAACTGCCTGGCCGCTTCGATGTCGTCGACCGCGAAGCCGCTGAAGGCCTTGGTGTTCTCGAACATGGCACCTCGATGGGTCGTTGTCTTCAATGATGACCCGCCAACCGCCCGGAAGTCATCGCTGGCGGCCCGCCTCGCGCTAGGGCGCGCCGTCGGCCGCCTCGCCGAGGAGCCGCTCCACCAGCACGCAGTCCTTCCACTCGCCGTCGAGCCGCCCGTGGCGGCGCTTGACCCCGACCTCCTCGAAGCCGGCCGCGCGATGGACCGCACGGCTCGGCTCGTTGGTGGTGAAGATGCGGCTCGTCAGCTTGTAGATGCCGCGGCGCTCTGACTCGGCCGCGAGCTCGTCGAGCAGCCGCCGGCCGAGGCCCTGCCCGCGCGCCGCGGCGTCGACGTACACGGTGTGCTCGCCGACGCCGGCGTAGAAGGGCCGGTCGGAGTACGGGGTCACGCGCGCGAAGCCCACGACACGATCGTCGCCGTCCTGCGCGACCAGGAAGGGCAGCCCGTGCTCGAACCAGCCGACGATCTCCTCGGGCGCGCGCGGGCGCGTCTCGAACGTCGCCTGGCGCCCGGCGATGCCGTCGTTGTAGATCGCGGTGACCGCGGCCGCGTCCTCGGGCCGCGCGGCGCGGATGGTCACGGGCGCCATCGCCCCACATCTATCGCGTTTGCGCGGGTTGTCAATCTGTACGCCGATGGCCACCGCGCAAGCCACGCCGCTGACGGGCCGCACGGCGTGGGCGCGCAACCTCGCCGCGCCCGTCCGCGACTTCCTGAGCACCGAGACGGGCAGCGCGATCGTCCTGCTCGTCGCGACCGTGGCCGCCCTGCTGTGGGCCAACTCGCCGTGGCCGGACTCCTACGAGTCGGTGTGGACGACGGAGCTGTCGATCAGGCTCGGCGACTGGGCGCTCACCGCCGATCTGCGCGAGTGGGTCAACGACGGCCTCATGACGTTCTTCTTCCTCGTCGTCGGCCTGGAGGCCAAGCGCGAGCTCGACCTCGGCGAGCTGCGCGACCGCAAGCGCCTGGCGCTGCCCGTCGTGGCCGGCCTCGGCGGCATGGTCGTCCCGGTCGCCATCTACCTGGCCTTCAACGCCGGCGGCACGGGCGCGCACGGCTGGGGCGCCGCGATGTCGACCGACACCGCCTTCGCGCTCGGCCTCCTCGCGCTGGCCGCGCCGCGCGGCGCCACGCGCCTGCGCGTCTTCCTGCTCACGCTGGCCGTCGTCGACGACCTGTGCGCGCTGCTCGTCATCGCCACCGTCTACAGCTCGCGCGTCTCGACTGTCGGCGCTGGCCGTCGCGATCGGGCTGTTCGCCGTGCTCATCGCCCTGCGCTTCGCGCCGGTCGGCCGCTCGGCCGCCGCGGCCGTGGTGGGCGTCGCCATCTGGGTCGCCATGTTCAAGTCGGGCATCCATCCGACGATCGCCGGGCTCGCGATCGGGCTGGTCACGAGCGCCTATCCGCCGTCGCGCGGCGACCTCGAGCGCGCCAGCGAGAGCTTCCGCTCCTTCCGCGAGCAGCCGACGCCCGAGCTCGCGCGCACCGCGCAGCTCGACCTGACGTCGGCCATCTCGGCCAACGAGCGCCTGCAGTACCGCCTGCACCCGTGGACGAGCTACGCGATCGTCCCGCTCTTCGCCCTCTCCAACGCGGGGATCACCTTCAGCGGCGGGCTCCTCGGCGATGCGCTGCGCTCGCCCGTGACGCTCGGCATCGTCGTCGGGTACGTCGTGGGCAAGCCCGCCGGGATCGCCGGCGCCTCGTGGCTGGCGACCCGCCGCGTCTTCGGCGGCCAGCGCCTGCCGGTGAGCTGGCCGGGCCTGGCCGGCATCGGCGCGGTGGCCGGCATCGGGTTCACCGTGTCGCTGCTCATCTCGAGCATCGCCTTCCACGGCAAGCTGCTCGAGGAGGCCAAGATCGGCATCCTCGCCGGCGCGGTGCTCTCGGCGCTGTCGGCGTGGGGCGCCTTCCGCCTCATCGCCCTGATCCCGGCCGACCGGCGGGCGCGCCAGCTCAGCGGCACCGCCGACCGAGCTGCTCGACCTCGCCGAGGACGTCGACCCCGAGGTCGACCACGTGCGCGGCAACCACGAGGCGCCCGGTGATCCTGCTCGAGTACGGCGACTACGAGTGCCCCTACTGCGGCCAGGCCGAGACCGTCATCCGCGAGCTGCTCGCGTCCTTCGGCGACGAGGTCGGCTACGTGTGGCGCCACCTGCCGCTCAACGACGTGCATACGCGCGCGCAGGTGGCCGCCGAGGTGGCCGAGGCCGCGGGCGCCCAGGGCCGCTTCTGGGAGATGCACGACCTGCTCATCACCCACCAGGACGAGCTGCTGCCGATGCACATCCGCCGCTACGCCGAGGAGCTCGACCTGGACGTCGAGCGCCTGTCGCACGAGGTGCACGACCGCGAGTACGCGGCCCGCGTCAGCCGCGACGTCGCCAGCGCCGACGAGAGCGGCGTCTCAGGGACGCCGACCTTCTTCATCAACGGCCGCCGCCACCAGGGCGCCTACGACATCGCGACGCTCAGCGCCGAGGTGCGGGCCGCCCTCGGCCCGCTGAGCACGGGCCAGTCGTCGAACCGGCGGTAGATGCTCGAGCCCAGGCGCTCGATGTCGGCGCCGTAGACGTGGATCGAGATGGTCGGCCCGTCGCCGACCGCGGTCACCGCGTGGATGTCCTCGACGGACGGCACGATGACCTCGACGTGGCCGGGCCGCGCGTCGACGCTGCCCACGGGCTCCAGGCAGCGCACGCCGTCGACGTCGACGGCGCGGTAGCGCGTCTCGCGCTCGCGCCCCTCGTAGACGCCGACGACGCACCACGAGACGTGGTCGTGGATCGGCGTGCGCTGCCCGGGCAGCCACACGAGCGCGACGATCGAGAGGCGCCGGCACGGCGAGACGTGCAGGAGGTGCTGCGTGTAGTGGTCCGCGTTGCCGACGCGGTGCTCGGGGGCCAGCCAGCCGTCGTGGGCGAGCAGCGCGCCCAGGCGCGTGCCGATGGCGTGGGGGTCGTCGAGGAGGCGGTCGGCGTCGGAGGCGAAGTCGGTCAGCGCATTGGACGTCATGCAGGGGTCCGACGCGCGCCGGCGCCGAACTCCTGTGGGCCTGCTCACAGAGGCCGCGACGAGGCGCCGCCGCACTGGCGGCGCCTCGCATCCGGCCACGGCTACGCGGTGGCCGCCTCGCGCTCGGCCGCCTTGAGGACGCCGGCGCGGTTCTTGTGGCCGCGCTCGTACGCGCGGACCTCGCCGATGCGCTCGTCGTCGGCGTCGGCGAGCACGGCGCGCACCTCGTCCGCGGTGAGCTCGTCGTACCCGGGCCACGGCTCGTTGCCCTGCAGCGAGTCGATGCGGCCGAGCACCGTGGAGCGGTTCTCGTGCTTGCGCTCGTAGGCGGCGACCTTGGCGAGGTCGACCTGCGAGAGGCCGGTCAGGCGACCGATGATCTCATCGGCGGTGAGCGAGTCGTAGCGGCCGATCGCGAGGTCCGACTCAGACGCCACGGCGCCCTTGACCTGTCCCTCGGCGCGGGCGACGCCCGGGACCTTGCGGGCCTGGCGGGCCGTCCGCTTGACGCTCGTCGCGGTCTCGCGAACCGCGTCGGCCGCTCCGGTGCTCTTCACGCTGTAGGTCGGCTCGCCGCGCACGTCGGCGCCGACGACGGCCTCGGTGAGCGTCGGGATCTCGCGCAGCAGGCGCGCGAGCATGCGCTCCTCGTCGGCGCGGATCGAGGCCGCGAGCCGTGCGGTCACGTCGTCGCCGAGCGACGCGGCGAGCCGCTCGAGCGCCGTGTAGGTGGCGATCTCCAACGCCTCCGTGGCGCAGGCGTCCTTGGCGTTCTTCAGGATCTTCTCCTCGCCGCCCGATCCGCGCAGCAGATCGAAGGGTGCCTTGCCCAGCGCGAGGGCCTGGCCGATGACGGTCTCGACGACGCCGACGGCGCCGGTCAGCACATTGCCGCCCTGGCCGAGCTCCTCGAGACGGGCGCCGACGCGCTCGGCGTGGCCGCGGGTCTCGTCGAGGTGGCGCTCGAGGCCCTCGCGATAGCTGCCGCGAGGGGCCATCGCGATCTGCGACTGCAGGACGCGCACCAGCGCGAGCTCCGTGGCATGGGCCTCGTTGAGGTACTGCATGACCTTCTGGTCCGACGTGGACATGTCGGCTCCGATCTCATAGTGGGGAGGGACCTGCGGTGGGCGCGCGCGTCGCGAGAACCTCGCACGTGAAAGACGCGCCCTCACCTCGAGCGTACCCCGTCGCGCCCGCGGCCCAATCGGCCGATCCCGCCACGAGCGGGTCTGCGCGCCCGCGACGTCAGAGCTGCGCGACGACCACAGACGGCGAGCGCACGGACCGATCACAGGCGACGAGGCGCATGAACCGCGCGAGCTTGGTGCGGCGCCGCTCCCGGCCCGGGACCATGCCCTGCGGGCGCTCGGGGTCGGGCTGCGCATCGGCGACAGGGGCGTCCAGCCGCGGCTCTGAGAGGTCATGCCTGGCGTACCCGCATTCGACGATGCATGTCCGCGTTAACGGGGATGCTCACAGGGTGACCGAGCACGACGAGACGCTCAGCGTCGGCGAGCTTCAGGCGGCGCTCTCCAACGCGATCGTGCGGATCATGCGCGACTTCTACGGCAAGGGAGCGGCGCGATCGCGAACGACGATCTCCGACGAGTACGTCTTCGTCGTCCTCGAGGACGTCCTGACCACCGCCGAGATGACGCTGCGCAACGGCGGCGCGGGCGAGCTCGTGCGCAAGGTGCGGATGCGCTTCGAGGACGTGATGACGGCGACGTTCGTGGGCGAGGTCGAGCGCCTCACGGGCCGGACGGTCGTCGCGTACCACAGCCAGGTGGTGCTCGAGCCCCCGAGCTGCTTCGAGATCTTCGTCCTGGACCCCACCCAGGAGGGGATCGGCGCGCCCGAGCACGCCGGCGAGCCGGTCGAGGCCGGCGATCTCCAGGAGCCCGGACACGTCGGGGACGTCGATCAGCTGCCCTCGCCGGGCGAGCGGTCCGCGCCCGCCGAGCGCACGCGGACCGACGCGTCGCTGCCGCCTCGCGGAGGCGCGCTTCGCGCCGCCATCTCCAACGCGGTCATGCGCCTGACGAACGAGCTCTACGGCCGGGGGGCCGCGCGGACGCGCACGTTCGTCACCGACGAGCACGTCTTCTGTGCCATGGAGGGGGTGCTGACCGCGGTCGAGCGCACCCTCGTCGAGGCTGGCGAGACCGAGCTCGTGCGCGAGCTGCGCACCCGGTTCATGCAGATGGTCCGCCCCGTGTTCGCCGCCGAGGTCGCTCGGCTGCTCGGGCGCCAGGTGCTGGCCATGGAGTCCCAGCTCGTCTTCGACCCGGACACCCTGTTCCTCATCTTCGTCCTCGGCGACGGGCGCGCGCCCGAGCCGGCCGCCGCCGCCGGGGAGATCGCCGAAGCCAACGGCCTCTGACCGCGGGAGCGGCGAGCAGGGGCCGCTATCATCCCCCTCCGGTCGTACGGTGACGCGCTCGCGCGGGACCGCTGGCCACGGGGGTTTGGAACGGTGGGTCGTGACGCTGCTCACAGGGTGGCTTCTCGCCTGATCGAACAGACAAGCGCGCGTTCGCGCGCACGTTCGCAGGCAAGGAGCCCATGTCCGGCCAGTCCCACCACGCCACGCACGACGTCTCCCGGGTCGCGGAGGACCGCGCCCTCTTCGCCCGCTACCTGGACAAGCGCGATCCGGTCGACCGCGAGATGCTCGTCGAGCGCTTCCTGCCGCTCGCGCGCCAGCTCGCGCGCCGCTACCAGCGCCCCGACGAGCCCTTCGACGACCTCTTCCAGGTCGCCTGCCTGGGCCTCATCAACGCCATCGACCGCTTCAGCCTCGAGCGCGAGGTCGCGTTCTCGAGCTACGCCGTGCCGACCATCCTGGGCGAGATCAAGCGCTACTTCCGCGATCGCACGTGGTCGGTGCGCGTGCCGCGCGACCTGCAGGACCTCGCGCTGAAGGTCGACCGCGCCGTCTCCGAGCTCGACCTCGAGCTCCAGCGCAAGCCGACGGTCGAGGAGATCGGCGCGAAGGTCGGCGCCGACGCCGAAGCCGTCCTCGAGGCGCTGGAAGCGTCGGGCGCCTATCGCGCGACGTCGCTGCAGACGCCATGGGGCACCGATGAGGACGAGCGGCGACACCCTGGGCGACGCCATCGGCGTCGAGGAGCGCGGCTTCGCCCTGGCCGAGGACCGCGCGACGATCGAGCACGCGATGCGGGTCATCACGCCGCGCGAGCGCGAGGTCCTGCGCCTGCGCTTCGCCGAGGACCTCACGCAGGCCGAGATCGGCGAGCGCGTCGGCGTGTCGCAGATGCAGGTCTCGCGCATCATCCGCCAGTCGGTCGCGCGCCTGCGCGCCTACGCCGCGGTGGCCGAGGAGACCGCGGTCGCCGGGGAGGGCGTCGCCGCCTGAGCCGAGTCCGCGTCGCCGCGGAACGGCCCGGGCTTGGGCCGCGGAGCGCCGCCGGGGAACGCGAGGCGCAGGATCGTGCGCTGCACGCCGCCGAGCTGGCGCAGGAACGGGCCCGTGTTGTAGGGCAGCTCGTAGCGCTCGCAGATCGCCTTCACGCGCGGCGCGATCTCGGCGTAGCGGGTGCTCGGCATGTCGGGGTAGAGGTGGTGCTCGACCTGGTAGCCGAGGTTGCCGCTGGCGACGTGGAAGAGCGGGCTCCCGTCGATGTTGGCCGCGCCGAGCAGCTGGCGCACGTAGAAGCCGCCGCGCGACTCGTCCTTCACCTCGTCCTGGCTGAAGGTGTACGTCTGGTCGGGGAAGTGCCCGCAGAAGATGATCGCGTAGGCCCAGACGTTGCGGATGACGTTGGCCGTGAAGTCCGCGGCCAGCGTCGAGCGGAAGCTCTCGACCGCCAGCGCGAGGATCGTCCGCGACGGCTCGGGCCGGCGCCGCAGCCGCCGCGCGGCGCGCTCGCGCATCGACGGTCGCCTGGCGGCTCCGAGGCCGGCGTGGACCGCCGCGTTGGCCAGCGCGCTGATGAGCGGCCATGCGAGATAGTCCTTGACGATCTGCTCGCGGCCCTTGCGCAGCATGCCCTTGACCTCGCGCCGCAGCTGCTCCTTGGACTTCTCGCCCTTCTTGATCGCCTCGAAGTCGAGGTCGTGCGAGGCGACGCCCCACTCGAAGAACGCCGCCAGCACCAGGTTGTAGAGCGGCTGCAGCAGATACACCGGATGCCACTTCTGGTGCGGGTCGATGCGCATGATCTCGTAGCCGAGATCGCGGTCCTTGCCGCGGATGTTCGTGTAGGTGTGGTGGATGTAGTTGTGGGAGTGCTTCCACGCCTCGGCGGTCGAGGCCGAGTCCCAGTCCCAGGTCGACGAGGAGATCTGGGGATCGTTCATCCAGTCCCACTGGCCGTGCATGACGTTGTGGCCGATCTCCATGTTCTCGAGGATCTTGGCCATGGAGAGCAGCGTGGTGCCGGCGAGCCAGGCGGGCCGGCGGCGCGAGGCGAGCAGCAGGACGCGCCCGAGCACCACCAGCCGGCGGTGCATCTCGATCATGCTCACGATGTAGCGCCGGTCGCGGTCGCCGAGCTCGGCGAAGACCTCGTCATGGATGGCGTCGAACTCGCGGCCGAGCTCCTCGATCTGCTCCTCGCTGAGCCGCGCGAGCGGGCTCTCGATCATGCTGGGCATCCGGCTCCTTCCGTGGTCGATGTCACAGGGCGATCTCGATGGGGCCTTCGGGGGCGTTGACGCAGGTGCGCACGATCTCGCCCGCGCTGCCCGACACCTCGCCGGTGCGCAGGTCGCGGATCCTGCCGGCGCACAACTTGCCCACGCAGGTGTGGCAGATCCCCATCCGGCAGCCGTAGGGCAGCGTCGCGCCGGCGTCCTCGCCGGCGACGAGGATCGGCTGGGTGCCGTCGCTGCTCGCTTCGACGTCGCTGGC
This sequence comes from uncultured Actinomycetes bacterium, assembly GCA_963816845.1. GTDB lineage: Bacteria > Actinomycetota > Thermoleophilia > Solirubrobacterales > Solirubrobacteraceae > JAOPZW01. Next base: position 25,818 of record CAWFMR010000033.1, on the reverse strand, counting down.
GGTGAAGCGGATCGTGCCGCCCTCGCCGAGCTCGCCGTCGCCCTGGCCGATGATGGGCTGGAAGCGCTCGAGGTGCAGGCGACCGCAGTCGCCGGCGCGCTCCCAGTGGTCGGTCATGGCGTCGAGCATCTCGGCGGGGCCCGAGAGGAAGGCCTCGCGCTCGCGCCAGTCCGGGCACAGGTCGTCGAGGCGCTCGGGCCCGATCCGCCCGTCGGCGCCGGTCATCTGCTCGTGCAGGCGAAAGCCCGGGTGGCGCTGCGCCATCGCGCGCAGCTGCTCGCCGAAGATGACGTCCCCGGGGGTGCGCGCGGAGTGCAGGTGGACGACGTCGCGCAGCGCATCGCGACGGTCGAGGTCGCGCAGCATGCTCATGATGGGGGTGACGCCGCTGCCGGCGCTGATGAAGAGCAGGCGGTCGGGCAGCGGGTCGGGCAGCCTGAAGGTGCCCTCCACGTCCGAGAGGCGCACGATCGTCCCCGGCTGGGCCTTGCGCACGAGCCACGGCGTGACGACGCCCTCCTCGACGAGCTTGGGCGTGATGCTGATGAGCCCGTCTGGGCGCCCGGGGTCAGAGGTGAGCGAGTAGGCGCGCCAGTGGTGGACGCCGTCGACCACGAAGCCGATGCGCAGGTACTGGCCGGGCTCGTGGCCGGGCCACTCCCAGCCCGGCTTGATGAAGACGGTCACCGCGTCGTCGGTCTCGCGCTGCACGCGCTCGATGCGTCCCCTGAGCTCCTGCGTGGACCACAGCGGGTTGATGAGCTCGAGGTAGTCGTCGGGCAGCAGCGGCGTGAAGAGGGCGCGCACCGCGCCCAGCGCACGCCGCTGCAGCGCCGGGACCCGGGGTCGGGCGCCGCGCTCAGCCACCGTCTGTCCCGACGTGCCGGGGCAAGGGCGCGGACCGTAACGGCAATGAGAACGAGTGTCAACCATTCGTTCTCAGCGGACCGGCGAAGCGCGTAGGATGGTGCGCGCATGGCCTCGCAGCCCACCTCGATGCGCCGCGAGCGCGAGCGCGATCTGGTCCGCGCGACGCGGGCCCTGTTCGACGAGCGCGGCCTGCAGGACGCGCCGATCGAGGAGATCGCCCGCGCCGTCGGGATCGCGCGCGGGCTGATCTACCGGCAGTTCTCCTCCAAGGAGGAGCTCTACGTCCTCACCGTGACCGACTACCTGACCGAGCTCGACGGACTGCTGGGCGAGGCCACGTCCGCCGACCTGGAGCCGGTCGCGCAGCTCGAGGCGTGGGCGCACGCCTACGTCGGCTTCTGCCTGCGCTACCCCGCGTTCCTGGACTGCGCGCTCTCGCTCATGCACCGGCCGGCCGGCGAGCTGCGCGAGGCGCTGTCGGACTCGGTCTGGCTGCGCCTGGGCCAGGGCATCGCCAGCTGCGTGGTCCACGTGTCGGAGATCCTGCGCGCCGGCGCCCGGGACGGCACGTTCGCCGTCGAGGACCCCGACTACATGGCCAACGTGCTGTGGACGCAGATCCTGGGCGCCACCCACCTGGCCCGCATCCGCGTCGGCGTGCGGCAGGTCGCGCCCGGGATCCCGGAGCTCTTCACGGTGGCGCCCGAGCGCGTCGCGGACACGTGCGTGGCCAGCGTGCTGGCGACCGTCGGCGCCCAGCCGTCAAGCTAGGCGCGTGGAGTCGCAACTGCGTTCGGTCGCCGCCACGCGCTACGTGGAGCCCCTGCGGGAGGGCGGGTCGCTGCCCGGGCTGATGGAGGCCGACGACGACGGGCTCTACGTCGCCAAGTACCGCGGCGCGGGGCAGGGGCCGGCCGCGCTCGTGGCCGAGGTCGTGGTCGGCGAGCTGGCGCGGCGGCTGGGGCTGCCGGTCCCCGAGCTCGTCACCCTGGCGCTGCCCGCCGAGCTCGCCCGGGCCGAGCCCGATCCCGAGATCCAGGACCTGCTCTACGCCAGCGCGGGCACGAACCTGGGCGTCGACTTCCTGCCGGGCTCGCTGCCGTTCACGCCGGCCGCCGTCGCCGAGATCGACCCCGAGCTGGCCGCCGACGTCGTGTGGCTCGACGCGCTGACGACCAACGTCGACCGCACGCCGCGCAACCCGAACCTGCTCGTCTGGCACGGGCGCACGTGGCTGATCGATCACGGTGCGGCGCTCTTTCGCCAGCACGGCTCGCGCCCGCTCGCCAGCACCGCCCATGAGCCGTTCCCCTCGATCGCCGACCACGTGCTGCTCGGCGCGGCCGGGTCGCTGCACGAGGCCGACGAGCGCCTGTCGGCGACGGCGCAGGCCGCGCTGGACACCGCCGTCGCGCTCGTGCCCGAGGAGTGGCTCGGCGACGACCCCGAGGGCCGGCGCCGCGATCTCGCCGGCTTCCTGACCGAGCGCCTGCGCGCTCCGCGGGCCTTCGTGGACGAGGCGGAGGGGGCCCGCACCCGTGCCTAGCCCGACCGAGTTCCAGTACACGGTCCTGCGCCTCGTCCCGTCGGTCGAGCGCGGCGAGCGGATGAACGTCGGCGTCGTCGTCTTCTGCCGCCAACTGGACTTCCTGCACGCCCGCGCGGACATCGACGAGCAGCGCCTGGCGGCGCTCGCCCCCGGCCTCGACCCCGACGAGGTGCGCCCGGCGCTCCGGGCCATCTGTGACGTGGTGGCGGGCGACCCCGCCGCCGGCCCGCTCGCGGCCCTGCCTGCCTCCGAGCGCTTCGGCTGGGTCGTCGCGCACTCCTCGACGATCATCCAGCCCTCGCCGAGTCACACGGGCCTCACCGAGGACCCCGCGGCGACGCTCGAGCGGTTGTTCGCGACGCTCGTCGTCGCCGGCGCCGGGGTAGGGGCGGCTCGCGTCGTCGTCCGCGCGGCGGTTGTGGCGCTGCGCGGCGCGAACTGCATCATCGAGGGAAGGGAGCGAGCGGCGGTCCGGGCGCGGGCGGCGCCCCTGGCGCGTTGGCGCTCGCCGGGGGACGAGCGGGGAGTTTGTAGGCCTATGCGCCACAAACTCCCCGCTCGTCTCGTGACCGGGACGTTTGTCGGGTTTGGTGCCGTAGACGCCACAAACCCGACAAGTGTCGCTGTCGTGAGCGGCTACGCGCCAGGGAAACCGCCGACCCCCGACCGCCGCTCGCTTCCTTCCCTCGATGAGGCTGTTTTGCGTCGCGCAGCGCCCCAAGCGTGCACGGATGCGCATGCGAGCGACCTTCACCCGCGCGGGATCGCGGCGCGCAGCACCGTGCCGCCGCGGCGCGGGCTGTCGACCGTGAGCCGGCCGCCGAGCGCCTCGACGCGGTCGGCGAGCCCGCGCAGGCCGTGCCCGCCCGCGTCGGCTCCGCCGGCCCCGTCGTCGGCGACGCGCACGTCGAGCCCGTGCTCGTCGGCCGTCACGCTCACCACGACGCGGCGCGCCCCCGCGTGCTTCTGCACGTTGGCCAGCGCCTCGGCGACGACGTAGTAGCCGGCCGCCTCGACCGGCTCGGGCAGGCGCTCCTGGGGCAGGGCGTCGAGCTCGATCGCCATGGGAACGCGCAGGGCGAGCGCTTCGACGGCGGCCGCCAGGCCCCGCTCGCTGAGCAGCGACGGATGCAGGCCGCTGGCCAGCGCGCGGATCTCGTCGAGCCCGGCCGCGAGCTCGTCGATCGCGAAGTCGAGCAGCTCGACGGGCTCGTCGGCCTGGGCGCGCAGGCGCCCCAGGCACAGCAGCACGGAGGTGATCCGCTGCTGCGCGCCGTCGTGCAGGTTGCGCTGGATGCGCTTGCGCTCGTCGTCGGCCACCTCGACCAGGCGCGCGCGCGACGCGCGCAGCTCGCGGTCGGCGGTCACGCGGTCGGTGATGTCGCGCAGGTAGCCCGTGAAGGTCGGCTCGCCGGGCAGCGCGATCCGCGTGATCGTCAGCTCGACCGGGAACTGACTGCCGTCGCGGCGCATCCCGGTCAGCTCCAGCCGGCGGTCGAGGACCGCGCCACGCCCGCTCTGCAGGAAGCGCGCCAGTCCGCGCCGGTGGGCGTCGCGCAGGTGGGGCGGGACGATGAGCTCGGCCATCTCGCGTCCGTCGGCCTCGCTCGCGGTGTAGCCGAAGATCGCCTCGGCGGCGTGGTTCCACCCGATCACGCGGCCTGTGGCGTCCATCGTCACCACCGCGTCGAGGGCCGCCTCGAGCATGGCCCGCAGCCGTGACTCGCGCGCCCGCACGTCCTCGGCGGCCCGGCGGCCGGCCACGAACTGGCCGATCTGGCTGCCGAGCGTGTCCATGGTGGCCAGCAGCTGCTCGTCGGGCTCGCGCAGCTCGCCGGCGAAGAACTCCATGACGCCCACGACGCCGCGCGGGGAGCGCAGCGGGAACCCGAAGCCGGCGTGCAGCCCGCTGTTGCGCGCCGCCTCGGCACGCGGGAAGTTCGCGTCCTGGGGCGCATCGACGAGCCACGTGGGCTCTCCGCTCACCAGCACGCGGCCGGGCAGCCCCTCGCCCGGCGCCAGCGTGAGCGCGGCGCTCAGGGCCTCGAACTCGCTGGCCGTTGCCCCGTCGTGCCAGGTGCGCACGCAGCGCAGGCAGCCGTCCTTCGGGTCGACCTCCCACGCTGCCCCCAGGCGCCACGCGAGCGCCTCGCCGATCGCCTTCAGCGCGGCGTCGTAGACCTCGACAGGCTGCTCGGTTTCCGCGACGATCCGCGCGACCGCATGCTCCACGCGCCCGAGGTCACGCGTATCGGTGACCGGCCCGCGGTTCGTCTCAGACGCTCCCATGACCTCAAGCGACGTTACACCCGCCGACAGCCCGCCGCCCGGCGCGAAGGCGGCCCTGCGCGTGGTGGTCGCCGACGACGATGCGCTGCTGCGCGAGGGCATCGCGTCGCTGCTCAGGGACGCCGGGCACGAGGTGGTCGGCCGCGCGCACGACGCGGACGACCTCATGCTCAAGGTGCGCTCCTACGTGCCCGACGTCGCCATCGTCGACGTCCGCATGCCGCCGGGCCACGCCGACGACGGACTGGTGGCCGCCGCCGAGATCCGCCGCGCCCATCCGACGGTCGCGGTCCTCGTCCTCTCCCAGCACCTCGAGGCGTCCTACATGCTCGAGCTCGTGGGCGACGATGCCTCCGGCGTCGGCTACCTGCTCAAGGACCGCGTGCGCGACGTCGCGGAGTTCGTCGACGCCGTCGAGCGCGTGGCGGCGGGCGGCACGGCCTTCGACCCGGCCGTGGTCTCGAGCCTCGTCGGCGGCCGGCGCGGCGTCCTGCTCGACGAGCTCACCGACCGCGAGCGCGAGGTGCTGGGCTTGATCGCCGAGGGCCGCTCCAATCGGGCCATCGCCGGGCAGCTCTTCCTGAGCCCGCGCGCCGTCGAGCGCCACGTCCAGGCCATCTTCCAGAAGCTGCGCCTGTCCGACAGCGAGGACGACAACCGCCGCGTGCTGGCCGTCCTCGCCCTGCTCGGGCACTGATCGAGGTCGGGCTAACCCCACCCTGCGAACGGGTGATGCCCACGCTGTGCGGTGGCCGTGCCCGGCGTACCTTCGACCGATGAGCAAGATCCTCCGCCGCCTGAAGCGCCATCGCCGGGCCTCCGAGCGTCGCGCGCCGCGCCGCCTCGGCCTGCGCGCCGTGCCGGTCTAGACTGGTCCAGTCCAGCCAGACCGCTCGAAGTCGTTCCTCCTTCATCTCTTCGCGCGCCAGCTCAGAAGGAGCGGAGCAACCTCGACATGACGCCCGGAGGACCGGAAGGCGAGATCCTCGGTCCAGCGCAATGGACGCTGGGGCGCGAGGAGCGCCAGCAGGGGGAGAGCACTGCGTGCCCGGGCTGCGGCCTGGTGCTGCCGGTCCACGCCGGGCCGACGCACGCCTACCTGGGCGCGTCGCCGGCCTGCCTGAGGCTCTACGGGCGTGCCTCGAGCCTCTCGTGGGGCCAACGCGACGGCCTGCCGCTGCTGCGCCTCGTCGTCGACGCCTATGGGGCGCAGCACCCGGGGGTACGCCAGATCCGGTCGGTCCAGTCGGTCGCGGTGCACCTCATGGGCCTCTGCACGATCCTCGAGCGCGGCGCCCACGCCGAGCCCCGCCTCCTGCATCCGCGCGAGCGCCGGCCGCCGGCTCCGACGAGACTCGACCTGCACTGGCTCGAGCCACCGCGTCCGATCGGCACGCTGACCATCAGCGGACCGGTCCACGCGGTCGGCGGCGAGGAGCATGCCGTCAGCGTCGAGGCGTGGGCGCGGGACGTATGGGCGGCGTGGGAGCCCCACCACGAAACCGTGCGCGACTGGGTGGATCGCGCGGCTCCGCGCGGGCTCTGAGGCGCGTCGCTCAGCCCGCGGCGGCGGGCGCGAGCTCGTCGGCGTGCACGCTGAACCCGGTCAGCGTGAGCGGGCCGAACGAGGTGATGAGCGCCACGTCGACGGCGTCGCGGCCGCGCCCGACGACGACGCGGCCGACGCGCGGCGTGTTGTTGCGCGCGTCGAAGGTGTGCCAGCGGCCGTCGAGGTAGGCCTCGAACCAGGCCGCGAAGTCCATCGGCTCGGTCGGCGGCGGCGCCTCGATGTCCGGGATGTAGCCGAACACGTAGCGGGCAGGGATGTTCAGGGCCCGGCAGAAGGTGATCGCCAGGTGCGCGTAGTCGCGGCAGACGCCCTGGCCGGCCCGGTAGGCATCGGCGGCCGTCGTCCACGGATTGGACGCGCCCGCCACCCAGGTCAGGTGACCGTGGACGAAGTCGACGATCGCCTGCACACGGCTCCAGCCCGGCGCCAGGTGCCCGAAGCGCTGCCAGGCCTCGTGACCGAGCTCGTCGGGCAGGCAGAAGCGGCTGGGCATGACGAAGCCCATGACCTCGTCGGGCAGCGACGCGACCGGCACCTCCTCGGCGTCGGGCTCGATCACGTCGGCCGGCGCGGTGAGGGCCAGCTCCGCCTCGTAGGCGATCCGCGCGTGGCCGGCGGCGATCCTGAAGCGCTCGCAGCGGTTGCCGTAGAGGTCGACGTAGCCGTGGTGGTCGCAGTCGGTGTCCCACGTCTCGCGGCGCATGCGCACGCCCGGCTGCGGGGAGGGAGCGACCTGCATGACCGCCGCCACCGCCTGGGTGGACTCGAACTCGAACTCACAGCCCACGGCCAGCGCCAGCGCGGTCATCCGCCCCGGAGCATCGCAGGTCGGGCTATCCGCGACGCCCTGAGCCGGTCCCGCCGCGGTTCCGACCGACCGGGCTCCTAGCGTTCACGGCTCCCTCGTCGACCTAGGAGGAGATCCGTCGTGAACAAGAACGAGCTCGTCGAGCAGATCGCAGAGCGCTCGGGCCTCAGCAAGGGCCAGGCCAGCGAGGCGCTGGGCGCCACGATCGCTGCCATCGAGGACGGCCTGGCCGCCGGCCAGGAGATCGCCATCACCGGCTTTGGCAAGTTCTCCGTCGCCCACCGCGACGCGCGCCAGGGCACCAACCCGGCCACGGGCGAGCCGATGCACATCGCCGCGTCCAAGGCCCCGCGCTTCTCGGCCGGCGCGCGGCTCAAGGACGCCGTCAAGAGCTGACGGCGCGCAACGTGCCACGGCGACGTCGCCTCGAACGGGCGGCGTCGCTCGGCTCCACCCTCGGATCGCGCCTGCCCTGGTCTTCTCGTGGCTGACGCGGAGTGGGAGCGGCGCCTCGACCTGCTGTGGGCGTCCCTCGACGACCGCGACGCCGACGAGTTCGTCGCCGCGATGGGCGAGCTCGTCGGCGAGTTGCCGCCGCACGACGCGATCGGGCTGTTCGAGCAGGCGTCCGCGTTCGACTCGACCGGACACCCGGACCTCGCCGTGGCGCGCTACCGCCAGGCGCTCGAGCGCGGGCTGTCCGGCCAGCGTCGCCGTCGCGCCGTGATCCAGCTGGCCAGCTCGCTGCGCAACCTCGGGCACGCCGAGGAGAGCGTGGCGCTGCTCACCGCCGAGCTCGACGCCGGCTCGGACGATCTCGACGACGCCGTCCGCGCCTTCCTCGCCCTGGCGCTGACCAGCGTCGGCCGCGACCGCGAGGCGGTGTCGCTCGCGCTCACCGCCCTGGCCGCGCACCTGCCGCGCTACAACCGCTCGCTCGCCGCCTACGCGCGCGAGCTCACCTGATCGGGGGCGCCGCGCGCCCGCCTTGATGGCCGCGCGCGCCGCGGTTACGGTCGAGCCGGTGAGCTGGATCGAGATGCGCCGTGCTCGACGCCGATGCCCTACACGGCCCTGCAGAGCGGCTCGGACGCGGCCTACCCGAGCGGCCAGCGCAACTACTGGAAGTCGCACTTCGTGGGCCGAGGACGCCGAGAACATCGCGTGGGCGCGCGAGCTCTTCTCGGCCATGGCGCCCTACGCCCACGGTGTCTACGTCAACAACCTCGGGACCGAGGGCGCCGAGCGCGTGAAGGCCGCCTACGCACCGGCGACGTACGAGCGGCTCGTCGCGCTGAAGGACGCCTACGACCCGGACAACGTCTTCCACCTCAACCAGAACGTGGCGCCCAGCACGTGACCGAGGAGGGGGCCATGGCCCTCGAGCTGCGACCGAACTGCGAGCTCTGCGACAAGGACCTGCCGCCGGCATCGGCGCAAGCGCGGATCTGCACCTTCGAGTGCACCTTCTGCGCCGACTGCGTCGAGCACGAGCTCCACGACGTCTGCCCCAACTGCGGCGGCGGCTTCGAGCCGCGGCCCATCCGGCCGTCGACGGCATGGCGCCCGGGCCTCTCGCTGGCCGAGCGCCCGGCGTCGGTCGAGCGCGTGCACCCGTCCTACTCGCGCGAGGACATCGCGGCGCTCTCGGCCCGGCTCAGGGACGTCCCGCCGGCGGAGCGGTAGTCGACGCACAGGTGCTGCTCGAGCGGACCGATCAGCTGTCGGCCCTGGCCGACGCCCTCGACGCGGTGCTCGCGGCCCGGGCGGGGGCGGTGGTCTTCGTCGGGGGCGAGGCGGGCGCCGGCAAGACGGTCCTGCTGCGCGCGTTCTGCGATGGGCGCCGCGACTCGGCGCGCATCCTCTGGGGTGCGTGCGAGGGCCTGCTCACGCCGGGCCCGCTCGGCCCGCTCTTCGACGTCGCCGAGGTGACCGGCGGCGAGCTCGAGGAGCTCGTCTCGCGCGAGGCCCGGCCGCACGAGGTCACCGGCGCGCTCATCCGCGAGCTGGCCGGGAGGCGCCCAACCGTCCTCGTCCTCGAGGACCTCCATTGGGCCGACGAGGCGACGCTCGACGTGCTGCGCCTGCTGGCGCGCAAGGTGGAGGGCGTGCCCACGCTCGTCCTCGCCAGCTACCGCGACGACGAGCTCGATCGCGCCCACCCGCTCACGCTCGTGCTCGGGGAGCTGGCCACGTCGCGCGCCGTCAAGCGCCTCACGATCCCGCTGCTCTCCGAGCAGGCCGTCGGCGAGCTGGCCGCTGCGCACGCCATCGATGCGGGCGAGCTTCACCGTCAGACCAACGGCAACCCGTTCTACGTCACCGAGGTGCTCGCCGCGGACACGGGCGAGATCCCGCACACCGTGCGCGACGCGGTGCTCGCCCGCCTCGCGCGGCTCTCGGCGCCCGCGCGCCGGCTGCTGGAGGCGATCGCGATCGCGACACCGCAGGCCGAGGTCTGGCTGCTCGAGGCGCTCGCGGCCGCCGAGCTCGACCGCCTGGACGAGTGCCTGGCGTCGGGCGTCGTCGCCTCCCAGCTCGACGGCGTCGCCTTCCGTCACGAGCTCGCCCGCCTCGCCGTGGAGGAGGCGCTGGCGCCCCACCGCCGGGTGGCGCTGCATCGCGCGGCCACCGCGGCACTCGCGGCGCGGCCGGGCGGCGGCGCGGATGCGGCCCGCATCGCCCATCACGCCGACGTCGCGGGCGACGGGGCGGCGGTCCTTGCCTTCGCGCCGGCGGCGGCCGCGCGCGCCGCGTCGCTCGGGGCCCACCGCGAAGCCGCGGCTCAGTACGCGCGGGCGCTGCGCTACGCCGAGGCGCTGTCGCCCGAGGAGCAGGCAGCGCTGCTCGAGCGCGGGGCCTACGAGGGGTACCTCATCGGCGAGCTCGACGCGGCGATCGCCGCGCAGGAGCGCGCCCTGGCGCTGCGCCGCGCGTGCGCCGACCCGCTCTCGGAGGGCGACTGCCTGCGCTCGCTCTCGCGGCTGTACCGCTTCGTGGGGCGCACCGAGAAGGCCGCCGAGGTCGGCCTCCAGGCCGTGGCCCGCCTCGAGGGACTGCCCGGTGGGCGCGAGCTGGCGCTCGCCTACGCCAACCTCGGTCACCTCTACACGACGGCGGAGGACGCGCCGCAGGCCACCGCCTGGAACGCCAAGGCGCTCGCGCTCGGCGAGCAGCTCGACGACGCCCAGGTGCTCGCATACGCGCTCACCAACATCGGCGCGGTCGAGGTCTTCACCGGCGCGCCGCAGGCGCCGGCGCAGCTCGAGCGCAGCCTGGAGCTCGCCCTGCGCGCCGGGCTGGAGGAGCAGGCCGGGCGCGCCTATCTCAACCTCGTGTGGTGGCCGCTGCGCGTGCGGCGCTATGACGTCGTCGATCGCCACCTCGACGCCGGCCTCGAGTACTGCGCCGAGCGCGGCATGGACCTGTGGCGGCTGTTCCTCGTCGCCTGTCGCGCCCGCCTGGAGCTCGACCGCGGGCTGTGGACGCAGGCGGCCGACTCCGCCGCCGAGGCGCTGCGCGACCATCGCACCTGGCCGGTCCCGCGCGCTGTTCGCCCTCACGGTGCTCGCCCTGGTCCGCGCCAGGCGCGGCGATCCCGACGTCTGGCCCGCGCTCGACGAGGCGCTCGCACTGGCCGCGCCGACCGGCGAGCTGCAGCGCCTGGGACCGGTGGCCGCAGCGCGCGCGGAGGCCGCGTGGCTGGAAGGGCGACAACAGGACGTGGTGGGGGAGACCGAGGTCGCGCTCGACCTCGCGCGTGCGCCGCCATGCCCCGTGGGTGATCGGCGATCTGGCCGCCTGGCGTCGCCGCGCCGGGGTGGCGGAGACGATCGAGGACGCGGTCGCCGATCCGTACGCGGCCGAGCTGGCCGGGCGCGGCGAGCGCGCGGCCGAGCTCTGGACCGGCCTGGGTTGCCCGTACGAGGCGGCGCTGGTCCTCGCCGGCGCCGACGACGACGGCGCCGCCCTGCGCGCCTTCGAGGAGCTCCAGCGCCTCGGCGCCCGGCCCGCGGCGGCGATCGTCGGCCGCCACCTGCGCGAGCGCGGCGTGCGCGGCCTGCCGCGCGGGCCGCGCGCCTCGACCAGGGAGAACCCCGCCGGGCTCACCGCGCGCGAGGCCGAGGTGCTCGGGCTCGTCGGGCAGGGGCTGCGCAACGCCGACATCGCGGCGCAGCTCTTCCTCTCGGAGAAGACCGTCGGCCATCACGTCTCGGCGATCCTGCGCAAGCTCGGCGTGCGCACGCGCGGAGAGGCGAGCGCCGAGGCTCGGCGACTCGGGATCGCGCCCCAAGATCGGTAGCCGGGCGCTCCCAATCTAGGGATGACGTCCGATGTGGGCGGGAGGGGTCGGCACGTACGGTCGAGATCCATTCGACCGATACCGACCCGAGGGGGCCACGATGTTCGAGAAGTCCAAGACACGAACCGCTGTGACGCTGGCGATCGCGGCCGGCGCCGCGGTCGCCGCACCGAGCGCCGGCGCGCGCCCGGCCGACGTCGGGCCGCCGGCGACGGCTGCCGCGAGCCACGCGACGCTGCCCGCGCCGCACACCGCGACGCGCATCGTGGAGGTCCGCCCGAGCGGCTTCGACTGGGGCGACGCGGGCCTCGGCGCCGCCGGGATGCTGTCGCTGCTCGGCGTCGGCGCGGGCGCGCTCGTCGTCACGCGGCGCAGCCGCCCGACCGTCACCTGAGAGCGCGCCCGGCGCGGCCGCGGGCCGGTTCGCCGAGCATCGTCTCGACGAACCGGGTCGCCGCCGTCGTGCTCTCCAGACGCCACAGCAGCAGCGCGCGGTCGAAGCCCTCGGCCTCCTCGGCGGCGTCGGTGAGCCGCTCGGCGAGCTTCGCGAAGTGCGCGCGCTGGGCGGTGAGCAGCGGCTCGAGGTCCGTGCCGCGGCGCGTGAGGAAGAGCAGCTTGAGCATCAGCAGCGAGCGCGCGTCGCGCACGTGGGCGATGGGCTGGCGCAGCCAGCGCGTGACCGCGCGCTTGCCGTCGGGCGTCGCCTCGAGGACCGTGCGCTGCGGTCCCGAGCGGCTGGGCACCGTCGCGGCCGGGCGCACGAGGTCCATCCCGGTCAGCGTCTCGATGGCGCGGTAGACGAGCGGCCGGCGGACCGACCAGACGCGGCCGACCTCGCCCTCGGGCGCCATGGCGCGCGCGATGGCGAAGCCGTGCGTGGGGGACTCGGCGAGCAGTGCGAGCACGGCCCACTCCCCGGCCGTCAGTTCGTCGCGAGGACGCGGCATGCCCTCTGGAACCTAACGCGCGAGGGCGATCGCGTCTGCTTCGCGGATCGGGCTTGCCCGGTAGTCAATAATGGACTAGCGTGCCCGCACTACGAGGCGCGGGCGCAGCTCGCGTGGAGAGGAGACGGTCGTGGCCGTAGCGGTATGTGCGCCCGGCGTCAGCGTCTTCGACGCCTTCGCGCGCATGGCGCTGGTCCCGAGAACGATCAGTCGGCGATCGCCAACATCACGTCCGACGCCTTGATCACGGCCGTCACCTCCGAGCCCTCCGCGAGGCCGAGCTCGCGCACCGCCTCGACGGTGATCGAGGCCACGAGCCGCAGTCCGTTGGCGTCGAGCTCGACGTTGGCGGTGGCCTCTCCGGCGGTGATGCCGACCACCTGGGCGGGGACCTGGTTGCGGGCGCTGATCTTCACGTCGGCCTCTCTCGGTCGTTCACTGCGCCGGAACCTACTACGCGGCCCGCTCGCGGCTCGACATCCGTCGGCGTGACGGTCCAGGGGAAGGGCACCGCCGTGCGCCGACCCGGCGCCCGGCGCCGGGATCGCCAGTCCGCGCCGCGCGACGACGCGCCGATCACGGGCGCCGAGGTCTGGGCGCAGCTCCGCGCGCGCCCGGCCGCCGAGCGCCAGGCGCTGATGCGGGCGCATCTCGGACAGCTTCCGGCGCAGGAGGTCGCTCGCCTGCTGGCGCTCTCCGCGGCCGCGGCGCGGCGCGAGGTCCTCGAGCGCCTCGCGCGCCGCGACGACCCGCGGTGGTAGTCCAGGGGCGCCTTGGCGTAGTCCATCCTTGATCTCCGCACCCGATGTCGGTTAGCGTCGGCTGGGACGTCGTTGCGTCCGCAACGTCGTCGGGTCACGGAGAGCGAAAGGAGCGCCGCGGTCCCATGCCCGTCGTGTCCATGCGTGAGATTCTCGACCGGGCCTTCGCGGAGCGCTACGGCGTCGCGGCGATCAACGTCGTGGACGATCTGTCGCTCGAGGCCGTGCTCGCGGCCGCCACCGACCTCGAGGCGCCGCTCATCGTCCAGACGTCGCTGAAGACGGTCAAGGCGATCGGCGCCCGCGCGTTCTACACGATGTGGCGCGTACGGGCCGACGAGGTGCCCGTCCCGGTGACACTGCACCTCGACCACTGCCCCGATCGCGAGTGGATCTCCACCTGCCTGCGGACCGGCTGGAACTCGGTGCTCTTCGACGGCTCCGAGCTCGACGTCGAGGAGAACACGCGCCAGACCATCGAGGTGGTGGCCGAGGCCGACGGCTACGGCGCCCAGGTCGAGGGCGAGATCGAGAGCGTCGTCGGCGTCGAGGACGGCATCGGCACCGAGGAGGGCGGCGAGGTCCATCCCGTCGAGGTCTCCAACGACTTCATCGCGGCCACCGGGGTCTACTCGTTCGCCCCGGCCATCGGGACCGCTCACGGCCTCTACAAGGCGGCGCCCGAGCTGAGGCCCGAGCGGGTGAGCGAGATCGTCGCGGTCCATCCGATCCCGCAGGTGCTGCACGGGGGCACCGGGCTGAGCGAGGACCAGTTCACCGATCTCATCGCGCGGGGGTGCGCCAAGGTCAACATCTCGACGGCGCTGAAGATCGCCTTCGTCGACGCGCACCGCGAGTACCTGGACGCGAACCCCGGCAAGCACGACCCTCCCTCGCTCTTCGCTCACGTCCGCGCGGCCGTCAAGGAGATGGCCGAGTACCACATCCGCACCTTCGGGTCGGCGGGACGCGCATCGGCGACGACCTCCGCGGCCGTGTAGAGCGTGCCGGCGCTGATCTTCGACTGCGACGGCGTGCTCGCCGACACGGAGCGCGACGGCCACCGGCCGGCGTTCAACCAGACCTTCGCCGAAGCGGGGATCCCGGTCCAGTGGTCCGAGGAGGACTACGCCGACAAGCTGCGCATCGGCGGCGGCAAGGAGCGGATGGCGTCGCTGCTGACCGACGAGTTCGTCGCCGCCAACGGCCTGCCGGCCGACGCCGAGGGCCAGAAGGAGCTGCTCGCGGGCTGGCACCGTCGCAAGACCGAGATCTACAAGGAGATGGTGCGCGCCGGGCGTCTGCCCGGGCGCCCCGGCATCGCCCGCATCGTCGACGAGGCGCTGCAGGCCGGATGGTCGCTGGCCGTGGCCTCGACGTCGGCCGAGGAGTCGGTGCGCGCGGTGCTCGAGCACGTGGTCGGCGTCGACGCGGCGGCGTTCTTCGCGGTCTTCGCCGGCGACGTCGTGGCGGCCAAGAAGCCCGACCCGGCCATCTACGTGCTGGCGCTCGAGCGGATGGGCGTCGACGCGGACGACGCGATCGTGGTCGAGGACTCGCGCAACGGCCTGCTGGCCGCCGTCGGCGCGGGCCTGCGCTGCCTCGTGACGGTCAGCGGCTACACGGCCGACGAGGACATGAGCGAGGCGGTGCTCGTCGTCACCAGCCTGGGCGACCCGGGGGAGCCGGCGCGCGTGCTCGCCAATCGCAGCGCCGCGCGACCCGGCGCCCAGGTGACGCTGGCCGACCTCGAGGCCTGCCTGAGAGAACCCCTGCCCCACAAGGAGGCTGTATGAGCGACACGGCGCTGAGCCGGGCGGAGATGACCGTCAAGATGCATCGCCCAGACGGCGGTCGACAACGAGACCTACTTCTGTGAGCTCGACGCCGTCGTCGGCGACGGGGACTTCGGCTACTCGCTGGCGCGCGGCTTCGAGATCGTGCTGAGCGACTTCGACGAGCTCGAGTACGACGACGCCGGCGGCCTGCTGAAGAAGACCGCGCTGGTCCTCACCAAGCGCATCGGCGGCACGTCGGGACCGATCTGGGGGACCGCCTTCCTGCGCGCCGGCGCCACCCTGTCGGGCAACCCCGATCCCAGTGGGGCCGACGTCGTCGCGGCGCTGCGCGCCTCGATCGAGGGCATCAAGCAGCGCGGGAGCGCCGACCTGGGCGAGAAGACGCTGCTCGACGCGCTCGTGCCGGCGGTCGACGAGCTCGAGCAGGCGCTCCAGGAGGGCGCGCCCGACGCGCTGCAGCGCGCGGCGGTGAAGGCGCGCGAGGGCGCCGAGGCGACCAAGGGGATGCTCGCGCAGCGCGGGCGGGCGTCCTACACGGGCGAGCGCAGTCGCGACTCCGTCGACGCGGGAGCGATCGGCATCGCGGTGCTGCTCGAGGCGGTCAGCAAGGCGTGGCAGGAGGCGGAGCTGGAACGGGCCTGACCGGTCCGGTGTGTGGTGGGGAATCACGAGAGAGGAGTCGGTCGTGAAGAAGTTCGTCAATGACCCGCAGCAGTTCGTGCCCGAGATGCTCAAGGGCATCGAGCTGGCCAATCCCGGCAAGCTGAAGTACGTCCCCGAGTACAACCTGATCATGCGCACCGACGCGCCGCGCGACGACAAGGTGTCGATCGTGCAGGGCTCGGGCTCCGGTCATGAGCCGGCGCACGTGATGGTCGTCGGCAAGGGGATGCTCGACGCCGCCTGTCCCGGCGACGTGTTCGCGGCGCCCCCGTCGGACTACGTCTACGAGACGACCAAGCTGATGGCCAGCGAGAAGGGCGTCCTGCACATCATCAACAACTACACCGGCGATCGCATGGCCTTCGACATGGGCCGCGAGCTGGCCGAGGCCGAGGACATCAAGATCGCGACGATCATCGTCGACGACGACGTGGCGGTGAAGGACTCGACGTGGACCGTCGGCCGCCGCGGCGTGGCCGGCAACTTCTTCGTCATCAAGGCGGTGGGCGCCGCGTCCGAGAACGGGGCGTCGCTGGAGGAGCTCGTCGAGCTCGGCGAGCGGGTCAACTCCGTCACGCGCACGATGGGCATGGCCCTGACGTCGTGCACGCCGCCGGCCAAGGGCTCGCCGCTGTTCGATCTCGGCGAGGACGAGATGGAGATGGGCGTGGGCATCCACGGCGAGCCGGGCCGCAGGCGCGAGAAGCTCGCCAGCTCCGACGAGATCACCGACGAGCTGCTCGAGGCCGTCTCCTCCGACCTGCCCTACCAGTCGGGCGACGAGGTCGCGCTGATGGTCAACGGCCTCGGCGGCACGCCGATCTCCGAGCTGTACATCGTCTACGGGCGGGCGCATCAGAAGCTCGCCGACGCCGGGATCAACGTGACGCGCAGCTACGTGGGCGAGTACTGCACCTCGCTCGACATGGCCGGCGCGTCGATCACGCTCGTCAAGCTCGACGACGAGCTCAACTCGCTCTTCGACGCGCCCGCCGAGGTGGCGGTCCGCATCTTCTGAGCGCCGCGGGCGGCGGTCGGCGGGCTCTGGGCCCGCCGGCCGCCGTCGCCCACGCGCCTGTCAGCGCGCGGTACATCGACGTGATCTCGATGAAGCCGCGCACGGGCAGCTGGCGGCCCTGGACGACGAGCACCGCATGGCGGCCGTCCCGGCTCGCGCTGCGGGTGACCGTCATGTCCCACGCGGCGCAGAAGGCCTGCACCTCGGGCACCTGAGCGTTCGCCACGGTGATGACGCCGGCGGCGGGTCGATCGGCGTCGCCGAGGTCGCCGTCGGGCGCATGGCGGTCCAGCCAGCCGCAGAGCATGGCGTCGAGCTGCTCGGAGAGGGTCAGGGGGAGCGTCGTGTCAGAGAGAAGGGGAGCCATGCCCCCGAGGACTCGTCTGCGGCGAATCACTTCCCGAGGCGACGCCCACGCGGACCTGCCGTCGCCGTCAACCAGTTTGCGCTGCAAACCTGCGGTCGGACCAGCGGCGCAGCTACCCTCAGCGAACCCACGATGGATGAGCCGAGCCAGCCTGCGGAGTTCCCGGTCGGCGAGTCCTTCGCCAGAACCCTCACCGAAGCCACGCAATCGCTCGTCTGCGTGCTCGATCGGGAGGGCCGGATCCTGCTCTTCAACGAGGCGTGCGAGCGGGCCACGGGCTTTCGCCGCCACGAGCTGATCGGTCGCGATGCCCGCGACTTCGTCATCCCGCCCGAGGAGCGCGAGGCCTTCGGCGAGTTCCTCCAGTACGTCTGGGCGACCGGCACGCCGGCGCCCCAGGTCGGCCACTGGCTCACCAAGGACGGCGGGCGGCGGCTCATCGCCTGGTCGAACAAGCCCATGGCCGGCACGGACGGCATGCCCGAGTCGCTCGTCACCACGGGGATCGACCTGACCGACCGCGAGGCGCGCGAGGACGACGACGCGCTGGAGGGAGACCCCGGGGCCAAGCTGGCGCAGGTCAGCCGGCTGGCCACCGAGCAGCGCGCCCTGCGCCGCGTGGCCACGCTGGTCGCCTCGGAGGTGAGCCCCGAGCGCGTCTTCACGGCGGTGTCCGAGGAGTGCGCGCGGGTCCTGCACGTCAACGCGTCGATCGTCGTGCGCTACGAGGGCGACGACACGGCCACCATCGTCGGCCGCCACAACCGCGACAGCATCGACGTCTTCCGTGTCGGCGAGCGGCTGCCGCCGGAGGCGCACTCGGCCGTCGCGCGCGTGCTGAAGACGGGCGCGCCGGCGCGCGTCGACGACTGGGGCGGCCTCACCGGCGAGATGGCCAACACCATCTTCCGCGTCGGCTATCGGTCGACCGCGGCCGTGCCCATCGTCGTGGCGGGCGCGCTGTGGGGCGCCGTCGCGATCGCCAGCGAGGATCCGCTGCGCTCCGACAGCGAGGACCGCCTCGTCGCCTTCTGCGAGCTGGCCTCGCTCGCCGTCGCCAGCGCTCAGGCCCGCGCCGACCTCATCGCGTCGCGCGCGCGCCTGGTCCGCGCCGGCGACGACCAGCGCCGCAAGCTCGAGCGCAACCTGCACGACGGCGCGCAGCAGCGCTTCGTCTCGGTCGTGCTCAAGCTGCGCCTCGCGCGGGCGCGGCTGACGTCGCACCCGGAGGCGACGGCCGAGCTGCTGGAGGACGCCTCGCGCGAGCTCGACACGGGCCTGCGCGAGCTGCGCGAGATCGCGCGCGGCCTGCACCCGGCGATCCTCGGCGAGCAGGGCCTCCTGCGCGCTCTCGAGGCGCTGGCCGAGGGGCTCCCGGTTCCCGTCGACATCGACGCGGACCCCGAGCGCCTGCCCGAGCACATCGAGGCCACCGCCTACTACATCGTCTCCGAGGCCCTGACCAACGTCGCCAAGCACGCCGCCGCCGGGCGCGCTCGCGTCTCGGTCCACCGCGACGGCGCCGTCCTGCGCTGCGAGGTCGTCAGACGACGGCCGCGGCGGGGCCGACACCTCTGGCGGCACCGGCATCATGGGCCTGCGCGATCGCGCCGAGGCGGCCGGCGGGACGCTCTCGCTCGTGAGCCCGCCGGGACGGGGGACCGTGGTCACGGCGGTCCTGCCGCTCGCCGACGGCTAGAGGGCGTCCGCGTCGAGGAACGCGTTGACCGCGGGCGCCAGGGCGGGCGCCGCGTAGACGTCGTAGTGCGTGGTCCCGGGCAGGATCGCCAGGCGCGCGGTCGCGCGCAGCGATCCGTCCCAGTTGGCGTCGCGCAGGCCGCCGCCCAGCAGCCCGTAGAACTCGACGATGTGCGCGGGGCGGATGGAGTCGGCGTCGGCGAAGACGAGCATGGTCGGCACCTCCAGCGCTGCACCTCGGCCGTCCAGTCGTAGTCGTCCTTGAGCAGCTCGCTCGTCTTGGCGATGAGCACCGGCCAGTCCTCCACGCGCGGGGCGCGGCGCGCGTAGCTCTCGTAGAGCGGGGACTGCGCCAGCATGTCGGCCATCTCCGGCGCGAAGCGGTCCATGTTCTCCACGACCTCGGGGTGCGAGCCGTCGCGCCGGAATCCGATCGAGACGAGGACGAGGCGTCGCACCCGCTGCGGGTGCTGGATCGCGGTGCGCAGTGCCACCAGGCCACCGAGCGAGTAGCCCATCACGTCGGCCCGGGGGAGGCCGAGGTGCTCGATGAGGGCCGCGACGTCGTCGGCCATGGTCTGCGGGCGCAGCGGGCGGTCGACGTCGGCCGTGGCGCCGTGGCCCTGCAGATCGACCGTGATGACCCGCCGGTCGGCGGAGAGGGCGGGCATGATCGCCTCGAACATCTCGCCGGTGCCGATGCCGCCGTGCAGCAGGACGAGCGGCTCGCCGGAGCCGTGCTCCTCGTAGTGCAGCGACACCCCGTTGACGTCTGCCTGGCTCACGTTCTTCTCCCTTGCTCGCTCGACGACGGACATGCGGTGAAACGACAGGCGGCGGCGGAACTCATCGGCGCGCGGAGGCGAACATACGTTTGCTAAAGGTCGGTTTCGGGCGTTCCTGCGCGGGTATACCCCGGCAACTGGACGCAGTGTTGGCTCATGCAGACGGGTCACGTTGTCGTCTTCCGGGGCCGCGGCTTGCGAGAGACAGGCCGCGGCCCCGACTTCTTCTCAGGCGGGCTCCCGGCCCAGCCACGTCTGGCGCAGGGTGCCGCGCTCGTGGACGGACACCACGAGGAGCGGCACGTCGCCGACGTTGCGGAAGCCGTGCGGCGTGTCGGGCGGGACGACGAGCATCCCCTCGGGCCCGAGCTCGATGGTCTCCTCGCCGCGCGTCCAGCGCCCGCGCCCGGCGAGGAGCAGGAAGGTCTCGGCATAGGGATGGACGTGGAGCTCGACCGCGCGCCCGGGCGGCGTGCGCGTCACGAAGATCGAGACGTCCACGCCGGCCCGCGGGAAGCCCTCGAAGAGGAAGGCGGTCGGGCCACGTGCGAGGTCTGAGAGCTCGAGCGTGACCGCCCGCGGATGCTCGATCGGCAGTCCGGCGCCGACCCAGTCCTCGATCCCCTCGCGGTAGATCCGCACGTCGGCGTACCCGAGCGCCTCCAGTCGCGCGGCGAGCTGCGGGGCGCGGGCGCAGTCGGCGTCGGTCGAGTAGACGACGACGGCCGCCGCCGTGTCCGGCAGGGCGCCCAGGACGTGCTCGTCGGTGTCCTCGGCGACGACGCTGAGGGCACCGGGGAGGTGGCGCTCGCCGTAGTGCGCCGGCGGCCGGGCGTCGACGACGGTGACGCGGTGAAGGGCGGCGTGGAGCTCGTCGCGCGTCATGCGTGGTCTCGCAGGCGGGCTACCGCGCGGTCGATCGCGGCGCGCGGTGGCGCGTCGCCGCGGCGGACCTCGAAGCGCTCGCCGGTGCGCAGGCGGCCGGCGTTCGCGACCTCGGCGTAGGCGCCGGCGCAGCCCTGGCGGCCGAAGGGACCGAGATCGACTCGGTGTGCGTCGACGATCGTGCGCAGGATGGCGGGATCGGCGGGGAGCCCGTCCTGGGCTCGCGTCGGGACGACGCAACGCGGGGTGGGCAGGCCGATGGTCAGCTTCAGTCCGGATGGGGCCTGCAGATGGCCGCCGAGCAGCGCGTCGCCGAACGGGTCCGCCGTGGCGCCGTCGTCGAGCAGGAGGTTGGGGCGAAAGCGCCGGACGTCCCAATCGGACCCGGGTGCCAGCGCGCGCAGGTGCGCCAGCGTGCCGGTGGTGATGAGGTGGATCGGAGCGAGGTCGTGGTAGGCGCCGGTCGTGCCGAAGCGCCCGTCCGCCGGCGTGTCGGCGCGCTCGAGGCGCACACGACGCTCGAGCAGCTCGGAGAGCGCAGCCTCGATCTCGGCGCCCTCGAGGGTGCTGGCGTCCGGCAGCGTGATGCGCAGCGGCGGGTGCTCGTCGCAGGCATCGAGGAGCTCGGCGCGACAGGCGCGCAGACGGGGATCGGTCGGGCCGCGCTTGTTCGCGATCCGCTCGCCGCTCGCCGCATCGACGACGATCCAGCGCCGATCGCCTTCGCAGCCGCGCGGCCCGATCGCCACGGCTTCGAGCAGTTCGCCGAGCATCGCCTTGACCGGATAGCGCCAGATGGCCAGGACTCCCATCGGCGCATCTTCGCGCAGCTGGCGACGTCAGAGGAGGGGACTGGCGGCGGCCGGCGCGGGGTGGCGGCCCATCTCGAACCAGACCTCGGTCTGACGGGAGCCCTCGCGGGTCATCCCCCAGCGGTCGCTCAGGCTGTCGACGAGGAAGAGCCCCCGGCCACCGGGGCGCGTGCTGTCCAGGGGCTGGATCATCGGCATGGTGGACGACCCGCCGTCGGTGACCACGATGCGCACCGCATCGAGCCCGATGACGAGCTCGACCACGATCTCGTGGGTCCCGCCGGAGTCGGCGTGGAGCAGGCTGTTGGTGACGAGCTCGCCGACGAGCAGGACCGCGTCCTGGGTGCGTTCGGAGCCCAGCTCGCCGTTGAGGTGCTCGGCGATCTCGTGCCGCGCGCGCCGGGGCGCGCGCGTGTCGCTCTCGAGCACGGCTCGCCACGTCGTCCGCGCATCGCCGTTGTGCGTGCCGCGGATCATCGTCGCGGCGTTGGACCTGGCAGACGCTCTCGTGAGCGTCGCACTGGACTTGCGGCACTGGCGCCAGCCACGCTGGCTCCGTTCTCGCCTCCGTCCTCGGTACCAGCCGCGCAGATGGAAGGAGGGAGACGGTCAGAACCCGTCCACTCGGCCCGCGTTCCTCTTTCGTGCCCTGAGGGCCCGACTAGGACTCGCGTTCTGTCAGCTTAGACCACCGCGCCGCCTGGTCAAGGTCGCCCCGGCGCCAGTGTCCGGTGCGGCAGGGCGGCCGATTCGCGAGTACGCTGAGCAGTGCGTACGCCCCAGAGCAGCACGGGGCCAGGCCGAGTCGCTCGGCGGACCTCTCCGTCTCCTTCCTTCTCTCGAGCGATTCGGCACCGGAGGGAGGCGAGAACGGAGCTGGCTTGCCCAGCGCCAGATTCGACCCGGCCACCACCGGTCCTCACGGCCTCGCCATCAGCAACCTCGTCGTGCGGCTGCTCAGCGAGTACACCGGCCGCGGGGCGACCCAGGCCCGCACGCACTTCAGCGACAACCTGATCACGGTGGTCGTCCAGGACCTCATGACCAAGGGCGAGCACAGCCTCATCCGCGACGGCAAGGGCGAGCTCGTGCTCGAGATGCGCCGTGCCTACCAGGACGCCATGGGCGGCGAGCTCTCCGCCGGCGTCGAGGACATCACCGGGCGCAAGGTGGTCGCCTTCCTCAGCGCCAACCACCTCGAGCCCGACGTCGCCATCGAGAGCTTCATGCTCGAGCCGGGCGAAGCCTGACGCTCGGCGGCGCCGCCAGCGCGGCGGCGGCGTCGCGGACCGCGGCGACGAGCGCCTGCGTCGAGGGGCGCGCGGCGTCCGCGGCGCGCGTGGCGGCGAAGATGGCGCGATCGACCGGGCCCTCGGCGATCGCGCGCAGCGCCACGCCCCGGCGTCGGCCTTCGAGGGGCAGCTCGGGCAGCATCGTCACCGCCAGCCCGCGCGCCACGAGCGCGAGGCTGATCGTCGCGTCGTTGGCGCGGTGGCGGATGTCGGGGTCGAAGCCTCCGAGCTCGCGACAGGTGCGCTGGGTCATCTCCTCCCAGCCCATCTCGGCGTGGCCGGCCGTCCACGCCTCTCCGGCCAGCGCGGCGAGCGGCACGGCCTCTCGGTAGCGCCGCGCGGTCGGGTGCCTGGGGGGCAGGACGAGGAGCACCGGGTCGACGAGCAGGTCGTGGCGCTGCAGGCCCTCCGGCAGCCGCCGCGGCTGGTGCTGCCATTCGTCGCCCAGCACGAGGTCGACGTCGCCCAGCGCCAGGGCGGGCAGCGCGTGCTCGGGCTCGGCCTCGACGAGCTCGCAGCGCAGGCGGGGCGCGTCGCGCGCGAGCGCCTGCATGGCCGGCAGCGCGAGGTTGAGCGCCACGGACTGAAACGCGGCGATCCGACCGCGTCCCGTGACCGTGCCGGCGGCCGCCGCCAGGTCGGCCTCCGCGAGCGCCGCGCGCTCGAGCAGCGCATCGGCGTGATCGACGAGCGCGAGGGCCGAGTCGGTCAGGCGCACGCCGCGGCCCGCGCGCTCGAGCAGGCGCACGCCGGTCTCGCGCTCGAGCACCGCGAGCTGCTGGGAGACGGCCGAGGGCGTGAACTGCAGCGCATCGGCGACGGCGGCGATCGTCCCGCGCTGGTGGAGCTCGTACAGCAGGCGCAGGCGGCGCAGGTCGAGCATCAAGCGATGCTACCGAATATACGTCAGCAATCCGAATTGCTCCTGACGCTTCGGTACGCCAGGATCGGGCCATGCGCGTCGGTTCGCTCGTCTGCCTGGCCTCCGCGGTCGCCTTCGGCGCCATGGGGATCTTCGGCAAGCTCGCCTACGAGCAGGGCGCCACGGTGGGGACGCTGCTCGCGGTCCGCTTCGTGCTCGCGGCCTCGCTCTTCTGGGTGCTGGTGCTCGCCACCGGCGCCGCTCGCAAGCTGCGCACGCTGCCCCGGCGCGACATCGCTCTCGCCCTCGGGCTCGGCGCCGTGGGCTACAGCGCCCAGGCGGGCTGCTACTTCGCCGCGCTGCAGCGTCTCGACGCGTCGCTGCTCTCGCTGCTGCTCTACACGTTCCCCGCGATGGTCACGGTCGCCGCGATCGCGCTGGGGCGCGAGCAGGCGAGCCGGCGGACCGCCGGCGCCCTCATCCTCGCCTCGGCCGGCCTCGTGCTCGTGCTGGCCGGGGCGGGCGCCGGTGCGCTCGATCCGGTCGGGACGCTGCTGGGGATCACGGCGGCGGTCGTCTACACGACGTACATCCTCACCTCGGCCGGCGTCGCCGATCGCGTCGGCCCGATCCTGCTCAGCGCGCTCGTCTGCACCGGCGCCGCGGCGACGCTGACGGTCGGGACCGCCGTCACCGGCGACCTGCACGTCGGCGCGGTGAGCCCGACGGGCTTCGGCTGGCTGGCCGCCATCGCGGTCATCTCGACCGTCGGTGCCGTGAGCCTGTTCTTCGCCGGGCTCAAGCGCGTCGGCGCGACCACGGCCTCGATCCTGTCGACGGCGGAGCCGGTGACGACGGTGGTCCTGGCCTTCCTGGCCTTCGGAGAGTCGCTCAGCCCGGTCCAGCTCTTCGGCGGGGCGCTGGTGATCGGAGCGGTGTTCGTGCTGAGCGTCCCGGTCCGAAGGGTCGCCCGCGGCGCGCGCCGCCTACGCTGTCAGCTGATGTCCGACGCGCTGAAGGGCAAGGTGGCGCTCGTGGCGGGCGCGACCCGGGGCGCCGGGCGCGGCACGGCCGTCGCGCTGGGCGAGGCGGGGGCGACGGTCTACTGCACGGGGCGCACGACCCGCGAGCGCCGGTCGGAGTACGACCGGCCGGAGACGATCGAGGAGACCGCCGAGCTCGTCGACGCCGCCGGCGGCCGCGGGATCGCCGTCGAGGTCGACCACCTGCAGCCCGATCGGGTCCGGGCCCTCGTCGCGCGGATCGACGACGAACAGGGCCGCCTCGACGTCCTGGTCAACGACGTGTGGGGCGGCGAGAAGCTGGCCCAGTGGGACACGCCGATCTGGGAGCACGACCTCGACGGCGGCCTGCGGATCCTGCGCCTGGCCATCGACACCCACCTCATCACGAGCCACTTCGCCCTGCCGCTGCTCATCCGCCGCCCAGGCGGCCTGCTGGTCGAGATGACCGACGGCACGCTCGAGTACAACGCGGGCAACTACCGGCTGTCGACCTTCTACGACCTGGCCAAGACGGCGGTGCTGCGGCTCGCGTTCGCGCAGGCGCACGAGCTCGCGCCGCACGGCTGTACCGCGGTGGCGCTGACGCCCGGGTGGATGCGCTCGGAGATGATGCTCGAGATCTACGGCGTCACCGAGGACACCTGGCGCGAGGCGACGGTCGGCAGCCCGCACTTCGTCGCGATCTCCGAGACGCCGCGCTTCGTCGGCCGCGCGGTCGCCGCCATGGCCGCCGACCCCGACGTGCATCGCCGCAACGGCGGCTCGTTCTCCTCCGGCGGACTGGCACGCGAGTATGGCTTCACCGATCTCGACGGCTCCCAGCCCGACTGCTGGCGCTACCTCGTCGAGGTCCAGGACGCTGGGCTGCCACCCGACCCGGAGGGCTACCGCTGATTTCTGGCGGCGAGCGGGGTCCTTGGAAGGACACCCGATCGCAAGACGCAGGAGGCTGCACGCCATGAACGCCGATCCCACCGCCGAGATCGATCGCCGCTTCAGCGACCCCGACGCCGGCGCGACGCCGTGGTCGGAGGCTGCGAGCGCGCTGGAGGGCGCCGAGCTCTACTGGCTGACCACCCTTCGGGTCGACGGACGGCCCCACGTGACCCCGCTGATCGGGGTGTGGCACGACGAGGCGGTGCACTTCTGCACCGGCCCCCGGGAGCAGAAGGCCCGCAACCTCGAGACCAACCAGCACGTCGCGCTGACGACCGGCACCAACACGTGGGCCGAGGGCCTCGACGTCGTCGTCGAGGGCACCGCGGTGCGCGTCGTCGAGCACGACGCGCTGCAGCGGCTCGCCGACGCCTACGAGGCCAAGTACGGCAGCCGCTGGCACTTCGACGTCGGCGACGGCGTCTTCGGGCACGGCGAGCACGAGGCCGCGGTCTTCCGCATCGAGGCGAGCAAGGTCCTGGCCTTCAACAAGGACCCGCACGCGCAGACGCGCTACCGGTTCGCGGCCCGCTGACCGGGGAGGTCGATCTCAGCGCAGCTCCTGGATGCGGGCGAGGT
>CAWFMR010000032.1:0-73393 GCA_963816845.1 uncultured Actinomycetes bacterium | reverse complement strand
TTGACGTAATGGCGCACGAGCTCGGGCTCTGACACCTCGGGCAGGCGCGGCGGCTCGGAGCGCCGCAGGGCGTCCGGGAGCAGGCCCTCGACCACCGGAACGTCCATCTCGGGGCAGGTGAACGCGCGGCGTCCGGGAGCGCCCTTCTCGAAGATCGTCGTCGCCGCCTCGCGCTGCAGGGGCGTCTCGGTGGCGGCGCTCATGCCCCCACGCCCGCGGTCTGGCGCTCGGCGGCCACGGCGGTACCCAGGACGTCGGCCAGGCGGTCGATGTCCGCCCTGGAGCGCTGCTCGGTGATGGCCACGAGCAGGCCGTCGGGGTGCTCGTCGTACTCGCGGCCCAGCGCGAAGCCGGGATTGACGCCGGCCTCCTGGCAGCGGGCGATGACGCGATCGACGGGCGCCTCCAAGCGCACGGCGAACTCGCGCACCACCGGCTGCTCGTGCAGCGCCTCGACGCCGTCGAGCGCCGTCAGCGTCTCGCGCGCGTAGTGCGTGCGCTGCAGCAGCAGCTCGCCGAGCTCGACGAGCCCGCGGCGGCCCAGCCAGGTGAGGTAGACGACGCCCGCCAGCGCGTTGAGCGCCTGGGCCGTGCAGATGTTCGAGGTCGCCTTCTCGCGGCGGATGTGCTGCTCGCGCGTCTGCAGCGTGAGGACGAAGCCGCGGCGCCCGTCGACGTCGCGCGTCTCCCCCGCGATGCGCCCGGGCATGCGCCGCAGGTAGGCCTCGGTGGCGGCGAAGAACCCGAACGACGGGCCGCCGAAGTCCAGCCGGTTGCCGAGCGTCTGGCCCTCCCCGACGGCGACGTCGACGCCGCATTCGCCCGGCGGCTTGAGGAGGCCCAGCGGGATCGGGTCATACGAGCCGACGACGACCGCGGGCGAGTCCTTGGCCGCGCCCGCCAGCGCGGCGGCGTCCTCGACGGCCCCCAGGAAGTTGGGCTGCTGGAAGATGACGGCGCTCGTGTCCTGGTCGATGGCGGCGGCCCAGGCGTCGGGGTCGGTGATGCTGTCGCGCAGGCCGACCTCGACGATCTCGTGGCCGTAGCCGGCGGCCAGCGTGCGCAGGGCCGCGCGCGAGTGCGGGTGCACGCCGCGCGAGACGACGACCTTCCGCTTGCCGTTGGCCAGCTTGGCCAGGTAGGCGGCCGCCCCGACGGCGCTGGGGCCCTCGTAGACGCTCGCGTTGGAGACCGGCAGCGCCGTCAGCTCAGAGATCGCCGTCTGGTACTCGAACATCACCTGCAGCCCGCCCTGGGAGATCTCGGGCTGGTAGGGCGTGTAGGGCGTCAGGAACTCCGAGCGCCCCATGAGCATGTCGATGACCGCCGGGACGTAGTGGTCGTACATGCCGGCGCCCAGGAAGGTCACCTCGTCCTCGGCGCTCGTGTTGGCCGCCGCCAGCGCGCGCAGGTGCGCGTAGACGTCCTGCTCGGCCATGCCCGCCGGCAGGTCGAGCGCGCGCTGCAGGCGCACGGCGGCCGGGATCTGGCGATCGAAGAGCTCCTCGAGCGACGCGACGCCGATCTCGGCCAGCATCGCCTGGAGGTCCTCAGGGGTTGTCGACGTGTAGGTGCTCACTCAGGACAGGCTCTTGGAGTACGCGGCCGCGTCGAGCAGGGCGTCCTTCTCGCTGGGGTCCGACAGCTTGACCCGGGCCAGCCAGCCGTCGCCGTAGGGGTCCTCGTTGATGGCCTCGGGCTTCTCGGACAACGCCGTGTTGACCTCGACGATCTCGCCCGACATGGGCGCGATCACGTCGGAGACGGCCTTGACCGACTCGACCTCGGCGTAGGGCTCGTCCTTGCTCACGGTGCTGCCCACCTCGGGCGGCTCGAAGAAGACGACCTCGCCGAGCGCATCCTGCGCGAACCAGGTGATGCCGAAGGTGGCGGTGTCGCCCTCGAGGCGAACCCAGTCGTGCTCGGGGTGGTAGAGCAGGTCGTCGGGGTAGCTGGCGTCAGCCATCGTTCTCCTTGCGGTAGAGCGGCTTGGTGCCCACCACGGCGGGGCGGACCTTGCCGCGCACGTCGATCTCGAGCTCGGTGCCGGGCTGCGCGCGCTCGGCGGGCACGTAGGCCATGCCGATGCCGATGCCCAGGCAGGGCGACAGGGTGCCGCTGGTCACCTCGCCGCCGCCGACCACCGGGTTGCCCTGGCGCGCGATGCCGGCGCCGGTCAGCGTGAAGGGCGCGAGCTTCTCGCTCGGGCCGGCCGCGCGGACGGCGCGCACGGCGTCTGAGCCGATGAAGCCCGTGTCCTCCTTGCAGCACCAGCCCAGCCCCGCCTCGATCGGCCCGCGCTCCGGCATGAGGTCGTTGCCGTAGAGGTGAAAGCAGACCTCGAGGCGCAGGGTGTCGCGCGCGGCCAGGCCGGCGGGCGCCGCGCCGCGGCGGGTGAGCTCGTCCCACAGCGCCGCCGCGTCGGCGGGGTCGCAGAGGATCTCGACCCCGTCCTCGCCCGTGTAGCCGGTCCCGCACACCAGGGCGCTGCGGCCGCACAGCAGGCGCGTCGCGGTGGTGAAGCGCGCGGGCAGCGGGGCGTCGGCCATCGCCTGGACGATCTCGCGCGCCCGCGGGCCCTGGACGGCGAGCATCGCGTAGCGGTCGTGGGCGTCGCTCACCTCGGCGTCGAAGCCGCCGGCCTGGGCCTGGAACCACGCGAGGTCCTTGTCGTGGTTGGCGGCGTTGGTGACGGTCAGGAAGCGATCGGGCGCCGTGCGGTAGGTGAAGAGGTCGTCGAGCACGCCGCCGTCCTCGCGGCAGAGCACGGAGTACTGCGCGCCGCCCACGGCGAGCTTCTCGAGGTCGTTGGAGAGCAGGCGCTGCAGCAGCTGGAGGGCCTGCGGCCCGCTGGTCTCGATCTCGCCCATGTGCGAGACGTCGAAGACGCCGCAGGCGTCGCGCACGGCGACGTGCTCCTCGCGGATCCCGCCGTACTGCACGGGCATCTCCCACCCCGCGAAGGGCACGAGCTTCGCCCCCGCGTCGACGTGGCGGTCGAACAGGGGCGTGCGCTTGAGCGTCTGGGAAGAGGAGGCGGCGGCCACCGCGCCAGGACACTAGCAACGCGGCGGCCATGCGCCGGGGCCGTTCGGGCCCGGGCGCGGGTGGCGCGGACTAGCTGTCCTGAGTGCTCTTGGTCGGGTAGACCTGGACCAGCAGATCGTGGAGGAGCTGGTCGCGGTCGTCCTCGCTGGACTCCGCGAGCGCCTCGAGGTGCTGGGCAAGATCGTCGGTCGTCATCTCGGGCACGGCATTTCCCCCGGGCTGGTCGAACTCCATGACCGAGCTTACGGTCGGGGGACGCCGAATTTGACCGGACATCCGGCTAGTCCGCCGCCGAAAAGTGGGGAGGGCGGGGCGTCCGAAGGCGAACGCCGGCGCTCAGCGATCCCGCAGGAAGGGCGGGATGTCGATGTCGTCGTCGGAGATCTCCAACGACGAGCGCTCGCGCTCGCCGACGCGCGGGCTGCGGTCGCGCCGGCTGGCGCGGTCGCGGGTCTCCTCGCGGGCGGTGCGCGGGCGGGCGCGGCCGTGGTCGAAGCCGGTGGCGATGACCGTCACGCGGACCTCGTCGCCGATCTGCTCGTCGATGACCGAGCCGAAGATGATGTTGGCGGTCGAGTCGGCGGCGCTCTGGACGACCTCGGCGGCCTCGTTGATCTCGAACAGGCCGATGTCCTTGCCGCCGGTGATGTTGAGCAGGATCCCGGTGGCACCCTCGACGGACTCCTCGAGCAGCGGGCTGGCGATCGCCTGCTTGGCGGCCTCCACCGCGCGGTTCTCGCCGCCGGCCTGTCCGATGCCCATGAGCGCCGACCCGGCGTCGGTCATGATCGTGCGCACGTCGGCGAAGTCGAGGTTGATGAGACCGGGGATCGTGATG
Organism: uncultured Actinomycetes bacterium; assembly: GCA_963816845.1. GTDB lineage: Bacteria > Actinomycetota > Thermoleophilia > Solirubrobacterales > Solirubrobacteraceae > JAOPZW01. The sequence goes on along the minus strand of CAWFMR010000032.1, from coordinate 69,507 downwards.
AGGTCGGTGATCCCCTGCACGCCCTGGCGCAGGACGTTGTCGGCCTCGCGGAAGGCCTCGAGGATCGTCGTGCGGCGCTCGACGATGTTCAGGAGCTTCTCGTTGGGGATGACGATCAGCGTGTCGACGACGTCGCGCAGGCGGCCGATGCCCTCGTCGGCCTGGCGCATGCGCTGCGAGCCCTCGAAGTCGAACGGCTTGGTCACCACGCCGACGGTCAGGGCGCCGATCTCGTTCTTGGCGATCTCGGCGATGACGGGCGCGGCGCCCGTGCCGGTGCCGCCGCCCTCGCCGGCGGTGACGAACACCATGTCCGCGCCCTTGAGCGCCTCCTTGATGTCGTCGCGCGACTCGGCGGCCGCGCCGAAGCCGACCTCCGGGTTGGCTCCCGCGCCCAGGCCGTGGGTCAGGTCGTGGCCGATGTTCAGCTTGATGTCGGCGTCGCACATCTGCAACGCCTGGGCATCGGTGTTGGCCGCGATGAACTCCACGCCGCGCAGGCCCGCGTCGACCATCCGGTTGACCGCGTTCGTGCCACCGCCGCCGACGCCGACGACCTTGATGACCGCGAGATAGCTTCCGCTGCTTTCCATGGGTTCCGACCGAGCCTCGATCTAGCGTTGAAGGTTTTGCGCGCCCCCGGTCGTGCCTGTGCGCGCATGCACGGTATGCACGGGCATCGAACCGTGTCAACGCGAAGTCTAGGGCAGCAAGGATCCTTGCAGTTTCCGGAACCCTCAAGTTGTGCAGGAGATTCGCGGTCGAGAGCACCCTCGACCACAAGTCGAGGGTTAGGTCATGGTCCCACCGGCTGCGTCTGGGGTTGGGAGGGCTGAGCCTGCGGCTGCGCGGGCTGTGCGCCGACCTGCGGAGCGCTTTGCGTCGGCTGCTCGGGCGCGGCCGGCGTCGGATCCTCGAGGCCGCCCGCCGCCGGGCGCTCGGGCAGGCGCAGATCGATGTAGGTGGCGCCCGCCGAGCTGCGGTCGGAGAGCACGCGGGCGGCCGCCGTCCACTTCGCCCGCAGGCGGTCGGCGCCGCCGAAGTACAGGATGGGCCCGTTGGCCAGCGGGGCCGTCAGCCCGCGCGGCCCGGGGTACACGCGGCTGACCTTGGCGCGCAGCTCGGGCGGCGCGGCGGCCAGCAGGGTGACGACGCGCAGCGTGCGCCGGTCCGTCAGCGTGTCGCCGGGCGGCGGAGCGGCCACGGCCACGACGGGCAGGCCGCTGGTGGAGCTGCCGCGCAGCAGGGTGCCGTCGGCCGCGACGGGCACGCGGTCGGAGCCCGAGGCCAGCGCCGCGACGGCGACGTGCTCGTGGACGACGATGCGCAGCCCGTGGGGGAAGTCCGGGTGGGCGTCGACGGCCATGATCGACGGATACGGCTCGACGGCCGTGCGCAGCTGGTCGGGACGCACGTGCAGGGTGGTCATGTCGCGCGCGGCACCCTCCAGGGCGGCGCGCACGCGCGGGGCCTCGGTGCCGCTCAGCCCGGTGACGCTGACCTGGTCGACCGCCACCAGCCCCGAGTCGCGCAGCCACAGCCAGGCGCCGCCCAGGAGCGCCAGGACGCACGCGCAGCCCGCGACGGCGCGGGCGGGCGGGCGGCGGCGCGGCAGCGACAACGCGGGCAGGGGCATCCGGGTGCGTCCTTCGACGCGGCCGCGCGGATCCCTACCCTGAGGCGCCGTGCGCCTGAGCGACCTGACGACCCTGCGCCTCGGCGGCCCCGCGGCCCGCTATCTGGAGGCCACCGACGAGCAGGCCTTGGTCGACGCGGTCACCGAGGCCGATCGGGCCGGCGAGCCGCTGCTCGTGCTGGCGGGCGGCTCGAACGTCGTCGTGGCCGACGAGGGCTTCCCGGGGACCGTCGTGCGGATCGCCACCCGCGGCATCGCGCGCGACGGCGCCACGCTGGAGGTCGCCGCCGGCGAGCCGTGGGACCCGCTCGTGGCCGACTGCGTGGCCGGCGGCCTGGCCGGTGTGGAGTGCCTGGCCGGGATCCCGGGCTCGGTCGGCGCCACGCCGATCCAGAACGTCGGCGCCTATGGCCAGGAGGTGGCCGAGACGATCAGCGCCGTGCGCGTGCTCGACCGCGCCGACGGCGCCGTGCGCACGCTCGCCCCGGCCGACTGCGCCTTCACCTACCGCTCGAGCGCGTTCAAGCGCGAGCCCGGACGCTGGCTGGTGCTCGCGGTGAGCTTCGCCCTGGAGGCATCGCAGCGCTCGGCGCCGATCCGCTATCCCGAGCTCGCCCGCGCCCTGGGCGTCGAGGTCGGCGCGCGGGCCCCGCTGGCCGACGTGCGCGCGGCGGTCCTGGCGCTGCGGCGCGGCAAGGGCATGGTCCTCGACCCCGACGACGCCGACACCGTCTCGGCGGGCTCGTTCTTCACCAACCCGGTGCTCGACGCCGACGCCTTCGCGGCGCTGAACGCCCGCGCCACCGAGCGCCTGGGCCCCGACGCCGCGCCGCCCGCGTGGCCCGACGCCGACGGGCACGTCAAGACGTCGGCCGCGTGGCTCATCGAGCGCGCCGGGCTTTCACCGCGGCCACGGCAACCCCGAGGGCATCGCCATCTCGAGCAAGCACACGCTGGCGCTGACCAACCGCGGCGCCGGGACGACGGCCGAGCTCGTCGCCCTCGCGCGCGAGATCGCGAGCGGCGTGCAGGACGCCTTCGGCGTCGCGCTGGTGCCCGAGCCCGTGTTCGTCGGGCACGACTGGTCGCTCTAGGCGGTCATCGCCTCGACGGTCGCGGTCAGCGTGCGCTCGAGCAGGGCGAGCAGCGCCGTGCGGTCGAGCCCGCTGCCGCGCCACTCGTCGAGCGCGGTCTCGTGGAAGTCGAGGTAGGCGCGCAGCGCGACACGCGCCCGCGGCGGCGGGTTGTCGGTCCCGAGGAAGTTCAGCGACATGCCCGTGACCAGCTCGTCGCGGTAGCGGTCGCGCACGGCCAGGATCTCGGGCTCGGCCGCCGAGCGGGCGTGGCGCCAGACCAGCCAGGCGTCGCTGGCGCGCGCCGCGTGCTCGATGGCGCGCTCCGTGTTCGCGGCGAGCCGCTCGGCCAGCGGCTGGTGGGGCGCGACGATGAAGTCGCCGGTCAGCTCGTCGCCGGCGCGCTCGAGCGCCGCCAGGTAGAGATCGAGCCGCCCGCGCGGGAAGTAGTGGTAGAGCAGGTTGCGGGTGACGCCCGCCCGCTCGCCGACGTCGTCGAGCGACAGCCCGGCGTAGCCATGCTCTGCCGCGACTCGCCAGTGCGGCCTGCACCAGCTGCGCGCGCCGCTGCTCGGGCGCCATGCGCCGTGGGGTCTTCGCTTCCGTGTCGCTCATCGCCGGAGAGGATTTAGGAACATTTACGATCTGTCAACTTTACAAATTGTAAACTACTGGCTCCCGATCCCCTCGTCCCACGTCCCAGGAGCACCAATTGCGCAAGCCCATGGCGCTGGCCCTCGCCGGCGCGCTGATCCTCTCCCTCGCCACCGCCGGCCTCGCCCAGGCGGTCAACAGCCACCAGTCCGTCGCGGTGAAGCTGGCCCACAGCAAGGCCGGCACGGCCGCCAAGCCGAAGTCCGTCGGCGCCCTGACCGTCGACATGAACGTGGCGCTCGATCCCGCCGATCCCGCGTTCGCGACCCGCTCGGCCGTCATCCACTTCGACAAGAGCCTCGTCTTCAACAGCGCGAAGTTCCCCAGCTGCACCGAGGCGCAGGTGCTCAGCGGCGCCCCGGCGTGCGCGAAGGCCAAGATCGGCTCCGGCAAGGCCGCCGCCCTGGCGCTCGGCCAGCGCGAGGACCTCGCGGTCACCGCCTACAACGGCCCGGGCGGCAAGTCGGTCCTCCTCCACGTGACGGGCAGCACGCCGCTGAAGATCGACAGCGTCATCGTCGGCAAGCTCGCGTCCGACAGCGGCGCCTTCGGCCGCAAGCTCGTCGTCTCCATCCCGGCCAACCTCCAGCAGCCGCTCGGCGGGGTCTTCGCCACGCTGACCTCGTTCATGACGTCGGTCGGCGGCAGCGCCAAGGGCACGCCCTACGTCGCGCTGAAGGGCTGCTCCGGCGGCAAGCTGAAGTTCAAGGGCGACTTCGTCTTCACGGACGGCTCGAAGCAGTCGCCGACGTCCACCGCCTCCTGCACGAAGTAGGTGCGCAGGTCCCGCCGCCCGCCCTCCCGGGCGGGCGGCGCGGGCACCTAGGCAGTGCCTTGTCGGCACGCGGCGAGCGGCGTAGCGTCGCCCCATGAGGGCACGAGAGACCGCGATCCGCTACGTCCGCGAGCTCGGCCTGTCGAAGGCCGAGCGCCACGCCGCTCGCGCCGAGCGCCGGGCCGAGGAGGCGATGCGGCGGATGCGCGACAACCCCCACAGCGCCGAGCGCCGAGCGGCCCGGATCGAGGCCGAGCGCCGGCACGACAACCTCTTCGGCGGCGGGTACTAGTCCAGGCGGCTGCGCGGAGGCGAGCGCCCGCAGGCGCTCGCGGGCGGGCTCGAGCAGGCCCTCGAAGCGCAGCGCGTAGGCGTCGTGGCCCTCCTGGCGCAGGACGCGGGCGCGGCCGTCGACGCGGTCCGCGCCGCTCAGCAGCAGGTCGAAGTCCAGGACCTCGTCGGTGGCCAGCGGGCGCGGCGTGGCCACCCGCATGCCGCCCGCGCCGAGGTCGACGGTCCGCGCGTCGATCGCCGATCCGCTGCGCCGCCGCAGCACGCAGGGCAGGGCGACGTCGGCGCGGGGCGTCGTGCGGCGCTCGGGCATCGCGGTGAAGTTACCCCTCAGCGCTCGTACGGCACCGTCGTCCGCGGGCGCGGCGGCGGCGCGGCGCACGACTGCGGGCCGCCGCGGCGGCGGTGCCGGCGGCATCATCGAGGGAAGGGAGTGCGGCCAGTGTGCTGACTTTTCCGGCCAGGAGCCCCACAAGTCAGCATTCTCCGGCGTAGCTCACCCGGGAACGAGGACGACCGCCGCCGGTCGCGCCGCCCGGGGCTCGCTTCCCCTCGGTGATGCAGTAAGCGCACGCGCCAGCGCCAGCACAGCGCGGAGCGGACAGCCGCTAGGAGCCCGCCGCGACCAGCCGGCGCCCCAGCTCGTCGACGTCGCCGGCGCCCAGCACCAGGCACAGGTCCCCCTCGCGCAGCAGCCCGCGCAGCACCGGCTCGGCGGCGTCGAAGGTCGGCAGCCACAGCACCGGGCGCCCGCCGGCGGCGTCCGCGGCGGCCTCGGCCACGAGCAGCCCGGTGACGCCGGGGAAGTCCTCGGCGCGCTCGCGCGCCGGGTAGACGTCGAGCACGGCGGCCACGTCGGCTCGGGCCAGGGCGGCCCCGAACTCGCGCGCGAGCCGCTGCGTGCGCGAGTACAGGTGCGGCTGGAAGACCGCGACCACCCGCCGCGGCCCCAGCGTGCGGGCGGCGTCGATGGTGGCGGCCACCTCGGTCGGGTGGTGGGCGTAGTCGTCGATCACGCGCGCGCCGCCGCTCGTGGTCCCCAGGGCCTGGAAGCGCCGCCCGGCGCCGGCGAAGTCGGCCAGCGCCGCGGCGGCGGCCGCGGGCTCGGCGCCGGCCAGCACGGCGGCCTCGAGGGCGGCGGCGGCGTTGCGCGCGTTGTGGGCCCCCGGGACGGCCAGGCGCACGCGCGTGCCCGCGCCAGTCGAAGCTCGAGCCGCCCCCGTCGAGCGCCGGCGCGGGGACGTCGAAGGCGATGTGCGGAGCGCCGCCGCGCAGGGCGAGCACGTCGGGGCGGTCCCACAGGACGGCCTGCGGCGCGCCGGCCAGCAGCGTGCGGAAGACCTCGCGGACCTCGGCCAGCGAGCCGTAGGTCGCGTGGTGGTCGAGCTCGACGTTCGTCACCACCGCGACGTCGACGTGCAGCGAGAGCATCGAGCGGTCCGACTCGTCGGCCTCGACCACGAGCCACTCCCCCGCCCCCCAGTCGGCGTTGAGCCCGGTGGTCGTCAGCGCCCCGCCGATGAGGTAGGCGGGCTCGAGGCCGCAGCGCAGCAGCACGTGCGCGGTCATGGACGTCGTCGTGGTCTTGCCGTGCGCGCCGGCGACGGCGATGGTGCGCTTCAGCGCGCTCAGCTGCGCCAGCAGGTCGGCGCGCGGGAGGTCGGGCAGGCCGCGCTCGCGCGCGGCGGCGCGCTCGGGGTTGTCGGGTGCGATGGCCGTCGAGTGCACGACCTCGACGCCCTCGCCGGCGGGCACGTTCGCGGCGGCGTGGCCGACGTGGACCTCCACCCCGAGCTCGGCCAGCGCCCGCAGGCCGGCGGAGTCGGCGCGATCGGAGCCCGAGACCGCGGCGCCGAGCTGGGTCGCCACGCGCGCGTAGCCGCTCATCCCGGCCCCGCCGAGGCCGATCAGGTGCAGCCGCCGCCCGGCCCAGGGTCGCTCGTCCGCCATCGCGGGCGAACGGTAGCGACGGGCGCGGCGATGTCGTTCACCGCGCAACCTTCGCCGGGCCCGCGCGTTACAGCCCCTGATGCAGCCCGTCTCCCCCAACCGCTGGCGCGCCCTCCCCACGCTCCTGATCGTCATCGTGGCCCTCGCGCTCGGTGCGGCCACCGCGCGCGCCGACGACGGGTCCGCTCACCGCGTCGCGGCGGCGAGCACCTCCTCGGCGATCCGCTGAGCCGCGTCGGGCCGCGCCAGCGACGCCGACGCCCGTCCCATCGCCTCCAGCCGCGGGCGATCGCCCAGCAGCGCGCGCACCTCGCCGGCCAGCCGCTCCGGCGTCAGCTCGGCGTCGGCGACGACGACGGCGGCGCCCGCCTGGGCCATCCAGCGCGCGTTGGAGCTCTGGTGGTCGGCCGACGCGTGCGGATAGGGCACGAGGATCGCCGGGCGCCCGTGGGCGGCGACCTCGAAGATCGAGCCGCCGGCGCGCGCGACGCACAGGTCGCTGGCCAGGAGCGCCTCGCCGAACGGCGTGATGAACTCGCGCAGGTCGTAGTTGGCCGGCGGCTCGGGACCGAGCCGCGCCCGCAGCGCCTCGTAGTCGCGCGAGCCGCAGGCGTGCAGGACGCGGAACTCGGCGCCGGCCAGCGCCGTCACCGCCGCCTCGTTGATCGTGCGCGCGCCCAGCGAGCCGCCGAACACGAGCACGCAGGTGTCGTCGGGCGCCAGGCCGAAGCGCCCGCGGGCGGCGGCGCGATCGGTCGCCGGCGGCGGGACGGGGCGCCCCGTGACGCGGTAGCGCTCGCCCTCGCGCCCGTCGATCGGGAAGGCCAGGCACACGCGCCGCGCCCACCGCGCGAGCAGGCGGTTGGTCAGGCCCAGGTGGCTGTCGGCCTCGGCCAGGACGATCGGCACCCGCCGGGCCACCGCCGCGAGCCCGACCGGGCCGGCGACGTAGCCGCCGGCGCCGAGCACGGCGTCGGGGCGCACGTCGCGCAGGATCCGCCGCGCCGCGCCCACCGCCGCCCCGGCCTTGAGCGCCGCGCGGGCCGCCTTGAGCGGGTTGCTGCGGCTCAGCCCCTCGACGGCGATCGGGCGCAGCTCGTAGCCGGCCTCGGGCACCATCGTGCGCTCGGCGCGCTCGCCGCCGACGAAGACGACGTGCGCGCCCTCAGCCCGCAGCGCGTCGGCGACGGCCAGCGCCGGCACCACGTGCCCCGCTGTCCCGCCCGCGGCGATGACGATCGTCGGAGCCATGGCGGCGGGATCCTTCCACGACGCGCAGATGGGCACTGCCCCCGGCGGCGACGTTGAGCAGCAGCCCCATGCCGGCCAGCAGCACGGTGAGGTTCGTCGCTCCGTAGGAGATGAAGGGCAGCGGCACGCCGGTCAGCGGCGCCAGCCCGAGCACGGCGAAGACGTTCAGGCACGCCTGGCTGAGGATGAGCGACGTGATCCCGGCCGCCAGCAGCTTGGCGTAGGCGCCCTTGGCGGCCTTGGCCACGCGCAGCCCCGCGTAGGCCAGCAGCCCGTAGAGGAAGAGCACCGCCGTCACCCCGGCGACGCCGAGCTCCTCGCCGATGATGGCCAGGATGAAGTCGGTGTGGGCCTCGGGCAGGTAGAAGATCTTCTGGACCGACTGGCCGATGCCGCGCCCGAAGAGCCCGCCGGAGCCGAGCGCGATCTGGCCCTGCACGGCCTGGAAGCCCGCGCCCCCGGCGTGGCTCCAGGGGTCGATGAAGGTCGTCAGCCGCGCCCGCCGGTAGGGCTCTGAGATCGCGTAGACGGTGATCAGGAAGGCGGCGGCGCCGGCGCCGATGAGCAGGTAGCGGACGGGAAAGCCGCCCGCGACGAGCAGCGCCGTGAGCGTGAAGGCGATGACGAGCGCCGTGCCGAGATCGGGCTGGGAGGCGACGAGCAGCAGCATCGTGCCGGCCACCAGCAGCAGCGGCATGGCGTTGCGCGGCGTGCGGATGCGGCCCGGCTTCTGGGCCAGGAACTTCGCCCCGTAGAGCACGAGCGCGAGCTTGGCCACCTCCGAGGGCTGGAAGGTCAGCGGCCCGGCGCCCAGCCAGCGGCGCGCGCCGTTGACCGTGACGCCCAGCCCGGGGAGCTTGACCGCGACCAGGCAGGCGAACGAGAAGGCCAGCAGCGGCCCGGTCAGCGCCACCACCGAGTCCAGGCCCCGGCGGGCGATCACGTGCAGGGCCACGAAGCCGACGCCGCCGTAGGCCACGTAGCGCACCAGGTAGGTCGTGCCGTCGCCGTCGCCCTGCAGCAGCGTGCGCGCGCTCGAGGCGCTGTAGACCATCACGGCGCCCAGGGCGAGCAGGCACAGCGTCGCCGTGAGCAGCAGGTTGTACTCGAGGGGTAGCTTCGGCTTGGCGCGGGCGGCGACGCGCATATCGAAGCTAGGTTCGTCGCGCCGCCACCAACTCCTTGAAGGCCCGCCCGCGAGCCTCGTAGTCGTCGAACTGGTCGAAGGACGCGCACGCGGGCGAGAGGAGCACCACCTCGCCGGGCCGCGCGGCTCCGGCCGCGGCCGCGAGGGCGCGCTCGAGCGTCTCGCAGCGCTCCCCGCCGACCACCGCGCCGAGGCGCTCGGCCTCCTCGCCGATGAGGTAGACGCCCGCGCAGCGCTCGGCCACCGGCGCGCGCAGCGGCGCGTAGTCCTCGCCCTTGCCCTGGCCGCCGAGGATCAGGCGGATCGGCGTGTCGAAGCTCTCGAGCGCCACGAGCGTCGAGGCGACGTTGGTCGCCTTGGAGTCGTTGACGTAGAGCACGCCGTCGATCGCTCGCGACCTCCTCGAGGCGGTGCTCGACCCCGGCGAACGTCCGCAGAGCCGAGCGCACCGCGTCGGGCTCGATGCCGCGCGCCAGGCAGATCGCCGCCGCCGCCATCGCGTTGCGGCGGTTGTGCAGCCCGCGCAGCGCGATCTCCTCGACGCCGAGCAGCGGCTCCTCGGCCCACCACAGCTGCCCGGCGCGATCGGAGAGCTCGGCCTGCGGGCCGTCGCCGAAGCACACGCGCCGCGCACAGCCGCCGAGGTCCTCGACCCCGAGCCCCAGCGGCGCGACCGCGACGTCGTCGTTGCCCTGGTGGGCGAAGACGCGCAGCTTGGCGGCCGTGTAGGCCTCGAAGGTCCCGTGGCGGTCGAGGTGATCGGGCGCCAGGTTCAGCAGCACGGCCCCCTCGGGCGCGAACTCGACGGCGTCCTCGAGCTGGAAGGAGGAGACCTCGCAGACCACCGTCGCCGCCTCGGGCAGCCGCCCCACGAGCGAGCTCAGGGCGGTGCCGACGTTGCCGGCGACGGCCACCGGCCGCCCGGCCTCGCGGTGGATGTGGCCGATGAGCTCGGTGGTCGTCGTCTTGCCGTTGGTCCCCGTGACGGCGATGAACTCGTTGGGGATCAGCCGCCACGCGAGCTCGACCTCGCCCAGCACGGGCAGCCCGCGCTCGCGCGCGGCGGCGATGACCGGCGCCTGCGCGGGCACGCCGGGCGACTTGACCACCGCGTGCACGTGCTCGAGCGCCGCCGGCGTGTCGTCGCCCCGGCGGCGATCGACCCCCCGTGCCTCCTCGTCGCGGGCGCGCAGGACCTCGAGCGCGGCGACGCCCGAGCGCGCGAGCCCGACGACGAGCCACGGGCCGGGCGGCAGCGGCGGGCGGCGGGGGACGGCGGAGGTGCTCATGGCGCGGCAAGCATGGCAAGCGCGCCGGTCTCGCGCGCGAGCGCTCGCGGCAGGCCGAGGCGTCACCGGCGCCAGCGCTGCGGCCGGGCGTGCGATCGCATGCATGCACTCGCGGCACGCGCGGCGATGCTGTTCGCGCGCCGCGCGACGCGCGAGCGTCACCGACTGCTGGTACACCGTGAAGCCGATCGCCGCGCACACCGCGGCCACGATCCAGAAGCGCAGGATGATCTTCGTCTCCGACCAGCCGAGGATCTCGAAGTGGTGGTGCACCGGCGCCATGAGGAAGACGCGCTTGCGGAAGGTCTGGAAGGAGAAGACCTGGATGAGGACGCTGAGCGCCTCGACGACGAAGATGCCGCCGAGCACGATCAGCAGCTCCTCGGTCTTCGTCATCACCGCGAGGCCGGCGATCGCCCCTCCGAGCCCCAGCGACCCGGTGTCGCCCATGAAGATCGTCGCCGGGAAGGCGTTGAACCACAGGAAGCCCACGCAGGCGCCGACGAGGCAGCCGCACAGCAGCGCGAGGTCGCGCTGGCCGCCGGTGATGAAGGTGATGCCGATGTAGGCCAGCAGGACGATGGCCGCGCAGCCGCCGGCCAGGCCGTCGAGGCCGTCGGTGAGGTTGACCGCGCTGGTCGTCCCCGCCACGACCAGGTAGATGAGCAGCGGGTAGAAGACGCCCAGGTCGATGGTGGCGTCGATCGAGCGCAGGCGCAGCGTGTCGCTGACCCCCGCCTTCTGGGTCGCCAGCCACCACAGCCCGAGCGAGATCGCGATCGTCACCAGCAGCTTGGTGCGCGCGCGCAGGCCCAGCGAGCGCCGCTTGACGATCTTCGTGTAGTCGTCGGCGAAGCCGAGCAGCGCGCAGGCCACGGCCGCGCCGTAGACCCCGACCGAGCGCCAGTCGTAGTCGCTGAGGATCAGGAACGGCGCCGAGATGGCCAGGAAGATGATGATCCCGCCCATCGTCGGGGTGCCGGCCTTCTCGTGGTGGCCCGAAGGGCCCTCCTCGCGGATGAACTGACCGAACTCGCGGTTGCGCAGCGTCGCGATGAAGCGCGGCGAGAGGAAGATGCAGATGAGCAGCGCCGCCGTGCCGGCGATGAGGACCTCGCCCATCAGGCGCCTTCCAGCGCCCGGGCGACCACTTCGAGGCCGACGCCGCGCGAGCCCTTGAGCAGGACCGTGTCGCCCGGGGCCAGCAGGCCCGGGACCGCGGCGGCCGCCGCTCGAGCGTCGGGCAGGGCGATGACCTCGCCGTAGCCGTCGGCGAAATGCGCGGCGCGCGGCCCGACGGCGACGAGCAGGTCGACCCCGGCCTCGCGGGCATGGGCCCCGATCTCGGCGTGGAAGCGACCCTCGTCGGGCCCGAGCTCGAGCATGTCCCCGAGCACGGCGACGCGGCGTCCGGACGCGGACGCGGCGAGGTCGTCGAGTGCGGCGCGCATCGACATCGGGTTGGCGTTGTAGCAGTCATTGACGACGACGATGTCCCCGGGCAGGTCGATCCGCTGGCCGCGGAAGCTCGACAGCGCGACGTCCAACAGGCCGTCGGGCTCGACGCCCACGGCGCGCGCCGCCGCGAGTGCCGCGAGGGCGTTGCGGCGCATGTGGGCGCTCGTGAACGGGAGCTGAAGCGTCGCGGGCAGCTCGTCCACGTCGCCCCCCGGGCCGAAGGTGATCGTCGTGACGTCGTCGCGGCGGTGGGCGTCGAGCAGCGTCTCCCCCGCGGGCACGATCGCGGTCCCGCCGGGGCGCAGCCCGGCGACGAGCTCGGCCTTCGCCGCCGCGATGGCCTCGATGGAGCCCATGAGCTCGAGGTGCACCGGGGCCACGGCCGTGATGAGGCCGACGTCGGGCTCGGCGATGGCGGTCAGCTCGGCGATCTGGCCGGGGCCGCGCATCCCCATCTCGAGCACGAGCGCCTCGGTCCCGGCGGGCGCCTCGAGCACCGTCATGGGCAGCCCGATCTCGGTGTTGAGGTTCTCGCGGTTGGCCACCGTGCGCAGGTGCTGGCTGAGCATCGCGGCGAGGATGTCCTTGGTCGAGGTCTTCCCCACCGAGCCGGTGATCCCGACCACGGGGCAGCCCAGCGCGCGCCGCCACGCGGTGGCCAGGCGCTGCAGGGCCGCGAGCGGGTCGTCGGCCGCGATCACGGCTCCGGCCGCTGCGTCGAGCCCGTCGGCGTGCTCGGGCGCCACCAGCACCCCCCACGCGCCGCCGTCCAGCGCCTGCGCCGCGAAGCGCCCGCCGTCGACGTTCTCGCCGACCAGCCCCACGAAGAGGTCGCCGGGCCCGACCGCGCGCGAGTCGATCACAGCGCGCGCGGGACCGCCGGGCTGCGACCCCGGCGCGACGAGCCGCCCGCCGGCGGCCTGCGCCACCTGCTCAGGCGACCACGCGCGCACGCAGGGCCTCGCGGGCGACGGCCACGTCGTCGAAGGGCACCGTGCGGCCGTCCTCGAACTCCTGATAGCGCTCGTGGCCCTTGCCGGCGACGACGACCACGTCGCCGGGCAGCGGCGAGGGCGATGGCGCGCTCGATGGCCGCCTGGCGATCGACGACGCGCTCGGCGTCCGGACGCGCCCTGCGCGATCTCGGCCATGATCGCCTCGGGGTCCTCGTTGCGCGGGTTGTCCGACGTGATGATCGCGACGTCCGCATGCTCGGCCGCGGCGCGCCCCATCAGCGGCCGCTTGCCGCGGTCGCGGTCGCCGCCGGCGCCGAAGACGACGATCAGCCGGCCCCGCGTCAGCCCGCGGGCCGTGCGCAGCACCGCCTCCAGGGCATCGGGCTTGTGCGAGTAGTCGACGAAGACGGCGAAGGGCTGGCCCTCGTCGACGGGCTCGAAGCGGCCGGGCACGCGCTCGGCCGCCGCCAGGCCGCTCGCGATCGCCGCGTCGTCGACTCCCAGCTCGCGCGCCACCACCACCGCGCCGAGCGCGTTGAGCACGTTGAAGCGGCCCGGCAGCGTCGTGCGCAGCGCCAGCCCGTCCACGGCGAAGGCCGATCCGCTCGCATCGCCCTCGATGGCGGTCGCGCGCACCTGCGCGTCCGGCGCGTCGAGGCCGATGCGGATGGCCTGCGGGAACTCGCGGGCCAGGCGCGCGCCGTAGGGGTCGTCGACGTTGACGACCGCGAGCTCGGGCCCGGCCTCGAACAGGCGGCGCTTGGCCAGGAAGTAGTCCTCCATGTCGGCGTGGAAGTCGAGGTGGTCCTGCGTGAGGTTGGTGAAGACCGCGGCCGACCAGTGGATCGCGTCGGCGCGGTGCAGGGAGAGCGCGTGGCTCGAGACCTCCATGACGACCGCGTCGTCGCCGGCGGCGAGCATGTCGGCGAAGGTGCGCTGCAGGTCGATGGCCTCGGGCGTCGTGCGCGCCACCGCGTGCTGCTCGCCGCCGACGATCGCGGTCACGGTGCCGAGCAGGCCCGTGCGCCGACCCCCCGCCTCGAGCAGGGCGCGCACGAGGAAGGCCGACGTCGTCTTGCCGTTGGTCCCCGTGATCCCGACCGTGGTCAGCCGCGCGGTCGGGTCGCCGGCCAGCGCGGCGGCGGCGGGCGCCATCGCGGCGCGCACGTCGTCGACGAGGATCTCGGGCACCGCGGTGCCCAGCGGGCGCTGCACGACGAGCGCCACCGCGCCGCGCGCGATCGCGTCGCCGGCGAAGTCGTGGCCGTCGCGCGTGAAGCCCGGCACGCAGAAGAAGAGCGTGCCCGGCGTCACGAGGCGGTTGTCGTAGGCGAGCGCCGTGACCTCGACCGCGGGCGCGTCGGAGCCGATGACGTCTGCCAGCAGCACGCCCCGGAGCCTATTGCGGCGGGATGCGCATGTACGGCAGGGCGAAGGAGGCGATCTTGCCGAAGGCCGGCGCGGCGACCACGCCGCCGTAGATGGCGCCCTGCGGCTCGTCGACCATGACGCCGATCAGCAGCCGTGGGATGCAGCGCCGGCGCGAAGCCCATGAACGACGCGATGTAGTGGAACTTCGAGTACTCGCCGGTGGCCGGGTCGATCTTGTTCGCCGTGCCGGTCTTGCCCGCCAGCTTGTAGCCGGGGATCGAGACCTCGCTGGCCGTGCCGCCGGGCGCGAAGGCGCCCTCGAGCATCGTGCGCAGCTGGGCGGCGGTCTGCGTCGGAGATGATGCGCGTGCCCTTGGGCTGCGGCACGAGCTTGCCGTCGACGCGGCGCACGACGCGCGGCGAGCGCAGGATCCCGCCGTTGGCGATCGCCGGCGTAGGCCTGCGCCATCTGCATCGGCGTCACCGAGCCAGGCCCTGGCCGATCGGCAGGTTGCCCATCGACGAGCCCGAGTACTTGTCGACGGGCAGCACGAGGCCGCGCTCCTCGCCGGGCAGGTCGACGCCCGGTGGGCTTGCCGAAGCCGAACTTGCGCACCCAGTAGTCGAAGCGCTGCTTGCCCATCTCCAGGCCGATCTTGATCGCGCCGACGTTGCGAGGACTGCGCGAGGATCTGCGCCGTGGTCAGCGTCTCCGGCCCGCGCGGATGCGACTCGCCGATCGTCGCGGTCGGCGACCTGGATCTGCGGCGGCAGGTCGAACGGCGTGTTCGGCGTGATCGGTGCCGTCCTGCAGCGCGCCCGCGACGGTGAACGCCTTGAAGGTCGAGCCCGGCTCGTAGGTGTAGCCCACGGCGCGGTTCTGCGTGGCGTAGCTGGGCGCGGCGCCCGGCGCGTTGGCGTCGATGCGCGGCCAGTTGGCCAGCGCGAGCACCTCGCCGGTGCTGGGGTTCATGACGATCGCCGTGGCGCCGTGGGGACGGTAGGTCGCGCCGACGTCGGCCAGCACGCGCTCGACCTTGTCCTGGATGGCGGCGTCGATCGTCAGCTCCAGGCGCGACCCCGGCTTGGCGGGCTTCGTGTCGCGGATCGAGAGCGACTCGCCGAGGGCGTCCTTGACCAGGCGCCGCTCGCCGTCGGTGCCCTCCAGCAGCTTGTCGTCGGCGTACTCGAGGCCGCTCAGCCCGTTGCCGTCGGTGCCGACCGAGCCGAGCAGCTGGCTGGCCAGGTACTGGCGCGGGTACACGCGCCGATGCGCCGCGGTGGTCTGGATGCCGGGCAGCTCGAGCTTCTGCACCGCGGTGCCCTGGCTGGCGGGCACCGAGCGCGCGAGGTAGGCGAAGGTGCTGTCGCGCTTGGCGAGCTTGCGCAGCAGCGTGTCGGGGTCGACCCCGAGCAGCGGCGCGAGCTTGGCCGCCGTCCTGCCCGGGTCCTTGACCAGGTACGGCGTCGCCGAGACGTCGTCGGCGGGCTCTGAGACCGCGAGCTCGAAGCCGTGGCGGTCGACGATCGTCCCGCGCCGCGCCGGCAGCTCCAGCGAGCTGACCTGCTGGCTGGCGGCGGCGTTGGACAGGCTCGAGCCCTTGATGGTGCCCAGGAAGAGGGCGCGCCCGGCCGCGAGGAGCAGGAGCGCGAGGAACGCGGCGAAGAGGAGGCCGATGCGGCGCTCGAGCAGCGCCACCGGCTACCCCTGGCCGCCCTGGGGAGCGCTTGCGCCGCCCGCGACGGCTGCGGGCCCCGTCGCGGTCGGCGCGGTGTTCTGAGGCGCGGTGCTGGCGGGTGCGGCGGCATTCGTGGCCGGCGCCGAGGTGGTCGTCGCCGGCGCGGTGGTGGTGCTCGGCGGTGCGGCGTTCGTCGCCGCCGGCGCGTTCGTCGCGGCCGGCGCGTTCGTCGTGGCGGACGCGGCGGTCGCCGCCGGCGGTGGCGTCGTCGTGGTCGTGGCGGCCGTCGGCGCGGTGGTCGCCGCGGGCGGCGCCGCGCTCGGGGTCACCGGCTTGGGCGGCTTGATCGAGGCCGCGGCGCGCGCGCCGTCGGCCCCGCGGCCGTCGAGGTAGTGCACGTCGCCGGCGGCCGGGCGTGACCATCCCGAGCTTGGCCGCCACGGCCTGGATGCGCTCGCCCGAGTCGAGCTTGGAGATCTCCTCGCGCAGGCTCGAGTTCTGGCGATCGAAGGTGTCGGCCGCGGTCACCGCGCGGCTGATGCCGGCGTTGAGCTTGAGCAGCGACACCTGCATGAAGACGATGCCCATGAGCGCGACGGCCACGAGCGCGATCCACGCGCGGCCGCGGACGAGGCGGTCGAGCACGCGCGCGTCGCCGACCCGCATCGCGCGGGTGCCCAGGCGCATCGCCAGCGGCGGCCGCGCGACCGCGGTCCCGGCCGTCACGCTCGCGCGCGGGTCGCGCTTGGGGCGGCTGGGGCCGGAGATGCGGCGCGGCGGGCGCTGCGTCGGCGTGCGGCGCGTCGTGCGCGCGGGGTGGCGGGCGGCGATGGTGGCGGGCGGCGTCATGCTTGGTCTCCTCGAGCTTCCGTGCGGCGCGCATCCGGGCGGACTTCGCGCGTGGGTTGGCGGCGACCTCGCCGGGCGTGGGCGCCACGGCGCGGCGGGTGAGCAGCTCGGCCTCCGGGACGCGGCCGCAGCCGCACACCGGGAGGTCCGGCGGGCAGATGCAGCCCCGCGTCCTGGCGGCAAGGAAGCGCTTCACGCGTCGGTCTTCCAGCGAATGGAAGGAAATCCCTGCAAATCGGCCATGGACGCGGAGCAGCTCCCAGGCGGCGGGCAGCGCCGCGTCGAGCTGGCCGAGCTCGTCGTTGACCGCGATGCGGATGGCCTGGAAGACGCGCTTGGCCGGGTGGCCGGCGGCGAACCGCGCGGGGACCGGCACGGCGTCGGTCACGACCTCGACGAGCTCGTTGGTCGTGTACAGCGGGCCGTGGGCGCGTGCGCGGACGAGCGCGCGGGCGATGGGCCGCGCGTAGCGCTCCTCGCCGTAGTCGCGGAACAGCGTGGCCAGCCGGCGCTCGTCCCACTCGTTGACGACGTCGGCGGCGGTGAGCTCGTCGTCGGGGTCCATGCGCATGTCCAGCGGCGCGTCGTAGGCGTAGGAGAAGCCGCGCTCGCGCGTGTCGACCTGCATCGAGGACATGCCGAGGTCGAGGTAGACGAGGTCGGCGACGACGCCCTCGTCGCGCAGCTCCTCGAGCGCCTCGGCGAAGGGCGCGCGGATGAAGCGCGTGCGGCAGGCCACGTCGGCCGCGAGCTCGGCGAAGCGCTCCTCGGCCGCGGGGTCGCGGTCGATGGCGATCAGCTCGCCGCCGGGCCCCAGGCGATCGGCGACCAGGCGCGCGTGGCCGCCGCCGCCGAACGTGCAGTCGACCGCGAGCTCGCCCGGCTGGGGGTCGAGGAGGTCGACGAGCTCGCCGGCCAGGACCGGGACGTGCGTGGTGGTCATGTCAACCAGCATGGCCGAAGGCGGCGGTGATGTCGGGGAGCTCGTCGGAGAGCGCGGCGTTGTAGTCGGTCCAGGCGGCGCGGTCCCAGACCTCGAGGCACTCGCCGGCGCCGGTGACGACGACCTCCTTGCGCAGGCCGCCGTGCTCGAGCAGGAAGGCCGGGACCATCACGCGCCCGGCGGCGTCGAGGTCGGTGTCGAGCGAGTTGGCGCTGAAGAAGCGCGTGAGCTTGCGCGCCTCGGCCGAGAGCGGGTGCACGCCCTGCAGGGCGCTCTGCGTGTAGGCCTCGAAGTCGGTCGGGGTCCAGACCTGCACGCAGCGCTCGATGCCCTTGGCGAGGACGACGCCCTCCGACAGCGAAGCCCGGAACTTCGCCGGGATCGTGAGCCGGTTCTTCGCGTCGAGGCTGTAGTCGAAGGTGCCGCGGAAGGCCATGTGCGTCGCGCGGTCGGTGGGTGCCGTGTCGCGAGAAGGAGGTTTCGGGCCGAGGTGGAGGAGTGGGAGGAGCCCCTCCACCCCGGTCCGGTATCGGCGTTCTACCCCACTTTCCCCCACAACGCAAATCGGCCATGGACGCGGAGCAGCTCCCAGGCGGCGGGCAGCGCCGCGTCGAGCTGGCCGAGCTCGTCGTTGACCGCGATGCGGATGGCCTGGAAGACGCGCTTGGCCGGGTGGCCGGCGGCGAACCGCGCGGGGACCGGCACGGCGTCGGTCACGATCTCGACGAGCTCGTTGGTCGTGTACAGCGGGCCGTGGGCGCGTGCGCGGACGAGCGCGCGGGCGATGGGCCGCGCGTAGCGCTCCTCGCCGTAGTCGCGGAACAGCGTGGCCAGCCGGCGCTCGTCCCACTCGTTGACGACGTCGGCGGCGGTGAGGTCGTCGTCGGGGTCCATGCGCATGTCCAGCGGCGCGTCGTAGGCGTAGGAGAAGCCGCGCTCGCGGGTGTCGACCTGCATGGAGGACATGCCGAGGTCGAGGTAGACGAGGTCGGCGACGACGCCCTCGTCGCGCAGCTCCTCGAGCGCCTCGGCGAAGGGCGCGCGGATGAAGCGCGTGCGGCAGGCCACGTCGGCCGCGAGCTCGGCGAAGCGCTCCTCGGCGGCGGGGTCGCGGTCGATGGCGATCAGCTCGCCGCCCGGCCCCAGGCGCTCGGCGACCAGGCGCGCGTGGCCGCCGCCGCCGAACGTGCAGTCGACCGCAAGCTCGCCCGGCCGGGGGTCGAGGAGGTCGACGAGCTCGCCGGCCAGGACCGGGACGTGCGTGGTGGTCATGTCAACCAGCATGGCCGAAGGCCGCCGTGATGTCGGGGAGCTCGTCGGAGAGCGCGGCGTTGTAGTCCGTCCAGGCGCCGCGGTCCCAGACCTCGAGGCACTCGCCGGCGCCGGTGACGACGACCTCCTTGCGCAGGCCTCCGTGCTCGAGCAGGAAGGCCGGGACCATCACGCGCCCGGCGGCGTCGAGGTCGGTGTCGAGCGAGTTGGCGCTGAAGAAGCGGGTGAGCTTGCGCGCGTCGGCCGAGAGCGGATGCACGCCCTGCAGGGCGCTCTGCGTGTAGGCCTCGAAGTCGGTCGGCGTCCACACCTGCACGCAGCGCTCGATGCCCTTGGCAAGGACGACGCCGTCCGACAGCGAAGCCCGGAACTTGGCCGGGATCGTGAGCCGGTTCTTCGCGTCGAGGCTGTAGTCGAAAGTGCCGCGGAAGGCCATGTGCGTCGCGCGGTCGGTGGGTGCCGTGTCGCGAGAAGGAGGTTTCGGGCCGAGGTGGAGGAGTGGGAGGAGCCCCTCCACCCCGGTCCGGTATCGGCGTTCTACCCCACTTTCCCCCACAACGCAACCCGACTTGCACATTTCCTCCCACAGATGTCCACCGTCTGCCACGGCGCTGCACCTGAAAGCGCCAAGAAGCAGGGCTTTCGCCGGTGGGCGATCGTGGGGCGCTCCGCGGCGAACCTGTGCAAGACGACGTGCCGATCGCCGTTCTGCACGCGTTCTTGCCACTTCGCCGCCGCCTGGAGGCCCTTCCGTCCGGGGTGTGTGCCTTCCGTGGGGCGGAGTGGGATACCCGTCTATCGACCTGCGCTCGGGGTGGACCTGTCTCCTACGATGCGTGGCGATGAAGACCACGCGCCTGCTCGTCCTGACCCTGGTGCTCGCGCTGAGCGCCGCGATCGTCGCCGGCTGCGGCTCCTCCAGCGGGAGCGGAGGCGACGACGACCCCGCCGCGCTGATCCCGGCCGGCGCCCCGCTCTACGTCGAGGGCGTCGTGCGCCCGGACGGGAAGGTCCGCAGCGACCTCGAGGGCGCGCTGAAGAAGATCCTGCGCACCGACGACCCCGGCGCGAAGATCCAGCAGCTGATCGACGACAGCGGCAAGAGCGACGACATCACCTTCAAGGACGACGTCGAGCCGTGGGTGGGCGACCGCGTCGGCTTCGCGATCACGGCGCTGCACAACGGCCGGGACGCCGACTACGCCGCGGTCATCGCCTCCACGGACGACGGCAAGGCCGAGAAGCTGCTGGCCAAGCAGAAGGGCACCGTCAAGCGCTCCTACAAGGGCACCGACTACCGCTTCGACGCCAAGGAGAAGACGGCGACCGCGCTCATCGACCACCGCGTCGTGGTCGCCACCGAGGGCGGCCTGAAGGCCGTTGTCGACGCCAAGGGCAAGGATCACCTCGCGGACGCCAACGGCCTGACCGCGGTGCGCTCGAAGGTGGCCCAGGACCGCATCGGCCTCTTCTACCTCGACGTCCAGGGCTTCGTCCGCACCATCGCCCAGCAGGCGAGCAGCGACCCGCAGGTCGGCGCGCTGGTGCAGTCCTTCGCGAGCGCGGCGCCCAAGACGCTCGGCGCGGCGCTGCAGGCCCAGCCCGACGCCCTGCGCGTCGACGCGGTCAGCATCGGGACGCCGAAGTCGTCGACCGCGAGCGGCAGCGGCGCCGACATCCTGGCGACGCTCCCCGGCAGCTCCTGGCTGGGGCTGGGCGTCGCCGACCTCGGTCAGACGCTCGACCGCGTGGTCCAGACGGTGGCCGGCGGCGGCGGGCTCACCGGCGTCGGCGTCAACGCGCTGCTGGAGCAGTTCAAGAAGCAGACCTCGCTGGATCTGCGCCAGGACGTGCTGGGCTGGATGGGCGATGCCGGCGTCTTCGTCGGCGGGACCACGAGCGCCGATCTCGGCGGGGCACTCGTCATCAAGACGACCGACCCCGCCAAGACCAAGCGCACGATGGCCGTGCTCGAGCGCTACGCGCGCCAGAGCGCCGGCACGAAGGTCAGCTCGCTGCACGGCCAGGGCATCGACGACGGCTTCACGGCACAGGACCCGACCGGGCCCGCCGTCCACGTCGCCCTCGCCGGCGACCGCTTCGTGGTCGCGGTCGGCGGCAAGGACGTCCTGGCCCAGGCGGTCTCACCGGCCCAGCAGCTCGGCTCGGCGCCGGCGTTCACCGCCGCGGCGGGCAAGCTCGGCAACGGCCTGCGGCCCTCGCTCTACCTCGACTTCACCCAGGTGACGAAGCTCATCGAGTCCTTCGCGGGCGCCAACCCCGGCTTCCAGAAGGCCAAGCCCTACCTCGACACCTTCGGCGCGGTCGTCGCTGGCGCCAAGAACGAGGGCTCCGGCGTGACGCGCTCGCGCTTCGTCGTGACGCTGCGCTGATCTAGACCCCCAGCTCCTCGGAGGCCAGCCGCGCGCCCTCCAGGCGCGCCTGGATCTTCTGCATGGCGACGTCGCGCGCGAAGTCCGGCGAGCCGTGCTTGGGCTTGATGTCGCGGCTGAAGGGCGAGAAGCCGCAGTCGTCGGTGGCGCCGAGCGCCTCCTTCGGGATGTACTTGGCCGCGGTGACGAGGTCGTTCTTGACCTGCTCGGGCGTCTCGACGGTCGGGTCGAGCGGGTTGATGACGCCCATGAAGCAGACCTGTGAGACGCCGTTGGCGTCGTCGCGCCGGTACTGGCCGCAGAGGCGGTAGACCTCCTCCTTGTCCTCCTCGCTGGCGCACTGGATGAGGAAGTAGCCCGCGTTGAGGTCGAACATCTTGCTCAGCAGCTTCTCGTAGGGGACCTCCTTGCTGTGCACGGAGTCGCAGTCGCCGCCGGGACAGGTGTGGATGCCGATGTTCGTGCGCTCCTCGGGCGAGAAGCGGTCGATGACGCGGTTGTTGAGCGCGATGAACTCGTCGAGCATGTCCTTGTTGGTCCACGGATTGCGCGAGTCGTTCTTGTTGGCCAGCCGGCCCTCGGTGAAGTCGATCGAGACGCGCACGGCGCCGGCGGCGAAGCACTGGCGGATGTCCTTCTCGACCTCGTCGCACAGGTCGTCGAGGAACTGATCGCGCGAGTAGCCCTCGATCTCGCCCTCGAGCGGATAGAGGAGCATGAGCATCGACGGCGCGATCACCGCCTGCTTGACGGGCTTGCTCGCGATCGCCCGGTTCTTCTCGACGAACTCCGAGGCGAACGTCTTGTAGCGGAAGGGGCCGCCGGTCAGGCGGGGCAGCTGACGGTGATGGCCGTCGTCGAAGATGGCGAAGAACTGGCCGTCGCCGGCGAGGTTGTCGGCCAGGCCGGTGCCCGCGAGCGTGTCGGTGATCGGGTAGGTGGCGAAGCTCGACTCGCGCTGCTCGCCGTCGGTGACGACCGGCTCGCCGGTCTGCCTCCAGGCGCTTGATCGAGTCCGCGGCGGCCGCGTCCTGCTCGGCCTTCAGCTCGTCCCAGGTGATCGTGCCCTCGTCGTAGTCGGCGTAGGCCTCCTGGAGCTTCATCGGCCTTGGCAGGGAACCGACGAGCTCGGTCGGGATCGGCATGCTCTCTCCTCTACTGACCCACTGCAGTGACCGCCGCGACCGAGTCTCCGGGGCCTCAGCGCGGCCCTGACAAACGAGACAGACCTGTCTCAATCGCTAACCGTAACCCACGCGTCAACCCGCCGACGGTCGACCCCGGCGCGCGGTCGAACGTCGGTCCTCCCCCGTGTCGAGCGGGGTAGGACCGACGTTCGACCGCCTAGCGGATCTCGATGCCGTGGTGGGACAGCAGCAGGGTGCCGAGCTCGCGCGCCCGGGCTCCCGCCTGCCGATCGCCCTCGGCCGCGGCCACGATGCAGCCCTTCATGAGGATGTGCCACTGGCGCGCGAAGGCGTCGGCGTCCTGCACCCCGGCCTCCTTCGCCAAGCCGCCGATGAAGCCGCGGATCTCTGAGAGCTGGCGCACGCTCTCGCGCCGCACCGGGCTGCCCGGGTCGGTCGAGCTCGAGCATCACGTTGATGAACGAGCAGCCCTCGAAGTCGTCGCGGGCGAACCACTCGCCGAAGACGTCGAAGATCGCCAGCAGCCGCTGCGCCGGCGTCGCCGCGCGACCCTCCACCGTCTCCTGCAGCCACGCCGCGCGTCCAGCGCGCCTCGCGCAGCTCGAGGAAGGCCAGGATGAGGTCGTCCTTGGACGCGAAGTTGCGGTAGAGCGTCATCTTGGCCACGCCGGACTCGGCGATGATCCGGTCGACGCCGACCGCTCGCGTGCCGTGCTGGCTGAACAGGCGGTACGCGGTCTCGAGCACCCGCTCGCGGCCGCTGTCGCGTCCTGTGCCGGACCGTTCTCCCGCGGTCATGGTGCGGCGATGGTACAGACCTGTCTCGCCGGCTCCCGCGTCACCCGGCCAGCACCGCCGCCGACAGGCACGCGCCGACCAGCAGCATCACCGCGGGCACGAGCAGCAGCGCGACCACGAGCTGGATCTTGGGCGCCGCGCGTGCCGCGCGCTCGCGCACGCGTTGCGCGCGCTGGGCGCGGGCGTCGGCGGCGAGCGCGTGCAGCGCCGGCGCCAGCGGGGCGCCGTGGCGCTCGGAGCGCCCGATGGCCGCCGCCAGGGCGGCGACGTCGTGCAGCGGGCAGCGGTGCGCGAGCCGGTCGAGCGCCTGCGCGTGCGCGACGCCGAGGGCCGCGCTCGAGGCGGCGGCGCGCAGCTCGGTCGCCAGCGGACCGCCCCGTCGGCGCCCGACCTCGCCGAGCGCGCGCAGCGCGGGCAGGCCGGCGCCCACCGCGACGTGCAGCAGGTCGAGGACCTCGGGCAGCTCGGCCGCCATCGCGGCGCGCCGGCGCCGCGTCGCTCGGGCCAGCCACGCGTCGGGGGCGACGAAGGCGCCGGCCGGCGCGACGGCGATCGCCACCGGGCCGAGGCGTCCGGGGAGCAGGGCAGCCACCGCCAGCGCCGCCGCGAACGCGGCCACCGCCGCTCCGCACTTGAGCGCCATCACCTCGGCGACCGTCACCGTCGGCGGCGCCCCCGCCGCATCGAGCCGGCGCGCGAGGTCGCGCGGCGCCGCCGGCACCCCCGTGCGCCGGCCCAGGCGCGCCAGCGCCGCGGGCACTCGCGCGCCGGCGCCGGCGCGCCGGCGCGGTCGCGTCCGCACGCCGGCCGCGGCGAGCTCGACGATCCCGGTGGCCGCACAGACGGCGGCGAGGACCGCGAGGAGGAGCGCTCGCGTCACGACCGCTCCCGCGCGACCGCGGCCGCGCCCGCGCCCCGCGAGCACGCGGCCGCGCCTCACCATGCCTCCCCCACGCGCGCGATGCGGTTGATGAGCACGCAGGCCACGACCTGGCAGACGGCCGCCGCCCCCAGCAGCCACGGCGCCAGCGGCGCGCGCAGCAGCGCGACGACGTAGCCGGGGTCGGCCAGCTCGGCCAGCACGGCGGCGCCGACGGGCAGGAGCGCGACGAGCCACGCCGTGAAGCGCGCCTGCGCCGTGACGCTGCGCGCGTCGGCCTCCACGCGAGCGGCCTCCTCGAGCCCGGCGGCGATCGAGCGCAGCAGCCCGGCCAGGTCGCCGCCGGCGTCGCGCTGCAGCAGGATCGCGGCGACGATGGTGTCCCACGCGGGCGCGCCCGCGCGTGCGCGCAGGCGCTCGAGGACGTCCTCGGTGCGCGCGCCGAGCGCCAGCGCGCGGGCGGCCGCGCGCAGCTCCGCGCCGGCGGCGCCCGGCACCCCGCCCTCGCCCGCCACCGCCAGGGCGCCGCGCACCGCGTGGCCGCCGGCGAGCGCGTCCGCCAGCGCCCGCGCAGCGGCGGGCGCGGCGCGCCCGAGCTCCGCGCGCCAGCGCTCGCGCCGCGCGCGGACCAGCCGGCCCACCCCGAGCGGACCGCCCGCGGCGCAGGCCGCCCCGGCGAAGGGCCCGGCCACCAGCCAGCCGCCGGCCAGCAGCGCGCCGGCCCCGACGAGCGCCAGCCGCCGGCGCTCGGGCGGGGTCGGGGCGCGCCCCTCGCGCCGCACGGCGCCCAGCGGCTCGAGCCAGCGCCCGATGACGCGCGCGGGCGCCGCCTGCTCGATGGCCGCCAGCGCCTCCCACGCGCCGGCCACGGCCAGCGCCCCCGCCAGGCCGGCGAGCGCGACGGCGAGCATCACGCCACCCGCTCCGCCCGGCGCCCGCCGCGGCCCGGCCCCCGGGCGTGGGGCGCGCTCATGCGGCCAGGCGCTCGGCGAGCTCGTCGCTCAGCGCGGCGCGCCAGCGCGGGCGGCCGGCGTGCCAGCCGAACAGCTCGCGCGTGGCGGGGCCGCCGGCGACGCGGACCACCTCGGCCACCGCGACCACGCGGCGGGTGCCGTCGGCCAGCCGCGCCTGGTGGACGACGAGGTCGAGCGCATCGGCGACCTGCTCGCGGATCGCGGCGTGCGGCAGCCCGACCCCGGCCATGAGCGCGAGCGTCTCCAGGCGCCGCAGCGCCTCCTCCGGCGACCCGGCGTGGACGGTCGACAGCGAGCCGTCGTGGCCCGTCGTCATGGCCGCGAGCATGTCGAGCGCCTCGCCGCCGCGCACCTCGCCCACGACGATGCGGTCGGGACGCATGCGCAGCGCGTTGCGCACGAGGTGGCGGATCGTCACCTCGCCGCGGCCCTCGACGCTCGCCGGCCGCGCCTCGAGGCGCACGACGTGGGGCTGGCGCAGGCGCAGCTCGAGGACGTCCTCGATCGTCACGATCCGCTCGTCGGCCGGCACGAACGACGACAGCGCGTTGAGCGTCGTCGTCTTGCCCGAGCCGGTCCCGCCGCTGACGAGGATGCTCAGGCGCGCGCGAACCGCGCGGGCGAGCAGGTCGCGCAGCGGCGGCTCCCACGTCCCGGCGGCGACGAGGTCGTCGGCGCTCATCCCGCGCGCGCGGAAGCGGCGGACGGTGAGGACGGGCCCGTCGGGCGCCAGCGGCGCGATGACCACGTTCACGCGCGAGCCGTCGGGCAGCCGCGCGTCGCACAGCGGCTCGGCCTCGTCGACGCGACGGCCCAGCGGCGCGAGGATGCGCTCGATCGCGTCGCGCAGGTCGGCCGCCGACGCGAAGCGCACGTCGGTGCGCTCCAGGCGCCCGGCGCGCTCGATCCACACCGGCCCCACGCCGTTGACCATCACCTCGTCGACCGCGGGGTCGCGCAGCAGCGGCTCGAGCGGACCCAGCCCGAACGACCGCTCGGCCACCCGCGCCACGAGCGCCTCGCGAGCGCCCGCATCGAGCAGCGCCGCCTCGCGCTCCACCAGCGCCCGGATCCGCCCCTCCACGTCGCCGGGGCCCTCCGACGCCGACTCGGTCAGCAGCCGCTCGCGCAGCGCGGCGGCGAGCGCGTCGAGGTCGGCGACAGGCTCCACGCCCACCACTAGCCCCGAGGACGGCGAACCTCTCCCCGGCTCGGCATAGGCATCGATGCATCAACGCGCCGCAGCTCACGTTAGGACGGATGCGCGCCTCCAGGCGCGTGCCGCCGCCGGGCGGGCTCTCGACGCGCAGGTGCCCGTGGAGCGCCTCGACGCGGTCGGCGAGGCCGTGCAGGCCGGAGCCGGCGCCCGGGTCGGCGCCGCCCACGCCGTCGTCGGCGACCCGACGACGACGCGACCGTCGTCGCGGCGCACGCTCACGGCGACGTGCGTCGCGTTGGCGTGCTTGGCGACGTTGGTGATCGCCTCGGCGATCGACGTAGTAGGCGGCCGCCTCGACGGGCTCGGGCAGGCGCTCGTCGGGCACGTCGTCGATCTCGACCGGCACGGCGCGGGTGCGGCGAGGGCCGCGAGGGCGCGCGCCAGGCCGCCGTCGGTGAGGATGGCCGGATGGATGCCGCGCGCGAGCTCGCGCAGCTCGTCGAGCGCGTACTTCGAGCTGCTCGCGCGCCTCGGCGAGATCCTGGCGGGCGCGCGCGGGATCGCTCTCGATGCTGCGCCTCGACCATGCGCAGCTGGAGCGCGAGCGACACGAGCCGCTGCTGGGCGCCGTCGTGGAGGTTGCGCTCCAGCCGCCGCCGCTCGGCGTCGCCCGGCCTCCACGATGCGCGCGCGCGAGGCCGCGAGCTTGTCGTAGGCGTCGGCGTTGGACAGCGCCTGCGCGACGAGCTCGGCGAAGTCCAGCAGCCGCCGCTCGGCGCCGGCGGGCAGCCGCTCGCGGCGCGTCATCGAGGCGACCAGCACGCCCCACAGCCTGCCGGCGACGAAGAGCGGCGCGGCGACCGAGGACGCGGTAGCCGAGGGCGCGCAGCTGCTCGGCGAGCGCGCCGCCGGCGCGTCGTCGTAGTCGTCGATGCGCTCCGGCTCGCCGCTGCGGTAGACGCGGGGACGACCGAACGCGTCGAGGTCGAGCGACGCGCCGAGCGGCATGCCCACCATGCCGGCGTCCCGCCAGCTGCCGACCACCGTCGCGTGCCCATCGCCCTCGTAGCGCAGCACGCTGCGCGCTCGGGGCATGGAGCAGGCGCGCGACCTCCTCGGTGACCCGCTCGAACACCGAGCTCGGGCGGCGCCTCGCCGGCGACGAGCGTGGCGATCCGGCGCAGCGCGGCCTGCTCGTCCGCCAGAGCGCGGGTCGCGCGCTCGCTGGCCACGAGGCGCTGCTCGGCCTCGCGGCGACTGGGTGACGTCGCTCATCGTGGAGACGACGCCCTCGGGTCGGCCGCCGGCGTCGAGGACGGGCGCCGAGCTGATCCAGACCCAGGCCGGCGTGCCATCCGGTCGCGTCAGGCGTGCCGTGAGCGGGGCTTGCGGATCGCCGGTGACGAGCGCCTCGTCGCCCAGGAGCCGGCCGCCGGAGACCGCGCGATCGTCGGCGTCCACCGCGGCGCCGAGGACGTCCTCGGGCCGGCGGCCGCGCAGTCGCTCGCGCATCGACGCCGAGGATCTGCTCCGCGGCCGCGTTGCAGTCGGTGATGATCCCGCGCGCGTCGCGCACGATGAGGCCCTCGGCCATCGATTGCACCACCGAGCGCAGTCGCTCCTCGTTGGCGCGCAGCGCCTCGTCGGCGCGGGTGCGCTCCGCCGTCACGGCGGCGAGCACGAGCGCCGTCAGCGCCGCGGTGGCCAGGAAGAGCTGGGTCGAGAGCAGGCTGTCGGTGATCGACTCGCGCACGAACGGCCCCGCGTTGTGCGCCGTGTTCCAGACCGTGAGCGACGCGACGCCACGACGAGCGCGGTGGCCGCGCCGCGCGGGCCGAAGCGCAGCGCGGCCCAGATCAGCACCGGGAAGACGACATAGGGCACGTCGCGCTGGGACGGGCAGCTCGGCCAGGCAGCACGAGAGCGGTCAGCAGCGCGGCGCCCTCGAGCAGGTCCCAGCGCGAGAGCCCGCTGCCAGCCGCGGGTCGCCCAGGTGAGGATCAGCGGCGTGACCACGAGCGCGCCCGCGAAGTCCGACAGCCACCACGTGCGCCAGACCTCCCCGACTGGTCGGCGGGGATGACGTCGCCCAGCCGCAGCGACGCGGCGCCGAAGCTCGCGCTGATCAGCGTCCCGACCGCGGCGGCCGCGACGAGCGCGAGCACGTCGCCCACCCGTTCGAGGCCCGTGCGGTCGCCGATCAGCCGGCGCAGCAGGACGGCGGCGACGACGCACCTCGAGCGTGTTGCCCAGCCGTCTGGCCGAGCACCGTCCCCAGCGGCGTCGAGAAGTCGCCGACCAGCAGGTCGCCGATGACGATGCCGGGCCACAGCCGCGGCCCGTAGAGCACCAGCGCGGCGATCCCGACCCCGACAGGAGGCCACAGCGCCGTCACGTGCCGTGCAGGTAGCCAGGCGCAGGCCGATCTTCGCGGCCGCGTAGTACACCCCGGCGACGAGGGCGATCGAGACGGCCAGGAGCATGAGCCGCCCCGGGCGCGTGGAGCGCCACGACGCAAGCTGCGTGTCGATCCAGGTGTGACGGGTGGTGACCGCGCTCGAGCCCATGGCGCCCTCTGACCTGGGGCTCATCATCTCGCAAACGCGCAAGCCTCCGGGCTCGGCCTGCCGATCGGCAGACGCCGGTCGTCTACGCCGCCCTCCTCGCCGCGCGTCGCGCCTCCTGCGCGGGCGCTGCGGCCGGCGGCGCTGACGGCGCACGGTGCGCCGAGCTTGTGGACGAAGCGCCGGCGCGCCTCGTGGTAGCTGCGGTCCTCGCCGAAGAAGCACGCGTACGAGCGGGCCAGCTCCTCGCTGCGGTAGGCGTCGAGCGGCTTGACCTCCTCGTCGCGCGCGCGCCGGCGCCGCTTGCCCGTCCAGCCAGCGGTCGACGTCCGGGTCGCTGCGCGAGCCGCTCGGCCAGCGCGCGGACCTGGGCGCGGAAGCCGTCCAGGGTGGCCCCGAAGGCGGCGTCGAGCAGCCCGATCTCGACCGCCTGCCGCGTGCCCACCGGCGTGAACGGCGGCGCCGGTGAGCCGGGCGGTCAGCTCGGCGCCGACGCGGCGCGGCAGCAGGTAGGTCCAGTACTCCGAGCCGTACAGGCCGCCCATGTGCCGGTAGTACGGGTTCAGCACGACGTCCTCGCGCGCGACCACGTGGTCGGCCGCGAGCGCGAACGGCACGCCGCCCGCGGCGGCGTCGCCGCGCGAGCGCCGAGATCACGAGGTGCGAGTCGGTCTCGATGATCTCGCGCACGACGTCGTCGATCGCGCGCAGGTTGCGCCACGACTCCGCGGCCGGGTCGTCGGCGGCCTCGATCACGTTGAGGTGGATGCCGTTGGAGAAGAAGTCGCTGCCGCCCATCAGCACGATGACCTTCGTCTGCGCGCCGGGAGCGCGCGTACAGGTACGCCTCGTGCAGGCGCCGGCACTGCTCGGTGCTCATCGCGCCGTTGTAGAAGTCGAAGTGCAGGTAGCCGACGCCGCGCGTGCTCCTCGTAGGCGATCTCGCGGAAGGTGTCGCCGGCGGCAGCGGCGCGTCGAGCGGCGACCGGGATCTCGGGCGCGTCGAGCTCGCGGGCCGGCGAGCGCGAGCGCGCGCGTGGCCGGGAGCTTGAAGTGCGCTCCGCCGGCGTGTCGCGGCGCTTGAGGTGCGTGATCCAGACCGCGCCGTCGACGGTCGCCCGGCAGATCGCGCCGGTGCGCTGGGCGACGATCTCGCCCGGGCGCGCCGCGCAGCGCGCGCTCGCGGTGCGCGCCGAAGAGATGGAACTCGGTGCCCTCGATCGTGTCGAGCACCCCCGGGATGGCCCTCGGCGGCGCGGATCTTGCGGACGACGGTGGCGGTGCGTGTCGGCGTCCCAGTCGATCGCGCGCACGTCCTGGCGTCATCAGCGGGCGCGGCCGGCCGGTCGACGCCCGGGTCGCCGTAGTCCAGCGGCGCCGGCGCGCCGCGCGCCGTCGGCGATCCTGCCGATCGCCTCGACCAGCGCCTCGATCGCGGCGCGGCGGACCTCGTGGCGGTACAGGCTGCTCTTGCCCGACCTGCGCGCGTCGCGGAACGTGCGCGTCGCCCAGACGTCGCCGGCGTCGAGCTCGCCGTTGGCCTCGAGCACCGTCACGCCCCACTCGCGCGCGCCGAGCTCGATCGCCCAGTCCAGCGACGACGGCCCGCGGTCGCCCGCGCGGCCCGGGGTGCACGACCAGGCAGCGATGCTGCGCCCAGATCGACTCGGGGATCATCGTCTTGAGCATCGGGCAGACGATCAGCTGCGGGCCGGTGCTCGTCGACCGCCGCCTCCATCGCGGCGGCCGAGTCGACGATCGCGACCGTCACCTCGTGGCCCAGCTCGGTCAGCGCGATCCACGCGCGCTGGCTGAGGCTGTTGTGGGCCGAGACGAGGAAGAGGATCCGCAGCGACCTCGCGTCGCCCGCCTCCCGTCCGGGCCGCTGCGCCCGATCTCGCCGCGAGCAGCACGCGAGCCGCACGGCGGTCACCCTCGTCCTGCTCACGCACCAAACCAGCCATCACATGCCCCCAAAGCGATCGAGCTCGACGTTCCGAAGACGCCACCGAGGACCGCGCTCCTTCCTGTGAAGCTGCGCACAGGTCGCCTCGACGTCCCCATCGTCTGCCTCAAGGGCGTGACAGCACGAGGAACATCGTTCGCGTGCGAGGAGCGCGCAGCGGGAGCGCCGTGATCGTGCGGCCGTCCTAGCGCCAGCCGTAGAGCTCGAAGCTGCCGTCGGCACGGGCCTGCTCGCGGGCGCGGCGGGCGGCCGCGAGCAGGCTCGCGAGGACCGTCGGCGGGCGCTCGGGGTCCCACGCGAGCGCGACCGTGCACGGGGCCGCACCGGCGAGCGGGACGTAGACGACGTCCGGGCGCGGGTACAGACGCGCGGCGGCGGCCGAGGTGAAGGCGATGGCGCGGCCGAGGGCGACGGTCGCGAGCTCCTCGTCGAAGCTCGCGACCTCGACGCCGCGCTCGGGAGGCCGGCCGCGGACGTCGTCGGCCGTGTAGAAGGCCCGCCACACCGCGTCGGGCCCGGGGTCGGTGATCACCGGGTCGCCCGCGAGGTCCTCGACCCCGACGCAGGCGTCGCGCGCCCGCGGATGCGTGCGCGCCAGCACGGCCACGCGAGCCTCGGCGAACAGGTCCTCGAACGCGTACGGGCCGTCGATCGGCCGGCGCACGAGCGCCACGTCGGCCGCGCCGGTCGCGAGGCCGGCGGAGGGATCGTCGTAGTCGGCCAGCCGCAGGCGGATCTCCAGCTGGGGCTCGGCCGCCTGCAGGTGGGTGAGGATCGGCGTCGTGAGCTCCGACGCGGCGAGCACCGCGTAGCCGACGCGCAGCGGCGCGGCGCCGGCGGCGCGGCGGGTGTCCTCGACCGCGCCGGCGGCCTGCGCGAGGATCGCGCGCGCGGCGGTGAGCAGCGCCTCTCCGGCGGGCGTCAGCCTCAGGCCCTGCCTGTCGCGCACGAAGAGCTCGACGCCCAGCCGGCGCTCGAGCTGAGCGATCGCCGCGCTCAGCGATTGCTGCGTGATGTAGAGCCGTTCAGCGGCGTGGGTGAAGCGTCGCTCCTCGGCGACGGCGACGAAGTAGCGCAGCTCGCGGATCTCCGGCAGCACAGGCGCAGACTGTAGTGGCACAGCGAATCGGTGCTGGCCTGCGCACCGCCGCGCCGTTACCAATCCCACCCGTGACGACCGATCTGCTCGCCGCGCTCGTGGCGATCGACTCCGTCAACCCGGCGCTCGTGCCGGGCGGCGCCGGCGAGGCCGAGATCGCCGCCTTCGTGGCCGCCTGGCTGACCGAGCAGGGGCTCGAGGTGACCGTCGACGAGCCGCTGGCCGGCCGGCCGAGCGTCGTCGGCGTCGCGCGCGGCACCGGCGGCGGCGCCTCGCTGATGCTCAACGCGCACCTGGACACCGTCAACGTCGACGGGATGGAGCGTCCTCACGAGCCGGTGGTCCGCGACGGACGCCTCTACGGGCGCGGGGCCTACGACATGAAGGGCGGCCTGGCCGCGATCATGGCGGCGGGCGCCGCGGCCGCCCGCGACGGGCTGGCCGGCGACGTGATCGTCACCGCGGTGGCCGACGAGGAGCACGCCAGCGAGGGCGTCCAGTCGGTCCTGCGCCGCTGGCGCGCCGACGCCTGCATCGTCACCGAGCCGACGCACCTGCGCGCGTGCGTCGCCCACAAGGGGTTCGTGTGGGCGCAGCTCGAGACGCGGGGCCGCGCGGCGCACGGCTCGCGCCCCGACCTCGGCGTCGACGCGATCGTCGGGATGGCGCCCGCGCTCGCCGGCATCCCGGCGCTGCAGCGCCGCCTGCAGGCGCGGCCGCACCCGCTGCTCGGCGCGGCGAGCCTGCACGCATCGCTGATCGCGGGCGGCCAGGAGCTGTCGAGCTACCCCGAGCGCTGCGTGCTGGACGTCGAGCGGCGGACCCTGCCGGGCGAGTCCGCGCAGGACGTCGAGCGCGAGCTGCACGAGCTGCTCGCGCTTGCGCGCGAGGCCGATCCGCGGCTCGACACGCGGCTGCGCATGGGGCTCGTGCGCGAGCCGTTCGAGGTCGACCCGTCGGCGGACATCGTCGCGGCGGTGCGCGCCGCCGCGGCGCGGACCCTCGGCGCCGAGCCTGAGATCGTCGGCCACACCGCGTGGATGGACGCCGCCTTCCTCGCCGCCGCCGGCATCCCGACCGTCGTCTTCGGCCCCAGCGGCGAGGGGGCCCACGCGATCGAGGAGCACGTCGAGCTCGAGAGCGTCGAGCAGGTGGCCGAGATCGTGACCGAGACCGCGCGCCGCTTCTGCGCATGAGCGACCGCGACGCCAGCGTCGACGTCGCCTGGAATCACGCGCGCGACCCGGCGTGGACGCCGCGGCGCGGCCTGGAGGACCAGGCGCGCGCGCTGCACCACGCGCTCGAGGGCTACGCCCCCACCCCGCTGCACTCCGCTCCGACGCTGGCGGCCGAGCTGGGGCTGGGCGCCGTCCTGCTCAAGGACGAGAGCTCGCGCTTCGGCCTGCCCGCGTTCAAGGCGCTCGGCGCGTGGTGGGCGACGGCCTGGGCCGTGGCCGACCGCCTGGGCGCGCCGCGCGCTGGCCACCGAGCCCGAGGCGCTGCGCGACCACGCGCGCGGCGCGCCGCTGACGCTCGTGTGCGCGACCGAGGGCAACCACGGCCGCGCTGTGGCCCGGGCCGCGCGGTGGCTCGGGCTGGAGGCGCGGGTCGTGGTGCCCGACGCCACCACGCCGGGGCGCGTGCAGGCCATCGAGGCCGAGGGCGCGCGCGTCGAGCACGTCGACGGCGACTACGACGCCGCGGTCCGGCGGGCCGCGAGCCTGGCCGACGAGCGCCACCTCGTCATCGCCGACACCTCGTGGCCCGGCTACGAGGAGGTCCCCCGCCGCGTCGTCGAGGGCTACGCGACGATCTTCGCCGAGCTCGACGCGCAGCTCGACGGCCGGACGGTGGACCTCGTCGTCGTGCCCATCGGGGTGGGCTCGCTGGCCGCCGCCGCCGCCCGCCACTTCCGCGCGACGCCGGGCGAGCGCCCGCGCCTGGTGGGTCTCGAGCCGATCGACGCCGCCTGTGTCCTGGCCTCGGCGCGGGCCGGACACCCGGTCACGGTCGACGGCGACCTGAGCTCGGTCATGGCCGGCCTGAACTGCCCGACGCCGTCGATGGACGCCTGGCCGCAGCTCGCTGGCGCCTTCGACGCCTTCTGCGCCGTCGGCGACGGTCACGTGCTCGACGGGATGCGCCGGCTCGCGGCCGAGGGCCTGGACCGCGGCGCGTGCGCGGGCGGCGTCGTCGGCGGCCTCACCGCGCTGTTGAGCGATCCGGCGCACCGCGAGGCGCTGGCCCTGCCCGAGCGCGCGACCGCCCTGCTCGTCCTGACCGAGGGCGTGACCGACCGCGATCTGTTCGCCGCGGCCGTCGGACGCGAGCCCGCGCCGGCCTGAGCACGTTGACCTGGCCGGTCGGATCGTCTAGACCAGGCAGGACATGAAGGCGCTGTTCACGGGCAGATCGACATTGCGCGGGTGCGCGATCCTCGCGGCGCTCGCGTCGTCGCTGTGCTTCGCCGCCGTCGCGCTCGGGCTGCCGCCGTTCACGACGGCGCCCAAGACGTCGGCGGGCAGCGGCGGGCAGGCCGAGCTGTTCGACGCCGCGGTCGGGTGCCACTCAGGCTACGACCGCTTCGTCATCCGCGGGCGGCTCGCCACGCCCGGCTACGACGTGCGCTACGTGAGCAAGATCGTCGCCGATGGCTCGGGCAACACCATCGGGCTGCTGGGCACCAAGCGCATCCGCGTGGTCATCCGCCCGGCGCGGGGCCACACGAGCGGCGGGACCAATCTGCTGCCGAGCACGCTGACCCCGAAGTGCTCGAACCTGCGCCAGGTCAAGAAGGCCGGCGACTTCGAGGGCGTCGTCTCCTACGGCCTCGGGCTGAGCCGCAAGACGGGCTTCCGCGTCTTCCGCCTCAGCGGCCCGACGCGCGTGGTCATCGACGTCGCGCACTGACACGCGCGCAGCGCTCAGCGGAAGCGCTCGGGGAACTGGCGCATGATCCCGGCGCTGAGCATGTCGGCCATCTCGAGGATGTGGCGGTGGACGGCGTCGTAGTCGCGGACGTCCGCGGCGAAGTTGCCCTGGAGGCGGTGCTGCGCCTCGGCCAGCGTCTGGTCGAGATGGGTCTTCATCATCGCCCGCATCGTCGTCCGCGACCACGCGTGGGGGTTGGCGGCGTGCAGGAAGTCGGCGATCTGGTTGGCGTTGGCGTACCAGGCCGCGCTGGCGTTGCCGATCGCCGTCTGGTCGCCGGACTTCGCTGCCTGCAGCAGGGCGACCGCACCGAGGATGTGCTCCCTCAGCAGCGCGGTCAGCCGGTGGCCGGCGGTGCGCCCGTAGTAGGGCTCGATCGCCTTGCCGATGTCCACCTGATTGGCCAGCAGGCGCGCCTCGGTGGCGGGCAGATCCGGGAGTCCGCCGGCGAAGCTCACGATCGCCAGGCGCGTCCACGTGATGTGGTCCTCCCACAGCTTGCGCATCGCGTCGTGGAACGCGAGCTGGCGCGCCGTGAGCGCATGCGCCGGGGCCGCGTGCGCGTGGGTGCGCGCCGTGTGGCCGTCGTGGGCCGCGGCGGCAGCCGGGACGAGGGCGGTTGCGGCCAGCAGCGAAAGCGTCACGGCCGGGATCGAGAGGCGGCGGGCGAGCCGCTGCGAGGTGCTGGTGTTGCTCATGCCGGGTTGGCGGCACCCGGCGACGGCGTCTTACGTCGCGCGCCGAACGCCGGCGCTCACGCGGCCGGCTGCTCGAGCTCGGCCACGACCAGGCCGTGACCGTCGTGGAGCTCGTCGACCAGCCGGTCGGCGGGCTCGCCGTCCAGCATCACCGCCGACAGCAGCCGGGCGAGCTCACGATGCGTGGCCACACGCGGGTGCTCGCTGCCGCGACCGAAGGTGACGATCAGGTCCCGGTCGACGTCTGCGAACGAGCCCTTGCGCTGGCGGTCGGGGTTCCCGGCGAACGCACCGGTCCCTTGACAGCGCCGGCGCGGCGGGCCGGCGAACCGCCCGACCGGCGCGTCGGGACCGATCCCCCCGGCGAAGGTGCCGACGCGCTCGTCGCGCACGTCGTGCATCGGCGATCCGGTCAGCAGCCGGATGGCGCGGCGGGGCGCCCCTGAGGCCAGCAGATGGTCCACGGCTTCCCGGGCGTGCGCCTCATCGGAGTAGGTCTTGCACAGTGTGGACATGGTCGCGTCCTCTCCGTGGTGATGTCGTGACACGATATCGTAGCGCGATATCTGAGATGCGCAAGATCGATCTCTCCCCATCGCCGGCCCGCACGCGACAATTCGTCCGGATGGCACCGTCGCCCACCGACGAGGACTACCGGCGGCTGCTGGAGCTGCGCACCGGTCTGCGCCGGTTCCTGCGCTGGAGCGAGCAGCACGCCGAGGCCGCGGGCCTCACCCCGGCCCAGCACCAGCTCCTGCTCGCCATCCGCGGCCATGGCGACGCGCGCGGACCGACCGTCGGCGACGTCGCCGGCTACCTCATGCTGCGCCACCACAGCGCGGTCGGGCTCGTCGATCGCGCCGAGAAGGCGGGACTGATCACGCGCGAGCCGGATCCCGACCACCTCAGCGTCGTGCGCCTGCGCCTCACAGAACAGGGCGCGCGCCGGCTCGAGGGCCTCAGCGAGCAGCACCTCGACGAGCTGGCCCACCTCGCGCCCACCATGCACGCCCTGTGGGACGCCCTCGAGGACACGCGCCACCGTGTCCGCGACGGGGCGCCCCACCCCGCGTCGCCGCCCGCGCGCCGCGGCGGCTGAGCGAGCGCCCGAACGCCGAGAGCCACCGGCCATGCGGCCCGGTGGCTCTCGAACGGTCGCGGTAGGTGGTGCGGGCTACGCGTGCGTGCCGGGCGCCGTGCCCATCGGCGGCGCCGTGGCGCGCGTCGACGTTGCTGGCCCAGTCCTCGCCCGGCTCGTAGTAGCCCAGCGGCGCGGGGCTGTGGCACGCGGCGCTGTAGATCGGCTTGCACGGGTTGAACGGGTTGACGCGGGCCAGCGGGTTGGTGCGCCCCGGCGTCGCCCGGCCACGGGAAGATGGTCGACGCGTACTGGCTGGCCCAGTCGGCGGGGCGGCTGGCCTCGAACCAGTTCGGGTAGCCGTCGTGGTCCTGGTCGTCGTTGCCGTCCAGGATGCCGTCGCCGTCGGTGTCGGGGTCGATGAAGCTCGGCTCGGCGAAGCGGCGGGCGGCGTCGGGATACGGGGTCTCCTTCGGGCCGTTGCTGCCGTCGTACATCGCCGTCCACCAGCCGATCCGCATCGTGGTGTGCGTCTCCTCGATGTTCGTCAGGCCGTCGCCGTCGACGTCCTTGTTGCCGTCGCGCGTGGCGGTGCCCAGGGTGTACGGGTTGCCGTCGCTGTAGTTCAGCGGGCGCGGCCGACCGGAGTAGTTCCAGGCCTGGTACTCCTCCTTGAGCGTGAGGCCGTCGCCATCGAAGTCCAGGTTGGCGTCGGTGCCGTCGAGGGCGTTGGGGTAGGGCGCCTTGCCCGGGAAGGGATGCGCGGCGCCGTTGAGGTCGAGCGCTGACCAGTACTCGTAGCCGTCGGAGACGCCGTCGCCGTCGCTGTCGGCGCGCAGCGGATCGGTGCCGAGCGACTGCTCGAGCGTGTCGGGCAGGCCGTCGCCGTCGTCGTCGGTGTCGTCGCGGTTGACGATGCCGTCCCCGTCGACGTCGGCGCTCCCCAGCAGGCAGAAGCGGGCGTCCGAGTTGGGGACGCAGGCGTCGAGCTGGCGGTACTTGCGATCCTTGGCCGGCGCGGCGATCTCCTGCAGGTACTCCGTGATGTTCGGGACGTCGTCGTGGTCCTGATCGTCCTGGTCGTCGCGGATGCCGTCGCCGTCAGTGTCGGCCGACAGCCAGTCGAGCGGGTCGACCTTCTGCGTCTTGATCGGGGTGGGCTGCAGCTTGTCGGTGCAGTAGAACGGCACCTGGTTGATGCCCTGGCAGAGCGGCGAGT
Source organism: uncultured Actinomycetes bacterium (assembly GCA_963816845.1). Classification (GTDB taxonomy): domain Bacteria; phylum Actinomycetota; class Thermoleophilia; order Solirubrobacterales; family Solirubrobacteraceae; genus JAOPZW01. Next base: position 32,006 of record CAWFMR010000032.1, on the reverse strand, counting down.
CGTTCGTTGGTCTCCTTCGCCACGGCGTCGATGTAGATCTCGGTGAACAGCCCGTAGTCGTAGTAGTTCGGGTCGTCGTTCGGCTGTCCGGTGGTGATCCGCGCCTCGTCCTTCGAGCCGCCCTCGTCCATGTTCGGGATGCCGTCGCCGTCGGCGTCGCGCTCGAAGTCGCTCAGGAAGCCGTTGTGGTCGCGGTCCATGTAGGCCATGCTCGCGGGCGGGGCGCCGCGGCCGGCCGAAGCGGGGTTGCCGCCCGAGTAGCTCAGCGGCAGCTTGTTGCCGCCGAAGCTCGCCCACGCCGAGTACTCCTGGATGTCGGTCAGGCCGTCGCCGTCGTGATCGATGTCGGCGTCCTTGCCGTCGAGCGGGTTCGGGTAGGGACGAGCGAACGGGGCGGGCTTGGCGTTGCCGTTGCGGTCGAGCGCGGAGTAGTACTCCCAGCCGTCGGACTCGCCGTCGCCGTCGGTGTCGCGGGCGCACGGGTTGGTGCCGAGCGTCGCCTCGAGCGTGTCGGGGATGAGGTCGTTGTCGTCGTCGGTGTCGACCTTGTTCTTGATCTTGTCGCCGTCGCAGTCGTCCTTGGTGCCGCCGCCGATGGCGTCGGGACCGATCATGGGCGACGTGGCCGCGTTGGTGAACTTCTTCGCGAACTTCTTCGCCAGCACGCGGACGCGGAAGCGGGTGAAGGTGCGCTTGCCCTTCTTCTTGAGCAGGAAGGGCAGCAGCTTGGCCGGGACGGTGACGCCGATCTTGGTCGTCGTCGCGTCGGGCGCCTTGACGAAGACGGCGCGGCCACCGTCGCGCTTGAAGACGACCGTGTTCTTGTTCTTGCCCTTGCGGAAGTTCTTGCCCGTGATCGTCATCACGTCGCCGATGCCGAGCTTCTTCGGCGAGACGCTCGTGATCAGCGGGTAGGCGCTGCCCTTGGAGGCAGCGTGCGCGCTCGCGGGCGCCAGCGCCATCAGCGCACATACGAGCAGGAGCAGGCGAGGAACGGGAAGTCTCATGCTGGTCGGGCTATCGGCGCCGCCGACGGTGCCTTGACCGTGCACGGGCCGCACTAGACGGGTGACCGATGGCCCCGCGAGCGCCGTTTCAGCCCCCCGGACGAGGCAGCAGGCGCACCTGCCGGGCCGCCGCCGCCGCGGCCGTGAGGGCCACCGCCTGGCGCACGGTCACCCGCAGCGTGGCCAGCAGGCGCGGCAGCCCGCCCGCCGACGCGGAGTCGTCGGCGGCCGGCGGCGGACGGGCGGCCAGCACCTCCACGTCGGCCAGCGCCAGCCGGGTGGGTCCGGGCGCGCCGGCGCGACCGTCGTAGGTCACGAGGACGTCGACGTGCGCGCCCGCGACGACGGCGTCGGCGGCGCCGACGGCGACGAGATCGAGCGCCCGCTCCCCGCGCCGCAGCACGGGACCGCGCGGCTGCGCGGCGGGCTCCGGGACCGCCAGCAGCGAGGCGGCGAGATCTGTGCGCTGCGCGATCGCCACCGCCGCGCGCTGCCCGACCGCGGCCTGCGGATCGCGCAGCGCGCCCGGCGGCGCGTAGCGCTCGGGCACCTCGCGCACGGCCAGCGAGGCGCGAGCGATGCGCTCGCCCGCCCGCAGCGGCGCGCGCACCACGACGACCGGCACCGTCGGCCCGAGCTCGCGGCGAAGCGCGGCCTCGCGCCCGGCGACGTCGGAGGCGGCGAGCACGCCGAGCAGGAGCGCCAGGCCGAGCAGCGCGGCGGCCCGCCGGCGGCGCGTCACGGCCTAGGCCCGGTCGTGCCACGCCGGGAGCTCGAGGGCGACGCGCGCGCCGCGCGCGGTGGGCGCCGCCACCAGGCGACCGCCATGACGATCGGCGATGTCGGCCGCGATGGCCAGGCCGCGCCCGCGGCGTCCGCGCCCGGCCCGCGGGCGGCGCGTGAGGTCGCCCACCGGCGCCGGCAGCCCCGGACCCTCGTCGTCGACCTCGATGCGCACGCGGTCGCCATGCGCGCGCGCCCGCAGCCGCACGCGCCCGTCGCCGTGCTCGAGCGCGTTGGCCACGAGGTTGCCGACCGCCTGCGTCAGGCGCACGCGGTCGCCGCGCACCGTCGCGCCCGAGCGCGGCTCGACGAGCTCGACGCGGCAGCCGAAGACCCCCGCGACCATGCGCCAGGTGAGCGCCTGATAGGCCAGCAGGTCGCCGACGTCGACGGGCTCGTCGCGGTCGGGCGCGCGGCGCCCGTGGCGCGCGGCCGAGAGATCCTCGAGCGCGACGGCGGCCCGGTCGAGCTCGCGCTCGACCGCGACCACGCGCGCGGGCGGCGGCTCGCCGTGGCGCGCACCGCCGTGCAGCGCGAGGTGCGCCGCCGTGAGCGGACCGCGCAGCTCGTGGCATGCGCGCGCCACCAGCTCGCGCCCGCGGCGCAGCTGCAGGCGCCAGAAGGCAGCCAGCCCGACGGCCACGGCCGCCAGCAGCCACGGCGCGAGGAGCGCCGCATCCAGCGGCCGGCCGACCGCCAGCACGGGCAGCGCCGCCACGGCGGCGGCCGGCGCCAGCGGCGGCGCCGGCTCGGGCGCGGCGAGCTCCGCCGAGGGCCCGTCGACGAGGCGATAGCCCACGCCCCACACGTTGACCACGAAGCGGTCGCCGGCGCCGCCCAGCTTGTGGCGCAGCCGGCACGCGTGCGAGTCCAGGGTCCTCGTGCTCCCGAGCGTGCGAAAGCCCCAGATCGTGCGCAGCAGCTCGTCCTTGGTGAACACGCGCGTCGGGTCGGAGGCCAGCGTGCGCACGAGCGCGAACTCCTTCTGGGAGAGCTCGACCGGCACGCCGCGCAGGCGCACGACGCGCGCCGCCGCGTCGACCTCGAGCTCGCCCACGCGCAGGCGCCCGGGACGCCGGCGCACGTCGGCGCGACGCAGCAGCGCCTCGACCCGTGCGCGCAGCTCGGGGTAGCTGAACGGCTTGCAGACGTAGTCGTCGCACCCGCGCTCGAACCCCCGGAGGCGATCGAGCTCGCCCGCGCGCCCGCTGAGCACGACGAGCGGCACCGCGGGATCGATGCGACTGGCCACGCCGTCCGAAGCGCGCACGCGGCGCACGATGTCCAGGCCCGAGCCGTCGGGCAGGCCGAGGTCGACCAGAGCGACGTCGGGGAACTTCGTCTCCAGCAGCCGCAGCCCGTCGCGCGCGCAGTCGGCCACGAGCAGCTCGTAGCCGTCGGCGGTCAGGTTGTCGGCCAGGAAGGTGCGCGTCGGCGCGTCGTCCTCGACGAGCAGGATGGTGGCGGCGGGATCGGCGGTGCTCATGGCCGCTCTAGGTCACACCGGGCCCGTTCTCTTCCCCTTGCGGTGCACCGTGTGCGAGCGGGCGCTGGCCCGCGCGCGCCAAGTCCGCGCCTCGAGCACGGCATCGCTGTGCGGGCACCCGTAGAGTCGGCGCTGTCCCTGGCACTCTGACCACACGCGCTGCTCTGCTTGCCGTCGTCGCCGCGCTGGTGCTCGCGCCGGCCTCCAACGCAGCCGACGGACCGCTCCCGTCGAGCCCGGCGGTCGACGCGCTGCTCGCCAACGGCCCCTTCTGCGGCGCCGAGCGTGTCAGCGACGCGCCGAGCGCCGCCGGCGGCGCCCCTCACATCAAGGTGATCTACGCGTACGCCTCCGACGTGGGCGACCGCTTCGGGCTCTTTGGCTCAGCGATCCAGCGCTACACGAAGGCCGCCGCGGCCAAGGTGGCGCTGAGCTCGGACAAGACGCTGCGCCTGGACCGCGGATCGAGCTGCGGGAACGCCTTCCTCGACATCCAGACGGTGGCGCTCGGCCATCCGGTCGCCTCCTACGCGACGAGGTCGGTGCTCGATGACATCCAGAGCCATCTGCCCGACCGACCCGGCGTCAACTACCTGGTCTTCGTCGACTTCGCCCTGCCGGTGTTGAGCGCCGCCGCGGGCACCTGGGCCCAGGACGATTCGCCGTGGGCGACGAACGCCGCGAACGTCGGCGCTCATTCGCGCTACGCGTACCTGGAAGGCGGCGGCGTGGACTTCTTCGGCTCAGAGCAGCTGGCCAGCCAGTACGCCGACCAGGTCCTGCACGAGGTGCTGCACACGCTCGGCGCGGTGCAACCGTCGGCCCCGCACTTCTCGGGCGGCGCCCACTGCTACGAGCTCTACGACGTCATGTGCTACACGCCGAAGGACGGCACCGCGGACGTGTTCCTGCGCAACTGCGAGATCATCGGCACGGCGCCGAACCCCGGCAAGCCGCTGGACTGCGGGGGCGATGACTACTTCAACCCGTCGCCGGCGCCGGGCTCCTATCTGGCCGCGCACTGGAACCTCCACGACTCGGGCTTCCTGTGCACCCTGGCGCGCTGTGACCAGGCGCCCGCCGCGCCCGCCGCGCGCCTGGCGGTCGTCGCCGGCGACGGACAGGCGGTGACGGTGAGCGCCGCATCGAGCTCGGACGCCGACGGCGCGGTGGTGTCCTACGTCTGGGACCTGGACGGCGACGGGGTCTACGACACGGCCGGGCCGGCGGCGCAGACGGTGGCGGTGGCCGGTCGCGGCGCGCAACGCCTGACCGTGGCGGCGGTCGACGACGACAACCTGGTGGCGACGGCGACGATCGTCGTCGACGAGCACAGCGTCCCCGGTCAGGTGGGCGCCGCTGGCCCGGGCGCCCAACCCGCAGGCAGCAGCGCGACCGCCGCGAGCAGCGCGCCGAAGATCGTCGTGGAGGCCATCCGCGCCGCGTCGACGCCCAGGCTGAGGCTGACCGTCGCCCGCCGCGTGACCCTCGCGCGGGTGCGCGAGCGAGGGCTGCGGGTGATGCTCGCCGCGTCGCGTGCCGTGCACGTCGACGTCACGGTGCGCCGCGGCGCCCGCGTCCTGGCGCGCCGCGGGTTCGCCGCCACCCGGCGCGCCAGGTACGTCACGCTGCGTCTGCCCAGAGCGCAACTGCGCGAGCTCGCCCGCCGGCGCGCGACCACGCTCACGGTCGAGACCTCCGCCGCGGGCGCCGGCACGCTGCGCCGGCGCATCGTGGTCCTCGGCACGGCCCAGTAGCGCCGTTCGCTGCCCCTTCCGGTGCAACATCACATTCAGCACAACCGCCCTGGAAGGGATCGCCCTTAGGATGCCGACGACCCCACGGACGAAGGTCTCCGGCGGGGTCTCGCTCCCCCATGGATACGACCCGCCGCGGCAACTACGACTCCGGAGAGGACTTCGTCCTCGAGTACGGCGAACTGCGCTTCACCTTCAACGAGCGCGACTTCGCCGAGCGCTGCGAGCAGGCGGCGCTGAAGCTCGGCTTCGTCTCCGGCCGGCTCGACGAGCCCGAGCTCGAGGACCTCGTCAACCTGGCCGTCAACGGCGAGATCCACGAGCCGGCGTCGGCCCTGGGCGAGCACGTCAACGACTGCTGGCCCGAGCTCGTCGGCCCGAGCGACCGCTCGCTCGTGCACTGGCTGCGCCGCCTCGTCTTCCGCTCCGCGTGGCTGGACCAGCGCGTCAAGGAGGGCGAGCTCGACGTGCGCTTCGAGCCCGAGGCGCACGCCTTCCGCTACATCCAGCCCGACCGCGACGGCGAGCCCGTCGAGCTGGCGCCCGAGCCCTCCTGGGGCCGGGTCGCCTACCAGCCCCGCTGACGCTCGGCCGCTAGTCGGCCTCGGCGCGCGCCGCGGCGATCGCGTCGGCGCCCGCGTCGCCGACGAGCAGCTCGGGACGCAGGATGCCGCTGGCCCGCAGGTCGAGCGCGGGGAAGTTGCGCGCCGCGGTGCGGGTGGCGTCGAGGCCGATGACGGTCGTCTCGCCGCCCAGCGGGGTCGTGGCGGTCGCGATGACGGTGAGCGACCCGCCGTCGACGATGGCACGCGCCGCGGCCAGCGCCCGGCGGGCGACGGCCGGGGCGATGCCGTCGAGGGTGTCGACGAGGACGACCGCGTGGCCGCCGCGCGCGGCGATGCGCTGCGCGGTCTCGATCGCGCGCTCGAGGGCCTGGCCCTGCGCGTCGGCCCCGGCGGCGAGCGTGAGCGACGCGGTGGGCGCCACGGGCCCGGCCTTCCAGTCGGCCGTCTCCTCCGGGCGCACGCCCGCCAGCACCAGGCTGAGCTCGAGCCCCTCGACGCCGGCCAGCGCCGCGGCCAGGCGGCGCAGCGTCTCGGTCTTGCCCGCGAGCGCGCCGCCGGTGATGACCACGCGCGAGCCGCGGCCGATCGGCGTCAGCCACTCGATCACCTTCAGCGTGGGGTCGTCGGAGCCGAGCTCCAGGCGCACCGACGGGAAGGTGCACGGCAGCTCGTCGTAGGGCGTGCCCTCGGCGACCTCCTCGGCCGGCGCGCCGTTGATGGTGTCGACGCGCACGAGCGACGGGTAGCGCTCCGAGCGCCGCGGCTTGCGCACCGGGCCCGAGACGCGATCGCCGGAGACGAGCTCGCAGCGGCGCACCTGGGCGGCCGAGATGTAGACGTCGCCGTCGGACGGCTCGGGCGGCGACACGCGCACGAAGCCCGAGCCGTTGCCCAGCAGCTCCACGACGCCTTCGATCGTCTCGTCGCGGCGGTCGGGGCGCTCGTCGGCCTCCTCGGCGTCGCGGTCGTCGCGGTCGTCGCGGTCGGCGTCGTCACGGCCGCGTCCGCGCCCGCCGCGCGAGCCGCGGCGGCGCTTGGGGCGCGCCTCCTCGTCGGCGGCGGCCTCGTCGACGACCTCCTCGGTCGCGCGTGGCGCCGTTGGCGTCGCCGTCGCCGTCGGCCGTCGCCGTCGCCGTCGGAGTCGCGCAGGATGCGGTCGATCAGCTCGGCCTTGCGCAGGCGCCGGAAGCCGTCGATGCCGAGCTCCGAGGCGATGGCGTGCAGGTCGGCAAGCGGGCTCGCCTCGAGGGCGTCGCGATGCAAGACGGTCATGGGTCCTCCTTGAACATGGTGTCGGTGGGCAATCCGACCGCGTTGCGAGCAGCGGCCGGCGACCCCGTCAGGACCTGCAGGCTAGCGGTCCGCCCGGATCCACTTCAGCTCCTCGTCGCTCGCGTCGAACGCCGGCACCTCGTCGCGCCCGTCGAGGACGGCCTTGACCGCGAGCGCGTCGCGGACGGCGGCGACGTCGTGCACGCGCAGGATCGCGGCCCCGGCATCGGCCGCCCACGTCGCCGCGGCCAGCGTGCCGGCCAGCCGCTCGGCCGGCGGGCGCCCGGTGATGGCGCCCAGGAAGTACTTGCGCGAGATCGCCAGCAGCAGCGGGCGCCCGAGGGCGTGCAGGCGATCGAGCTCGCGCAGGACCGCGACGGTCTGCGCGGGCGTCTTGGCGAAGTCGGGCCCCGGGTCGAGCACGAGCTGCTCCCGGGCCGCGCCGTGAGCGAGCGCGACGTCGATGCGCTCGCGCAGGAAGGCCTCGACGTCGCCCGCCACGTCGTCGTAGGCGGGGAACGCCTCGCGCTTGGGCTCCGCGCGCGTGTGCATGAGCACGAGCGCCGCGCCGCTGCGCGCCGCGAGCTCGGCCAGCGCGGGGTCGCGCAGCCCGCTGACGTCGTTGAGCATCACCGCCCCGGCCTCCAGGGCGGCGCGCGCCACCTCGGGCTTCCAGGTGTCGACCGAGACGCCGACGCCCTCGGCCGCGAGGCGCTCGACGAGCGGGACGACGCGCGCGGCCTCCTCGTCCGCCGTCGCGGCGGCGCTGTAGGTGACGCCCGACTCGGCGCCGACGTCGACGAGGTCCGCGCCCTCGGCGACGAGCTCGAGCCCGCGCTGCACCTGGCGCTCGAGCGTGTCCAGGCGCACCGCGTCGGAGAACGAGTCCGCGCCGGCGTTGACGATCCCCATGATCAGCGGGCGCCCGGCCCGCACGTCGACGGTGCGGTCGCGCAGGCGCAGGGTGCTCACAGCGTGTAGCGCAGGAAGAGGTGGTCGTCGGCGCGATGGATGTCGCGCAGGGCCATGCCCGCCGGGGGGTCGACGAGCGGCCCGCCCAGCGGCGTCGGCGCGTCGCCGGCCACGAGCATGGGCGCCAGCGTGAGCATGAGGTCGTCGACGCAGTCGGCGGCGACCATCTCGCGCAGCAGCCGCGGGCCGCCCTCGCACAGGATCGTCCGCGCGCCCCGCTCGGTGCGCAGGTGCTCGAGGACCGCGGGCATCGTGAGCTGGCCGGGCTCGAAGCGCTGCACCGCGACCCACGCTCCCTGGCTGGGGACCTCCCCGTCGGCCTCGGTGTAGACCTGCACGCGCGCGGTCGGCTCGGCCAGCAGCGGGATGTCGCCGGGCAGGTCCAGGCGGCGCGAGATCGTGGCGACGATCGGCTCGGGCTCGAGGCCGGCAGCGGCGCGGTGCGCGCGCTGCTCGTCGTCGAGCAGGTTGGCGTAGCGCTCGGCGCGCAGGGTTCCCGTGCCGACGAGGATCGCGTCGACGGCGGTGCGCAGCTCGCGCAGCAGCGCGCGGTCGGCGGGATGGCCGAGCCCGACCGAGCGGCCCTCGACGGCGATGCGGCCGTCGGCCGAGGCGATCATCGCGGCCACGACGCGCGGGCGTCCGCCGTCGTGGTCGCGCAGGCCCAGCGCGCGCACGACCTTGCGCGCCGACCACCCGGTGCTCGTCTCGGTCAGGGGCCGCAGCCCGGCGTCGGTCACGCGCGCATCATGCCGCGTCGGCCCGCCATGGTGTCCGCTCAGTGCCGGCAGGACCGGCCGTGGCAGCGCGGCGGCGGCGGGCACGGCGGGCGGTCCTTGTGCCAGCCGCCGCCGTGGTCCTGCTCCCTGCTCGGGCCGTCGCCGTGGTCCCGGTCGTCGCCCGGACCGCGCCAGCGGTCGTGGTCGCTCGCCGCCGGGATCGACGGTGCCTGCGGCGCGGCCGTCGTCTTGGGCGGCGTGACCGCCGCGGGGGCCTGCGCCGTGGTCGCGGGCGCGCCGCCGGCCGCGGTCGGGCTCGCGCCGGGGAGCTCGTCGGCGGGGGCGTCGGCGGTGACCGGCGCCGGAGCCGCAGGCGCGGGCGGCGCGGGCGAGGCGGGCACGGGCGTCGGCGCGGGCGTCGCAGGCGGCCGGCTGGCGGGCCTGCGCTTCGGGCGCGCGGCGGGCCGCCGCGGCGCGGTCCCCGTGACCCCTCGCGTCCCGCTCGGCAGCGATGCGGACGGCACGCGGCGGACCGCGCGGACCGCCACGAAGGCGACCTGGCGCGGGCGGCGGGTCGGCCGCGTCCGGCGCGACGCCCGCTGCTGCGCGCGAGCCTGGTGCTTGGCGGGCACGCCCGCGACGCGCAGGCTCCGTGCGGCGTCGGGCAGCCTGGCCCCTCCGGACAAGGGGTCGCGCTGACGCAGCGACCCGCTCTGGGTCAGCGCCAGCGCCGCGCAGGCGACGGCGAGCAGGCTGGCGCCGAGCAGCGCGGCGGAGAGCCGCGGCCGCGGCGTGCTCCACGCCGCCGCCGGCGCGCCGGCTCGCAGCGCCAGGCCCCGCAGCACCCCAGCCGGCGCCGCCGAGGGCCAGCGGCCCGGCCGTGGCCGCCAGCGCGGCGGCCGCGGGCGCCTCGGCTCCGAGGTCGGCCAGGGTCGCCTCCCGCAGCCACGAGGGCGGGATCGCGGGCGACCAGGCCGCGTAGGTGGCGGCCGCCTCGTCCATGGCGCGGCGTGTGCGCGGACAGGTCGGGCAGCTCGCGACGTGCGGGTCGGCCCAGGCGGCGTCGGCCGGGCCGAGCTCGCCGTCGGACGCGGCGGCCAGCAGCGCGAGCACGTCCTCGCAGTCGGCCGAGCGCACCGCGGCGGCCGCCAGGGCGGTGCCGTGCAGCTCGTCGTGCAGGCGCAGCCGTGCGCGCGCCAGGAGGGCGCCGACGGCCTCGGTCCCGATGCCCAGCACGGCGGCGATCTCGGCGTAGCGCAGTCGCTCGAGGCCGCTGAGGGCGAGCGCGGCGCGCTGCTGCGGGCGCAGGCGCGCGGTGGCAGCCGACAGGCTCGGCGCCGGCCCGCGGCGCGCAGCACCCGCCGCCCGGTCGCGCGCCAGCAGGTCGTGGCACGTCGTGCGCGCGGCCTGGAAGACCGCGCCGCCGAAGCTCTCGCCCGTGCTCGCGAGCCTCCCGAGCTGCGCATGGGCCAGCAGGAAGGCGTCCTGGGCGGCGTCGGCCGCCGCGTCGGCGCGCCCCAGGACGCGCTGGCAGAAGGCGAAGACGCGCGCACCGTAGGCGTCCCACAACGCGGCGAGCGCAGCGGGATCCCCCGCCGCCCCCGCCCGCACCAGCTCGGGCTCGCCGCTCGGCACGCGCACGGCGCGGCATCCTACGTTCCGCGACGGGCGGCATGAACGGCGCGACGAACGGTAGCCCGCACACTGCGAGCTTTTCCGGTCGATCGAGCGGGCGCGCTACTTGCGGATCGTGATCCGCCGCGTCTTGGCCGCCACGTTGCCGGCCTTGTCGACGGCGCTGATCCGCACGGTGACCTTCCCCGAGTGCCCGTAGCGATGGATCGCCCGCAGGCCCGTGATCGGCCGCGAGCCATCGCCGAAGGAGATGCGCACGTGGTCGAGCCCCGACGCCTGCGCCGCCGTCCCGCTGGCGTCGGTGGCCTGCACGGCCACCTTCACGAACTTGCCGCGCTTGCGCGTCCCCGAGATCTTGTAGGTGACCTTCGGCGGCGTGGCGTCGACGCGCAGGTTGCGCGAGGGCGTCGCGGAGCTCTGCCCGTGGATGTCGGTGGCGACCACGCGCCAGCGGTGCAGCCCGTCGGCTACCGCGCCCGGCACCGTCACGCCGGTCGAGGTCGTCTGCGCGACGAGCTTGTTGTCGATCAGCACGCTGTAGGTCAGCGGCCCCCACAGCTCGAAGGCCGTGCCCCACTTCAGCGGCGGGCGCGCGAACTTCCGCCACTTGGTGGTCGTGTTGGCCCTGAAGGTGCCCGGCGCGCGGTCGAGGCTGGCCGCCACGATCTGGCGACCGTCGCCGTCGCCCTGGACGAAGGCGATCGCGACGTCGCCGGCGCGGTCGGCCGCGGCGTCGAGCCCGCGCGAGGCGTCCGTCAGCCCGAGCGCCGGGTCGGAGAGCACGGCGGGGGGCCCGGGCGGCGTGACGACCCGCGACGCGGGCACGTAGTCGTAGGGACGCGCGATGATCGAACGCCCGCCGCTGGCGTCGCCCTGCTGGAAGGCGATGAGGCCGTCGCCGCTCTCGGCCGCCGCCGGCACGGGCGCCGGCGCTGCGAAGCCCCCGCCGAGGAGCACGCCCGGATTGAAGAGGTCGTCCTTGAGCACGGCGCCGTACGCGCCGGCCGACGTCGTGCCGGCCACACCCGCGTAGCCGACGCCGCGCCCGTTGATGGCCACCCGAGGCGCCTCGGAGCCCTCGGAGGCCTGCAGCGCGACCGGGTTGTCGAACTGCGAGCCGACGAGCCGCCGCGCGATCGTCTGCCCGTCCTGGCGGAACACGGTCCACGCGAAGCTCGAGTCGTCCTCGCTGGAGATGTCGGGCTCGTCGGCGCCCGCGCCGAGGTCCTGCGGCGCGGTCGACAGGCGCAGCTCGAAGATCCGCCGGGCGTAGGCGTGGCCGCTCTCGCCCCAGACGACGGTGGCGATGCCGTCGGCCGCGACGGCCACCTTCGGCCGGCCGGTGCCGGTGCCGGCCACCGCGGCGGGGTCGATGTCCAGCGGGCCCGGCACGCCGTTGAAGGTCGTGGCGACGCGCTCCATGCGGGCGGCCAGGACGTCGCCGCCCGTCGACCAGGTCACGTAGGCGACGCCGTTGATCGACATGTCGACGGCGGGGTTCGAGCCCGATTCGGCGATCTGCTGGGTCGCTGCGTAGCCGGGCGCCCCGGCCGGGCGCACGGTGGTGAAGATGCCGCCCCCGCTGACGTAGGCCACGACGAGGCGCCCGCCGTCCGAGGCCGCGACGACCGGCTGCGAGCCGGCGCCGGCCAGGCCGGCGTCGATCTGCTCGGGCGGCTGGAAGGCCCCGTTGACCAGCCGCGAGACGAACACGTGGTCGATGCCGGCCACGCGCTTGACGTAGGCCAGCGCACCCGTGCCGTCGCGCGCGACGTCGAGATCGCCCAGCGACTGGATGTCCGCGCTCGGACCGTCCACCGGCGTGCCGGCGAAGAAGCGCGACGGCGTGGCGGCGCCGGCGACGGCGGGCAGGACGAGCGGCGCGAGCGCGGCGAGCAGGGCGATGCGGCGGGCCATGGACGGGCGGGGCTCCTTGCAGATCGACAGGACCGGTCGCCGGAATGCAACCGGCGAGGGCGCTGAAAGTTACGGACCGGTGACGATGCCTTCGGCGCGGGCCTCGTCGAGGAAGGCCCGGGCGGCGGACTGCGCGTCGCGCTCGTCCCAGCCCAGGGCGCCGGACATCGCCGCCGCCACGCGCTGCGCCGTCGCGCCCTCGGCGTCGGCGACGCCGCGCGCGGCCAGCAGCGCGACGCGGGTGCGGCGCAGCAGCGCGTCGCCCACGCTGACGGCCTGCTCGCGGCGCGCCGCGTGGACGGCCTCGGCCAGCAGGTCGGCGGGCCCGCCGGGCACGATCGGCTGGGCCAGCTCGCCGCTCTCGCCGGCCACGGCGAGGACCTCGTGGGCCGCATGACCGTAGCGGCCGGCGAGGCGCTCGTAGGCCTCGTCGGGCACGCCCTCCACGCGCGGCAGGTCGGCGGCGTCGACGGGCTGGCCCAGCGGCACCTCGTGCGTGCGGCACGGGGCGGTGCGCGCCTCGCGCTCGACCAGGCGGTCGACGGCCATCTTGGCCATCCGCCGCCACGTCGTCAGCTTGCCGCCCGTGATGGTGATCATCCCGCTCGAGGTCTCGTAGAGCTCGGCCTTGCGCGAGATGTCGACCGACTTCTTCGGGTCGCCGGTGGAGATCAGCGGTCGCACGCCGGCGTAGGCGCCCGTGACGTCCTCGGGCCCGAGGGCGGCGCCGAAGTAGGTGTTCACCGCGTCCAGCAGGTAGCCGATGTCGCCCTCGGCCGGCTGAACGTGGTCGAGGTCGTCGGCGTCGTACTCGTTGTCGGTGGTGCCCACGAGCGTCGACCCCAGCCACGGCAGGGCGAAGATCGCGCGGCCGGCGCCGGCCGGGACGATCGCGCCCGCCGCCAGGGGGAGCGTCTCGTGGGCGAGCGTGATGTGCGACCCGCGCGAGGGGCGGATGCGCGGCACCTCGGCCTCGTCGTGCAGCTCCTCCGGGCGCAGTCGGTCGGCCCACACGCCGGTGGCGTTGACCACGTTCTCCGCGCGCAGCTCGAAGCGCTCGCCGCTGAGCGCGTCGCGCACGCAGACGCCGCGGGTGCGCCCGGAGTCGTCGAGCAGGTCGGTGACCTCCATGCGGTTGGCGCACACCGCGCCGAAGCGCTCGGCCTCGGCCAGCACCGTGAGCACCAGGCGGCTGTCGTCGGTCTGGCAGTCGTAGAACAGGTAGCCCGAGGTCGGCGCGCGGCCGGCCAGCGCGGGCAGCCGCTCGACGACCTCGTCGCCGCCGATCACGCGGTGGCGCTCCGGCTCCCAGTCGCCGTCCTCGCGCCGGCGCCCGCCGCGGGCCATCGCGTCGTACAGGTTGAGGCCCACGCCCACCATGCGATCGGGCCGCGCGCCGTCGAAGGCGGGCACGACGAAGGGCAGCGGCCGGACGAGGTGCGGCGCGAGCCTGACCATGAGCTGGCGCTCGAGCAGCGCCTCGCGCACGAGGCCGAGATCGAAGTTCTGCAGGTAGCGCAGGCCGCCGTGGACGAGCTTGCTCGAGCGGCTGGAGGTCCCCGAGGCGTAGTCGGCCTTCTCGACGAGCGCCACCGAGTAGCCGCGCGTGGCCGCGTCGAGGGCGACGCCGGCGCCGGTGATGCCGCCGCCCACGACGACGACGTCGAAGCGCTCCGAGCGCAGTGCGGCGACGGCGTCGGAGCGGGCGATCACGCGGGCATCCTGGCAAAGCCGCCGTCGCGCGCCCCCGCCAGCGCGCGCCCCAGGCGGACCGCCAGGGCCATGATCGTCACCTGCGGGTTGACCTGGGGCGAGGACGGCACGGCGCTGCCGTCGGCGACGTACAGCCCGCGGACGCCGTGGACCTGCAGGTCGGGGTCGACGACCGCGCGCGCCGGGTCGGCCCCGGCGCGAGCGGTGCCGAGCGGGTGGAAGGCCATGGCCTTGACGTCGCGCGGGCGCACGCGCGCGCGAACCAGCGGGCCGCTGTCGCCGCGGCGCAGCGCGGGGACGCCGGCCAGCGGGACGAGGATCTCGCGCGCGCCGGCCGCCCACCAGATGTCGGCCAGCAGCGCGAAGCCGCGGCGCAGGCGCTCGGCGTCGTCGGGGTGCAGGTCGTAGCGCACGAGCAGCCGCCCGCCCACCTCGCGCACCGAGCCCGTCGCGCTGTCGGCCACCATCACCCCGAACGAGGCGGTGCTGCGCGCGGCCAGCATCCGCTCGCGGTGCAGCGCGCCGCTGCCGGGCGTGGCCAGCGCCGCCTGGTCGGGCGGCCCCGCGATGCCCTCGAGCATGATGCCCTCGTCGGCCAGCGCGTCGACGTAGTAGGACTGCGGGACCCCGTCCCACGGGTCGATCGGCTCGTCGAAGCGCGCGCGGGCCGCGCTGGCCGGATGGATGGTCAGGTGGCGGCCGAGCGCCGGCGAGCGCACGCCGGAGCGGCGCAGCAGGCCCGGTGTGAGCAGCGCGCCGCAGGCGACGACGACGATCGGCGCGCGCACGACCACCCCGCGCGCCTGCACGCCCTGAACGCGCCCGTCGCGGACGAGCACGCGGCGCACCTTCACGCCGGCGAGCACGCGCGCGCCGGCGGCCTCGGCGCGCGGCAGCCAGCTCGCGCGCGGCGTGCTGCTTGGCGCCGGTCGGGCACCCGAAGGCGCAGACGCCCGAGCCCCGGCAGCCCGGCGCGTTGCGGCGCAGGAAGCCGCCGCTGAGCCCGAGCGCCTCGGCCCCGCGCTTGACCAGCAGCGCGTTGCGCCCGGCCAGCGCCTCGGGCACCTCGGCCACGCCGATGACCTCCTCGACGTGGTCGAAGACCTCGTCGCCCAGCGGCGCGATGCCGTCGTCGCGCGCCCAGCGCTCGAGCACGCGCGCGGGCGTGCGGAAGCAGGTGCCGGAGTTGACGAGGGTCGTGCCCCCCACCGCGCGCCCGAGCGGCAGGACGATCGGCGGCGTGCCGATCGTCGCGAGCTGCCCGGCGTCGCGGTACAGGCGCAGGGTCATGTCGCGCGGGCGCGCGGTGAAGGTGCGGTGGTCGTGGCGCGCGCCCTCCTCGAGCACGACGACGTCCAGGCCGCCGGCGGCCAGCTCGGCCGCGACCGCGGCGCCGCCGGCGCCGGTGCCGACCACGACCGCATCGGCGCTGAGGCGGCTCATGCCCGCGCGCGGCGCACCACGGCCTCCGGGTCGTAGCCCAGCGTGCGCATCACGCCGAGGTCGCCGTAGTAGCTGATGTGCGCGAGCGCGCGCAGCGGCTCTCGGGCCGGCCCGAGCGGAAGGCCGGCCGCGTGCGCGAGCAGCAGCGCGCGGATCGCGAGGCGGTTCAGGCGCGGCGCGGCCGCGAGCTGGGCCTCGAAGGCGGCCACCGCGTCGGTGCCCGCCACCGCGGGCAGCGGCGGCGCGGGGGCGACGGCCTCCGCGACGTAGCGCTCGACCAGCGCGTGCTCGCGGCGCCTCATGCCGAGCACCGCCCGGCGCTGCGCCTCGGCCAGCGCGAAGGCCGTCTCGCGCGCGGCCCGCGCGTCGCCGGCGACGATCGCGTCCGCGAGCGCGGCGTAGCCGGGAGCGAGCCCGGCGACGTCGGCCGCCACGGGCAGCTCGTCGAGGTGCTCGAAGTACACCCCGCGGATGCCGTTGAGGATGAGCAGGAAGACGAGGTTGCCCGCGGCCTCGGCGACCTCGGTGAAGAAGGCGAAGTCGAGCTCGGCCGCCGCGTGGGCGTCCTGCGCGTGGGCGAAGCGCTCGGCCAGGGCGGTGATGGCCCGCGCGCGCGACGCGTCGCGGCGCTCGGCCGCCAGGCCGGCCATCTCGCGCAGCATGAGCGAGCGCGCCTCGAGCAGGTCGCCGAGCACCGCCGGCCCGAGATGGGCGAGGACGTCGAGCGTGCCGTGGGCGCGCCAGTCGCGCACGCGCGTCGCGTCGCCGTGGCGGGCCTCGACGACGCCCACCTGCTCCAGGCGCTTGAGCGCCTCGCGCAGGGGCTGGAGCGTGACCCCGAGGTCGGCCGCCAGCTCGCGCTGGCGCGGCAGCTTCTCGCCGGGCGCGTAGCGGCCGGCGACGACGGCCTCGAGGAGGTCGACGAAGACGCGCTCCGAGGTGTTCTGAACTCTCGCCGTGACGGCGCGAGGCTACCAGAGTTCTGAACTCTCGCAGCGCCCAGGCGGTAGCACGGGCGTCGAGGGGAGGGGTCGGCTGCGGCGCCGGCGCTCGCCGGCGTCCGCCGCAGGCGGCGCGGCGACGGCGTGGCGCGTTGGCACTCACGGCGGGAACGAGCGGGGAGTTCGTGCCGCATAGGCGCACAACTCCCTTTCGTCGACAACCGCCCCAAGCCACTCGCGCCGCAAGCGACCACGCCCAGGCGCCGCCCCCACCCGACCAGCCGGACGCGCGCCGCGCCCGCACGAGCGCAGCGCAGGGCCCCTTTCCCTCGATGCCCTGGCCGCGCAGCACCACCAGCGCCGAGCGGACGACACCCGAGCAGCGACGCAGCGCTGCGAATCGTCTAGGCGCGCAGGCCGTCGAGGATGATCTCGAGGTGGCGGTGCCAGTCGTAGCCCGACACCGCCATCGTCGAGTAGAGCCCGCTCATGAGCATCGGGATCTCGGCGACGGCGAAGTCGGGCCGCAGCACCCCCGCCGCCTGCGCCCGCGCCACCAGCTGGTTGGCGAGCGCGTCCAGGCGCTGGAACTCCGCGTCGGCGAGCCGCCAGGCCTCGGGCGTGCGCGAGAGCGCCTCCTGCACGCCGACGTCGCGGACGCACAGCTCCGCGTTGGCCCGCAGCAGTCCCGCGAACGCCTCCCACGGGTCCTCGACCTCGAGGGCGCGCTCGGCGTTGTCGCCGAAGGCGCGGAACTTCTGGGCCACGAGCTCGCCCAGGAGCGCCTCCTTGTGGGGGAAGTGGCGATAGACGGTGCCCACCCCCACGCCGGCCTCGCGGGCGACGTCGTCCATCTGCGCCTCGACGCCGCGCTCGGCGAAGACGGTTCGCGCCGCCGCGATGATCCGCTCGCGATTGCGGCGCGCGTCGGCGCGCAGCGGCTTCGGGGTCTGGGTGTCGGGCGCTGTCATGGGCGTGTCCTCGGCGTGAAAGGTACTTGACAAACGGAGGAACGGTTCCGTATCTTGCCTGAATCGGAACCGGAGATCAAGTTCCATTTAGTGTGCAAGGGCCCGCGATCGCCGTAAGTGGTGGTTAGCCGTACCGAAGCCAGAGACCCGAAGGGCAGACTCAATCTCATGACCGCCGTAGACACTCCCCGCGCGAAGTACCTCGCGCTGGCGCTCCTGGCCATGACGCAGTTCGTCGTCGTCCTCGATGCCGCCATCGTCAACGTCGCGCTGCCCTCCATCGGGCGCGCGCTGGACTTCTCCCAGGACAACCTCGCCTGGGTCGTCAACGCCTACACCCTCACCTTCGGCGGCTTCCTGCTGCTGGGCGGCCGCCTGGCCGACCTGCTGGGCCGGCGCAAGCTCTTCATGATCGGCCTCGTCGTCTTCTCGATCGCGTCGCTGCTCGGCGGCCTGGCCCAATCCGACGTCTGGCTCATCGCCGCGCGCGCCCTGCAGGGCCTCGGCGCCGCGCTGGTCTCCCCCGCCGCCCTGTCGATCGTGACCAACACCTTCGCCGAGGGCGCCGAGCGCAACAAGGCGCTGGGCATCTGGGGCGCCGTCGCCGGCTCGGGCGGCGCCGCGGGCGTGCTGCTCGGCGGCATACTCACCGAGTACCTCGGCTGGGAGTGGGTCCTGTTCGTCAACGTGCCGATCGGCGTCGCCGCCGCGCTGCTCGCCCCGCGACTGCTGGCCGAGAGCCACGACGAGGCCGCCGAGCGCTCCTTCGACCTCGGCGGCGCCGTGACGGTCACGGCCGGCCTGTCGCTGCTCGTCTACACGCTGGTCGACGCCAACAACGCCGGCTGGGGGTCGACGAAGACGATCGTCCTGGGCGCCCTGTCGCTCGCGCTGCTCGCCGCCTTCGTCGTCATCGAGCGCCGCCACCGCCAGCCGCTCGTGCCGTTCTCGATCTTCCGCATGCGCACGATCCGCGGGGCCAACATCGTCGCGCTGCTCATCGGCATGTCGCTGTTCAGCATGTTCTTCTTCATCTCGCTGTACATGCAGCAGGTGCTGGGCTACAGCGCGCTGAAGACGGGCGTCGCCTACCTGCCGCTGGCGCTGGCCATCATCTTCAGCGCGGGCGCCGCCTCCGCGCTGGTGACGCGGATCGGCTTCAAGACCACGCTCGTCATCGGCATGCTCTTCATCACCGCCGGCCTGCTCTACTTCTCGCAGGTCTCGGCGCACGGCGGGACCTACGTCGGCGATGTCCTGTTCCCCTCGCTGCTGGCGGCCGTCGGGCTGGGCTTCGCGTTCGTCCCGGTGACGATCGCCGCGGTGACGGGGATCCGCCCCGACCAGGCGGGCCTCGCCTCGGGGCTCGTGAACACCGCCCAGCAGGTCGGCGGCGCGCTCGGCCTCGCGATCCTGGTCGCGGTGGCCAACGGGACGACGAGCTCGGCGGTCTCCGACGGCGTGCGCGATCGCGCGGTCGCCCTCACGCAGGGCTTCCAGGACGCCTTCCTGGTCGGCGCCGGGTTCGCCTTCGCCGGCGCCATCCTGGCCGCGGTGCTGATCTCCTCGCGCGACGCGCGCGAGCACGCCGAGGCCGCCCGCCGCGGCGAGGCCGCAGCGGCGCCGGTCGCGGCCTGACGCCTGACTCCTCGCTCGCGCACGCCTCCTGCATATGCTGGGGGCGTGCCCGAGCTCTCGTCGATCTGCGTCTTCTGCGGCTCGAACGCCGGCGCCGAGCCCGCCTACCTGCAGGCCGCCGAGGCCGTCGGGCGCGGCCTGGCGCAGCGCGGCGTGCGCGTCGTCTACGGCGGGGGCAAGGTCGGGATGATGGGCGCCGTGGCCGACGCGGCGCGCGAGGCGGGCGGCGAGGTCGTCGGAGTCATCCCGCAGGCGATCTTCGACCTCGAGATCGGCCACACCGGCATCGACGACCTGCGCGTGGTCGGCTCCATGCACGAGCGCAAGGCGCTCATGGCCGAGCTGTCGGACGCCTTCATCGCGCTGCCGGGCGGCATCGGAACGCTCGAGGAGCTCTTCGAGGTCTACACCTGGGCGCAGCTCGGCATCCACTCCAAGCCGCTCGGGCTGATCGACGTCGCCGGCTACTACCGGCCGCTGGTCGCCTTCCTCGACCACGCCGTGCAGGAGCGCTTCCTGCGCCCGGAGACGCGCACGCTGCTGGCCGTCGGCGAGGGCCTCGACGACCTGCTCGCGCGGCTCGAGACGTGGGAGCCGGTCACCGTGCACAAGTGGATCGACCTGGACCAGGCGTGACGGTCGTCTTCGACGGCCACAACGACGTGCTGGGCAAGCTCCAGTCCGGCGACCGCGACCCCGCGGAGTTCCTCACCGGCCTGCCCGACCGCCAGGTCGACCTGCCCCGCGCTCGTGTCGGGGGGCTCGGCGGCGCACTGTTCGCGATCAACGCGCCCTCTCCGGACGACGCGTGGGCCACTGGGTCGCTGTCGGACATGCCCTACGCCGGCCCGGTCGACCATGCCGAGGCCGCGGCGTTCACGGCGGGCGCCATCGGGCGCGCCCACGCGCTGGCGGCGGCCGGCGACGGCGCGGTGGCCGTCGTCACGGACACCGCCGCACTGGACCGCTGCCACGCGGACGGCACCTTGGCGATGGTCCTGCACCTCGAGGGTGCCGAGGCGATCGACCCGGGCCTCTCCGCGCTCGACGCCTGGCACGCGGCCGGCGTGCGCTCGATCGGGCTGGTCTGGAGCCGGCCCAGCGCGTTCGGCCACGGCGTGCCCTTTCGCTTCCCGGCCTCGCCGGACACCGGGCCCGGCCTGACCGACGCGGGGCGCGCCCTCGTCGTGCGCTGCGCCGAGCTCGGCATCGTCGTCGATCTCAGCCATCTGAACGCCGCCGGGTTCGCCGACGTCGTTCGCCTCGCGGCGGCGCCGATCGTCGTCTCGCACACCGCCTGCCACGCGCTGTGCCCCTCGACGCGCAACCTCACCGACGACCAGCTGCGCGACGTCGCGCGCAGCGACGGGCTCGTCGGGATCGTGTTCTGCCCCGCCTTCCTGCGCGCCGACGGCGCTGAGGACGCCGACACGCCGCTCGCGACGCTGGTGGCCCACGTGCGCCACGCCGCCGAGCTCGTCGGCGTCGATCGCGTGGGCCTCGGGTCGGACTTCGACGGAGCGCCGATGCCCGCGGCGCTCGGCGACGTCAGCGGACTGCCCCGCCTGCTCGACGCGCTGCGCGAGGACGGCTTCAGCGCCGACGAGGTGCAGCGCATCGCGTGGGGCAACTGGCGGCGCGTGCTCGCGACCGCCTGGGGCGCTTAGCTCGCGGTCGGCGTGCGGTCCCACGCGCGCCGAGCGCGGTCGAACGCCTCCCAGTCGATCGGCGGGGGCAGCTTCGGGCCGCTCCCGCCTCCCCCGCCGCCGCCGCCTCCGTCGTCGCCGCCGCCGTCGTCCCGGGCGCCGCGCACCAGCCACGCCGCCACGCACGACGCCTCGATTCCGGCGACGATGAGCAGCGAGCCGGCGAGGTCGCCGCCATTGGCCACGACCGCGGCGCCGCCGGCATAGCAGGCGGCCGTGAGGACGAGCAGCAGGCGGGCGGCCGCACGATGGCTGGCCTGTGCGGGCGCGCCGAGGAACGCGCGCCACATGGAGACGCAGACGATGGCGGCGAGCGCCACCTTCGGCAGGGCGGGCAGCGCAGACACTTCTAGGTGCGAGCCTACCCGCCGTGGGGAGGAACGCAAGCGCGCGCGCCGCGACGAGGCGCGATGAGGCTCAGAGAGCCTTGAGCTCTTCGGTGATCTCGGACACCGAGGCCTTGGCGTCGCCGAAGAGCATGGCCGTCTTGGCGTTGTAGAAGAGCGGGTTGTCGATGCCGGCGAAGCCCGAGTTCATCGAGCGCTTCAGGATGATGACGCTGGCCGAGTCGTCGACGTTGAGGATCGGCATCCCGTAGATGGGGCTGTCGGTCTTGGTGCGGGCGTCGGGGTTCGTGACGTCGTTGGCGCCGATGACGAGGCTCACGTCGGTGCGGCCGAACTCGGAGTTCGCCTCGTCCATCTCCTTGAGCTGCTCGTAGGGCACGTCGGCCTCGGCCAGCAGGACGTTCATGTGCCCCGGCATCCGGCCCGCGACCGGGTGGATGGCGAAGGAGACCTCGATGCCCTTGGCCTCCAGGAGCTTGGTCATCTCGTGGACCGCGTGCTGGGCCTGGGCGACGGCCATGCCATAGCCCGGCACGATGACCACGCGGCTGGCGTAGGCCATCTGCACGGCGGCGTCCGAGGCGCTGGTGGAGCGCACGACGCGCTCGACGCCGTCCTCGGTGGTGCCGCCCGTGGTGATCACGCCGCCGAAGCCGCCGGCCACGATCGAGGGGATCGAGCGGTTCATGGCCTGGGCCATGAGGTTGGTCAGGATCGAGCCGCTGGCGCCCACGATCATGCCCGCGACGATGAGCGCGGTGTTGTTGAGGGCCACGCCGGTGGCAGCGGCGCTCAGGCCCGTGAAGGCGTTGAGCAGCGAGATGACGACGGGCATGTCGGCGCCGCCGATCGGCAGCACGACGAAGTTGCCCAGGACCGCCGCCGCCAGCAGCAGCACGATCATGAGGATCTCGGCGTCCGAGCCGCCGACGATCGCCGCCGCGCAGGCCACCGCCACCAGCAGCAGGACCAGGTTGATGATCTGCTGGGTGCGTCCGGGCCCGATGATGATGGGGCGCCCCGGCAGGACCTCCTGCAGCTTGCCGAAGGCGATGTTCGAGCCCCAGAAGGAGACCGAGCCGACGATGGCCGCGAAGAGGCTGAAGATGGCCACGTACGTCGGGTCGTCGGCGAAGCCTGCGCTGTGACGGAACTCGACCCACGCGATGAGCGCGACCGCCCCGCCGCCGACGCCGTTGAACAGCGCCACCATCTGCGGCATCGCGGTCATCTTCACCTGGCGCGCAGCCGGGATGCCGACCGCGGTGCCGATGGCGACGCCGAGGATGATCAGCCCCCAGTTGCCCATCCCGGGGATGAGCACGGTGGCGAGCACCGCGATCGCCATGCCGACCGCCGCGATGCGGTTGCCGCGCACCGCGGTGCGCGGGCCGGTCAGCCCCATCAGCCCGTAGATGAAGAGGGAGAAGGCGACGATGTAGAGCAGCTGGACGAGGTCGGTGCGGCTCACTCCGCGCCCTCCTCGATCTCCTCGCGCGGCGGCGCCGGCTTGGCCTTGAACATCTCGAGCATGCGGTCGGTGACCAGGAAGCCGCCGACGACGTTGATGGTGCCGAAGGCGATCGCGATGACGAGCAGGAACTTGTTCAGGAAGCCGTCGACGCCGAGGCCGAGGACGAGGATGCCGCCGAGCACGACGATGCCGTGGATCGCGTTCGTGCCCGACATGAGCGGCGTGTGCAGCGTGTTGGGCACCTTGGAGATGGTCAGGAAGCCGGCGAAGCCGGCCAGGACGAGGATCGCCAGGTTGGTCAGCAGCATCAGGCCTGCACCGCCTCTCCCTCGCGCACGACGCACGCGCCGGCGACGACCTCGTCTTCGAAGTTCAGGGCCAGCTCGCCGTCCTCGCCGAGCAGCAGCTCGAGCAGCGCCTGCACGTTGCGCGCGTAGAGCTGGCTGGCGTGCTCGGGCATGCTCGCCGGCAGGTTCAGCGGCGAGACGATGGTGACGTCGTGCTTGACGGCGACCTGGCCGGGCTCGGTCAGCTCGCAGTTGCCGCCCGCCTCGCCGGCGAGGTCGACGATCACCGAGCCTGGCTTCATGCCCTCGACCGCCTCGGCGGTCACGAGCCGCGGCGCCGGGCGACCCGGCACGAGCGCGGTGGTGATGACGACGTCGAAGCCCTTGATCGCGTCGGTCAGGGCCTGCTGCTGCTCGGCCTTCTCCTCGTCGGTCAGCTCGCGGGCGTAGCCGCCCTCGCCGGCGGCCTCGATCCCGAGGTCGAGCCACTTGGCGCCCGAGCGACTGGACCTGCTCGGCCACCTCGGGGCGCACGTCGTAGCCCGTCGTCTGCGCGCCCAGGCGGCGCGCCGTGGCCAGCGCCTGCAGGCCCGCGACGCCGACGCCGAGGACGAGGACCTTGGCCGGCGGGATCGTCCCCGCCGCGGTCATGAGCATCGGGTAGAAGCGCGTCGCGTGCTCGGCCCCGAGCAGCGCGGCCTTGTAGCCGGCCACGTTGGCCTGCGAGGAGAGCGCGTCCATCGACTGCGCGCGCGAGATGCGCGGGATCGCCTCCATCGCGAAGGCGGTCACGCCGGCCTGCGCGAGCGCCTGCAGCGTCTCGGGCTGGGTGCGCGGGGCGAGGAAGCCGACGAGCGTGCCGCCGCGCTGCAGGCGGCCGATCTCCTCAGCGCTCGGCGGCGCCACCTTGACCACCACGTCGGCGCCCCACGGATCGCCGATGCTCGCCCCGGCGTCGGTGTAGAGCGCATCGGGGATCAGCGCCTGCTCGCCCGCGCCGGCCTCGACGACGACCTCGACGCCCTTGGTCTGAAGGCGCTTGACGACCTCCGGCACGAGCGCGACCCGGCGCTCGCCGTCGGCACTCTCTCTTGGCACTCCGACCTTCATGGGGGGCGGAACCTATCCGATCGCGTCGATGCCGATCAGCGCCCGGCGGGCAGCGCGACGGGCAGGTCCTCGCTGACGGCGAGCGCGAACCGGTGTTCCAGCGTGCCCTCGTCGAAGGCCTGCGCGGCGGACGCGACGCCCGCGGCGTCGGTGCCGGTCACGACCCACAGCGGCCGCTCGTCGGGGCGCTTGGTGGCGGCCACCAGGCCGCTGCCGGCACCCAGCGTCCGTGCGGTGCGCCCGTCCGCCGTCAGCACCGCGATCGTCCGGCCGTCGGGCGCCATGCGGGCATAGACGCCGCTGGCGCGCGGTCCGTGCTCGAGCGCGTTGGCGGCCGGATCGAGGCGCAGCGCGGTCCAGGGGCCCACCAGCACGCGCAGCGTCTCCGGCGCCCGCGCGGTCTGCAGCCCGCCGCGCGCCGCGGGGATCTCGAAGCTGGCCAGCCGGTCGCCGACCTGCCGGCAGGCGGGGCCGCGGGCGTCCGCGCATTCGACGCGCACGGGCAGGCGCTTGCCGTCGATGCCGTGCAGGAAGGGCTCGGGGAACGAGCCGACCACCGCCGGCGTGGCCGCGCTCGCCGCGGCGGTGTCGGCCCACACGCGGTCGCCGCCGTGGACGGTGGCGTCGTCGCCCGCCGCCACGCCGTTGACCCAGCGCTGCCCGCTCGGCTGGCCGCGCAGGAGCGCGCCGACCTTCACGCCGCTCTTGGCCTGCACCTCGCGCACGGTGACGGCCCCGAGGTCGCGGGTGATGGTGACGGTGACGGGAGCCTGGTGGCCCGTCTGGCCCACGCCGCAGCCGGCCAGCAGCAGCGCGGCGCCGAGGAGGCAGCTTCTTGCGTACGCCAAAGGGGGCGCAACGCTACAGGGCGGTACATTCGCCTCGTGACGGTCAACCTGACGCGCATCTACACGCGCCTGGGCGACGGCGGCGAGACGCACCTGGGCGACATGAGCCGGGTGCCGAAGACCCACCCGCGCATCGAGGCCTACGGCGCCATCGACGAGCTCAACGCGCTGGTCGGCCTCGCGCTGACCGCCGAGGGCCTCCCCGAGCGCTACGCGGAGTGGCTGCGCCGCGTGCAGAACGACCTCTTCGACCTCGGCGCCGACCTGAGCGTTCCCGAGGGCGGTGAGAAGCAGCGCCTGCGCGTCTCGCCCGAGCAGGTGACGTGGCTCGAGCAGGCGTGCGACGAGGTCAACGCGACGCTCGAGCCGCTGAAGTCCTTCGTCCTGCCCGGCGGCTCGGTGGCCGCGGCGCACCTGCACGTCTGCCGCACCGTGTGCCGCCGGGCCGAGCGCCGCGCGCTGGTGGTGCAGGACGCCAATCCGGAGGTCGTGCGCTACCTCAACCGCCTCTCCGACCTGCTCTTCATCCTCAGCCGCGG
The DNA here is from genome assembly GCA_963816845.1 of uncultured Actinomycetes bacterium. Lineage (GTDB taxonomy): Bacteria > Actinomycetota > Thermoleophilia > Solirubrobacterales > Solirubrobacteraceae > JAOPZW01. The sequence continues at coordinate 6,875 of CAWFMR010000032.1, read as the reverse complement.
GGCCAACGCGGGCGACGAGCCGCTGTGGGAGCCGGGGCGGTATCGCACGTAGGCACGGGCCACCCGTCCCGCCCGCCGATCGCCGAGCGACAGCGCGCCGTCGATCGCCCATCGCGACCGGCCCGCGCATGAGCGGACCCTCCCGATGAGCCGTTTGGCGGCCCGTGAGGCGTCGCGCGTGCCCAGTCCCCGCGCGGCGGTCGCCTTCCTCACCCGCCTGCCCGTCGGCGGCGGCGCGCTGACCGCGCGCCAGCTGTCGCGCGCGGCGCTGTGGTTCCCCGCCGTGGGCCTGCTCGTCGGCGGCGTCATGGGCGGCGTGCGCGCGCTGGCGGGGACGGTGCTCGATCCCGGACCGGCCACGGCGCTCGCGCTGGTGGCCGCGATGCTCGTGACCGGCGCCCTGCACGAGGACGGCCTCGCCGACGCCGCCGACGCCATCGGCGCCCACGTGCCGCGCGAGCGCCGCCTGGAGATCCTGCGCGACTCGCGCGTGGGCACCTATGGGGCGCTCGCGCTCGTGTTCGCCGTCGTCTTCCCGCTCGTCGTCCTGACCCCGCTCGACGACGGGGACCTCCTGCGCGCCGCGCTCGTCGGCCACGTCGTCGGCCGCTGGTCGATCCTCCCCCAGTCGCTGCTGCTGGCGCCGGCCCGCCCCGACGGGGCCGGCGCGCTGATGCGCGCGGGCGCGGCGACCACCGCCGTGGCCAGCGCGTACACCGTGGCCATCGCGCTGGTCGCGGGGCGCCCGGCCGCGGGGGCGGTCGCCCTCGGGGTCGGGGCGCTGCTCACCCTCGCCGCCGTGCCGGTGTTCCGCCGGACGCTCGGCGGCGCGACGGGCGACACCTTCGGGGCGCTGACCAAGGTCGTCGAGCTGGGCTGCTACGCCGCGCTCGTCGCGATGTGGGCCTGATAGAACGCGAGCCATGAGCGCCCTCCCCCACCGGCCCCTCGGAGCGTCGGGCCTCGAGGTGTCGCTCTTCGCGCTGGGCTCGTGGCGCACGTACGAGCGCGTCCCGCGCGAGACCGGCGTGGCGGTGCTGCAGGAGGCGCGCGCGAGCGGCATCGACTTCCTGGAGGTCGCGCGCTACAACGACGAGAGCGGCACCGCGCCGATCCCGACGGGCTACTCGGAGGTGGTCTTCGGCGAGGTCTTCGCGGCGTCGGGGTGGCCGCGCGACGAGGTGACCATCGCGACGAAGCTGTGGTGGGAGTTCTGGCCGCAGACGCCGGCGCAGGAGCTCGAGGCGTCGCTCGAGCGCACCGGCCTCGAGCGCTTCGACTTCGTCTACTCCGATCCGCCTCCGCCCGATCTGCCGATGACCGAGGTGGTCGGCGCCGTCGCCGAGCTCGTCGCGGACGGCCGGGTGCGCGCATGGGGCATCGTCAACTGGCCGGCCGAGCGCGTGGCCGAGGCCGGGCGGGTGGCGCACGAGCTGGGCGTGGCGGCGCCGTGCGCCGCGCAGCTGCCGTACAGCCTGATCGCGCGCGACTGGGTCGAGAGCCCGGAGATGACCGAGGCGCTGCTGGCCTGCGACGCGAAGGTGGTCGCCTCCTACGTGCTCGCGGGCGGGATCCTGAGCGGCAAGTACGCGACGGGCGCCGGCGGCCGGATGGCGGGCGAGGTCGACGACTCGCGCTGGGAGGGCGCCGTGCGGGCGGCGCGCGAGCTCGCGGCGCTCGCCGCCGAGGTCGGCACGACGCCCGCCGCGCTGGCGATGGCCTTCGTGCTCACGAACTCCCTGGTCGCGACGATCCTCTTCGGCGCCACCTCGCCGCAGCAGATCCGCGACAACGTGGCGGCCGCCGAGGTGGTCGGGACGCTCACCGAGAGCCAGCTCGAGCGCCTGCGGGCGATCGGAGCCTGATCGTCGTGCACTCGCAGCTGATGCCCTTCGTCGGCACGGCGATCCTCATCGCCCTGACGCCCGGCGCCGACACCGCGCTCGTGGTGCGCAACGCGCTGGTCGCCGGGCCGGTCTCGGCGCGCCGCACGGCGCTGGGCACCAGCACCGGGCTGCTCGTGTGGGGCGCCGCGTCGGCCTGCGGCGTCGCCGCCGTGCTCAACGCCTCGGCCGAGGTCTTCAGCGCCGTGAAGCTGGCGGGCGCGCTGTACCTCGTCTGGCTCGGCCTGAAGGCCATCCGCCACGCCGGCGCCCACGAGGCGTCCGGCCGCGCGCGCGGCGGCTCGCCCTTCCGCCAGGGGCTGCTGTGCAATCTCTTGAACCCCAAGGCGGGCATCTTCTTCACCGCGCTGCTGCCGCAGTTCGTCTCGCCCGACGATCCGGCCCTGCTCGTCGCGCTGCTCATGACCGCGATCGCGGCGGCCACGTCGCTGGGGTGGCTGTCGGTCTACGCGACGGTCGTGCCGCGCGCGGGCGACGTGCTGCGCCGTCCGCCGGTGCGCCGCGCCCTGGACCGCGTCACCGGCGTCGTCCTCATCGGGCTTGGGGTGCGCCTCGCGTTGACGCGGCGCTGACCGTCGTCACCAGCACGAGCGCGAGCAGCGCGATGGTGAGCGCGCCGGCGGCGAAGGTCGGGCGCTCGGAGGTGTAGAGCGCCACGGTGTCCGCGCGCACCCCGAGGACCACCGCGGCGACGACGCCCGCGCCGCCGGCGAGGCCCGCCACCGGCTCCCACAGGGGACGCCGCGCGGGCTCGGGCGCCTCGACGCGGTGCAGGACGGCGACGGCCAGCGACGTCCACAGCCCGGCCACGAGGAAGCCGCCGAGCACGTCGGACGGGTAGTGCCAGCCGAGGACGAGGACCGCGTAGCCCACGCCGACGGCGAAGGCGCCCCCGAGCATGGCGGCCGCCGCCCGCAGCGCCGGCGGGGCGACGAGCACGGCGCACAGGGCGAGGGTCATGGCGGCGGTCGAGTGCCCGCTGGGCCATGAGTTCGTGGCGACCTGCTCGGGCAGCCAGTGCTCGAGGCGCGGCTGGGCCAGCGCGTGCTTGAGCACCTGCGTGGTCACGCCGGTCACCGCGAGCAGGCAGGCCACGGCCAGGGCCCGCCAGCCCCGTCGCCGGGCCAGCGCCACGGCGATGCACAGCAGGCCGGCGCAGGCGTAGGGCAGCGTGTCGCCGAGGTGGGCCAGGAACGAGATCGCGCGGTGCACGCTGGGGCGATCGAGGCCGACGAAGCCGTGCAGCATGGCGGCGTCGCGCTCGTGCGCGGCGGGCACGGCCAGCGCGAACACGCCCGCGACGACGAGGCCGACGAGGCAGGCGAGGGCGGCGAGCAGCGGGAGGTTGCGGCGGACGGCCAAGCAGCCAAGGGTAGGGGCTGGCCTGAACGCCGGATGAAGGACCCTGGCCGGACGTGTGGAACTCCGGCCGGCAGAGCATGGACGCTCCCGGTCTCATCCCGCCCCTCATCGGCGCGCCGCTGTCCCCCCGCAGCGGCGGCGTCGCCGGCATCGTCGAGGACCTCCTCGTCGACGCGGCGAGTCACCGGCCCGTCTGGCTCCTCGTACGGCTGCACGACGCCGTGCAGCCGTACACCTTCGTCCCCGCGGAGCGGATGGCGAGCCGCACCGGGTCGGTCGTGGTGCCCTTCGACGAGAGGGCGCTGCGCGAGGCCCCGGTGCGGCTCGCGTCCCCCTCGGGCTGCGCCCGCGAGCACGCCGCGACGCTCAGCCGCCACTACGGCGTGCGCGTCCCGCCCGGCGAGGCGCGCGGACTGCGCGCCGCCGCGTGGGCGGACGCCCTCAGCTCGTCTGCGGCCGCCTGACGACCAGGCCGTCGTAGAGCGCGCCGATGCGGTCGGCCAGGGCGTGCAGCGGGCGGCGTACGAGCGGGTGGTAGAAGACGAGCGCCGACAGCGTGCCGATCGCCGCTCCGGCGAGCACGTCGGTGGGGTAGTGCGTCCCGACGGCGACCCGGCTGATCGACACGAGCGCGGCCATCGCCAGCGCGATCCATCCGGCGCGGCGTGAGCGCAGGAAGATCGCCACCGCGATCGCGAACGCCGCCGTGGCATGGTCGCTGGGGAACGAGGTGTCGATCGAGGCCGGGATGAACAGGTGGACGTCGCCGGGGTGGGCGACGTACGGGCGCGGGCGCGCCCACAGGTGGTTGGCGATCTGCGCGACGCCGAGGGCCAGGCCCGCCGAGAAGCCGGCGGCGACGACGCCGTGGCGCGCGTTGCGCGAGCCGAGCTTGCCGTGGGCCAGGAAGAGCGCGCCGAGCAGCAGGATGAAGAGCACGGGCGCCTGGAGCGTCATGAAGCGCAGCGGATCCTCGAAGAGCGCGTCGTGGCGACTCGCGTAGCCATTGAGCGTCTCGAGCATCCATGCGTCCATGGAGCGAGGCTAGCCCGCTGGGAGCACCAGCCGCGTCAGGACTACACGGGCGTCCAGGCCCAGAGGTGTCGGCGGATCGGCCAGGGCGAACCAGCCCGCCTCCTCGATCTCGCCGGGGTCGACGGTCAGCGTCCGGTGGGGTGCGTGCGCCTCGAAGCACGTGACCGTGGTCCGCTTGCCGTATCCGTAGGACTCGACGGACCCCAGCGCGCGCCAGTCCGCGAGGTCCAGGCCGAGCTCCTCGCGCGCCTCCCGCGCCGCCGTGTCGCGCGGGTCCTCCCCACGCTTGATCCCGCCGCCCGGCAGCTCCCATTGGCGCCGGTCGCCGTAGGCGTGGCGGACGAAGACCACCGCGTCGCCGTCGCGGACCACGCACTTGACCCCGCGCGTCTGCGGGCGCGCGATGCGCCAGTACACGCGCAGCCCCGCGTGCGCGATGCGGTAGCCCACGCGTCGCAGCGGCACCGGCAGCGCGCTGATCGGCATGCGACGAGGGTACGCAGCGCGGCCCGCAGGCCACGCCGCCAGCCCGCTCAGCCCTCGCCGTCTGCGTCTACGTCGGCGTCCTCGTCGTCGTCCGCGGTCGCGCCGTCCGCGGTCTCCGCGCCCGGGTCCTCGAGGTGCGCGACCACCTGCCCCTCCCCCGCGACGATCCACGTCTCCCGCCGCCGGTGGGGACCATCGCCGATGGTCAGCTCGACCCCGACGGCACCCTCCATGAGCCCGAGGTCGGGCCGGAGCTGCGAGATCGTCACCGACGGCACGGCGCCGCCGATCTCGGCCTCGGTCACCGCCGCCGCGATGGCCCGGAACGCAGCGATGCCGATCGTGAGCCTGACTGGCGCCTCGTCGTCCATGGAGCCATGCCTACCCGCGTGCGATGTGGGGCATCCGTGCCCCCGGTTGGTAAAGGGCCGACCGAGATCCCCCAAACACCCGGCCAGCCCCCCTTACCTGTCGCATCGACGCGTCGTTCTTGACGTGGAGTGCGCCGATGCCAGCAGGAACGCAGCCCTGCCCGGAACCATGCGGCCGCCAACGCGCCAGCCTTCGCCGCCGGCGCATCCGATCTGGCTCTAACACGCGGCTCGGAAACCGCTGTAGACGGCTGGGACCGCGGCCCGTGCGGTCGCTCTCTCCATTCGGTCTCCATTCATTTCATTCAGCTCCACTCGGCGCCCGACCGTCACGGACACCGCTGGCTCGTGCGTTGGCCTCGGCGCGTGCTAAGCCCGATCAATTCCGCGCTGTTGAAGTTGAGCCGCCGAGCGGAGTCCGTGGTCGACCAGGGGAAGACACACGCGCTGACCTATCTGGGTGCGAAAGCGGCGGAGGCGGGCGACGTGGCTGCCGTGATCGACTCACGCACAGTCGGGTCGACTGGGGGTCTATCAACCACGGAAGGGCGCGAGCCGAATGCTCAGGTCGCTCATGGCGAAGCGGTGCAGGTACCAGGCGCGGCCACGAGGGACTTGCTTGGCCTCGGCTCGGAGAAGCCCGGCGAACTCCCGCTTGAAGCCCAACCGCGGGTACTCCTGGATGACGCTCTGGCGGACTGCATCGGGTATCTCGTTGCTGCGTAGGCCGAACACATCGACGGCTGCGCCGGCAGATAGGAGGTGGGCCTCGGCACCGGATTCGAGGCCAACGCCGGGGGTGTAGTGCATGGCGATCGCGTTTGCAACGAGCTCGCGGATATCGGCAGGCACGTGGTGGCTGTCGGTGAACTCGCGTGCCAACGCGGCGCTGCGAACCGTGAAGTCGACGTCGGGCACCGGGCTCGGGATCCCGGTGTCGTGGAACATCGCAGCCAGGTACAGGAGCTCACGGTCGAACGTGATCCCGTGAAGTGCGGCGATGGCCGCGCCCCACGTGTAGGCACGACTGGAATGGTTGAGGAGTGCCGGTGTCAAGAGGTCCTGCGCGGCGACCTCGGCATCTCTTGCGAGAGCGGAGTCGGGAGGCACCAGGCTCGCCGGATCGATGGAACTCCGGCGTCCCGAGTGCATTCGGAGCACCATCGCGAGACGGCCGGCAAGAATGCTGAGCTCCCCCCGCAGCAGGGGCCGGGCAAGTGTTAGGCATTCCCGAGCGGTCAGCACTCCCCCGGTGCGTTCGGTCCATCCAATGGATCCGATCGGATCGGTGGGTCGTGGCTGGCTCATGGGGGCCTCTCAGTTCGGTGGTGTCGCGGTCAGGTGGCGGGGACAAGCACGCCGATGAGTCACCAAGCCGGCGCCGGGACCCGAGAGCCCTGGTCAGCATCTCAGTGTCGCCGATAGGCGCGACCGCGAACAATCAGCCGTCGCGGAAGGTGAAGAGAGATCGACCTCGGTCGCCCTGTCGCCGGCCAGCTCCGCGGCACTCGCGTTGAGGCAGACGCAGCGGCGCGCCTGCGAATCGACCGCCGCTGTCGCCTTGGATAGACGACAAGCAGGCGCGCGGTCTCGGCGGCCACGATCCACTCGTCGAGAGCGTGGCGCTGGCGGTACGGGGCGGCAGGCTACGACCGCTGGCGGCCACCTGCGCCGCGGGAACTCCATTCACGGCTTCATTCAGCACCCCGAGAACGTC
>CAWFMR010000031.1:0-127718 GCA_963816845.1 uncultured Actinomycetes bacterium | reverse complement strand
TGATCGTGGCACGACTTGTCGTTCCGGGGCATCTGCCGAAGATGCATGCCAAGGCGTTGGATGCCGGGGCGGATGAGGTGGTCTTCGACCTCGAGGACGCGGTCGCACTGGACGCCAAGGCGGCCGCCCGCGCCGTGCTGGCCGAGACGCTGCGGCGGCCGGAGTGGTCGGCCCGGCCGGTGGCGATCCGCGTCAACGGCGCGGGCTCGCCGGAGCAGGCCGAGGACCTTGCGCTGTGCTCGAGTCTGGGGCTGAAGCAGCTGTCGATCGTGGTCCCGAAGGTCGAGTCGGCCGACCACGTCTCGGCGGCCGCGGAGGTGGCGCCGGTTCAGGCGATCGTCGAGACGCCGCAGGGGCTCGCGGCGGCGGCGCATGTCGCTGAGCATGAGCGCGTGATCGCGCTGATCCTCGGCTACGCGGATCTGGCCGCGGCGCTCGGGCGCCGTGGAGCGGAGGACGACGTGTCGCGGTGGCTGGTCGCGCAGGAGACGGTGTTGGCCGCGGCCCGGATCGGAGGGGCGGCCGCCGTCGACGGCCCGTCGTTCGCCCTGCGCGATGCGCGCGCCGTCGCGGACTCGGCGCGGGCGGCGCGGGAGTTGGGTTTCGACGGCAAGTGGGCGATCCATCCGGCGCAGATCGCGCCGATCCAGGCCGAGTTCGCGGCGAGCGCCGGCAGAGCGCCGGTGGGCACAGCGCGTGAAGGCCGCCGTCGGGGCGGCGGGCGGTGGCGGTGGGGCCGCCGCGGCGTTGGATGGCGCGATGGTCGATGAGGCAATGGTGCGCCGCGCCGACCGGCTGCTCGCACTGCCTGCGGCCCCCGAGCCACCTGCGCCCGTCCCGGCGACGCGCAGCGTCGCCGCGCCGTTCTTCGACGACCTCCAGCGCGGCGCGACGTTCACCGCGCCGGGTGTCACGCTGACCGAGGGCCACGCTGCCCTGCATCAGGCGATCGTCGGCGACCGCCTGCGCCTCGCGCTCGACGCCGACCTCTACCAGGCCGTCTCGGGCACGGCGGGCCTGCTGGCGCACCCGATGCTGGTGTGCGACATCGCGATCGGGCAGTCGACCGCTCCGAGCATGCGCGTCCTGGGCAACCTCTTCTATCGCGGGCTCGGCGCACGACCGGTCCCGATCGGCACGACGCTGCACACGACGACCGAGGTCGTCGCCCGGCGAGCGGCGTCGCGAGGGCGCGGCATCGTCGCCCTGCGGGTGCGTACGCTCGACGGCCAGGGCGAGCCGGTGCTGGACTTCCACCGCGCGCCGCTGCTGCCCGCCTCAGAGCCCGGGGTCACCGACGAAGCCGACGACGATCTCGATGGCGTCGGCGCTGAAGTGATCGACGTCGCGGGACTGATCCCCGCCGGGTGGGATCTCGAGCCGCTGCGTGCCGAGCCGCTGGGATCGCTGTTCGCCGAGCTGCGGGCGGGGGACGTGATCGCCGTCGAGGCGGGGGAGACCGTGACTGCCGCGACCGAGCTGGCGCGCCTGTCGCTCAACATGGCGCACACGCACACCGATGCGGGCGCGAGCGCGCACGGCCGGCGCCTGGTCTACGGCGGGCACATCATCGGCGTCGCCGCGTCGCATGTCACGCGCGCGTTGCCGGACCTGGCGTCGATCCTGGCGTGGGAGTCCTGCGACCATCTCGGCCCGACCTTCGAGGGAGAACGCCTCCATTCGCGCGTGGAGATCACCACCTGCGAGCGGTTGGCCGACGGCGGCCTGGTCCATCTCCGGGTGACGACGACCTCCACGGGCGATGACGAGCTTGCGCGCGATGTCCTTGACTGGCGTCTCGTGGCGCTGATGCCATGACCGGGATCCTCGACGGGCTGACGGTTGTGGAGGGTTCGGCGTTCGTTGCCGCGCCGCTGGGCGGGATGACGCTCGCGCAGCTCGGCGCGGACGTCATCCGCTTCGATGATCTCAGCGGTGGTCTGGACCACACGCGCTGGCCCCTGGCGGCCGACGGTCAGTCGCTGTTCTGGGCGGGCCTCAACAAGGGCAAACGGTCGCTGCGGGTCAACCTGCGCTCCGATGAGGGCCGCGAGCTCGTCGCGGCCGTGATCGCGGCGGCGGGCATCTTCCTCACCAACTTCCCCGCCCGCGGCTGGCTGGGCTACGAAACGCTGCGCGCGCGCCGCGAGGACCTCATCATGGTCCACCTCAAGGGCAACCGCGACGGCTCCAGCGAGGTCGACTACACCGTCAACCCGGCCACGGGCTTCCCGTGGGCGACGGGGCCGCGGAACCTCACCGAGCCGCTGAACTCGGTGCTGCCGGCATGGGACATCGCCATGGGCGAGCTGGCGGCCGTCGGACTGCTGGCCGCCGACCGCCATCGGACCCGTACCGGCGAGGGGCAGCTCGTGGAGGTCGCTCTGTCTGACGTCGCGTTCGCGGTGACGGGCCACCTCGGCCGTGTCGCGGAGGCCCAGCTCGGCGCCACCGACTCGCCGCGCCGCGATGGCAACTACCTCTACGGCGCGTTCGGCCACGACTTCATCACGCGCGACGAGCGCCATGTGATGGTGGTCGCGTTGACCGACCGCCAATGGCGCGCCCTGCTCGACGTCACCGGCACGCACGTCCAAATGGACAAGATCCGCGAGGCAACGGACGTTGACGTCGGCACCGAGTCGGGCCGCTTTCGCAACCGGGACCTGATCGCGGCGATCCTGCGCCCGTGGTTCGAGGCGCGCGACCTCGCCGAGCTCCGGGCCGCGTTCCAGGGCACCGGCGTGTCGTGGGGTCCCTACCAGACCTTCCGCCAGCTCGTCGACGACGACCCGCGCATGACCAACGAGATGTGGGAGGACGTCGAGCAGCCCGGAATCGGCATCTACCGTATGCCCGGCACGCCATTGGACTTCTCTGCAGTGCCACGGACACCCGTACGCCGCGCGCCGCTGCTCGGCGAGCACACCGAGGCCGTACTAGCGCAGGTGCTGGGGCTCTCGGACATCGAGATCGCCAGACTCGTCGACGCGGGCACCGTCGCTGGGTCCCGGGACGCCCCGCACACCGGCCACCGCAGCAGGCCGATGCTCTTGGCTCCGCACCATCGGGTCAAGAAGTAGCGCCTGACCCCCGCGGCCCGGCCGCGTTGTCGGTTCAGGACAGGTTCGTTCGCCAACCAAGGGGAGGCACGCCCGTGCTCAGTCGCTCCCCGCGAGCAGCGCTCACCGCGCTCGCGGCCATCCTCATCGCCGTCGCGCTGGCCGCTCCGGCCGCAGCGTTCAATCCGGATGCCTTGGTCACGGTCGGGAGTCCGCTCACCCCGTTCTCGCAGAACAAGCAGAACGAGCCGGCGGTCGCGATCGACGCCAACCACCCGAACATCCTGGTCGCCGGCGCCAACGACGAGATCGACATGGAGGCGTGCAACGCCGGCGACCGACAACACGTGCCCGTTCACGCCCGGGCGTCGGCGTCTCCGGCGTCTACTTCTCGTTCGACAGCGGGCACGACGCTGGACGCAGCCGACCTACACCGGCCTGACCGCCCGCAACTGCCTGGGCGTGGTCGGCAACACCGATCCCGGCGTGCACGCCGCACGGTCGGGCCGATCGGCACGCTGCCGTAGTACTTCGAGAACGGCCTGGTCTCCGACGGCGATCCCGGCCGTCGCGTTCGGCCCGACGCCCGGCGCCAACGGCAGCTTCACCTGGGCCAACGGCTCGCGGCTGTACTACGCCAACCTGACCGCGAACTTCGGCGCCACGCGGACCGACCGAGACGTTCAAGGGCTTCGAGGCGATCGCGGTGTCGCGCACCGACAACGTCGCAGGCTGCCGCGGCGGGCGACAACGAGCGCCTGGATGGCGCCCGGTGCGTGATCTCGCAGGCAGTCGTCGCACGACGTTCTCCGACAAGGAGCAGATCTGGGCCGACAACGCCGTCGTCGAGCCCGTTCTTCGGCAACGTGTACGTGTGCTGGGCGGCGTTCGTCGGCCAGGAGAAGGGCAACGCGGCGCCCGCGCCGCTGAAGGTGGCCGTCTCGCACGACGGCGGCGACACCTGGACGCAGCACCAGATCAGCGCCGGCCGCCAACAACGGCCAGCGCAACCCGCTGGACGGCTGCACGGTCCGCACCGACAGCCGCGGCAACGCGTACGTGTTCGGCGTCGGCACGTCGTCTCAGGCGGCACAGCAGCCGTTCGAGTTGATGTCGACGTCGACCAACGGCGGCGCCACCTGGTCGCAGCCGCGGCGCCGTCGCCGGCCCGGTGCAGCCAGCCCGGGCGTCTTCGACCCGGTGCAGGGCCGGCCGGTGATCGACGGCGTTGCCGGCGCGCGCAGCGACCTCGCGCCGGCGCCGAGCGTCGACATCGCCAACGGCGCGCCGACCGGCGCGGACGCGACCGACCGGATCGTGATGAGCTACGTCAGCGGCACGCTCGCCGCGCCGCACGTGTTCTTCACCGAGTCCACCGACCGCGGCGCGACGTGGTCGGCGCCGCGGGCGATCGAGACCGCGGGCGACCGCGGCTTCTACACCGCTCCGGCGATCTCGCCCAACGGCACGCGACGTCTACGTCGTCTACAACGCGTTCACGACGCCGTTCCAGCCCACCACGGCCGACCCGCGCGCGCTGGTCGGCGTGGTCAAGCACGCCGACGTCCGCGGCACCGGCGCCGACCGGCGCGTTCACCGAGCTCCACCGCGGCGCGCCGGGCGATCCGCGCGGCAGCAGCGCCAACGCGCTGACCGACGAGTTCCTCGGCGACTACGTCTACGCGGCCGCGACGCGCACCTACGGCGCGGCCGTGTGGAACGACGCGCGCAACGCCGCGGACTGCCCGGCGATCGACGCCTGGCGGCAGGCCCTGCAGAACGGCCCGAGCGCCGCCGCGCGCCGGCGCCCAGCAGGCACTGCCCGGCGACGTTCGGCAACTCGCGACATCTTCGGCGGCTCCTACCCAGACCCGACGCCATAGCTCCGACACGGCCCGGGGCGGTCCCACGACCGCCCCGGGCACGGGCGCCGGTCTACGCCGCGGGCGGGATGTTCTGGTTGAGCCGGAACACGTTGTCGGGGTCGTAGGTGGCCTTGACCGCGGCCAGCCGCTCCCATGTCGCGCCGGGGTACGCCGCGCGGACGCGCTCCTCGCCCTCGTCCGCGAGGAGGCCGGCGTAGGCGCCGGGGTCGCCGTCGTCGAGCTCGGCTGAGAGCCCGCGGGCCCACGCGGCGTGCTCGGAGCGCTCGGAGGTGGACGGGTCGTAGATCGCCGCCACGTTGATCATCATCCGGCTCTGGCGGTGGGCGAAGGCCGTGGCGTCCGCGGGCACGCGGGCCATCGCGCCGCCGAGCACGCGGATCTCGCAGGCGGCCATCATCGCCGACGACTCGCCGATCCGCTCGAGGATCGTCTCGGCCTGCCGCGAGCCGACGCTGCCGGCGAACGTTGCGCGCGCCACCGCGACGGGGCGGTGGCCCTGCTCGTCGGGATACACCTCCGGGTACCTCATCGGCCGCAGGAGGTCGGCGACCGGCTCGGCCAGCGCGCGGAAGGGCGCGACGGCGCGCTGGCCCGCCTCGACGTCGCCCGCGTAGACCATCTTCGCCATCACCACGGGGCTGCCGTGCAGCTCCTCGGGGACGAACGGCAGCGGCGGCGCGAGCATCACGTTGGCGATCGTGCTCAGCTCGTCGGGGGCCCGCTCGGCCTCCGCGACGAAGCCGGCGATCACCTCGGGCGTCGCGGGGAGGACGAGCAGGCCGCCGACGACCGTGTCGACCGGGTGGAGCCGGTACTTCAAGCGCGTGACGACGCCGAAGTTGCCGCCGCCGCCGCGCAGCGCCCAGAACAGCTCCGGCTCGGTCTCGGCGTCCACGCGGCGCAGCCGCCCGTCGGCGGTGACGATCTCCGCCGCGAGCAGGTTGTCGATGGTCAGCCCGTGCTTGCGCACGAGGAAGCCGATGCCGCCGGCGAGCGTGATGCCGCCGATGCCGACGGAGCCCGTGTCGCCGAAGCCCGTCGCGAGCCCGTGCTCGCCCGCCGCGACGGTGAACGCGCCGGCGGTGAGGCCCGCGCCCGCCCAGGCCGTGCGCCCGGCGGCGTCCAGCTCGAACGAGCGCAGCGCCGAGAGGTCGATCACGATGCCGCCGTCGGAGACGCCGTGGCCCGCGGGGCTGTGGCCGCCGCTGCGGACCGCGAGCTCGGACCCGGTCTCGCGGGCGTGGGCGATGACCCGGGCGATGTCGTCGGGGCCCGCGACGCGGGCGATGAGAGCGGGGCGGCGGTCGATGTGCGCGGCGAAGACGGTCCGCGCCTCGTCGTAGGCGGGGTCCTCCGGGGTGAGGACCTGGCCCTTGAGGTCTCGGGGCAGCTGGGGAGTGGAGAGCATCGTCCGAGGGTTTCCTTTCTTGTGCGGCGTACAAGAGCCAATCTAGCGAGTACTTGTGCGCTGTACAAGACGGAGCTACGCTGATCACCATGCGCAAGCCGGCCGCGACCTCTCACCGTGGCGTGACGCGGCAGGCCGTCGCCGAGGCGGCCGCCGACCTCGTGGCGACCGACGGGCTGGAAGCGCTGAGCGTCCGGCAGGTGGCCAACCGCCTCGGCGTCTGGCCGACCACGGTGATGCATCACGCCGGTGGCCGGCGCGACGGTCTCCTCACGCTGCTGATCGAGCACCTGGCGGCCGGCATCGGCACCGAACTGCACGGCAGCTGGCGGGCACGGCTGGCCGAGCTCGGACACGAGATCCGTCGCGTCGCGCTGGCCCATCGGGGCCTGGCCGATGAACTGCTGCGCTCCGGCGCCACGGGACCGCAGGCGCTACGCCTCGCCGACGCGATCCTCGACGCTCTCCAAGACGCCGGTCTCGACCAGGACGACGCCCAGGACGCCTACGACCTCTTCCTCACCTACGTGCTCGGCAGCGCCGGCCGCCAGACGACGGCCACCGCGCCTGCGCGCTGGCGAGCGTTCGAGGAAGCGCTTGACCAAGCCGAGCCCGACACCTACCCCGCCCTCCGGCGCGCCGCTCGAGGCACACAGCCCGTGACGACGACGCGCGCTTCACCGGCGGCCTCGACCTCGTCCTCGATGCCATCGCTGGTCGCACCTCGCGCTAGCTGGCGTCCGGCGCTCTGACGACCGGCATGTCGAGCGTTGTTCCGGCCGCCGCGTCCAGCGTCCTCTCGATCCACGTCTGGAGCGAGGCATCGCAGCGCTCGGCCGCTCGGCGCCAGAGGTGATCGCGGTCCGCCTCGACCGTGAGCCGAAGCACGCTGCTCGCTGCGGGCGCCGGCGTCGCATCTTGGCCGCACGGATCCGCAGTCGCAGCTCGACGCTTCGACCACCCGCGCATGGCCGCGAGGTCCAGCCACAGCTCTTGGTCGTCGTCGCTCAGGGCACACACTTCGGCGTGATGTTGAAACGACAGGTTGTCCCGCCGGCGGACGTGCGAAGCGCCGCGCGACGACCGCGTAGTTGCGCAATGTCTGGTAGTCCCGCCCGGTCGTCCGCGATCGCCTCCTTGTAGCGCCGGCCGTACTTCATCCGGCCGAACGCCAGCCAGTCGCCCAGCCACCAGGCCGCTCGCGGTGGCGTACGTCGCGATCCTCGGGCCGATCGCCTTCCACGTCTCGAACGGAAGCAGGGGATCGAAGCGGATGGCCGTCCGCGACGGCTTCACGGTGCGCTCTTCGGGACAGCCGGGGCTGCCCAGGACGCTCGGGCTGGCATGGCTGCGCCGCGACGGCGTGCCGGCAACGGTCCGTGGTTCGAACGGCAAGTCGGTGAGGCGGGCGTGCTTCACTCGGGATCGAACCTCCGTTGTCGAGCGCGCAGGCTCGCCGTCGACCCATGGGGCTGCAAGCGCTGCGGGGGATTTGAAATGGTCTGAGCGACTCTCCGATGCAAAGCGTGCACAACTCCCACGCGTCGTCGGCGAGCTCGTCACCGCGCGCGCCTGCGCACCAGACCCGCGAGCGGCGCGAAGATGCCCAGCCGTAGCACGCGGGCGATGCGCGGACGCCCGCGCACGTGGCCGGCGAGGCGCGGTCCGATGCGCTCGTACACCGTCACCAGGGCGCACATCGCGCGACGGCCGCGCGCGCCTGGCGCGACGCGTCGGTCGCGCCAGCTGCGCAGCGTCACGACGTCGGGATGGCCGGCTTCGGTATAGACCGCCGTCGCGACGAAGCAGGACGGCTTGGAGCTGTGGCGCAGCTTGCTGCGGATCGTCTCCTGGCACACCTTGCAGAACGGCTCCCCGAGGGTCCGCATGCGGCAGTCGTATGACGGGCGGAACGCGCCGCAGTGGAAGTAGTGCGCGCCCTCGAAGAGGCCGACGGTGTCCGCGGCGACGGGGTTTGCCTGCGGATCGCACTTCGTGCAGTCGGCGTTGCGGGTCGTCGGGACGGCGGTGGCGGCGTCGACGAGATGGCGCCACTTGAGCTTCGTGCGGTCGGTCTCGACGGTGATGTTCGGCTCGGTCGGCTCGGTGTTCGCATGCGTGTCGTGGCCCGCCTCGCCGCTCGCGCAGCCGGTGAAGTACTCGTACTCGTCGGCGAGCCCGAACGCGGCGTGACCCATCTCGTGGATGGCGATCTCGATCGCCGCCGGCGCCAGCGAGTACGTCGCCAGCTGGCCGCCGGAGCCGCCGAACTCGGTCGAGTTGACGATCATGAGGATCGCGTCCCAGGCCGGCACCTGGGCGTTGGCGGTCGTGACGGCGAGCGCCTGGTCGGGGACGAGGAGGCGTCGGATGCCGGAGTTGCAGAAGGAGGAGTCGAAGTAGGTCTTCGCCGTGACGGCGGTGCCGCCCGCGGGGCTCGATCCGTCGGCGCAGGCGGCCGGGTCGTCGGCGCCGGCGTCGGTCGAGTGCACGTCGACGCGGTGGACGTTGACCCGGTCCCAGACGCCGTCGAACGGCGCCGTGGCCTTCAGCGTGTTCACCAGCGACGTGACGGCCGCGGTGTAGTCGGCCTGGTCGGCGGCGCGGAAGCCATCGCCGAGGACGACGAGGTTCCACTTGTCGCCGTTCGGGCCGTGATCGACGACCTTCGTCGTCCCGACGATGCTGCCGTCAGCCGTTCCCATTACCGCAGTGCGAATCTCGTGAGCTCTACGGGGCCGCCGGGCGGCCCCGCCTGCCGTCCGTGCTCGGCGCCCCGGCTGCCGGGACCCGCCAGCAGGACGACCGACTCGGCGCGCTCGTCGTCGGGGACGATCACCGTGAACACCCCCGACGGAAGGGGTTGCGGGTGCCGCCGGGCGCCCCGCTCGACTGCGGGATCGAACACCTCGACGTCGAGCGGGATCGCGTGCTCGACGATCTGGCGATACGTCGTCTCGTCGGCGGCGTCGCGCAGCTCGGTGACGACGGCGTGGCTGGGGAGCTGCGGCTCGCCGGCCCGCGCGGCGGTGAAGGCCGGGGCGTCCTCGACGCTTGGCGGGACGGGCTTGGTCACCGGCGTCCGGTCGATCACGCGGACGCCCGACTCGTCATAGGCCAGCGTCAGCCGGATCGAGCGTGGGTCATCCTGCGGGCTGGGCTCCTGTGGCGTGTCGGATGACATGTCACCGTGCTCCGCTTCGCTGCATCCGACCGTAGGGGTTCGCCGCGAGCGCAGTCAACTGACGCGCGGCTGTCCCGCCGGCGGGACACGCCGATTCACCACCCTGCTGAACGAGCCGTGCGCGACGTTGAAGCCCCGTGCGTCGACGCCCTGGTTGCGGTGCACGCGGTCGTAGACGTCGCGGATGTCGTGGTAGACGGCGGTGATCTTGCGGTCGCGGGGGTCGGCGGCCGCCGGCAGGTTCGGCGTCTGCGCGGCGGTCCTCAGGTTCGGCCTGACCCTGCCGGGCTTGTTGATGTGCGAGTCGAGCATCAGCGCGACGCCCTGCTTGGAGGAGATGAGCTGCTCGACCGCGACGGGAGCGTCCCGCGACCTCGATGCTGCCGACCTGTCGCTTGATGCGGTCGAAGCGGCCGATCGCCTCGAGGATCTGGCAGCGCCGGTAGGCCTCCGAGGCGAGCGCCGCAAGCCGGAAGCGCGCCGCCCAATCGGTGCCGAACGACACCGTCCCGTCGGCGCCGACCGTGCCGCCGAAGAAAGCCCGGGTCGCGGCGTACGCCATCGGCGCGCGGGTCCCGTCCGCCGCGACGCTCTGGAGCACGTACTGCCCGACATGGGCGGGGTCGGGATCGGGCTGGACGTCGAGCCCGTACGCGGCGAAGAAGAGGTCCCACTCGTCGCCGGCCAGCGCTCTTGAAGCGGAAGAGCAGTGACGGCAGCTCCTCCGGCTGGTGCGCCGACCACTGGTGGATGCCGCTCGAGATCACCCCGGCGTCGCGCAGCCGGATCGCGTCGAGGTTGCCCTCGTTGGCGGCGATGCCGACGACGATCTCCAGCCGGGCGGTGCTCTGCGCATCGGTCGGCAGCAGCGCGGCGTCGGCGGCCACGAAGGGCGCGGGCGGCAGCCGCCCCGCGTAGGCGGGCCCGCGGTAGTCGACGCCGAGGATCGTCTCCGTCGCGATGCGCCCGACGCCGACGTCGCGGCCGAGCACGAGGCGGTGATAGCCGCCCGGCGGATCGCGGTCGGCGCCCGCGGCGCCCAGCGGCCCGCGGCTCGCGAGCTGCGCGGGCGTCTCGGGCAGCTCGCTGAACGGCACCCTGGCCCGCTGTCCGGGCGCGCCGGCGAAGAGCGCCGCGTCGAGCAGCGCGCGCGCGCGAGCCACCCGCGCGGGGTCGACGGTCGGCCGGCGCACCCGCGAGCACGGCGTCGAGGCGGCGCAGCATCGCGCTGCCGGCGCTCGTGGCGGCCAGCAGCGCCGCCTGGTGGCCGACCATGTCCTCCAGCAGCGAGAGCGCCGCCGCCGGCGCGCCCGCGCCGAGCCGGCGCAGCGCCGCGAAGACGAGGAACACGTCCGCGAACGGATTGCGGAGCACGCGGGCGGCGAGCTCCGCCCCGAGCGACGGCGCGTCGGGGTGGGCGGCGAGCAGGGCCGCCGCCGCCTGCGGCAGCTCGACGAGCGGGTCGGGGACCGTCGAGCGCGTCCGGCGCGCGCGTGAGCCGCCCGAGCCAGGCGCCGTCGAACGAGCCGGCCCACGTGCGGACGCTGTCGGCGTTGACGATCCAGGCGCCGCTGTCGACGTCGATCTCGACCGGCAGCGGCAGGCGCAGTCCGACGCGGTGCTCGACCCACGTCCCGGCGGGGAGGTGATGCTGGTTGTAGACCACGATCGCCCGCGCCAGCTCGTCCCGTGTCGGAGCGGCGGACCCCCCGGCGCTCGCCGCCGCCGCGTAGAGCCCGAGCAGCGCCGTCCGCGGTCCCTTGGAACGTCGCGCCGGGCCCGAGCAGCACGGACACGCGCGGGCGCAGCGACGCGTCCGTCGTCAGCCCGCCCTCGCGCATGGGCCAGCGCGCCCTGCTGGATCGCCGCCGGCGCGGCGGCCGGGAAGCGCAGCACGTTGCGGGCCTCCGCCGTGATCGCGGGCGCCACCGCCCCGGCGACGAGCGCGAGCGACGCGGTCGAGCACGCCCGTCACGAGGTGTCCTCCTGGGCATGCGGTCGCAGCGTGAGCCAGCCCTCCTCGGCCACGGCCGGGCCGCCGCCGATCAGCGCGTCGTCGCCGACGTTCGTCACGGGCTCGTCGATCCACTGCGTCACGTCGCGGCGGTGGTTCCAGGTCCAGCTGCCGCCCAGCTCGGTCGCCACCGGCATGCGGATCCGCAGCGGATCGACCAGCACCGGCCCGAACCGGAAGCTCGGCGCGATGCGCGCCAGCGCGTCGGCGATCCACTGTCGTCGCATGCCCACCTCCTTGCGGGGAAGGACTCCGCTCGTCGCGTTGACGAACCCCTGCGGCACGACGAGCAGCGTGAGGCCGACGGCATGCCCCGGCCACACGCGAGACGATCGGGTCGGGGGACACGAACGGATGCGTGATCGGCGAGCGCGGCGTCGTGCCGGGCTGCAGGTCGTCGGCGAAGCCGCTGTGGAACTCCGCCACCGCGCCGACCGGCCCGAGGTAGCCGCGGCTGGGCCCGACCTCGCGCGCCAGTTCGCAGCGCCGCGGGCGACGCGGCGTGCACCGTGCCCGGGTCGTCGTCGACGATGAACCCCAGCAGCCCGTCCTGCCACGCCGCGAGGGCGCCGAGGCGCACGGCGACCGGCGTCGTGAGGCTGTCCTGCGGCTGGAGCGGGTCGTCGAGGTCCAGCCGCAGCGCGGCACGCAGGACGACGATCGGGTGGCCGACGAGCAGCGACATGTGCTCCTCGCCGGCGTGGGCGAACGGATCGACCGTCCACAGGGTGGAGTCCACGAGCCGCAGCAGCGCGGAGAGCGCGCCCTCGTCCTCACGGTCGGCGTCCGCGACGCCCCAGCGGACGAGCGCGTCGGCCAGCGCACCGAGATGCGGGTCCGCGAGCACGCCGCTCGGCGGTCGGCCCGCGAGCGACGGAGCTCCCGGCGCGTCGGCCCATACTGCGCGGCCGTCGCCGTCGGGCGACGGCTCCACCTGGCCGACGGCGGCACCGTCGGCATCGAAGAACTCGAGCGTCCCGTCCAAGTGGTCGGGGAGCAGGTAGCCGCACACCGGCCGCACGTCCTCGCCGGTCTCCTCGAGCGCCACCGCCGGCGCGCTCGGATCGGCATCGACGAAGCGCAGCAGCACCCGGCCGGGTGCGGTGAAGCGCGGCGGCGCGGCGACCAGGTCCGGCCGGTCGGGCACGGTCAGCGTGCGCGCCTTGGCGGCGCTCGCCGCGTCGGCCGGGCGGCCCGCGCCGGATCCGAGCAGGTCGACGACCTGGCCGAAGGCGTCGACGAGCCGCATGCGGGCCGGTCGCAGGGTTCCCGCGAGCACACCGGTCGCGCCGGGATCCGGCTCGGGCGGCGGTGGATCGTCGGTTCCCACCACCTGGCCGGGCGGCTCGCCGCGCAGCGTCGCGTGCACGCCCTCGAGCGTCCCCGCGAGCACGTCCATGTTGCGCAGGGCGGCGACGAGGGCCTCCGCGATCGTCTGCGTCGCCGGGCTGGCGCCGCCGCCGTCCGCCGCCGCGGTCAGCCGGCCGAGCGTCGCGCGCGCGAAGGCGGGCACGAAGATGTTGTTGTCCCCGGGGACGACGCCCGCGCTGCCGGCGAGCGCTCCGACGTCGATCGCGGCACGTCCGGCCGCCGCCGCGGCCTGCGCGATGCCGCCGGTCAGCAGCGAGCGGCCCGAGATCGTGATGCCGGTGCCCGGCGTGGCGGCGGGGATCGCGGACTCGTCGGGTCGCATGTCGATCTCGCCGAGCGTCCAGTCGGCGGCGCCGCCGGGCGACGGGAAGACCTCGACGGTCCAGTCGAGGTGACGCGGAGCCCACGCGGCGGCGGGCGGCGTGATCGCGAGCGGCGAGGGCAGCGTCCCCGCCAGTCCCGAGTGCGCCAGGAGCGCCGTCGGATCGACGAGCGGGTCGCGCAGCGCCCACCACACCGTCTGCTCGACCATGAACGCCTGGACGATCTCCTCGGCCGGCTCCGGGATCACGTGCAGCGCCGCCGAGCGGCCGGAGCCGGGGTCGAGCAGGACGGTCTCCCCGAGCAGCTCGCCGCACTCGGGCGGCGTGCCGCGGCCGTCGAATGGGCGCTCGAGCAGATCGTCCGCGGTGACGCGTCGCGCGCTCGCCCGCCGCACCCACCGCCGCGCTGAGCGCCGTGACGAAGAAGCCGCCGAGCCGGCAGACGAGCGTGCCGTCGTGGCTGAAGCGGCCGTCGCCGCCGTGCTTGAGCGAGCGCTTGCAGCCCTGCACGACGACGGCGGGCTCGCGCGCGCGGAACCAGCGGGGGAGCGACCGCTGGACCGTGTCGGAGTCGCTCGGAGCGTCGCCGCTCGCGTCGAGCCCGTCGAGCAGCGTCTCGAGGCCGCCGGATCCGACGCGCGCGAGGTCGGCGCCCAGGGTGCCGCCCGAGCCCGCGGCATGCAGGCGCGCGGGCGTGCGGCCCGCGGCGCCGGCGGGTGCAACCGGCGCGGCCGGGGCCTGCGGCGCGGCGACGCTGTCGGCGCGCTGGCCGCCCGGCGTCGCTTGGAAGCCGCTCGCGTGCAGCCCCGCGTCGAGCCGTGCCCGGCCGTCCGGATGGTCGATCTCGGCCAGCAGCCCCAGCTGGAAGGCCTCGAGCATGCGGTCCTCGCGCAGCACCGCGTCCTCCGCGATGCCCTGTGCGGCGGCGAGGAACCCGACCATCAGGGCGCCGAGCGCGTCCGTCGGCGTGCTCCCGAACGCGACCCTCGTCTCGTCCGGGCCCGGGGGGCCGCCGGTGGAGGCTCCGAGGAGGCCGTCCTCGACGGCCGGCCAGCCGATGTCGGGCCAGCCGATCGCGACGACGGCGCCGTGGCACAGCGTGCCCGTCGGCCACCAGGAGCCGTCGGTGATCAGCGGCGCGCGGCCGCCGGCGGTGGCGGCGGCGGCCACGCTCGACGCGGTCAGCGGAGCGGGCGAGGCGAGGACGTCGACCTCGAGCTCGCCCGGGGGCAGCGACCAGGCGAGCTCCCCGAGGCGCGCATAGAAGTCCGAGAGCGACGCGATCGCCGGATCGCTCAGCGGATCGAGCCGCGGATCGGCGTACCAGCCGCACACGAGGTACGCCAGCGGCCCGACCGCGCCGTCGTCGAGCGGATCGTGGAAGCCGAGCCGGTCCACGACGTTGTCGTAGTACGCCGACCAGCCGAGGTCGCCGTGGCCGAGCGCCGTCGGCTCGCGTCCCGGCGTCGGCAGCACCCCCGACTCCGTCCACTGCGCGAGCGGGGTCGCGGTCGGCGTGGCTCCGCTCGCCTCGATCACCCAGCCCGTGACCGCACGGCGGTCGGGCGTCGTGCCGAGCGAGAGCCGTGTCACGAGCCAACGGTCGGGCATGGCCGGCATCGTGCCGGGCGCGCCGTCGGCGCCGGGCCGCTCGTGGGTGAGCGCGTCCGGGAGCGCCCAATGCAGGTAGACGCCGGCCGGCCGCGTGCCCTCCAGGTCGGCGAACGGCGGCGGAAGCAGCTCCTGCCGCGGCGGCCCGGCCGGATCCGGCTCGCGCATGCGGCAGTCCGCGAACCCACCGGCCGGCTCGCGCAGGACAAGCGCGTCGAGCTGCACCGGCACCATGACCCGCGGGATCCGCCCGAGGGTAGGGTCGACGGCGCTCATCGCTCGCCTCGCAACGAAGCGGTGAGCGCGCCGACGTCGAGCGCATCGGCCAGCGCTACCGCCTGGACCGCCACCGGGTGCGGTCCGGACGCATCCTCGGCGTCGTCGTCGTAGACCTGGCGCCAGGGCAGCTGCAGAAGCTCGATCGCGAACGCGCTGCTGCCGTTCTGCAGCGGCATGCCCTTGATCTGCTCGGGGTCGTCGATGTTGCGCGGCGGATCGCGCAGGTCGGCCTCGTAGGAGAGCAGCTTCCTCAGCGCCGCGATCTCGACGACGCGCAGGCTCTCGTCGCGGAACCCGAGCGGGAACTCCGGGGTCTCGGTCTCGACGGAGCCTCCGAGCGTCTCGGACGGGGGGCTCTGCTTGCCGTCCGGGCGTCGTCGCAGCACGCTCAGCTGTTCGGTCGTGCCCGAGGCGCCGAACTGGATCCCGTGGTGGGGCTCCTCGATCGAGATGCGGGTCGCCACGCCGGCGAACAGCGCGATCAGCACCGACGGCGCGAGGCGCTCGAGCCGCAGCAGCGTGAGCTTGACTCCTTCGGCGTAGGCGCAGACCTCCATGTGCGGCCAACCGCTGACGAGCGCCGAGCGCAGCAGCAGCCCGGTGATCGGCTGGCCGGCGTCCGCCTCGGCCGTCGCCGCGGGCTCCTCGAGTGTTCCCAGCCCGCGCTGCAGCGGGCGCACGCCGGGCTCGGCCTCGTCGAGCTGGGCCTCGATGTCCGTCGCCGCGGCCTGGTGGTGTGCCTGCTCGCGCGTGCCGATCTTGCCGACGGCGAACACCCCGTCGACGAGCCGGTCCGTCCACGAGCGGTCGAGGTGGAAGAAGCGGATCGACTCGTCCGGGAGCATGCGCGGGTCGTCCACCAGATAGTCGAACGGCACGCCGATCAGCAGCCGCAGATGGGCGAGGAACGCGACCGCGTATGGCGGCAGGTCCGGGACGGGCGCGTCGGGCGCCGTCTGCTCGGGGTCGGACATCCGCTCGCGCAGCGCGCCCTCGCCCGAGATCCATGGTTCCCTCACTCGGGGGCTCCTTCGTGACGGGCCTCGGTCGCCGCCATTCGCTCGCGCGCGGCGAAGACATCGGGCTGGGTGTGATCGGTGGGTGGCGGCTCGCTCGTCCCGCGCAGCAGGCTGCTCGCCTGCGCGGTCGTCATCCCCCAGGCGCTCGCGAGCCGTTGCGGGTCCATCCCCGGCGCCTTGCTCGCGGTTTCGAGCCCCTGGATGTCGGCCGACGCGCCCGCGCCCGCGCCGGCACGCTCGAGCACCGTGACCGCCACCGGCGCGACCATCCCTTGCCGCAAGCCGTCGGAGGCATCGGACACCATCTGCGGGACGCTGCCCCAGACCGTTGTCGCGACGCTCGATCGCGCCGCCTGCCGGTACGCCTCGCGCCGCCATCGCATCAGCTCCTGTCCGAGGCGCGGGTCGGCCGCGGCGAGCAGGCGGCCGAGCTCGAACGCGGCCGAGTAGGAGATGTCCTCCAGACCCGTCTCCGGGCTCACCCGCCGCGCCTGGTCGGCGCTGTGGTAGGGGCCGAGCGTGTCCCGTGCGACGGGGCGCGGGCAGAGTGGCCCGCGGTACCACGCGTCGAGCTCGCTGCCGGTCCGGTCGTGCAGCGTGACCGGCACGTGCCCGGTGTCGACGATGCCCGGCGTCCCCTTGCCGATCAGTCCCGAGTCCAGCCCGACGGCGAGCTCGCGGAACGAGCCGCCGCCCGGCCGCACGGGCGCCGCCGTGAACGTCCAGGTGTGCAGCAGCACCAGCCGCGCCGTCGCGGGCGCCGCGGGGACGGCGTCGCCGGTGCGCCAGGGGATGGACGGCACGAGGTCGGTGCGCTGCTCGAGCGACACCAGGCAGGCGCGGTGCCGGTGCCCCGCGGCGGGCAGGCGGTTGGCCATCACGACGGCGAACCAGCCGTCGCTGTCACCGGCGGCGAGCTCGCGATCGTCGACGTTCACGCGCCGCGCGTGGCACAGCAGCGTGGCCTCGTCCTTGGTCGGGAGCAGGCGGCGCAGCAGCGGTCCCGGCGCCTCGACCGCGTCGACGAGCGGGTCGCCGCCGGGGTTCAGCCGGGCGCGCACCGCGCCGTCCGTGATGACGGTGCTGAGCGGAACCTGGGTCAGCACCTTGGCCTCGGGCGCCTCGGGATCGTCGGCGAACACGAGCAGCGCGAGCCACGGCGGTCTGCCCTGCAGAGGACGCGGCTCGGGCTCGTCGGGGTCCGGCGGCGGCGCCGGGATCAGCGCCGGCCGGGTCGAGGTCGCGCTCCCAGGGCAGCGTCCGGCGGCCGAGCACGATGTGCGGCAGGACCTCTTCGAAGAACCCCACGGCGTTGCGCGGCGGATGGACCGACGAGACCTCGCTGGCGGCAAGCGCGAAGCGCGGCCCCTCGATCGCGAAGTACGAGTCGCGCGACGGCAGCGGGAAGTTCCCGCCGGTGACCGACGTGGACACCGACAGCTTGTACGTGTCGTTCTTCAACGGCGGCAGGACGGCGTCATAGAGCTGCATCTCGCCGGGTGCGGGGCCACCGGGAGCGGTCATGTGCCCTCCACTGTCGACTCGTGGACCACGGTCACGCTGCCGGAGGCGGTCAGCGGGCCGTCGGCGATCAGCTGGCGCGGCCGGGAGCCCGCCAGCGCGGCCGCCCACTCGTCTGCACGGCCGCGCAACCCGACGACGCCCGCGGTCACCCACTGCTCGCCGGCGACGGAGATGCGCAGCAGCGCCTCCTCGCGGTCCTCGACGGCATAGAAGAGGTGCAGCCGCCGCCCGCCGGCCACGACGATCGGCGGCGCCGCGAGGGTGCCGCCGGCGGCGTGGACGCGCGCGCCGGCGGAGGGCACGGCGACGCCGCGCGCGTCGAGGATCACGAGCACGACGTCGACGGCCGCAGGCAGGGCGGTCTCCGACGCCGCCTGGCCCGCGAGGGCAGCCGTCGCCGGAATGAGCGCGGGGATGCCGGCGCGCGTGAGAAGCGGCGCGCCGAGGCGCAGGCTCGCCCCGCGGCAGAGCAGGCCGGCCCGCGCCACGCGGGCGAGCAGCGACGCGTCCTGCCAGCCGACGGCGGCGGGGCGCCCGGGTGCGGCGGCGGCGAGGGTGACGGCGCCGGGCCCAGGCTCGACCTTCAGGCCCGGCGGGGGCTCGCCGAGGCAGCTGACAGCGAGCCGGTTTGCCGCCGCCGGGACGGCCAGGCGCAGGGCGTCGCCCGGCACGGCCTCGATGTCGGCGAGGGGCGCGCCGGCGCGGTCCAGGAACGTCGCGCGGGCCGCCGCGCTGCCCGTGAGGACGAACGCGCCGTCGCCGGCGGGAAGATCCCACAGGTGCATCGAGCCGGCGACGACTTCGAGGCCCCCCTCATGCGGGACCGTCGGTCGCGTCGCGCGCCCGCGGTGCGCGCCGCGTGTGCGCGGCGGCGCGGCCCGCCGCAGGCGCCGGCGCGGCGGTGGCGGTGGGCTGCTCCGTGGCAGCCCTCCCGCGCCGGACGCCGTGGTCACCGGCGCCGCCGCTGGCGCCGGGGCCGGCGGCATCGGCCCGTGGAGCGTCCCGCGCAGCAGCGGCGCAGAGGGGGAGGCTCGGGGGTGGGCTCCGGCGGCTTCGGCCGCCCGCGGGCGCCGGCCCCGCGGCGTGGGCAGCTCGCCGACGCCGGTCGCCAGGGTCGCGATCACCGGCGGTGAGGAGCGCCGGTTGCGCAACGCTCGCAGGCTCAACGCGGGCGCGCCCTTGCCGGCGATCCCGGCGGCCGCCCGGCCTGTCGCTCCGGCGGGGCCGAGGATGCTCGCCGCGACCTCGACCAGCGCCGCCGCGGGCGCCGCGGTCACCTCCGCGGGCAGTGCCATGCCGACCGGCCCGAGGGTGGCGAGGCCGAGCGGCACATGCGAGCTCTCGTCGACCATGCCGGGGTCGGCGATCCGGATCACCGGGGGGACCCCGTTGGCCCATTGGCTGTCCGCGACCGGCCGCGAGGCGCCGGCGATCGTCATGCCCGTGAGCGCGTTCTGGAGCGTCGCGTCGGCGACGGGATGGTCGACGAGGCGCCACAGCGCGGCCGGCACCTTGCCGACGGAGGGCGTGACCGTGAGCGCGCCGACGTCGACGGCGGCGCCTGCCGCTGTCGTCACCGTGACGATGTGCGTGGCCTTGACGGCGGCCACGTTCATCGGCGCGACGTCGAGCGTCGCCGGGACCTCGTTGAGCGGCGGCAGACCGGACTTGCCGGTCACGGTGTAGGCCGTGGCCGGCATGCGCGTCTCCGTGTGCAGGGAGAAGTCGCCGACGAAATGCCACGGCTCGGCGGGTGAGCTCCCCGGATGCCCCGGCGCCGTGCCGGACTCCGGCGCGAGGAGCCCCGTGCCGGCGTGTGCGGAGACGGCGCTGGCGTCCTGCGCGCCGGCGACGACGTAGCGCGCCACGAACTGGTCCCAGCCGATGAAGCTCGGCGGCGGCGCCGCCTGGGGGCCGAACCTGACCGTGACGCTGCAGATCTCGAGATCCACCTTGGCCTCGCCGTGCAGCGGGGGCCCGAGGAGGTGCACCGACGCACCGATCGAGATGTGCACGTCGATCGTGACGCAGGCGATGAAGCAGATCCGCTTGTGGAATCCGGCCGAGACCGTCACGCCCGCGCTGATGTCGTAGTGGAACGGGTCCCAGGAAATGAGGAAGTCGGCGAAGACCACGAACGACGCCTCGATGCCGCCGCTCTTGTAGCCCGCCTCGAGCCGGCCTCCGGCCATCACGCACGAGCTGGTCAGCGCGAAGTAGCTCTCTCCCTTGATCGTGACGCTGTTGCTGACCGCCCAGTGGAAGCCGAGTCGGGGGACGACGGGGAACTCCTGCGGCCTGGCGAACGCCGGGTGATAGCCGCCGAGCGTGAGCACGAACTGGCCCCGGGGGAACCAGATGAAGAAGGCGAACCCGCCGGTCAGCTGACAGTCCTTGCTCAGCAGCCACGAGTGATCCGTGAGCTGCGCCTGGACCGAGAGGACGCCCTCCTCCGAGGAGAAGCGCGCCTTGATCGCCAGCTCGACGGCGGCGAGCGCCCTCGTCTTGTCGGGGATCGCCGCGCGGCTGAGGCCGAGCACGCCGACCTCGATCCCGCGGTCGAGCGACACATAGGCGACGGCCGTCGTCTCGACGAGCGCGAACGACGTGAAGCGCACGCCGGCCGCCAGCCACAGGCTTCCCCGCTTCGGTGGCATCGCGGAGCCGAGCTGGTCGAGCGCCTTCATCGGGTCGCTCACGAGCCCGCCGTCGATCGCGGTGACCAGCGGGTAGCCGGCGACGGCGGTGACGTCCGCGGGCGGGATCAGCCGGCGGTTGTAGCCGGCGCCGCCGCCGAGCCCCGTCACGAACAGGTACGGCGGCCCGCCGATCACGAACGGCAGCGCGACGAAGACGAACAGCGACGTGTACGCGCCGGCCGCGTCGGACGGTCGCCCGTAGGCGCCCACGGCGGAGAAGCCCTTGCCGGCGACCTCGACGTTGACGATGCCGGCGTAGTCGATCGGCGGCCCCTGGCGCTTGACGAGGCCGCCGGCGAGCGACACCGGGCCGGCCTGCAGCCCGACGGCCAGCCCGCGCAGGTCGAGTTGCCACGCCGATGGGGTCGCGAGCCGGTCGAGCGGGGCGATGACGCCGAGGTCGTCGACCTGGACGGTTAGGCCGGCGATCGCGACGCCGCCGTCGACCAGCACCTCGACCGTGCGAGGCGGCCCCGCGGTGTAAGCGAAGCCGACCTGGTCGATGGCCAGCGGGCCGAAGTGCCGATGGATCCCGAACCACAGCGGGTGCTGGTCGAACGGGACCGGCGCGCCGTCCGCGACGCGCAGCAGCGAGAAGTCGCCGCTCGGCGCGCGGAACGCGACGAGGCCCAGGCCGGGCTGCGAGCCCCTGCTCGTCACCGTCGGTGGCCGCGCCGCCGTCCCGGTCGGATCCGAGCAGGCTCGCCGCGACGGGATTACCACCGCCGCTCCGCCACCGGAGAGCGGGAGCCCGACGTCGTCGAGGTCGACCGCGGCGCCGAGGGCGTCGGCATGCACGCCCTCGTCGAGCGGGAAGCTCGCCCAGCCGTACCCCGCGACCGCGCCGAGATGGGCGCTGCCGCTGTCGAGCAGCGCGGCGCCGCCCGGTCCCTCGACGCGGACGCCGAACGGCGCCAGGCGCAGCTCGGGGCGCAGCTTGAACGTGGACTCCTCCACCAGCAGCAGCCGCAACGCGGGCGCCGGGTCCGGGATCCACGTCGGCGCTTCCTCGCCGAAGCGCAGCGAGACCGCCACCGCGTCGCCGGGCAGCTCGATCCGGCCGTGCAGACCCGCTCCGAGGCGGGCCGGGACGCTCGAGGTGTCCCGGACGAGCTGCAGCCGCAGCGTCTCGGTGAGCTGGAGCGAGTGGTCGTCGGTGGCGAGTCGTGCGATCGCCCGCAGAACGAGGTCCCCCGGATCGGGGAGCGGGACCGCGACGTGGCGCCCGTCCTGCGCGAGCAGACCGATCGCGGAGAGGACGTCGTGGAGCGTCGGGCCGCCGTCCCAGACGCTCGTGTGCTCGAGGTCGACCCCGCTGACGACGACGTTGGCGGCCAGCGGCAGCGCCCACTGCTCGATCAGGGCGGCGGCCCCGCCGGGTCCGACCGTGAGCCCCGGCTCGGGGAGCAGCGCGATCGCCAGCGGCCGGCGGTACCCGCCCCCAGCGGCGCCAGGGTCACGTGCCAGCTCGCTCCCGGCCAGCCCGAGGCTGAGCGCAGGAGCCAGCCTGAGCCCGAGCACCTCCTCGGCGGCGTCCGGCAGCGCGATCTCCATGACGAGCGCCGCGTCCGGCTCGCCGCCCGCGAACCCGGCGGACACGCGCGTGACGTGCACCGGGCCGGCCGCGAGGTCGAGCACCGAGATCTCCAGTGCGAGGCCGTTCCCCCAGGCGAAGGACACGCCGGCCGTGGCGCCCGCGACCGACGCCGACCAGCTCGCCGCGTCGGTCGCCGGCGTGATGGTGCCGGGAAGGCCCGCGGCCTCCCAGGCCGCGGCCAGCGCCTGGGGGAGCCCGGTCGCTGTGAGCCGCTCGAACGCTCCAGGCTGCCCCAGCGCGCGCAGCTGCGCGATGTGGCCGGCGAACGTCGGGTCGCCGGGCCCGCCGTGGAGGTCGAGCGCCTCGGCGATCGACAGCGCCGTCGCGACGACCGGGGGGTGGGGGGTGGGCAGCGCGTCCACGAGCGCGTCGAGCGCCTTCGGCAGGAGCGTCGCCGCGGCGTCCGAGGCCAGCGGGCCGAAGCCCCCGAAGTGCGGCAGCAGGTCGATCCGCGCGAGCCGGGTCCCGCCCACGGTCGGCGTGGCGCTGAGGGCGACCTCGCCGCCGGCGAGGCCGAACTCGACCTCCAGGCGCCCGGAGATCGGCGGCAGCGGGATGTCCGCCACGATCCGCCCGCCGGGTGCCAGGTGACCGCGGCGGTCGACGGTCGCCTGGAGTTCGACGTCCAACTGGCCGTCGCCGCCGGCGCTCGGCACGACGAGCGGCGGGCTGGTGGACAGCGTGATCGTGCAGGGCTTCCCGGCCGCGCTGATGAGGAACCCGCCGGGCAGGGGCAGCCCCTGGTCGGCCGCCACCCCCGCGGTGGCGGCGATCTCCTTCAGGAGCGCGCCCACGCGCTCGCCGTCCAGGTCCGTGCCGTCGCCGAGCGCGCTGGACGAGCGCAGCCACGCGCCCGGGTCGCGCAGCACGGTCGCGAGCGACCCGACGCTCCAGCCCGGGCCGAGCAGACCTTCCAGGCCCGCCGAGGCCAGCGCGGAGCCGAGCGCGTCGAGCACCGGACGTGCGAGCTCCGCGGCGAGCCCTTCGTGCGACGGCACGACCGTGATCGGTGCGGCACCGCGTGCCCGGCGTCAGCGTGAGCTTCCCGGCGGCGCTGTCGGCGCTGAGCGCGAGCCCGGCGCGCTCCAGCTGCGCGGTCGTCGACACCGTCATGGCGGGCAGCCCAGCGTGGATCTCCCCGTCGAGTCGCAGCCCGGCTCCGAGGTCGAGCCCGCCGGCGGTGCGCAACGCGACGCGCCAGGGCGCGGCCGCCACCTCGAGCTCGAGCGGCGCCCCGGGGACGGCAAGCCGCCACGGCCCGCCCACCGGGCCGCGCAGCCCGAGCAGCCCGCCGGCCGAGTCGAGCGCGGGCTGGAGCCTGGGGGCGAGGAAGGCATGGGCGTCGGCACGCAGCGCTCCCAGGGCCTCGGACGAGACGCCCGCGGTCCCGGCGTGGTCGTGCACGAGAACCCCGAGGGCGTCGAGCGCGCTCGCGAGCTGCGCGCCGGCGGCTCCCCCGGCGCTCGTGGCGGCGCCGATGGCCGCGTCGAGGAGCCCTTCGGCCATCGGGTCGGCGAGCTCCACGAGCGGCGCGGTCGGCGCGGAGATCGCCGCGTCGTAGAAGCGGGCGCGCGGCGTGGCGACGATGGCGTCTGCGCTGCGCTCGACGGTGAGCCCGAGCTCCGCGCGGCGAAGCCGTGCGGACGGCGTCGCGAGCAGCCAGTCGCCCGGGCGGGAGATGCGCGCGTCGACGTCGACGCGATGCGCGGCGCGCGGCGGCTCCGGGGCGCCGGACGCGATCCTGATGCGGAACGCGTCGACGCGGACCCCGGCATCCACGTCGACGCCGCCGGCGGCCGCGGGCGCGACGTCGAGCTGCCCGCGCACGCCGAACGCGATGTGCGTCGGCGCCGCGGTGCCCGCGGCGCCGCCGGCGAGCGCCGCCGAGCGCGTCCGCCATGCGCTCGAACGTGCCCTGGCCGAGCAGGCCGCCGATCGCGACCGCGGGAAGCCGCCGGTGACCTGTGCCCGCGCCGTTGGCGCCCGCGAAGCGCTCGAGCGGGTAGCGCAGCGGGATCGGGGGAGCTCCGCTCGGGCCGGGCTGCCAGCCGTCGAGCAGGTGGGACAGGTGCGCCACCGCGTCGGCGAGCGACCCCTGCTCGCCGGCGCTCTGCAGCACGAGCCGCGCGGCGCGCAGCGCCTCGGCGGCGTCCGGCGCGGCGACGACGCTCAGCGGCGCCCCGCCGTGCGGTGTCCCGAGCGTGATCAGGCCGGCGACCAGCGTCGGGTTCGCCGCGGCGAACGCGCGCGCGGCCAGGCCGGCCGTCGAGTGCGCGACGAGGATCACGGGGCGACCGCCGCGCAGTTCCCGGATCCGCGCGACGACGGCGGCGACCTGCGCGGTGACCGCGTCGAGCGTCGCCGCCGGGGTCGGCCAGGTCGGCGGTGTAGTGGGCGGCCTGGGCGGTGACCGCGCCGAGGCTCGCCACGGCCGGGTCGGGCGCGGACCGCAGGTCGAAGTGCGCGCCGGGAGCGGTGCTCCCGGGGGCCGCTTGCTCGGCGGCGGCCAGCAGCGCGTCCCACGCGTGCGCGTCGGCGAACGGCGGTCCGACGAACAGGGCGGCGCGTTGCGGCGGCCGGCTGCCAGGCGTCGAGCTGGGCGAGGACCTGCCGGATGGCGTCCGGGTGGGCCGGCAGCAGGTGGTGCGGCGCGTCGACGAGCGTGGGCGCGAGGCTCCAGGCGGGGTCGTCCGGCAGCTGCGCGTCGAGCGCGACGATCCCGTCGCCCGCCTCGATCTCGCTGGCGACGGTGGCGAGCGCGCCGGCGAGGCGTCCCGGCACCAGGGCCTCGAATGTGCCGCGCAGCGCCGGCGCGAAGGCCCGCAGCCGCGCCGCGGCGTCGAGCAGCGCCTCGGGCTCGCCCGCCCCGGCAGCGGCGGCGCTCGCCCACGAGGCCGGCGGCCCCGCCGGCTCGAGCCAGGCCAGCAGCTCGGTGTGGCCCGCGTCGGTCAGCGCCAGCCGCCACGGGTCGTCGTACGTCCCCGCGCCGGCGACGTCCAGGTCGGGCGCGCCGAAGTCCGGCGCGTCGAGCGCCGGGAGCGTTCCCTGCAGCCAGCTGCGCAGCCAGCCCAGCGCGTGCGTCGCGAACGGGGTGCCGTCCGCGGACAGCTCGGTGGCGATCCGGCCGACCCACGTGCGCA
The DNA here is from genome assembly GCA_963816845.1 of uncultured Actinomycetes bacterium. Taxonomy (GTDB): domain Bacteria; phylum Actinomycetota; class Thermoleophilia; order Solirubrobacterales; family Solirubrobacteraceae; genus JAOPZW01. The sequence goes on along the minus strand of CAWFMR010000031.1, from coordinate 102,601 downwards.
GCGGGCCGAGCGGGTCGGCGAGCAGCCGGTCGAGGCCCGTGCCCGGCGGCGGGCCCAGCAGCGGCCAGTCGGCCGGCAGCCCGGGCAGCCGGGCGTGGAGGCCGAGGAGTCCCGCCAGGGTGAAGCCCGGCGCGCCGCCCCACGACGCGGCGAGGCGTGAGAGCAGGATGCGCACGGCCGCGACCAGGTCGGCGACCGCGACGCCGAGCCCGAGGTCGGGCAGCGTGGGATCGAAGCCGTCCGCGGGCAGGACCAGCTGCGGCAGCTCGGCGCGATCCGGGTCGGCCGCCAGCGTGATCCCGGCGATGCGCAGGACGGGCGCGAGGCGGCCGCCGGGCTCCCAGTCGAAGCGTCCCTCGGCGCTGCCGATCTCGAGCTCCAAGCCCTCGCACGGGTGTCAGCGAGAGGGGTCCGGCCAGCGCCACGCGCCCGTGCTGGCCGCCCATCAGCTCGATCGACGCCGCGGCGTCCGCGGGTAGCTCGACCGCGATCAGCTCGGCCAGCCACGAGCCCGACAACGGGGAGAACGCGGCTGCTGCGCGCAGGCCGATGTGCAGGCGGACCGGGTCACCCGGGCCGGTCCAGGCCGCGAGCTGGACGCTCAACGGGCCCGGCCGCGGCGAGCTCGGAGCGCCAGGGGTCGTCCTCGCTCCCGCCGCCGCCGACGCCGGTCAGCCCGAGCAGGCCGGCGAGCTCGCCGAGCATCGGCGCCCATCCCTGCGCGCCGCCCGTCAGGATCGTCCGGTGGACCCGGGCGATCTCGCGCGCCGGGTCGGCGATCAGGGCGGCCGGGTCGACGAGCGGCGACGCCGGGTCGGCGGCGGGCGCCACGAGCCCCGCGAGCGCCGCGAGGTTGCGGCCCGGCGGCTGGTCGCCGAGCGCGTCCTCGATCGCCTCCCGGATCGCCGTGGCGATCGCCGCCGTCGCGCTGTCGACGTTCGAGAGGTCGATCACCGGGTAGTCGATCCCCTCGACCTGCACGTCGCGCAGCTCGATGAGCGGCCGCAGCGTCCTGCCGTCCCACGCCGCGCCGACGCGGGCCGACCCGAGCCGCACGGGCGGCCCTTCCACCAGCCGCTCCGAAGCGTCTCGGGGCGCCCGCACGTCGACCGTCGCGGACGGCAGCACGATCGGGCCCGCGGTGCCGCTCAGGGGCAGCGCGAGCAGCGTCGCGGCGGCCTGTGCGCTGACGATCGACGAATCCAGCGCGAGCCGCACGCCGAGCAGCAGCTCGCGAGCCGCCGCCGGTGGCGGTCCGCGTCGCGAACGTGAGATCGACGCCGCCGGTGCCGAGCGCCGCGAGCCGGATCGCCCACGGGTCGGCCTCGCGTCCCGGTGCCGGCGGGCGCGCCGGCGCCGAACAGGCCGCCGACGTGCTCGAGCCACACGGCGATCGCCTGGCCGCGCCCCTCGACGGCGGTGTCGAGCAGCTCGGCGAGCCACACGCGCAGCAGGTCGGCGTCCTCGCCGATGCGGTCCAGCGGCAGCGGCGGCAGCCCGCCGCCGAGCCCGAGCGCGGGCAGCAGGTGATGCGCGAGCGCCGTCAGCTCCGGCGTCGCGTCCGCGTCGGCGGCGAGGGCGTCCAGGCGCGACTGCAGCAACGCCGCGAGCACGGCGAGCGCGCCGTCCTCGAGGTGCTCGGGGTCGATCATCGTCAGCTCGTCCCCGCCGCCCGCGGCCGGCAGCTTCACGCCGACCCGGACGTCCGCGGTCGGTCCGCCGTCGGCCAGCGGCGCGACCCGAGCGTCGACGCGCAGCCCCGCCACGCCGACCTCCGTGCCGTCGAAGGAGACGTCGAGCTTGAGCTCGAGCGGGCTGGCGGCCGTCCCGACCACGCTCTGCCAGCCCGGCGTCGGCGGCATGGACGAGCCCGGCCTGGAACGTCACGTCGGCGCCGAGCTTCTGGTCGCCGCCACGGACCTGCGCAGCGACGCCGAGCAGCGCCTCGCCGGACGCCGACCGCCGCAGCGTGAGGAAGAGCTGCGCCGGCTGGTCGGGGTCCAGGAGCGGATGTCGCGTCTCGCCCTGGGCGTCCGGCCCGTCCGGGTCCTCCGGCAGCAGGCCGTCGATCGCGTCGAGCAGCGCCGCTCGTTGGTCCGGGTCGAGCAGGACCCGGCGGATGTGCTTGAGGGGGTCGGAGAACCAGTCCGGGCGCAGATCGCCGTCACCGTCGAGGACGCCCAGCGCCACGCCGAGCGCCCGCAGCTCCGCGGTCAGGTCGAGGCTCATCGCGCCCCACCGGCGGCGTGGACGACCAGCGTGCCGTCGTCGGCGGCGATGCCGGCCGCGCGGTCGCCGGCGCGCTCGTCGGCGAGATCCAGCAACGCGCCCCACACGGCGTCCTGCAGCGTGCGCCCCCAGCGTGCCGCGAGCGCCTCGCCGCCCGCGGAGGAGTCGCCGGCGACCGCCAGCAGCGAGGGCGGACCGGACCGGGGCGCCAGTGCGATCACGACCTCCTGCTCGTCGCGCCCGGTCTGGTCTGTCTCGAGGTCGACGCGGACACGGATCTGCGCGGGGGCGAGCTCGACGCGCAGCGAGTCCAGCCAGACCACGACCTCGTCACCGTCCTTGACCCAGACGATGCCGCCCGGCTTCTCGTGCGAGCCGGCGAGTCGTCGCGCCAGCCCCTCGCGCACGGCCTGTTCGCCGAGCTCTACTGGCACTGCGCACCCTTTCGAGGTTTGCTCTCGCGGGACAGTCGTAAAGCGAGTGGCTCGAGCGGGTCAAGCCCTCGAGTCGTGTCTTGACAGATCGATCGGCGCTAGATAGGGCTGACGTCTGTCTGCGCACCGCAAGGCGGAGGTGAGCGAGATGGCGACAGCGGCGGACGACGGCGCACCCGGCCTCGAGCCGGAGCTCATCCTGGTCGCGCACCCCGACGCGCGGCTTCGGCTGCACCAGGGCCGCGCGCACGCCGCGGCCGGCGATATCGGGCGGCTGAACGCCGCGCTGGACGAGACCGCCGTCAAGCCCCAGGCGCTGTTCGGCGCCAGCGAGACGCGCGTGCTCGCCAGACAGCAGGCGGCGCCATCGGGGGCACCCGACCTCTCCGTCTACTACCGCGTCCAGCTCGCGCAGGGCGCCGATCACGAGGCGGTCGCCGCGCGGCTCACGCAGGAGGACGTCGGTCGCGGGCGCGTACGTGAAGCCGAGCGCCCGTGGTGGACGGCCCCTCCGTGGAGCCCGCGACCGACGTCCCGCTGACGGCGGCGAGTGCCGACTTCACGTCGCGCCAGAGCTACCTGGACGCGGCGCCCAGCGGCGTCAACGCACGTTCGGCGTGGACGACCGCCGGCGGCGACGGAGCCGGGATGGAGGTGATGGTCGTCGGCGGCGCATGGCGACTCGAACACGAGGACCTCCACGGCGACGCGGCCGGCGTGATCGCCGGCACCCCGATCGACGCGCTCAGCTTCCGCAACCACGGCACCGCGATGCTCGGCGTCGTGCGCGCCGACCGCAACAGCTTCGGCGTCACCGGAGTCGCGCCCGCCTGCCGCGCCCGCCAGGTCGCCACCTTCGGACTCGGGACCGCCGCCGCCATCAACGCCGCGGCCGAGGCGCTGCCCGCGGGCGGGATCCTGCTGGTGGAATGGCAGCGGCCAGGGCCGGGGGCGACGGGCGTCGGCTCGGCGGGCTTCATCGCGCTGGAGTGGTGGCCGGACGACTTCGCCGCCATCAAGGCCGCCACGGCGAAGGGCGTGATCGTCGTGGTGCCGGCCGGGAACGGCGGGGTCAGCCTCGACGATCCCCGCTACAACCAGCCCGCGCCCGGCTTCCCGCCGACCTGGCGCAACCCCTTCGACCGCACGCAGGCCGACTCGGGCTCGATCATCGTCGGCGCGGGCGCGCCGCCGGCGAACACGCACGGCCGCGACCACGGGGCCGCGCGGTCACGGCTCGCGTTCTCCAATTACGGCCTGTGCGTCGACGCGCAGGGCTGGGGGGCGGAGGTCACGACGCTCGGCTACGGCGACCTGCAAGGCGGCGACGAGTCGATCTGGTACACGGACGTGTTCGGAGGCACGTCGGCCGCGGCCGCGATCGTCGCCGGCGTCATCACCTCGCTTCAGGGCGTCAACCTCAACGGTGCGAAGCGAGCGCCGCTCACGCCCGCGGACGCGCGCAACGCCCTGCGCGTGTCGGGCACCCCGCAGCAGGACGGGGCCAACCCGAGCACGCAGCGGATCGGGTCGCTGCCCGAGCTGCCGGCCCTGATCGCCCTGCTTCCGCCCCAGAAGTCGGAGGCGAAGGACGGCAAGGACACCAAGAACGAGGGCAAGGACAACAAGGACAACAAGGACGGCAAGGACAACAAGGACAACCCCGACAAGCTCCAGAAGGACAACAAGGACCACAAGGACGACAAGGACGGCAAGGACCGCAAGGACCACAAGGACGACAAGGGCGACAAGGTCGAGACCCAGAAGGAGCTCAAGGACTTCGGCAGGGAGAAGGAGTTCACCGACCTGCCGAACCCCGCCACTGTCATGCCGGCGCCCGCGGCCTGGCCCGTGGTGACCACCGACCCCGTCCAGCACTTCATCCCCGCCGAGCACCGCCCCGACCTCGCGACCGCCGCCCTGCGGGACGAGCCGGACGTGCCGCAGTGACGTGTGGCTCGTCGCCTGCCAGGACGCCGACGTCGACGCCTCGGCGACCGGCGACCGCCTGCGGTCGCTCGGGCTGACGCCGCTCGAGGTCGTGAAGGCGAGCGAGCTGGTCCATGGCGCGGGCTGGGAGCACCGCGTGGACAGCCTCGGCGCCTGGACGCGCTTGGTGCTGGCCGACGGGCGGGTGATCGACACGCGTGACGTGCGGGGCGTCCTCAACCGCCTGCTGTGGGTGAGCGCTGAAGGGTATGCCGGGGCCTCGGAGGCCGACCGCGAGTACGCGGGAGGCGAGCTCTACGCGCTCGTCCAGAGCTGGCTGGCCTCGCTCGGGCGACGGGTGATCAACCGGCCCACCGGCAGCGCGCTCGCGGGGACATGGCGGACGCCGTGCCAATGGCGGGCCGTGGCCCGCGACGCCGGCCTGGCCATCCGGGCCTACCCGGACGACGCGACGGCCCCGCTCGCGGTGCGCCGCGTGCTGGTCATCGACGGGCGCGTGGTCGACGATGACGGGGCGCCGGACGACGTCCGGCAGGGCAGCGAGCGTCTGGCGCGAATCGTCGACTTCGACCTCGTCGAGGCGCGCTTCGACGACGACTGGGCGTTCGCCGACGCGTCGCTGCTCCCCGCGATCGCCTCGCCTGACGAGGGGCGCGTCGACGCCGTCGCGGAGGCGCTCCGGGCGCGCGCGGCATGATCCTGCTCTGCGGCATCCCCAGCGAGCCCCCGCTGGCACGCGTGGCCCACGAGCTCGATCGCCTGGGCGTGCCGACCACGGTCTTCAACCAGCGCGAGTCCGTGGCGGGGCGGTGCACGTTCGAGCTCGACGGCTCCGGGCTCCGCGGCGAGCTGCAGCTGTCGCGCGGCACGCTGAGGCTCGAGGACGTCGCGGCCGTCTACACGCGACTCATGGACGACCGCATCCTCCCGGAGCTGGACAGCGAGCCGCCGGACTCGCCCGCGCGCACGGCCTGTCGCGAGCTCCACGACACGCTGTACCGGTGGATGGAGATCACGCCCGCGCGCGTGGTCAATCGCGCGTCGGCGATGGCGTCCAACGGCTCGAAGCCTTACCAGGCGCAGCTCATCGCCCGCGCGGGCTTCACTATCCCCGAGACGCTCGTGACCAACGACCCCGAGCTGGTGCGCGAGTTCTTCGCGCAGCACGGCCGCGTCGTCTACAAGTCGGTCAGCGGATCGCGCTCCGTCGTGCAGGAGCTCACCTGGGACGATTTCGACCGGATCGACGACATCCGCTGGTGCCCGGTGCAGTTCCAGGCGTACGTCGCCGGCGTGGATGTCCGCGTCCACGTCGTCGGCCGGCAGCTCTTCGCCACGCGCGTGACCGCGGATGCGACGGACTACCGCTACGCGGGCCTCGACGGCGGACGGCCGGCGCGCCTCGAGGCGACGACGCTCGACGACGGGACGGCCGAGCGGTGCATCGACTTCACGCGTGAGCTCGGGCTGCGTTTCAGCGGGATCGACCTCCGGCTGACCCCCGAGGGCGAAGCGGTCTGCTTCGAGGTCAACCCGAGTCCGGCCTACGCGTACTACGAGAGCCACACCGGTCAGCCGATCGCGGCGGCGGTGGCACGGCACCTAGCCGGCGCCGCGCCCTGAGTGCTGAGCGCCTGCCGGAGACCTGAGACACCCTGCGCCTCCGCCTCGTCCTCGGAAGGAGCGAAGCCACGTGAGCACCGCCGCCATACCGGTTCATGTCGCGCTGGTCGACTCGACGGGCACCGTCCCGGCCTCCGATCTCGCGGAGGTGGCCGGAGCGCTCAACGAGCAGGTCCAGGCCGACTTCGCGCCGCGCTGGCACGTGAAGGCGACCGTCGGGGCGTATCCCACGGCACCGCCCGGCACGTGGCGCAATCGACCTCGTCCACTCGACGGGCCAGCCTGGTGCGCTCGGCTTCCACGCCGATGCGAGCCGTCAGCCGTTCGCCAAGGTCGCCATCGACGTCGGGGAGTGGACGGTCACCGCCAGCCATGAGCTCTCGAGATGCTCGGCGACCCGTGGGGCAACCGGCTGCACGGTGCCCGCGCGCTCGCTGGCTGGCAGGGGACCAGCCCGCGCGTGCGCTACCTCGTCGAGCTGTGCGATCCCTGCGAGGCGATCACCTATCAGGTCGGGGGCGTCGAGGTCAGCGACTTCCTGGTTCCCGCCTTCTACCGCAGCTCGACACACGCGACGCCGGGGTACTCCACACCGGCGGTCTCACCGAGCCGCTGCAGATCGCGGACGGCGGCTACATCAGCTTCATCGACCCGGCCGACGGGCACGTCTGGCAGCGGTTCGTGCGACGGCCAGACGAGCGACCGGGATTCGGGGCGTCCAGGACCTCGGTCGCGACATGCTGCGTCAGCGCTCGGACCAGCTGGCGGCCGAGTTCCGCGCCGGGTAGCCCGCCGCGCGCATCGTCGCCGAATGATGCGACGATCGTCGCGGCGAGTGCGGTCCGATGGTCCTTCGTCCAGGGCGGACCCAACCTCGCCCGAGGTCCCTGCAGGACCTCGTCGGCCCGCTCGGCCAGCATGCTGGCCGCCTGACCTCCGACGTCCTTCGCGTCGTAGAGGTGGACGTCCCAGCCACGCGCGTGCGCCAGCTCGGCGAGCACCTGGCGGTACATGATGGCGTCGGCCCGCGCCTCGTAGGGCGCGCGGCGTTGGACGGCGATGTCGTCGGGGAAGTCCGGCGGCCAGGCTCGGAGCGAGATCGACACGATCGGCGCGGGCAGCGCGGCCGCGAGCTCGTCGAGCGCGGCCGACGTCGCCCGAGCGACCGACGCCCGCACCTCCGCGACCAGCGCCGCCGTGGCGGCGACGTCGAGGCGCTGGCTCTCGTAGTGGATCGGTGCCGGCGACACGCCGGGTTCGACCAGCTCGATCCGCCGACGGTCCACGACCTCGTGGTCCGCGGACGCCGTCACCGCCACGGCCCACCCGAAATGATCTGCGATGCCCAGGCGCACGCCGCGCGAATATCATGCACGGGTCAACGCGGCGCGACGATCCCGATCTGCAGCGTGTTCGAGGTTCCGTCGGTGATCTGTCCCGGCGGCGACGGAGAGGAACTCGAGGTCGGTCTGGTTGTGCTGGTAGACCGATGCCGACCTCGCGTGCCCGTCGTAGAGGACGAGCGCGCCGGCCGGCGGCGCTTCTGCGAGGAGGCCCGCCGTGACGGCCAGGGCGGCGAACGCGCGCTTCACAGTGACCTTGAACATGGCGCTCACTGTGGACGCGGCGCGCCCTCGCGGCCAGGGACCCTAGGGTGCGACGCCGGACCCTGCTCGGGGCGCGAGCCCCGACTAAGTTCAGGGTGGGCGCCCGATTGTCGGCGTGCGGCCGGCGCCGAAGAGACCGGGCTGCATGACCCAGCATCGATCCACTTCGCCAAGTCCTGACCTCGAGGCTAGGCGCGCAACCCCGCCCGCTTCCGAGCTCAAGGCGCGCCACCGCGCGATGTGGGCGTCCGGCGACTACCCGTCGATGGTCGAGACGTTCCTGCTCCCGCTCGGGCCGCGGCTCGTCGAGGCGTGCGGCATCGGCCCGGGCATGCGCGTGCTCGACGTCGCGGCCGGCACCGGCAACGCGTCGATCCCGGCCGCGCAGCGCGGCGCGCGACGTCACCGCCAGCGACCTCACGCCCGAGCTGCTCGAGGCCGGCCGCCGCCGCGCCGAGGCCGAGGGCCTCGAGCTCGACTGGGTCGAGGCCGACGCCGAGCAGCTGCCGTTCGAGGACGAGTCGTTCGACGTCGTGATGTCCTCGATCGGCGTGATGTTCGCGCCCCACCATCAGGAGGCCGCCGACGAGCTCGTCCGCGTCTGCCGCCCCGGCGGCACGATCGGCCTGCTGAGCTGGACGCCCGAGGGCATGATCGGCGCGCTGTTCCGCACGATGGGCCCGTTCGCCCCGCCGCCCCCGCCCGGCGCGCAGCCGCCGCCGCTGTGGGGCAGCGAGGAGCACGTGCGCGAGCTGTTCGGCGACCGCGTCGAGCTTCGGCACGCTCGAGCGCGACGTCGCTCGAGGTCACCGCGTTCGAGCACCCGCACGACTACGGCGAGCACTTCAAGGCGCGCTACGGCCCGACGATCGCCGCGCGCGCCAACGCGCGCAAGCAACGGCCGCGAGGCCGAGTTCGACGACGCGCTCGACCGCGTTCTGCGACGAGTGGAACCGCGGCACGCGACGACCGCGCGCGCTTCGAGATGGAGTACCTGCTCGCGGTCGGCACGCGCGTTTAGCCCGTTCGGGAACCCGGTCGGGTCGGCCTAGCCGGCCGTTGGGGATCCCTCCCGTGCCGCAGAAGGTCGTCAGGTCGGTGGTGACCGAGACGACGCCGAGCAGGCGCCCGTCGTGATCGACGACGGGCGCGCGGCGTGCGTCGGCTTGCAGGCGACCTCCTGGCCGTGGCTCGCCGGCGCCTCGGGCGCGACGGCTTGGCCCGAGCTGTGCGACGTCGGCCGCCGGGAGCGTCGGGTCGACGTCGCCGGCGACCTGCTGGGGGACGAGGGAGCCGGCGGTAGCGCTCACCGTCGACGAGGAAGGCCATGCGGCGGCTGGCGCTGGCCGCGAACCATTCGCGGACGTCGCCGATGGTCGCCGTCGCCGGAGGGCGGTGAAGCGGCCGTGGATGACGTCGGCGACGGTGAGCTCGGCGGCCTCGTCGATCTTCGTGCGAGCCATGGCCACACGGTACTGCGCGTCCGCGGCGAGTCGCTTCTCCAGCCACAGGTCCATGCGCCCGTCGATCGCGGCGACGCCCACCGGGCGATAGCCGCAGGCGCTGTAGAGGACGCGCGCCTCCCGTAGGACCTCGGTCGTGTAGAGGCGCACGCGGTCGCGCCCGTCGTCGGCGGCGAGCCGCTCGAGCTCGGCCAGCAGCGCGCGCGCGTGGCCGCGGCGGCGGGCCCGGGCGGTGACGAACATCCGCTTGATCTCGGCGACGCCGGGCGCGAGCGGGCGCAGGCCCCCGCACGCGACGGCGGCTTCGCCCTCGTAGAGCACGAGCCACGCGGCACCCTCGCCGTGGAAGTCGTCCTCGGTGGCGAAGATCTCCTCGGTGGGCACGAAGGCGTCGCCCACGCGCTCGCGCACGAGCTCGAGGTACTCGGCGAAGAGCGCCTGCGACGCGGCGCCGGACGGCGCCTCGTGGCGGATCATGGCTGCGGGCGCAGGGCGAGGATGACGACGTCGTCGTTGAGCTGCGGCGCCCACGCCTCGACCTCGCGGTAGATCGAGCGCGACGAGCTCGCGCGGGCCCAGGGCGCGGCCGTGCTCGGCCAGCACGGCCGGCAGGCGCTGCTCGCCGAAGAACGAGCCGCCGCGGCGCGCCTCGATGAGCCCGTCGGTCGAGGCGAAGAGCACGTCGCCGGGCCCGAAGGGCGCCTCGTGCTCCTCGTAGCGGGCCGAAGCCTGGACGCCGAGCGGCACGCCGGTGGCCTTGAGCGCCTCGTGGCCGTCGGCGCGCAGCAGCCACGGGGGGCCGTGCCCGGCGTTGGCCCAGCGCAGCGTGCCGTCGGCGATCACGGCCATGAAGGCGGTCACGAAGCTCGAGCTCGGCAGCCGTCCGCCCAGCAGCCGGTCGGTCTGGGCGAGGACGTCGCCGGGGCGCTCGGAGTCCCAGGTCCGCGCCTCGACGAAGAAGCGGACCATCGCGCTCAGCGCGGCGACCTCGAGGCCCTTGCCGGTGACGTCGCCGACGAGCACCGCGAGCGCCCCGCTCGGCAGCGTCCAGACGCCGAAGATGTCGCCGCCGCCGACGTCATGGCCCGCGGGCTCGTAGACGAGCCCGAGCTCGAAGCCGGGGACGTCGTTGGCGCCGCGGGCCACGTACCCGCGCGTGAGCGCGGCGGCGACGCGGCGCTCGCGGTTGAAGTCGAGCGCGTTGGCGATCGCGCCGGCGGCGGGCCGCGCCAGCAGCTCGAGGCGCGCGAGCTGCTCGGGGCCGTAGTAGCCGGGCTGCTCGTGGCTGGCGGTGAGCACGCCGAACAGGCGCGGCCCGAGCGCGATGGGGACGTGGACGAAGGAGCCGATCCCCTCGCGCTCGACGAACGGGTGCAGGAAGCGATCGGCGTCGGCCGGATCGCTCACGTAGGACTCCCCGGTGCGCGCGACGTGGCCGATCATGCCCTCGCCCACGCCGAAGCGCGTGCGCACGCTCTCGTCGGTGAAGCCGATCGCCGCGACGGTGCGCAGGTCGGCCGTCGCGGGCTCGTAGCGCCGCAGGGCGACCTTGCGCGCGCCGACGAGCTGGCCCGCCTGCTCGACGATCGCCGCGTAGACGGTGTCGAGCTCGAGCGAGGCGCTCATGGCGCGCACCGCCTCGTTGATCTCGCGCTCCTCGCGCCCGCGGCGTTCCTCGCGTTCCAGCAGCTCGGTCCGCTCGAGGGCCAGGGCGGCGAGGTCGGCGAAGACCTCCACCAGGCGCAGCTCCTGCGGGCCGAGCGGGCTCTGGGGCGCGCGGGAGGAGATCGCGAGCACTCCGAGGGTGCGCCCGCCCGCGGTGCGCACCGGGCAGGAGATGAACGACGAGGTGCGATACCAGTCCCAGGCGCGCCGGGCGGTCTCGGGCTCGAGCTCCTCCTCGAGGCGCTCGCGCAGCGCGGTCGCGCCCTCCCAGTCCTCGAAGCTGCCCAGGAGCAGCGACTCGCCGCGCTCGATCGCCGCCTCGGTGACGCCCGGGCGCTCGCGGTCGTACGGGCGCTCGAGGACGGGCGTCATCGCGTCGCGCGCCTCGTCGCTGGCGAACCAGGCCGCGGCGGGGCGGATCACGCCGGCCTCGAAGTCGACGACCTGGAAGGCGCAGCCGCTCACGTCGAGCAGGCGCCGGATCTGTCCGACGATCTCCTCGAGCGTGTGCCGCAGCCACGTCGGTGCCTCCACCACCCCCGCGACCCTATCTCCACGCGCTAGGCTTGACCACGGACCGTGCTAGGCGGGGAGGTAGCGGTGCCCTGTCGCTCGCAATCCGCTCTAGCGAGGCCGAATCCCCTCTCGAGGGGCAGGCCTGTGGGGTCAGCACGCCGAGAGCGGCGTCGATGGCCCGGGGGTCCCGCGCGACGTCGGTCTGTGAATCAGGTCAGGTCCGGAAGGAAGCAGCCTTAAGCGGATCCCGACGTGCGCAGCGGGAAAGCCCGGTGCCGGAGTCGCTCGAAGCGCAAGCGCCCGTAGATCTGCTTCGAAGGAGGGTGCACGGTCCGCTATCTGCACTGGGCGAAGGCGCGCCACGACGCGTTGGCCCCGACGGGCCGGAAGCTCGGCGGGGGCGGCGGGATGCGCGGGTCGACGTCGCGCGGGTCGAGGATGTACTGGCGCGCGACGCGCCGGCTCGTCGGCACCACGTAGGTGCCGCTGCGCGGCCGCTGCTCCTGGGCGACCGCGATACGCGCGGGGTCGACGTCGAGCCACAGCGCGAGCAGCGGCACCGGGCGGTGGTTGGGCACCGTGACCGGCGTACAGGGGAAGCTGGGCGTGAGCGCGTGCAGGTCGTCCTGGATCCCGTCCTGGATGCGCAGGGCGTCGCGCAGGTTGCCGATGCGGGTGACCTGGGGCGGGATGAAGACGAGCGAGGCCGACGAGGGTGACGGCCCCGAACCAGGCCCATCGTCGGCGCCACGGATGCCCGCGCGGGAGCTCCGCCCAGCCGAAGGCGCCCGCTCCGCAGAAGATCGCGAGGATGGTGGCCGGCCCGAGCAGGTAGCGACCGAGGATCGGCAGGCCGGCCGCGGCGAGGACGCAGAAGGCGACGATCGCGATCACCCCGGCCACGGCGCCCAGAGCGACGCGCGCTCTCAGGAACGCGAGCGCCAGCACCCCGCCGCCCGCGGCGCCGAAGAGCACGGGCTCTCGGAGGATCTCGCCCAGCCGGCGCGGCACGGTGCCCGGGACCTCGTCGAGGCCGGTGATGCGCTGCAGGCGCTGCGCGGTGTCGCGCGTGCCGGTGAGCGAGTGCAGCGGGTCGCCGGTGACGATGAGGTCGCCGAGTGCCCACAGCAGCGGCGCGGCGGCGGCGAGCGCCCACAGCCGGGGGTCGCGCACGCCGCCGATCCACAGCCAGATGAGGTAGGCGCCCGAGAACAGCCACGCCTCGGGCCGGATGAGGCCGGCGAGGCCGAGCAGCGCCAGGACGGGCGCGCCCGCGCGGCGGTTCCTGGTCTCGACGAGGAGGGCGCCGAGGACGAGGGCCAGGTACGGAACGTCGACGTAGGCGCGCGCGCCGAAGTCGAGCACGGGACGGCGCGTGAGGACGATCGCCGCCGCCAGCGCGCCGGCGGCGCGGTTGATCCACTCCTCGCCGAGGCGGTACGTGACCCAGCCCAGCGCCCCCAGGAAGACGAAGGCCAGGACGATGGTCGGCGTCGATGGAGGCCTGGGCGCCGAGGACGGAGAGGACCGCGCCGGCCAGCGTGGCGAGCGGGTGGGGCGTGGGGGCGAGCGAGACGTCGTAGTCGGGGAGCGTCCCGTGCGTGAGGTCGCGCCCCCAGACCAGCGCGTAGAGCGTGTCGTAGTTGACGAGCCCGCGCCCGGCCAGCGCCCAGGCGACGAGACCGAGCAGGAGCGTCCAGCCGATGGCCTTGCCGCGGCGCACGGGCGCGGACCCTATCGCCGCCTTGCGTCTGCTCGGTGCGGCGTGAGATGGTCGCCGCGTGCGTGGACACCTCGTCGTCGGGCTGGCAGCGGTCGCCCTTTTCGCCGCCGCGCCGGCGGGGGCGGTCGTGCCGAGCGGGAACCTGCTCGTCAACCCGGGAGCCGAGGCGGGCCCGGGGGCCGCGGACTCGGGGACGCAGCTCCCCCTGCCGGGCTGGACGGTCGAGTCGACCTTCACCGCCGTGCAGTACGGGACGCCGGCCTTCCTCACCGCCGCCGACGGTGCGGCCCTGGGCGGTGGCGTCAACTTCTTCGCGGGCGGGCCGGGCGGGGCGGCGAGCGCGGCGACGCAGGTCGTCGACGTGTCGGGCGCCGCCGCGGAGATCGATGCCGGCAAGGTCGGGGCGACGCTCTCCGCGCTGCTCGGCGGCTACTCGTCGCAGACCGACCACGCCGCGGTCACGGCGACCTTCCTGAACGCGGGCGGCGCGCCGGCCGGCGCGGTCGCCCTGCCGACCGTCACCTCGACCGATCGCAACCTGACCACCGCGCTCGTCGCCCGGACGGCCTCCGCGGCGGTGCCCGCGGGCACCCGCCAGATCTCGGTCCGCATCGACGCCATCCGCGACGACGGGTCCTACAACGACGCCTACATCGACAACGTCAGCCTCGTCCTGGGCGCCGGAGGCGGCGGTCCCGTCTTCCACAAGACGGTCGTCGTGAAGGCGATCAGCGGCAAGGTCCGGGTCCGGCGGCCGGGCAGCAACGACTTCGTCGATCTCACGGGCAGCGAGGGGATCCCGCTCGGCTCCACGGTCGACACGCTGGCGGGCGTGGTCGAGCTCACGTCGGTGCCCAAGGCGGGCGGCAAGCCGCAGGCCGGCCGGTTCTACGAGGGCGTCTTCAAGGTCACGCAGCCGGGCTCGGTCACGAACCTCGCGCTGACCGAGCCGCTGGCCTCGTGCCGCGGCGGCGGCCGCAGCGCCGCGGCGACCAAGAAGAAGCAGCGCCACCTCTGGGGGGACGGCAAGGGCTCGTTCCGCACGGCCGGCAAGTACAGCTCGGCCACCGTCCGCGGCACGAAGTGGCTCGTCAAGGACAGCTGCGCCGGCACCCTGACCCGCGTCGTCCGGGGCACGGTCACGGTTCGCGACAAGGTGCGCGGGAAGACCGTGGTGGTCTCGGCGGGCAAGAGCTACCTGGCGAAGCCCCGGCGCTGAGTCACACGAGCAGCTTCCGTAGGCGCTTGATGGCGAGGGCGGGGTCGTCGTCGCGGGTGAACCTGAGGACGCGGTAGCCGGCGGCGGTCAGGGCGGCGTCCTTGGCGCGGTCGTTGCTGAACGCCTGTCGGGTGCCGTGGGTCTCGAAGCCGTCGAGCTCGACGATCACGCGGTGCTCGGGCCAGTGGTAGTCGGGTTCGCAGTGGCCGTGATCGGGCGCGTGGAAGGGCTCGTTGGTCTGGGTTCGGGCATGCCCGCCTCGCGCAGCAGCTTCAGGAAGGCGGCCTCCCATTCGTTGCGCGTCCACTTCGGCTCGCGGCTGGTGGCGCTGCCGCAGCACGCCGACTCCGCCGTGCCCGTTGGCGCGTTCCAGCACCGCCTGGATCGCCCGGTGGTCGTACAGGCGCAGCCGCTCGGCTTGGGCGACCGCGCGCTCGAGCTCGCCGCCGCGCGCCATCGCCGCGACGTCGAGCAGCGTGCGGTGGACCGTCGTGATCGGGATGCCTTCGTGGTGGGCGATGTCCTGGGCATCGAGGGAGCGTGTGCGGTGCAGGCGGATCCCCGGGGCGCCGTGGCGGCCGCGAGGCGCGGTGACGTCGATGCGCGTCTGATCGGTCCGCAGCAGCCCCCAGTGCGCCGCCGCACTGCGATGGCTCAAGACCGCACCAGGCCCGCAGGCCAGCACCGCCGCCAACCGGCGCCCCTCCGGCGCGCAGCGCGGTGTGCCCGAGGGCGTAGACGCCGTGGTGGACGCGGTGCAGCCGGCCCGCGCGCAGCCAATGATCGGCGGTGTGGCGCGACACCCCCAGCGCCGCGAGCTGGCGCCGGGCGACCACGCCCCACTGCCGCTCCGCCAGCTCCGACACCGCCAACCAGAGGGGTGGGCTCGCTTTGCGGCCACTATCGCCGTTTTCCGAGCCCACCCCCTCAGCATGGCGATCAACCCGCTACAGCGGACACCACAAACGTCACAACTCTCCGCAGCTGCTCACCCCTCGGTGCCCTGGCCGCGCAGCGCGGCAGGCGCTGGCGGAGACCGTCCGGCCTTGGTCACTACACTCGGACGACGTGACCGCCGGCCCCTCGTTGTACCGCCGCCACCGCCCGCGAACGTTCGCGGACGTCGTGGGCCAGGAGCATGTCGTGAGGACCCTGCGCAATGCCGTCGAGCAGGGCAAGGTCCACCATGCCTACCTGTTCGTGGGCTCGCGGGGGACGGGCAAGACGTCGATGGCGAAGATGCTCGCGGCGTGCATGAACTGCGAGCACGGGCCGACGGTGGAGCCCTGCGGGCAGTGCGAGTCGTGCGTCGCGATCGCCAGCGCCACGTCGCTGGACGTCATCGAGATGGACGCGGCGTCGAACAACTCGGTCGACGACATCCGCGAGCTGCGCGAGTCCGTGCAGTTCGCGCCGGTGTCCGGGCGTTCGAAGGTCTACATCCTCGACGAGGCGCACATGCTGTCCTCGCAGGCGTGGAACGCGTTCCTCAAGACGCTCGAGGAGCCGCCGCCGCACACGATCTTCGTCCTCGCCACGACCGAGGCGCAGAAGGTCCTGCCGACGGTGGTCGACCGCTGCCACCGCTTCGACTTCGCCCGCCCGACGGTGGAGCAGATCGCCACCGTCATCACCCGCGTCGCCAACGCCGAGTCGATCGAGATCGCGCCCGACGCCGTCGCGCTGCTCGCCCGCCACGCGACCGGCTCGTTCCGCGACGCGCTCGGCACGCTCGAGCAGCTCGTCACGTACACGGGCACCGACATCGCGACCGACGACGTCCTCGCCGTGCTCGGCGTCGCCGACGTCGACCTGCTCTTCGAGGCCTTCGACGCCGTCGCCTCGGGCGATGCGCGCGCCGCGTGGCTCGCCGCCGCGCGCCTGGCCGACACCGGCCGCGACATCGCCCAGTTCCTCAAGGACCTCGAGGCCCACGCGCGCGACCTGCTCGTCGTGCAGACGCTGGGCGAGGTCCCGCACGAGCTGCGGCTGACCCCCGACCGCGACGAGCGCCTCGCCGAGCAGGCCGGGCGCATCCCTGGTTCGAGCCTCGTGCGCCTGCTCGACCTCCTGGCCGAGGCCCTGCGCACGGTCAAGGACGGGGCCGACGCGCGCACGCGCCTGGAGGCGGCCCTGGTCAAGGCCGCCGCGCCGGAGGTCGATCCCGCCGCCCGCGCCCTGATGGCGCGCGTGGAGCGCCTCGAGGCCGCGCTCAGCGGCGCGGCCGCGCCGGCGCAGCCGCCGCGGGCGGTGGAGCCGCCGCGCGCGGTCGAGCCGCTGCGTGCCGCGGAGCCGCCACGCGCCGTGCCGGAGCCGCAGCGCGCCGAGGCGCAGCCGCCCGCGCCGGCACCCACCCCTCCCTCGCCGCCATCCACGACGCCAGGGCCCGAGCACGCGCCGGGCGAAGCAGCGGGCCGCGAGCCCGAGCACGCGCCGGGCGAAGCAGCGGGCCGCGAGCCCGAGCACGCGCCGGGCGAAGCAGCGGGCCGCGAGCCCGAGCACGCGCCGGGCGAAGCAGCGGGCCGCGAGCCCGAGCACGCGCAAGCCGAAGCAGCGGGCCACGCGCCCGAGCACGCGCCGAGCGAAGCCGCGGGCCACGCGCCCGAGCATGCGCCGCAACCGACCCGACCCCGACCGCGACCGCCGTCGCCGACCCGGACCTCGACGCCGTCCGCACCCTGTGGCCCGCCGTCCTCGACGCCGTCCGCGCCGACAACGGGCTGCTCGCCGCCTGCCTCGCCGAGGCCCATCCGGTCGAGGTGCGCGGCAGCGAGGTCGTCGTCGCCTTCGCCGAGCACGACACCTTCAACCGCAAGATGGCCGACGGCCGCGAGCACCGCGCCACGGTCGACGACGCGCTGCGCGGCCTGGCCGGCAGCTCGCTGCGCGTGGTCTTCGAGCTGCGCGAGCTGGAGGAGCGCTCGGAGGTCAAGCCGCCCTCCGAGGACGAGCTCGTGGCACGCTTCAAGACGGAGTTCGACGCCGAGGAGATCGTCCCCGACGATCCGCAACCCGACGAGCCCGGAGGGCAGACCTGATGCCGCAACCGCCCAACATGCAGCAGATGCTCAAGCAGGTCCAGAAGATGCAGGCGGACATGGTGGCCGCTCAGGAGCAGCTCAAGAACGAGGAGGTCGAGGCCTCGGCCGGCGGCGGCATGGTGACCGTCAAGGTCTCCGGCGACCTCGTGATCAAGGCGATCACGATCGCTCCCGAGGCGATCGATCCCGACGACCCCGAGCTCCTGCAGGACATGGTCCTCGCCGCCACCAACGAGGCGCTGCGCGCCGCCCAGGAGCTGCAGCAGACCCGGCTGGGCGGCCTCACGGGTGGCATGGACCTGGGCTCGCTGGGCCTGCCGGGCTTCTAGCGCTTGTATCCGCCGCCCGTCCAACGCCTCATCACCGAGCTCGGCAAGCTGCCCGGCATCGGTCAGCGCACGGCGCAGCGCCTGGCCTTCTACATCCTGCGCAGCGACACCGAGGACGCGAACGCGCTGGCGGACGCCATCCGCGAGGTCAAGGAGCGCATCGGCCTGTGCGAGGTGTGCTTCAACCTGGCCGACGAGCCGCGCTGCGGCATCTGCCAGGACGAGCGCCGCGACGCGAGCCTCATCTGCGTCGTCGAGGAGCCCGGCGACGTCATCCCCATCGAGCGCACGCACGAGTACCGCGGCCGCTACCACGTCCTCGGCGGCGCGCTGTCGCCGATCGACGGCATCGATCCCGAGAACCTGAAGATCGCCGAGCTCTACGCGCGCGTGCGCAACGGCTCGGTCAGCGAGGTCGTGCTCGCCACCAACTCGACCACGACCGGCGAGGCGACCGCGCTGCACATCGCCGCGGCGCTGCGCGAGAGCGCCCCCGACGTCGCGGTCACGCGCCTGGCCTCAGGGCTTCCGGTCGGCGCCGACCTCGAGTACGCCGACG
This sequence comes from uncultured Actinomycetes bacterium, assembly GCA_963816845.1. Taxonomy (GTDB): domain Bacteria; phylum Actinomycetota; class Thermoleophilia; order Solirubrobacterales; family Solirubrobacteraceae; genus JAOPZW01. The sequence goes on along the minus strand of CAWFMR010000031.1, from coordinate 84,243 downwards.
AGGTCACGCTGGGCAAGGCCCTCGTCGGGCGCCGCGCGCTCTAGGGCGACTCGATCAGCAGCGTCGCGGTCAGGCCGGGCTCGAGCGCCTGGTAGACGTGCGGGACGCTGGCGGGGTAGCGGGCGTAGTCGCCGGCGCCGAGCTCGACCGGCGCGCTCTCGGGCCCGACGCGCGCGCGGCCCACATGGACGAGCAGGTGCTCGACGACGCCGATGGGGTGCGCCGCTGACACCTGCCGGCGGCCCGGCCGCAGCGACAGCTCGTAGAGCTCGACCGAGGCGCGCCCGGAGAGGCGCGCCACCAGCCGGGCCCGGACGGCCGCGCCGGTCACGCGCGGGCCGTCGGCGGCGCGCACGACCTCGACGTCCGCGGCGACCGCCGGGGCGATGACGTCGGCCAACGCGACCTCGAGCGTGTTGGCCAGCGCGTACAGCGTCTCCAGTGTGGGGTTGCCGCGCCCGGCCTCGATCTGCGCGAGCGTCGCGCGCGCCACGCCGGAGTCCCGGGCCAGCGCGACGGTCGACAGCCCGCGCTCGGCCCGCAGGCGGCGCAGATTGGCCGCGAGGGCGTTGACCGGTTCGTCCATGCTGTCTATTTTGTCAGACAGCTATGACTGCTTCACTGACGCATCGCCCAAGGCGACTGGCCGACCTCCCGGACCTCGGCGTCGACGCCGCCGCGCGCGCCGCGGGCGCCGACCCGGAGGTCCTGCGCCTGGAGAACCTCGACACCGACGTGCCGCCCCCGGCCGCGGTGCTCGAGGCGACGCGAGCGAGCGTGGGCATCGACGCCGCCAACTCCTACCTGCCGTTCAACGGCCTCGCCGAGCTGCGTGGCGCCGTCGCCGCGCGGCTGGAGCGCCAGACCGGCGTCGCCTACGACCCCGAGCAGGACGTCGTCATCACCTGCGGCGGGACCGAGGGCCTGTTCGACGCGCTGCTGGCCACCGTGCAGGAGGGCGACGAGGTGATCGTCACCGACCCGACGTACGTCGGCATGGTCAGCCGCGTGCGGATGGCCGGCGCCACGCCGGTCTTCGTGCCCTTCCGCCGCCGCGACGGCGCCTGGCGCCTGGACCTCGACGCGCTCCAGGACGCGGCCGGCGACCGCACCCGCGCGCTCTTCGTCATGAACCCCTCGATGCCCTCCGGCGCCGTGCTCGACGCCGCCGAGTGGGACGCGATCGCGGGCCTGTGCCGGCGCCTGGGCTGCTGGCTGATCTACAACGCCGCGATGGAGCGGATCGTCTTCGACGGGCGCCCCGTGATCCATCCGGCGGCCCTCGACGGGATGGCCGACCACGTCATCACCGTCGGCTCGGTGTCGAAGGAGTGGCGGATGATCGGCTGGCGCGTGGGTTGGGTGGCCGGGCCGCGCGCGGTCATGGCCGACGTCACGCGCGCGCACCTGTTCAACGTGGTCACGCCGGTGAGCCTGACCCAGCCGGCGGCGGTCGCCGCGCTGCGCACCCCCGACGCCGACGTGGCCGCGGCCGTGACCGAATGGCAGCGCCGGCGCGACGTCGTCGTCGCCGAGCTGGCCGACCACGACGTGGTGCCCGCGGCGGGCGGCTGGTCGCTGCTGGTCGACGTCTCGCCGCGCGGCCTCACCGCCCGCGAGGCGTCGCGCAGGCTGCTCGAGCACGGTCGCGTGGCGGCGACGCCGATGGACGGCTGGGGGCCGGCCAACGGCCCGCAGCACGTCCGGGTCGTCTTCGCCAACGAACCGCCCGAGCGGCTTGCCGGGCTGGGCGCGCGGTTTGCGGCCGCGCTGGGGTGAGCGGGTGCTGTCGGGCTGAGCGCGCGCCCGCCGCGCTCAGCGGCGCGCGCCCGGCCTCTTGACGTCGTGCGGCGGGTGCATCCGGTGGCGCCCGCCGTGGCCGTCGCGCCCATGCGGGCCGTGGCCGCCGGACCATACGACGGCGGCGCTGCCGCCGCCGCGGCGAACCGGCTCGGCCGCCACCTGCACCAGCCCGTGGGGCAGGAACTCGATCCCGGTCGCGGCGCCGATCTCCGCGCCGGTCCCGGTGCTGACCATGAAGGCATGGCCGCGGGCCTGGAGCGCGGCGGCCTCGGGCGTGCTCAGGAACGGCGTCTCGGTCTGCGTCGTCGCCGTGTTGCGCTGGCTCAGGCGCGGAGCGGCCACCGCGTCGGGCAGCGTCATGCCGAAGTCCAGGCGGTTGACGAGGATCTGCGCCACCGTGGTGATGATCGAGGCGCCCCCGGGCGAGCCGAGCGCCAGGAACGGCCGCCCGTTGCGCAGGACGATGGTCGGTGCGATCGACGAGCGCGGCCGCTTGCCGCCCTCGACCTTGTTCGCGCCGGTGCTGACGCCGCCCGGGGGGTTGGGCTTGGCGGGATCGGTGTCGGTCGTGAGGTTGAAGTCGGTGAGCTCGTTGTTGAGCAGGAAGCCGTAGCCGGGCACGACCATGCCGTTGCCGCCGGTCTGCTCGATGGTGAAGGTGTAGTCGACGACGTTGCCCCAGCGGTCGCTGATCGTCAGGTTCGTCGTCGAGCCCACGCGCGTGGTCGACGCGCTGGTGTCGGTGACGGCGCTCGGGTCACCCGGCGGGACCGGCGAGGTCGCCGCCGTCTCGGTGATCTTGGCCCGGCGCTGCGCCGCGAACTGGTCGGAGAGCAGCTGTGCCAGCGGGACGCTCACGTAGCCGGGGTCCGCCACGAACGCGCCGCGGTCGGCGTAGGCCAGCCGCGAGGCCTCGAGGTAGTAGTGCAGCGCCTGCTCGCGCGGGAGCGCGCCGAGGTTCGGATAGCCCTCGAGGATGTTGAGGATCTCGCCGACCGTGGAGCCACCGGAGGACGGCGGCGCCATGCCGTAGACGTCGAGGCCGCGGTAGCCGATGTGCGTCGGGTCGCGGTCCACCGCCTTGTAGGCGGCGAGGTCGCTGAGCTCCATGACGCCTGGGCGGACCGACCGCGTCGACCCCGGGCGCAGCGGCGGGTGCTTGACCGTGTCGACGATCGCCTGCGCGAGCGCCCCCGAGTAGAGCGCGTCGGGACCCTTGCGGGCGATCAGCGCGTAGGTGCGCGCGAGATCGGGGTTCTTGATGACGCTGCCGACGTCGCGCGGTGAGCCGTCGGGGTCGAGGTACAGCGCCGCCGTGGCCGGGAAGTCGGCGAAGATCGCCTTGGCCTCGTCGGTCTGGTTGAAGAAGGTCTGGTCGACGGCGAAGCCGTGCTGGGCGGCGGCGATGCCCGGCTGCAGCGCGCGGCCCAAGGACCACGTCCCGTAGTCGTCCAGCGCCTTCTGCCAGGCGTCGAGGGTGCCCGGGACGCCGACGCTCATGCCGCTGACGCGCTGGGACTCGAACGTCTTGAGCCCTTCGAACGCATCCGTCTTCATCGCCGCCGGCGCCGTCTCGCGCGCGTCGATGGTGTGGACCTTGCCGTCGCGCGCGGTGTAGACGGTCATGAAGCCGCCGCCGCCGATGCCGCACGAATAGGGCTCGACGACCCCGAGCACGCCGGCCGCGCCGATCGCGGCGTCGACGGCGTTGCCGCCGCGGCGCAGCACGTCGATGGCGGCCTGCGTGGCCTGCGGATCGACGGTGGCGGCGCCTCCACCGGCGCCGACGGCCGTCGGCTGCTTGGTGGGGGCGGGGGTCTGGTGGGCGGCGGCCGGGGCGGCGACGAGCGCAGCGGCCAGGACCGGAAGGAGCAGGCGGCGCATGGCCGTGCCCTACCCAGGGCCGGACGCCTCTTATCCTTCGGCGCTCGTCATGGACAGCGCAACCGTCGTCATGAAGTTCGGAGGCACCTCGGTGGCCGATGCCGAGCGCCTCAAGCGCGCCGCCCAGCGCATCGTCGCCAAGCGCGAGGCCGGGCACCGCGTCGTGGCCGTCCTCAGCGCGCGCGGCAAGGAGACCGACCGCCTCATCGCCGACGCCCACGAGGTCTCGCCGCACCCCGACCCGCGCGAGATGGACATGCTGCTGTCGACGGGCGAGCGCGTGTCGTGCGCCCTGTGCGCCATGGCCATCAACGACCTCGGCCATCGCGCCATCTCGCTGACGGGGTCCCAGGCGGGGATCGTGACCGACACCTCGCACACCAAGGCGCGCATCCTCGACGTGCGCGCCGATCGCATCTTCGCCGCCCTCGACGACGACTCCATCGTCCTCGTGGCCGGCTTTCAGGGCGTGAGCACGGCGCGCGACGTGACGACGCTCGGCCGCGGCGGCTCGGACACCACCGCCGTCGCCCTCGCCGCCGCCGTGGGCGCCGAGGTGTGCGAGATCTACACCGACGTCCCGGGCGTCTTCTCGGCCGATCCGCGGATCGTCCCCAACGCGCGCAAGCTCCCCGTCCTCTCCTTCGACGAGATGCTCGAGATGGCGGCCTCCGGCGCCGGGGTGCTGCAGCTGCGCTCGGTCGAGTACGCGCGCAACCACGGCGTCCGGATCCACTGCCGATCGAGCTTCGACGACGCGCCCGGTACCGTTGTCGTATCCGAAGAGGAGACCATGGAGCACCCCCTCATCACAGCCGTCACCCACTCGCTCGGCGAGGCCCGCGTCACGCTCATGGGCGTGCCGGACACGCCGGGCATCGCGGGGCGCGTGACGACGGCGCTGGCCCTGGCGAACGTGAACATCGACATGATCATCCAGGGCGAGCCCGAGACCGAGGGCCTGCGGGCGGACATGTCCTTCACCATCCCGCGCGACGACATCCACGCGGCGCGCACGGCCCTGGATCCGATCGCCTCCGAGCTCGGGATGACCGTCGCCACCGACGAGTCGATGGGGAAGGTCTCGATCGTCGGGGCCGGAATGAAGACCCACCCGGGCGTCGCGGCGAAGGTCTTCACGACGCTCGGCGACAACGCGATCAACATCATGATGATCTCCACCTCGCCGATCCGGATCTCGTGCGTCGTCCCGGGCGATCGCGTCCCCGACGCGGTCAAGGCGCTGCACAGCGCGTTCGAGCTCTCGGGGGAGGGCTCGATCCGCCCGGAGCAGCCGTTCGGGGAGTTCGCATGAGGGTCGCCGTGGTGGGCGCCACCGGCGCCGTGGGCACGCTCCTGCTCGCGCTGCTCGAGCGCCGCGGCTTTCCCGCCGACGAGGTCGTGCCCTTCGCCTCCGCGCGCTCGGCCGGCAAGCAGATCGGCGACATGGTCGTCCAGCCGCTGACCGACGAGACGATCCAGGGCTTCGACGTGGCGCTGTTCAGCGCCGGCGGCGCGACCTCGCGCGAGTGGTCGCCGCGCTTCGCCGCGGCGGGCGCCCTCGTGGTCGACAACTCGTCGGCGTGGCGCATGGACCCCGAGGTCCCGCTGGTCGTGTCGGAGGTCAACCCCGATGCGCTCGACCACATCGGCAAGGGCATCGTGGCCAACCCGAACTGCACGACGATGGCGGTCATGCTCCCGGCCAAGGCGCTGCACGACGCCTTCGGGCTGACGACGATGGTCTGCACCTCCTTCCAGGCCGCCGGCGGCGCCGGGCAGAAGGGCATGGACGAGCTCCATGCCCAGGTCGACCGCGTCCGCGAGCACGACCTCGTCAACGGCGGTGCCGCCGCGGCGGCGTCGGTCGAGGCGAAGGTCCACGCCAAGGCACTGGCCTTCAACGTGGTGCCGTGGCTGGGCTCTGAGGTCGAGGGCGGCTACAGCGACGAGGAGATGAAGCTGCGCAACGAGTCGCGCAAGATCCTCGACATCCCCGGCCTCAACGTCGCGCCGACGTGCGTGCGCGTGCCGGTGATGGTGGGCCACGCCATCGAGGTGCGCGCGACCTTCGAGCGCCCGGTCGACCTCGACGAGGCGATGAGGGCGTTGGGCGCCTTCCCCAACCTCGAGCTCGACGACATCCCCACCCCGCTGGAGTGGGCCGGGCGCGACGAGGTCGCCGTCGGGCGCGTGCGCGCGGACCTCTACGACGACCACAGCCTCAACTTCTTCGTGGTGGGCGACAACCTGCTCAAGGGCGCCGCGCTCAACACGGTCCAGATCGCCGAGCTGCTGCACGCGCGCGGGCTGGTCGGCGCCTCGGCGCCTGCGTGATCTTCACGTCCGGCTTACCCGCGCCCTTGGTAGCGTCGCCGCATGGGCGAACGCACGAGCTACGCACCCGGGACCTTCAGCTGGGTCGACCTGCAGACCGACGACCTCGACGGCGCCAAGCAGCTTCTACGGCGCGCTCCTCGGTTGGAGCTACGACGACATCCCGATCGGCGAGGGCTCCGTGTACTCGATGGCCCAGGTGCAGGGCCACAACGTCGCCGGTCTCGGCGAGCGCCAGGACGAGAGCATCCCGCCGCACTGGAACTGCTACGTCACCGTCGAGGACGTCGACGCGAGCGCGGCGCGGGCTGCCGAGCTCGGCGCCAACATCCTGGCGCCGCCGTTCGACGTCTTCGACGCCGGGCGCATGGCCGCCTTCGCCGATCCGCAGGGCGCGGTGCTCTCGATCTGGCAGGCGAAGGAGAACATCGGCGCGCGGACTGGTCAACGCCGTCGGCGCGCTGACCTGGAACGACCTGGTCACGCCCGACGTCGAGGCCTCCTCCGCCTTCTACAGCGCGCTCTTCGGCTGGGAGATCGCCGAGGTCCCGGGGTCGGACGGCCAGTACTGGTCGATCACCAACGGCGGCCGGCTCAACGGCGGCCTCCTGCCGATCATCGAGGGCGGCCATCCGGCGTGGAACCTCTACTTCGCCTGCGAGGACGTCGACGCGACGGTGGCCAGGGCGAACGAGCTCGGCGGGGAGACCTTCATGGGCCCGATGGACGTGCCCAACGGGTCGCGCTTCGCGATCCTGCGCGACCCCAGCGGCGCGGTCTTCAGCGTCTCGGCGGGCCCGATGGACGACTAGGCGCGCGGTCCTCCCAGTCCTGCCAGTCGACGCCGGTCTCGCCGAGGTACGCGGCGACGGCCACGCCCAAGGTGGGGAAGAAGCGGGCGGCGCCGATCGCCTCCTCGACGCCGTAGTGGCGCAGGCGCTCGCGCACCGGGTCCTTGAGCTCGGCGAAGGCCAGCTCGACGCCGGCCGCCTGGAGTTCCTCGTTGAGCGCGCCGAGCATCTCGCCGGCGGTCACGTCGATGTCGGTCACCGGCTCGGCCGCCACGACGATCCACTGGACGTCGCCGGAGCGCGCCAGCGTGTCGACGTGCTCGCGGAACAGCTCGGCGTTGGCGAAGAAGATCGGCGCGTCGAATCGGTAGAGCACGAGGCCCGGGATCAGGCGCGCCTCCGGGTGGCGCTCGGTGTCGTGGTAGCCCTTGAGGTTGTCGACGCGTCCGAGCACCGCGTCGTGGGGGCGCCACGCTCGGCGCACGAAGCTCAGCAGCGACAGGCCGATCGCGATCCCGACGCCCCACAGCACGCCCAGCACGGCGACGCCGACGAACGCCGCCATCGCGAGGACGAACTCCGAGGGCCGCCACTGCAGCAGCCGCCGGGCGCCGGCGATGTCGATGAAGCCCAGGACGGCGACGATCACGATCGCGGCGAGCGTGGCTGTCGGCAGGTCGTGGAGCAGGCCGGTGCCGAAGATCAGCAGCAGCGCGAGGACGGCCGCGCCGGCGAGCCCCGCGAACTGACTCTTCGCGCCGACGTCCTCGGCGACCGCGGTGCGCGAGCTGCTCGAGGAGATCGGGAAGCCCTGCGCGAACCCGGCGGCGACATTGGCAACCCCGAGGACCCCGAGCTCGCGGTTCTGGTCGACGTCGACGTGAAGCCGGCCCGCGTAGCTGCGCGACAGCACGCTCGTGTCGGCGAACGCGACGAACGCGATACCGACCGCGGCGGGGAGGAGCGTCTTGAGGTCGGCGAACGAGACGTCGGGGAGTCCGATCACCGGCAGACCGGCGGGGACGGAGCCGACCACCGCCACGCGATCGTCGAGGCCCAGCGCGGCGACGATCGCCGTGGCGCCGACGACCGCGATGAAGACGCCCGGCACCCGGGGCGCCCAGCGACGCAGGGCCAGCATCAGCACGAGCGATCCGGCGCCGAGCGCGAGCGCGGTCGCGTTGGTCTCGTCGAGGCCGGAGACGAAGTCGATCGCGCCGCGCACGAAGCTCTCGGCGTCGACCGAGAAGCCGAAGAGCTTGGGCAGCTGCTCGACGATGACCGTCGCGGCGATGCCCATGAGGTAGCCGAGCCGCACGGGCAGCGACAGCAGCTCGGTGACGAAGCCGAAGCGCGCCAGCCCACCGGCGAACATGATCGCGCCGACGAGGATGGCGAGCAGGCCGGCGAGGGCGATCCGCTCGGAAGCGTCGCCGGACGCCGCCAGCGGGACGATCGCGGCGGCGACGAGCGGGGCGACGGCGGAGTCCGGGCCCAGGACGAGGATCGGCGACGGGCCCAGCAGGAAGTAGACGACGAGCGGCACCAGGGTCGCGTACAGCCCGGTGACCGGCGGCACGCCGGCGAGCTCGGCGTAGGCCATCCCCTGCGGGACGAGGAGCGCGGCGAGGACGGTCCCCGCCACCAGGTCGCGCCGCAACGCGGGGCCGCGATGGCGCGCGCAGCAGCGCCAGCCCCGGCACCCAACGACCGACCCGTTGGAGCCCCTCCTCCACGGCGCCACCCTAGCGGCGGGCCGTGGGCGCGACGGCGGCTAGGCGGCTGCCTCGACGCCGGCCACGACCGACGTCGTCCAGTCGATCACGCTCGAGGGCTTGACGATGTGGCGCTGGAAGCCCAGCTCCTTGGGCTCGAGGCCGAGGGCGAGGCCGACGAGCTGGGGCAGGTGCAGGACCGGCATGTTGAGCTCGCGGCCCACCGTGCGCTCGGCCAGCGGCTGCTGGAGGTCGAGGTTGAGGTGGCACAGCGGGCACGGCGTCACCAGGCAGTCGGCGTCGGCGTCGACGGCGTCGCCGAGGTGGCGCCCGGCCTGCTTGAGCGAGGCGTCCTTGTTCATCGTGATGATGGGAAAGCCGCAGCACTTGTGCGAGCCGGCGTACTCGATGACCGTGCCGCCGAGCGCCTCGATGACCTGCGCCAGGTAGGTGTCGCGCGGGCGTTCGACGGCGTCGATGCCCAGGCGGTCGACGGGGCGCACGATGTAGCAGCCGTAGAACGGGCCGACCTTGAGGTCGGTCAGGGGGCGCCTGACCCGCGAGCGCAGCTCGTCGAGGCCGATCTCCTCGACCAGCAGCCACAGGAAGTTCTTGTTGGTCAGGCCCTTCTCGTACGTCAGGCCCTCGGCCGACAGCGTCTCGTTGACGTGGGTGCGGTACTCGGCGCTGGCATCGAGGCGCTCCTGGCACTCGCTCTGCGCGCCCTGGCAGGTCGAGCAGATGTTCATCATCAGCTCGGCGCCGTCGACGCGCTGGGCCAGGGCGAAGGTGCGGGCGTTCAGCGTGTCGGCCAGCTCCTGGTTGTGCTCGGCGATCACGCCCGCGCCGGTGCAGCACGCGCGGTCGAGCTCGACGAGCTCGATGTCGAGCAGTGGCGCGACCTTGGCCATCGAGCCGTGCAGCTCGGGGGTGAAGCCGCGGCTCACGCAGCCGGGCCAGTAGGCGACTCTCATGCCTCGCTCCCGTCGCTGGCGGGCGAGCTGCCCGGCGCCGACGGCATGCCCTCGTCGATCTCGTGGATGTGATGCGCCGAGTGGGCGGGGGTCTCGTCTTCGTCGTAGCCGGAGATGTAGAGGTTCAGCTCGATGCGCTCCTCGCGCCCCTCGACCGTGTCGTAGATCCGCCGCACCTGCTTGAGGTCGTCCTTGGGGATCTTGTGGGGCTTGAGCGCGCCCGCCGGCGTCACCTTGCGCCGCACCAGCGCCTTGGTGATGACCGGCAGCGAGTCGATCAGCTCGAGCGCCGACGGCGGCGCGAACTTGCCGAAGAACGAGTTGCCGCCGTAGGAGCGCGGCAGCAGCTCGGCCTCCCACAGCAGGCCGTGGTCCTTGACGAGGCTGACGAACGCCTTCTCGTGGCGCTTGCCGTTGTTGCGGTCGTTGATGTCGTGATCGTCGCCGGCGCGGCGGCGCAGGCGCATGATCTGGCTCATCGGGGCGACGCCCTTCGGGCAGGCCTCGATGCACTTGAAGCAGTGGGTGCAGTCGTAGATCCCGTGCGGGTCCTCGGCCAGGTCCTTCAGGCGCTCGAACTGCTGGGCGTCGCGCGGGTCGCCCACGAAGCGGTAGGCCTTGGCCAGCGCGGCCGGGCCGATGAAGAGCGGGTCGACCTCCATCGACAGGCAGTCGCTGACGCAGGCGCCGCACTGGATGCAGGCCATCGACTGCGTCACGTCGATCATCGAGTCGCGCTCGACGATGTACTCGCGCTCGGGGATCGGCTCCTTGTTGACCAGCCACGGGGTGACGCGCTGGACCTTCTTCCAGTGGACGGCGTCCATGTCCACGATGAGGTCCTTGAGCACGGGCATGTTGCCCATCGGCTCGACCTCGATGACCCCGTCGCGCGAGGAGGCCAGCGCCTTGTCGAGATGGGTATGGCAGGCGAGCCCGGGCTGGCCGTTGATGCGCACGCCGCACGAGCCGCAGATGGCGGCCCGACAGGAGCAGCGGATGCCGATGGAGCCGTCGAAGCGCGCCTTGGCCTGCAGGATCCCCTCGAGCACCGAGCGGTGCGGCCCGAGCTGGATCGTGTGCTCGTCCCAATACGGCGCCTCGCCCGACTCGGGGTCGTAGCGGCGCAGGCGCAGCGTGAAGTCCTGGGGCGGCTTGTGGGCTTCGGCCACTAGTACTTCCTCTCCTCGGGCTGCCACTGGGTGATCGTCACGGGCGAGTAGGACACCTCGGGCACGTCGTCCCCGTTGCGCCCGATGTCGATGTGCTTGAGCCACACCTCGTCGTTGCGCTCCGGGTAGTCGGTGCGGAACTGCGCGCCGCGCGACTCCTTGCGCTCGATCGCAGCGACGACGATGGCCTCGGCCGTGTCGAGCATGTAGCCGAGCTCGAGGGCGCCGAGCACGTCCTGGTTGAAGACGGTGCCGCGGTCGTCGATGTAGGCAGTCTGCGCCTCTTCCTTGAGGCGGCGCACGATCTCGTGGGCGTGGCGCAGGCCGGCCTCGTCGCGGAAGACCGCGACGTTGCGGTTCATCTCGACGCCCAGCTCCTCCTTGATCTCCGACACGCGGCGCCCGGTGCGCTCACGTCCGATGATCGCGTCGATGTCGGCCGCGTCGCGGCGCATCTGGTCGTCGCCGACCTGGGGCATCCCCATCGCGGTGGCGCGGGCGGCGGCGTGCTCGCCCGAGCGCCGGCCGAAGATGAGCGTGTCGAGCAGCGAGTTGGCGCCGAGGCGGTTGCCGCCGTGGACCGAGACGCAGGCCACCTCGCCGGCCGCATAGAGGCCGGGGATCGACGTCGCGCCGTGGATGTCGGTCTTGACGCCGCCCATGAAGTAGTGCTGGCCGGGCTGGATGACGATCGGCTCGCGCGTGATGTCGGTGCCCGCGAAGTCGCGGCCGATGTTGACGATCTCGCGCAGTGCCTCGAGCGTGCGCTTGCGCGGGACCACGGTGATGTCGAGGAAGATGCCGGCGCCGCCCTCGCCGACGCCGCGGCCCTCGTTGATCTCGGTCTGCTCGGCGCGCGAGACGACGTCGCGCGAGGCCAGCTCCATCTTGTTGGGCGCGTACTTCTCCATGAAGCGCTCGCCGTCGGCGTTGAGCAGATGCGCGCCCTCGCCGCGGGCGCCCTCGGTGATGAGGAAGCCGTTCTCGGCCAGCGTCGTCGGGTGGTACTGGATCATCTCCATGTCCATCAGCGGGGCGCCGGCCCGGAAGGCCTGCGCGATGCCGTCACCCGTGCAGATGAGCGCGTTGGTCGTCGGCTTGTAGCACTGCCCGGCGCCGCCGCAGGCCAGGATCACGTTCTTGGCCGCGAAGCTCTCCATGGCGCCCGAGCGGATGTCGCGCGCCACGACGCCGACGCACGCGCCGTCGTCGTCGAGGATCAGCGAGGTGACGAACCACTCCTCGTAGCGATCGATGCGATCGCTGTACTTGAGGATCTGCTCGTAGAGCACGTGGAGCATCGCCTGGCCGGTGATGTCCGCCACGTAGGCGGTGCGGTTCATCGAGGCGCCGCCGAACGCGCGCAGGTCGAGCTCGCCCGTCTCGTTGCGGTGGAAGGTGACCCCGATGTGCTCGAGGTGCATGACCTCGCCCGGCGCCTCGCTGCACATGATCTCGATGGCGTCCTGGTCGCCCAGGAAGTCCGAGCCCTTGACCGTGTCGAAGGCGTGCGAGCGCCAGTCGTCCGCCGGGTTGATGGCCGCGTTGATGCCGCCGGCGGCCGCCACGGAGTGCGAGCGCACCGGGTGGACCTTGCTCAAAAGCGCCACCGACGCCCCCGCGTCCGCGGCGGCCAGCGCCGCGCGCTGCCCGGCGAGACCCGCGCCGATGATGAGGACGTCGTGTGCAGGCATGCTCCTTGGAGTCTATGTACCGCGGCTGCGGGACGGCGCCTCGGCTCTCCGTCGCGGCACTTCGCGGCGAGGCACCGAGGGATGCGGGCCTGCGCGGTGATTTGCTGCGTTTGCGGGGTCCCGTGTGGCGGTGGGCTGGGACTCGGGGAGTGCGCTCCGCTCACGGTATGCGGGAGTGGCGCTACCCCCGGATTCACCCGTCGCCAGCTGCGCGACGAGCCGCACACCGTCGCCGACCGCATCAAGGCGATCCTAGGCCACGCGGCCCGGCGTCGCCGCGGCGAGCGCGCGGCGGACCTGCTCGAGCGTGACGACGCCGCGCAGGCGCTCGTCGCGGTCGATGACCATCAGCGCGCCGAGGGAGCGCAGGCCCTCGGAGCCGAGGAGCTGCTCGATGGGGGTGTCGTCGTGGACGCGGAAGGCCTCGTCGCCGTCCGCGGCGACCACGTCGGCGACGTGCAGCGCCGGCTGGCCCTCCTGCACGGCCCCGTCGACGCGGTGCTGGTGCAGCAGGCCGAGGAAGCGCCCCGAGACCGGGTCGGCGACCGGGAACCACGGCCAGCGGTAGCGCAGGAAGAACTCGTCCTGCGCCTGGATGACGGTGGTGTCGCCCGGCACCCAGACGGGCTGGGTGTCCATGACGTCGGCCACCGTCACGCCCTCCAGGCGCTCGGAGAAGCGGCTCGAGACGACCGCGCCGGTCGCCGACTGGCCCAGGAACCAGCCCATGAGGATCCACCAGATCCCGCTGCCCGCGTCGCCGCGGACGAGCAGGAAGACGCCCAGCCCCATGAGGATGTAGGAGAAGGCCTGCCCGAGGCGCGCGGAGAAGCGCGTGCCGCGGTTGCGGTCGCCGGTGATCTTCCACGCGATCGCGCGAGCGATGCGCCCACCGTCGAGCGGGTAGGCGGGAATCAGGTTGAAGACGAAGAGCCCGGCGTTGACCAGCGCGAGCCAGCCGAGCACGGCCAGCGCCGCCCCCGGGTGGTCGCGCAGGACGAGGGCGTCGCCGAAGTCACTGCTGCCGCCCACCAGCAGCCCGACCACGCAGGACACGATCACGATCAGCAGCGTGACCGCGGGCCCGGCCGCGCTGACGCGGAACTCCTCGCCCGGTGACTCGCTGTCGCGGTTGAGCTTGGCGATGCCGCCGAAGAACCACAGGTCGATCCCGGCGATCTCGATGCCGTTGCGCCGCGCGACCCATGCGTGCCCGAGCTCGTGCAGGGTGAGCGACAGGAAGAAGAGGGCCACGGAGCTGACGGCCATGATGTAGCCCGTCGTCTGGCCGTACTGGTCGTCGTAGGCGGTCGAGAGCCAGACGATGAAGATCAGGGCGACGACGAACCAGCTCGGGCTCGCGCCGATGCGGATCCCGAAGACCCGGGCGAGCTGGATCGACCCTGTGCCCATTCACACACATGGTGGCAGGCCCGCTCAAGCTCGCGCGCTGACCGCCGACTCACGGGGCATGCGTCTTCCGTCCCCCCGCCGCATGTCCCGACTCGGGAACGTGCGCCTGTCGGTCAAGCTCGGCCTCTGCTTCGGCGCGATCCTCGCGCTCACAGCCGCGATCGTCACGGTCAACCTCGTCAACATCGCCGCGCTCGAGAGCGCGCACGAGCGCGTGACGACCGGCGTCGTGCCGCGGATCATGGCCGCCCAACACGCGGACACCGCGTTCGCCGACACCCACTTCGCGCAGACGCAGATGGTGCTCGCCAAGGGAGCCCTGCGCAGCGACGAGGAGGGCGATCTCAAGGTCTTCAAGGCGCGCCTCGACGCGCTGCGCGCCGCGGCCGACGACCCGCGCTCGATGACCGCGATCGACGCCGCCGTCAAGCGGTTCGAGGACGAGGACGCCAAGCTGTTCGCGCTCGTCAGGCGCGGCGATGGGATCGGCGCCACCGACCTCGTCTCGAGCTCGGTCGACGAGGCCGCCGACGGCGTCACCGCCGCCATCGGCACCTACATCGATCGCGCCAACCGCGAGCGCGCGGCCGCCGACGAGCGCTTTGCCAACGCCAAGGCCGGCGCCACGCGCCTGACGCTGATCATCGGCGCGCTGGCGCTGCTGGTCGCGCTCGCGCTGGCCCTGGCGCTCGCCCGCCACCTCACGCGCCGCCTGGTCGCGCTCTCGCGCGCCGCCGAGGCGCTCGCCCAGGGCGACGTCGACCACGAGCTGTCCGTCGAGGGTCGCGACGAGGTCGGGCGCACCGCCGCCGCCCTGGCCTCCATGGTCGATCACCTCCGCGACCTGGCCGGCGCCGCCGATCGTGTCGCCGCGGGCGACCTGAGCGTCGCCGTGTCCCCGCGCTCCGAGCGCGACCGCCTCGGCGCCGCCTTCGCCGGCCTCGTGGCCGAGCTGCGCGCCGCGGTGAGCCAGATGTCGCGCTCGGCCACCAGCGTGGCCGGCGCCTCGCAGCTCGTCGCTTCGTCGTCGGCCGACGCCGGCCGCGCCGTCGAGGAGATCGCCCGCGCGCTGGGCGACGTCGCCTCGGGCAGCGAGCGCCAGGTGCGCTCCGCGACCTCCGCGCGCGCGAGGACCGAGCAGGTCGCGGGCGCCACCACCGCGTCCGCCCACGACGCGCAGGAGACCTCGCGCGCCGCCGACGAGGCCCGCGCCGCCGCGGGCGCCGGCACCGAGACCGTCGCGCGCGCCACCGAGGCCATGGTCGCCGTCCGCGAGGCCTCGGCCGAGGCCAGCCAGGCCATCCGCGAGCTGGGCTCCAAGAGCCAGCGCATCGGCGGGATCGTGGACACCATCACGGCCATCGCCGAGCAGACCAACCTGCTGGCGCTCAACGCCGCCATCGAGGCCGCTCGGGCCGGCGAGCAGGGCCGCGGCTTCGCCGTCGTCGCCGAGGAGGTCCGCAAGCTGGCCGAGGAGTCGCAGGCCGCCGCGAAGTCGATCGCCAAGCTCGTCAACGAGATCCGCACCGAGACCGAGCGCACCGTCACCATCGTCGAGACCGGCGCCGAGCGCGGCGAGCTGGGGGCCAGCACGGTCGCCGAGGCCCGCGACGCCTTCACCCGCATCGCCGCGAGCATCGAGGTCGTCTCCGAGCGCGTGAGCGAGGTGTCGGTCGCCGTCGAGCAGATCGCCGACGGGGCCGCCCACGTCACCAACGACATCGTCGAGGTGGCGAGCGTCGCCGAGCAGTCCTCGGCCACGGTCCAGCAGGTCTCCGCCTCCGCGCAGGAGACGAGCGCCTCGACCCAGCAGATCGCGGCCTCCGCCCAGGACCTGTCGCGCACCGCTCGCGAGCTCGACGAGCTCGTCGGGCGCTTCACCCTCTAGCTCGCGGCTACACCGGCGGCGTGTGCCGCGCGACGATCGCGGCGGTGTCCACGCCGGGCGGCAGGGTGCCGTAGCTCAGGCCCGCGTCGCCCGCCAGGCGCGCGGCGCAGAAGGCATCGGCCACCGCGGCCGGCGCGTGGCGCACGAGCAGCGAGCCCTGCAGGCACAGCGCCATGCGCTCGACCACGCGCCGGGCGCGCGGCTCGATCGCCTCCAGGTCGGAGAACTCCGCGCGCGTGGCGGCCGTGAAGTCGTCGAGGCGCGGATCGGCGCCCGAGGCCGCGTCGACCTCGGCGAAGAAGGCGTCGAGCGCCTCGGGGCTGCGCGCGAGCGCGCGCAGGACGTCGAGGGCCATGACGTTGCCCGAGCCCTCCCAGATCGAGGCCAGCGGGGCCTCGCGGTACAGGCGCGGCATCCCGGACGCCTCGACGTAGCCGTTGCCGCCCAGGCACTCGAGCGCCTCGAAGGCGTGGCCGGGCGCGCGCTTGCACACGTGGTACTTGGCGACCGCGGTCGCCAGGCGCTTGAAGGCGTCGGCGTTCGCGTCGTCCGGCGCCTCGTCGTAGGCGCGCGCGAGGCGCAGGGCGACGGCGGTCGCCGCCTCGGACTCGATCGCGAGGTCGGCGAGCACGTTGACCATCAGCGGCTGCTCGGCCAGGCGCTTGCCGAAGGCGCTGCGGTGGGCGGCGTGCCAGGTCGCGTTGGCGACCGCCGCGCGCATCCCGGCCGCCGTCCCGATGACGCAGTCCAGGCGCGTGTGGTTGACCATCTCGATGATGGTCGGCACGCCGCGGCCGGGCTCGCCGACGATCTGGGCCAGGGCGCCGCGGAACTCGACCTCGCTCGACGCGTTCGAGCGGTTGCCGAGCTTGTCCTTGAGGCGCTGCAGCTGAAAGCCCTCGTTGCGCGCGCCGTCGGGCAGCACGCGCGGCATCGCGAAGCAGGTGACGCCTTCGTCGGTCTGCGCGAGGACGAGGAAGAGGTCGCACATCGGGGCGCTGCAGAACCACTTGTGGCCGGTGATCTCCCACCAGCCGTCGTCGCCCGCCAGCGCGCGGGTGGTGTTGGCGCGCACGTCCGAGCCGCCCTGCTTCTCGGTCATCGCCATCCCGCACAGCGCGCTGGCCTTCTCGGCGGCCGGCCTGAGCTCGGGGTCGTAGCTCGTGGCGGTCAGCCGCGGGACCCATTCGGCGGCCACCTCGGGCTGCGTGCGCAGGGCGGGGACGGCGGCGAAGGTCATCGTGATCGGGCACCCGAAGCCCGCCTCGGCCTGGCCCGAGCACACGTAGGTCGCGGCGCGCGCGACGTGGGCGCCCGGCTGGTCGGTGCGCCACGGCAGCGCGTGGAGCTCCTGCTCGACCCCGGCGCGCATGAGCGCGTGCCACGCGGGGTGGAACTCGACCTCGTCGCGGCGGTGGCCGAAGCGGTCGTGCGTGTGGAGCACCGGCGGGTGCTCGTTGGCCTCGAAGCCCCAGCGCATCGGCTCGCCGCCCCAGAAGGCGCCCGCCGCGCGCAGGCGATCGCGCGCCCAGGCGCCGCCCTCGCGCTCGAGCCCCTCCCGGAGCGCCGCGTGGTCCTCGAAGAGGTTGCGGCCCTCCATGGGCGGGACCTGGTTGAGGACCTCGTGGGTCGTGGTCGGCGTGGTGAGCATCAGTGGGTCTCCTCGGTGACGGAGCGCAGGCAGAAGCTGACGAGGTCGGCGACGAGCGCGTCGGCGTCGACGTGGTCCGCGATGGGCGAGAGCGGCCCGACGAGCGCCTCGCCCAGGGCGCCGACCAGGGCGGCGGCGGTGAGCTCGACGTTCTGGGGCGCCAGCTCGCCGGCGGCCACGCCCTCGCGCAGGACGTCCTCGAAGCCGGCGGCGTAGGCGCGGCGGAAGGCCAGGCGCTCGACCTCGACGGCCGGGTCGACGGGCTCGGCGAGGAGCGCCCAGGCCAGGCGCCGGCCGCGCAGCGCCCGGCGCGCGAAGGTCTCGACCGCCGCCGCGAGCCGCCGGGTGGCCGAGCCACCGGCCGCCTCGGCGGCCTCGCGGGTGGCGTCGACCTCGCGCTGCGAGGCGCGCCGGAAGACCTCGGCGAAGAGGTCGGCCTTGGACGGGAAGTGGCGATAGACGGTGCCCGTCGCCACGCCGGCCCCGGCCGCCACCGCCGCGACCTGCGCCTCGCGGTAGCCGCCGCGGGCGATGAGCGCGTGCGCGGCGCGCACGATGCGCTCGCGGGCGGCGGCGCGGCGGGCCTCGGTGCGCTCGGTCGGGCGGTACGGCACGCGAAGAAGTGAACCACAGTTCAGCCCTTCGCGCGAACCTCCCGCTCCAGCTCGTCGACGGCGGCGTGCAGCGCGCGCAGGCGCTCCTCGAGCACCACGGCGTGCGCGCGCTCGTCGTCGGCCGTGTCGTCGTCGAGCAGCGCGCGCTCCGCGCGGTGCAGCTCGATCGCCCGGGCCTCCTCCATCGAGTTGATGACGATCCCGATGAACAGGTTGAAGATCAGGAAGGAGGCGAGCAGGACGTAGGAGACGTAGAACAGCAGCGTCCAGTCCGAGAGCGCCTGGCCGCGCTCGATGTAGACGGGGAGGTTCTCGAGCGTCAGCAGCACGAACATCGTCACCATCGACTGGCCGATGTCCTCGAAGTTGGCCGGGTCGTGGTCGTGGAAGATGACCCAGCCGACCATCCCGTAGACGTAGACGAGCAGCAGCGTGATCGCGGCCAGGCTCGCGACGCCCGGGATCGACCGGCCGACCGCGACGGTCAGCACGCGCAGGTCGGGCAGCAGCCGGACCGCGCGCACGATGCGCAGCAGCCGCACGAGCCGAAGCAGCGTGGCGTTCTCCCGGACGCCCGGCACGAAGCTCGCCGTGATGACGACGAAGTCGAAGACGTTCCAGCCGCTGCGGAAGAACTCGCGCGGGCGATCGGCGTGGGCGGCCATGCGCAACGCCAGCTCGACGACGAAGAGCCCGAGGATGACGTCGTTGAGCGAGGTGCAGCTCGCGCTCCGATCGAGGCGTCGATCGACTCGTAGGTCTCCAGGCCGAGCGTCACCGCGTTGACCGCGATGATCGAGAGCATCAGGGGGTCGAACCACGACGACTCGACGATCCGCCCGCAGGCCGCCGCGACCCGGGCGCGGCGCGTCACGCCGCACTCCCTTCGGGCTCCGCGCGCAGCGACAGCACGACGGTCGCGGCGAGCACGGCGACGATGACCCCCAGCGACAGCCAGATCGGCGGGTGCCAGACGTCGATCAGCAGCATCTTCGCGCCGATGACGGCGAGGATCAGCGCCAGACCGTGGGAGAGGTAGACGAAGCGGTCCATCATCCCGGCGAGCAGGAAGTAGAGGGCGCGCAGCCCGAGCATCGGCGAAGGCGTTGGCCGCGAAGACCACGAACGGCTCGGAGGTCACGGCGAAGATCGCCGGGATCGAGTCGATCGGCGAAGACCAGGTCGGTCGTCGCGACCACGACGAAGACGACGACGAGCGGCTTGGCCCGCAACCGCTGCGGGAGCAGGCGCAGCGCGCGGTTGCGCTCGGGCGCCACCTCGTGGCCTTCGCGGCGCACGAGCTTCCAGGCGGTGAAGAGCAGCAGCGGCGCCGAAGACGTAGAAGGTCGCGTGGAAGGCGTCGAGCAGCGCCGCGCCGGCGAGGATGAGCACCAGCCGCAGCACGAGTGCCAGCGCGATGCCCCAGGAGAGCACCTTGGGCTGCACGGCGGCAGGCACCGCGAAGTACGCCAGGATCACCGCGAAGACGAAGACGTTGTCGAGCGACAGCGTGCGCTCGAGCAGGTAGCCGGCGAAGAACTGGCCGCCGGCCTCGCCGCCCTGCCAGGCCCAGAACAGGGCGCCGAACGCCACGCGCGACGACCAGCCAGACGACCGACCAGGCCGCCGCCTCGCGCATCGGCGGGGTGTGGTCGCGCGCGAAGACCAGCAGGTCGATCGCGAGCATCGCGGCCACGAGCGCGCCGAGCACGCCCCAGGTCGCGATGGACGGATCCAGGTCGAGCGAGGGGGCCGACGAGGCGGCGATGGGCACAGCGGGCGACACGGCCTTCTCCTTGGGTCGTCAGATCCGGGAGAAGGTTTGGTCCGCCGTGATGGCCGATGACGCCGGACCCGGAGGCCGTGTTGACGAACGTCACCCGTCGGGACTACTTCCCTTCGGCGCCCACGATAGCGGCGCGCGACGGGCGCCGCGCGGCGTTCACTAGCCTGCGCGCCTCACCTCCAGGAGACACCAATGGCGAAGATCACAGTCAAGAACCCGATCGTCGAGCTCGACGGCGACGAGATGACGCGGATCATCTGGCAGTTCATCAAGGACCAGCTGATCCTGCCCTACCTCGACGTCGAGCTCGAGTACTACGACCTCGGCATCGAGAGCCGCGATGCCACCGACGACCAGATCACGGTCGACGCGGCCAACGCCATCAAGCGCCACGGCGTGGGCGTGAAGTGCGCGACGATCACGCCCGACGAGGCGCGCGTCGAGGAGTTCGGCCTCAAGGAGATGTACCGCTCGCCCAACGGGACGATCCGCAACATCCTCGGCGGCGTCATCTTCCGCGAGCCGATCGTCATCTCGAACATCCCGCGCCTCGTGCCGGGCTGGACCAAGCCGATCATCATCGGCCGCCACGCCTTCGGCGACCAGTACCGCGCCACCGACCTCGTGGTGCCCGGCGAGGGCACCCTGACCCTGACCTTCACGCCCAAGAACGGCAGCGAGCCGACCGAGCTCAACGTCTACGACTTCCCCGGCGGGGGCGTCGCGATGGCGATGTACAACCTCGACGACTCGATCCGCGACTTCGCGCGCGCCTCGATGCGCTACGGCCTGGACCGCGGCCTGCCGGTCTACCTCTCGACCAAGAACACGATCATGAAGCGCTACGACGGGCGCTTCAAGGACCTCTTCGAGGAGGTCTTCGACAGCGAGTTCAAGGCCGACTTCGAGGCCGCCGGACTGACCTACGAGCACCGCCTCATCGACGACATGGTGGCCGCCGCGCTGAAGTGGGAGGGCGGCTACGTGTGGGCGTGCAAGAACTACGACGGCGACGTGCAGTCGGACACCGTGGCGCAGGGCTTCGGATCGCTCGGCCTCATGACCAGCGTGCTCATGACGCCCGACGGGCAGACGGTCGAGGCCGAGGCCGCCCACGGCACCGTGACCCGCCACTTCCGCCAGCACCAGCAGGGCAAGCCGACCTCGACCAACCCGATCGCCTCGATCTTCGCGTGGACGCGCGGCCTGCACCACCGCGGGCGCATGGACGAGACGCCCGACGTCGAGCGCTTCGCCGACACGCTCGAGCGTGTGTGCGTGGAGACGGTCGAGAGCGGAAAGATGACCAAGGACCTCGCCCTGCTGGTGGGCGACGACCAGGACTGGCTCACCACCCAGGAGTTCCTGGGCGCGATCGACGAGAACCTGCACAAGGAGATGAACGCCTAGATGGCAACCCGAGTCGTAGTCACAGGGGCCGCCGGCCAGATCGGCTACGCGATCCTGTTCCGCATCGCCTCCGGCCAGCTGCTCGGCCCCGACGAGGAGGTCGAGCTGCGCCTGCTGGAGATCCCCGACGCGGTCAAGGCGGCCGAGGGGACCGCGCTCGAGCTGTTCGACTGCGCCTTTCCGCTGCTCAGCGACATCGAGATCACCGACGACGCCAGCAAGGCCTTCGACGGCGTCAACGTCGCGCTGCTCATCGGCGCCCGCCCGCGTTCGAAGGGCATGGAGCGCGCCGACCTGCTCGAGGCCAACGGCGCGATCTTCAAGCCCCAGGGCGAGGCGCTCTCCAACCACGCCGCCGACGACGTGCGCGTGCTCGTGGTCGGCAACCCGGCCAACACCAACGCGCTCATCGCGATGAGCAACGCGTCGGACATCCCCGCCGAGCGCTTCGGCGCGATGACGCGCCTGGACGAGAACCGCGCGGTGGCCCAGCTGGCCCAGAAGCTCGGCGTCGGCGTCGAGGACGTCCAGGACCTCGTGGTGTGGGGCAACCACTCGCCCACGATGTTCCCCGACCTGTTCAACGCGAAGGTGAACGGTCAGAACGCCGCCGAGCAGGTCGACATGGACTGGTACGAGAACGAGTACATCCCGCGCGTGGGCAAGCGCGGCGCGGAGATCATCGAGGCGCGCGGCGCCTCGTCGGCCGCGTCGGCCGCCAATGCGGCGATCGACTGCATGCGCGACTGGGTCGCCGGCGCCGACGGGCTGCGCTCGATGGCGGTCCGCTCAGGCGGTCAGTACGGCGTCGCCGAAGGACTGATGTCGTCGTTCCCGCTGCGCTTCAGCGGCGGGAGCTTCGAGATCGTGGAAGGTCAGGAAGTCGGGGACTTCGCCCAGGCCAAGATCGACGCGACGGTGAAGGAGCTCGAGGAGGAGCGCGACGCCGTCAAGGCGCTGGGCCTCGTCTAACCGATAACCGGTTCTGAGGAAAATTCAGGCCGCGGCTCAGGCAGCCTCGCGAGGCTGCCAGCCGCGGCCGTCCTTGCGCACGAGCCCGTCCTTCTGCAGCGCCGGAAGGACCCGGTAGAGGTAGTTCTGCTGGATCCCCATCGCCTCGGCGATCTCGGGGATGGTGATGCCCGGGCGCGTGCGCACGAGCTCGAGCGCCTGCTTGGAGCGCGTTCCGCTGCCCCGCGGGCGCCCGCGGCGCCTCGGGCCCGAGGCGGGATCGGCCGGCGGCGCGGCCCGGCGCCGTCCGCGGCGCGCCGGGGCGGGTGCGCCGACTGCGCTGCCGACCCCGTCGAGCGCGGCGGCCGCCGCCTCGAGACGGTGGAACTCGTCCACCAGGGGTCGCAGCTCCTTCAAGCGGGCTTCGATCTCACGTTTCTTCTCATCCAGGAAGTCGGCCATGGTGTTAACGACACACCAAAGCCGCATTTCCGTCAAATGCTGTGCGAGAAGTTGCTCAGCCGCGCTCGGCCAGCTTCTTGAGCTTGCGCAGGGAGGCGTCGGCCTCGCGGCGCGGCAGTCCGCCCACCAGCGCACGGCTGGCCACCCGGCCGAGCGGGCCCAGCGGCGCGGTGAACACGTTGCGGTAATCGAAGCGCGTGCCGCCGCCGTCCTTGGGTGTCAGGCGGTATTCGGTTTCGGCGTGTGAGCGCGCGGGCCCGCGACCGTGCCACTCGGCGTGGTGGCCTTCGTCGCACGCGACGAGCTCCCAGTGCACCTTGAAGTTCACCCCGCGCAGGTGCAGCGTCTGCTCCATCGCGTAGCCCTTGCGCAGCGGGCCGTCGTCGTGGCCGTGCAGGCGACGGTGGATGGTCACCCACTCCGACAGGCAGTTGGGATCCATCGCCAGCGCCCACACCCGCTCGGGCGGCGCGTCGATGTCGATGCTGGTCACGACCTCGGTCACGATCGCGGCACGCTACCGGCCCGCCAGCTCTTCGACGGTCTCCCATTGGCGCAGGGCGCGCTCGATCGCGGCGTCGAAGCTGTGCAGGCGCACCCCGAAGAGCGCGGCGGCGCGGTCGTCGCGGGGCAGCAGGTCGGCGGTCAGCGAGCCCATGAGCGGGCCGACGAGCCCCGGGTCCTCGCCGGTGATCGCGGCGGCCACGCGGCTGCCGACGGCGGTCATGGTGACCGGCAGGTTCACGCGCGGGCGCCCGAGCAGCAGCGCGTCGCGGATGCGCTCGACGAGCTGCGCGAAGGTCACCGTGTCGGGGCCGGCGATGTCGAGCGAGAGCGGGCCGTCCACGACGTCGCTGGTGCCCGCGCGTTCGAGGAAGGCCATCACGTCGCGCCCGTCGATCGGCCGCGTGCGGTGGTTGCGCCACGCCGGCAGCGGCATGACCGGCACGCGCTCGACGAGGCGCACGAGGAAGCGAAACGAGCGCGAACGGGCCGAGACGACGATCGAGGCCCGCAGCGCGACCGCCTCGGGGGCGGCGGCCAGCAGCGCCCGCTCGACCTCGAGCCGGCTGGCCAGGTGCGGCGAGGCCGGGCGCGTCGGCGGGCACCAGGCCGCCGAGGTAGACGACGCGGCGCACGCCCGCGGCGCGCGCCGCGTCGGCGAAGCGGTGCGCGGCCTCGCGGTCGCGGTCGGCGAACGTCCCGGCGCCGTTGAGCGCCGTCTCCATCGAGTGGATGAGGAAGTAGGCGACGTCGATGCCCGTCAAGCGCCTCGTCGAGGCCCGCGCCGGACACCGCGTCGCCGCGCACCACGTGCTCGACGCCCGCCGCGGTGACGCGCGACGGGTCGCGGGCGAAGGCGCGCACGGCGTGGCCGCCCCGCGCCAGGCGGGGGACGAGCTCGGCGCCGATGGCGCCGCTGGCTCCGGTGACGAGCACCTGCACGACAGACCAGGCTACGGCCGCCGCGCGCGAGGCGACCACTACCCTGGCCGCACGTGGAGCGCTACGACCTCGCCATCGTCGGGGCGGGCATCGTCGGCCTGGCCAGCGCGCGCGAGCTGCTCGCGCGCCGTCCGGGGCTGCGCGTGGCCGTGGTCGACGCCGCCGACGAGGTGGGCACGGGCCAGACCGGCCACAACTCCGGGGTCATCCACGCCGGCATCTACTACAAGCCGGGCTCGCTGAAGGCGCGCCTGTGCGTCGAGGGCGCGGCGCGCCTGTACGACTACTGCGAGCAGCGCGGCATCGCCGTCGAGCGCTGCGGCAAGGTCATCGTCGCGCTGCACGAGGGCGAGCTCGCGCGCCTGGACGAGCTCGAGCGCCGCGGCCGCGCCAACGAGGTGCCCGGCCTGCGCCGCCTGCGCGCCGAGGAGATCACCGAGCTCGAGCCCCACTGCGCGGGCATCGCCGGCCTGCACTCGCCCAACACGGGGATCGTCGACTTCGGCGCGGTGGCGCGGGCGATGGCCGACGACGTGCGCGGCGCGGGCGGCGAGCTCGCGCTGGGGCGCGCCGTCACCGGGCGTCGCCCGCGACAACGGCGCGGTGCGCCTGGAGGGCGCCGAGATCACCGCGCGCCACGCGATCTTCTGCGCCGGCGGGCAGGCCAGCCGCCTGGCGGTGGCGGCCGGCGCGCCGCAGGACCCGCGCATCGTCCCCTTCCGCGGGCAGTACCTGAGCCTGCGCCCGCACGCGCGCGGGCTGGTCAACGGCCTCATCTACCCCGTGCCCGATCCGGACCTCCCGTTCCTCGGCGTGCACCTCACGCGCCACATCTCGGGCGACGTGCTGCTCGGCCCCTCGGCCATGCTGGTCGGCGGCCTGCGCTGGCCGGGGACCTGGCGGGTGGTGCGGCGCTTCTGGCGCACCGGGGCGCAGGAGCTGCTCATGGCGGCCAGCAAGCGGGCCTTCGTCGCCGCCTGCGCGCGCTACGTGCCCGAGCTGCGCGCCGCCGACGTCCAGGGCGGCCCGGCCGGGGTGCGCGCCCAGGCGGTGGCGCGCGACGGCGCGCTGGTCGACGACTTCGTGCTCTCCGAGGCCGACGCCACGCTGCACGTGCGCAACGCCCCCTCGCCCGCGGCGACCTCGTCGCTGGCCCTCGGCGACCTCATCGCCGACCGGGTGCTCGCGTTCGCCGAGTGAAACTTCCGTGCACGGCGGTGGCGGAAACGGACGCACGATGCGGGTTCTTCGCGCGCGGCGGGGGAGATATCCGTCGGTTTGCAGCCTCTTCGGGTAGCGCGAGGAAAAGCGCGGCAATTGCGGGAAGCCCGGGTGCGCGGCCCCGTCGGTCCTGCTTGCATACGGCTCGTCTGGTGAGTCCGTTGACGAGGAGGTCGGGCCGGGTGCCGAAGGGTCGTGCCGCAGCGAAGAAGGTCTCGTGCGACGAGTGCTACTTCCGTTGCAACCTGCTCTGTGCTCTGAATCTCGACGAGCCCTGCGCGACCTTCCGACCCGACCATCCCGACGGCCTGCGTCCGCCGCGCCAGCTGCGCTTCACCTTCCGTCAGGAGCGCCGCACGCCCGCCGCGTGGGCGTTCCCCAGCGCCGACGAGCAGGCCGCGCTGCACCGCTAGGCCGGCGCGCGGCTAGGGGCGCCGGTCGCCGACAGCGGGCCGTCGGGCCACGTCTGCCCGGTCGTCCATGTCTGCGGCAGTGTGCTCAGGGTCCCTTGCGAGCTGGTCTCCGAGCGCCCGCCGCCGAACCGGTCGCGGATCTGCAGCGTGCCCCGGCCCGAGGGCGAGAGCACGGCGATCCAGTAGGTCGTGCCGGCGGCGACGCTCGCCTTCGGCACCGTGAGCGCGTTCCAGGCGCCCGACGTCACCGAGGTCAGCGTGGCCTGGGTCAGCAGCCGTCCGGGGTGGCCGCTGGCGTTGGCGTACACGCCCGCCACGAGCCGCGTGGCGCGGTTGGCCGAGTCGAGGTAGACGTTGAGCTTCCCCATCGAGCCCGTCGCGGTCGCGACGGTCCGGAAGGCCGAGGCGGTGCCGGCGCCCACCCCGTCGCGGTTGGGCTGAAGGGTGGCGGTCCCGAGCAGGACGGTCGGCGGCGGAGGCGGCGGAGGCGGCGCGGAGGCGACCGCGAGCGTGACCGGCACGCTGCGCGGGGAGCCGCCGGCTGCGCCGCCGTCGATCGTCACCGAGGCGTTGTAGGTCCCCGGCGCGAGCCCGGCCGGGTTCGCCGTCACGGTCACGGTCGCGGGCGCCGCCGCGCCCGAGGCCGACACGGTGAGCCACGGCGCGCTCGCGGTCGCCGTGAAGGGCAGCGAGCCGCCGCCGGTGTTGACCACGCTGAGCGTCTGGGCGGCGGGGCCGGCGGCGCCCTGAGTGGCGGCGAAGGAGAGCGACGCGGGGGAGACGGAGAGCACGGGGGCGGCCACGCAGGTCGGTGCGGCGAGCGGCGTCGCGCCGGACGCGATGTCGCGATAGCGCAGCAGCGCCTCGAGGAAGTAGTAGTCGGCGTAGACCAGGCCGTTGTCGACGTCGCCCTGCTGGTGCTGGGCCGTGGCGTGCAGCAGGATGCTCGCGGCGCCCGGCGTGCCCTGCGAGAGATAGGGCGGCGCCGAGAGCGAGGTCAGGATCCGCTTGGCCGCGTCGAGGTAGGTCTGCGCGCGGCACCCGTCGGGCTCGATGCGCGCCAGCCACAGCAGGCCCGAGGCGGCGATGGCCGCGGCCGACGAGTCGCGCGGTCGGTCGGTCGCCGGGGCCTGGAAGTCGTAGTAGGGGACGCCGTCGGCCGGCAGGTGGCCGATGAAGTAGTCGGCGGCGCTGCGCGCCGTGGTCAGCATGCGGTTGTCGGCGGTGTAGGCGTAGGCCTGCGTGAACCCGTGCAGCGCCCACGCCTGGCCGCGCGCCCAGGTCGAGTCGTTGCGGTAGCCCTGCACCGTCCCGCGGCTGATCACGGCGCCGGTGCCCGAGTTGAAGATGACGAGCTGGAAGGTGCTGCCGTCGGCGCGGACATGGGTGCGCTGGGTCGTCAGCGCGTGGTTGACCGCCATGTCCGTCCACGCCGCGTCCCCGCCGTTCTGCGCACCCCAGAACAGCAGGTCGAGGTTCATCATGTTGTCGATGATCACCTTGAAGTACGACGACGGGTCGCCGGCGTCGTTGTTCCACGACCGCGTGGCGCCCACGGTCGCGTTGTAGCGCGTGGCCAGCGAGCGGGCGGCCTGCAGGACCACGTCGCGATAGCTCGGGTCACCGGTCAGCCGGTAGCCGTTGCCGTAGGTGGTGAAGAGCATGAAGCCGACGTCGTGGGTCGACGTGTTGCTCGCCTGCGAGGCGAGCCCCGCCTGGCGCGCGGCGGCCTCGGTGCGCCACATCGGGTCGCCCGTGGCCTGGTACATCAGCCAGAGGCTGCCCGGGAAGAAGCCGCTGGTCCACCAGGCCGCGTCCGACGTCGTCCACGCGCCCGAGGGCGACGGCGTCTCGTACGGATAGCGCGCGACCGGGGTCACGCTCAGCGCGGCCTGAAGCTTCTGGCCGGCGTACTGCAGGTCGTTGGCGACCAGCGCGTCGAGCGGGTCCGCCTGCGCGCTTGCGGGCAACGACGCGGCCATCAGGCACGCGACGACCAGGAGACCTGCTCTGCGACCCATGTCTGCTCCCCCAACTTCGAGTGGGGCCGAATGTAGACCGAACGCACGCGGGGTGCCAGCGGCGCGTTCGCCTACAGCGCGACGGGGCTACAGGGTCTCCTCGACGACGCTCGTCCCGCTGCCCGGCTGCGAGTCCCACGCCCAGGTCTCGTGCAGGCGCAGGCGGCCGTCGGGCAGCTCCTCGATGCGCGACTCGCAGCGGCCGGTCGCGGTGCGGCCGTCCTGGAGCAACTGGGCGTAGCGGAAGCGCAGGCTGTCGCCCGCGCGCGTGCCGACGAGGAAGCCCAGGCGCACCGCGCCGCCCGCGTAGCGCGCGTGGATCACCCCGTCGTCGCCCTCGACGTACTCGAACTCGGTCTGCGGGCCGACGTCGCCGCCCGCGACGTCGGCCACGGCCCGGAAGCGCCGTCCGTCGAGCGAGCTCACGCCGCGACCGCCGCGCGCCTGCGCTCGCGTTCCTCGGCGCGGCGCCCGATCCACTCAGAGCCCGGCGTGTCGGTCAGTCCGTGCGCGATGACCGAGCACATCACGACCAGCGCGGCCAGGTTGAAGATCCGCTCGCCCTGCGGGATCGCCGCGTTGAGGACGAGCAGCGAGAAGGTCATCGTGGCCACGCCCTTGGGCCCGAACCAGGCCATGAACGCCTTCTCGGCAGAGTCGACGCCGGTGCCCGCCAGCGCGATCCAGACCGCCGCCGTGCGCGCGACCAGGAGCGTCACGAGCGACGACCCCGACCGCGGCCCAGCCGTCGGTGAAGAGCCCGTGGAGGGTCAGCAGCGAGCCGAAGACCACGAACACGCCGAGCTTGACGATCTCGATGATGTCGCTGGACAGCTCGAAGTACTTCGGGATGTCCGGGCGGCGGATGCCCAGGACGATGGCGCACACGAAGACCGCGATCACGCCGTTGCCGTGCGGCGGCAGCGTCGTGAGCCCGTAGGTCAGGAAGGCGACGCCGAGCGCGTAGAGCGCCCGCTGGTGGGCCGCCATCGAGCGCTCGAGGTCGCGCCCGCGGGGCAGGATGCGCGAGGCGAGGTAGCCGATGAGCAGCCCGTAGGCCACGCCGAGGCTCACGTCCTGCAGGAGGAACTTCCACCACACGAAGTCGTTGTCGGCTGCCAGCGCCGCCGTGAAGGCCAGCACCGCCGGCAGCGCGAGCCCGTCGTTGAGCCCGGACTCGAGGTTCAGCGAGTGGCGGATCACGCGCGGCACGCGCGGGTTGTTGACCACGCTCGAGGAGAGCACCGGATCGGTGGGTGACAGCAGGGCGCCGACCAGGAACGCCTCGGTCCATGACAGGCCGATGAGCACCTTGGCCGCCAGCGGCGACGATCACGGCGGTGATGGGCATGGCGAGCACGAGCTTGCGCAGCGGCAGGTGCCAGGCGCGCTGGAGCATCTCGACGTCGACCTCGAGACCGTCGCGGAAGAGGATCAGCACGAGCGCGGTGATCGCGAGATCGCGCACGAAGCTCGACCGCGGGCGCGATGTCGAGGACCTCGAAGCCGCCGTGGCCCAGCATGAACCCGACGAGCACGAAGATCGCCGTCAGCGACAGGAACGAGCGGCGGGCGATTCCCGAGAGCAGGGCGCCGCCGACGAGCAGCGCGCCGAGCACGGTTGCCGCCGTCTCGAACGAGGTCATGCGGGTACAGTCCCACACGCAAAACGTCGCGGAGGGATCGACGAGCAGTGCGGATCACCGTCCTGGGCAAGTCTCCTGCCTGGCAGGACGCCGGAGGCGCATGCAGCGGCTACCTCATCGAGGAGCACGGCACCTGCCTGCTCCTGGACTGCGGCAACGGCGTCTTCTCCAAGCTGCGCAACTTCTGCGACTACGTCGACGTCGACGCGGTCTTCATCTCCCACCTGCACGCCGACCACATCCTCGATCTCGTGCCGTACGCCTCGGCGCTGACCTACGCACCGCGCCAGCAGCCGGTCCCCGTGGACCGCTGGCCCGGCACCGACACGCCGGCGCGCCCGGACCTGTACGTGCCCGCGGGCGGCCGCGACGCCCTGCGCCGCGTCTGCGGCGGCGGCGGCATGCTCGAGGAGCACGTCGAGAACGCCTTCGCCCTGCACGAGTACGCGCCCGAGGACGTCATCGAGGTCGGCACGCTGCGGGTGCGCTTCCATCGCGTGCCCCACTTCCTGCCCACCTGCGCCGTCGACGTCTCCTCGACCAACGGCAGCGGGCGCTTCACCTACGGCGCCGACAGCGCGCCGAACGAGGAGCTCGTGCGCTTCGCCGACGGCACGGACCTGCTGATGATCGAGGCCACGCTGCCTCGGCCCGAGCGCGAGGGGCCGCGCGGGCACCTGACGCCGTCGGAGGCCGGCGAGCACGGCAGCAAGGCGCGGGTGCGCCGGCTCGTGCTGACCCACATCTCCGACGAGCTCGACGCCGACTGGGCGCAGCGCGAGGCCGAGAAGGCCTTCGGCGGACCGGTCGACGTCGCCGTCGAGGGCGCCGTCTTCACGGTGTAGGCAGCGGCGTCTCGCGAAAGCCCAGGCGCTCGTAGAGGGTGCGCGCCGGGTTGGTCTCGGTGACGGCGAGGTGCATCGCCTCGTGGCCCTCGGCGGCCAGCTCGCGCGCGGCATGGGTGACCAGGCGCGTGGCCAGGCCGCGCCCCCGGTGCTCGGGATGGGTGAGGCAGAAGGCCAGCAGCGGCAGGTCGTCCCACCAGGTGAAGACGGCCGCCGCGATGAGCTCGTCGCCGGCCGGGACCGCCCTGCTGACCGGCGTCATCAGGCGCCCGTACTCGTCCTCCAGCGCGGAGGTGAGGTCCGCGACGTGCCACGCCTCGTGCTCGCCGTTGTCGTCGACGCTCCCGCGGTAGGCGGCGTAGGCGAGGAGACCGAGCGCCGTCCCGTCGCCCGCGCCCACGGGCCGCGACGCGATCGGCCCTGGCGGCGGCGGGACGTCGGCCAGCCGCGCGAGCATCCGCAGGCGCCGCGGCGGGACGTCAGTCAAGCGCCAGCTCGCTGACCTCGACCTTGCTCGCGTCGAAGCACACATGCCCGCGCGCGGCGAGCATGCTCTCCAGCGGCTCGTCGTAGGACCAGGCGACGTCCTCGATGCCGTCGAGCGACCAGTACGCGGCGCGGCCCTTGTACGGGCACGTCTGCGTGGTGTCGCTCGGGCGCAGCTCGCTGGAGACGTCCTCGCGCGGGAGATAGAAGCGCAGGGGCACGCCGGTCTCGGCCACGACGACCGGACGCTCGCTGCGCGCGAGGACCTCGCCGCCCGAGCGGACCTCGATGCGCCGCGAGCTGCGCCGCGCGTCGACGCGGTGGTAGGGGTCGCGCAGGCCCGTGACCTCCTCGTCCTCGTCGAGCCAGGCGTCCATGCGCTCGGGGTAGACGCTGACCAGGCCGCGCAGCCACGACGCCTCGTCGATCGGGTTCTCGTAGGTCCACACCGCGTTCTCGGCCACGCGATCGCCGACGCGGACCGACCAGTACGACGCGTCGCCCTTGAACGGGCAATGGGTGCTGTGGTCGGTGCGCTCGAGCAGGTCCGCGCGCACGTCCTCGAGCGGGACGTAGAGGCGCGGCAGGATGTTGCTCTCGTGCAGCAGGGCGCCGCGCGTGGAGTCGAGGACGACCTCGCCGGCGAAGCGCGCGCGCACGCGCCGGGGGAAGGGGTGCAGCAGGAGCCGGTGGCGCGGGCCGTCGATCGCGTAGTTGGTCGTGATCGGGGGCTCGCTGGCCAGCGGCGCGCCGGGGAAGGTCAGGGACATGCCCCATAGGCTGGCAAACCGGCATCCCCGACCTATTGGCGTACTCTCAAACCATGCCTCCCGAGCGCGACCTCTTCGCCAACTTCGAGCGCATGCGCCGCGAGATGGACGAGCTCTTCGGGGACGTCTTCGACCGCACCGGCCTGGCCCCGCGCAAGCGCGGCGGCTTCTCGCCCGCGGTCGACGTCTTCTACGAGGGCGATCCACCGCGCGCGGTCGTCCAGGCCGAGCTGGCCGGGATCGATCCGGACGAGCTGACCCTCGAGATCGACGGCCGCGAGCTCGTCCTCGCCGGGCACCGCCGGCCGGCCGACGCCGAGGGCCGCGTCTACCAGCAGCTCGAGATCGACTTCGGCCCCTTCCGGCGCGTCATCCAGCTCGGGGCCGACGTCGTCGCCGACGCGGCGCGCGCCACCTACCGCGACGGCATGCTGCGCATCGAGCTTCCGCTCGTGCGCCCCGAGAGCCGCACCCGCTCGGTGCCGATCGAGGTCGACCGCGACCAGGACGTCCTGGAGGGCTGATGGCCGCTCCCATAGAGATCGCCGACGCGGCGGGAGAAGAGCACGACGTCGAGGTCGGCGCGCCGCGCGCGGTGCCCGGAACGCTGCCGGTCCTGCCGCTGCGCGAGACCATCCCGCTGCCCGACACGCTGATCCCGCTCGCCGTCGGCCAGGACCGCTCGGTCGCGCTGGTCGACGACGTCCTGCGCGGCAACCGCATGCTGGTCATGGTCGCCTCGCGCCATCCCGACAAGGAGGTGCCCGGCCCCGACGACCTGTTCGAGGTCGGCGTGGTCGGCGCCATCGCGCGCATGATCAAGGTCCCCGACGGGACGATGCGCATCCTCGTCCAGGGCGGCCAGCGCGTCCACATCGACAGCTGGGTGCGCGAGACGCCCTACCTGGTGGCCGAGATCTCCGAGCTGCCCGACGAGGTGCCCGCCGAGTCGGCCGAGCTCGAGGCGCTGATGCGCAACGTGCAGCAGACGTTCTCCTCGATCGTCGAGAGCAATCCGTACCTCCCCGAGGAGCTGCAGATCGCGATCGCCAACATCGACGACCCGAGCGCGCTCAGCCACCTCATCGCCGGCTCGCTGCGCCTGAAGGGCGAGGAGAAGCAGGGGCTGCTCGAGGAGGTCGACGTCGCCCTGCGCCTGCGCCGCCTGGTCGACATCCTCGCGCGCGAGCTCGAGGTCATCTCGATCGGCTCGGAGATCCAGAACCAGGTCCAGTCGGAGATCGACAAGGGCCAGCGCGAGTTCGTCCTGCGCCAGCAGCTCGACGCGATCCGCCGCGAGCTCGGCGAGTTCGACGAGTCGGCCGCGGAGGCCAACGAGCTGCGCGAGCAGCTCGACGCCATCGCCCTGCCCGAGGACGTCCGCCGCCAGGTCGATCGCGAGCTCAAGCGCCTGGAGGCGCTGCCGCCGCAGGCCGCCGAGCACGGCGTCATCCGCACCTACCTCGAGTGGATCGCCTCGCTGCCGTGGGACAAGACGACCGAGGACAACCTCGACCTCGTGCACGCGCGCGCGGTGCTCGACGAGGACCACTACGACATCGAGCAGGTCAAGGACCGCATCATCGAGTTCCTGGCCGTGCGCAAGCTCAAGCCCGACGCGCGCGGCTCGATCCTGTGCTTCGTCGGGCCCGCCCGGCGTGGGCAAGACCTCGCTCGGGCGCTCGATCGCGCGCGCGCTCGGGCGCAAGTTCGAGCGCATCAGCGCGGGCGGCGTGCGCGACGAGGCCGAGATCCGCGGCCACCGGCGCACCTACATCGGCGCCATGCCGGGGACGATCATCCGCGCCCTGCGCGACGCGGGGTCCAAGAACCCGCTCTTCATGATCGACGAGATCGACAAGATGGGCGCGGACTACCGCGGCGACCCCGCCAGCGCGATGCTCGAGGTGCTCGACCCCGAGCAGAACTCCACCTTCCGCGACCACTACCTCGACGTGCCGTTCGACCTCTCGAACGTCATGTTCGTCACCACCGGCAACACGCTCGACACGATCCCCGGGCCGCTGCTGGACCGCATGGAGATCATCCAGCTCGCCGGCTACACCGAGGAGGAGAAGCTCGAGATCGCCAAGCGCTACCTCGTGCCGCGCCAGATCGAGCGCAACGGCCTGAAGAAGTCGTGGATCTCGTTCTCGGACGCCGCGCTGCGGACGGTGATCCGTCACTACACGCGCGAGGCGGGCGTGCGCAACCTCGAGCGCCAGATCGGCACCGTGTGCCGCAAGATCGCGCGCCAGGCGGCCGAGTCGTCCAACGGCAAGCCGCCGCGGACCACGATCTCCGACCCGCGCGTGCGCGAGCTGCTGGGCCGCCCGCCCTTCATCTCGGAGACCAAGCGCCGCACCCGGCAGGCCGGGCGTGGCCACCGGGCTGGCGTGGACGCCCGTCGGCGGCGTTGTGCTCTTCATCGAGGCCACGGCGTACGCGGGGGACGGCAAGCTGATCATCACCGGCCAGCTCGGCGACGTGATGCGCGAGTCCGCGCAGGCGGCGCTCTCCTACGTGCGCAGCCATCTCCCCGAGCTCGCCCCCGGCGTCGACCTCGAGTGGTTCGCCGAGCACGACATCCACATCCACATCCCGGCGGGGGCGACCCCGAAGGACGGCCCGAGCGCCGGCATCACGATGGCCACCGCGCTGGTGTCGCTCATCAGCGGGCGCCCGGTGCGCGACGACCTCGCCATGACCGGCGAGATCACGCTGACCGGGCAGGTGCTGCCGATCGGCGGGCTGAAGGAGAAGGCGCTCGCCGCCCAGCGCAACGAGATCCGCACCATCATCGCGCCGGCGCTCAACGAGCGCGACATCGAGGACATCCCCGAGCACCTGCGCAACGACCTGGAGTTCGTCTTCGTCGAGGAGATCGGCGAGGTGCTCTCCGTGGCCCTCGAGCCGCAGGCCTCGTCCAACGGCCGCAGGCGCTCGCGTGCAGCCGCAGAGACCCGGGTATAGGATCGCCAATCAGGACAGCAAGCGACGTCTGGAGATAGAGGAATGGCAGCCAAGAAGCAAGCGGCCAAGGCGCGCAGTGCCGCGGAGGGGGCCAGCCCCTATGTTCAGCGCGTCATCGAGGACGCCGAGCTGCGCGAGAACGTCCGGGTCGCGCTCGAGAACGCGAAGAAGGCCTACGGCCGGCTGACCAACGGCAAGCCGGCGACGAAGGTCCTCGACGACAAGAAGCTGCACAAGGAAGTCAAGCAGGCGGCCGAGTCGCTGCGCGACGCCGGCCAGGCCCTGCGCGAGGGTCCCAAGAAGAAGAAGCGCAAGCGGCGCGGCTTCGGCAAGCTGCTGCTCGTCGGCATCATCGGCGCCGGCGCGGCGATCGCCCTGAGCGAGGGCCTGCGCAACAAGGTCCTCGACACGCTCTTCGGGGCCGAGGAGGAGTTCGACTACACGTCGACCACGTCGCCCGCTCCGGCCGGCGAGACGGTGTCCTCAGGCTCCTAGCACGGCTTCGGTCCGACGTACGAGAGGGCGCCCCCGGGGCGCCCTCTTTCGTTCCGGGGCGTCGAACGTCGGTCGTACCCCGTCAGGAGGGGGTAGGACCGACGTTCGACCGCTCGAGGGTGGCCACGGGGGATCTCGGCTGGCCGGCCAGCTAGGCTTGGCCATGGAGGCCGCGACCCACAGCAGCAGCGCGCGATCGAGGGCGAGAAGGCCCAGCGCATCGTCGACGCGATGCGCTCGAGCGTCGCCCGGCGCGGGGTGGCGGGCTCGACGTTCGACCACGTCGCGCGCGAGGCGCGCGTGTCCCGCGGGCTGCTGCACTACTACTTCGGCACCAAGGAGCGGCTGCTGGCCGAGGTCGTGCGGCGCGACTGCGAGCTGCGCATGGCACTCCTCGACGACCAGCTCGCGCCGGCGCGCAACGCCGACGACGTCATCGATGCGCTCGTGGCCTCGCTGAAGCGCTACGTCGAGGAGGAGCCCGAGTTCATCACGGTCGTCTTCGAGCTCTTCACCCTGTCGCGGCGCAACGAGGAGATCGCCAGCGAGTTCGCCGAGCTGCTGCGCCGCACGCGCGAGCACGTGGCCGACCTGCTGGCGCGCAAGCAGGCCGAGGGCGCGCTGCACCTGCGCGCCGAGCCCGAGGCGGTGGCCGACGTCCTCTTCTCGCTGGCCGACGGCATCTGCCTGCGCATGCTCACCGAGACCGACCACGACTTCGCGCGGACGCTCGACGCCGGCGTGCTCGCCGTGCGCGCACTGCTCGACTGACGCGTCGTAGCATCGGCGGCATGGATCTCCGTGCCGTGCAACAGCCGATCAAGGACGCCTACCGCGCCGACCCCGACCAGGCCCGCATCACGCTGACCGCGCGCGGCAGCGCCGCCGACGCGCCGGTCGCCTGCAGCGTCGACCTCGGGCGCGCGATCTACGAGGCGCAGGCGCACACGGGCGTCGGCGGCGCCGGGACGGCCGCATGCTCGGGCGACCTGCTGCTCGGCGCCCTGGCCGCCTGCGCCCAGCTGACCTGCCAGATGGTCGCCACCGCGATGGGCCTCGACGTGCGCTCGATCGAGACGACCGTCGAGGGCGACCTCGACCTGCGGGGAACCCTCGGCCTCGACCGCGAGGTCGGCGCCGGCTTCTCGGCCCTGCGCCTGCGCTTCGCCGTCGACGCCCCCGACGCGACCGAGGAGGAGCTCGACGCGCTGCTGCGCAAGACCGAGCGCTACTGCACGGTGGCGCAGACCCTCATGTCGCCGCCGGGGCTCGAGGTCGAGATGTCGCGCTGAGCGGCCGCTCTGCCGCCGGCGCACGCGGCGCGGTCGTCCTCACGAGAGGGGGTGTGCGACCTAACTCACGGTATGCGGGAGCAAGTCGCATACCCCGCCGCCGGGGCGACCCAACGCGCTCCGACCGCCGCCACCCTGCTTCCCCTCGGCGATGCAGTGACGCCGCGAGCGCAGCCGTCGCTCGCGGACGACCACCAGCGCGGCCGCAGCCGCGCGAGGAAGTCCTCGAACACCGCCGTCATGTCGACCGCGGCCGGGTCGAGCAGCCACTGCAGCTGCAGGCCGTCGAACATCGCGAGGATCTGCGACGCGACCGCCCGCGGGTCGAGGTCGGCGTCGACGGTGCCTTCGCGCTGCGCGTTGGCCAGGCGGTCGACGAGGACGCGCGCGGCGCTCGCTGTAGCGGGCGAGGAACCAGTCGTGGGCGGGGTGGTCGTCGTCGACGCTCTCGGCCGCGAGGATGGTGAAGAGGCGGACGATGCCGGGCCGCTCCTCGTTCTGGCGGCACAGCTCGAGCAGGACGTCGAGCACGTGCGCGTGCGCCGCCCGCGCCTGGGCGATGCGCTCGTCGTCGTGCTGGTCGCGCAGCTTGAGCAGCTCGAGGAGCAGCTCCTCCTTCGACGCGAAGTGGTGCAGCAGCCCCGGCTCGCTCATCCCGACGCGCTTGGCGATGGTCGCCAGGGACGCGCCGCGGAAGCCGCGGGTGGCGAAGACCTCGTTGGCCGCCGCGAGGATCGCGTCGCGCCGCTCGCGTCCCTTGGCGTACCCGCCCCGCTCGCGGCCCGTGGTGCTCACGGGCCGGAGCCTAGCCGGGCCGGCGCTCGGCCTCAGCGACGGTCGTGCCCGCCCAGCTCGAAGCTCGCGCTCTCGGGCAGGTCGCGCGACGAGCTCCCCACCGACAGCGTGTAGCGCCCGTCGGCGACCACCTGACGGTGTGCGCCCTCGTCGAAGTAGGCCAGGTCGGCGCGGTCCAGTCGGAACGTGACGACCGCGCTGCGACCCGGCGCGAGCTGGACCTTCTCGTACCCCTTGAGCTGGCGCGGCGGCTCGCCGGCCGTCCGCGGGAAGGACAGGTAGGCCTGCGCGACGGTCGACCCGGCGCGCCGGCTCGTGTTCGTCACGCGCGTCGACGCCGTCACGCCGCCGTGATCGAAGCGCAGGCGGACGTCGCCGAAGCGGAAGTCCGCGTAGGAGAGGCCGTAGCCGAATGGGAACAGCGGCTGCTGGCGGAACTGGTCGTACCAGCGGTAGCCGACGAAGATGCCCTCGTCGTAGCGCTGCTCGCCGTTGACGCCCGGGTAGCGCTCGGGCCGCGTCGTGCGGCGCCGGCCCCTGCGTGTCGCTGGCCGGGAAGGTGATCGGCAGCCGGCCGCCGGGGTCGCTGTCGCCGAACAGCACGGAGGCGAGCGCGGCGCCGAACTGCTGGCCCGGGTACCAGGCCTCGAGCACGCCCTCCACGTGGTGCAGCCACGGCATCAGCACCGGGCCGCCCGTGTTGAGCACGACGATCGTCCTGCGGTTGACCGCGGCGACGGCGTCGATGAGCTGGTCCTGGTCGCCCGGCAGCCCGAGGCCGACATGGTCCATGCCCTCGCCCGCGGCGCTGTTCGCCAGGACGATCGCGGCGTCGGCGTGGCGTGCCGCCTCGACCGCCGCCGGGATGCCCGACGCCGACGGCGGCTGCCACGCGAGGTGGACCTGCGCGCCGAAGAGCTGCGCCGAGCTCGAGTAGTCGACCCGGATCGACACCGGCTTGCCGGCCTTCAGGCGGACGGCGGCCTGCACCGGGTAGCGCGGGCCGGCGAGGAACTGGACGCCCTCGCGATAGGCCGGGCCCGACGCGCTGACCGTCGACCCACAGCGTCGCCAGCCCGGCCTGCAGCAGCGAGAAGCGGTACAGGCCCGACTCCGCCGGCGTGACCGTGCCCGTCCAGCGCGCGGACCACAGCGGCCCGACGCCGGCGGGCGCCGCGGCCAGGTCGATCGTCGGGTCGGTCCGCGTGAGCGCGGGCGTGCCGGAGAAGTCGCCGCTGTTCCAGTAGGTCGCCGCGAAGCCGGGCGCGTCGCCGGACACGATCGTCGTCAGCGGGACGTCGCCCAGCGAGCCCTGCGCCGCGGTGACGTCGACCCCGGATCCGGCTCGCGCGCGGATCCCGGCCAGCGGCGTGACGGTGGCGCCGGGGGCCGGCGTCACGGCCGACGAGCCGCCGCTGATGTAGATCGCGTCGTCGCCCGAGGGGCCGATCACCGCGATCGAGCGCAGGCCGCGCCCGCCGAGCGGAGCGCGTGGCGCTCGTTCCGCAGCAGGACCATGCCGCCCGCCGACACCCGCGTCGCCAGCGCCTGGTGCTCCGGCGTGCTGACGTCGGCGGCGGCCGGGGCGAGCGGGTCGTCGAAGGCGCCCGAGTCGAACATCGCGAACAGCGTGCGCCGGACGATGTCGTCCAGGCGCGCGGCCGGCACCTGGCCCGAGGTGAACATGGCGGCCGTGCGCCCGCCCGCCCCGCCGAGCGCGGGGACGTCGAGGCCCGCCAGCGTCGCCGCGAGCG
Source organism: uncultured Actinomycetes bacterium (assembly GCA_963816845.1). Lineage (GTDB taxonomy): Bacteria > Actinomycetota > Thermoleophilia > Solirubrobacterales > Solirubrobacteraceae > JAOPZW01. The sequence goes on along the minus strand of CAWFMR010000031.1, from coordinate 45,541 downwards.
GGTCCTTGACCGCGAAGATGAAGTCGGGCGCCACGAAGCCCTGGAAGCCCGAGGCCTTGAGGTCGGAGAGCAGCCCCGGGCTCTCGCACGTCTGCGGCCCGTTGAGGCGGTTGTACGAGCACATCACCGCGTCGGCCGTCGCCTCGCGGATCGCGCGCTTGAACGGCGCCTCGTAGATCTCCTGCAGCGCCCGCTCGGAGACGAGGGCGTTCACGTTGCCCTGGCGCCCGGTCGGGGTGTTGAAGCCGATGCGCCCCCACTCCGCGTTGTTGGCGACGTAGTGCTTGAGCGTCGCGATCACGTGGCGGCTCTTGGCGCCGGCCACCTCCTGGGCCACCGTCTCGCCCGCCAGGAACGGGTCCTCGCCGAGGTTCTCGGGCTGGCGTCCCGCGAGCGGCGTGCGCGCGATGTCCATCGCCGGCCCCAGCCACCAGTTGAAGCCCTTGCCGCGCGCCTCGGCGCCGATCGTCTCGCCGTAGGCGCGGGCCAGGTCGCGGTCGAAGGTCGCCGCCAGCGTCTGCGCCGACGGGCAGCGACGTCGTGCCGGCGGCGCGGATGCCGCTGGGCCCGTCGTCGGAGGGCAGGGTGGGGACGCCGAGGCTCGCCAGCGACGCGTAGTCGCCGAGCGCCATCGCCACCTTCTGATCGGGCGTCATCGCCGCGAGCAGCTCGTCGGCGCGCTGGCCCGGCGGCTGGCTCGGGTCGCGCCACGGTTCGCCCGCGGCCATCGCCGACCCGGCGACGCACATCGACAGGATCACTACGAGCGCAACGCGCGCGACCCACCGCAGCATGGTCCCTCCAAGGACGACTGCGGCGAAAACCTAGTGCTCACTCGGTATTTGGTCAAGCCGGCGCGTCGGGCATGATGCGCCTGTGCGGGCGGCGCTCTTCATCACCTGCTTCAACGACACGCTGTTCCCGCAGACCGGGCGCGCCACCGTGGCCGTGCTCGAGCGCGTGGGGGTGCAGGTCGACTTCCCGCTGGAGCAGACGTGCTGCGGGCAGATGCACGCGAACTCGGGCTACGGGCACGAGGCGATCGGGCTCGTGCGGCGCTTCGTGCGCGTGTTCGGCGACGCCGAGGCGGTCGTCACGCCGAGCGGATCGTGCGCCGCGATGGTGCGCGAGGGCTACGAGCGGATGGCCGCCGAGGCCGGCGACGAGGCGCTCGCGGCGCAGGTGCGCGACCTGGCCCCGCGGGTGTTCGAGCTCTCGGAGTTCCTCGTCGGGCGCCTCGGGGTGGAGGACGTCGGCGCGTCCTTTCATCACCGCGTGACCTACCACCCGACCTGCCATTCGCTGCGGCTGCTGAAGGTGGGCGACGCTCCGGTCAGGCTCTTGCGCGCGGTGCGCGGCCTGGACCTCGTCGAGCTGCCGGCCGCCGATCAGTGCTGCGGCTTCGGCGGCACCTTCGCGGTGAAGAACGCCGATACGTCGACGGCGATGCTGACCGACAAGCTGCGGCGGATCATCGCCACCGGCGCCGACGTGTGCGCGGCGGCCGACAACTCGTGCCTCATGCACATCGGCGGCGGCCTGCGCCACTCGCGCGCGGGCGTGCGCGTCATGCACCTGGCCGAGATCCTGGCCATGGAGGACGCGTGAAGGACGGCTTCCCACGGGCGGCGCGCGCCGCGCTGGCCGACAGCCAGCTGCGGCGCAACCTCGGCCACGCCACGACGACGATCCGCGACAAGCGCGCGCGGGTGGTCGGCGAGGTATCCGACTGGGAGGCGCTGCGCGACGCGGGCGCGGAGATCAAGGACCGCGCGCTGCGCCACCTCGACGTCCATCTCGAGCGCCTGGAGGAGGCCGTCCAGCGCGCCGGGGGCACCGTGCACTGGGCGCGCGACGGCGCCGAGGCCGCCGCGGTGGTGGCCGACGTCGCGCGGGCCCACGGGTCAGACGAGGTCATCAAGGTCAAGTCGCTGGCCACCGACGAGATCGACCTCAACGGCCGCCTCGAGGCGGTCGGCGTGCACGCGGTGGAGACCGATCTGGCCGAGCTCATCAACCAGCTCTCCGGCGACACGTCCTCGCACATCCTCGTTCCCGCCATCCACCGCAACCGCGCGCAGATCGCCGCGCTCTTCCGACGCGAGCTGGGCGTCGAGGTCTCCGACGAGCCCGCCGAGCTGACCGCGGCGGCCCGCGCGCACCTGCGCGCGAAGTTCCTCTCGGTGCCGGTCGGCGTCAGCGGCGCGAACTTCGCCGTGGCCGAGACCGGCCACGTGGTGGTCCTCGAGTCCGAGGGCAACGGGCGCATGTGCACGACGCTGCCCGAGGTCCTCGTCTCCGTGGTCGGCATCGAGAAGGTCCTGCCGCGCTGGCGCGACCTCGAGGTCATGCTCCAGCTGCTGCCGCGCTCGTCGACGGGCGAGCGCATGAACCCCTATACCTCGATCTGGTCGGGGGTGGCCGACGGCGACGGCCCGCGCGAGTTCCACCTCGTGCTGCTCGACGCCGGGCGCACCGACGTGCTCGCCGACGAGGTCGGGCGCGCTGCGCTGCGCTGCATCCGCTGCTCGGCGTGCCTGAACGTCTGCCCGGTCTACGAGCGCACGGGCGGCCACGCCTACGAGAGCGTCTATCCGGGACCGATCGGCGCGATCCTCACGCCCCAGCTGCAGGGCCTCGAGAACGCGCCGACGCTGCCGTGGGCCAGCTCGCTGTGCGGCGCCTGCTACGAGGTCTGCCCGGTGAAGATCGACATCCCCTCGATCCTCGTGCACCTGCGCGGGCGCGTCGTGCGGGAGGTCGGCTCGCCGGCGCCCGAGCGCGCCGCGATGGCCGCGATGGCGCGCGTCTTCGCAAGCCGCCGCGCCTACGAGGCCGCCCAGCGCGCGGCCAAGCTCGGGCGCGGCCCGCTGGCCGGCGCGGCGCTGCGGCCGTGGACGCGCTCGCGCGAGCTCCCCGAGGTGCCCAAGCAGACGTTCAGGGACTGGTGGCGCGATGAGCGCGCGTGACGCACATCCTCGGGCGCGTGCGCGCCGCCCTGCGCGACGTGCCGGCCGGCGAGGGCGTCGAGGCGCAGCCCTACGAGCCGCCCCCCGCCCCCAGCGGCAACGCGGTGGCGCGCTTCGCCGAGCGCGTGGCGGACTACCGCGCCACCGTGCGCGAGGCCGACGCCCTGGCCGAGACCATCGCGCAGGTGTGCGCCGAGCACGGCGCGCGCCGCCTCGGCGTGCCGGCCGGGCTGCTCGAGGGCTGGCGGCCCGACGGCCTCGAGCTCGTGGAGGACGACGGGCTCAGCGTGGGCGACCTCGATGCGCTCGACGGCGCCCTGACCGGCTGCGCGCTGGCCATCGCGGAGACCGGCACGATCGTCCTCGATGGCGGCGAGCGCTCGGGCCGGCGCGCGCTGACGCTCGTCCCCGACCTGCATCTCTGCCTCGTGGAGCGCTCGCAGGTCGTCGCCACCGTGCCCGACGCGATCCGCGCGCTCGACGGGCGCGCGCGGGCCCTTCACCTTCGTGTCGGGCCCGAGCGCCACGAGCGACATCGAGCTCGACCGCGTCGAGGGCGTCCACGGCCCGCGCCGCCTGGAGGTCCTGCTCGTCTAGCGGCTGGCGCGGGCCAGGTAGCTGTGCCCGGCCTTGACCGTGACGGTCTTGTGGCGACGCAGGTCGCGGACGCTCACCGTGCCGCGCCTGACGGTCGTCAGCGTCCCGTCGCAGCGATCGCTCGTCAGCCAGATCGTGCCGCGCACCGTCGCCGAGCTGTACTTGCCGTTCGTGCGGAACTTGCCCTTGCCGTTGCCCCACAGCTTGCCGAGCACCGCGTGCGGCCCCTTCTTCTTGCTCACCGCCGCCGCGCGGGCGCCCCGCGCCGACGCGCACTGCGACCGCGAGGCCTCTCCGGCGAGGGTGATGTCCGTGGTCAGCGCCGCCGCGCGGTTGCCCTTGGGCACGCTCTGGCGGACCTTGAACGTGCCCTGGTAGAAGTCGGACTTCTGCGTCGTGGTGCCGGTGCCCGTGGCGGCCGACGTCAGCTCCACGCGGCCGTGCAGCGTGTCGATCTGGCTGCCGACCGGGATCGTCGCGTCGGCCTTGAGCTGCGTGCGCCGGCCCGTCGGCGACTTGTAGAAGACCTTGCCCGACACGAGGCCGATGGCCACCGACTTGCCGGGGACCGGCGGCGAGACGCCGCCCTCGGGCCCGATGCCCAGGACGCGGACCTGCGACGACGCCGCCCGACGAGGTCTCCCAGGCCGCCACCCCGATGTGATCGGGCGCCGTCGCGGCGCGCAGCGCGCCGAAGCCCTGGGTGGCGTCGGTCTGCGTGAGCAGCGGCCCCGACTGCCAGGTGGTGCCGTTGTCGGACGTGGCGTAGTCCAGCTCGAGGCCCGCCGCCGTGCCGTGGGCGAAGACGGCGTGCAGCCGCCCGCCCGGATCCTCGGTGAGGTGTGCCTGGGCGTCCTCGGCGACGTCGGCGATCTTCACGCCCGCGTTGAACGTGGTGCCGTCGAACTTGCGCACGGTCAGGGCGTTCTCCGGCGTCCCCGAGAGCAGGAAGAGGCCCGACGGGCCGCCGGCGAGCCGCGGGTAGTCGGCGTAGCCGATGTCCAGGGCCGGCGTCCACGACGCCGCGTCGTTGAGCGCGCCGGCCGACGTGCGGACCTGCGCGTTGCTCGAGGCGTCGGCGAAGACCGCGACCATCGCCGGGCCGGCCAGCCCGACGGTGCCGTTGTACGGGATGGTCGGCCGAGAGGATGGCCTGGCTGTCGCCGGCGGTGGTCCCGTCGAGCGGGACGTTCTGGACCGCCAGCCCGGTCGACTCGGCGTTGGTCGTCACCGTCAGCGTGTCGCCGGGACCGCGCACGGCCTCGTCGAACGGGGCGATGCCGACCGGGTGCCCGGCGTCGAAGGTGGCGCCGCCGTCGGCCGAGGTGAACTCCCAGATCTCGTCGAAGCGCGCGCCCGTGAGCCCGTAGCGGTAGGAGACGACGCGCACCGTGGCGCCGTCCACGGTGACGAAGGGCCGGCTCAGCGTCGTGCCCGGGGCGGCGATCGTCGTCCTCACGTCGCACGCGCCGGCGCCGCGCGGCAGGCGGCAGAAGTTCAGCGAGGTGGTGTTGCTCTCGGGCCCGAACCAGGCGATGTACGCCGTGCCGGCCGCGTCGACGGCCACGCCGGGCTTGTGTCCCGTGCCGATCGTCAGGGGCGTCGCCGCGCTCGCGCCCGCCGGCACCGCGAGCAGCAGCCCGGCGACGACGCACGCGATCGCGAGGGCAGGGCTCCGCACCGGGCGCATCATATGGGCGGGCCCCTCACCCGTCGGGGCGGTGTTCGGCGACGGGCAGCTCGACGTGCTGGTCGTCGTCGTCGGCGAAGACCTCGGCCATCGCCTCGGCCAGCAGGTCGGTGCGCTCGCGCAGCTCGCGCGACTGGCGCGCGAGGTCGCGCTGGGCCTCGAGGTCCGCGACGAGCGCGCGCACGTCGGCGTCGTCGGCGCGCCCCGCGCCGGTCCGCGATCGTTCGCTCCAGGCCCATGACGTCCTGTCCGCCGGCTTGCCCTCGGGGTCAGCGCGCATGTTCGCGCACGGGGCGGCGCTCGGCGACGGTGCGGTCTCAATGCCCGTCGAAAAGGGGGGCGTAGTCGGGGGAGAGCTGCGCGCGGACGTAGTCGAGGTCGCCCGCCACGGCCTCGTCGAGGGTGCGCAGCACGGCGCGCGCGTGCGCCGCCGCCTCGCCGTCGTCGACGCCCTCGCGCTCGCCGACCCGACGCACGAACTCCTGGGCGCCGAAGCGCTCGGCACCGCCCGCCGGGGAGAGCACGAGGCCGCGCAGATCGCGCGGGAGCTGGGCGGCGAGGACGTTGGTCTCGCGCGGCGTGATGCGCTCGGAGAGCGTGACGAGCGCCGCGTCGGTGGCGCGCTGGGCGCCCGAGCGCGCCAGGCCGGTGCGCCCGCCGACGAGGTCGAGGAACTCGCGTGTCGACAGGCGGTGCACGCGCCGGCCCGGCCACCACGCGCGCTCGCCGAACAGCGAGGTCAGCGCGGGCACGAGCAGCGTGCGCACCACGAAGGTGTCGATCAGCACGCCGACGGCCATCACGAAGGCGAACTCGCGGAACGAGCGCAGCGGGGCGATGGCCAGCAGGGCGAACGAGGCCGCCAGCGCCAGCCCGGCCACCGTCACGGCGCGCGCGGCCTGCGGCACTGCGACCGCGATCGCCTCGCGCAGGCGCATGCGCCGGGCCTCGTCCCAGATGCGCCCGGCGACGAACACGTTGTAGTCCGACCCCAGCGCGACGAGCAGCACGGCGGCGGCGAACGGGACGTAATAGGTGAGGTCGTCCTGGCCCAGGACGCGCTGGAAGAACAGCGTGCTGAGCCCGAGGGTGGCCAGCAGGCCCAGGATGCTCGAGGCGACGAGGTACAGCGGCGCCACCAGCGCGCGCATGAAGAGCGCCAGCAGCAGCAGGTTGACGAGGATGGCGACGACGGCCACGCGTGCGAGGTCGGCGAGCACGCGCGAGACGGTGTCGTCGGCCAGCGCGGTCTGCCCGCCGTAGACGACCCGCGACCCGCTCAGCCCGGCGCTGCGCAGCAGCTCGGGCATGCGGTCGCGCAGCCCCCGCAGGTGGTCGATCGCCGGGGCGCCGAGGGGGTCGCTGTCGAAGACGATCGCGAGCCGCGCGCCGCCGCCGTCGCGCGAGACCATCACCTGCGGCGCGGGCGGGGGCGGCTGCTCGGGCGCGCCGACCACCGCGGCGACGCCGGCTTGGCGACCGACGAGCGTCTGCAGGCGCGCGAGCTGGGCCGTGCGCCCCGCGACTCCGGGCGCGAGGACGTCGACCTCCGTGGGCGAGACGATCCCGGGCGCGAAGCCGCGGCTGGCCGCGTCGTCCGCGCGGCGCACCTGGTCGCCGGCCGGGAGCGCGCGCACGAGGCTCAGCCCCAGGGCGGTCGAGCGGACATTCAGGGCGGCGAAGACCAGCAGCCCGATGGCGATGAGGGCGATCGGGAGCGCGACCGGTCGCGAGGAGGCCACGCGCGACAGCACGAGGCGCCAGCGCGGGGTCTGGTGCTCGCGCGCGAGCTCGCCCGTGCGCCGCACGGCGGTGAGGGGTCGGGTGAGGCGCAGCGGGAGCTTGCCGCGGGCCCAGCCCCCCTCGCCCTCGTCGCCCTCCGGCGGCGGCGGGGGCTGCTCGCGCAGCTGCCGCGCGCCGAACAGCCGCGGCCCGAACAGCGCGACCAGCGCGGGGACGAGCGTGACCGAGACGGCGAGCGTGATGAGCGTGGTGGCGGCGAGGCCCGGGCCGAAGGCGCGGAAGAACTGCAGGTGGCCGACGACGAGCGCCGCGGTCCCCGCGGCCACGATGAGGCCGGCGGTGACGACGATCGGCGCGACCTCGGCGACGGCGGCCCGTGCCGCGGGGAGGCGCTCGTCGCCCGCGCTCAGCCGGCGGCGCGTGGCGGACAGGAAGAAGATCGAGTAGTCGGTGACGAGGCCGAGCAGGAGGACGACGACGACCGGCTCGATCTCCTTCGGCACCGTGACGTTGGCGCGCTCGCCCAGCCACGGCAGCACCCGCATCGCGATCGTGTAGGCGACGGCCGCAGTGGCCAGCGCCACGAGCGGGGCGCCGATCGAGCGGAACGCGAGGGCCACGATGACAGCGATGAGCACCACGCTGGCCGCCTCGATGAGCGGCAGCGCCTGCTCGATGTGGTGGAACTGCGCCTCGCGTGCGGGGGCCGCGCCGGTGACCCCGACGACCGCGGCCCGCGGGCCGCCGAGCGTCCGCTGGGCGTAGTGCTGGGCGACGGCGCCCTCGTCGTCGAGGCTCGTGCTGGGCGCGAAGAGCAGGTAGGTGATGGCCGTGGTGCCGCGCTCGCCCGACGGGGTGCGCACGTTGGCGTTGCTCAGCGGGATGGCCGCCTGCAGGGGCTTGAGCGCCGGGTCGCGGCGGTCGCGGACGGCGAGCGCGGCGTCGAGCTGGCGGCGCTGGGCGTCCTGCGAGAGGCCGCGGGGATCGCGCTGCACGACGGCCGTGTCGGTGGCCAGCGGGAAGCCGAACGTGCGCGTGGCCAGCGCCTGCGCGTTCGCGGCGCTGCCGCCCTTCGCGGCGAGGTCGTCGAGCGGCGCCGCGGGGGCGTTGCCCAGGCCCGGGAGCGCGACGGTCGCGGCGACGGCCGCGGCGATCCACGCGAGCGGGATGATGTGGCGCAGGCCGACGACGATCGCGGCGTAGCCGCGCGCCGCCAGCCTCCGCCGATGTGGGCGAGCAGGCGTGGCGTCCATGAACCTTCCCCTAGGGCTGGACCTGCCCGCACGGACGGGGCCGGAAACGTCGAGCTAGGCGGGGAAGTGCTCGAGGATCCAGCTCGGGCCGAGCATCGGACGGCGGTAGGAGCGCCCCGCGAAGCGCACGTAGTCGCCGGTGCGGGGGTCCATCGGGAGCTGGCGCTCGATCGGATACCAGTCGTTGTGCTGCTCGATGAGCACGTTGAGGTGGTCGAACCGCCACGAGCGCGCGAGCGCGCGCCAGCGCTGCTCGAAGGCGCTCGGGTCCGCGCCGCACTCCTCCCGGAGAGCCCGGTAGGCGCGGGCCAGGCGCTGCTTCTCGGTCGCGATGCCCTGGTCGATCTCCTCCACGCGCTCCATCCAGCGCGGGCGCACGCCGGCCTTGAGGTAGGCCTCCACCGAGCGCTGGGTCTGGCGCGCGCGGCGCGACAGCGGGCGCCCGCGCGCGGTGGCGCCGTCGGCGGCGCGGCTCAGCAGTCGCTCCGCGGGAGCGAATCCGTCGTGGCCGGTGACGTCGTGATCGTCGCGCATCCGAAGCCGCTCCTAACTGTAGGGGCGGGCCGCCGTGTGCTGAAGTGCCCGGCGATGAACGCGACCACGCCTGTCCGGGAGACGGCCCCGCCGCGGCGAGTGAGCCTCGTCCTGCACCCGCGGCGCGACGTCGGCGGTCGCCATCGGCCAGGTCGCCGCGTGGGCGCAGCGCACCGGCGTGGAGCTCGCCGCCGTCGAAGACGGGCGCCTGCCGCCCGAGGTGCGCCGCTGCGCGGTCGACGAGCTCGCCCACGGCTGCGACATCGTGCTCGCGCTCGGCGGCGACGGGACGATGCTCGGCGGCCTGCGCCTGGCCGCGCCCCTCGGCGTGCCGGTGCTTGGCGCCAACCTCGGCCGCCTCGGCTATCTCACCGAGGTCGACGGGGAGCACCTGGTCGAGGGCCTCGAGGCGCTCGCCGCGGGCCATTACGCGGTCGAGGAGCGCTTCATGCTCCGCGCGCAGTGGGGTCAGGACGGCTCGCAGACCGAGCACGTGGCCTTCAACGACGTCGTCCTCAGCCGCGTGCCGGGGCGCGGCCAGGCGCTGCTGGCGCTGCACGTCGACGGCCAGCTGCTGGTCCGCTACGCCAGCGACGGCGTCATCGCCGCGACCCCCGCGGGCTCGACCGCCTACAGCTACGCCGCCGGCGGCCCCATCGTCTCGCCCCAGACGCGGGCGATGATCGTCACGCCCGACGCTCCGCACGGCCTCTTCAACCGCGCGGTCGTGCTCGGCGCCGAGGAGAGCCTCGGCGTCGAGGTCCTGCCCAACAGCGCCCCGGTCGCGGTCGAGGTCGACGGCCAGCTGCTCGTGCAGGCCGACCCGGGCTGGACCGTCGAGATCACGCCGAACCCGTGGTCGGCGCTCGTCGTGCGCCTCGGCTCGGCGGGCTTCGCCGAGCGCGCGCGGCGCAAGCTCGGCATCACCGACCCCGCCGCGCTGGCCAACTACGACTTCGCCGGCCACGAGCGCTGACGCCCCGCGGCCACCGCTGCCGGCCAGTCGCTGCGGCTACAAGGGGCGACCGCTGCGCGGTCGCCAGTGCTCGGGCAGCTCGGGGTGCTCGAGGAAGACGACGTGGTCGTCGGTGCCGGAGGCGCCGACCGCGTTCCACACGCGCTGAAGCGCCTGCTCGAGGTCGTCGGCGTCCACCGCGATCTCGAAGACGCCCAGCTCGTCGGCTGGCCCCACCTCGGCATCCTCGGGCAGAGCGGCGGCGAGCTGCTCGCGCGCCTGCGCGTCGCGAGGCGTGCCGGGGTGCAGGAGGAGCATCGCGACCGTGTGTCGTTGCGCCATTGCGACAATCCTGCCCCATGAGCGCACACGATCGCGTCGCCGTCGTCACCGGGGCAGGGTCCGGGCTCGGGCGCGAGGTCACCCACGCTCTGCTGGGCGCCGGCTATCGCGTGGCGCTCGCCGGGCGCCGCGAGGAGGCGCTGCGCGAGACGCTCGCCGGCGCCGATGTCGAGCCCGATCGCGCGATCGTCGTGCCGACCGATGTCGCCGACCGCGAGGCCGTCGCCGCCCTCTTCGCCCGCGTGCGCGACGAGCTCGGGCGCGTCGACGTGCTCTTCAACAACGCCGGGGCGTTCGGCCGCGCGGCGCCCTTCGAGGACGTGGCCTTCGAGGACTGGCAGGCGATCGTCGCCACCAACCTCAGCGGCGCGTTCGCCTGCGCCCAGGAGGCCTACCGGGCCATGAAGGAGCAGTCGCCGCGGGGCGGGCGGATCATCAACAACGGCTCGATCTCCGCTCACGTCCCGCGCCCCTTCGCGGTCGGCTACACGGCGACCAAGCACGCCATGACCGGCCTGACGAAGCAGATCGCCCTCGAGGGCCGCGCGCACGACATCGCCTGCGGGCAGATCGACATCGGCAACGCCGCGACCGAGATGACCGCGGCGATGCAGCGCGGCGTGCCCCAGGCCGACGGCTCGATCGCCGCCGAGGCGACGACGGACGCCCGCCACGTCGCCGACGCCGTCCTCTACATGGCCGGCCTGCCGCTCGACGCCAACGTGCTCTTCATGACGGTGATGGCGACGAAGATGCCGTACGTCGGCCGGGGGTGATGGGGTCTCGGCCGCGACTTCGGTCCGGTCGGTGCGTTCGAATGGGCGCGTGATACGCGCCGCCGCCGTGCTCCTGCTCGCCCTGGCCGCCCTCACCGGGACGGCAGCGCCCGCGAGCGCGCGATCGCTCCAGGTCGGCATCGACGACGACGGGGTCCTGCTCAGCGGAGGCGACGCCGCCGACGATGCGGTCTCCGCAATGGCAGAAGCTCGGCGTGGACACCGTCCGCCTCCAGGTCTCATGGGCACGCGTGGTGCCCGACCCGAGCAGCGACACCCCGCCGCCGGGCTTCGTGGCGGCCGATCCCGACAGCCCGGGCTACCACTGGGGCATCATCGACGCGGCGGTCGATCGCCTCGCCGCCGCGGGGATCGAGCCGATCCTCATGCTCGACGGCCCGCCGCCGCTGTGGGCGTCGGGCAACCCGAGCCTCGGCAACCCGCGGTACCGCCCCAGCGCCCCGGCGTTCGGGGCGTTCGCCGCGGCTGCGGCCCAGCGCTACGGCACCCGCGTGGACCACTACATCCTCTGGAACGAGCCGAACCTGCCGTTGTGGATCCAGCCGCAGGCCAACTGCGGCACGAAGCGCTGCTCGCCGGCCTCCGCCGACACCTATCGCGCGATGGTCAACGCCGGATACCAGGCCATCCACAGCGTCGACCCCGCCGCCACCGTGCTCATCGGCGCGCTGGCGCCCGCCGGCGGCGACCTGAAGAGCCGCAACGCCAACACGCGTCCCCTGACCTTCCTGCGCGCACTCGGCTGCCTCGACGCCAAGCTGCGCCCGGTCACCACCGGCGGCTGCCGTGGCTTTCAGCCCGCGCTCGCCGACGGGCTCGCCTACCACCCGCACAGCACGCGCAACCCGCCCGACCAGCCCTTCGCCACGGCCGACAACGCCGACCTCGCGAGCCTCTCGCGAATCGAGCACCTGCTCGACCTCATGCAGCGGTGGGGCCGGATCCGGGGCAGCATCGCGCCGCTGGGCATCTGGCTCGACGAGTACGGCTTCCAGACCAACCCGCCCGACAAGCTGCGGGGCGTGTCGCCCGGCCGCCAGGACCTCTATCTGCAGCAGGCGGCGTACCTGGCCTGGCGCGATCCGCGCGTCCAACTGCTCTCGCAGTACCTGTGGGTCGACGAGAGGCTTGGCGGCGGCAAGCGCTACACCGGCTGGCAGTCGGGCCTGAACTACGCCGACGGCCAGCCCAAGCCCGCGCTGGCGCACTTCGCCCACCCGATGTGGCTGGACTTCGCGAGCAGCACGCTGTGGGGGCAGGTCCGGCCTGGCGGCGTCCACGCCGTCGAGGTCCAGGTCCGCGTCGCGGGCGCCGGGACCCCGTGGCAACCCGTGGCTGACATCACGACCGGCGAGGACGGCCACTGGTCGCTGCGCACCACGCTGATCCCCTACGCGTCCTATCGCTACGTCGCCGACGACGGGGCGGTCAGCGACGCGATGGTCGCCGCCCAGCCGCCGCCGCCATCGATCGTCGGGCCGACGCCCGAGTCCGGCACGGGCCCGGTCATCGATCGCCGGATCGCGTCGACGAGGCCCGGCGCAGCGGTCCCGCCGTCGTTCGCGGGGATGTCGATCGAGTACTGGGCGGTGCCCGACTACATCGGCTCGGGCGGCAAGGTCAACGAGATCTTCGCCCGCTTGGTCCGGACCCTCGGATCCGGCGGGCACGGCCCGCCGACGCTGCGCTTCGGCGGCAACTCGACCGACGAGACGTGGTGGAACCCGGCCGGGACGCCGCGCCCGGTGACGATCACCACCGACGTCACGCCCGACTGGCTCGCCCAGCTGGGCAACTGGGAGCGGGCGACCCGTACGCCGCTGGTCCTCGGGCTGAACCTCGGCCTCGCCGACGTGGCCAACGCCGCGAGCCTCGCGCAGGCGGCGGTCGCGACCCTGCCGCCCGGCAGCGTCCACACCTTCGAGATCGGCAACGAGCCGGACCGCTACGCCCAGCCGATCACGTTCCACGTGGCGGGCCGTCGCGTGGCGCGGGTGCAGAAGCGCGCCGACACCTACGAGTACCCCCAGTACCGCAGCGAGCTCGGCGCATACGCCGCGGCCGTCGGCCCCGTGGCGCCGGGCATCGCGCTGTCCGCGGGCGGCTTCGCCTCGACGTCCTGGGAGGACCACGAGGACGACCTCCTGAGCAACTCGTGGCTGCCGGTGTTCAGCACGCACGCCTACGCGCTGCCGACCTGCGGTGCCGCCACGCGCCGGCGCAGCAGCCGCTACTACACCGCGCGTCTGCTCAGCGGGCGCACCTACCAGCCGCTCGTGTCGCGCGCCGCCCAGCTCTCGGCGGTCGCGACCGCGCACGGCGCCGCCGTGCGGGTGTCGGAGGCGAACACGGCGATCTGCGGCGGCGTGCACAAGGGCAGCGACACCTTCGCCGCCGCGCTCTGGGCCACCGACGTCCTGTTCGGCATGGCCGAGGCGGGGGTCCGCAACGTCGACCTCCACACGTGGACCGGGGCGTGGTACGCGCCGGTCGACTTCGTGCGCGTCCGGGGGCGCACGGTCGGGCGGGTGCGGCCGCTCTTCTACGCGATGCTCCTCTTCGACCGCGCGACGCCCCGCGGCGCGCGCCTGCTCCCCGTGGGGCCGAACGTGCCCAACGCCCAGCTGAAGACGTGGGCGACGGTGGATGGCGCGGGGACGCGGCGGTTCGTGATCGTCAACAAGGACGCCAAGCGCCCCCACAAGGTGGTCCTCCGCGTGCCGGGCGGGGGCGACCGCGCCCGCGTCGAGCGCCTCGTGGCCCCGTGGGTCGGCGCGACGCGCGGCGTGACCTTCGCCGGGCAGGGCTACGTGCAGCAGACGCCCGACGGCAGGCTGCGCGGCAGGCACGTCGAGGAGCGGGTCGTTCGCAGGTCTGGCGCGTTCCGCGTGCTCTTGCCGGCGGGCAGCGCCGCGCTGGTGACGGTGCCGACGCGCTAGCTCGGCGGCTGGGGGTCGTGGGTCACGACGGTGCGCCCGCCGTCGACGGGCACCGTCGCGCCGGTGATGAAGCTCGCCTCGTCGGAGAGCAGGTGGACGACGGCGGCCGCGACCTCCTCCGGTCGCCCCGCGCGGCCGATCGGATGCAGACGGGCGAGCTCGCGGTCGATGCGCGCCGCCGCCTCGGCCGGCTGCGCGACGTACTCCTCGTGAAAGCGCGACGTGACGATCGAGCCCGGGGCGACCGCGTTGACGCGGATCCCGCGCGCGCCGTACTCGACCGCGAGCGCGCGGGTCAGCCCCTCGGTCGCGGCCTTGGCGGTCACGTAGGGCGTGCATCCCGGCACCGCCAGGCGCGCCTGGTGGGAGGTGACGTTGACGATCGCCCCCGGCGTCCCGGCCGCCAGGAAGCGGCGGACCGCCGTCGCGCAGCCGACCACGGCGAGCGCGAGGTTCAGATTGATGAGGTCGAGCAGCTCGCGCGTCGATGCCGAGTCGATCGAGGCGTCGCGGAAGACCGCGGCGTTGTTGACCCAGCCGGCGAGCGGCGCCGCGGCCTGGGCGGCGTCGGCCGCGCGCTCGGTCACCGCCTCGTCGCTCGCGTCGCCCACCACCGCGGTCGCGCGCTCCACGCCGTCCAGCCACTCCAGGGCGGCCGGGTCGAGCTCGATCGCCACCACCGCGTCACCGTCGGCCAGCAGGCGCTCGACGATCGCGCGGCCGATCCCGCGGCCCCCGCCGGTGACGACGTGCGAGCGCTCCGCCGTCACTCAGTCGAGCTGCTCGTAGGCCGGGATGGTGAGGAACTCGGCGAGCTCGTCGGCCAGCGCGACCTGCTCGAACAGCGCCCGCGACTCCTGCGGGCGCCCCTCGGTCTCGAACCACTCGTCGTCGCCGATCTCCGAGCGGATGCGCTCGAGCTCCTCGCCCTCCAGCCGCCGCACGAGGTCGGGCGTGATCGCCGTGCCGTCGTCCTCGAGCGTGCGCCCGTGGCGGATCCACTGCCACACCTGCGAGCGCGAGATCTCGGCCGTGGCCGCGTCCTCCATCAGCCCGTAGATGCCGGCGGCGCCGTTGCCGCGCAGCCACGAGGAGATGTACTGGATGCCCACGTTGACGTTGTTGCGCAGCCCGGCCTCGGTGATGGCGCCCGGGGTGGAGGCGACGTCGAGCAGCTCGGCGGCGCCGACGTCGACGTCGTCGCGCTGACGCTCGACCTGGTTGGGGCGCCCGCTCAGGACCTTGTCGAACTCCGCCATCGCCGTCTGCACCACGTCGGGGTGCGCCACCCAGGTGCCGTCGAAGCCCGAGCCCGCCTCGCGCTTCTTGTCGGCCGCCACCGCCTCGATCGCACGCTCGTTGGCCTCGGGGTCCTTGCGCGACGGGATCAGCGCGGCCATGCCGCCCATCGCGTGCGCGCCGCGCCGGTGGCACGTCTTGACCAGCAGCTCGCTGTAGGCCTTCATGAACGGCACGGTCATCTTCACGTCGTTGCGGTCGGGCAGGACGAACTCCGGCCGCTCGCGGAAGGTCTTGATGGTGGAGAAGATGTAGTCCCAGCGCCCCGCGTTCAGCGAGCAGGAGTGCGCGCGCAGCTCGTAGAGGATCTCCTCCATCTCGAAGGCGGCGGGCAGCGTCTCGATGAGCACGGTCGTCTTGACCGTGCCGGGATCGAGCCCCAGCTCGCCCTCGATGAAGGCGAAGACCTCGGCCCACAGCCGCGCCTCGAGGTGCGACTCCATCTTGGGCAGGTAGAAGAACGGGCCCGCGCCCTTCTCGAGCAGGCGCTGGGCGTTGCGCATCAGGTAGAGCCCGGCGTCGACGAAGGCGCCCGCGACCGGCCTCGCCGTCGACGCGCACGTGCTTCTCGACCAGGTGCCAGCCGCGCGGGCGCACGAGCAGCGTCGCCACCTCGTCGTCGAGCTTGTACTCGCGCCCGTCCTCGCCGGTGAACTCGATCGTGCCCTCGATCGCGTCGGTCAGGTTGACCTGGCCCTGGACGACGTTGGTCCACGTCGGCGACAGCGAGTCCTCGAAGTCGGCCATGAACCCGCGCGCGCCCGAGTTCAGCGCGTTGATGACCATCTTGCGGTCGACCGGGCCGGTGATCTCCACGCGCCGGTCCTGGAGAGCCGGCGGCGCGGGAGCGACCTGCCAGTCGCCCTCGCGGACGTCGCGCGTGTCGGGCAGGAAGTCGAGCGTCTCGCCCGCGGCGATCCGCGCCCGCCGCTGCGCGCGGGCGTCGAGCAGCTCGCGCCGGCGCGGCTCGAAGCGCTCGTGCAGCGCGCCGAGGAAGGCCAGGGCGTCGTCCGTGAGGACGCCGGCGGCGGGGGCAGGGGCGAGGATGTCGACGGTCATGGCTTCCTCCCATGGATCGAGGCGGCGAGCAGCTCCATCGGGTGATGGACGGGCAGCCCGGCATGGACGCCGATCTGCAGCGCGCAGCCGGGGTTGGCGGCGGCGACGGCCTGCGCGCCGGTGGCGAGCAGGTTGCGGGCCTTGCGTTGGCCGAGCTCGGCCGCGGGCTCGGGGTTGAGCAGGTTCCAGACGCCGGCCGAGCCGCAGCACAGCTCCCACTCGGCGGGCTCGCGCACGTCGAGGCCGGGGATCGTCTCGAGCAGCGCGCGCGGCTGCGCGCGGACGCCCTGCGCATGGGCCAGGTGGCACGCGTCGTGGTAGGCGACGACGAGGTCGACCGGGTGGCGCTCGGCCTGGGGCTCGTGCTCGGCCAGCAGCTCGTGGACGTCGCGCACCTTGGCCGAGAAGGCGGCCGCGCGCTCGCTCCATTCGGGGTCGTCGCGGAACAGGTGGCCGTAGTCCTTCATCGCCGAGCCGCAGCCGGCGGCATTGACGACGATCGTCTCGCAGCCCTCGAAGGCCGCGATCGTCTCGCGCGCCTCCTGCCGGGCGTCGATCCCGGTGTGCAGCTGCAGCGCGCCGCAGCAGCGCGGCCTGGCCGGCGCCCACACCTCGAAGCCCTCGGCCGCCAGCACGCCGACCGTCACCGCGTTGACGTTGCCGAAGAAGACGCGCTGCACGCAGCCCTGCAGGAAGCCCACGCGGCCGCGCTTGGTGCCCTGGGCCGGCGTCAGCTCGGGCAGCGTCACGCGCTTGGAGCGCGGCGGCGCGAGCTGGGCGAGCGACTTCAGGCGCGGCCAGCGGCCCAGGAAGCGCGCGCTCGGGGCCGCGAGCGGCGCGAAGGGCGCGATCCACTTCATCCGCTCGGGGTGGGGGAAGAGCGCGAAGATCGCTCGCCGGCGCAGGCGCTCGCCGCGCGGGCGCGCCCAGCGGCGCTCGACCTGCCCGCGCGTGTCCTCGATGAGCTTGTCGTACTGCACGCCCGAGGGGCAGGCGGTGACGCACGCCATGCAGCCCAGGCAGTTGTCCCACGCGTTGACCTGCGCGTGGGACATCGGCCCGTCCTCCTCGTGGCCGGCGCGCATGAGCAGGATGCGCCCGCGGGGGGAGTCCATCTCCTCGCCCCACAGCACGTACGTCGGGCACGTGGGCAGGCAGAAGCCGCAGTGCACGCAGTCGTCGATGAGGCTGGGCTCGGGTGGGTTGAGGGTGTCGTACGGTCGGTCACGTCGAGTCAGCAGCCCCGGGTTGAGGGTGTCGTAGGGGTCGAAGCGCGCCTTGACGCGGCGCATGAGCGGCTCGGCGATCAGCGTCCCCCAGGGGTCGACCTCGCGACGCAGCGCCGCGGGGGCGTCGAGCAGCACGCACGCGCCCAGCCGCGCGCGCAGCCCGGTCACGAGCTCCGCGTCGGCCGCCTCCAGGCGCAGCCAGGCGAGGCCGTGCGCGGCGCGGGCGACGCAGATCGCGCCGTGGTCGCGCGCGGCCAGCAGCACCTCGTCGAGGCCCTGCTGGGTGGTCGAGACGCGCAGCACGACCGGCCCGCGCTGGCCGGCGCGCTGGGCGGCCCACAGCTCTTCGTCGTCCTCGACGACCTCGCCGTCGATGCCCTGCGCGCGCTCGGGCGCCGACGAGCCGCAGAGCTGGACGAGCACCGCGCCGGAGTCGCCCTCCCAGCGCAGGTCCAGGCGCTCGGCCTCGAGCGGGCGGTGGGTCAGCTCGCGCGCGGCGGCCGCGAGCGTGCGCGGGTCGTCGCGGCGCACGACGACGGTCAGCGACTCGCGCGGAGCGGGGTGCAGGCGGACGCTGACCTCCGTCACCACGCCGAGAGTTCCGTACGCGCCGGTCATGAGCTTGGCCAGGTCGTACCCGGCGACGTTCTTGATGACCTTCGAACCTGCGCGCGCCAGCGAGCCGTCGGGCAGCGCCACCTGCACGCCGAGGACGAGGTCGCGCGGGCCGCCGTAGCGGTGGCGCAGCGGACCCGAGTCGCCCGTGGCGATGATGCCGCCGATCGTCGCGCCGTCGTCGGGCGGGTCGAGCGCCAGCATCTGCCCCTCGGCCGCGAACGCCTCGCGCGCCGTGGTCAGCAGGCAGCCGCCCTGCAGGATCGCCGTGAGGTCGCCCACGTTGTGCTCGACGATCGCGTCGAGCTCGGCCAGGCTCAGCTCGGGCGCCTCGATCGGGTGCCCCCAGCCGAGCTTCGTCCCACCGCCGACGACGCGCACGCCCGAGGCCTCGCGCAGCGCGGCCGCCACCCCCGCGGCGTCCATCAGAAGCGCTCCGCCAGGCCCGCCTTCTCGAGCGGGTGCTCGCGGTAGGGCCCCGGGACCTCGCCGCACAGCCGCGGGGTGGGCATGACCTTGCCGGGGTTGGCCAGGCCGTCGGGGTCGAACGCGCAGCGCAGCTTCTGGAAGGCGTCGAGGTCCGCCTCGCTGAACATCTTGGGCATGTAGCGCTTCTTGTCGACGCCGACGCCGTGCTCGCCGGTGATCGAGCCGCCGGCCTCGACGCACGCGATGACGATCTCGCCGGCCAGCTCCTCGGCCCGCTGCGCCTCGCCCTCGGCGTGGCCGTCGTAGCAGACGAGCGGGTGCAGATTGCCGTCGCCGGCGTGGAAGACGTTGGCCACCTGGAGGTCGTACTCGCGCGAGAGCTCGTCGATGCGGTCGAGCACGTCGCCCAGCGCCGTGCGCGGGATGACCGAGTCCTGCACGTAGTAGTGCGAGGAGACGCGGCCCATGGCCGGGAAGGCGGACTTGCGCATCTTCCAGAAGACCTGGCGCTCGGCCTCGTCGCGCGCCACGCGCACCTCGCTGCAGCCCGCCTTCTCGCACAGCTGCCCGACCTCGTCGAAGCGCGCCTCGAGCTCGGACTGCGGGCCGTCGAGCTCGACGAGCAGCGCTGCGCCGGCGTCGAGCGGCCAGCCGGCGTGGGCCATGGCCTCCGAGGCGCCGATCGTGAGGTTGTCCATCATCTCGATGGCGCCCGGGACGACCCCCGCCGAGACGATGTTCGACACCGCGTGCCCGGCGTGGCCGGGGGACTCGAAGAAGGCCACGAGCGTGCGCACCGACTCGGGGGTGGGCACCACGCGGACGATGATCTTCGTCGCCACGCCGAGCGTGCCCTCGGAGCCGACGAAGACCCCGCACAGGTCATAGCCGGGCAGGTCGAGCTCCTTGCCGCCCAGCTCCATGACCGTGCCGTCGGGGAGCACGACCTCCAGGCCGCAGACGTAGTTCGTGGTGAAGCCGTACTTGAAGCAGTGCGCGCCGCCGGAGTTCTCGGCCACGTTGCCGCCGATCGAGCACACGATCTGCGACGACGGGTCGGGCGGGTAGAAGTGCGAGGGCCCGACCGCGGCCGTGATGGCCACGTTCGTCACCCCCGGCTCGCACACCACGCGCTGGTTCTCGAGGTCGACCTCGAGGATGCGCCGCAGCCGCGAGAGCACAACGAGCACGCCGTCCTCGAGCGGCAGCGCCCCGCCCGACAGGCCGCTGCCCGAGCCGCGCGCCACCCATGGCACGCCGGCCGTGTGGCAGGCGCGCACGACGGCGGCCACCTCCTCGCCGGTGCCGGGCAGCACGGCGGCCCGCGGGACTGCCGCGTACTGCAGCAGCCCGTCGGACTCGTAGGTTCGAAGCGCGTGGTGCTCGGTGACGACGTGCTCGTCGCCGCAGATGCGCCGCAGCTCCTCGATCAGCTGCCGACCACCATCCACGAGAGGACGCTCGTGCTCTGCAGGTAGACGATCACGATCATCGCCGCCAGCAGGATCAGGCTCCATTTCACCACCATACGGAACAGGTCGCCTTCGCGGCCGCCCATGCCGACGGCGGCCGCGCCAATGGCGAGGTTCTGGGGCGAGATCATCTTGCCCAGCACGCCGCCGCTGGAGTTCGCGGCCGCCATGAGCATGGGCGAGAGGTCTGGCCTTCTGGGCGGCCGACACCTGCAGCGCGCCGAAGAGCGCGTTGGACGAGGTGTCCGAGCCGGTGACGGCCACGCCCAGCCAGCCGAGGATCGGCGAGAGCAGGGCGAAGGCGGCGCCGGCGCCGGCCAGCCAGTTGCCGATGGTGATCGTCTGGCCCGACAGGTTCATCACGTAGGCCAGCGCCAGCACCGTGGCGACGGTGAGGATCGCGAACTTCAGCTGGTTCAGCGTGGCCACGTAGGCCGCGATTGCGCGCCGCGCGTTGACGCGCAACGTGATCATGCTCAGCAGACCGCAGATCAGCAGGAGGGTCCCCGCCGCGTTGGCCCAGTTGAACTTGAAGAGGACCGCCGTGGGCTCCTTGCCCTTGGCGTTGAGGACGTGCAGCCCGGGCCAGTCGAACGCCTTCGTCCGCGCGTCGAGCCAGTCGAAGAACGGCAGCCAGTGGATCTGGGCCAGGGCGAAGACCGCGATCAGGATGATGTACGGGGAGAAGGCGGTGATGATCTCGCCCGGGGTGTCGCGCTTGAGGTCGCCTTCAGGTCCGGCGTCGGCGCGCAGGCGCGCCTCCTTCTCGAAGCGCTGCTGGTCGACCCCGCTCTCGCCGCCGGCCATGGCCGGGCGCGGGCCGGCGGGCACGCCGACGACGTCGCCGGGCTGCCAGAACTGCAGCAGCGCGATGATCGCCCCGGCGCCGGCCAGCGAGGCGACGACGTCGGCCAGCTCGACCGAGAGGTAGTTCGAACACGCGAACTGGCCGATGGCGAAGGCGAGGCCGCCCACGAGCGCGGCGGGCCAGGCGGCCTTGATGCCGCGGCGCCCGTCGACCATCGCGACCAGGATGAGCGGGACGAGGAGAGCGAGGAAGGGCGTCTGGCGGCCGACCATGGCGCCGAGGTCGTCCTTGGGGAGGTTGGCCAGCGGTGCCAGCGTCGTGATCGGGACCGCGATGGCGCCGAAGGCCACGGGCGCCGTGTTGGCGACGAGCGCGATCGCCGCCGCCTTGGCGGGCTGGAAGCCCAGGCCGATGAGCATGACCGAGCAGATCGCGACTGGTGTGCCGAAGCCGGCCAGCGCCTCGAGCAGGGCGCCGAAGCAGAACGCGATCAGCACCGCCTGCACGCGCTGGTCATCGCTGAGGCGCCCGAACGAGCGCTTGATGACCGCGAAGTACCCGCTGCGCTCGAGCAGCGTGTAGATCCAGATCGCGTTGATGACGATCCACATGATCGGGAAGAGGCCGAAGGCCGCCCCCTCGGCGCCCGCGTCGAGCGTCTGACCCACGGGCATCGAGTAGACGATGATCGCCACGAGGATCGCCACCAGCAGCGACCACAGGGCGGCGACATGAGCCTTCAGCTTGAGTCCGCCGAGCAGGACGAACAGGGTGACGAGCGGTAGGGCCGCGAAGAGGGTCGACAGGAACAGGGAGTTGCCGACCGGGTCGAGCACCTGCTTGTACATGCGCAATCTCCTCCCGAAGAATGGATTGCGCTGTCATACCCCGGACAGCCGCAGATAAGGCCTCCCCAACCGCTAAGGCGTCATCTCGCCCCGCAGGGCGCGCGAATAGCGCCGCGCCGAGCGCCGCACGATCGCCTTCGCGTCGCGGCGCACGAGCCGGTCCCACCACGCGCCGTAGATCACCTCGAAGTCGTAGGGCTCGAGCGCGTCGGCGATGTGCGTGACGCTCGCCTCGGGCAGCGGGATGAGGTTGGGATAGCTGTACATGAACCCGACGTGCGTGTGATCGGGGATGACCTGCACGATGTCGCCGCTCAGCAGCGCGCCGGCGCCGCCCGCGCCGTCGCGCCAGTGCAGCACGGTGCCGCCCGCGAAGTGCCCGCCGCAGCGGATGAGCGTCAGCCCGTCGCCGAGCTCGCGCGTCTCGCCTTCCCACAGCTCGATGAGCGCGTCGGGGCGGGTGATCCAGCGCTCGTCGTCGGCGTGCAGCAGCACCGGGCAGTCGAAGCGCGCTGCCCAGTCGGCCATCCCGGAGTAGTAGTGCGGGTGCGAGATGGCGATCGCGGACAGCCCGCCACGGCGCTCGATCTCGTCGGCCGCCTCGTCGTCGAAGTACGTCACGCAGTCCCACATCACGAAGCGCTCGCCGGCCGGGACGAGCAGCGCGCGCTGGCCGATCGCGAGCCACGGCTCGGTGCCCACGCCGGTCAGCTCGGAGTCCTCGCGCAGCTCGTTGCGATGGGTCTGCGCGAGCTCGTCGAAGCGTGGTCCAGCGCTGCCCGTCCTCGGGGACGTACTGGCGCTCGTCCTCGCAGATCGGGCACCGCGGCGGCGGCGCGTGCGCGTCGGGGAACTGGGCGGCGCAGGTGGCGCAGACGTAGCGGGGCATGGTCGTCCAAGCCTGCCAAATCAGCTCGCGGCCAGGCAGGCGATGCCGACGAGGATCGCCACCGCGGCGACGGCGCGGCGCGACGTCTCGCCCTCGCCGAGCACGCGGGTACCCAGCAGCGAGACGATGACGATCGACGCCTCGCGGCCCGGGGCCACGATGCTCACGGGCGCCAGCGTGAGCGCGACGAGCACGAGGATGTAGGCCAGCGGGCTGAGCGCGCCGACGGCCAGGATCGCGCGGCGGTCGTGGGCCAGTGCGGTGCGCAGCCCCTCGCGGTCGCGCAGCGCCGGCACGGCGAGGACGAACGCGCGCGTGACCTCCGAGCCCCAGTAGTAGGCGATCGTCGGCTGCGCCAGGTCCTCGACCGCGTGCGCGTCCCAGAGCGTGTAGGCGGCGATCGTCGTGCCCGGTGAGCAGCGCGAAGGTGATCGTCGCGCGCGACGGCGTCGCGTGGCCGGCGAAGGCGAGCGAGATCACGGCGGCGACCACGAGCGCGGCGCCGACCAGCGCCAGCGGGCCGGGGCGCTCGCCGAGGATGACGACCGCCGCCAGCACCGACAGCGCCGGGCCGGTGCCGCGCGCCAGCGGGTAGACCACGGACAGGTCGCCCTCGGCGTAGCCGCGCTGGAGCGTCGTGAAGTAGGCCGAGTGCAGGCAGCCGCTGCCGAACATGAACGCGATGCCCGCCGTGCTGATCGTGCGGTCGCCGACGGCGAGCTGGATCGCGGCGGGGAGCGCGTAGAGCGTCGCGGCGCACAGCCCGGCCAGCCACACGAAGGGCAGGCCGCCGCGCGCCTGCTTGGCGAAGAAGTTCCACGACGCGTGGGCGATCGCGGCGGAGGCGATGAGGGCGAGGGCGGTTGGGCTCACGAAGGGCGGAACCCTAGGCTGCCCACATGACCACCGACATCGCGCACTTCGCCATCAACGCCGATGACCCGGAGGCCTCGCTGGCCTTCTACGAGGCGCTCTTCGGCTGGCACTTCGAGCCGTGGGGCCCGCCCGGCTTCTTCCGCATGGAGCGCGAGTCGGGGCCGGTCATCGCGCTGCAGCAGCGCCGCGACCTCGGCGGCGTGCGCATGACCGGCTTCGAGTGCACGGTCGCCGTCGAGGACGTCGGCGCCGTGGCCGACGCGGTCGTCGCCCACGGCGGGCGCCTGCTGATGGAGCGCACGACGATCCCCGGCGTCGGCGACCTCATCTTCTTCGAGGATCCCGCGGGCAACGTGGCGGGCGCGATGCAGTACGCCCGTGGCTGACTAGAGCGCGGCGAGGACTTCCCTCGCCGCCCGCTCGCCCGAGCGCACCGCGCCGTCCATGTAGCCGTTCCAGAAGGTCGAGGTCTCGGTGCCGGCCCAGTGCAGGCGATCGACGGGCTCGCGGATGGCGCGGCCGTAGTCGAGCAGCACGCCGGGGGCGGTGAAGCACACCGGGCAGCCGCGCGTCCAGATCTCCTCCTGCCAGTCGGAGACGTGGAAGGAGGTCGGGCTGGCCGCCTGGGGGCCGAAGTAGTCGCTGAAGTTCTTCAGCACATCGCGACGCAGGTCGTCGCGCGAGGCGCCCAGGCGCTGGCGCGCGGCCTGCGCCTCGACGAAGGCCATGAGGATCCCGGGGCTGCCCGAGGGCGGCGTGTTGTCGAAGGTCGCCTGCGCGGGCGGCGTGTCGGCCACGGCCTGGCCGGTGAGACCGGCCGCGCGCCAGAACGGCTCGGGGTAGACGGCGTGGACCTTCATCACGGTGCCCATCGGCATGCGCTGGGTGAGCTGGTCGCGCAGCGCGGGCAGCTGCGGGCTGTAGTCGATGCGCGCCGCCAGCGGCGGCGGCACGGCCACGATGGCGCGCTGGGCGGTCACGCTGTAGCCGTCGGCGACCGCGGTCACCGTGCCGTTCTCGCTGACGATCCGGCGCACGGGCTGGCTGAGGACGACGCGGTCGCCCAGGCGCTGTGCGAGCTTGATGGGCACGAGCTGCGAACCGCCGACGAAGCGGCGCTCCTGCGCGCCGCCGCCGGTGTTGACCAGCCGCTCGATGTTGCCCGGGTTGGACTCGTTGCCGGCCGCGGCGAGGTAGAAGAGGACGAAGAGCAGCGAGACGTCGCGCGGCTCGCACGAGAAGACCGAGGTGATGGCGACGTCGAGCAGGAAGCGGCCCGAGGGCGTCAGGACGTTGGCGAGCTTCCACGTCTCGAAGGTCTGCGAGTCCCACTCCTTGGCCCGCGCCGCCGTCCACGGCGCGTCGAGCGGGATCGTCTTGGCCATGTCGTCGAGCTGGAGGATCGCCTTCTCGGCCTCGACCGCGCCCGTGGGGTCGGGCGGCACCGGGCCGAGCGGGCCCGACGAGCTGTAGCGGGTGGCCGTCCCGTTGCGGAAGTAGATGTTGTCGCCGGTGTTGTAGGTCGGGAAGGTGTCGACGCCCACGTCCTTGGCCAGGGCGGCGATGCGGTCCTGGGTGGGGCCGATGAACTCGGCGCCGCCCTCGGTGATGACGCCGTTGCCGAGGTCGACGTTGAGCACGCGCCCGCCCACGCGGTCGCGCGCCTCGAGGACGACGACCGACCGGCCGGCGGCGACGAGGTCGCGCGCGGCGGTCAGGCCGGCGAGCCCGGCGCCGACGACGACGACGTCCGCGGTGGCGCTCTGCGCGGCGGACGCCTTGGGCTTCGTCGCCGCCTGGGCGCGGGCCGGCAGCGCGGTGGTGGCCGCCGTGAGGGCGGCGGCGCCGATGAGCCGGCGGCGCGTGACGCCGCCGGGCGAGGTTCCCTGCTCGTCCATGGCGCGGCATCGTGCCAGTTTGTGGTGCGTTGGGCGCCGGTTGGCTCGCGGTCGCTTGCGGCGGCCTGAAACAGCATCACCGAGGGAAGGGAGTGGGCGGCGGCGCGTGCGCGGGCGATCTGCCGAACCGTCCCGGGTTTTCGTCGGATAACGACGAAAAGTCGGGGCGGTTCGCGCCCTCCGCGAGCGCGAGCGGCTGACCCCGCCCTCGATGATGCTGTTTCGGGCCGCGGCGAGCGCCGCGCGGGACGAGCTACCCGAAGACCTTCGGCAGCGCCAGCAACACCCGCGGGCTCCCCTTCGGCCGCAGCCGCCGCCGCAGCATCAGCGCCCGCGGATCCGCGCGGCCGGCCATCACATCGGCCCAGTCGGCGAAGCGCAGCCGCAGCGTCAGGTCGGCATGGGGCGCCCGCCCCTGCACCGCCCGCGAGGCGCCGTTGTCGAGGACGACGTGCCAGGGCGCGGCGTCGGCGAAGTCCCACTCGATCGTCGTCCCGGGCCGCACGGCGCCGGTCAGCGCACCGCGGCGGATCGTGTCGAACATGATCTCGATCGCCTCGGGGTCCTGGACGACGCCCTCGTCGCCCGGCCCGATGAGCCCGGCGCGCAGCAGCTTCTGGCCGCGGACGGCGCGCTCGCGCGGCGGGAGGTCCATGGGCATCGGGAAGCCGGGGATGGTGTCGACCGGCAGCCCGACGGCGCGCAGGCGCTGCTCGATCGAGGTCGCGCCCGCCTCGCCGAGGTCCTCGAGCGTGAAGCCGAAGCACTCCGTGTAGGAGCGGTCCCAGTTCGGCGGCTTGGCCACCGCCGAGGTCCACGGCAGGACCTCCTTGATGAGCCCGACGATCGCGTCCTGGATCGGGCCCGGATCCTCGCGATAGAGGTCGGCGAGCAGCTTGACGCCGAAGCCGATGTGGCGCTGCTCGTCGAGCGAGACGTTGCGCATGCCCTCGCGGAAGCCCGGCAGGACGTCGAGCTCCTCGAGCGAGGCCTCGATCATGTGCTGCCCCGGCTGGGCCAGCGAGGCCTCCACGACGAGGTGGTAGAGCGTCACCGCGGCGGCCAGCTTGGGCTTGGATCGGTCGCGGCGCAGCTCGTCGGCCATCCGGTCCAGGCGGCTGAAGACCTGGTGGTGGCCCCACGTGATCTGGTCGGCCGTGGCCCGCAGCCCTCCGGCCAGCGTGCCGTCGCCGGCGCCGACCACCTCGTGCATGAAGCGCTTGAAGAAGACCGAGTGGCGCGCCTCGTCCACCTGCTGGGTGGTGAGGAAGTACTTCTGCTCCTCCAGCGGCGCGGCGTCGATGTAGGGCGAGAGGTTGTCGGCGACCGAGTCCTCGCCGTGGAAGAAGAGCGTGTAGAGCCAGAGCGCCGAGCGCCGCTGCTCCTCGGTCAGGCGCTCGTGCCAGTCGATGCGGTCCTGGGTGAAGTCGATCTCCGTGGCGCGCCAGTTGCCCCGTTCCCAACGCGCGTAGAGGTCGTCGTAGGAGATCGCGTCGGTGACGGACGCTACGGGGACAGACATGACCGGAAGCTACTGAACGGTCGTTCAGTAAGTGTGTGATC
Organism: uncultured Actinomycetes bacterium; assembly: GCA_963816845.1. Lineage (GTDB taxonomy): Bacteria > Actinomycetota > Thermoleophilia > Solirubrobacterales > Solirubrobacteraceae > JAOPZW01. The sequence goes on along the minus strand of CAWFMR010000031.1, from coordinate 18,737 downwards.
CCCGTCACAGACCGCAACCCGCGGGCTGGCGTCTGTTGCTGAAGGCGTAGGGCCGCGGCCGCGGGTCGGGGCGAGCCTTGGGGGACAGGCGCTCGCCCCGGCCCGCGCCGCGGGCCTACTTGCGGATCTCGCAGTTCAGCGCCGTGTCTCCCGGGCCGAGGACGACGGTGTCGCGCCCGGGTCCGCAGTTGACGACCTCGCCCGGGTTGCCGTAGCCCGGCTCGAGGCGGTCGTTGCCCGACCCGCCGCGCAGGCGGTCCTTGCCGTAGCCGCCGAAGAGCGTGTCGTCGCCGGCGCCGCCCTCCAGGGTGTCGTTGCCGCGACCGCCCTCGAGGACGTCGGCCCCGTCGCCTCCGAGCTCCTCGTCGTTGCCGAAGCGCCCGAAGAGCTTGTCGTCCCCGGCGCCGCCGACGAGCTTGTCGTCGCCGCCAGCGCCCTCGAGCACGTCGTCGCCGCCGCGGCCCTCGCACAGGTCGTCGCCCGGGCCGCCGCGGACCTGCTCGTCGGCCTCCGTCCCCTGCAGCTCTGGCTCGGTGCTGCCGCGAGGCGGCTCCACGGCGCCCGGCGGCGGCTCGCGCTGCGTGCCCGCGCGGGTGCCGCCGCGCGTCTCGCACAGGCGCTGGGCGATGTCGGCCTCGTCGCGCGTCTCCTCGCAGCCGCTCGCGCGGCCGAGGTCGGAGCGCAGGTTGTAGTAGAGGACGTCGTGGCCGGGACCGCAGTCGACGTCGTCGAGGCCCGAGCCGCCCGAGATGACGTCGTCGCCCGCGCCGCCGAAGATCGTGTCGTTGCCGTTGGAGGCCTTGATCGTGTCGTTGCCGTCGTCGCCGTAGATCGTGTCGTCGCCGAAGGCGGCCTCGACGATCTTGTCGTCGCCGGGCCCGCCGTGCAGCTGGTCGTCGCCGTCGCCGCCGTCGATGGCGTCGGCGCCCGTACCGCCGAAGATCGTGTCGTTGCCGCGGTCCCCGTTGAGGCGGTCGGCGCCGCCCATCCCGCGCAGGGTGTCGTTTCCGCCGCCGCCGTTCATGGTGTCCGCGCCGCCTCCCCCGGTCAGGTGGTCGGGGCCGGCGCCGCCGTCGCGGGCCAGGGCGGGGACGACCGCCACGGCGAGGATGGCGGCGAGCACGATCGACAGGACGCTGGACCGACGCATTGTCGGATCCTCTGCCTCGCGCCGGTCCGGCGCAACCGGCGCCCCCCGAACGCTCAGTACTCAGGCTTGCGCGAGCTTCGGCGTGCGCCAGGGGGCGGCGAGGCGCGCGCCGAGGACGGCAGGCAGATCGTCGACGGCCACGCGCTCCTGCTCGAGCGAGTCGCGGTCGCGGACCGTGACGGTGCGGTCCTCGAGCGACTGGTGGTCGATCGTCACGCAGAACGGCGTGCCGATCTCGTCCTGGCGGCGGTAGCGCTTGCCGATCGAGCCGCCCTCGTCGTACTCGGCCTGCATCTGGCCGCGCAGCAGCTCGAAGACCTCCTGGGCGAGCTCGGGCTGGCCGTCCTTGCGCACGAGCGGCAGCACGGCGACCTTGATCGGCGCCAGCCGCGGGTGCAGCTTGAGCACGGTGCGCTGCTCGCCGGCGACCTCCTCCTCGTCGTAGGCGTCGCAGAGCACGGCCAGCACGGTGCGCCCGACGCCGGCCGCCGGCTCGATCACGTGCGGGACGTAGCGCTCGCCGGAGGCCGTGTCGAAGTACTCGAGCTTCTCGCCGGAGTGCTGGGCGTGCTGGGTGAGGTCGAAGTCGCCGCGGTTGGCGATGCCCTCGAGCTCGGACCAGCCGATGGGGTAGAGGTACTCGACGTCGCTGGTGGCGCTCGAGTAGTGGCTGAGCTCGTCGGCGTCGTGCGGGCGCAGCTTGAGGTGGTCGGGGCGGATGCCGAGGCGCACGTACCAGTCCAGGCGCTCCTTGAGCCAGTGCTCGTGCCACTGCTGCGCCTCGTCGGGCGCCACGAAGAACTCCATCTCCATCTGCTCGAACTCGAGCGTGCGGAAGATGAAGTTGCCCGGCGTGATCTCGTTGCGGAACGACTTGCCGACCTGGGCGATGCCGAACGGCGGCTTCTTGCGCGCGAAGCCCAGGACGGTCTTGAAGTCCAGGAAGATGCCCTGCGCGGTCTCCGGGCGCAGGTAGACCGTGGCGCCGACCTCCTTCACGGGGCCGATCGTCGTCTCGAACATCAGGTTGAACTCGCGCGCCTCGGTCAGGTCGCACTCGGGGGTCTCGCCCGGGTGCTTGGACGGCTTGCGCCCGCACGGCAGCTCGGCGAGGTGGTCGGCGCGGAAGCGCTGGCCGCAGGTCTTGCAGTCGACGAGCGGGTCGGTGAAGCCGGCGAGGTGGCCGCTCGCCTCCCACGTCTTCGGGTGCTGGATGATGGCCGAGTCGAGGGCGACGATGTCGGTCCGATCGCCGATCATCGCCTGCCACCACGCGTCGATGACGTTGCGCTTGAGCAACACGCCGTAGTGGCCGTAGTCGTAGGTGTTCGCGATCCCGCCGTAGATCTCCGAGGCAGGGAAGATGAGTCCGCGCCGCTTGCACAGGGCGACGATCTTGTCCATGGTCACGGCGTCAGCGGCCATGCGCCGCATCGTACGGTGCAGCCTTGGGAGGCGCCGTTTGGCACTCCTATACTTGGAGTGCCATGCCCATCTACGAGTACCGCTGTGAGCGCGGTCACCAGTTCGAGGTCATGCAGAAGATGACCGACGACCCCGTCCTCAGCTGCAGCCGCTGCGACGCCCCCGTGCAGCGCGTCTTTCACCCCGTGGCGGTCCACTTCAAGGGCAAGGGCTTCTACAACACCGACTACGGGACACGGCGGCGCAACCGCGAGCTCGAGCGCTCGGGCAAGGACGGCGCGGACAAGACCGAGTCGAAGTCCAAGGAGTCGTCGTCGTCCTCTTCGTCGTCGTCGTCGGAGACGAAGAGCGACTCGAAGAAGTCCGACTCGTCGTCGAAGTCGAAGTCCTCGAAGAAGGACTAGCGCCACCCATCGGCGCGGCGGGGGCGCCCGTCGGTCGTTTCTCCCGATGATCCTCTACGGGTCGCGCGGCGAGCTCGTGGCCTGGCAGCAGAGCGACAGGCGCCTCGTCGTCTCGCTCCGCCCGCTCTGACACGGTCGGTCTGCGGCAGTGCTCCCCGGCCCGGGCGGGCCCGGGGAGCCCGTGCTCTATCCGTCCTCGAAGCGCCGGACGTCGGCCTGCTTCTCGGCGTCGGAGACGACGAGGCCGGCGCCGCCGTCGGGGAGGGTCACGCCGCCCGAGGGCTTGAGGACCTCGGTCTGCGCGCTGCCGCTCAGCGCCGTCCCGATCGCGTAGCCCAGCAGGGCCGGGCCGCGCATGTCGGTCTTCAGCGTCTTGGGTGCGTTCCACGAGATGAAGGGCAGGCGGATGAAGCCGGCCGGGCTGAACACGCGCGACTTCATGGCGCTGATGACCTTCTGCTGGCGGCGCGCGCGGGTGAGGTCGTTCTCCTTGGGGTTGCAGAGGTTGTGGCGCGTGCGGGCGAGCGCGAGCGCCTGCTTTCCGTCGATGTGCGTCGTCCCGCGGTGCAGGCGCAGCGTGAAGCCGCCGTTCTTGAAGCCGCCGTTGATGCGCGACACGACGCAGCCGCCGGTGTAGTTGATCCCGCCCATGGCGTCGACGAGGTCGGGGAAGTTGTCGAAGTTGACCTCGAAGACGTGGTCGATCGAGATCCCGAGGTACTGCTTGATCGTCTGCACGGTGAGCGCCGCACCGCCGATCGCGTAGGCGGCGTTGATCTTGTTGCGCCCGTGGCCGGGGATGTCGACGACGGTGTCGCGCGGGATCGACAGCTTGGCGCTGTGGCCGCCGCCGGTGCGCACGAGCAGGATCGAGTCGCTGCGGCTGGGGCCCGACGTGCTCGCGCCGGGCTCCTTGGTCCCCGCCGTGCGCTGGTCGGAGCCGAGGATGAGGGTCGTCTGCGGCTTGAGGATCCCGACTCCGCCGTCGGACAGCTGAGCCTGAGCGGCGGCGGACACCTGGTCCTGGTTGACCTGCGCCGAGATGAGGAAGAGGACGAGCGAGATGCCGATCCAGGCGACCAGCGCAAGGGCCAGCCACTTGACCACTCGGCCGACGCTGATCGGCTTGCGCTTGCGCTCCTTGGGAGGCGCGCCGCGCAGCTCGTCGAGCATCGATCCGTCGTCGCCGCCGCGCCGTGGAAGGCGCGGACGCGTGCGGTAGACCTTGTACTCCGGGGGCGCCTGGGGGTCCGCCATCAGCCAGGTATGGTGGCCGATCATGGCCGCCGGCTGCGTCATCGGCGTCGACCTGGGAGGGACGAAGCTGCTCGCCGGGACGGTCGACTCGAAGCTCGAGGTGCATCACCGCGCCTATCGTCTGGCCCGCACCGACGACGCCGGGCGCGCTCATCGACCAGCTGGTCGAGGCGGTCCAGGAGGCGGGCGAGGCCGCGCCCGCGCCGGTGCTCGCCGTCGGGCTCGGGATCCCCTGTCTGGTCGACCCGGCGACGGGCGTCGCGCTCGACTCCAACCACCTGCCGCTGCACGGCGTCGCTGTGCGCGACGTGCTGGCCGAGCGCCTCGGCCTGCCGGTCGCCGTCGACAACGACGGCAACGCTGCGCTGCTTGCCGAATGGCGGCTGGGCGAGGCGCGCGGGGCGCGCAACGCGATCATGCTGACGCTCGGGACCGGCATCGGCGGCGGCCTGCTCGTCGACGGGCGCATCGTGTACGGCCACCGCGGCGCGGCGGGCGAGCTCGGGCACATCATCGTCGACGCCGACGGCCCGCCGTGCCCGGGAAGCTGCCCGAGTCACGGCTGCCTGGAGGCGCTGGTGTCGGGCCACGCGATCGGCGCCGAAGGGCTGCGGCTCGCGCGCTCGGCGCCCAACAGCGCGCTGGGGCGCGCGCTGGACTCGGGGCGCGAGATCACGGGCGCGCTCGTCACCGAGCTGGCCCACGACGGCGACCCGGCCGCCGGCGACGTGATGCGGATGATGGGCGAGCGCCTGGGCCTCGGCGTGGTCTCGCTGGTCAACATCTTCAACCCCGAGGTCGTCGTGGTCGGGGGCGGAGCGATCGCGGCCGGCGAGCTGCTGCTGGCCCCTGCGCGCGAGGTCGTCGCGTCGCGTGCGCTGCCGATCAACCGCGCCGACGTGCGCCTGGTGCCGGCCCGCTTCGGTGCGGAGTCGGGGATGCTCGGGGCGGCGTGCATGGCCCTCGACGTGGCGGGGGTGGCGGTGGCATGAGCGGGCGGCTCATCGTGTGCCCGACGCCGATCGGCAACCTCGAGGACGTGACGTTGCGGGTGCTCTCGGCGCTGCGCGAGGCCGACGTGATCGCCTGCGAGGACACGCGCACGACCAAGGTGCTGCTCGACCGCTACGGGGTGTCGGCCGAGCGCGTGCGCTACGACGCGCACGCCGAGCGGCGCGTGGCGCCGAAGTTGGTGGAGCGGATGCGGTCCGGTGCCGTGGTGGCGCTTGGTCAGCGACGCCGGGATGCCCCTGGTGAGCGATCCGGGGCTGGTGCTGGTGCAGGCGTGCATGGCGGCGGGCCTCGAGGTCGAGGTCCTCCCGGGCCCGAGCGCGGCGCTGGCCGCCCTGGTGGCGTCGGGGATGGAAGCCGCGACGTGGCGCTTCGTGGGCTTCCTGCCGCGCAAGAAGGGCCTGCTGGCCGGGGTCTTCGCGTCGCCCGAGGTGGTGGTGGCGTTCGAGTCGCCGCGCCGGGTGGGGGCGTCGCTGGCCGTGCTCGCGGGCGTCGATCCGGACCGGTCGGTGGCGGTCTGCCGCGAGCTGACGAAGGTCTACGAGGAGGTCGTTCGCGGGTCGGCCTCCGAGCTGGCGGCGCGCTACGCCTCCGAGGCGCCGCGGGGTGAGGTCGTCCTCGTGATCGGCGGCGCGGTCGCCGAGGAGCCCGCGCTCGCGCCGGCCCTGGCCGCGCTGCGGCGGCTCGTCGACGAGGGCGGGGCGAGGCCGCGGCCGGCGGCTGCCGTGGTGGCCGAGCTCACGGGCACCAGCGCGAACGCGCTCTATCGCGCGCTGACGGACTCGAAGTAGGGCGGCCGCCGGCGCGGCCTCGAGCGCGCCGCTCGCGCGGCGTCGAGCGCGCCCCATGGGCGCCGCTCGCGCGCGGCTCGCGCGGCCGCCGGCGCGGCGCTCGAGCGCGCCGCTCGCGCGGACCGTCAAGGGTTCGCGCAGCGACTGCAACAAATCACGCACGCCCGGCTTCGTCCGGGCTGAGCGGCCGTACCTTCGGCCGATGCCGCCGCGCCCACACCCCCTCGTCCTCGCCTCGCTCGCCTTCGGGTGCGCGGTCGTGATGGCTCTCGTCCTGCCGCACCACGCCGCCGGCGCGACCGGCTGGCGCTGGCCGCTGCGCGGGCCCGTCGTCGGCGCGTTCCACGTCTCGCCACGCGCGCCGTTCGCGCGTGGGCAACGCCGCGGCATCGACGTGTCGGCGCGTCCCGGAGCCGTCGTGCACGCCGCCTGTCCGGGGCGCGTGACCTTCACGGGCGCGCTCCCGCGCCGCGGGCTGGCGGTCAGCGTGCGCTGCGGCGCGCTGGTGGCGACCTACCTCGGCCTCGGCCGGCTCACGGCGCGTGAGGGCGCTCGCGTCGCACGCGGCGACGCTCTCGGCCTGCTCGGCGCCAGCGGCCGCCTGCGCCTCGGCGCCCGCCGGGCGTCGGCCCGCCGCGGCTACGTCGATCCCCTGCTGCTGCTCGCTGACAGCGCCCCGCCGCTCCGACCGCCACCGATCGGCCCCGCGCCGCGAGCCCTCCGCCGCCATCCGCTCCCTCCCATCGGCCCCGCGCCGCGGGCCCGCCGTCCACTCTCTCCCACCCGCCCGGCGCCGCGGCCGATCGCTGCGGCGACGCCGCCGGCGCCGGGCTCCGCCGCGACACCGCACCGCCTCCCGTGGCCGGCCTATCCCGCCCTCGCCCTCGTCGCCTCCGCGCTGCCCCTCGGCGGCCTGCTGCACCGCCGGCGCCGGCGCGCGCGTCCGACCGCGGCGGCGGCGCTCGCCGTGCGCCGCTGATGGCGTCGTCGAGCCGGAGCGCTTCGCGCCCCCCGACGCGCTGCAGGTCCCGGCCTGACGCCTTGTAACGTCCGATGCTCATGGCCGCCGAGCGCTCCTTCTACGTCACCACGCCGATCTACTACGTCAACGCGGCCCCGCATCTGGGGCACGCGTACACGACGATCGCCGCCGACGTGATGGCCCGCCACCACCGCCAGCGCGGGGAGGACGTGTTCTTCCTGACCGGCACCGACGAGCACGGCGAGCCGGTGGCCGATGCGGCCAAGGCACAGGGCCTCGACCCCAAGGAGCTCGCCGATCGCAACGCCGAGCGCTTCAAGGCGCTGGCCCCGCTGCTGGAGGCCACGAACGACTTCTTCATCCGCACCTCCGACCCGGAGCACGTCAAGCGGGTGCAGGACGTCCTGCAGCGCGTCTACGACAACGGCTTCGTCCACGAGGGCCTCTACGAGGGCTGGTACTGCCCGCGCTGCGCCGACTTCAAGGTCGAGAACGAGATCGAGGAGGGCAACCGCTGCCCGATCCACCACATCGAGCTCGAGCGCCACAGCGAGCAGAACTACTTCTTCGCCCTGAGCGCCTTCCAGGACCGCCTCGAGGCGCTCTACGCCGAGCAGCCCGACTTCGTGACCCCGCGCGTCCGCTACAACGAGGCGCTGTCGTTCATCAAGAGCGGCCTGCAGGACATCTCGCTCTCGCGCGCCCAGCTCACCTGGGGCGTCCCGGTGCCGTGGGACACGAGCCACGTCTTCTACGTCTGGTTCGACGCGCTGCTGAACTACTACACCGCCCTCGGCTTCGCGCGCGAGGGCGAGGACCTCACCGAGCAGTTCTGGCCGGCGACCTACCACGTCATCGGCAAGGACATCCTGCGCTTCCACACGGTCTTCTGGCCGGCGATGCTGATGGCGGCCGACCTGCCGGTGCCCGAGCACGTCTTCGTCCACGGCTACCTGCTGATGGACGGCGAGAAGATGAGCAAGTCGCTGGGCAACGTGCTCGACCCCTTCGAGATCATCGAGCGCTTCGGGACCGACGCCCTGCGCTACTACCTGCTGCGCGACGTCACCTTCGGCGAGGACGGCTCCGTCTCGACCGAGGCCTTCGAGCGCCGCTACGACACCGAGCTGGCCAACGAGCTCGGAAATCTCGCCAACCGGACGCTGTCGATGGTGGGGCGCTATCGCGACGGGACGGTCCCGGACGTCGAGGTCGACCCGGCGCTCGCGGGTGACTTCGACGGCCTCGCCGAGCGCGTCGCCGAGCGTCTCGACCGCGTCGAGCTCACGCCGGCCCTCGACGACATCTGGCAGCGCGTGCGGCGGCTGAACCGCTACGTCGAGGAGCAGGCGCCCTGGCAGCTGGCCAAGGATCCCGATCGCGCGGACGACCTCGATCGCGTCCTGCGCACGCTGGCCGAGGGGCTGCGGGTGGTCACCGTCCTGCTCTCCCCGTGGATCCCCGGCGCCGCCGAGAAGCTCCTCGCAGCCCTCGGCACCCCGGACCTCAGCCTCGCCAACGCCCGCTTCGGCGCGGGCACGATCGGCGCGGTCGGCGAGCTCGGCCAGCTCTTCCCCAAGTTCGGATGACCAATCCGGGATCCCCCACGACGGTCTGGCACCATCGCGCCGCGCGGCACCCCGAAGCGGCCATCCGGTGAACGACAGCCACACGCACCTCGACTCGTGCGGCCCGCCGAACGCGGAGCTCGTCGCCGCCGCCGCCCGCGAGGGCGTCACGCGCATGCTCACCGTCGGGATGGACGCGGCCACCAACCGCAGCGCGCTGCAGGCCGCGGAGGACTTCCCCCAGGTGCTGACCGCCGTCGGGCGCCACCCCAACCACGCCGAGGGCTTCGACGACGCCGACCTCGCCGACCTCCACGCGCTCGCCGCGCACCCGCGCTGCGCCGCCATCGGCGAGACCGGCCTCGACTACTTCCGCGACTACGCGCCGCGTGCCGACCAGGAGCGCGCCTTCCACGCCCAGATCGAGCTGGCGCGGGCGACCGGCAAGCCGCTCGTCATCCACACGCGCGCCGCCGAGGACGACACCGTCGCCACCCTCAAGGAGCGCGCCCACGGGCTCGAGGTGGTCATGCACTGCTTCTCGATGCCCGATCGCCTGGACGAGTGCCTGGCCGAGGGGTGGTGGATCTCCTTCGCCGGCAACGTGACGTACCCGAAGGCGACCGACCTGGCGGACGCGGCCGAGCGCGTGCCCGACGATCGCCTGCTGGTCGAGACCGATGCGCCCTATCTCACGCCACAGCCCGTGCGCAAGGAGCGCAACCAGCCGGCCTTCGTCACGCACACCGCGCGCTTCGTCGCCGAGCGCCGCGGCGTCGCCTACGAGGAGCTCGAGCGCCTCGTCGACGCCAACGCTGCCACGCTGTTCCGGTGGTGACCGGGGAGCTCCCCACCCAGCCGAGCCTGCGGCGCCTGCGCCAGTTCGGCGTGCGCCCCAAGCGCGATCTCGGTCAGAACTTCCTCATCGACTCGAACATCCTCGGGGTCATCGAGCGCGCCGCGGAGCTCGGCAGCGATGACGTGGTGCTCGAGATCGGCGGCGGGCTGGGCGTCCTCAGCGAGCACCTGGCGGCGCACGCCGCCCACGTGCACGTCGTCGAGGTCGACCGCGCGCTCGTGCCGGCGCTCGAGGATGCGCTCGCACCGCATCCGAACACGACGCTCCACGTCGCCGACGCGCTCGACCTCGACCTCGGCGCCCTTACGCCGCCGCCGACCAAGGTCGTCGCCAACCTCCCCTACGGGATCGCGGCGAGCGCGATCCTGCGCACCATCGAGGAGCTCGACGGCGTCACGCGCTGGGTGGCCATGGTCCAGCGCGAGGTCGGCGAGCGCTTCGCCGCCGCGCCGGGCACGCCGGCCTACGGCGTTCCCAGCGTGCTTGCCCAGCTCGCGTGCGACGTCCGTGTCCACCGCTCGATCGCGCGCACGGTCTTCCATCCGGTCCCCAACGTCGACTCGGTCCTGGTCGTCCTGGATCGCACCGGCCCCGCGCCCAGCCCCGAGGTGCGCGCTCTCGTCCGCGCCGCGTTCGCCCACCGCCGCAAGGCGCTCGCGCGCTCGCTCGCCCTCAGCCCGGGCCAGGGTCCCGACGTCCGCGACCGCGCTCGCCAGGCCCTGCAGCAGCTCGGCCATCCCACCGACGAGCGCGCCGAGCGCCTCGCGCCCGAGGAGTTCCGTGCGCTCGCGGAGGCCCTGGCGTGAGCGCCCTCCACGAGTCGGCGCCGGCCAAGGTGAACCTCTGTCTCTACGTGGGCCAGACCCGCGAGGACGGGCGCCACGAGCTCGTGAGCATCTTCCAGCCGATCGCCCTGGCCGACGAGGTCGAGCTCGAGCCCGGCGGCCTCGGCTCCGCGATGGATCGCGTGATCTGCCCCGGGGTGGAGGGCGAGAACCTCGCCGCTCTGGCCCTGCGGCGCTTTCGCGAGCGGACCGGGTGGAACGGCGGCCCCGTGCGCATCCGGATCGACAAGCGGATCCCGATCGCGGCCGGGATGGCCGGCGGCAGCGCCGATGCCGGCGCCGCCCTGCGGCTCGTGGCCCGCGCGGCGGGTATCGAGGACGACGCGCTCCTGCGCGAGATCGGCGCCGGGCTGGGCGCCGACGTCGCCGCCCAGGTGCGCCCGCGGCGCTACCTGGCCACGGGCGCGGGCGAGCGCCTGACCCCGCTGCCCCCGCCGGCGCCCTACGGCGTCCTCGTGATCCCCTCGCACCTCGAGCTCTCGACCGCCGACGTCTACCGCGAGTTCGATCGCCAGGGCCTGCAGCGCGACGCGCGCTGACCTCGCCGCCAGGTTGCGCGAGGTCTCCACCGCTGCCGCCGACCTGCCCGACGACCTGATCGCCAACGACCTCGAGCCCGCGGCGCGGGCGCTGTGCCCAGAGATCGACGAGGCGCTCGCCGCGGCCCGCGACGTTGGCGCCCACCACGCGCTCGTGTGCGGATCGGGCCCGACGGTGATCGGCCTCTTCGCCGACCTGCGCGGCGCGCGCGGCCGCCGCGGCGCGCCTGTTCGAGCGCGACCCGCGCCCGATCGCCGTCGCCCCGTGGGGGGCGATGCTGTGAAGCCGGTCTGGATGGTCTTCGCCGTCGCCCTCGCCGCCTTCCTGGTCTGGCGCCGGCGGCGCCTCGAGCCGACGCTGCTGGCCGGCGGCGCCCTGGTCGCGGTGGCGGCGTTCGTCTACAGCCTCGGCGTCGTGCACTTCCCGAACCTCGAGCAGCTCCTGATCGACGTCGGCGAGCGGCTCGGGAAGTGGACCTACGTGCTCGTCGGCGCGCTGGCCTTCTTCGAGACGGGCGCCTTCATCGGGCTGATCGCACCCGGCGAGACGGCGCTGCTGCTCGGCGGCCTCGTGGCCGGCCAGGGCCAGGTCGACGTCCTGACCATGATCGCCGTCGTGTGGGCGTGCGCGGTCGCCGGCGACCTCACGAGCTTCTTCCTCGGCCGCCGCCTGGGCCGCGCCTTCATGGTCAAGCACGGCGCGAAGGTGCAGATCACCGAGGCGCGCCTCGAGCAGGTCGAGCGCTTCTTCGATCGCCACGGCGGCAAGGCGATCCTCATCGGGCGCTTCGTCGGCCTCGTGCGCGCGGTGGCGCCGTTCATGGCCGGCTCCTCGGGCATGCCGCTGCGCCGCTTCGTGCCCTACGACGTCATCGGCGCCGGCCTGTGGGGCTCGACCTTCGTCGTGCTCGGCTACGTCTTCTGGCAGAGCTTCAGCCAGCTCGTCGACTACGCGAAGAAGGGTGCGCTGGCGCTGGGCGCGGTCATCGTGCTCGTGGTCGCCATCGTGTGGGTCGTTCGCTGGCTGCGCGACCCGGAGAACCGCGCCCGCATGCGCGAGTGGATGGAGCGCCAGGCGCAGCGGCCGGCGCTGCGCCCGCTGGCGATCGTGCTGGCGCCGGTGCTGCGCACGACGCGGCGTCCGGCCCGCTTCGTCTGGGATCGCGTGACCCCGGGCGACCTCGGCCTGGAGTTCACCACCCTGTTCGCGGTGGCCGGCGTCGGGGCCTTCGTCTTCGTGTGGGACCTCGTCCGCATCGAGCAGGACAACGGCCTGCTCGCCGGCGACGCCGCGTCGCTGCGGCTGGCCGACCGCCTCCACATGGATGCGCTGGTCAACGTGGCCAAGGTGGTGACCGCGCTGGGGTCGTTGCCCGTGGCGATCGCGCTCGTGGCCCTCGCGGGCGCGACGCTCGCGTGGCGCCACATGCTGCGCGACGCGCTGGCGCTCGTCGCCGGGCTCGCGCTCACCTACGCGGCCGTGCACATCACCAAGGACGCCGTCGATCGCCCGCGGCCGGCGCGCGCGCTCGTCGACGTCGACAGCGGCTCCTATCCCTCCGGCCACGCCGCATACGCCGTCACCTGGGTCGCCGTCGCGGTCGCGGTGAGCCGCGCGCTGCCCAACCTCGCCTCGCGCTTCGCGTTCGTCACCGTGGCGATCGCGATCGCCGTCGCGGTCGGGTTGACCCGGATCTACCTGCGCGCGCACTACCTCTCGGACGTGGTCGGCGGGTGGGGGCTGGGCGCCGCGCTGTTCGCCCTCTGCGGCAGCGCCGCGCTGGTCATCGGCTACGTGCGGAACAATGCACGGGCGACCGACGCGACACCGTCCTGACGGCGCGTCATCGCTCGACCTACGTAACGTCGATCCCCAAGGCAACGCCTCGCGATGAGTAACGAGTCGATCATCTACCTCGTCGCCGCGTGCAGCGGCGTGTTCGGCCTGGCCGCCTACGTCGGCCTCATCGTCGTGCCCGCCTGGACGGCCTACAGCCGCATCTGGGAGCGCCTGGCGGCCACGCTGCTGACGCTCTACGTGCTGGCCGGGTTCCTGATCCTGGGCGTCGTCGGCGGCGCGGCCGTCATCTGGTTCTGGGACCGAATCACGGCCTGATAGCGGGGTCCGCTGGCCTTTGAGGCGGGCTTCAGCACGAAGTTCGCCTTAGAATCGGTGCATGTCCACCCCGGCCCACGGACCGGCGACCGGGCTCGATCTCGCCGCGCTGGACGCGATCACCGACGCCGTCGAGTCGGGCGCCGGCCTGCCCGAGATCGTCCGTGCCGCCGCTCGCGCGCTCGACGCCAGCCTCGTGCTGACCGATCGCGCGGGGGCCGTGCTGGCCGTGGCGGCGCGCTCGCCGGCTGACGAGCGCTCGCTGCTCGACGACGCGGCCGGGGTCGAGTCGATCGAGCTGCGGGTCGCCGATGCGCCCGTGGGCACGCTGCGAATGCGGGCGCGGGGGGAGGCCAGCGCGGCGCTGGTCAAGCTCGTGACGACCCTGATCGCCTCCGAGGTCGAGCGCCTGCGCGCGCCCGAGCGTGCCTCCGAGCAGGCGCTCGCCGGCTTCCTGCATGCCCTGCTCGATCGCGACATCTCCGGCCGCGAGGACATCCTCGGGCGGGCGGGGGAGCTGGGGATCGACCTGGTCGAGGGAGCGAGCATCGTCGTCGCGCGCGCCCACTCGCTCGTGCCGACCGAGGACGGCTGGCGCCAGCGCGTGCTCGGGGTGGCCGATCGCGGCGCGCGCGCCGTGCTCCCCGGTGCCGCCGCCGTTCTCGCCGCGCGCGCGGACGCGGTGGGCGCGGAGATCGTGATCCTCCTTCCGGGCGCCGACGACGCGACCGCGTCGCGGGCCGCCGACGCCGTCCTGCGCGAGCTGCAGAGCGCCCTGCCGGGGCACACCTTCGCCATCGGGCGCAGCCGCCCCGCGCCCGACCCGGTCGACCTGCATCGCGCCGGCGCCGAAGCCCTCCTGGCGGCCAACGTGGTCGAGGGCGACGCCGATCGCCCGGTGCTCGCCTTCGAGGAGTCGGGCGCCTATCGCCTGCTGCTGAGCGCCATGAGCGAGGACCCGGCGGAGCTCCAGCGCTTCTACGCCGAGACCGTGGAGCCGCTCGTCGCCTACGACGAGCAGTACGAGACGGGGCTCGTGCAGACGGTCGAGGCCTTCCTCGAGGCCGACGGCAACGTCGCCGGCACCGCCCAGCGCCTGTTCACCCACCGCCACACCATCCGCTACCGGCTGGAGCGCGTGAAGGAGCTCTCGGGGCTGGACGTCGGCTCCACCGACGGGCGCGAGAAGCTCTCGCTCGGGCTCAAGGCCATGCGCGTGCTCGGCATCGCGCACCGCGGCGGCCCGGCGACCGAAGCGGGCGCCGGCGGCGGCCGCGTCCCGCGGCGCGGTTAGCGGAGTCGATCACTCGTCCAGTCCAGCGAGCGCCAACGCGCCAGCTCGCGCCGCTCATCTGCGATATCCGGCCAATGAGCGGGGTTTTCCTCAAAGAACGGGAATCCGCGGCCGAGCGGCCATTGAGCAATTCCGGCGCCCGCCGATAGAGGAGTCATGGACCTCGGCAGGCGGCTCTCACCTCGTGCGCGGACTCGCTCGGCTCTCGTGCTCGGCATCGCCGTCGCCGGCACGCTCGCGGGCGGAAGCCTGATCGGCCTCAGCCACGACGTGCTCCCCTTCGCCGGGTGGCCGAGCCTGGGCAGCCATGGCGACGTCCAGCAGCGCCTTGCGGCCGCGCCGGACCTCGTTCGCTCGGCGCAGCGGGATGACCGCGTCCGGGTGGTCGGTGCCCCGCGCGGCTTCGCCTCGCTCGCCGGCGGCGCGCCGCTGGCGGCCGCGTCGGTCCGTGTGAGCTTCCACGCCCGCACAAGCCTGAGCGCCACGACGTCGACGATCGGCGCGCGGACCGCCACGCACGATCGCGACACCGACAACGACGGGATCCCGGACTCGGTCGAGGCCCGCATGGGCAGCAACCCGCGCAGCCCCGACTCCGACGGCGACGGCCTGCCCGACGGCTGGGAGCGCCAGCACAACCTCGATCCCTCCAACGCGCAGGACGCCTCCGCGGACCCCGACGGCGACGGCCTCAGCAACGCCACCGAGTACAAGGCGGGCGAGAACCCGCGCGCCCGCGACTCCAACCGCGACGGGACCGACGACGGCGCCGACGACTCCGACGGCGACGGCCTCAGCAACGCGGTGGAGCAGGACCTGTCGCTCGATCCCAAGAGCGGCAGCTCGGCCGGCAACGCGGTCCCCGACGCCTCCGAGGACTCCGACGGCGACGGCATCCCCAACGCGGTCGAGGTCAGCATCGGCACCGATCCGGCCGTCGCGGACACCGACGGCGACGGCGTGCCGGACGGCCAGGTCGACAGCGACGGCGACGGCCTCACGAACGCCGAGGAGATGGCGCTGCACCTCGATCCCGTCAGCGGCGAGTCGAGCCCCGGCCAGCCCGACGCGGCGCTCGACAGCGACGGCGACGGCCTGTCCAACGCCACCGAGCTCCTGATGGGCAGCAACCCGGCGGTGGCCGACTCCGATGGCAACGGCGCCGCCGACGGCAGCGAGGACCCCGATGGCGACGGCACCCCGAGCGCCCAGGAGATCGCCGAGGGCCGCGACCCGCTGGTCGCCGACGCGCCCACCGCGGCCGCGCCGACCGAGACCTCCTCGCCGGAGCCCGCGACGTCCGACGGCGACACACGCGAGCACCATCGCGATGGCGACAGCGGCTCCGACCCGGACTCCGGCTCGAGCTCCGGCTCCCCGGCCGAGTCGGGCACGGCCCCGGCGCCCGCGCCCAGCCCGGCTCCGGCGCCCACGCCCGCCCCTGCTTCGACGCCGTCCTCGGACGCCGGCGGCGACCAGACCAACGGCGCGACCCCCGCTCCGTCGACGCCGACGCCCGCGGCGCAGCCGGCGGCGCCCGCCGCTCCCGCGGCCCAGCCCGACCAGGCGAACGGGGCGCCGCCGGTCGACATCGCGGTCGCCGACGGCTAGCAGACCGCGGCCCGTACGATCCGCGAAGCATGCGGATCGGGATCATCACCGGCTCGGGGACGTACGCCCTGCCCGAGCTCGAGGCAGGCGCTCCCGGCCGTGTGGCGACGCCGTTCGGCGACGCCCTGGTCTCCGAAGGGCGCTTCGCGCAGGCCGACGTCGTGCACGTCGCGCGCCACGGCGAGGGGCACCGGCGCCTGAGCAGCGCGGTCACGCACCAGGCCAACATCTGGGCGCTGCGCGAGCGCGGGGCGCAGGCCATCCTGGCCGTCACGGTGTGCGGGTCGCTGGACCCCGAGCTCGAGCTCGGCACGCTGATCGTCTTCGACGACCTGCACTTCCTGGCCAACCGGCTGCCCGACGGGTCGCTGTGCACGCTGCACACCGAGCCGGGCGCACCGGGGCGCGGGCACTGGATCTTCGACCGTCCGTTCAGCGAGCCGCTGCGCCGCGCGCTGCTCGACGGCGCCCGCGAGGCAGGCTGCGCCGTGCGCGACGGCGGCTGCTACGGCCACGTCGACGGCCCGCGCTTCAACACGCAGACCGAGATCCGGATGCTCATGCAGGCCGGCGTCACGGCGGTCTCGCAGACCGCCGGGCCCGAGACGGTCCTGGCCGGCGAGGCCAAGCTGCCCTACGCGCTGCTCGGGTACGCGACCGACTACGCCAACGGCGTCAAGCCCGAGGCGCCGACGCCCGTCGAGGAGCTCATTCGCCTCGTCGAGGCGAGCACGGAGAGCTTCGCGCGCACGCTCGCCGCCGCGGTGCCGCGCGTGACGGCCGCGCCCGACCCGGTGGGGACGCATTTCTCCTGGGACTGAGGAGCTCGGCGGCGCGGCCGCGGTGATCGTCGGCTCGCTGGCCGCGCCGCACGATCCGGGGCTCGACGATCTCCTGGGCGCCGACGGTGCGCGAGCGCTGCGCGCCGAGCTCGCCGCACGCGCGCGCCGATGGGCGGCGGAGGTCGCGCCGGGTCGAGCGTTCGAGGCGACGACACTGGGCGCCGCCGAGGCGGCGCTGGCCGGCCACGAGGGGCCGGTCCTGCTGGCCGCGCCCGACGTGCCCGCGCTCGATGCGCGCCTCGCCCGCGCCGCGCTCGACGACCTCGCAGCGGGCTGCGACATCGCCCTGGGCGCCGCCCACGACGCGCGGCCCTACCTCCTCGCCGTCCCGCGCGCCGACCCCGAGCTGATGGCCATCGTCGAGCGCTCGCTCGACGGCGGAGTCCTCGGCGCCTTCGCCGAGCGCGGCGTGACGCTCGGCATGCTGCGCCACGAGCGCCGCCTGGCCAGCGCCGCCGACGCCCGGGCGCTCGCCATCGACCCGTTCGCGCCGGCCGATCTCGCGGCGCTGGTGCGCGGGCGTTTGCCCGAGCCCCCGCGCCGGTAGCCTCGGCGACATGGAGTACGAACGCGAGCAGGAAGAGGCGGCGGCCGAAGAGGCCTCCCACATCGGCGGCGACCGCGACGACGACCTCGACTACATCGAGGTCGACTCACGGCCGGCGGGCATCAGCGAAGAGGCCTGGCGCCCGGTCGAGGAGGGCGGCGGCGGCGAGTCCGAGGGCTTCGAGGAGGCCGAGGCCGAGCTCGTCGAGCGAGCCGAGAACGCCCACGGCCCATCCCCGTTGGCGGACGCCGGCGAGTACGACGAGGAGGCCGCGGCGCTGGACTCCGAGTACGGCGAGGCCGACGAGGAGCACACCTCGGAGGACGAGCCGGGAGAAACCGACCGCTGAGGCAGCGACTACCCTTTCAGGACATCCGGTGGGGAGTCGTCTAAGGGCAAGACTCGGGCCTTTGAAGCCCGCTATCCCGGTTCAAATCCGGGCTCCCCAGTAGCCTGGCCGTCCGACCGTTCTGCGAACATGTGTTCGTATGGATCCTTGCGCTTCCCCTGACCGAGCTGCACTGGCTCGCAGGCCTCCTCGAAGGCGAGGGAAGCTTCATGACGGGGCCACCGAGCAGCCCTGGCCTGCCGGTCATCGCCGTCAACATGACCGACCAGGATGTGATGGCACGCATCGGTCGGATCTTCGAGCGCAAGGTTCACGTCGTGAAGCCGCGAAACCTGCGCTGGCGGACGAGCTACCAGGTCCGCGTGAACGGCCGCGCGGCAGTGCGCTGGATGAGCGCGCTGAGGCCCCTCATGGGTTCACGTCGCCAAGCTCAGATCGATCGTGCGCTGGCGTCCTACGCGCCCCGCCCCGTAGCGCTTCTGACCGACGAAACCGCGAGGGCGGCGCTTGATGCACTTGCGGGAGCGGCGAGCGTCAAGTCCGTGGCGGAGCGCTTCGGTGTCAGCATCTGGTGCATCTACGACCTCCGTTTGGGGCGCACCTTCAAGCACCTGGCGCGCGAACGCGTCCTAGGAGCCGCGGTCATGCACGAGGATCACCGCCATGCCTGACAGGCCCGCCCACTTCGTCGTCGGATCTGGGGAGGGCGTGACGATTCAGGGCCCGGCGGGTGGACCGCTGACGTTCAAGGCGCGCGGTGAGCAGACGAACGGGGCGCTGACGCTGTTCGAGAACGTCATCGCGCCGGGCGACGGTCCTCCGTTTCATACGCACGCCGGCGAGGACGAGTCCTGGTACGTGCTCGAGGGCGAGTTGCGGTTCCGGCTGGGCGACGACATCGCGAGCGTGGGCGCAGGCTCGTTCGTGTTCGTGCCGCGGGGAACGCCCCACTGCTTTCAGAACGTCGGTGCGGTGCCCGCGCGGATCATCGTCATGTTCACTCCGTCCGGGATGGAGCGCTTCTTCGACCGCTTCGCGGCGCTGCCGGCGGGCCCGCTGGGTCTGGACGCGTTTCGAAGCATCGGCGCCGAGGCCGGCATGGACGTCGTCGGGCCGCCGATGTCGGTGACCCACCCCGTGTAGCGGC
>CAWFMR010000030.1:0-21084 GCA_963816845.1 uncultured Actinomycetes bacterium | reverse complement strand
GAGGCGTCTGCCGGCGGCTTCGAGGATGGCGCCCGCCCCGCGCATCGCCGGGCCTCCTCGCGCGTCATCGGCTGTCCCGCCAGGTCCGCAGGGCGAGGTCCACCGCGTCCGTCTTGGTCCGCACCCCGTAGCGGTCCATGATGGTCTGGACGTAGCCGTCGTCGATCTCGATGTTCGTACGAGCCTTCGCCATACACCAATCATACACAAAATGTGTAGGACACGTGTATGAAGCCTCATGGCCGTCGCGAACCTGCTGCATCTCTGTGCCGATTCACGCGCGCGCGGCCTCGCGGCAGTGACGGCGTGCAACCGTCTCAGCATGATCGACGACGAGTGCTGGGAGAACATGGCGCCGCCGCTGGACGACACGCCGCGCCGGCTCACTCCGCGCAGCTTCACGGCCCACTGCGAGCGCGAGCCTGGGCGGTTGCAGCTGCGGCTCGTGCTCGCGCGCGACGAGCACGTCGACGACATCGTCGTGGACGAGGAGGAGGACCGCATCGTCGCGTTCGCGGCCGTGTGCAGTCCGACGATCGGCGGGCACCCGGAGCAGATGGAGGGCCCGTTCCATGTCTACCTCGAGGAGCCGCTCGGGGAGCGGAGGGTCATCGACGCGCTGAGCGGGCGGGAGTTGCCGTATCGCAACGTGCTGGCTGAGCTCGCGGAGGAATACGGGCTCAACGGCACTGGCGGCGGTGCCGATCACCAACCTATGGACTAAGCGGACTAAGTCCTTTACGCTCGATGCATGGACGCCGTCTCCATCCACGAAGCCAAGACCCACTTCTCGCGCCTCGTCGCGCGCGCCGAGGCGGGTGAGGAGATCGTCGTGCGGCGCGGGCCGACACCCGTGGCCAAGATCGTCGCCTACCACCCGCCGACGACGCCGCGCGTGCCCGGCGCGTTGAAGGGCCGGATCACGATCGCCGACGACTTCGACGAGACGCCGGACGACTTCGCCGAGTACGCCGGGTGACCCGGCTGCTCGTCGACACCCACGCGCTGCTGTGGTGGCTGAGCGACGACGCGGACCTCTCGGACACGGCGCGAGCGGCGCTGGCCGACCCGGCATACGACGTCCTCGTGAGCACGGCGAGCGTCTGGGAGATCGCGATCAAGCGCGGCCTCGGCAAGCTCAGCGCGCCCGACGACCTGCCCGACCACATCGAGGCGCAGGGCTTCGGCTGGCTGCCGGTCGCGGCCGAGCATGCCTGGCGGGTACGCGACCTGCCGCTGCATCACCGCGATCCCTTCGACCGCCTGCTCGTCGCGCAGGCCCTCTCCGAGCAGATCGCGATCGTCTCGGCCGACGCGCGCTTCGGCGCCTACGGCGTCGAGACCCGCTGGTGACGCGAAGCGGTAGCGTGCCGCGCGCCCATGCGCGCCATCCAGATCACGGACCTGTCGGGCCCCGACTCGGCCCTCGAGCTCGTCGACGTCGCGGAGCCCGAGGCCTCGCATCCGATGACGCCGGGCGAGGGCGTGGTGGTCGAGGTGCGCGCCGCGGGCGTCGCCTTCCCCGAGGTGCTGCAGACGCGCGGGGAGTACCAGGTCAAGCCGCCGCTGCCCTTCGTGCCGGGCAGCGAGGTGGCCGGAGTGGTGCGCAGCGCGTCGGACGGCGCGGGCTTCGCGCCCGGCGACCGCGTCGCCGCGTTCTGCATGCTCGGCGGCTTCGCCGAGGTGGCCGTGGCGCCGCCGTGGCTGACCTTCGCGCTCCCCGACGCGCTGGACTTCGCGCAGGGCGCGGGGCTGATCCTCAACTACCACACCGCCTACTTCTCGCTGAAGATCCGCGGGCGCCTGCAGGAGGGCGAGACCGTCCTCGTCCACGGCGCTGCCGGCGGCGTGGGCACGGCGTCGCTGCAGATCGCCAAGGGGCTCGGGGCGAAGACCATCGCCGTCGTGTCGAGCGACGCCAAGGAGCAGGTCGCGCGCGAGGCCGGCGCCGACGAGGTTGTGCGCTCGGACGGGGCGTGGAAGGACGAGGCCAAGGAGCTCTCCGGCGGCGGGGTCGACGTGGTCCTCGACCCGGTCGGCGGCGATCGCTTCACCGACAGCCTGCGCTCGCTGCGCGAGGGTGGGCGCGCGGTCGTGGTCGGCTTCACCGGCGGCTCCATCCCGGAGGTGCGGGTCAACCGCCTGCTGCTCAACAACACCGAGGTCGTGGGCGCCGGCTGGGGCGCCTTCGCGCTGGGCAAGCCCGAGCTCAACAAGGAGGTCGGCGCCGAGGTCAACCGCCTGGCCCAAGCGGGCTTCGTCAAGCCGATCGTCGGCGAGCGCTTCGCACTCGAGGACGCAGCGCAGGCGCTGAAGGCCATCGACGAGCGCCGCGCGACCGGCAAGGTCGTGCTCGAGCTCTAAGGGTGAAGCGCGGCGGCGCCGAGGTGGTCGAGCAGGCCGATCGCCTCGGGCTCGCCGCCCTCGGCCAGCCGGATCGCGCCGCCCGGCCAGTACGGGTGCGGCGGCGTCACGCGATGCAGCAGCACCGGCTCGTAGACCCACGACCCGGTGTTGGCGATCCGCGGTACGCCCCCCGGCCCGCTCCACTGGCGCAGGACGTCGCCGGCCAGCGGCCCGCAGCGATGGACGTGCCCGAAGACCACCCAGTCGGCGTCCACACCGAGCCGGTGGACGACGCGGGCCAGCGCGGGGATGCTCGCGCGGCGCATCTGCGCTCCCAGCGCGCGCTGGGCGAACGGCGCGAGGCGGCGGCCGAGCGCGCGCCGCGGGCTGCCCGGCATCGTGGCGGCACGCAGCAGCTCGGCGAGCTCGTCCAGGAGCTCCGCCAACGGGCGCGGCAGCCAGCGGGTCAGCAGCGCCTCGACGCGCGTCGCCGACGGGCCGCCCTCGTAGTCGGCCGGCGTCGCCCCGTCGCGCGGCAGGCGGCCGAGCAGCCCGCGGGCGACGCCGTAGGCCGCCTCGGGCAGCAGATGGCGATCGAGGTAGTGCCCGTGCGTGGCCCAGACGCGATCGGCCAGCCAGACGCCCGGATAGCTCACGCGCACGCGCGCGGGCGCGAGCCACGACGTCAGCCGGGCCAGGGCGGGGGTCGCGTCGAGCGGGATGGGGGTCTCGACGCCGAGCGACCCGTCGTGCGCCCGCATCCACGGGCGCACGAACCCGGCGTCGTGGTTGCCCGGGACGACGATGACCTCCGCCGCGCTCCCGAGGCGGGCGCCGAGCGCGCGCAGCACCGGCTCGGCGACGTCCATCGCCTCGCGCGGGCGCCCCTCCAGGAGCTCCACGACGTCGCCCAGCAGCACGAGTCGCTCGACGCCGTCCAGGGCAGCGAGGAGCGCCTCCAGCGCCTCGGGGCGACGCAGGACGTCGCGCCCCAGACGGGAGCCGAGGTGCAGATCGGAGATGACGAGCGTGGCCACGGGCGGGCGGGATGGTGGCACTCCGAGGATCTCTGACTAAAGTCAGAGATGGTGAAGCATGGAGCAGCCAGACAGGTGGACGACACCGCCATACGCCAGGTGCGGTCGTTCAATCGCAGCGTCACCCAGCGCATCGGTGCCCTGAACGACGAGTACCTCGCGCGTGGGCGGCCCCTCGGCGCGTCGCGGGTGCTGTGGGAGATCGGCGCCGACGGCACCGACCTGCGGACCCTGCGCGCGCGCCTCGACCTCGACTCCGGCTACCTCAGCCGCCTCGTCCGATCGCTCGAGCAGGACGGCCTCGTCGCGGTGGCGCCGGGCGCGGGCGACAAGCGCGTGCGCACCGTGCGGCTCACCGACGCCGGGCGCGCCGAGCGCGAGCTGCTCGACCGCGGCAGCGACGAGCTCGCCTCATCGCTGCTCGTCTCGCTGAGCGACGTCCAGCGCGACCGGCTGGTCGAGGCGATGGGCGTCGTCGAGCGCCTGCTCACGGCGGGGCTCGTCAGCGTCGACGTCGAGGACCCCGCGAGCACGGCGGCCCGCTGGTGCATCGACTCCTACTTCGCCGAGCTCGACACCCGCTTCGACGCCGGCTTCGACCCCAGCCAGAGCATCTCGGCCGACGTCGACGAGCTCACCGAGCCCGCCGGGCTGCTCCTCGTCGCCCGCCTGCGCGGCGAGCCCATCGGCTGCGGAGCCCTGAAGCTCCACGGCCGCGAGCCGGCCGAGCTCAAGCGCATGTGGGTGGCGCCGAGCGCTCGCGGCCTCGGCGTCGGCCGGCGCATCCTCACCGAGCTCGAGGAGCACGCGCGCCGGCGCGGCGCAGGGCGAGTGCGCCTGGAGACCAACAAGACGCTGAAGGAGGCCGGCGGGCTGTATCGCTCAGCGGGCTACGACGAGGTCGAGGCCTTCAACGACGAGCCCTACGCCCATCACTGGTTCGAGAAGCGCCTCGCCTAGGTCACGCGCTGCGTCGGGCATCTGGCCAGCACGCGGCGCATCGCGTCGCGCTCGGCGGCCGTGACCGAGAGCGCGTACTTGAGCTTGACCGAGACCTGGCGCGCCACGTAGGCGCAGCGGAAGCTCTTGTTGGCCGGCAGCCAGGTCGCCGTGTCGCCGTCGCCCTTCTGGCGGTTGGCCGACGCGTCGACGGCGAGCAGGTTCAGCGGATCGTTGGCGAAGGCCACGCGCTCGCGGTGGGGCCAGCGCCAGGCGCCCTTCTGCCACGCGTCGCCGAGGGCGACGACGTGATCGATGTCGACCTCCGAGGCGCCGCCGCGGGCGAACATGATCGTGGTCGAGGTGTACGGATCGGCGAGGCGCCCGCTCAGCACCACGCAGCGACGCGTCGCGCTGCGGAAGCTCTTCGCGCGCAGGTCGCGCGCGAGGATCCGGTCGCGCGTGTCGCAGCCGTCGACGCTGGCCCAGCCGTCGCCGAACTGGTCGCGGCGGTAGCCGGTCTTGGGCGCCCGGCCCTTGACCGTGAGGCGCGAGACCGCGGCGAGCGCGCTGCCGCCGCGCGCGTGGACGGCCGCGGCGGGCAAGGTTGTGCCGACCGGCCCGGCGGCGCAGCCCGCGGCGAGCGCCGCGAGCGCGAGAGGGAGGGCAACGAGCCGCAACCGGCGCGTGGTCGACATCGACGCATGGTCGCGGTCGACCACGACGGCACGGTCGCGGAGTTGCAAGCGCCCGCCCCGGAGGGCGGGCACCGCTCTCAGACGCTGCTAGATCGCCGTGACGTTGACGGCCTTGGGACCCTTGTCCCCGGCCTCAGCGTCGTACGAGACCTTGGCACCCTCGGCGAGCGACTTGAAGCCGTCCGCGTTGATGCCGCTGTGGTGGACGAAGAGGTCCTTGCCGCCCTCGTCCGGTGTGACGAAGCCGAAGCCCTTGTCGTCGTTGAACCACTTGACGGTTCCTGTAGCCATGTTGGCTCTCCTACCTAGTGAACTGCGTACGCGGGAGAAGCCTGACGGCGACGACTGCGGGCGCTAGAAACACTGCTTGCGCCGGGCACGGTGCCCGACTGTTACGCGTTGCACTCTAGCGAGAGTGGCCCCGCATCACACGCGGGTCGAGCGCAGGGCCTCGAGCTTGTCGCTCACGCTGGCCTGCTCACGCAGCAGCTCGAGTCGCTTCGGCCCCACCTGCTCCCGGTCGATCGAGCGGTCGAGGCTGAGCAGCTCCTTGGCCAGGCGGCGCTGTGCGGCGGAGTTGGTTTCGAGCGTGGTGGTGGCGGCCATCTGTGGTCCTTTCGCAACGGCCGCTGGTGCGACCTGATACAAGGAGACTACTGGGTGGCCTCCCGGACAACGGTTCGGCTCTGCTCGCGCATGAACTGCGAGAGGTAGTACGGGCCCAGTCCGCCCTTGCCCGTGGAGCCGCTCGACTTCCACCCGCAGAAGGACTGCGTGCCCGGCCACGCGCCGGTCGTCGCGCCCGCGCGGCGGTTGACGTAGACGACGCCCGCGTGGATCTCGTCGAGGAAGCGGTCGACCTCGGATCGGTCCTCGCTGAAGATGCCGGCGGTGAGCCCATAGGCCGGGGCGTTGGCCTCGGCCAGCGCCTCGTCGAGCGACGCGACGCGCGTGACGGTGACGAAGGGCAGGAAGAGCTCGTCGCGCTCCAGCGGATGGGCGTGGGGCAGGTCGCAGACGACGGTCGGCTCGACGAACCAGCCCGGACGCTCGGGACGCCCGCCGCCGGCGGCCACGGTGCCCTCGCGGCGCGCCGCATCCACCGCGGCCTCGAAGCGCGCGACGCTCGCCGCGTTGACGACCGGTCCCACGAAGCTCGCCCGGTCGGCCGGATCGCCGACGGGCAGGCGCGGCGCCCAGGCGGCCAGGCGCGAGACGAACTCGTCGTGCACGTCGCGCGCGACGATCGCGCGCGAGCACGCGCTGCACTTCTGCCCGGCGAGGCCGAAGGCGGCGCGGGCCACGCCCTCGGCCGCCTTGTCGAGGTCGGCGTGGGCGGTGACGATGGCCGGGTTCTTGCCGCCCATCTCGGTCAGCGCCGGGCGCGCGTAGGGGCCGTCGTGCATCTTGCGCACGATCTCGCGACCCGACGGCGGCCGAGCCCGTGAAGGCGACGCCGTCGACGGGCGCGTCGACCAGGGCGCGGCCCGTGGCCTCGCCGCCGTGCACGAGGTTGAAGACGCCGGGCGCCAGCCCCGCGGCGCCGATGATCTCGGCCAGGATGGCGCCGGTCCACGGCGTCTCCTCGGACGGCTTGAAGACCACGGTGTTGCCGGCGATGAGCGCCGAGCCGGCCATGCCGATCGACAGCGCCGCCGGGAAGTTGAAGGGCGCGATGACGGCGAAGACGCCGTAGGGGCGCAGGACGTCGGTGTTGCGCTCGTCGGCCACGAAGCTCGCCAGCGGGACGACGTAGCCGTCGTTGCGCTCCATGTGCTCGGCGTAGGTCGTGATGAGGTCGACCGCCTCCTGCACCTCGAGGATCGACTCGGTGCGCGACTTGCCGGTCTCGAGGCTGACGACGGCGGCCAGCTCGAGGTGGCGCTCGCCGATCCCGGCCGCCACCGCGCGCAGCAGGGCGCAGCGCTCGTCCCACGGCGTCGCGCGCCAGGCGCCGGCGGTCGCGCGCGCCGCCTCGACCGCCTCGCCGACGACCGCCTCCGGCGCCGCGAAGGCGCGGCTGGCGATCGCGTCGTCGCTGCACGGGTCGCGGCGCTCGAAGACCTCGCCGGCCTCGACCTCGCGGCCGGCGATGACGTGCGCCAGCGGATCGCCGCCGTGCGCGTCGCGCGCCGCCGCGAGCCGAGCCTCGAACTCCGAGTCGGTCTCGCTGCCCAGTTCGCCGCTCGTATACGTCAGACGCGTGCTCATCCGGCGAAGCTAACGGCCACCCATAGACTCGCGCCACCCCGTGGGCGTCCGCACCGACTTCCCGCGCGCCGTCCGGCGCATCGACCACGCGTGGATCCCGCTGGCCGACGGCACGCGGCTCGCCGCGCGCATCTGGCTCCCCGAGGACGCCGAGCGCGATCCGGTGCCGGCCATCCTCGAGTACCTGCCCTACCGCAAGGGCGACGCGTTCGCGCGCCGCGACTCCCACCACCACCCCTACTTCGCCGGCCACGGGTACGCGGGCGTGCGCGTCGACCTGCGCGGCAGCGGCGACTCCGACGGGATCATCGAGGACGAGTACCTGCCTCGAGAGCAGGAGGACGCGATCGAGGTCATCGCGTGGCTCGCGCAGCAGCCGTGGTGCACGGGCGCCGTCGCCATGATGGGCATCTCGTGGGGCGGCTTCAACGGCCTGCAGGTCGCCGCGCGGCGCCCGCCGGCGCTCAAGGCGGTCATCTCGATGTGCGCCAGCGACGACCGCTACGCCGACGACGTGCACTACGTCGGCGGCTGTGTCCTGGCCGTCGACATGCTGCCGTGGGCGGCGACCATGCTCACCGGCAACGCGCTCCCGCCCGACCCGGCCGCGGTCGGCGACGGCTGGCGCGAGACCTGGCTCGAGCGCATCGAGCGCACGCCGCCCTTCGTCGAGCACTGGCTCGCCCACCAGCGCCGCGACGACTACTGGCGCCAGGGCTCGGTGTGCGAGGACTACGCCGCCATCGAGGTGCCCGTCTACGCGATCGGCGGCTGGGCCGACGGCTACTCCAACGCGATCCCGCGGCTGATCGAGGGCTTGCCCGGGCCGCGCAAGGGGCTCATCGGCCCGTGGTCGCACGCCTTCCCCCAGGACGGCGAGCCCGGCCCGACCATCGGCTTCCTGCAGGAGTGCCTGCGCTGGTTCGACCAGCACCTCAAGGGCATCGAGACGGGGATCATGGACGAGCCGCGCCTGCGCCTGTGGATGCAGGAGCCGGTGGCGCCGGCGACGCACCACGCGCAGCGCCCCGGGCGCTGGGTGTCCGAACCCGCGTGGCCGCCGCCGCACGCGGAGGCGTGGAGCTGGGACTTCGGCCCCGAGCAGCCGGTCTCGCATCGCAGCATCGAGTCGACCGGCATCGACGCCGGCGCCTGGTGCGCCGACGGAGGCCAGGGCGACTGGCCCGGCGACCAGCGCGCCGAGGACGAGCGCTCGCTCACCTTCACCTCCGAGCCGCTCGACGAGCCGATCGAGATCCTCGGCTTCCCCGAGGTCGACCTGACGATCGAGGTCGACCGCCCGAGCGCGTTCGTGGTCGTCCGCCTGTGCGACGTCGACCCCGACGGCGCCTCGCTGCTGGTCACACGCGGCGTGCTCAACCTCAACCACCGCGATGGCCACGCCGACAGCGAGCCGCTCGTGCCCGGGCGCCGCTACGAGGTCACGGTCCGCCTCGACGCCATCGCCCAGCGCGTGCCCGCCGGCCACCGGCTGCGCGTCGCGCTGTCGACCGCCTACTGGCCCTGGGTGTGGCCCGCCGCCGAGCCGGTCACCCTCACCCTGCACGGCGGCCGGCGTGCGCGCCCCGACCCGCGCCCCGCGCGACGAGCGGCTCCCGGACTTCGGCCCGCCGGAGTGGTCGGCGCCGCTGGAGGTCGAGACGATCGAGCCCGGCGCCACGACGCGCACGCACACCCGCGACGCGGCGACCGGGGCGCACGAGCTGCGCTTCGCGTGGGACGTCGGCGGGCATCGGCGCCTCGTCGACAGCGGCGTCGAGATGGACGACACCCACGTCACGACCTACCGCATCGTCGACGGCGACCCGCTCTCGGCCAGCGTGCGCGTGCAGTGCAGCTCGGCGCTCGGCCGCGGGGCGTGGCGCACCCGCGTGGAGACCGACTCGGAGATGACCGCGACCGCCGCGGAGTTCGTCGTCCACCATCGCCTCGACGCCTACGAGGGCGACAGGCGGATCTCGTCGCGCTCGTGGACGCTCGCGTTCCCGCGCGACTGAAGCGCGCCGGCCACCCACTCCTGGAAGGCGGCGATCAGATCCTCGCTGGGGAGCAGCAGCTCGCCGTGCTCGAACACGCCCGCGGCCATCCCGCGCTGCACCGACTCCACCAGCGCGCGGTCCTCGGCGCCCACCTCGTCGTCGAGCTTCATGAAGTCGGCGATCCAGTCGGGGTCCTCGTCGGCGGCGAAGAAGTAGTCGAGCACGCCGTCGGTGCATCCCGGGGTCACCGGGGTCAGCGGGCCGATCGACATGTTCGCGCGCCCGGGCATGACGTTGACCTTCAGCGACGGCCACACGAGGTGGAACTGCCCGTCGATCCCGGCCGCGTCGTAGCGCGCCTCGCGCGGGCGCTCGCGCACGTGCGCGAAGTGGCTGGCGAAGGTCGGGTGGCGCTCGAGGCGGTAGGCGCCGTGGTCGACGTCGATGACGTCGGCGAGGCCCGGGATGGGCGACGGCGCAGTGGTAGCACTCGAGGAAGTTCTCGACGAGCACCTTCCAGTTGGCCTGCAGCCGGTACTCCGAGCGGTGATGGAAGACGAGGGCGTCGACGTCGAGCCCACCGTCGGCCACGATCGAGGGCATGGCGCCGAGCGTGTCGGCCAGCGGCGGCGGGTCCGCCGATGCGTGGACGAAGACGAACGGCCCCCAGGTGTCGAGCGAGGCCGCGCGCAGCCCGAGCGCGGCGCGGTTGAGGCTGTGCGCGTCGGCGCGCGGCGCGGCCCGCAGCGCTCCGTCGAGGCCGTAGGTCCACGCGTGGTAGTGGCATTGCAGCGTCGTGCAGCGCCCGGCGCCCGACACGACCTCCGCGCCGCGGTGGCGGCAGACGTTGACGAGCGCGCGCAGCACGCCGTCGCGATCGCGCACGACGACGACCGGCACGTGGCCCGCGTTGCAGGTGAGATAGGAGCCGGGCTCGGCGACGAGCCCGAGGTGCCCGGCGTAGTGCCAGGCCGGCGCGAAGAGCGCGGCGCGCTCGGCTTCGAGGACCTCGGGGTCGGTGTACCAGCGGTAGGGGAGCGTCGCGGTCACGCCGGCACCGTGGCGCCGGCCACCGCGTGGCAGGCGACGAGCAGGTCCGGCGCGTCGGGCGCCGGCGCGAGCGCCAGGTCCTCGCCGCGGCAGCGCTCCTCGATGCCCAGTCGCGCGGCCTCGCCGGAGGCCACGAGCGGGCAGCGCGGGTGAAAGCGGCAGCCGGCCGGGATCCGGGTCGGGTCGGGCGCCTCGCCGCTGCAGGATCTGCGGCTCGGTGTGGGCGACCTCCGGCACGACGGACAGCAGCGCGCGCGTGTAGGGATGGCGCGGCGCCGTGAGCACCTCCTCGGTCGTCCCCTGCTCGACGATCCGCCCCAGGTACATGACCGCCACGCGGTCGGCGACGTTCCAGGCCAGCCCGAGGTCGTGGGTGACGACGAGGATCGCGACGTCGGTCTCGCGCACCAGGCGCAGCATGAGCGCGAGGATCTCGCCGCGGACCGAGGCATCGAGGCTCGATACCGGCTCGTCGGCCACGAGCAGGCTCGGGCTCAGCACCATGGCCCCGGCGATGATCACGCGCTGGCGCTGGCCGCCGGAGATCTCGTAGGGGTAGCGGGCGAAGAAGCGCTCGGGCGGGCGCAGCCCGGCGCGCGAGAGCGCCTGCGCGACGAGCTGCTCCTCGTCGCCGGGCACGCCCTGGATGCGCACGCCCTCGGCCACCGCCTCGTAGATCGTCTGGCGGGCGTTCAGCGCGCCGGTCGGGTCCTGGAAGACCATCTGCACCTCGCGGCGGTGCGCGCGCAGGGCGCGCCGGCCGTAGCGCAGCGGCTCGCCCGTTGAGCGACACCGACCCCGCGGCCGGGCGCTGGAGCCCCACGATCGTCCGCGCGAGCGTCGTCTTGCCGCAGCCCGACTCGCCCACCAGGGCGACGATCTCGCCGGCGCGCATCGAGAGGTCGACGCCGTCGACCGCGCGGGCGACCGTGCCGCGCCCGCGCGAACTCGACGTGCAGGCCGCTGACGTCGAGCAGGCTCAGGTCGCCACCCCCGAGCCCGGCACGTGCACGCAGGCCGCGCGGCGCCCCGGCCCGGCCGGCCACAGCTCCGGGTCGACCGACGCGCACACCTCGACGCGCGTCCGGGCAGCGCGGGCGAAACGGGCACCCCGAAGGCAGCTCGCGCGGATCGGGCGGGTCGCCCGCCAGGCCGGCCGGCGCCATCCGGAAGGCGGGGTCGCCGATGATCGGGAAGGCGGCGGCCAGCGCGCGCGTGTACGGGTGCGCGGGCGCCGCGAAGACCTGATCGCTGGGCCCCTCCTCGACGATCCGCCCGGCGTACATGACCGCGATCCGCCGGCACACCGCGGCGAGCGTCGACAGGTCGTGGGTGATGAAGACGACGGCCAGCCCGAGGCGCTGCTGGAGGTCCTCCAGCAGCCGCAGCACCTGCGCCTGGACCATGACGTCCAGCGCGGTCGTCGGCTCGTCGGCGATCAGCAGGCGCGGCTCGCAGGCGAGCGCGAGGCCGATGAGGACGCGCTGGCGCTGGCCGCCGGAGAGCTGGTGCGGGTAGTCGCGCGCGCGGCGCGCCGGCAGGCCGACGAGCTCCAGCAGCTCGCCGACGCGCGCCGACACCTCGCTGCCGCGCGCGTCGGGCGCGTGCAGCCGGATCGCCTCGCCGATCTGGCGCCCGATGCGCTGGACGGGGTTCAGCGTGTGCAGCGCGCCCTGAAAGACGATCGCGAGCTCGGTCCAGCGCACGGCGCGCAGGCGCCCGGGCCTCATCGTCAGCACGTCCTCGCCGTCGAGCAGGACCGAGCCGGTGACCTGGGTGCCGCGCGGCAGCAGGCGCAGCAGCGCGCCGGCGAGCGACGACTTGCCGCAGCCCGACTCGCCGGCCAGGCCGAGCGTCTCGCCCACGCCGAGGTCGAGGTCGACGCCGCGCACGGCGGGGATGGCTCCCGGGCGCGTGCCGTAGGTGACGTGCAGGTCGCGCACCGAGAGCAGCGGCCCGGCGCTCGGCTCGGCGACGGCGCTCACGCGCGCCGGTCCCGCAGCCGCGGATCGAGGACCTCTTCCAGCGCCTGTCCGCACGAGCGTGAAGGCGAGCACCACCAGCAGGATCCCGATGCCCGGCGGCACGTAGTACCACCACGCCTGCTGGGTGAGCGCGCCGGCCTCGAAGCTCTCCTGCAGCATCTTGCCCCACGACGCGCGCGTCGGGTCGCCGAGGCCCGAGGAAGGACAGCGTCGTCTCCGAGAGGATCGCCACCGGCACGGTCAGCGTCGTGTTGGCGATGATCAGCCCGGAGCACGTTGGGCAGGATGTGGCGGCTCATCAGGTGCCAGTCCGACGCGCCGAGCGCGCGGCTGCGATCGACGTACAGGCGCTCCTTGAGCGTCAGCACCTGCGCGCGGATCAACCGCGCCGTCGCGGGCCACGACGTGATCCCGATGACGAGGATGATGTTCTCGATCGACGGTCCGAGGACCGCGGCGAGCACGATGGCCAGCGGCAGGAACGGGATCACGAGGAACCACTCGGTGAGGCGCATGAGCACCGCCTCGATCCAGCCGCCGAAGAAGCCCGCGGTGATGCCGACGAGCGAGCCGATGAGCATGGCCAGGACGGTCGCGGCCAGTCCCACGAGCAGGCTGATGCGCGCGCCCCAGATGAACTGCGTCAGCACGCTGCGCCCGAGGTGGTCGGTGCCCAGCGGGCCGAACTTCGACGGGTTGGCCCACGCCGGGTTGGCGGTCGTGTTGACCGCGTGCAGGCCGGCGGGGTCGG
Organism: uncultured Actinomycetes bacterium; assembly: GCA_963816845.1. Classification (GTDB taxonomy): domain Bacteria; phylum Actinomycetota; class Thermoleophilia; order Solirubrobacterales; family Solirubrobacteraceae; genus JAOPZW01. Next base: position 8,067 of record CAWFMR010000030.1, on the reverse strand, counting down.
CCAGCAGCGGGGCGGCCAGCGCCATCGCCACGGCGAGGACGAGGATCGCCAGGCCGATCATCCCCGGGGTGTGGCGGCGGTACTCGCGCCACGCGTCGGCCGGCCGCGCGCCGGCGCCGCAGCCAGGTGATCCGCCGGGCCGAGGGACGGCGACCGCTGCTCATGCGGTGCGCACCCGCGGATCGAGGTAGCCGTAGAGCAGGTCGGCGAGCAGGTTGGCGACGATCACGGCGGCGCTGAAGACGAGGAACAGGCCCTGGAGCATCGGCAGGTCGGGGCCCTGGAGCGCGTCGTAGGTGGCCAGGCCGAGGCCCGGCCAGGAGAAGATCGCCTCCACCGCGATCGCGCCGGAGAGCACGAAGCCGAAGTTGATCGCGATCAGCGTCACCACCGGCAGCAGCGCGTTGGGCACCGCGTGGCGGTTGCGCACCACGATGTCGCGCAGGCCCTTGGCCCGCGCGAGCACGAGGTAGTCCTCGCGCATCGTCTCCAGCAGCGAGGAGCGCATCACGAGCGCGTACTCGCCGAGGTAGGCGAGCGTCAGCGTCAGCGCCGGCAGGAACATGTGCTTGGCCTGGTCGGCGAGCTTCGCCAGGCCGGTCGCGTCGGAGTTGGGGTCGACGATGCCGCCGACCGGGAACCAGCCCAGCGCCGACCGCGAACGCGGTGAGCAGCAGCATGCCCGAGCCAGAAGTCGGGCATCGCGTACGTCGCCATCGTGAAGCGTCGTCACCGAGTAGTCGGTCTTCGTCCGTCTTCGCCAGCCCGCCGCGATGCCGAGCATCACGCCGAAGACGGTCGAGAGCAGCGTCGAGATGCCGACGAGCGCGATGGTCGGCCACGCCTTGCGCCAGATCTCCGACGCGACCGGCTGGTTGTCGGTGTACGTGCGCCCGAGGTTCAGCTGCGCGGTCTGCCCGACGTAGCGCACGAACTGCTCGCCGGTGGAGCCGTCGAGGCCGAACTGCTTGGTGAGCTCGGCGCGCTGGCTCTGGCTGAGGTTGCGCCCGCGGAAGAGGTTGGCGACGGGGTCGCCCTCGACGACGCGGAACAGGAAGAAGTTGAAGGCGACGACGAAGGCAAGCGTCGCCAGCGACCCGAGGACCTTGGCGGTGACGAAGCGGGCGCTCACTCGCGCTCGTCGGCGGTGCGCCGGCGCATGGCCCACAGCCCACCGGCCCCGAGCACGACCACCGCGATGACGATGATCGCGATGAGCCCGCCGCTGCCGCCCCCGCCGTCACCGCCGCCGCGCGGCCTTGGTGCCCGCCACCACGGGCTTCAGGCGCGCGTAGGTCGGCGAGCGTGTTGGAGAACAGCACCGGCCCGGTCTTCTCGGGCTGGCGGATCCAGCCGGTGAAGCGGTTCTTGCGGTAGGCCTGCAGGTCGGGGTACGTGTAGAGCACGTCGTACACGGCCGACTCGTAGAAGCGCGTCAGCATCTGGTGGACGAGGTCGACGCGCTTGGCCTTGTCGAGCTCGACCTTCTGCTGCTTGTAGAGCGCGTCGTACTGCGGGTCGCACCAGTTCGCGTCGTTGTAGTAGTTCGTCGGGTCCTTGGGGTCCTTGCTGACCTGGCCGCAGGTGAAGTAGGAGAGCATCGGATCGGGGTCGACGAACGGCGTCCAGCCCCACACGAAGAGGTCGTAGTCGCCCTTGCCGATGACCTCGGTGAGCCGGCTGTCGTCGTAGACCTTCTGCGTGGTCGCGATCCCGATCTTGCGCAGCCAGCCGGTGATGAGCTCGGCCGTCGGCGGGCCGGCGTCGCCCTCGGAGCGCACCGCGTAGCGGAACTTCAGCGGGCGCCCGCCGCCGGGCATCTCGCGGATGCCGTCGCCGTTGGTGTCCTTGTAGCCCGCCTGCGTCGAGGATCTGCGTTCGCCTTGTCGAGATCGAAGTCGTAGCTGCTGGCCGGCGGGGATCTCGGGCGCCCACTCGGGGTTGGGCGAGGTGCTCAGCGCCTGGCCCGGCGTTGCCCAGGCCGGCAAGGACGCGGTTGACGATCGTCTTCTTGTCGATCGCGTGGGCGATCGCCTGGCGCACGCGCAGATCGGCAGCGCCGGGTGCGGCTTCTTGAGGCCCGCGCCGCCGTTGATCGCGAACTCCTCCATCGCGCCCTGGTTGCCCTGCACGGTGACGATGTTCGGGTCCTTCTCCAGCTGATGGAACGGCGGTGCCGGGGACGTCCTCGGCGGCGTCGATCTCCCCGCGCTTGAGCGCGGCGACCATCGCGTCGGGGTTGTTGAAGTTGCGCAGCACGACGCGGTCGACGGCCGGCTTGCCGCCGTAGTAGTACGGGTTGGCCTTGAAGCGCGCGAACTGGCCCTTCTCGAGATGCTCGAGCGTGAACGGCCCCGAGCCGACGCCGTCCAGCGCGGGGTACTTGGTGATCGCCTTGGCGTCCTGCTTCTCCCAGATGTGCTTGGGCAGGATGTACATGTCCATCGTGGGCAGCTTGGGATCGGCGACCGACGAGGTGACGACGAGCGTGCGGTCGTCGGTGGCCTTGGCGGTGAGGTTCGCCACGACGGAGGTGTAGTTCAGCCACTCCTCCTTCTTGCGCCCGGTTGATCGTGTAGGCGACGTCCTCGGCGGTCAGCGGCTGGCCGTCGGACCACTTCTGGTTCGCGCGCATCGTGTAGGTCCACGTCTTGCCGTCGGCCGAGCCCTTCCACGACTCCGCCAGCCCGGGGATGGGCGAGAAGTCCTTCGGCGACTTGTCGGTGACCGTCGCGTACTGGATGTTCCAGGCCTCGTAAGAGGGGACGCTGACCCCGACGAGCGGGTTCATGCTGTCGATGTTCTGCGTGTCGCCGGCCGTGAAGACGACGGGCTTGGTCGCACTTTGGGCCGGCGATGCCGCGGTGCCGGCGACGCAGCGCGAGCAGCAGCATCGAGGCGGCCAGGGTCCGTGTCGTGGCGCGCAAGGCGCGACTATCTCAGTCCGCCGGGCAAGTGCCAAGTCCTCACATGAGGTGCCAGTCGAGGAAGCGCTCCAGGCGGCGGTAGAAGTCCAGCTGCGGGCCGGCGCGCAGCAGCCCGTGGCGCCTCGGTGGGGTAGGTCACGTACTCGAAGGTCTTGCCCAGGCGCGCGCAGCTCGGCCACGAGCTGCTCGGACTGCTTCGGGCTCACGCGCTCGTCGCGCTCGCCGTGGGCGATGAGCAGCGGCGCCTGCACGTTCGGCCAGGCGGTGGTAGGGCGAGCCGGCGCGATAGGCCTCGCGGGCGGTCGACGGGTGGCCCATCATCCGCTCGAGGTCCTGCACGCCGTCGCGGTCGCCCTGCGCCCAGGAGGTGAGGATGTCGCAGTCGCCGTACTTGGCCACCGCGCAGCGGAAGCGGTGCTCGGGGTCGTCGGTCACCGACGCGCAGCGCCATGTAGGAGCCGTAGCTGGCGCCGAAGATGGCCAGGCGCTCGCCGTCGACCCAGTCGAGCGCCGCGCAGGTAGTCGGCGGCGGCGAGGCAGTCCTTGGTGTCGTCGACGCCCCACACGCCGTGGTTGAGCGCGCTCGTAGTCGCGCCCGTAGCCGGTGGAGCCGCGGAAGTTGATCGCCAGCCACGCGTAGCCCTTGTCGACGAAGTACTGGGCGTGGCCGTCCCAGTCGTCGATGTAGGCGTCGGTCGGGCCGCCGTGCGGATAGACGACGGCGGGCGCCGGACGCTCTGCGCCGGCGTTCTGCGGGCGGCGCAGGAAGGCCGGGATCTCCAGCCCGTCGAAGGAGCGCGAAGGCGACCTCCTCGAGCGCCGCGTACGGGGCGCGGCGCGTGGCGCGCGGAGCGGGGGCGTGGAGCTGCGGCCGCCGCCGCGGTGCGCAGCTGCGGGCGGCGTCGCGTGGTCCTCGTAGGTGCCGACGATCCCGCCGCCCGGCGTCCAGCACGGGCTGCCCCAGGCGCCGCCCTCGGCGACGACCTCGGCCTCGCCGCTCGCCGCGTCGACGACGACCAGGTCGAAGCGGTTGCGCCGCCCGCGGACGGCGACCAGGCGCGTGCCGTCGGGGTGCCAGGCGAGCTCGAGGTGGTCGGCGCCCGCGCTCGTCAGCTGGCGCTCCTCGGCGCCGGCGAGGTGCAGCTCGTAGAAGCCGCTGCGCTCGGACGCGTACGCGATCGTCGTCGCCGTCGGGCGACCACGCCGGGCTGTTGTCGTGCATGTGCGGCGTGCCCGTCACCGCGCGCACCGCGCCGCCGTCGAGCGCGGCGACGCGGATCTCGCTCGTGCGGTTGAGGTCGGCGCGCGGGGTGAAGGTGTAGGCGACCTCGGTCGCCGTCGGGGGAGACGGCGGGCTCGCCCTCGTCGCCGTGCGCGTCGAGCTCGCCGTGTGCGACCGCGAGGCGTCGCGGCCACGCGTCGGCGACGTCGACCACCGCCAGGCGGGTCGTGTCGTCGCGTTCGACCGTGACGATGAGGCGCGCGTCGTCGATCCACAGCGGGCCGCCGCCCTCGACCAGCTTGCGCGGCGGGCCGCCCGCCGTGGCCACGAGCCACACGTGGTCGCCGTCGGCGTAGGCGACGGTCGAGCCGTCCGGGGACAGCCGGGGCGCCGTGTCGTCCCAGTAGGGCGACCGGCTCGCGCCCGCTGGTCAGGCGCTCGGGGGCACCGCCGGCCTCGAGGTCGAGCAGATAGACGTCGGAGGTCTCGGCCGCCGCCTCGATGAAGACGGCCTTGCCGGCGCGCACGCTCAGCGAATGCGGGCGCGGCGTGTGGGCGATCGCCTCCAGGCGCCAGTGCGGCGGCGGCTTGACGTCCTTGCGCGGCTGGGCGAGAACGCCCTCGTGCTCGTCCTTGCCGACCCACATCGACTCAGCCATCCATGCCCTCCTCCAGGCCGGTCAGGAACTCGTGCACCAGCGCTCCGATCGTGTCGAGGTCGTAGCCGCCCTCCTGGACGACGACGGTGGGGAGGCCCAGCGAGCCCAGCGCGCGGCCGGCGGCGCGGAAGCCCGCGTCGGTGACCTCGAGCGGGCTCTCGGGATCCCCGCCGGCGGCGTCGACCCCGAGGGCGACGACCAGCGCGCTCGCCCCACTCGGCCCACTGCGCGAGCTCCCGCACGGCCGCGACCCATTCCGCGTCGCCCGCCCCCGGGGCCAGCGGCAGGTTGCGGTTCGCGCCGGCGCCCGTCTCGCTCGGCGAAGCCGAGGAAGTGCGGGAACCAGCCGGCGCCCGGGTCGACGTGCACCGAGCCCACGAGCACGTCGGGGTCGTCGTAGAAGATCGCCTGCGTGCCGTTGCCGTGATGGGCGTCGACGTCGAGCACGGCCACCGGTCGGTCGAGCGCCGCGCGCAGGCGCGCGGCGGCGACGGCCGTGTTGTTGAGGTAGCAGGACCCGCCGAAGCTCGCGCGCGTCACGTGGTGGCCCGGCGGGCGGCAGCACGCGTAGGCGGCGGGCGCGCCCGCGAGCACGAGGTCGGCGGCGGTCAGCGCCACGTCGGTCGCCGCGCGCGCGGCCTCCCAGGTGCCGGGGCCGATGAGGGTCATCGTGTCGTAGGCGAAGTAGCCCGCGCGCGCCGAGGCCGCCACCGGGATGGCCGGCGCGTCGGTCAGCCCCGCGTGCGCGAAGACGTAGGGCACGACGCGGTCCTGCCCCGGGTCGCGCGTGAGCCCGGCGGCCTCCCACTCGCGCCACGCGCCGGCCAGGTACTCGACCAGCTCGGCGTCGTGGACGGCCAGCAGCGCGTGGTCGTCGTGGGCCTCTGCGTCGACGAAGCGCGCGCCCTCCCGCGCCAGCGTGGCGCGGATGGCGTCGGCGCGCGCCGGCAGCTCGGTTCCCGGCGTGCGCACGCCGACCCAGACCTCGCCGCCCGGGTCGTGGAGTCGGTGCCGATCGCTCCAGACGACGGGCATCGCGAGGGCCATGGGGCGCGAGCGTATCCGCCCCGCCTGGCCGAGGCCCCGACCGTCGCTCTAGTGTCCGCGCCATGGACGCCGCCCGCTGCCTGCGCGCCCTCGGCCTGCGGATCGGCGAGCTCGAGCCCGGGCCCACCGGCTCGATCGCCGATGTCGCGGGCGTCGGCGTCGGCCACGTCACGGTCGCGCGCGACGAGCCCGATCCGCCCGAGGGACGGGGCATCGCGCGCACCGGCGTCACCGCCATCGTGCCGGCGGCGCCCGAGACCCTGCGCCGCGAGCCGCTGGCCGCCGGCGTCGCCGTCCTCAACGGCGCGGGCGAGATGACCGGCTCGCTGCAGGTCGCCGAGTGGGGGGTGATCGAGACGCCGATCTACCTGACGGCGACGATGGCGGTCGGTCGCGTCTTCGACGGCGCGGTGGCCGCCGCGGTCGCGGCCGACCCGGCCATCGGCACGGAGCACGTCGTCATCCCGATCGTCGGCGAGTGCGACGACAGCTGGCTCAGCGAGGCGCGCGTGGTGCAGGTGCAGGCGGCCGACGCGGCCGCGGCGCTCGCCGACGCCGCGAGCGGCGGCGTGGTCGAGGGCGCCGTCGGCGCCGGCACGGGCATGACGTGCTTCGACTACAAGGGCGGGATCGGCACGTCGAGTCGCGTCGCGGCGGGCGCGACCGTCGGCGTCCTCGTGCTCACCAACTTCGGCTCGCGGCGCGAGCTGCGCATCGACGGCGTGCCGGCCGGGCGCCTGCTCGCCGATGCGCCGCCGGTCGGGCGCCCGCGGCCGGCCGGCAGCTGCATCGTGGTCGTCGCCACCGACGCGCCGCTGCGTGCCGAGCAGCTCGAGCGCGTCGCGCGGCGCGCCGGCCTCGGGCTCGCGCGCACGGGCTCCGTCGCGCACCACGGCAGCGGCGAGATCTTCCTCGCCTTCTCGACCGCCCGGGACCCCGGCACGGTGGCCGATGGCGAGCTCGACCCCTTCTTCGCGGCGACCGTCGACGCCACCGAGGAGGCCGTCCTCAACGCGCTGTGGAGCGCCGAGCGGGTCGTCGGCCGCGAGGGCCGCATCGCCGAGGCGCTCCCGCACGAGGAGGTCGTCGCCCTCCTGCGAGCCCACAGGCGCCTCTGACGTGCCCGGCGCGCGATGCGGGATTTGCACCAAGTAGGCGCAAAAACCGGCGCACGATGTCCACCGGTCCTGTTCAATCGCACCTGACCATGCGGGCGCAGGACCCGCTGGGTCGGACACGGGGGGCGCCCTGGCCTGAGGCCAGGGCGCTCGTCGCTTGGGGCCTGCGTTCCCGATAGGCTGTGTTCGCGCTGCGAATGATCGTTCGCATGGCGCACATTGCACGGGCCACAATTGGGGAGCAGGACATGGCAACGGTCGACGTCGACGTGCAGCAGCTGCTGATCGGAGGGCGCTGGGTCGGCGCGACCTCCGGGCGGAGCTTCGAGAAGACCAACCCGTTCACCGGCCAGGCCGCCGGGAGCGCGGCCGCGGCCGGCCGCGAGGACGCCCGGGCCGCCGTCGAGGCGGCGAGCCAGGCCTTCCCGGCGTGGGCCGGCGCGCCGCCCGCCCAGCGGCGCGAGCTGCTCAGCGCCGCCGCGGCTCTGCTCCTCGAGCGCCAGGAGCAGCTCGCCGCCATCGTCACCGAGGAGACCGGCGGGACGTTCGGCTGGGGCATGTTCAACTGCATGCTGGCCGCCGGCATGCTGCGCGAGGCGGCCGCCCAGGCCTACTGGGTCACCGGCGAGGTCATCCCCTCAGACGTGCCGGGCAAGCTCGCGATGGGCGTTCGCCAGCCCGCAGGCGTCGTCGTCGGCATCGCGCCGTGGAACGCCCCCGTGATCCTCAGCACGCGCGCGGTGGCCACGCCGCTGGCCTACGGCAACACGGTCGTGCTCAAGGCTTCCGAGGAGTGCCCGCGCACCCACGCCGCGATCGCCGGCGTGCTCCAGGACGCCGGTCTGCCCGACGGCGTCGTCAACTTCATCTCGAACGCGCCCGAGGATGCGTCCGACGTCGTCGACGAGCTCATCGCCCACCCGGCGACCCGGCGGATCAACTTCACCGGCTCCACGCGCGTCGGGCGCATCATCGCCGAGAACGCGGGCCGCCACCTCAAGCGCGTGCTGCTCGAGCTCGGCGGCAAGGCGCCGCTGCTCGTGCTCGCCGACGCCGACCTCGACCGCGCGGTCGCCGCCGCGCACTTCGGCGCC
>CAWFMR010000029.1:0-101200 GCA_963816845.1 uncultured Actinomycetes bacterium | reverse complement strand
GCACGCAGGCGACCAAGACGTCACGGTCACTACGACAGCGACGCCCGAGTCAGCCACGACGACGAGCGCTCCGGCGCCCCCGACGAAGCGGGTGACGCGCCGAAGGCCCATGCAAGCTCATCGATGCGATCGTGCGACGCGAACATCGCCGTCAAGACGGCGTCGACACTTGCGGGTTCGGTGAGAACGTCTTCTATGGCTATTGGCTGAACGAGAGGCAGCCCGGCGTGTTCGCCGACAGTCCGGGCATCCCGGCCTACAGCCCGGCCATGGGGCGAACATTCGTCGTGGACTGCTCCGGCACGAGCACGATCGTGTGCCGAGCCGGCGACGGGGGCTACTCAGGTTCCCCATGGCAGCGGTTTCGGCGTACACAACCGTAAGCCGAGCCGTACGCCGCGTCGGCGCAACTCGGAGACGTCCCGGCTCCCGACGGCGGTTCCGGGCAGACCGATCCTGCGCCGAACCAAGGCAGTAACAGCAGCAGCGACTGTGATCCGAGCTACGAGGGTGCGTGCCTGATCCCAACTCGCCCGATTATGACTGCGAGGGCGGAAGTGGTGACGGCCCGGACTACACCGGCCCCGTAACCGTCGTCGGCGACGACCACTCCGGACTTGATCGCGACGGAGACGGAAGCGCCTGCGAATGACTTCCTCGCCAGCGGGATCAGAGCCAAGAACACGGCGTCATTCGCGGTCGGGGCCGCTTCACAAAGCGGCATGAAGTCCGTAGCCCGACCATGAGGGCTTCGGGATCTGACTCGGTCTTGGTTCCTCCCGCGCGCTCAAGTAGTTTCGGCCGCCGATGCCGCTCGAGGCCCTAACGGATCCCAATGCAGTACTCGCCGCGATCGCCGAGTTCGACGAGGTCGGGCGCGAGCAATTCCTTGCCCGGTACGGGTTCATACCCGCGCGCGACGTTGTACTTCTGTACCAGGAGCGCCGATATGACTCGAAGCCGATTGTCGCGGCGGCGCACGGACATCAGCATCCGGATCTTGGTCCGCTTCGTCCTAGCGAGTTCAGTGGTGGGCGACCCACGATCGCAAAGCTCGAACAGCTCGGGTTCCAGGTCGAGCGACTGAACCCGTCCGGTAGTGGTCCGTCCCCCGCTGGACCCCTGGTCCAGGAGTTCATCGATTCATACGCGCGCGCGAAGCAGGATACCTTCGCCGGGTCCCATCCGGCGGCCGAGATCCTAGGGCGCGCGGCTGACGCGTTGCAGCACAGCTTGCCTCCGTCGCTGGCGCAGGCGCGGGTCAAGGCGTCCGTGGGACAAGGCAACTGGGCGGCTGTTCCGTGGATCGCCGTCCTCCACCCGCGAGAGACGAGCACCACTCAACGCGGCACGTACCCAGTGTTGCTCATTCCCGAGGATTTGCGTGGCGTCTATCTCACGTTGGCGCAAGGTGTCACCCAGCTAAGACGTGATCGCGGAAAGGCCGCGGCCTACTCGACCCTCGCGGATCGGGCGCAGGCGCTGCGTCCTCGGCTGGGAGGCTCACTGACCGGGGGTTTAATGGCGGCGCCGAGGTTGACCTAGGACCCTCCAATCTCGGGCGCGACTACGCGGAGTCGGTGATCATCTCCAAATACTTCGCGCGTGATTCACTCGGCACGAGCGAGCTGGATGGCGATTTTTCGGAGCTCTGCTCCGCATACGGAGAGCTTCTCGAGTCGGGAGCGCTGCCCGCGGACCCCACCGCCGTCCATGAGCCCGTAGTGATGTCGGTCTACGTAGGGCGGGGTGCCGAGGAGAACTTCGCCAGCGGTGGCCATCGCGGTTGGTGGGGCTGGCGTCAACCGTATCCTGAGCTCGCCCACGTCCAGCCCGGTGATCTGATCCTCTTTGGCTTCGGCTACTCGGGCGGTAGCCCGCGTGTCGATGCGGCGACATGGGCGCAGAATCGCGCGAAGCGAGCAGTGGTGGGTCGGATCGAGCAGGCTCCGTTTCGGACGGACGAAGCTGTCATGCCCGACGAGGTCGCGGGCACAGCGAGCTACCCGTACAAGATCCGCTTCGAGTTGCTTCATGACCTGACGAATATCGACCTGAACGAACAGGGCGGCCTCTCACCGGGGGTTGCGGACGCCTTGCGGCTGAGTGCGGTTCGTCAAGGAGCGGGCATCGTGCGACCTGTCAAAGGTTTGAGGCTCCTGGAGCCTTTCGTCAGCAACGAGACGCTCGCGCACGCTGCGGTGCCCATCGACGAGGTTGCTGAAGCTTTCATTGCCGCTGTTGGCCTCAGCGGCTTGCGCCTTGACGAAGCGGTCACCGGCTCCTTCTTGGTCGCCGCGCTCGACGAAGCCGTTCGTGATCCTGACTGGCCTCTCGGGGCTCCGGCAAGACGCAGCTCGCAAAGAGACTCGGCGAGTGGTGTGGTTCGGACTCTCGAGGACGCACGCGTATCAGATCGTCCCCGTGCGCCCTGACTGGACTGGACCCGAGTACCTGTTCGGCTTCCCGGACGCGCTGCAGGGCCGGGTCGATGGCCAAGCGGTCTGGGCTGTCCCCGACACACTCGAGTTTCTGCTGCGAGCAAACGCGGAGCCAACGAAGCCGTTCGTGCTGGTGCTGGACGAGATGAATCTCGCCCATGTCGAGCGGTACTTCGCAGATTTCTTGTCAGGCCTCGAGTCGAGGGACCCTGTACTGCCCGATCTCTATCAGCGAGATGGCAAATGGCTCGAGCGAGACACGACTCACAGGATTCCGCTTCCCCGCAACGTAACGGTGGTTGGCACAGTCAACATTGACGAGACTACCTACCTCTTCTTCCCAAGGTCCTTGACCGTGCGTTCACGTTTGAGTTCCGTGTCGCCGATTCCGATCTGGACCCGGATGCGCGCCGGCCCGGCTCTTCTGCGCCCGCCGCAGACGACATCCTCGGCTCGCTGCGTCGCATACCAGAAGAACGACGACTGGCAGTTCGACAGCCCTCATCCTGAACGCGATGCACTCGCCGAGGACCTCCGCGAGCTGCACCGGATTCTCGATCCCGCGGGCCTCGAGTTCGGCCATCGTGTGATGTACGAGGCTCTGCGGTTCGCGTCGATGTTGGGTGCTGCACGGGACTGGGTCGGGACCAGGCGCTAGACGTCATCGCCCTGACAAAAGTCCTACCGAAGGTCCACGGGTCGAGGCAGCGACTCCAGCCGGTTCTCGAAGCGCTGATCGCGTTCGCAGACGGACCGCCCGAACCCCTGAGCCGCGCCTGCCGACCACGGCCGCAAAGGTCCGGCGAATGCTCAGCGTCCTTCAGGAGGCCCAGTTCGTGAGCTTCACCGAGTGATTGCGGCGCGGACGGCTCTGCGCGACGAGTCGCATCAGCCGATTGGCTGGCTGACGATTGCCCGGCTGCCGTCACGGGCGGACGATCTCTCGCTCCATGTGGAATCCGGGCGTCCGCGTGCTCGTGGAGGACGGCGATTACCGCTTCGAAATCGAGATTGATCCTGCTGAGGGGGCCGTGGCCGTCGAGCCGTCCTCCGAGCTCTTCAGCTTCGACGACGAGACGCATCGCCGAGGCCGCATCAGGCCTCGCCAGTTTGTTGGCAGGATCCGCGTTCGGTCGACCACCCGCAGACCGGCCTATCCGGTTATGCGGACATCGAGGTTCGGCCGACCAAGCTAGACGCCGAGACGGAATACAGGCGTATGCTGGGCGACATTGAGGAGGTCGCGACCGAGGCGTTGCTCCACGGGTTCGCCCCAGCGGCTCTGGCCCTAGCGCCGGACTCGGCACTTGGCCAACGCCTGCTCTATCAGCAGTTCGCTCTGCTCCACGCGAAGCTCATGTCGCGGGAGTTCGAAGACGCGATGGCGCTGATCCTCGCCAACCCGCATCGCGCCTGGATCGATGAGCGCGAGGAGCAACACCCCGGTCGACCGCTGCGTTCGGGCGGTCACCTCAGCCGCGCCCTCACTAGGAGCGGACCCCGAGTGGATACGAAGGGCCTGCTGTCGGTCGCCTCTGTACCGCGTCGTGTTGAGCGGACTCGCACGGAGTCCACACTCGACTCGATCCCGAACCGGTTCGTCCTCTACGCGCTTGCTCGTTGGCGTTCGATCGCGCAGAGGCTGACCGATGCCCTCGGTCCGTTGAGCGCGGGAGCCAGGGCCGATCCGTCGTGGCCGGGACGCGGCCGCTGAGGTTCGTGCCCGCATGGATCGCTATCTCGGGCATCCGCTCTTCCGCGAGGTCGCGCCGCTGCGCGTCTTTCCTATGGCAAATCAGGTGCTAATGAAACAGGCGGGCTACCGCGATCTGTTCCGCACGTTTGTATTAGGCGAGTTCGGCTCCCGGCTAGCGATTGATCTGGATGTTGACGACATGTTCGGTGCGAGCCAGCGGAACGCTGCTGCCCTCTACGAGTACTGGGCTTTCCTGCAACTCGCCGACGCAGTAGGGGAGGTTTGCGGGACCCGAAAGACCGTCGAGGTCCTCCAGCCGGCTGCGGACGGCCTGAGCATTGGATTTTGCCAGGGGATGGCGAGCGGCCTCACGTGGCGCATCGAGCGTGCGAGCCGCGAGTTTGAGATTGATCTCTTCTTCAATCGCACCTTCGTGGTGTCGACCACCTACGAGCTCGAAGCTTCGTGGACGCGCGCGATGAGGCCGGACTGCTCCTTGCATATTCAGCCACGAAGTCGGATGCCGAAACTCACCGATCCTCGTGACCTTGACGTATGGCTTCATTTCGACGCCAAGTACCGAGTAGAGCACCCTCGCGAGCAGTTCGATGCGGCTAAAGATCTGGGCCAGGACGCGGCTGCAGAGGCCGAATCCGTCGAGCGCCTGTCTCGGAGCCGGCGGGAGGACCTTCTCAAGATGCACGCCTACCGCGACGCTATCCGCCGCACCGCGCGGCGCCTACGTACCTCTTTCCCGGGAATGAAGATGTCTCGCCGTATCGCGAGTTCGACGAGCTTCTTCCTGGCCTCGGGGCCTTTGTGCTGAGACCAGCCAGCTCGCCCTCGGAGTCAGGCCGGACGGCAATCGAGAAATTCCTGTCCCACGTCGTCGACCATGTCGCCGATCGCGCGACGCAGCACGAGCGAGACCGCTTCTGGCGTGCCACGGTACGGCACACGCCCGAGCCCGCCTCGTCAAGCGCCACCGAACTTCCCGACATCGCATTACCGCCCCGCGATGCGCTCGTGCTGTGCGGCTACGTTCGAAGCCGAGAGCACGAACGATGGATCGAGACCGCGGGCCTCTACAACGTGCGAGCGGACGGACGTCGAGGTGCCCTCTCGGCTGACTCCTCCGAGCTTCGGGGCGAATGGCTTCTGCTGTACGGAGCGAACAGCGCTACGTCAGCCTGGCAACGAGTCGGCGGCTGGTTCGTCCAGACGCGCGACGATTTGTCGGAGGCCGGCTATCCGCAGCCACGTGGGAAGGCCTATCTGTGCTGCCCTGTGAGCCGTGTGCTGGTGCCTCCCGATTGGATCGGCCGCCTGGACGTCGGGGCGCTGCGACCCTCGGAACTGACGACCGGCCATCCGTTCGCCGTGAGCTGGGCGCGCCTGTTGGCTGCCGGTCGGGCCGCGTCTGTCGGACTCGTGAGTCCGCGAAATGCGCGAGCCACTCCTCGCAGCGGCCAGTCCAGCAGCGTCGTCGGGAAGACTCTTGAGCGGTGCTCCACGTCCATCGAGCTGAGCGGGCCGACGGCCTCGTCGAGGCGCTTCGCGCGCTGCTCGCCGACCCGTTGCCCGACCCGTTCGCGCCGGAGGTCGTCGCCGTGCCGACGCGCGGCATGGAGCGGTGGCTCGCGCAGCGGATGTCGGATCGGCTCGGGGCGGGGGATGGGCGGGGCGATGGGGTGTGCGCGAACGTCGACTTCCCGTCGCCGCGGAGGCTCGTCGGGGATGCGGTGGCGACGGCGTCTGGGATCGAGGCGGATGCGGATCCGTGGTTGCCGGAGCGGGCGGTTTGGGCTCTGCTCGAGGTGGTGGATGGGTGTCTGGGGGAGCCGTGGTTGGCGAGCTTGGCCGCGCATCTGGGGGGATCGGGCGAGGACGTGGATCCGGCGCGGCGGGCTCGGCGGTTCAGTGCGGTTCGGCATCTCGCGGAGCTGTTCGATCGGTACGCGCTGCATCGGCCGGAGATGGTTCGTGCCTGGGCTCGGGGGGAGGACGGGGCGGTGCCGGCCGACGGGGTGTGGCAGGCGGAGCTCTGGCGGCGGCTGCGGGCGCGGATCGGGGTTCCGGATCCGGCCGAGCGGGTTGAGGGCGCTTGTGCGCGGTTGCGGGAGGAGCCGGGGATCGTCGATCTGCCGGCGCGGCTCTCGCTCTTTGGGCTGACGCGGCTGCCCGCGGGGCATCTCAACGTGCTGCGCGCGCTGGCGGTCGGGCGCGACGTGCATGTGTTCATGCTCCATCCGTCGCCGGCGCTGTGGGAGCGGGTGGCGGAGCGGGGTGTCTCGGTCACGCGGCGGCGGGAGGATCCGACCGCGGCGCTGCCGGCGAACCGGCTGCTCGCGTCTTGGGGGCAGGACTCGCGGGAGATGCAGTTGGTTCTCGGGGCGTCCGACTTCGTCGACCATCACCACGCCGTTGAGCACGGGACGGGCACGCTTCTCGCGCACCTTCAGGCTGACGTGCGGGCGGATCGGTGGCCCGCTGGTGCGCCGCTGCCCGGCGAAGACTGACGAGCGGCCGGTGCTGGACGCCAGCGACCGCAGCGTGCAGGTCCACGCCTGCCACGGCCGCGCGCGGCAGGTCGAGGTCCTCAGGGACGCGATCCTGCATCTCCTCGACGAGGACCCGACGCTCGAGCCGCGCGACGTCATCGTCATGTGCCCGGACATCGAGACGTTCGCGCCGCTCATCCAGGCGACGTTCGGGGCGGGCGAGGTCTTCGAGGACGACGACGAGCTCGAGGCGCTGCCGGCGGACGTGCGGCCGCCCGACCTGCGCGTCCGGCTGGCCGACCGCGCGCTGCAGGCAGACGAACCCGGTGCTCGGCGTCATCGGGCGGCTGCTCGACCTCGTCGACGAGCGGCTGACCGCCTCGCAGGTGCTCGACTTCGCCGACCAGGAGCCGGTGCGGCGGCGGTTCGGGCTCGACGATGACGACCTCGCTCGCATCGAGGACTGGGTCGCCGCGAGTGGCATTCGGTGGGGGCTCGATGCCGCGCACCGCGCGCCGTTCAAGCTCGACGCGCTCGCCGCGGGGACGTGGCGCGCCGGGGTGGACCGGCTCCTGGTCGGCGTCACGATGACCGAGGAGGAGCAGCGGCTGTTCCACGACGTCCTCCCGCTCGACGACGTCGACAGCGGGGCGATCGACGTCGCGGGCCGCTTCGCGGAGCTCGTCGATCGGCTGCAGCTCTCCCTCGACGCGCTCAACCAACCCAAGACGATCGACGCCTGGGCCGAGGCGATCGCCGGCGCGG
This sequence comes from uncultured Actinomycetes bacterium, assembly GCA_963816845.1. Lineage (GTDB taxonomy): Bacteria > Actinomycetota > Thermoleophilia > Solirubrobacterales > Solirubrobacteraceae > JAOPZW01. The sequence goes on along the minus strand of CAWFMR010000029.1, from coordinate 93,797 downwards.
CGGACGCGCTGACCACGACCAGCGAGCGCGACGCCTGGCAGCGTGCCGAGCTCGACCGCATCCTCGGCGACGTGGCCGACGAGGCGGCCGGCAGTGGGAGCGCGACGAGCCTCGTGCCCGCGGAGATCAGGGCGCTGCTGAGCGAGCGCCTCAAGGGCCGCCCCACGCGCGCGAACTTCCGCACCGGCCACCTCACCATCTGCACGCTCATGCCGATGCGGTCGGTCCCGCATCGGGTCGTCTGCCTGCTCGGCATGGACGACGGCGTCTTCCCGCGCAAGTCCCCGCGCGACGGCGACGACCTCATGCTCGCCGACCCCCACGTCGGCGACCGCGACGCCCGCACCGAGGACCGCCAGCTGCTGCTCGACGCGCTGCTCGCCGCCACCGACCAGCTGATCGTCACCTACACCGGCAACGACGAGCGCACGAACCTCGTCCGCCCGCCGGCGGTGCCGATCGGCGAGCTGCTCGACGTCGTCGACCGCACGGTGCGGACCGACGAAGGCCGGGCGCGGGAGCGGGTCGAGGTACGACATCCCCTCCAGCCCTTCGACCCCAAGAACTTCACCGTCGGCGAGCTCATGCCCGAGCGCGCGTGGAGCTTCGACCCCGTCACGCTCCACGGCGCCGAAGCGCTGACGACCGAGCGGGCGCAGCCGCGCGCCGTTCCTCGCCGGGCCGCTGCCGCCGCGGCAGCAAACCCTCGTCGAGCTCGAGGACCTCGTGCGCTTCGCCGGCCACCCCGTCCGCGCCTTCCTGCGCCAGCGGCTCGGCATCACCGTCGGGGACTACGCCGACGAGGTCGACGACGCGCTGCCGGTCGAGCTCGACGCGCTGGAGCGCTGGGGCGTCGGGCAGCGGCTGCTCGACGGGGTCCTCGGCGGCGCGAACATCGAGGCGTGCATCGCGGCCGAGATCGCCCGCGGGACGCTGCCCCCCGGCAAGCTCGCGACGCCCGTCATCGACCGCATCCGCCCGATCGTCGCGCACATCGCGGCCGCCGCCGACGCCGAGCTCGACGCCGGCGCGCAGCCGGCCTCCGTCGACGTCAAGATCGCGCTCCCCGACGGCCGCACGCTGAGCGGAACCGTCCCCGGCGTCTACGGCGACGTGCTGCGGACCGTCACCTACTCGCGCGTCAACGCCCGCCACCGCCTGCAGGCCTACGTCCGCTGGCTGGCGCTGACCGCGGCGCACCCCGATCGCGCCTTCGCGGCGGTCACGGTCGGGCAGGCCCGCCGGGGCGCGTCGGACAGCGCGACCATCACGATCGCCCGGATCCCGCCGCTCGCCGACCACCCGGCGGTCCGCGCCGAACGGGCGCGGGAGCCGCTCGCGACCCTCATCGACCTCTACGACCGCGGCATGCGCGAGCCGCTCCCGCTCGCCTGCATGACCTCCGCGGCCTACGCGGCAGCCGCCCACGCACGGCGGCGACGCCGACAAGGCCGCCCGCGCGGCGTGGGAGTCGGGCTGGAACTTCCCCAAGGAGGACGCCGAGCTCGAGCACCAGCTCGTCCGCGGCGACATCTCGAGCTTCGACGAGCTGACGGCCGAGCCGCCGCGCGCCGACGAGAGGGCGACGGCTGGGACGACACCGAGACGACGCGCTTCGGCCGCTACGCGGTCCGCCTCTGGAACGGCCTTCTGCAAACGGAAGCGGTCTTCGAGCGGTGAGCTCCCTCGCCAGCGACATCCGGCCGTTCGACGTCTGCGGCCCCCTGCCGACCGGGGTCACCGTCCTCGAGGCGAGCGCGGGCACCGGCAAGACGTTCACCATCGCCGCGCTGGCCGCGCGCTACGTCGCCGAGGGCACGCCGCTCGAGCAGCTCCTGCTCGTGACCTTCACGCGCATGGCCACCGGCGAGCTCAGGGAGCGCGTGCGCGAGCGGCTGGTCAGCGCCGAGCAGGGGCTCGACCGCGCGCTGGCCGGCGCGCCCCCACAAGACGAAGTCGTCGCGCTGCTGGCGAAGGGCACGCAGCAAGAGGTCACCGCAACGGCGCGAGCGCCTCACCAGAGCCCTCGCCGACTTCGACGCCGCCACCATCGCCACCACCCACGGCTTCTGCCAGGAGGTGCTGGGCGGCCTGGGCGTCGCGGGCGACGTCGACCCCGACGCCGACCTTCGTCGAGGACGTCAGCGACCTGCTCGCGGACGTCGTCGACGACCTCTACGTGCGGCGCTGGCACGGCAGCGACGAGCCGCAGTTCGACCGCGCGCAGGCGATGCGGATCGCGCGGATCGCGGTCGACAACCCCGCCGTGCGCGTCGAGCCCGAGAACGCGCCGGGGCACACGGTCGAGGCGATGCGCCGCCGCCTGGCGCTCGCCGTCCGCGACGAGCTCGAACGCCGCAAGCGCCAGATGGCGGTCATGACCTACGACGACCTGCTCACCCGCCTCGACGACACGCTCAAGGGCCCCGGCGGCGAGGCCGCGGCCAAGCGCCTGCGCGAGCGCTACCGCGTCGTGCTCGTCGACGAGTTCCAGGACACCGACCCCGTCCAGTGGGACATCATGCGCCGCGCCTTCGGGGACGGCGACACGACGCTCGTCCTCATCGGCGACCCGAAGCAGGCGATCTACGCCTTCCGCGGCGCCGACGTCTACGCCTACCTCGAAGCGGCCAACCGGGCCGACAAGCGCGCGACGCTCGAGGTCAACTGGCGCAGCGACCAGGGCCTCATCGACGCCTACGACGCGCTGCTCGGCGGCGCGAAGCTCGGGCACGAGGGCATCGTCTACCGCAGGGTCAGGGCCGCGGACGCCAACCAGACGCCGCGCCTCCACGACGCGCCCGTTGCCGCGCCCCTGCGCATCCGGGTCGTCCATCGCGACGAGCCGTCGCTGAAGCTCACGCGCGGGGGAAGCGTGAGCAACGCGAGCGCACGCGAGCACGTCGCCAAGGACCTCGCGGCCGACCTCGCCACCCTGCTCTCCTCGAACGCGAAGATCGAGATCCGCGCGCAGGACGGCACGGTGCAGGAGACCCGAAGCATCCGCCCCGGCCACGTCGCCGTCCTCGTCCGCACCCACCGCAACGCCGCGCTCATCCGCGACGCCCTCGACGAGGTCGACATCCCCGCCGTCATCAACGGCGCGGGCAGCGTCTTCGGCACCGCGCCGGCGCGCGACTGGCTGCGCCTGCTCGAGGCGATCGAGCGGCCGTCGTCGCCCGCGCGCGCCGCCTCGGCCGCGCTCACGCCCTTCCTGGGGTGGACGACGGAGCGGGTCGCGTCGGCCACCGAGGAGGACCGCGAGGAGCTCCACCGCCGCCTGCACCAGTGGGCGCGCGTGCTGCGCGTGAAGGGCGTCGCCTCGCTGACCGAGACGGTGACGCTGGTCGAGGGCCTCCCGCAGCGGGTGCTGCAGACCATCGACGGCGAGCGCGAGCTGACCGACCTGCGCCACGTCGGCCAGCTCCTGCACGCCGCGGCGACGACCGAGCAGATGGGCGCCGCCGCGCTGACCTCGTGGCTGCGCCAGCAGATCGCCGCGGCCGGCGAGGACACGAGCGACGAGGAGCGCAGCCGGCGCCTCGAGTCCGACGCCGAGGCGGTCCAGGTCCTCACCATCCACCGCAGCAAGGGCGTCGAGTTCCCGATCGTCTACTACCCCTACCTGTGGGAGCCGGGCTGGATCCCCAACGACCCGCAGCCGGTCTTCTTCCACGACCCGCAGGCGGGCGACGAGCGCGTGATCGACGTCGGCATGGACGGCCCCGACTTCCCCGCCCACCGCCGCCAGCACGAGGCCGAGCAGCGCGGCGAGGACCTGCGCCTGGCCTACGTCGCGCTGACCCGCGCGCAGCATCAGGCCGTCGTGTGGTGGGCGCCCTCGTGGGACAGCCGCAACTCCGCCGCTCGGCCGGCTGCTCTTCGCCCGCGACGCCGAGGGCAACGTGCCGCCGGCGGGTCCCGCGACGCCGAAGGACGCGGAGGCCGTCGCGCGGTTCGAGGGCCTCGCCGCTCGACGCGTTCGGGCTGCGTCAGCGTCGAGCGCGCGACGCTCGGGCTGGCCACGGCGTGGGCGGGCGAGGCGACACCGGCCGCGGAGCTCTCCGCCGCGCGCTTCGACCGCGACCTCGACTGGCGCTGGCGGCGCACGTCCTACAGCGACATCACCGCCGGCGCCTACGAGGCGCGGGTGGCGAGCGAGCCCGAGGAGCGCGTCGTCGACGACGAGGAGACGATCTCCGCGCCGCCGCCGCCGGCGCCCCCCGTCGACGACGACCTGGAGTCGGCCGCGATGCGCGGCGTGCCGTCGCTGCTCGCGCGAGATGCCGGTCGGCGTCCAGGTCGGCACCTTCGTGCACCGCGTCTTCGAGGCGACCGACTTCGCCGCGCCCGACCTCGACGCCGAGCTCGGCGAGCACGTCGCGGCGACCCTGGCGCGCCGGAGCGTCGACGTCGGCGACCCGGCGACGACGATGGCCGGGCTGCGCGCCGCCATCGAGACGCCGCTCGGCCCGCTGCTCGGCGGCCGCGCGCTGCGAGACCTCGAGCGCGCCGACCGCCTCGACGAGCTCATCTTCGAGCTGCCGCTCGTCGGCGGCGACCAGCCGACCGGGCGCCTGACCCTCGCCGCCATCGCGGGCGTGCTGCGCGACCACCTCCCCGACAACGACCCGCTCGCCGGCTACGCCGAGCGCCTCGACGACGCCAACCTGCGCCAGAGCCTGCGCGGCTACCTCACCGGCAGCATCGACCTCGTCGTGCGCGCCGACGACCGCTTCGCCGTCGTCGACTACAAGACGAACTGGCTCGGCGCGCCCGGCGAGGAGCTGACCGCGTGGCATCACCGCCCGGCCGCCCTCGCGACCGAGATGCAGCACGCCCACTACGCGCTGCAGGCGCTGCTCTACACCGCGGCCCTGCACCGCTACCTGCGCTGGCGCCTGCCCGGCTACGACCCCGAGCGCAACCTCGCCGGCGTCCTCTACCTCTTCCTGCGCGGGATGGTCGGCCCCGACACGCCGGCGGTCGACGGCACGCCGTGCGGCGTCTTCGCGTGGCGCCCGCCGGCGGCGCTCGTCGTCGCGCTCAGCGACGTGCTCGACCGCGGAGACGGCGCATGAGCCTCGCGGAGACCGATCTCTTCGACGTCCGCCGCGCGACCAGCGCGACCGGCCTGCTGCACGACTTCAACGCGGCCGGCGTGCTCGACGCCGCCGACGTCCACGTCGCGCGCCGGCTGGCGGCGCTCGCGGGCGACGCCGACGAGCAGGTCGCCCTGGCCGCGGCGCTCGCCGTGCGCGGGCCTCGCCTCGGCCACGTCTACGTCGACCTCGCCACCATCCGCGAGACCGCGACGGTCGACGCCGAGGAGGCCGTCGACCTCTCCGCGCTGGCATGGCCGGCGGTCGGCGCGTGGATCGAGCGGCTGCAGGCGAGCGAGCTCGTCGCCGTCGGGGAAGAGGGTGGATCGAACCGGCCGCTGCGCCTGGTCGGCACCTCGCTGTACCTCGACCGCTACTGGCGCGAGGAGCGCCAGATCGCCGCCGACCTCCAGGCGCTCGGCGCCGAGGCGCCCGCGGACGTCGACGAGGACGTGCTGGCGGACGGCCTCGCGCGGCTCTTCCCCGGCGACGCCGACGAGCGCCAGCGGATGGCCGGCGCGGCCGCCGTCCGCCACCGCTTCGCCGTCGTCGCCGGCGGCCCGGGCACCGGCAAGACGACGACCGTCGCGCGCATCGTCGCGCTGCTGGCCGAGCAGGCCGAGGCGGCCGGCCGGCCCGCAGCCGCTCATCGCGCTCGCGGCGCCCACGGCCGTCGCCGCGGCGCGCCTGGAGGAGGCCGTCCACGACGCCGCCGAGGGGCTCGACGCCGAGCGACGCCGTCCGCGCGCAGCTGCGCGAGCGCGAGCGCCTCGACCCTGCACCGCCTGCTCGGCTGGCGCCCCGACAGCCAGAGCCGCTTCCGCCACCATCGCGGCAACCGGCTGCCCCACGACGTCGTGATCGTCGACGAGACCTCGATGGTCTCGCTCTCCCAGATGGCCCGGCTGCTCGAGGCGGTGCGCCCGCAGGCGCGGCTGGTCCTCGTCGGCGACCCCGGGCAGCTGACCTCGATCGAGGCCGGCGCCGTCCTCGGCGACATCGTCGGGCCGGCCGACGACGGGCCGCCCAGCGCCGGCATCGTCGTCCTCAGCCGCGTGCACCGCTTCGGCGGCGCCATCGGCGCCGTGGCCGAGGCCGTCCGGCGCGGCGACGCCGACGCGGCGGTGCAGGCGCTCTCGACGCTCGCCCGACGAGGTGACCTGGCTGCCCGTCGACCCCGAGACCGACTCGGCGCTGGCCCCGGTCCACGACGGCGCCGTCGGCGCCGCCCGCGCCGTGATCGAGGCGGCCCGGGAGGGCGACGCGCACCGGGCCCTCGAGGCGCTCGGCAGCTTCCGCGTCCTGTGCGCGCACCGCCGCGGCCCCTACGGCGTCGCCACCTGGACGGACCGCATCGAGCGCTGGCTGGCCAACGAGGTCGAGGGCTTCGGCGCCGAGGGCCAGTGGTACGTCGGCCGGCCGCTGCTCGTGACCGAGAACGACTACGGCCTGCGCCTCTACAACGGCGACACCGGGGTCGTCGTCGCCACCGACACCGGTCGCGTGAGCGCGGCCTTCGAGCGGCGCGGCGAGCTCATCGAGTTCAGCCCGACCCGCCTGGCCGCGGTCGACAGCGTCTACGCGATGACCGTCCACAAGAGCCAGGGCTCGCAGTTCGCGGCCGCCGCCGTCCTGCTGCCCGACCCGACCTCGCAGATCCTCACGCGCGAGCTGCTCTACACCGCGGTCACCCGCGCGCGCGAGCGCCTGATCCTGGTCGGCACGGAGGAGGCGGTCCGGGCCGCCGTCGCGCGGCCGGTGGCGCGCGCGTCGGGGCTGCGCTGGCGGCTGTGGGGAGATCGACCAAGGCGTGACCGTTCGTTGCACTCCGTCTTGTGTCGTCACAGCGATCTCCCGACGCTGTCGGCATCAAGATGCATCGACGTTGCCAGCTCTCTCGCTACCCCCGTGTGGCCGCTTCGCGCGTGCCCGCTCACACTTTGATGCGGTGCACGAGGATGAGCTCGACGACGGACGCTGCTCCACGCCGACAAGCACTCCACACGCGTCGTACCTCTATCTGATCCCCGGATGGGCGCGCGTTCGGCATGCGCACTGCGGTGGTTCGTGCCGCGCGGTGGACTGCGCGATCGAGCAGGCGCTGTGCACCTGGTGGATCCTCAGCGGCTGGGAGGCTGAGGACGCCGAGGCCGGAGGGGCCGTCGTGCGGCGGCGGATCACTCCACGGGACGAACGAACCGAGGATCCTGCGATCTCCTCGATCTCGTCGAGCGACCCGGAGCCACGGCGATCACGAGGTCGATGCGGCGTCATCGTCGGGATCGAGCTCGACGCCGTTCTTGGCACTGACGCGACGTGGCGCGCCGCCGGCGCTTGGCCGTCGCCGAGCGCTACGTCGCGCGACAGCGAGTGCAGCAGGGCGGCGGCCTTCGTGAGCAGGTCGGGGTAGGCGTCCTGCCCCAACACGCTCGCCCGCGGGCGATGCACCGCGGCATCGAGCGACCGAGTCGCGCACCTCGATGGGGTCGCCGACGGCGAGTCGCGCGATCCGCAGCGCCGCTCGGTCGTGCGTGCCGCGTCACTCGCCGAGCGGCGCAACAGCTCTGCGGCGCTCGGCGCCGTGATCGCCAGGCGGTCGGTGAACTCGTCGTCGAGGCTGCGCAGCAGATAGTCATCGAGTGCGCGCAGCGCGACCTGTTGCATGCTGCGCCTTCCTTCTCGGCCCGCAGCCGCAATGCCTCGGTCTGTTCCTCGCTGAGACGGAGGGTCATGCCAGGCCGTTGTACCGCTTGATACCGCGTGCCAGGCTCCGTGCCCGACCTCACAGACCCGCCGGACCACGGCCCCCTGCGGCGTCTCACCCGCGGCCTATGGAGGGCCCGGCGCGAGGCGGTGCGGCCGCCGATACGCGGGCACATCAGAGGAAGATCCATGCTCACCAAGGGGCTCGCCGGCGTCATCGCCGATCGCCGGCATCGGTCAGCGCGCCGTCGCCGAACGTCCGAAGCGTCGAGCGCCTGATCGAGCGGATCCGCGGCTCGGTGATCGGCGACGACGCGGTGCTCGACGGCCCGTTCGGCCCGCGCCGCATCGTCTACGCCGACTACACGGCCTCGGGGCGCTCGCTCGTCGTTCGTCGAGGACTTCATCCGCGACGCAGGTGCTGCCGACTGTACGCCAACACGCACACCGAGGCGTCGGCGACCGGGCTGCAGACGACGCGCGCTGCGCGAGGAGGCCCGCGCGCATCATCCACCGGGCGGTCGAACGGCGGCGAGCGACGACGTCGTGCATCTTCTGCGGCTCGGGCGCGACCGGCGCGATCGACAAGCTCGATCCGCGTGCTCGCAGCTCGATCACAGCGCGAGCGGCCGGTCGTCTTCATCGGGCCCTACGAGCACCACTCGAACGAGCTGCCGTGGCGCGAGTCGATCGCCGACGTCGTCACGATCCGCGAGGACGCCGACGGCCGCGTCGACCTCGACCACCTCGAGCACGAGCTGCGCCGCCACGCCGACCGGCGCGCTGAAGATCGGCAGCTTCTCGGCCGCCTCGAACGTGACCGGGATCGTCACCGACGTCGACCGCGGTCGCGATCGCTGCTGCACCGGCACGGCGCGCTCGTCGTGCTGGGACTACGCGGCCGCCGGCCCGTATCTGCCGATCGACATGAACCCGCGCCGGCATCGCGGACGGCCACCTCGCCTACAAGGACGCCGTCTTCCTCTCGCCGCACAAGTTCGTCGGCGGCCCGGGGACGCCCGGGCGTGCTGGTCGCCAAGCGCGCGCTGCTGCGCAACCGCGTGCCCGTCGGTGCCGGGCGGCGGGACGATCCTGTTCGTCAGCCCGACGCGGCACGTCCTACCACCCCGATCCGGAGATCCGCGAGGAGGGCGGCACGCCGGCGATCGTCGAGTCGATCCGCGCCGGGCTCGTGTTCGCGCTCAAGGAGGCGGTCGGCGCCGAGGAGATCCGCCGCCGCGAGCGACGACTTCGCGCGCCGCGCGCTCGCGTCGTGGGCGCGCGAACCCGCAGCATCGAGATCCTCGGCAACACCGACGCTCGAGCGCCTCGCGATCGTGTCGCTCGGCCTCCGGCACCCGGCGCGGCCTGCTGCACGCGAACTTCGTCGTCGCCGTGCTCAGCGACCTGTTCGGCATCCAGGCGCGCAGCGGCTGCTTCTGCGCCGGGCCCGTACATCCACCGCATGTACCCGATCGACGACGACGTGGTCGCGAGCGGATGCACGCCGAGGTCGTGCGCGGGCCACATGGGCGCCAAGCTCGCCTTCACCCGGCTCAGCTTCAACTACTTCATCAGCGAGACCGTCTTCGACTACGTCCTCGACGCCGTCCACCTGCTCGCCGACGAGGGCTGGAAGCTGCTGCCGCTCTACCGCTTCGATCCCGGCACCGGGCCTGTGGCGTCACCGCGACGGCGCGCCCGAGCGCCGCGCCGTCGCCTGGCCGACGTCGCTCGGCGCCGTGCCGCTGCCGCACGCGACCGCGCCCGAGAGCGTGCTGCCCGGCCAGCTCGCGCGCGGCCCGCGGACTCATCCGCGACGCTCGACGCGCGGCCGCCGCGCGGCCGCGCTGCGCGATCCGCCGCTCACGCGACGACGTTCGAGCGCATCCGCTGGTTCCCGCTGCCGGGCGAGGCGCTGCGCCGCTCGGCAGCGACCTGAATCGCGTTTCATGTCTGACACCGCGCACGCCCGTCTTCGCATCGCCTACGGCCTCACGGCGCACGGCGAAGCCCGAGTACCCCTCGGAGTCGAGACGATCGAGACGCTGGTCCGGGCGGCAGCCGCGTGCCGACGGCGCGCGGCGGTTGGCACCGCCCACACGCTGTGGTTCCGGCTGCTGCTCGGTTGGACGTCAGCGCCACCGACCGCGCCCTGACCGTGCTGTGGTGACGTGACGATCTCAACCTCGCCCGCGTTCCTGGCCGACACGTCGAAGCGCGAGGCGCTCGGCGGGCTCATCGGTGGCCTGATCTTCGCCGGCTTCATGCTCACGCATGGTCCGGCGGCTACCTCGGCGACCGCTACGGGCACCGCACGATCGATCGCGGTCAGCCTCGTGTGGTCCGGCATCGCGACGCTGCTCAGCGGCGTGATCACCGGCCTCGTCGCTCTTCATCGCCATCCGCGTGCTCACCGGCCTCGGCGAGGGCGCCTTCTACTCCAACGACCGCAGCCTCATCGCCGAGAAGACGCCGTCGAGAAGCGCAGCCTCGCCATGGGCGTCGTGATCACCGGCCTCGCGTTCGGCATCACGCATCGCGACCGTCTTCGCGCCCGAGCATGATCGAGCTGGGCGGCAAGGTCTTCGGCGCCGGTCGAGGCGTGGCGGATGCCGTTCCTCATCCTCGGCAGCGGCGACGCTGCTCGTCGGCCTCGGCATCACGCTTCTACTTCCGCGGCCAGGAGCGCGGGCTGCCCTACGCCCGCGCGGCGCTGCACCTCGGCGCCTACGCGGCCGGCGGCCTCGCCGCCGTGATGGCCGTCTCTTCATCGGCGACGCCGCCGGCCTGTCGGACATGCGCGATCGCCGTCCTCGAGGTCGCGCTCGCGGTGGCGCTGGTCGATCGGCGTCTTCGCGCGCAAGAGCGGCGAGCTCGGCCCTGTGCTGCGCTCGCGCGACCTGATGCTCATCAACTTCGCCTTCATCGCGGTGCTGTGGAACCTGTGGTTCTTCTCGTTCTGGTCGGTGTCGATCGTGGCCGACGCGGCGCACTCGTCGTTCGGCCGCTCGGCGCTGATCGCCGCGTTCAACGCGGGCGCGGGCATCATCGGCTTCCCGATCGGCGGCTGGCTGTCCGACGTCGCCGTGCGCCGCGGGATCGGGCGCAAGCGCCTCGTGGTCGTCTTCACCGCGCTGCAGTGCCTGCTCACCGTCGCCTTCGGGCTCGTCATCACCGGCGGCGCGCCGTCGGTGTGGGTCATGGCCGCGCTGCTCTTCGGCGCGAGCACCTTCTTCAACGCGATGCAGCCGATCGCCCACGCGATGATCGCCGACATCGCCGCCCCCGCCCATCACGGCGCGGCGTTCGGCATGAACAACCTCATCGGCGAGACCGGAGCCGTGCTGGCGCCGGCGGTCAGCGGCGTGCTGCGCGACGCCACCGGCGCGTGGTCGGCCGCCGTCTTCCTCGACGCCGGGCTCATCGCGTGCGCCGTGGTCCTGTTCCTCTTCGTGCGCGAGGCCGCGAAGTCGCAGGTGCTCGGGCGCGCGGAGGCGCGGGACAGCGAGAGCAGGCTCGGCCCGCGGGTCCGGCCGTCGCAGCGCACCGCCGTGTGAGCAGGCTCAGGCGCGAAGCGACGCTTCGTCGAGCTCGATCCCGATCACGCGGGCGACGCGGTCCATGTCCGCGTCATGGGCGAGCAACGTGGCTTCCCGGCGCCAGGCCACCGAAGCGATCATGCAGTCGACCATGCCGCGTGGGGTTATGCCGGCGGTGCGGCAGCGCCGGTAGATCCGCACAGCGCCTTCGAAGTCGGCCACGCTGTCGAAGCTCAGCAGCTCGAATCGCAGCAGCAAGCGGCGCAGCTCGGCCTCCCGCCGATCGTCTCGCGCGCCCGCGACCACTTCCATCACAACCGGCTGGGTCACCGCGACAGGGCCGTCGCTCTCGATGAGGGCGGTCAGGCGCCGATCGACGGAGCTGTTGGTCGCGCGGTCGTACTCGACCCACGCCGAGGTGTCGGCGAGGATCACGCCGGCGCGGGCGAGGTGTCTGCCGGCGGTTCGAGGATGGCGCCCGCCCCGCGCATCGCCAGGGCCTCCTCGCGCGTCATCGGCTGCCCCGCCAGGTGCCGCAGCGCGAGGTCCACCGCGTCCGTCTTGGTCCGCACCCCATAGCGGTCCATGATGGTCTGGACGTAGTCGTCGTCGATCTCGATGTTGGTGCGCGCCTTGGCCATACACCAATCATACACAAAACGTGTAGGACACGTGTATGGCGCCTGATGGCCGTCGCGAACCTGCTGCATCTCTGTGCCGATTCACGCGCGCGCGGCCTCGCGGCAGTGACGGCGTGCAACCGTCTCAGCATGATCGACGACGAGTGCTGGGAGAACATGGCGCCGCCGCTGGACGACACGCCGCGCCGGCTCACTCCGCGCAGCTTCACGGCCCATTGCGAGCGCGAGCCTGGGCGGTTGCAGCTGCGGCTCGTGCTCGCGCGCGACGAGCACGTCGACGACATCGTCGTGGACGAGGAGGAGGACCGCATCGTCGCGTTCGCGGCCGTGTGCAGTCCGACGATCGGCGGCCACCCGGAGCAGATGGAGGGCCCGTTCCACGTCTACCTCGAGGAGCCGCTCGGGGAGCGGAAGGTCATCGACGCGCTCAGCGGGCGGGAGTTGCCGTATCGCAACGTGCTGGCTGAGCTCGCGGAGGAATACGGGCTCAACGGGAACGGCGGGGGTGCCGATCACCACGCCATGGACTAAGCGGACTAAGTCCTTTACGCTCGATGCATGGACGCCGTCTCCATCCACGAAGCCAAGACCCACTTCTCGCGCCTCGTCGCGCGCGCCGAGGCGGGTGAGGAGATCGTCGTGCGGCGCGGGCCGACACCCGTGGCCAAGATCGTCGCCTACCACCCGCCGACGACGCCGCGCGTGCCCGGCGCGTTGAAGGGCCGGATCACGATCGCCGACGACTTCGACGAGACGCCGGACGACTTCGCCGAGTACGCCGGGTGACCCGGCTGCTCGTCGACACCCACGCGCTGCTGTGGTGGCTGAGCGACGACGCGGACCTCTCGGACACGGCGCGAGCGGCGCTGGCCGACCCGGCAAACGACGTCCTCGTGAGCACGGCGAGCGTCTGGGAGATCGCGATCAAGCGCGGCCTCGGCAAGCTCGAGGCGCCCGACGACCTGCCCGACCACATCGAGGCGCAGGGGTTCGGCTGGCTGCCGGTCGCGGCCGAGCATGCCTGGCGGGTACGCGACCTGCCGCCGCATCACCGCGATCCCTTCGACCGCCTGCTCGTCGCGCAGGCCCTCTCCGAGCAGATCGCGATCGTCTCGGCCGACGCGCGCTTCGGCGCCTACGGCGTCGAGACCCGCTGGTGACGCGAAGCGGTAGCGTGCCGCGCGCCCATGCGCGCCATCCAGATCACGGACCTGTCGGGCCCCGACTCGGCCCTCGAGCTCGTCGACGTCGCGGAGCCCGAGGCCTCGCATCCGATGACGCCGGGCGAGGGCGTGGTGGTCGAGGTGCGCGCCGCGGGTGTCGCCTTCCCCGAGGTGCTGCAGACGCGCGGGGAGTACCAGGTCAAGCCGCCGCTGCCCTTCGTGCCGGGCAGCGAGGTGGCCGGGGTCGTGCGCAGCGCGTCGGACGGCGCGGGCTTCGCGCCCGGCGACCGCGTCGCCGCGTTCTGCATGCTCGGCGGCTTTGCCGAGGTCGCCGTGGCGCCGCCGTGGCTGACCTTCGCGCTCCCCGACGCGCTGGACTTCGCGCAGGGCGCGGGGCTGATCCTCAACTACCACACCGCCTACTTCTCGCTGAAGATCCGCGGGCGCCTGCAGGAGGGCGAGACCGTCCTCGTCCACGGCGCTGCCGGCGGCGTGGGCACGGCGTCGCTGCAGATCGCCAAGGGGCTCGGGGCGAAGACCATCGCCGTCGTGTCGAGCGACGCCAAGGAGCAGGTCGCGCGCGAGGCCGGCGCCGACGAGGTCGTGCGCTCGGACGGGGCGTGGAAGGACGAGGCCAAGGAGCTCTCCGGCGGCGGGGTCGACGTGGTGCTCGACCCGGTCGGCGGCGATCGCTTCACCGACAGCCTGCGCTCGCTGCGCGAGGGCGGGCGCGCGGTCGTGGTCGGCTTCACCGGCGGCTCCATCCCCGAGGTGCGGGTCAACCGCCTGCTGCTCAACAACACCGAGGTCGTGGGCGCCGGCTGGGGCGCCTTCGCGCTGGGCAAGCCCGAGCTCAACCAGGAGGTCGGCGCCGAGATACATCGGCTCGCGGACGAGGGCTTCGTCAAGCCGATCGTCGGCGAGCGCTTCGCGCTGGAGGACGCGGCGCAGGCGCTGAAGGTCATCGACGAGCGCCGCGCCACCGGCAAGGTCGTGCTCGAGCTCTAAGGGTGAAGCGCGGCGGCGCCGAGGTGGTCGAGCAGGCCGATCGCCTCGGGCTCGCCGCCCTCGGCCAGCCGGATCGCGCCGCCCGGCCAGTACGGGTGCGGCGGCGTCACGCGATGCAGCAGCACCGGCTCGTAGACCCACGACCCGGTGTTGGCGATCCGCGGCACGCCCCCCGGCCCGCTCCACTGGCGCAGGACGTCGCCGGCCAGCGGCCCGCAGCGATGGACGTGCCCGAAGACCACCCAGTCGGCGTCCACCCCGAGCCGGTGGACGACGCGGGCCAGCGCGGGGATGCTCGCGCGGCGCATCTGCGCTCCGAGCGCGCGCTGGGCGAACGGCGCGAGGCGGCGGCCGAGCGCGCGCCGCGGGCTGCCCGGCATCGTGGCGGCGCGCAGCAGCTCGGCGAGCTCGTCCAGGAGCTCCGCCAACGGGCGCGGCAGCCAGCGGGTCAGCAGCGCCTCGACGCGCGTCGCCGACGGGCCGCCCTCGTAGTCGGCCGGCGTCGCCCCGTCGCGCGGCAGGCGGCCGAGCAGCCCGCGGGCGACGCCGTAGGCCGCCTCGGGCAGCAGATGGCGATCGAGGTAGTGCCCGTGCGTGGCCCAGACGCGATCGGCCAGCCAGACGCCCGGATAGCTCACGCGCACGCGCGCGGGCGCGAGCCACGACGTCAACCGGGCCAGGGCGGGGGTCGCGTCGAGCGGGATGGGGGTCTCGACGCCGAGCGACCCGTCGTGCGCCCGCACCCACGGGCGCACGAACGCGGCGTCGTGGTTGCCCGGCACGACGATGACCTCCGCCGCGCTCCCGAGGCGGGCGCCGAGCGCGCGCAGCACCGGCTCGGCGACGTCCATCGCCTCGCGCGGGCGCCCCTCCAGGAGCTCCACGACGTCGCCCAGCAGCACCAGCCGCTCGACGCCGTCCAGGGCGGCGAGGAGCGCCTCCAGCGCCTCGGGGCGACGCAGGACGTCGCGCCCGAGACGGGAGCCGAGGTGCAGATCGGAGATGACGAGGGTGGCCACGGGCGGGCGGGATGGTGGCAGTCCGAGGATCCTCTGACTAAAGTCAGAGATATGAACGCATGCGAGCAGCCAGACAGGTGGACGACGCCGCCATCCGCCAGGTGCGGTCCTTCAATCGCAGCGTCACGCAGCGCATCGGCGCGCTGAACGACGAGTACCTCGCGCGTGGGCGGCCCCTCGGCGCGTCGCGGGTGCTGTGGGAGATCGGCGCCGACGGCACCGACCTGCGGACCCTGCGCGCGCGCCTCGACCTCGACTCCGGCTACCTCAGCCGCCTGGTCCGATCGCTCGAGCAGGACGGCCTCGTCGCGGTGGCGCCGGGCGCGGGCGACAAGCGCGTGCGCACCGTGCGGCTCACCGACGCCGGGCGCGCCGAGCGCGAGCTGCTCGACCGCGGCAGCGACGAGCTCGCCTCATCGCTGCTCGTCTCGCTGAGCGACGTCCAGCGCGACCGGCTGGTCGAGGCGATGGGCGTCGTCGAGCGCCTGCTCACGGCGGGGCTCGTCAGCGTCGACGTCGAGGACCCCGCGAGCACGGCGGCCCGCTGGTGCATCGACTCCTACTTCGCCGAGCTCGACACCCGCTTCGACGCCGGCTTCGACCCCAGCCAGAGCATCTCGGCCGACGTCGACGAGCTCACCGAGCCCGCCGGGCTGCTCCTCGTCGCCCGCCTGCGCGGCGAGCCCATCGGCTGCGGAGCGCTGAAGCTCCACGGCCGCGAGCCGGCCGAGATCAAGCGCATGTGGGTGGCGCCGAGCGCTCGCGGCCTCGGCGTCGGCCGGCGCATCCTCAGCGAGCTCGAGGAGCACGCGCGCCGGCGCGGCGTCGGGCGAGTGCGCCTGGAGACCAACAAGACGCTGAAGGAGGCCGGCGGGCTGTATCGCTCAGCGGGCTACGTCGAGGTCGAGGCCTTCAACGACGAGCCCTACGCCCATCACTGGTTCGAGAAGCGCCTCGCCTAGGTCACGCGCTGCGTCGGGCACCTGGCCAGCACCCGGCGCATCGCGTCGCGCTCGGCGGCCGTGACCGAGAGCGCGTACTTGAGCTTGACCGAGACCTGGCGCGCCACGTAGGCGCAGCGGAAGCTCTTGTTGGCCGGCAGCCAGGTCGCCGTGTCGCCGTCGCCCTTCTGGCGGTTGGCGGATGCGTCGACGGCGAGCAGGTTCAGCGGATCGTTGGCGAAGGCCACGCGCTCGCCGTGGGGCCAGCGCCAGGCGCCCTTCTGCCACGCGTCGCCGAGGGCGACGACGTGATCGATGTCGACCTCCGAGGCGCCGCCGCGGGCGAACATGATCGTGGTCGAGGTATACGGATCGGCGAGGCGCCCGCTCAGCACCACGCAGCGCGAGTCGCGCTGCGAAAGCGCTTGGCACGCAGGTCGCGCGCGAGGATCCGGTCGCGCGTGTCGCAGCCGTCGACGCTGGCCCAGCCGTCGCCGAACTGGTCGCGGCGGTAGCCGGTCTTGGGCGCGCGGCCCTTGACCGTCGAGGCGCGAGACCGCGGCGAGCGCACTGCCGCCGCGCGCGTGGACGGCCGCGGCGGGCAGGGTTGTGCCGACCGGCCCGGCGGCGCAGCCCGCGGCGAGCGCCGCGAGCGCGAGAGGGAGGGCAACGAGCCGCAACCGGCGCGTGGTCGACATCGACGCATGGTCGCGGTCGACCACGACGGCACGGTCGCGGAGTTGCAAGCGCCCGCCCCGGAGGGCGGGCACCGCTGCTCAGACGCTGCTAGATCGCCGTGACGTTGACGGCCTTGGGACCCTTGTCCCCGGCCTCAGCGTCGTACGAGACCTTGGCACCCTCGGCGAGCGACTTGAAGCCGTCCGCGTTGATGCCGCTGTGGTGGACGAAGAGGTCCTTGCCGCCCTCGTCCGGTGTGACGAAGCCGAAGCCCTTGTCGTCGTTGAACCACTTGACGGTTCCTGTAGCCATGTTGGCTCTCCTACCTAGTGAACTGCGTACGCGGGAGAAGCCTGACGGCGACGACTGCGGGCGCTAGAAACACTGCTTGCGCCGGGCACGGTGCCCGACTGTTACGCTGTTGCACTCTAGCGAGAGTGGCCCCGCCTCACACGCGGGTCGAGCGCAGGGCCTCGAGCTTGTCGCTCACGCTGGCCTGCTCGCGCAGCAGCTCGAGTCGCTTCGGCCCCACCTGCTCCTTGTCGATCGAGCGGTCGAGGGTGAGCAGCTCCTTGGCCAGGCGGCGCTGGGCGGCGGAGTTGGTTTCGAGCGTGGTGGTGGCGGCCATCTGTGGTCCTTTCGCAGCGGCCGCTGGTGCGGCCTGATACAAGGAGACTAGCGGGTGGCCTCCCCGACAACGGTTCGGCTCTGCTCGCGCATGAACTGCGCGAGGTAGTACGGGCCCAGTCCGCCCTTGCCCGTGGAGCCGCTCGACTTCCACCCGCAGAAGGACTGCGTGCCCGGCCTCGGGCTCGCGCGCACGGGCTCCGTCGCGCACCACGGCAGCGGCGAGATCTTCGTCGCCTTCTCGACCGCCCGGGGCCCCGACACGGTGGCCGATGGCGAGCTCGACCCCTTCTTCGCGGCGACCGTCGACGCCACCGAGGAGGCCGTCCTCAACGCGCTGTGGAGCGCCGAGCGGGTCGTCGGCCGCGAGGGCCGCGTCGCCGAGGCGCTCCCGCACGAGGAGGTCGTCGCCCTCCTGCGAGCCCATAGGCGCCTCTGACGTGCCCGGCGTGCGGTGCGGGATTTGCACCAAGTAGGCGCAAAAACCGGCGCACGATGTCCACCGGTCCTGTTCAATCGCACCTGACCATGCGGGCGCAGGACCCGCTGGGTCGGACACGGGGGGCGCCCTGGCCTGAGGCCAGGGCGCTCGTCGCTTGGGTCCCGTCCCTAGGAGCGGACCTCGACCACGTCGTCGAACGCGAGCCGGTCGGCGCGCTCGATCCACTCGTCGGGCGTGCGGCTCGCGGGGTCCACCGGGCGCGCCGGGTAGCCGAAGCTGAGCACCGTCGCCACCTGCTCGTCGTCGGCGTGGCCGAGCACGGCGGCGAGCGCCTCGGGGTCCGCGATGCCGTTCGGGCACGAGCCGATGCCGTCGCCCCAGGCGGCGAGCATCATGTTCTGCGCCGCGCGGCCGGCGTCGAAGCCGGTCGGCCCCTTGCCGCGGATGACGATCGCCACCGCGAGCGCGGCCCCGCGCACGTTCCCGGGCGAGTACACGGCCTCGGCCGCGCGCGCCAGGGCGCCATCGCGCAGGACCACGAAGCGCCGCGCCTGGCGGTTGCGCGAGCTGCCGGCCAGGCGGCCGGCCTCCAGCAGGCGCCGGACGGCGTCGTCGGGCAGCGGACGGTCGGCGTAGGCGCGCACCTCGCGCTTGCTCACGATGGCCAGGTAGACATCCACGCCTGACAGCCTAAGGCGCACGGTCTACGCTTTCGGGCCCGTGGACTGGAAGGACCTCGATCGCCTGCGCAATCCCGGCTTCGGCTTCGGCCGGCGCGGCTACGACCGCCACGAGGTCGACCGCTTCCTCGAGCAGCTCGTCGACTGGCTGGAGACCGACGCGGCGCGCGACCTCGGGCACATCGCGATCACGCGCAAGCTCGAGCTCGTGGGCAAGTCGACGACGCACGTCCTGCTCGCCGCCGAGCAGGAGGCCGAGGAGCTGCTGAGCCAGGCCGAGGCCGACATCGCCGAGCTGCGCCAGCAGGCGCAGGACGACGCGCGCGCCGTGCGCGCGGCGGCCGACGAGTACGCCGCCAAGACGCGCGAGGAGGCCAACGCCGAGGCCTCGGAGACGATCGAGGAGGGCCTGCGCCGCCGCGCCCGCATCGACGACGAGATCAAGGAGCTCGACGCGCGGCGCGACGCCGCGCTCGAGCGCATGGAGCAGCTGCGGACCGAGCTCGCGGCGACGATGGAAGGTCACCGGCCGGCGGCGGCGCCCGAGACTCCCGCCAACGGCGCCAAGGCCGGCGCACCGTCGGGACCGGAGACCTGAGTCCTACGAATCGTCGGTGGGCCTAGCGTTCGCGGCGCGCCGCGAACCCGTGCTAATTGCCTCCTTAGCGGGCACGGCTCCCAGCAGAAGCGCACACTCGCCCTGACTGCTCAGAACTCCTGAGGGGGGCGGTCATGGAGGGATGGAGAGGTCGAGTGGCCGTGCGGCGCGCTGCCGTCGCGACGGCTTTCGTGGTGTGCCTGCTGGCGGGCGGTCAGTCCGCCCTCGCCGGCCATCCGCCCAAGCCCTCCCCGCCGCCGACGCGACAACTGCCCCCCGGGCTACCCCGGCTATCCCGGCTACCCCGGCTACCCCGGCTACCCCGGCTATCCGGGCTACCCCGGCTATCCGGGCTACCCCGGCTATCCGACGTATCCCCCGTACCCGCCCTACCCGACGTATCCGCCCTACCCGTGCCCGCCGCCCAAGCCGCCCCCGCACCACCGGCCGCACCGGCCCAAGATCAAGGGCCCGGCCAAGGTCACCGCGCGGGTGGACGAGCACGGCCGCTTCCTCCTCGGGCGCGTCGTCGTCGTGTGCCCGGCCCGCGGTCGGTCGAGCTGCCGCGTCGTCGTCCGCCAGGTGGGCGCCAGCAGGCTGCGCATCCTCCCGCTGACCTTCGACATGCCGAGCGGACGAACGTCGAAGATCCAGCTGCGTCTGACCGACCGCTCGCTGCGGGAGCTCAGGCGCCTGCACAGTGCGCGCGCGGCCGTGGAGATCACCGCTCGCCAGGGTCTCGGTCCACTGGCACGCAAGCGCGTGCGGCTGCGCCTGCTCGCGCCCCGTCACACAGCACCACCTCGCGCCTTCGCGGCCACGCGCTGATCGGCCGCCCGATCGCCGACCCCGACGCGCCGGCGCCGACGGCGGGCACGGCCGACGGTGCGTCCGACGGCGGGCTGAGCGTGGGGATCAGCGAGCAGTGGGAGGCGATGTTCGGAGACCCGCGCTTCCGCGCTCTCGGCATCAGGACGGCGCGCCTCGTCGTGGCCTGGAACGCGATCTGGGAGGACCCCGATCGTGTGGCGTCATGGCTCGACTCGGCCGCGGCCGCGGGAGTCCAGCCGCTCGTGGCCTTCGATCACGATCGGGGCGACCGCTGCCCGTCGGCGCCGTGCGCCCTGCCCAGCGTCGGGGCCTACGAGGCCGCGGTCCGCGCGTTCCTCGCCGCGTATCCGCAGGTGCGGCTGATCACGCCCTGGAACGAGGCCAACCACGCCGCCGAGCCGACGGCCGGCCGGCCCGACCGCGCGGCCGCCTATTACAACGCCGCCCGCCGGGCCTGCCCCGACTGCACCCTCGTGGCGGCGGACGTCATCGACGGGCCGGGCATGCTCTCCTGGGTGGCCGAGTACCGGCGCGGGCTCGACGAGACCCCGCAGGTCTGGGGGCTGCACGACTACTACGACACGACCTACTTCACGACGTCCGGGCTTCGCGACTACCTGGACGCGGTCCCCGGGCAGGTGTGGCTCACCGAGACCGGCGGCATCGTCGAGCTGCGCACGCGCGACGGCCGGGTCTCGCTGCCTCCGCGACGAGCTGCGCGCGCGCGCCTCGGTGAGCTTCGCGTTCGAGGAGGCGCACGCCTTCGCGAGCCGCGTGGGGCGCATGTACCTGTATCAGTGGCAGGCCGACTCCGAAGGCCGCTTCGACGCTGGCCTGATCCGCCCCGACGGCAGCTCGCGGCCGGCGCTCGAGGTCGTCCGCACGCAGCTCGCGGCCATGGCCGGCCCCGGCCGCACGCCCGGCGCGACGGCGTCGGCGCCTGGTGCGCCGGGCGCGCCCCATGCGGTCCCCGGGCCGGTGACGGTCCGCGCCTCGGGAGCCGCCGACGTGCGCCTGCGGTGTCCGACGGGCGTGACGCCGCGGTGCGCCGGGCGGCTGTGGATCGAGGATGCCGCGCTCGCGACCGTGACGCTCGTCAACGGGAGGCTGCCCGCGTACGTCCTGCGGCCGGTGGGTCGCCCGTTCCGTGCTGGCCGCGGGCCGCGGCGCGCGCGTGCGCTTCGCGGTGCCCCGCTCGGTCCTCGTTCGTGCCTGGGGGCACCGGCAGCTGCGCCTGCGGCTCATGGTCGCCTCGCCCGGCGAGCCGTTCGCGCTGCGCGCCCGCTGGCGCGCGGACGCGTGGCGGCCGCCGACGCGGCTCAGTCCTCGTCGCAGGGCACGTTGACGTAGCCCGAGCGAAACGGCGTGCGCTCGCCCGACCCCGCGTCGTAGGCGTGGCGCCAGACGCAGCCGGTGTCGTTGGTGAGCAGGTGGATCGAGACCGACGTGCGCGGCGAGGTGGTGCGCACGCGGTGGATGTCGTCGGTCGGCGGGATGAGGGCGTAGAAGTCGCCGGGCGCCAGGGCGCGGCTCTCGACGAGCTCGATGCCCTCGCCGCGCGCGGCGTAGATGTCCTCGTCCTGGGTCCCGCGGTAGAGCCCGACGAGGCCCCAGGCGAGATGGTCGTGCACCGGCGTCTGCGCGCCCGAGGGCACGACGAGCGAGAAGAGCGAGAGCGAGCGGTCCTCGGCGCGGAACAGCAGCCACTGGCCGATGCCCCCGCCCATGCCGCTGTCGGGGTCGCCCTCCTGGAAGCGCTCGGGCAGCCAGTCCGGGTCGGCGAGCAGCTGGGCGAAGGAGGGCCGGATCGCGTCGCAGGCCTGCGCGGGCGATCCGGCGTCCTCGATCGCGGCGCGCACGCCGGCGACGAAGTCACGCACGACAGAGGTGTCGAGCAGGTACTCGTCGCCGGCCACGCGGCGAGTCTACGGCAGGAAGTAGAACGGGTTGGCGAGCTTGAAACCGATGTCCTCGTGGCCTCCGGCCAGGTCGGAGTACTGGTCGCCGACGTTGGCGACGATGCGGTAGCCCTGACCCTCGATGGCCGCCCGGGCGCCGCTCTTGTACTGGACCGTGGTGTCGGTCGAGGCGTCCGGCTTGAGGAACAGCTGCTGCCAGCCCGAGTAGCCCTCGCGCGTCAGGTTGCTCTCGGTGTGGGCCCGCGTGTTCTCGCGCCGGCCGGTGATGAAGAACACCGCCACGCCGTTCTGCTTGGCGAGGTTGAAGAGCTCGAGGGTGGAGGGGATGACCTTGCCGGTCTCGTTCGTCGCCTCGGCCTGCGAGTTCGGGCCGAAGGTGAAGTTGTCGGCGTTGATGGCGTCGTAGTTCGACAGCGACGTCTCGTCGATGTCGAGCACCAGCGCGAGCTTCTTGCCGTGGTGGTCGTGCGCCGCGCGCGCCCGGCCGTGGCCCTTGTGGAAGCGTCCCTTGTGCGAGCGGAAGTCGCCCTTGTGCGCGCTGCGCACGACGGCCTTCTCGGCGAGCTTGTCGATCTCCGTCAGCTCGGTGGCGTAGACGCCCGAGTCGTGGAAGTTGCGCAGCGCGGGCTCCCAGTCGCCCGCGTTGTAGGACGTCGGCGAGCCGAGGTAGGGCAGTCCGCCGCCGCCGTCGAAGAGCTCGACGACCGGGGTCCTGCCGAGATGGATGAGCACCGGCGACGGTGCCGGGATGGCCGTGTCGGGCGGCGGCGTCTGGGCGCCGGCGACGCTCGGGATCGCCGCGACGAGCAGGGCCGTGGCGACGAGGAGATTGATCGAGAGTTTGCGCATGCCGGGCTTCATACCCGCGCTCGAACCTCCGACAGGTCGTCGGACGAGCGGGTCAGCCGTTTATCACCCGCTCGACCAGGCGGTCGAGCAGCTCGACCTGAGCGCCGACGAGCTTGGCCCGCGCATCGTCGAGGGCGAACCACTCGGCCCGGTCGATCTCCGGGAACTCCTGACGGCGCCCCGAGCGCGGCGGCCACTCCATCTCGAAGCTGTTGCTGCGCACGGCGCCGGCGTCGAGGTCGCCGCGCGCGGCCCACGCGGTCACCTCCTTGCCCGCCTTCTGCACCACCGCGCCGAGCTCGACCAGCTCGTCGGCGGGCAGGCGCGTGCCGGTCTCCTCCTCGAACTCGCGCAGCGCGCACGCCCGCGGGTCCTCGTCGGGCTCGTACTCGCCCTTGGGGATCGACCATGCGCCGAGGTCCTTCTTGGCCCAGAACGGGCCGCCGGGGTGCACGAGCAGGACCTCGGGCCCGCCGTCGGCGACGCGGTACAGCACGATGCCGGCGCTGCGCCGCCTCGCCACCGGCTAGCGCGTGGTCTGCGGGACGTCGGCGCCGAGGTCGGTGGCGACGAGGTCCTCCACCGTCTCGCGCCGGCTGACCAGACGCCAGTGCCCGTCGTCGCGAGCGACCACCGCGGGGCGCAGGTCGCCGAACTGCGTGGACTGCGTCTGCTGGTAGGCGCCGACGCTGCGCACGACCACGGCATCGCCCTCCGCCAGGGCCGGCAGGTCGGCCGACGGATGCAGGACGTCGACGTTGCTGCACAGCGGTCCGGTGACGAGCGCCGGCCCCGCCGCCGGGTCGTGCTCTCCGGGCGCCTCGAGCGTCGGCCACGCGAAGAGCGTCCCCGGCAGCAGGTTGGTCCCCGCGTCGAGCACGATGCAGCGCCGGCGGTCGGGCAGGCGCTTGACCGCGGTCACCGTCGCGGCCAGGTCGACGGCGTCGGCCACCAGCGCGCGCCCGGGCTCGACCAGCACGCGGCCCTCGTAGCCGGCCCCGCCGATCGCGCCGGTGACGGCGCGCGCGTAGGCCGACTCCTGCGGCGCCGGCGGGAAGCCGCCGCCGACGTCGATGACGGGCACGCCCATGCGCACGGCCAGGCCGGCCAGCATCTTGGCGGCCGCCGCGAAGCGCTCGGGCGGCTGGGGCCACTTGACGACCAGCGCGCTGGCGAGGCGCGGGATCTCGGCCATCGGCCGGTCGAAGCCGGCCGACACGAGGTGCACGGCGAGCGCCTCGATCCGCAGCCCCAGCGCCGCCGCGTGGCGCGGCGCCATCGAGAGCTCGGCCATGGGGACGCCGAAGTGGCTCGTCCCGTGGCCGACGCCGGGCAGGCACACGCGCACGCCCACGCGCGTGATGCCGGCGGCCGCGAGCCGGCGCAGCTCGGCGAGGGTGTCGGCGATCACGAGGGCGCCGTCGGCGGCCGCGCGGTCGAGCAGGGCCGGCGGCTTCGCCGGGCCCTGCACCACGATCGAGCGCCCGCTCGCGTCCGCGACCGAGCGCGCCAGGCAGTACTCGGCCTCGCAGGCGACCTGGTGGCCGATGCCCTTCTCGGCCAGCGCGCGCAGGATCGCCGGCAGGCGGTTGGCCTTGTGGGAGTAGGCGATCTCCACGTCGGGCCATTCGGCCCGCCAGGCCGCGGTGAAGGACCGCTGGCGATCGCGCACGACGTCGAGATTCGCCAGCCACAGGGGCGATCCGTGCTCCGCCAGCAGATCCGCGACGCTCATGTCTGGTTGGCGACTCTACTCCCGCCGACGTGCCGTGGGGGACGTCTGGGCGAACCCTTGCCGGGCGGCCTCCCGAACCCGGTTTCGGGAGCCAGCCCCGTGGGCAGCCCATGTCCGCTCAAGGAGAGTCCCCGTAACGCCGACTACCCTTCTGAGACTGCACCACTGGAGCTGAGATGACGACCACCACCACCACAGGGATGCGCGAGCTCGACCACCGTCACAGCGACGGGATCGACGTGCGCCTGCTCTGGGACCAGGGCGACAACCGCGTCCACGTGGCCGTCAGCGACCGCAAGACCGGCGAGTCCTTCATCGTCGAGGTCCGCGAGGGCGAGAGCGCCGCGAACATCTTCCAGCACCCGTTCGCGTACGCCGACCGCGGCGTTCCCGCGACGTCGGACAGCATCGCCGCCTAGCACGCGCCCCCTGGGGGTAGGTCGCACGGCGTGGACGTTCGCGCGGCCTTCAACGCCATCGTCGGGAACCTCGAGTACCCGATGTTCATCGTCACCGCCCGCGCCGGCGACGAGCGCCTGGGCTGCCTCATCGGCTTCGCGACGCAGACGAGCATCCATCCGCCGCGCTTCGCGGTCTGCCTCTCGCGCGAGAACCGCACGCACCGCCGGGGGCGCGACTCCCCGGCGCTTCGCGGTCCATGGCGTCCCGGCCGACGCGCCCGAGCTGGCCGAGCTCTTCGGCGGCGAGACCGGCGACGAGGTCGACAAGTTCGCGCGCACGGCATGGCACGACGGGCCCGAAGGCCTGCCGATCCTCGATCGCTGCGAGCGCTGGTTCGTCGGGCCGCGTCGTCGATCGCCTCGACGCCGGCGATCACGAGCTCTTCCTGCTCGAGCCCATCGCCGCGAGCGCCGGGCGCGAGGAGGACTTCACCTTCCACCGGGCGAAGCGCATCGAGCCCGGTCATCCCGCCTGAGCGCGTCGCACGACGCCGGCGCCGTCGAGGACGGCGCCGGCGTGCGTGCTCGAGCGTCGGCTCAGTAGCCGAGCTGCTTCTTGACCGCCGACTCCTTGGTGTTCTTCTGCAGCTCGACCGTGCGCGTGACCTCCTGGTGGCCCAGGCTGATGGTCACCTTGTAGCGGTGGCCGACCTTCAGGTGCTCGCCGCCGCCGGCGACGGAGACGCCGGACACGTAGGCGATGTAGGCGGGCCGCTTGTCCTTGACGAAGGTGCTCAGCGAGTCGCTGTGGCCCTTGACCCCGGCGCGCCCGTCGATGCTCTTGCCGTTGGACTTGCGATCGAGCGGGCGGTCGGTGCGGAAGGCGACCGCGACCACGCCCTTGTTGATCTCGTTGTCGACGAAGAGGATCGGGCTGCCCTTGACGAGCTTGGGCGCCGGGTTGTCGGCGGCGCCGGCGAGGGGCGCCGCGGTGGCGGCGGCCAGGGCGAGGGCGCTGACCGCGGCGAGGATGCGAGAGGAGGAGGACATGCCTCCATGGTCGGTGCGCGTGAGCGCTTTCGTCAGGACCACCAAGGTGGACGGTGGGCTCACCTGCTCGGTCGTCCGCGCTGCGCTGGTGGTGCTGCGCGGCGCTTACTGCCGCATCGAGGGAAGGAGAGTGGCGGTGGTCGCGGCCTTCGCTGCTCCACGGGAGCGGGCGGCTGCCGGCCGGCGGGCCGCGGAGTTCCTGCGCAGTTCGAGCGTGTTTCGCAACACCTTCCGCCGGCGGCCGGAGGGGGTGGCCGGTCTTGACGCATCCCAGAGGGCGTAAGACGGACCACCCCCTCGGGCGTCTCCAAAGACTGTTGCGAAACACGCGCGATTGCACCCCCAAGACGCACACGCCCGAGGACGACGACGCGCGCCCCGAACCGCCGCCGCCTCCCTTCCCCTCGGTGATGCTGTTAAGGCGCCGCGCAGCGCCGCAACGCGAGCGGACGAGGCCGCGCAGCACCGAGCTCAAGCCGAGCTCGACCGCTCCCAGATGTTGATCCCGGCGTCCACCGCGTACTTCTCGATCTCCGCCAGCTCGTCGTCGTCGAAGTCCAGGCGGGCGAGGGCGCCGACGTTGTCCTCGAGCTGCTGGACGCTGCTGGCGCCGATCAGGGTCGAGGTCACGCGCGGGTCGCGCAGCGTCCACGCGAGCGCGAGCTGGGCCAGCGTCTGACCGCGGCGCTGCGCGATCTCGTTGAGCGCGCGCACGCGCTCGAGGTTCTCGTCGCTGAGCATCGACTTCGACAGCGACCCCTCGCGGGCCGCGCGCGAGTCGGCCGGGATGCCGTCGAGGTAGCGGTCGGTGAGCATCCCCTGCCCGAGGGGCGAGAAGACGATGGCGCCCACGCCCTCGCGGCCGAGGACGTCGAGCAGGTCGGGCTCGATCCAGCGGTTGAGCAGCGAGTAGGAGGGCTGGTGGATGAGCAGCGGCGTGCCGAGGTCGCGCAGGATCCCGATGGCCTCCTCGGTGCGCTGGGCGGAGTACGAGGAGATGCCCGGCGTAGAGCGCCTTGCCCTGGCGCACCGCGGTGTCGACGGCGCCGAGGGTCTCCTCGAGCGGCGTGTCGGGGTCCAGGCGGTGCGAGTAGAAGATGTCGACGTAGTCCAGGCCCATGCGCTTCAGGCTCTGGTCGAGGCTCGCGAGCAGGTACTTGCGCGAGCCCCATTCGCCGTACGGGCCGGGCCACATGTCGTAGCCCGCCTTGGTCGAGATGACCAGCTCGTCGCGCCACGGGCGCAGGTCCTCGGCCAGCAGGCGCCCGAAGTTGATCTCGGCCGAGCCGTAGGGCGGCCCGTAGTTGTTGGCCAGGTCGAAGTGGGTGATCCCGAGGTCGAAGGCGCGACGCAGGATCGCCCGCTGGGTGTCGATCGGGCGGTCGTCGCCGAAGTTCTGCCACAGGCCGAGCGAGATGGCCGGCAGCTTCAGGCCGCTGCGCCCGCAGCGGCGGTAGGGCATGTGGTCGTAGCGGTCTTCGGCAGGGACGTAGGTCATGCCCCGATTCTCGCGTACCGTTTCGCGCCATGGCCGCTGCCCTCTTCACCGGCGCCGGCGTCGCCCTCGTCACGCTCTTCGACGACGACGGGCGCCTGCTCGTCGAGGAGACCGTCGAGCACGCCGTCGACCTCGTCGAGCGCGGGATCACGGCCGTCGTCGTCTCGGGCACGACGGGCGAGTCGTGGGCGCTCGACGTCGACGAGCGCCTCGAGCTGTGCGCCGCCGCCGCGGAGGCCCTCGACGGGCGCGCCCCGGTCATCGTCGGCAGCGGCCACCTCGACGACGAGGGCTGCCGCGCGGCTCGTCGGCGCCGCGGCCGACGCCGGGCGCCGCGGCGGTGCTCGCGCTCTCGCCGCCGCACGCGGACGACGTGCGCCCGCACTACGAGGCGCTCGCGGCCCACGCCGGCGACCTGGCGGTGCTGGCCTACCACTTCCCGGCCGTCTCGCCGCCCGGCATCCCGGTCGAGGTCCTCTCCGAGCTGCCGATCGCCGGGGTCAAGGACTCCTCCGGCGACGCCGGGCGCCTGGTGGCCGAGCTCGGCGCCTACGACGGCCCGCTCTACGTCGGCTCGTCGGCCTACCTCGCGCTCGCCGGGCCGCTCGGCGCCACCGGCGCCATCCTCTCGCTGGCCAACACCGACCCCGAGGGCTGCATCGCCGCGCTGGCCGGCGACATGGAGGCCCAGCGCGCGCTGCTGCCCGGCCATCGCGAGTCGCGGGTCGACTTCCCGGCCGGCCTCAAGCGCCGGCTCGCGCGCATGGCCGGCACGCCGGCGGCCGTGCGCGCGAGCTGAGCGACGCCGCGATCAGGCCGCCGTGCTCGGTGCGTCTGCGCACCGACCGGGCGCGGGCGCGCGGCGCGGCCAGCCCGAACCTCAGGCACGCCAGGCCGGCGAGGGGCAGCGTGGCCATGACGATCGCCATCGGCAGCGCGGTGTGCGAGCCGCCGACCCCGGCCAGCGGCGCGGCCAGGGCGCCGGTGGCGAACTGCGTCAGGCCGAGCAGCGCCGACGCGCTGCCGGCGGTGGTCGGGTGGTCGGCCAGGGCGAGCGCGGCCGCGTTGGGCAGCACCACGCCGACGCTCGAGACCATCACGAAGAGGCTGGGGAGCAGGCCGGCGAGCCCGAGCCCGGCCACCACCGAGACGAGCACGCCGAGGCCGCCCGCCGCGCCGATGCACACGCCGGCCTCGAGCATCGCGCGCGGGCCGTAGCGGCCCACGAGCGCGCGGCTGACCTGGCTGGCGCCCATGATCCCGATGGCGTTGGAGGCGAAGATCACGCTGAACAGCTGCGGCGAGACGCCGTGGATGTCCTGCAGCACGAACGGCGAGCCCGAGATGTAGGTCGCCATCGCGGCGAAGGTCAGCCCGGCCGAGAGCGTGTAGCCCATGAACGGCCGATCGCGCACGAGCCCGCGGAAGACGTGCAGCGTCGCCACCAGGCCGCCGCCGCGGCGGTTCTCCGGCGCGAGCGTCTCGCGCAGTATCGCCCAGGCCCCGAGCAGCAGCAGCGCTCCGATGCCGGCGAGCACGACGAAGATCCCGCGCCAGTCGGTGACGTGCAGCAGCTGGCCGCCGACCAACGGAGCGAGGATCGGCGCGAGGCCGCCGATGAGCATGAGCATGGCGAACATGCGCGCGGCCTCGATCCCCTCGTGCAGGTCGCGCACGATCGCGCGCGCGATGACGATCCCGGCCGCGCCGGCCAGGCCCTGGACGAGGCGGAAGACGAGCAGCAGCCAGATCGTCGGGGCGGCGGCGCACAGCAGCGAGGCCGCCATGTAGGCGGCCACCCCCGCGAGCACGGGGCGCCGGCGCCCGAGGGCATCGCTGATCGGGCCGGCCACGAGCTGACCGCCGGCGAGCCCCAGCATGGAGGTGGTGATCGTCAGCTGCGCCGCCCACGCGGGCGCGGACAGGTCGCGGGCCATCGACGGCAGCCCGGGCAGGTACATGTCCATCGACAGCGGCCCGAAGGCCGACAGTGCGCCGAGGAGCAGCACGAGCCGGCCATGCGAGCCGAGGCGCGGCGAGCGTGCCATCGCCCGGGACGCTATCGATCGCATGCCGGACCGCTTTACCGACAGCTGACGAGGGCATGCCTACTCTCCATGGCGATGAAGTTTCCCCGGCATCTGTGGACGGGCGAGTGGCGCCTGGAGTCCGAGCAGGCACGTGAGGCTGCGGAGGAGGAGGCGGCGCGCCGGCGCGCAGCGCTTGCGGCCGCCGAGCGCGACCGCGCGGCGGCGCAGCCAGCCCCCGGCGCGCCGCCGCGCACCATCCGCCTGAAGACCGCGGCGGCCGTGGCGCTCGTCGCGGCGGCCGTGGCGGGCGGCGCCTTCGCTGCCGGCGCGCTGCTGCACGACGACGCGAAGGTCCAGCCGCTGCCGGCCGTCTCGGGCAAGCCGATCGCGCCCGACAAGGGCCAGTCGCGCGCCGGCAAGATCTACGCCCAGGCCAGCCCGGCGGTGGTCTCGATCCGCACCGACGTGGGCTCGGGCACCGGCTTCCTGATCGACAGCAACGGCACGCTCGTGACCAACGCGCACGTCGTCGGCAACGCCGATCGCGTCGTGGTCAAGTTCGGGCCCGACGGGCGCAGCATCGACGGCCAGGTCAAGGGCGCCGACCCGTCGAGCGACCTGGCGGTCGTCAAGATCGACCCGGGCAGCGCGCCGCGCAACGCCAAGCCGCTGCAGTTCGCCGACTCGCGCCAGGTCCAGGTGGGCGACACCGCGATCGCCATCGGCAACCCCTTCGGCCTCGATCGCACCGCGACCGAGGGCATCGTCTCGGGCATCGGGCGCTCGATCAAGGCGCCCAACGGCTTCTCGATCGACGAGGTCATCCAGACCGACGCGCCGATCAACCCCGGCAACTCCGGCGGCCCGCTGCTCGACGAGACCGCCCGCGTCATGGGCGTCAACTCGCAGATCGCCACCGCGGGCAACTCGCAGGGCAACGTCGGCATCGGCTTCGCCGTCCCGTCGAACACCGTGCGCGAGGTCGTGCCGCGGCTGGAGAAGGGCGACAAGATCGCGCGCCCGTACCTCGGCGTGGAGACCTCGGATCCGACCGACCCCAACGCGCCCCCCGGCGCCGAGGTGACCACGGTCACGCCCGGCGGCCCCGCCGAGAGCGCCGGCGTGAACGCCGGCGACGTCATCACCGAGCTCGACGGCCAGGCCGTGAGCGGCTCCGACGACGTCTCGCGGATCGTCAACACCAAGCAGCCCGGCGACCACCTCCGCATCCGCGTCGATCGCTCCGGCCAGGACGTGACCCTCGACGCGACGCTGCAGAACCGCCCCGCGCACACGCCGTGAGCCCCTTCGCCGTGAGCGTCTTCGCCGTGAGCTTCGCCGCACCCCTCGTGCTGGTCCTCCTGCTGGCCGTCCCGGTGCTCGTCGTCGCTCTATGGCGCGCACCAGCGCGACCGCCGCCGCGCCGCGGCCGCCTTCGCGGCGCCCGCCATGACCCCCTCGGTGGCGCCGAACCGCCCGCGCTGGCGCATGCACGTGCCGATGCTCGCCTTCCTGCTCGCGCTGGCGATCCTGATCCTCGCCGCCGCGCGCCCGCAGAAGACGGTCGCGGTGCCGGTCGAGCGCGCGTCGATCATGCTCATCACCGACGTCAGCGGATCGATGCAGGCCACCGACGTGCGCCCCACGCGCCTGGTGGCCGCGCGCACCGCCGCCAAGCGCTTCGTGGCGAAGGTGCCCAAGACGGTCAACGTCGGCGTCATGGCGCTCAGCAGCAAGCCGCGCGTCCTGGCCTCGCCGACGCGCGACCGCGTCGCCATCGACCAGGCGCTCGACCAGCTCACCGCGCGCGGCGGCACCGGCACCGGCGAGGCGATCACCGCGGCGACCAACATCCTCAAGCGCGCGCCGGGCGTCAACGGCAAGCGCCCGCCGTCGGCCATCGTCCTGCTCTCCGACGGCGCCGCGACCGGCAAGATCGACCCGGTCGCGGCCGCGCAGGCCGCGCGCAAGCTGCGCATCCCCATCTACACCGTGGCCCTCGGCACCGCGCAGGGCACGATCACCGTGCCGCGTCCCGGCGGCCAGGGCGGCACCGAGACGCGCCCCGTCCCGCCCGACCCGCAGTCGCTCGCCGAGGTGGCCAGGGCCTCGGGCGGCAAGACGTACACCGCCGCCGACGCCAACAAGCTCTCCGACGTCTACAAGAGCCTGGGCTCGCTCCTGGGCACCAAGAACGAGAAGCGCCAGATCACGGCGGGCTTCGCCGGCGGCGCCCTCGTCCTGCTCCTCCTCGGCGCCGCCATGTCCCTGCGCTGGTTCGGCCGCCTGATCTAAGAAGAAAGCAACCCCAAGGGAACCCATGACCGAGTTCGACGACGACGACCGAACCCAGCCCCGCGAGGAGCCGCGTGCCGCGCTCGAGGAGGCGCTCTACGAGATCAAGCGCGTCATCGTGGGCCAGGACGCGATGCTCGAGCGCCTGCTCGTCAGCCTCCTGGCCGGCGGCCACGTGCTGCTGGAGGGCGTGCCCGGCCTGGCCAAGACGCTGACCGTGCGCACGCTCGCGCAGGTGCTGGGCGGCAGCTTCAGCCGCATCCAGTTCACGCCCGACCTCGTGCCCGCCGACCTCGTCGGCACGCGCGTCTACCGCCCCGACACGGGCCGCTTCGACACCGAGCTCGGCCCGGTGTTCGGCAACTTCCTGCTCGCCGACGAGATCAACCGCGCGCCGGCCAAGGTCCAGTCGGCGCTGCTCGAGGTCATGCAGGAGCGCCAGGTGACGATCGGCGGCACCAGCTACCCCGTGCCGCTGCCCTTCCTGGTCATGGCCACGCAGAACCCGATCGAGCACGAGGGCACCTACCCGCTGCCCGAGGCCCAGCTCGACCGCTTCCTGATGAAGATCGTCGTCGACTACCCGTCCTTCGGCGAGGAGGCCGCGGTCGTCGGGCGCAGCCTGGGCGCCGAGGCGGTCGTGCGCGAGCGCCTGACGCTCGAGCACCTCGACCGCTTCGCGCAGGCCGGCCGCTCGGTGCTCGTCGACCGCGACGTCATCGGCTACGCGGTCTCGCTGGCCGACGCCACGCGCAACCCGTCCGAATACGGGCTCGCCGACATCGCGCCCTACATCGAGTACGGCGCCAGCCCGCGCGGGCCGATCGGCATGGTGCAGGCGGCCCGGGCGCTGGCGCTGCTGCGCGGGCGCGGCCACGTCACCTCGGGCGACGTGCGCGACCTCGCGGCCGACGTCCTGCGCCACCGGCTGGTGCTCTCCTACGACGCGCTGAGCGACGGCGTCAGCGCCGACGACCTGCTCGACCGCGTCCTGGCCGAGGTCACCGAGCCCGAGGCCGACCACGTCAAGCGCTCCCAGCGCCGGGTGGCCGCGGCGTGAGCGACGCGGTCCTCAGACCGCCTGCGGCCCGTCAGGGGCCCGGCCGCATGCCGACGGCGCTGGTCGACGCGCTCGACCTCGTCGTCGCGCGCCACGCGGCCGGGGCGCTGCCGGGCGATCGCCGCGCCGCGGGGATGGGCGCCGGCACCGAGCTCGCGCAGCTGCGCCCGTACGAGATCGGCGACGACGTGCGCCAGATCGACGCGGCGGCGACCGCGCGCACGGGCGTGCCGCACGTGCGCCTGCAGGTCCCCGAGCGCACGCTGACGACGTGGATCGTGCTCGACGTCTCGCCGTCGATGGCCTTCGGCACGGCGCAGCGGCTGAAGGCCGACGTCGCCGAGGGCGTGGCGCTGGTGCTCGGCAACCTGGCCGTGCGCCGCGCCGGGCGCGTGGCGATGATGACCTTCGGCGCCGGGCGCCCGCGCCTGCTGCCGCCGCGCGGATCGCGCCCTGGGGTCGTCGCGCTGCGCCGCGTGCTCGCCGAGGGCGTCGCGCCCGACGGCGTCAACGAGCCGCATGCGCTCGCCCACGCGCTGGGCCGCGTGGGCCGGGTCGCGACCCAGCCGGGCTTCGTCGCCGTCATCTCCGACTTCCGCGAGCACGCCGGCTGGACGCGCTCGCTCGGCGCCCTCTCCGCGCGGCACTCGGTGCTCGCCGTCGAGATCGGCGACCCGCGCGAGGCCGAGCTGCCCGCCGTCGGCCGGCTGGCCGTCGTCGATCCCGAGACGGGCGAGCGCCTCGAGGTCGACACCTCGCGCCCGCGCGTGCGCGAGCGCTTCGCCGAGCTCGAGCGCGAGCGCCGCGACGCCGTCGCGCGCGAGCTGCGCCGGCTGCACGTCGACCACGTCGCGCTGTCCACCGATCGCGACTGGCTGCTCGACCTCGGGCGGAGGCTGCGGTGAGCTTCGCCACCCCGCTCTGGCTGCTCGGCCTGGCCCTCGTGCCGCTCGCCCTGCTGGCCTACCAGGCCAGCCGCCGGCGCGGCAGCCGCTACGCGGTGCGCTACACCGCCGTGCCCGCGCTGAAGGTCGCCGCGGCCGTCGTGCCCGCCTGGCGCCGGCACCTGCCCGCGGCGCTCGCGCTGGCCGCGCTGGCCGCGCTCGTGCTGGCGCTGGCCAAGCCGCAGAAGACGGTCGCCGTGCCCGTCGAGCGGGCGTCGATCATGCTCGTGACCGACCACTCGCGCTCGATGTCGGCCACCGACGTCGAGCCCGATCGCCTGTCCGCCGCGCAGCGCGCGGCGCGCACGTTCCTCAACCAGCTGCCCGACCAGGTGCGCGTCGGCGCCGTCGCGTTCTCCGACACGCCCGACGCCGTCCAGGCGCCGAGTGCCGACCACGACGACGCGCGCCGCATCGTCGACGGCCAGGTCGCCGACGGCGCCACCGCGACCGGGGCCGCGCTCGAGGTCGCCATCGACGCGCTCAAGAACGACAAGCAGAACGGCAAGCGCCCGCCGTCGGCCATCATCCTGCTCTCCGACGGCAAGACCACCGTGCCGCCCGATCCCGTCCCGGTGGCCCGCACCGCGGGGCAGCTGAAGATCCCGATCTACACGGTCGCCCTCGGCACCCGCGACGCCACCGTGCCCAATCCGAACCCGTTCGGCACGCCGCTGCTCGTGGCGCCCGATCCCGAGACGCTGCGCCAGATCGCGCAGGTCTCCGGCGGGAAGGCCTTCACGGCCGAGGACTCCGACTCGCTGAAGTCGATCTACAAGACGCTCGGCTCGCAGCTGGGCACCAAGACCCAGAAGAAGCAGATCACGGCGACCTTCGCCATCGGCGGGCTCGTCCTGCTCCTCGGCGCCGCGTTCTCCTCGCTGCGCTGGGCCGGGCGCCTGCCCTAGTCGGCCGCCGGACAGGGGCGCTCAAGCTGGCGCGCGCGCAGTCGAGCAAACCTGGCGATGCGCCTTCGGCTGCCCTCGCTGCCTTCGCTCCCCGCGGTGCCCATGCCGCGTCGCATCACGCTGCGCTGGAAGCTCGCCGGCCTGCTCATCTTCATCGCGGTGCTGCTCGTGGCGTTGACCATGGTCAGCCTCGCCAATCTGGCCAAGGTCTCCGACGGCGGCCGGCGCAACTTCACGCACGTGACACAGCCGCTCGCCGCGCTGGGCACCGCCCGCGCGCTGGTCAACGAGAACGCCGGGCTGGCCGACCGCCACATCCTCGAGGACACGCTCGAGACCAAGCGCCCGCTCGAGCAGCGCATCCTGGCCAACGACCGCCGGATCGAGCAGGCGCTCGCGGCCGCCGCTCCCACCTTCACGACTGCCGCAGGAGCGCAAGAGCGCGCGCTTCCTGAAGCACAACCTCGCCACCTACCGCAGCGTCACCAGCGAGCTCTTCGGCGTCTCGCGCGCCAACACGCCCGAGCTGGCCTACGAGTGGTCCTCCCAGCGCCTGGACCCCGCCGCCGACACGCTCAGCACCGACCTCGAGAACCTCTACGACGCCAAGGTCGCCGAGGGCGATGCGCGCGCCCGTGCAGGCGACCGGCACCTTCCACGGCGCCCGCCGGCTCGTGCTCGCGCTGCTGGCGCTCATCTTCCTCGTCGCGGTCCCGGCCTGCGTGGCCACCATCCGCGGCATCCGCCTCAGCGTCGAGGCGATCGTCGGGCGCCTGGCCTCGCTGCGCAGCCACGACGTCGCCGGCCTGCGCGACGGGCTCGGCCACCTCG
The DNA here is from genome assembly GCA_963816845.1 of uncultured Actinomycetes bacterium. Taxonomy (GTDB): domain Bacteria; phylum Actinomycetota; class Thermoleophilia; order Solirubrobacterales; family Solirubrobacteraceae; genus JAOPZW01. The sequence continues at coordinate 58,302 of CAWFMR010000029.1, read as the reverse complement.
CCGCGGGCGACCTGACCTTCGAGCTCACGCCCGTCACCCCGCCGATCCATCGGCGCACCCGCGACGAGATCGGCGACGTGGCCGAGGCCGTGGGCGAGATCCGCGACGACACCGCGGCCTCGATGGAGGCCTACAACGCCTCGCGCGCCGCGCTGGCCACCATGATCGGCCAGGTGTCGCTGACCGCGACGGCCGTGTCGTCGGCCTCGCGCCAGCTGGCCAACGGCTCGGAGGACACCGGCCGCGCCGTGAGCGAGATCGCCCGCGCCGTCGACGAGGTCGCCGCCGGCGCCGAGCGCCAGGTGCGCGCCGTGAACTCGGCGCGCGACACGGTCGCCGAGGTGACCGGCGCGACGGCGCAGTCCGCCGACGGCGCCCACGAGACCGCGGTCGCCGCCGACCAGGCGCGCGGCCTGGCCAGCGCCGGCGCCGAGGCCGTGCGCGAGGCCACCGCCGCGATGGCGGCCGCGCGCGAGTCCTCGTCGTCGACCACCGTCGCCATCGGCGAGCTCGGCGCCAAGTCCGATCAGATCAGCGGCATCGTCGAGACCATCACCGCGATCGCCGCGCAGACCAACCTGCTGGCGCTCAACGCCGCCATCGAGGCGGCGCGCGCCGGCGAGCAGGGCCGCGGCTTCGCCGTCGTGGCCGACGAGGTCCGGAGTCCTGGCCGAGGAGTCGCGCGCGGCCGCCGGCTCGATCGCCGCGCTCATCGGCGCCATCCAGGCCGACACGCGCCACACGATCGACGTCGTCCAGGACGGCGCGCGACGCACGGCCGACAGCGCCGCGACCGTCGAGCGCGCCCGCGAGGCGTTCGAGGCGATCGGCGCGGCCGTCGACCAGATGGCGCTGCGCACGACCGACATCGCCGCCGCCGTGCACCAGGCCGCGGAGGGCTCGAGCCGCGTGCAGAGCGACATGGGCGAGGTCGCCTCGGTGGCCGAGCAGACGTCGGCCTCGACCGAGGAGGTCTCGGCCAGCACCCAGCAGACGAGCGCGGCCGTGCAGCAGATCGCCGCCGCCGCGCAGGAGCTCTCGAGCCGCGCCGAGGAGCTCGAGGCGCTCGTCGGGCGCTTCACGCTCTCCGTGTAGGCGCGCTTCGCGCGCGCACGCCGCGCGGCGCGAACCGCTCAGCCCGCGGTGAACTGCTCCATCGCCAGCAGCGGGCGGATGCGCTGCTCGACCGCGCCGCGGGCGAAGTAGCTGCGCAGCGAGTCGCCGCTCAGCGCGTTGGCGGCCGCGGCCATGACCATGCCCTGGTCGAGCGCGAGGTAGGAGCGCGCCACCTGGCCGGTCTGGACGTTCACGGCGTCGTAGAAGCCGCCCTTGCCGTAGATGCCGAAGTGCGAGCGCAGCTTCGCGAGGTTGGCGAGCGCGGCGCGGGGTGCGTAGCGCAGGGCCAGGAACGAGGCGTGCGGGGTGACGACTCCGTTGGTGTAGGCCGACGGCGGCGGGTCGGGCTTCGCGGGCCGGCAGTCGCCGAAGCCGTGGTCGACGAACGTGTTGTCGTTGTTGGAGGGGTAGCCGTCGGCCTGCATGCCGATGGCGTCGACGCCGTAGGCGCTGTAGCCGCCGGACGGGTTGTCGCTGGGCGAGAAGCCCCAGTAGCCGTAGCGCGCCTCGTCGAGGCCGTGCTCGATCTGCGCGCGCACGTAGAGCGGGTGGTTGACGCCCCACGAGCGCGGGCCCCAGCGCTCCTCGGGCACGAAGAGCGGGACCATCAGCGCCTCGAACATGTCGCCGCCCCAGGTGGGGACGATGTGCATGCCGCGGTAGTCGTAGTGGCCCTCGTAGACGTCGACGCCGAGATAGGTGCGCGTCTCGCCGCTGGGCTGGGTCTCCTGGAAGTCGCCCACGCCGCACACCGGCGAGAAGGTGCGGTTGAGGTGGAAGTAGTGCTCGGGCGGGACCTGGCCGGCGGCGATCCCCAGGTAGCTGGCCATCCGCGGCTCGGAGTTGAGGACGTCGTAGTGGTTGCACGTCATCCACACGGCGCCCTGCGGGACGCTGCAGCCCGGCGGCTGCTCGGTCCACGCACCGCCGCGCAGCTGGCCCACGGCCGGGTCGTAGTAGAAGCCGAAGTCCATCGCGGCCACGAGCGCGTGCGCCTTCGCGCGCAGCTCGGGCACGCCGTTCTCCACCATCGTCAGCCCCGCGGCCAGCCAGCCGTTGTCGACCGCCGACAGGAAGGGGACGAGCGGCGAGCCGTCGGCGGGCCACGTGGTCAGGCGCGCGCCGGTGGCCGGGTCGTACCAGTTGAAGAACTGGCCGCCGGGTCCGCGCTCCAGGCGCGCGAGGGTGGCCAGCGTGCGCGCCATCCGCGCGGTCGCCTCGCGGCGGCCGATGAGCCCGACCTCGCGCGCGCCCAGCGTGCTCCACAGGTAGGCGCCGATGTTGGTCGGCGAGGTGTAGCCCGAGCGCTTCCCGTCGGCCGTCACGTTGTCGTCGGGCAGCCCGGTGCGCGTGTCGACGAGCAGGTCGAACGAGTGCCACGTGTCGGCGGCGTAGCGCTGGAGCGCCTGACGGTCGCCGTGGGTGAGCCCGCTCGCCGAGGCCGGCGCCGCGGAGATCGCGGTGAGCAGCAGCGCGGCGAGGACGATGGCGAGGGCAGGACGCAAGGTGGGACCCGCGCCTACGGTCCCCAGGATCGCGGGAGGCCGAAACCTGCCCAGGACCGAATGGCGCCTCGCTTTGGCCCGAACGGTTGGTGCCTTCGGTTTGCGAACGGTGCAAGGATCACGGTCCGATGGCCTCAGAGCCCGCCACGGCGCCGATCGAGTACCACGCCCGCGAGGGCTTCCTCGACGAGGTCTTCGCCGGCCCGCACGGCTCCGCCGCCGCTCATGCGGCCCAGCTCGTCGCGGCCCTCGAGCAGATGGGGCCCGCGCACCTGGCCGCCGCGGGGCGCCGGCGCGACGCGATCTTCATGCAGCAGGGCATCACCTTCGAGCTGACCGGCGAGGACGGCCCGCAAGGACCGTCCCTTCCCGCTCGACCTCGTCCCGCGGATCATCCCGGCCGAGGAGTGGATCCCGATCAAGCGCGGCCTCGCGCAGCGCATCCGCGCGCTCAACGCCTTCGTCGACGACGTCTACCACGCGCGCGAGATCGTCCGCGAGGGCATCGTGCCGTGGCGGCTGGTCGTCTCGCGCAGCCACTTCGCGCGCGTCGTGCACGGCATCCGGCCGCCCGGCGGCGTCTACACGCACGTGGCCGGCTGCGACCTGGTGCGCGACGCCGACGGCACGTGGAAGGTGCTCGAGGACAACGTGCGCACGCCGTCGGGCATCTCCTACGTGCTCGAGAACCGGGTGGCGATGACGCGGCTGGTCCCGGAGCTCTTCGCCCAGTACCGCGTGCGCCCGGTCGACCACTACCCGCAGCTGCTGCTCGCCGCGCTGCGCGCGGTCGCGCCGAGCGCCGACGCCGAGGCGACCGTCGTCGTGTGGACGCCGGGCCCGTTCAACTCCGCCTACTTCGAGCACGCCTTCCTCGCGCGCCAGATGGGCGTCGAGCTGGTCGAGGCATCGGACCTCGTGGTGCGCGACGACGTCCTCTACATGCGCACGACCGACGGGCTCGAGCGCGTGCACGCCGTCTACCGCCGCATCGACGACGACTTCGTCGACCCGCTCGAGTTCCGCGTCGACTCGATGCTCGGCGTCCCGGGGCTCGTGCGCGCCTACCGCGCCGGCACGGTCGCGGTCGCCAACGCCTTCGGCACCGGCGTCGCCGACGACAAGGCGATCTACCACTACGTGCCGGAGATGATCCGCTTCTACCTCAACGAGGAGCCGATCCTCGCCAACGTCCAGACCTACCTGCTCTCCGATCCCGAGCAGCTCGAGCACGTGCTCGGGCGCCTCGACGAGCTGGTGGTCAAGCCGACCGGCGAGTCGGGCGGCAAGGGCGTCTTCATCGGCCCCGCCACGCCGCGCCGACGAGCTCGCGGGGCTGGCCGACGTCCTGCGCGCCTATCCCGATCGCTGGATCGCCCAGGAGCTCGTGAACCTGTCGACCGTGCCCGACGGCGGGCAACGACGGGCGCCTGGCCCCGCGCCACGTCGACCTGCGCCCGTTCGCCGTCTTCGGCGAGGACATCAAGATCGTCCCCGGCGGGCTGACGCGCGTCGCCCTGATCGAGGACTCGATGATCGTCAACTCCTCGCGCGGCGGCGGCTCGAAGGACACCTGGGTGCTCGAGGACGGCCAGGACACCGATCGCGCCGAGCCCGAGGGGATGCTCACCGTGCCGCCCACGATGCCCGACCTGCGCTACGCCGGCCCGTGGGTCGGCCAGCAGCAGCAGCAACAGCAGTAGGTGCTCGCCCGGATCGCCCACGAACTGTTCTGGCTCGGGCGCAACCTCGCGCGCGCCGAGCACACGGCGCGCATGCTCGACGGCGTCTTCCAGGCCTCGCTGCAGGGCCGGCCCGACGACCCCGCCGGCGTCACGCTCGACTGGGGCTCGATGCTCGCGATCATGGGCGCGCCCCCCGGCGCCGGCCCCGGCGCGCCGCGACGAGGTCCTGCGCGCGCTGACCCTCGAGCCCGACAACCCGACGTCGGTGATCGCCTGCATCGGGCGCGCGCGCGAGGGCGCGCGCACCGTGCGCGACGTCATCTCGGCCGAGATGTGGGAGGCGGTCAACACGACCAACCTCACGCTCGTCTCGTCCCAGCCCCCCGACCTCCTCGGCGCCCGCCCGTCCGCCGTCTACTCCTACGTCAAGGAGCGCTGCGCGCTCTTCTGGGGCCTGACCTCGCGCACGATGCTGCGCGACGAGGCCTCCGCCTTCCTGTCGGCCGGCGGGCGCATCGAGTCGGCCGACATGGTCCTGCGCATGCTGCGCGTCGCGCTGCCGACCGACGTCTCGGAGCCGTCGAGCACGTCGGAGACCGGCCAGGCGCTGGCGCTGCTGCAGGCCGTCGGCGGCTTTCAGGCCTACCGCCGCGCGGTGCCCGCGCCGCCCAACGCGCTGCCCGGTGGCGCGCTTCCTGGTCTTCGAGCGCACCTACCCCGACTCGGTCGCGGCCTCGGTCGACGCCGTGCACAACGCGCTCTACCGCGCCGACGGCAACCCGCGCAACTCCGAGCCGGTGCTGCGCCTGCAGCGCCTGAGCGCCGACCTCGAGTTCCGCGGGCGCGCCCAGGCCGACGGCGGCGACCTGCACGCCACGTGCGAGGCGGTCCAGGAGGAGCTGGTCCGCGTCGACCGCGACATAGCGGACCGCTATTTCGCCGGTGCGGCCGCCACCATGGTCGCCGTATGAACTTCGCCATCCGCTACCTGACCGAATACCGCTACGAGGGGCAGGTCGCCGACAACCTCAACGCCCTGCGCGTTCGCCCGGCCACCACCTCGACCCAGCGCGTGCGACGACTTCCACGTCCGCATCGACCCCGAGGCGCGCCTGCAGCGCCACCTCGACTACTACGGCACCGAGGTCATCGAGTTCGGCGTGGCCCAGCCCCACGACCACCTGTCGATCGACGTGCGCGCGCGCGTGGTCACCGCCGAGCCGGCCGACCCGCCGGACGAGGGCTGGGAGGCGCTCGAAGCCGGCTCCTACGAGGCCGCCGGCGGCGAGTTCCTGCTCTCCGACGACGCCGAGCCCGAGAACGGCGCCCTGGGCGACCTCTTCGAGGCCTCGCGCGCCACGAGCCCGCTGGCGACGCTGCGGCTGCTGTGCGAGCTCGTGCCCGATCGCTTCGAGTACCGCCGGGGGGCCACCTACGTCGGCTCCACGGTCCAGGACCTGCTCGACGCGGGCGCGGGGGTGTGCCAGGACTTCGTCCACCTCGGGCTCGTGCTCCTGCGCCGCCACGGGATCGCGGCGCGCTACGTCTCGGGCTACCTGTGGGCCGCGCCCCAGGACGGCGGCTCGGACTCGGTCGAGGTCGACACCCACGCCTGGCTCGAGGCGCTGCTGCCGGGCGGAGGCCAGCGCGGCGAGCCGGTGTGGGTCGGCGCCGACCCGACGAACCGCCGGATGGCGGGGGAGACCCACGTCAAGATCGGCCACGGGCGCGCCTACCACGACGTGCCGCCGATCAAGGGGGTCTACCGCGGCCCCGGGTCCGCCGCGCTCGACGCGGCGGTGACGATGACGCGCCTCGATCCGCAGGCCAGCGCGCGCGCCTGAGCGCCGGCGCTCGGTGTAGCGTCGACAGTCTCGACCGTGTCCAGCTCGCCCAGCTCGCCTCTGAACCCGCACCCGGCCTCCCCGGTCGAGATGCAGGAGCGCATCCTCGCCGAGCGCGAGGGCAAGCCGTTCCTGCTGCTGCGCGACGGCGCCCAGACCCAGCACCTCGTCCGGCTGCCCACCGACGGCGACCGGCTGACCATCGGGCGCGGCGAGGGCGTCGACCTCGCGCTGGACTGGGACGAGCGCGTCTCGCGCGTGCACGCCGAGCTCGAGCACGTCGGCGACTCCTGGGCGGTGGCCGACGACGGCCTGTCGCGCAACGGGACCTTCGTCAACGGCAAGCGGGTGCGCGGGCGCCAGCGCCTCGAGGAGGGCGACGAGCTGCGCCTCGGCGGCACGCGCATGGTCTTCCGCGCGCCCGAGGGCGGCGTCGGGGGCGCCGCGACGACGAAGGTCTCCCAGAGCGTCGCCGCCTTCACCGCGGTGTCCGACGCCCAGCGGCGCGTGCTCATCGCCCTCTGCCGTCCCTTCGCCGGCGGCGACCCGTGGGCGCGCCCGGCGACCAACAAGGACATCGCCGCCGAGCTCTACCTCAGCGTGCCGGCGGTCAAGACCCACCTGCGCGCGCTCTTCGGCCGCTTCGGGATCGAGGACCTCGGCCAGAACGAGAAGCGCCTGCGCCTCGCCGAGCTCGCGTTCCAGGCCGGCCTCGTGAGCATGGAGGACGTGCAGGGTCAGTCCAACCATCCCTTGGGTCCCTAGTGAGCGGCCGCCCCTGGCGGCAACCTCATCACAGCAAGGACGCGGAGGGTTGGGGGGATCGGACCAAGACGTCCCCCGGAGGTGGGGCTCCGGGGGACGTCGCGTTTGCCGGGTCCGCGCGGCGCCACTCGCGACCCGCGCCCGGCAACATCGCGCTACACTCGATCTTGACTCGCCCGGGGCGGGTCTTTCCTTTGTCCCGGGCCAGTCGGTCGACCCGAACACCTCCTCTACGACGGAGCTTGCAAGATGGCCCGCGGAGACGTGCGCATCGCTGTCACCCTCGCCTGCGAGGAGTGCAAGCGGCGCAACTACCAGACGAACAAGTCCAAGCGCAACAATCCAGATCGCATCGCTCTACGCAAGTTCTGCAAGTGGTGCCGGCGTCACACGAGCCACCGGGAGACCCGCTAGCGCGGACGATCGCCCGTGGCCCGTGACCGACAGCGAGCCAAGCAGCGCAAGGCCCGGAGGGCCCAGAACCCCGGGCCGGCTCCGTCGCGGCCGCGTCCCGCCGATGCGCCGAGCCCGCTGGACCACAACGTGCCGAGCGAGCTGGGCCACCTCGGCGAGGTCGACGAGTTCGAGGCCGCGATCGTCCGCGGCGCGGAGGACGATGCCTCCGAGGCCTTCGGCGAGGAGGAGGATCCCGAGGCCGGGCGCCAGGCCTTCGGCGAGGTCGAGGACGACGAGGACCTCGACGAGGAGCTCGAGGAGCAGGCCGTGGCCGCCGCCCCCGCCGAGAGCCGTGAGGTGGCCGCCGCGCCGACGCCCGGCGCGCCCACCCGGCGCGGCCCGGCGCGCTTCATCGGCTTCCTGCGGGCGTCGTGGGCCGAGCTGCAGCGCGTACAGTGGCCTGATCGTCGGCAGGTCGGGCAGGCCACCGCGGTGGTCATCGGCTTCGTCGTCGTCGCCGGTCTTTACCTCGGCGTCGCCGACTGGGTCGCCAAGAAGATCGTCGACTTCATCATCTGAGAGAAGAAGAGCTGTTCTGAATCCATGTATCGCTGGTACGTCGTCAACACCTACTCCGGGCACGAGAACAAGGTCAAGCAGAACCTCGAGCACCGCGTGGTCTCGCTCAACCAGAAGCGCGCCGTGCGGCAGGTCGTCGTTCCGACCGAGACCGTGACCGAGATGAAGGACAACCAGAAGATCCCCGTCGAGAAGCGGACCATGCCGGGCTACGTGCTCGTGAACATGGAGCTCAACGACGACTCGTGGCAGCTCGTCAAGGGCACGCCCGGGGTCACCGGCTTCGTCGGCGCGTCCAACGAGCCCGTCCCGCTGACCCAGCCCGAGGTCGACCGCCTGCTGCACCGCGAGGTCGCGCAGAAGGTCGCCACCAAGGCCCAGTTCTCGATCGGCGAGTCGGTCAAGGTGGTCTCCGGTCCGCTGTCCGATTTCTCCGGCGAGATCTCGGAGATCAACCAGGACGCGCAGAAGCTCAAGGTGCTTGTGTCAATCTTCGGCCGTGAGACCCCGGTCGAGGTCGGCTTCGACCAAGTGAAGAAGATCTAAGGCGTATGGCAAAGAAAGTTCTGACCCAGATCAAGCTGCAGGCGGTCGGCGGACAGGCGTCCCCGGCCCCTCCCGTCGGCCCTGCCCTGGGCCAGCACGGCATCAACATCATGGAGTTCTGCAAGGCGTTCAACGCCCAGACGCAGGGCGACATGGGCACGGTGATCCCGGTGGTCATCACGGTCTACGAGGACCGCTCGTTCACCTTCATCACCAAGACGCCGCCGGCCGCCGTGCTCATCAAGCAGGCCGCGAACCTGGAGAAGGGCTCGGGCGAGCCGCACCGCGAGAAGGTCGGCCGCATCACCCAGGCCCAGCTGCGCGAGATCGCCGAGAAGAAGCTGCCCGACCTGAACGCCCACGACGTCGACCAGGCGGCCAAGATCATCGCGGGCACCGCCCGCTCGATGGGCGTGGAGGTGGTGTGACGATGGCCAGGCACGGTCGTTCGTTCATCGAGGCACGCGCGCAGGTCGATCGCGAGCATGAGCACCAGCCCGCGGAGGCGATCAAGCTCGTCAAGGACCTCAAGCGCGCGAAGTTCGACGAGTCCGTCGAGATCCACGTGCGCACGGGCCTCAACGTCCGCCACGCCGACGAGCAGCTGCGCGGCACGATCGCCCTGCCCAACGGCCTGGGCAAGAGCGTCACGGTCGCCGTCTTCGCCAAGGGCGACAAGGCGCGCGAGGCCGAGGAGGCCGGGGCCGACGTGGTCGGCGCCGAGGACCTCGCCGAGCGCATCGAGGGCGGCTTCACCGACTTCGACGTGGCCATCGCGACGCCCGACCTCATGCCCGTCGTCGGCCGCCTGGGCCGCATCCTCGGCCCGCAGGGCAAGATGCCCAACCCGAAGGTCGGCACCGTGACGATGGACGTGGCCAAGGCCGTGGAGGAGTCCAAGGCCGGCAAGATCGAGTACCGCACCGATCGCACCGCGATCGTCCACCTGACGATCGGCAAGACGTCCTTCGACGACCGCGCGCTGCTGGAGAACTACGCCGCGGTCATCGACGAGCTCGTGCGGGCCAAGCCCGCGGCGGCCAAGGGGCGCTACCTGCGCTCGATCACCATGGCCTCGACCATGGGCCCGGGCGTGAAGATCGACCCCAGCCGCACCCGTGACATCCTCGAGGAGGCTGCGACGGCCGCGGCCTGACGCAGACTCCTTCGAGCCACCCGAGACCCCCGGCAGCGCTGCCTGATGGCGCGCGGAAGCCCGGGCTAGGAGGCGCATGAACCGAGAACAGAAAGCAGCGGCGGTCGCCGAGATCGCCGAGTCGATCAAGGAAGCCGACGCGGTCTTCGCCGTCGACTACCGCGGCATCTCCGTGCCCCAGGCGGCGGAGCTGCGCACCCGCCTGCGCGACGTCGACGCCACCTTCCGCGTGGTCAAGAACTCGCTCACCGAGCGGGCGGTCGACGAGGTCGGGGCCGACGCGCTCAAGGCGCTGCTGGAGGGCCCGACCGCGCTGACCTTCGTGCGCGGCGACGCGGCGCTGGCCGCCAAGGCGCTTCAGACCTTCCGTCGCGAGACCGAGAAGCTCGAGTTCAAGGGCGGGCTGCTCGGCGCCGAGACCCTCGACTCCGAGCAGATCCTGGCGCTCGCGCGCCTGCCTGCCCGCGACGTCCTCTACGGCCAGCTCGTCGGCGTCGTGGCCTCGCCCATCTCGGGCCTGGTCCGCACGCTGAACGCGCTGATCTCCGGCCTCGCCCTGCAGCTGGGGCAGATCGCCGAGAAGAAGGAGAGCGGCGAGATCCCGGCGGGCGAGCCGCCCGCGGCGATGGTCGAGGCGGCCGCTGCGGCGGACGCCGAGCCGGCCGCGGCTGAGGCCGAGGCTCCCGCTGAGGCCGAGGCTCCCGCTGCCGAGGCGGAGGCTCCCGCTGCCGAGGCGGAGGCTCCCGCTGCCGAGGCGGAGGCTCCCGCTGCCGAGGCGGAGGCTCCCGCTGCCGAGGCGGAGGCTCCCGCGGCTGAGGCCGGAGGCTCCCGCGGCTGAATCTGAGGCTCCCGCCGAGGAGGCGGCGGCCGAGGAGACGCCCGCTGAGACCGCGACCGAGGAGGCTCCGGCTGACGAGCCGCAGGCCGCCGACACAACCACTGAGAACACTGAGACCCCGGAGGATTCGGAGTAACCATGGCCACCACCACTGCTGATTGGATCGAAGAGCTCAAGAGCATCTCCGTGCTCGAGCTGAGCGAGCGCATCAAGGCGCTCGAGGAGGAGTTCGGCGTGTCGGCGACCGCGGTCGCCGCTGCCGCGCCCGCCGCCGGCGGCGCCGGCGACGGCGCGCCCGTCGAGGAGGAGTCGAGCACCGTCGACGTCATCATCACCGCCCCGGGCGACAAGAAGATCCAGGTGATCAAGGTCGTCCGCGCCGTCACGGGCCTTGGCCTCAAGGAGGCCAAGGCGCTCGTCGACGAGGCGCCCAAGCCCGTCAAGGAGGGCATCGAGCGCGACGAGGCCGACAAGCTCAAGGCCGAGCTCGAGGAGGCCGGCGCGAGCGTCGAGGTCAAGTAGCTCGCGGCGACAGCCGACCTGCCGTATCGAGGGGCGCCCGGGTGGCGCCCCTCGTGCGTTGGCGGCGGCCGCGCGGCGGTCGTCCGCGATGCGCTGCGCCGCCGCGCGGCGTCTACAGCATCACCGAGGGAGAGAGGAGTGGCGGCGATCGCGATGCGAGCGGCTCCGCTCACGCCGCCGCTCGCTCGGCGGGGCCGGCGCGGCACGAAAGGGGAGTTTGTCGGCATATGGGCCACAAACTCCCCGCTCGTCGCGCATCCGAGCGCCAACGCGCCACGGCGAGCGACGCTTGTCGGGTTTGTCGGATATGCGCTCCAAACCCGACAAGCGTCCGCCGAGCGGCGATCGAGGACGACCGGCAGGGCCCCGACGACCGCTGACTCCCTTCCCTCGATGATGCAGTTGGACGCGACGCAGTGCCGTAGGCGCCCGCGGCACGACCGCCGCGCGGTAGCCAGCGCGGACGCCTAGCATCCCGGCCGTGTGGAGGCGCGTCATGGTCCTCGCCGCGATCGCCGCGGCGCTCGGAAGCTGTCCCGCGGGCGCGTCGGCCGGCAGCTACCGCGTGTACTCGTGCGTCGCGCCGAGCGGCGGGCCCGCTCCGGTCGGCGACGGCAGCTACGGCTGGCAGCCGAGGCCAGCGACGCCGCGCGCTTCACCGGTCGCCGCCATCGCACGGTCACGACGTCGTTCAAGGGCCGCCGGCTGCGCGTCCGCGGGCGCCTCGTCGGCCCCGACGGCAAGCCCATCGCCGGCGCGCGGATCGACGTGCTCTCCCAGCTGCACCGCGCCGGCGCGCGCATGCGCGCCATCGGCTCGACGCGCACGAGCCGCAAGGGCGGCTTCAGCTTCAAGGCGCCGCCGGGGGCGTCGCGGACGCTGCGCTTCGGCTATCGCTCGCACGTCAACGACACCGCCTTCACGACCACGCTCGACGTCCTGCAGCGCGTCAAGGCCAGCGCGACGCTGCGCGCCAGCCGCCGCTTCGTCCCGCGCGGCGGGAGCGTGACCTTCCGCGGGCGCCTGCGCGGCGGCTACGTGCCACCGCGCGGCAAGCTCGTCGAGCTGCAGGCGACCGACCGGGGACGCTGGCGGACGTTCGCGCTCGTGCGCTCCAGCCGCAGCGGCGCCTTCCGCTACCGCTACCGCTTCTCGGGCTCGGGGCGGTTCGCCTTCCGCGCCCGCGTGCGCTTCGAGCGCGCCTATCCCTACGTCCTCGGCTACAGCCGCCGCACATCGGTCAGCGTCGGCTGAGCGCCGTCCGTCCGCCGGGGTGGCGCGTCGGGCGCGTGGGCGCTACCCTTCCGCCGTCGACCAATAGTCGTAGCCGCCCTCTCGCTCTCTGAGCACCGGTGCCGCGCCACATACGCGGCGGCCGTAGGGCGGGGTCCGTGAGCGTCGACCGCCCCGCAATTGGGCAGCGCTGCTGCCTGCGGAGGCATCCTCTTGCTGTGCTATCTTGGACGGTCGCGCTCACTGCGAGCGCCCTCTGCCGCTTTGCCCGCCCTTTTCGACCCCCCGAGGAGTCGCTGTCTTGCCTCGTGTTGACGCTCTCAGGACGCGCCGGAGTTTCGCGCGCCTGAACAAGGTCCTCGACGTCCCCAACCTCATCGACATCCAGCGCAAGTCGTTCGACTGGCTTGTCGACCCCGAGACCGGTGGTCTGCGCGAGACCATCGACGACATCTCCCCCATCGAGGACTACACGGGTCACCTCGCCGTGAACTTCGGCGAGTTCCACTTCGACGAGCCCTCCGCCACGCTCGACGAGTGCCGCGAGAAGGACCTCACCTACTCGCGCCCGCTGACCGTCACGGTCGCCTTCATCAACCACGAGACGGGCGAGATCCGCGAGCAGTCGGTCTTCATGGGCGACTTCCCGTGGATGACCGAGCGCGGCACCTTCATCATCAACGGCACCGAGCGCGTGGTCGTCACCCAGCTCGTGCGCTCCCCGGGCGCCTACCTGATGGAGCCCAAGGACCGCGAGAAGCAGGTCTTCACGGCCAACCTCATGCCGGCCCGCGGCTCGTGGCTCGAGCTCGAGATCGACAAGAAGGGCAAGGTCTTCGTCCGCATCGACCGCAAGCGCAAGCTGCCGGTCACCGTCCTGCTGCGCGCGATGACCTACAACCCCGAGACCGACGGCGCGGTCGAGGAGAGCGTGGAGGACATCGAGCGCCTCGACCAGGAGCTCGTCGACCTCTTCGACGGCTCGCTCTACATCCGCAACACGATCGAGAGCGACCCCGACAACACGAAGACCAAGAAGGGCGCGCTCATCGAGCTCTTCAAGAAGCAGCGCCCCGGCGAGCCGCCGAGCGTCGACGCCGCCTACGCGCTGCTGCAGCAGCTCTTCTTCGATCCCAAGCGCTACGACCTCACGCGCGTGGGGCGCTACAAGCTCAACTCGCGCCTGAACCTCGACATCGACCTCGACACGCGCACGCTGACGCACGACGACATCCACGCGCTCGTGCGCGAGCTCGTGAGCCTGCCCAAGATCCTCGGCATCCCCGAGGACGGCGAGCTCGAGATCAAGGACTACGCCGCCGAGGCGATCTCGATGCCGCGCGAGCCGGTGGCCGAGCACCTCGACGAGTACGAGCACTTCGGCAACCGCCGCCTGCGCACGGTCGGCGAGCTCATCCAGGAGGCCTTCCGCATCGGCCTCTACCGCATGGAGCGCGTCGTCCGCGAGCGCCTGACCACCGAGGACGAGGACACGATCACGCCGCAGACGATCGTGAACATCCGCCCGGTCGTGGCCGCGCTGAAGGAGTTCTTCGGCTCCAGCCAGCTCAGCCAGTTCATGGACCAGACGAACTCGCTGGCCGGCCTGAGGCACCGCCGCCGCCTGAGCGCCCTCGGCGCGGGTGGCCTCACGCGCGAGCGCGCGCCGATCGAGGTGCGCGACGTGCACCCGACCCACTACGGGCGCATGTGCCCGATCGAGACCCCCGAGGGTCCGAACATCGGCCTCATCGGCTCGCTGTCGAGCTACGCCGAGGTCTCCGAGCACGGCTTCGTCACCACGCCCTACCGCGTGGTCGAGGACGGGCTCGTGACCGACAAGGTCGTCCACCTGGACGCCACCCAGGAGGAGGAGCGCCTGATCGCGCAGGCGAACCATCCGATCGACGAGAAGACGGGCAAGCTCAAGGGCCCCGACGTGGTCTGCCGCACCCTGGCCGGCCAGTACGTCACGGTGGTGCCCAAGGACGTCGACCTCATGGACGTCTCGCCCGAGCAGATCTGGTCGGTCACCACGGCGATGGTCCCGTTCCTCGAGCACGACGACGCCAACCGCGCGCTGATGGGCTCGAACATGCAGGCCCAGGCCGTGCCGCTGCTCAAGACCGACGCACCGGTCATCGGCACGGGGATGGAGCGCCGCGCGGCGCTTGACTCCGGCGACGTGCTGCTGGCCCGCAACGCGGGCACGGTCGCCTACGTCGACGCGGACTCGATCACGGTCGAGACCAAGGACGGCAAGGACGAGTACGAGCTGCAGAAGTTCATGCGCTCCAACCAGGGCACCCTGATCCACCACAAGCCGCGGGTCGACACCGGGCAGAGCGTCAAGGCCGGGGACGTCCTGGCCGACGGCTCGGCGACCGACCACGGCGAGATGGCCCTGGGCAAGAACCTGATGGTCGCCTTCATGTCCTGGGAGGGCTACAACTTCGAGGACGCGATCATCCTGTCGCGCCGCCTGGTCAAGGACGACGAGCTCACCTCGATCCACATCGAGGAGTACGAGATCGACGCCCGCACGACCAAGCTGGGCGACGAGGAGATCACCCGCGACATCCCCAACCGCTCCGAGGAGTCGCTGCGCAACCTCGACGACCGCGGCATCGTCCGCATCGGCGCCGAGGTCGGCTCGGGCGACCTGCTCGTCGGCAAGGTCACGCCCAAGGGCGAGACCGAGCTGACGGCCGAGGAGAAGCTCATCCGCGCGATCTTCAAGGAGAAGGCGCGCGAGGTGCGCGACACCTCGCTGAAGGTGCCCCACGGCGAGGGCGGCGTCGTCATCGACGTCAAGACCTTCAGCCGCGAGAGCGGCGACGACCTGCCGCCCGGGGTCAACGACCTCGTGCGCGTGTTCGTGGCCAAGAAGCGCAAGATCTCCGAGGGCGACAAGCTCGCCGGGCGCCACGGCAACAAGGGCGTCATCTCGAAGATCGTCGACGAGCAGGACATGCCGTTCCTCGAGGACGGCACGCCCGTCGACGTCATCCTCAACCCGCTCGGCGTCCCGAGCCGCATGAACGTCGGCCAGATCCTCGAGACCCACCTCGGGTGGGTCGCCGCGCAGGGCTGGTACGACGACGGCTCGGAGGCCTACAAGGAGGCCCACGGCAACGGGACCAACGGCAACGGCAACGGCAAGGTCTACGTGTCCACGCCGGTGTTCGACGGCGCCTCCGTCGAGGACGTCGACGACGCCCTGGTCAACTGGCAGGACGCCCACACCGGGCGCATCCGCATGGAGATCGACAAGCGCCGCCCCGCGGGCCGTCGCGCCTCGGGCAAGTTCACGCTCTTCAACGGCCGCACCGGCGAGCCGTTCGAGGAGCAGGTCACCGTCGGCTACATGTACATCCTGAAGCTCCTGCACCTCGTGGACGACAAGATCCACGCTCGCTCGACCGGCCCCTACTCGCTCGTCACCCAGCAGCCGCTGGGCGGCAAGGCGCAGTTCGGCGGCCAGCGCTTCGGCGAGATGGAGGTGTGGGCGCTGGAGGCCTACGGCGCGGCGTACACGCTGCAGGAGATGCTCACCATCAAGTCCGACGACACCGTCGGGCGCGTGAAGGCCTACGAGGCGATCGTCAAGGGCGAGAACATCGCCGAGCCGTCGATCCCCGAGTCCTTCAAGGTCCTCCTGAAGGAGATGCAGTCGCTGGCGCTCGACGTCAACGTCGTCTCCGAGGAGGGCCAGCGGGCCGAGATGCGTGACGAGGACGACGACCTGCTGCGCGCGGCCGAGGAGCTGGGCATCGACCTCAGCGGGGTGCGCGCCGGCGACGGCGCCCCCGCCGACGACGAGGCCACGGCCGAGGTCGACGAGGACGAGGAAACCGACACCGACACCGACGACGACACGGACGCCGAGCCCGAGGAGATCGACATCGTCGCCGACGGCGACGCCGACATCGACATCGCGGACATCGACATCCCCGAGGACGACACGACGGAGGCCGAGGCGTAGGCCGCCCGCCGCGCCTCGACCCCTCCAACTTTCAGAGACGAAGGAACACTTTGCTCGACATCAATAACTTCGACGCAATCGAGATCGGTCTCGCCTCCTCCAAGCAGATCCGCGGCTGGAGCTCCGGCGAGGTCACCAAGCCCGAGACGATCAACTACCGCACGCTGAAGCCCGAGAAGGATGGGCTCTTCTGCGAGCGCATCTTCGGTCCGACCAAGGACTGGGAGTGCTACTGCGGCAAGTACAAGCGTGTCCGCTACAAGGGCATCGTCTGCGAGCGCTGCGGCGTCGAGGTCACCCGGTCCAAGGTGCGCCGTGAGCGCATGGGCCACATCGACCTCGCCGCTCCGGTCAGCCACATCTGGTTCTTCAAGGGCGTCCCCAGCCGCATCGGCTACCTGCTCGACATGGCTCCCAAGGAGCTCGAGAAGATCCTCTACTTCGCCGCCTCGATCGTCACCTGGGTCGACCAGGAGGCGCGCTGGCGCGACCTGCCCACGCTCGAGGGCGAGATGCAGGCCGAGCTCGACCGCCTGGCCGAGGAGGAGAAGGAGCGCGTCGACGAGCTCAAGAAGTCGCTCGAGGCGCGCGTCGAGTACCTCCAGACCGGCAGCCAGTCGGGCTTCGGCGACGAGGACCACCTGTGGGCCGAGTCGCTCGACGTCAACGTCAAGAAGCTCTCCGACGAGGAGCGCGAGAAGCTCGTCAAGGACGTCCAGCGCTCGTTCAACGCGGACATCGACGACACCGAGGCCTACTACGAGGACGCTCGCCAGCGCCTCAAGGACGTCTGGAAGCTCTTCGCCAACAAGGAGGAGCCGGCCGAGGACCCGCCCGCGGAGGGCGAGGACTGGCCGCTCAGCGCCTACACCGAGAAGCCGATCGACAAGGACGAGTTCCGGCCCAAGCTGATCATCCCGGACGAGACCTTCTTCCGTGAGCTCAAGCACCGCTTCGGCTCGCCGTTCGGCTTCGGCGAGTACTTCGGCGGCGGCATGGGCGCCGAGCACGTCCGCGAGCTCCTGCGCGAGAAGGACGGCTGGGACCGCGACAAGGAGAAGCGCGACGTCGACGCCGACCGCGCCGCGGGCGAGAACCTCGCTCCGTGGGACGCGCCGGGCATCTGCCTCGACCACGAGCGCGAGGACCTCGAGGACCAGGTCAAGAACGGCAAGGGCCAGAAGCAGGCCCGCGCGGTCAAGCGCCTGAAGGTCCTCTCGGCCTTCCTGCACTCGGGCAACAAGCCCGAGATGATGGTGCTCGAGGCCGTGCCGGTCATCCCGCCGGAGCTGCGCCCGATGGTCCAGCTCGACGGTGGCCGCTTCGCGACCTCGGACCTCAACGACCTCTACCGCCGCGTCATCAACCGCAACAACCGGTTGAAGCGTCTGCTCGACCTCGGCGCGCCGGAGATCATCGTCAACAACGAGAAGCGCATGCTGCAGGAGGCCGTCGACGCGCTGTTCGACAACGGCCGCCGCGGCCGGCCCGTCACGGGCCCGGGCAACCGCCCCTTGAAGTCGCTGAGCGACATGCTCAAGGGCAAGCAGGGGCGCTTCCGCCAGAACCTGCTGGGCAAGCGCGTGGACTACTCGGGCCGCTCGGTCATCGTGGCCGGCCCGTCGCTGCGCCTGCACCAGTGCGGCCTGCCCAAGCTCATGGCGCTCGAGCTGTTCAAGCCGTTCATCATGGCTCAGCTCGTCGAGCGCAAGGAGGCGCAGAACATCAAGGCGGCCAAGAAGATGGTCGACTCGATGATCCCGCAGGTGTGGGACGTGCTCGAGCAGGTCATCCACGAGCACCCGGTGCTGCTCAACCGCGCGCCGACGCTGCACCGCCTGGGCATCCAGGCCTTCGAGCCCGTGCTGGTCGAGGGCAAGGCGATCCAGGTCCACCCGCTCGTCTGCCACGCGTTCAACGCCGACTTCGACGGCGACCAGATGGCGGTCCACCTCCCGCTCAGCGCCGAGGCGCAGGCGGAGGCCCGCATCCTCATGCTGTCGAGCAACAACATCCTGTCCCCCGCGCACGGGGCGCCGCTGGCGACGCCGTCGCAGGACATGGTGCTGGGCGCCTACTACCTGACCTACGGCCCCGAGGCCGACGAGCTCGCCAAGATCGACCCGGCGACGTACACGCCCAAGGTCCACCGCTTCCGCACGGCCCAGGAGGCCGAGCTGAGCTATGAGCTCGGCGGCGTGAAGCTCCACGACGTGGCCGAGTACCGCCGCGGCCACGACCAGGGCGGGCACGTGCTCACCACGGTCGGGCGCATCATCTACAACGACCGCATCGAGCGGGCGCTGCAGGAGGCCCTGGCCGGCGAGTTCGACCCGACGACCTACGAGTTCATCAACCAGCCGATGCGCAAGCGCGACACGGTGAAGGTCATCGACGCGCTCGTGCAGCTGCACGGCGCCTCGGTCATCGCCCTCGTGCTCGACGCGTTCAAGGACCTCGGGTTCAAGTACGCCACGCAGGCCGGGATCACGATCTCCAAGAACGACGTGATCATCCCGCCCGAGAAGGGCGCGATCCTGGCCAAGGTCGAGGGCGAGGTGTCCGAGATCCAGGACCAGTACGACATGGGCCTGATCACGCAGGAGGAGCGCCACGAGGCGGTCGTCGACAAGTGGACGGCGGCCACCGAGGAGGTGGCTGACGCGATGGAGAAGAACTTCGATCGCCTCAACCCGATCCTCATGATGGCCGACTCCGGTGCCCGCGGGACGATCAAGCAGATCCGCCAGCTGGCGGGCATGCGCGGCCTCATGGCCAACCCGAAGGGCGAGATCATCGAGCGGCCGATCCGGGCCAACTTCATGGAGGGCCTGACCGTTCTCGAGTACTTCATCTCGACGCACGGTGCCCGCAAGGGCCTGGCCGACACCGCCCTGCGTACCGCCGACTCGGGCTACCTGACCCGGCGTCTGGTCGACGTCGCGCAGGACGTCATCATCCGCGAGCCCGACTGCGGCACCACGGAGTTCATCGAGCTCAAGGTCCGCGACGACCAGGGCAACCCGAACGGCAACCTGGTCGGACGCTTCGCCGGTGAGGAGATCGCCACCAAGCGCGGTCGCGTCATCGTCGAGAAGGGTGCGGAGATCGACCGGGCCGAGCTGGCCGACATCTTCGAGTCCTTCGAGGAGGACGCGTGGGTGCCGGTGCGCTCCGTGCTGAAGTGCGAGGCCGTCACCGGCGTGTGCCAGGCGTGCTACGGGCGCTCCATGGCCTCCGGCCAGACGGCCCAGATCGGCGACGCGGTCGGCATCATCGCCGCGCAGTCGATCGGCGAGCCGGGCACGCAGCTGACCATGCGGACGTTCCACACCGGCGGCGTCGCCGGCGCGGACATCACGCACGGCCTGCCGCGTGTCGTGGAGCTCTTCGAGGCGCGTAAGCCGAAGGGCCTCGCGCAGATCACCGAGCACGACGGCGCCGTCCACATCGAGGAGACCGACAAGGCCCTCACCGTGGTCATCGTCGACGCCGAGGGTGAGGAGCACCGCCACACGTTCCCGCGGCGCACCCGCCTGCTCGTGGCCGAGGGCGAGAAGGTCGAGGCTGGCCGCCAGCTCAACGAGGGCTCGCTGTACCCGCACGACCTGCTCAAGCTCCGGGGCCGGACGGAGACCGCCCGCTACCTCGTCAAGGAGGTGCAGGAGGTCTACAAGTCCCAGGGCGTGGACATCAACGACAAGCACATCGAGCTGATCGTGCGCCAGATGCTCAAGAAGGTCCGCGTCGACCAGAAGGGCGACACGACCTACCTCCCGGGCCAGTTCGTGGATCGCTACGACTTCGCCCGCGAGAACGCCCGCATCAAGGACGACGGCGGCGAGACGGCGCAGTTCGAGGAGATCATCCTCGGGATCACCAAGGCGTCGCTGAACACGGACTCCTTCCTGTCGGCCGCGTCGTTCCAGGAGACCACCAAGGTCCTCACGGACGCCGCGCTCGAGGGCAAGAAGGACACCCTCAACGGCCTCAAGGAGAACGTGATCATCGGCAAGCTGATCCCGGCCGCCACGGGGCTCAAGCGCTACCGGCGGATCGAGATCGAGCCCGCCGAGCCGCTGCCGCGCGCGATGGACGACGTCGGCCTGCTGGACTCCGACGAGATCGCGGCCGAGCTCGGGCTCGGCGACGGCGACGGCCTGGGCGGCTTCGGGTCGGCCTTCGACGAGGACCTCGCCTCGCTGGAGGAGATCGGCGCCGGGGCCGGCGACACCGGGTTCGCCGACGAGCTCGCCGAGCTCGACGTGCCCGAATCCGACGAGTCGTCCTAGTCACGCCTGACAGATGACGTGCTGAGGGCCCGCCTGGTGCGGGCCCTCAGTCGTTTATAGGCTGAGCGCGAGTGACGGGGGAGACCATCACGGGCTTGCGCGCGAGGCCGCTGGACGAGACCACCTGGGCGGACTTCGCGCGGCTGGTCGAGCGCCACAACGGTGTGTGGGGCGGCTGCTGGTGCATGGGCTTTCACGCCGAAGGTGTCGGGCGGACGAAGACCGCGGCGCAGAACCGGTCCGAGAAGGAGGCGCGCGTCCGGGAGGGGCGGGCCCACGCCGCCCTCGTGTACGACGGCGCGACCTGCGTGGGCTGGTGTCAGTTCGGGCCGACCGACGAGCTGCCGCGCATCAAGCGCCGCCGCGCGTACCTCGACGGTCTCACCGCCCTCCCGGATTGGCGGATCACGTGCTTCTTCGTCGACAGCAGGTACCGGCGCAGCGGGGTCGCCTCCACCGCGCTCGACGGCGCTCTGCGCGAGATCGCGCGGCTCGGTGGAGGAACGGTGGAGAGCTATCCCGAGGACACCGAAGGCCGGTCGGTCTCCGCGTCCTTTCTCCACAACGGCGCGGTGTCGATGTTCGAGAGCCATGGGTTCGAGCGAACCCGCCGCCTCGGCAAGCATCACTGGGTGGTCACCAAGGTCGTGCGCTGAGCGTCACGTCAGAGCGCCGACCCGCTCAGTTTGCGCCCCCGACGTCCGTGGGAGCCCTGCCGTATGGGACGGCAGCGCGACCGCGGATCTCCTCGCGCCGAGGACGCCGACGCGCCGGCGCCGCCCAGCCCGCGCGGCGCCACGTCCTTCGGACTACCTCGCGACCCGCGCGCTGCCCTGGTTCGTTCTCGGTGCGCTGCTGGTCATCGTCGGCTCGTTCGCCCTGCGCGACCCGACGGAGTCCTACGTCGTCGTCGGGGGCATGGGCGTCCTCTTCGCCGCCTGCGTCCGCTACACGATCCTCGCCGTGCGCGACGACCCGCTGCGGTCGCTGATCGTCGCGCCGCGGCCTGCTCGGCTGGATGGCGACGGAGAGCGCAGGCGGCCGGCGCGGCGCGCCCGCCGGCGCGCCGCGCACCAGGCCGCCGAGATGCACTACGAGGCGCCGCCGACCTGGAAGTAGCGGGCAGCGCTGGCGCCCTGATCAGTCCGGGTACTCGTCCTTGCGCCAGGCGCGGGGCTCCTCGGACCCGGCCTTCGGCGTCCGCTGGAGCAGGAACGAGTGGTACGGGGCGACGAACGGATCGGGCGCCATCACCGTGTAGGTGTGGTACACGCTGCCGTTCTCGCGCGCGAAGGCGATGAAGCTCGGTCCCTCACGCAGGCCGTCCTCGAGCTTGGCTCCGACTTGGCGCCCCCAGTCCTCGAGCCACTCCGGGGGGTTGTCGAGAATCCCCTTGACCTCCGGGACCTCCTGCGCCTGCTCGGGCGTGAGGGCGATCCCGAAGTCGAACGGGAACTCCGTCGCGTAGGTCGACACGTAGGGGAACTGCCAACCCATCCGCTCCTTGTAGGCAGTGAGCCGATCGATCGGCGCGCGCGAGAAGCAGATCAGCGTCACGTCGCGGTGGTTGAGATGCAGGCGCGTGGCATCGAGCTCATCGCCCAGGTTCGAGCACCCGGGGCAGGCGCCGAGCTCGTAGTCGGGCCCGAACATGATGTTGTAGGCGAGCAGCTGTGAGCGCCCGTCGAAGAGCTCGGCGAGCGTCTTCTTCCCGTCCTCGGTGTCGAACTCGTACTCCTTCTCCACCGGAACCCAGGGAAGCTGACGGCGCTGCTCGGTCACCCTCTGGCTGAGCTCGGCGTGCTCGGCCTCGAGCTTCGCCAGGTCATCGCGAGCCGCCTGCCATTCCTCGCGCGTTCCGATCGTGTAGTCGGTCATCGCTCACCTCCTGTGTCGGTTCCTGCGTCAGCGTAGGCCGCAGTCGTGGATCGTCGGTGGCCGCCTGTCAGCGCCACTACACATGAGACCGTCGCGGCGCGCCGAACTCATCGCTGCCGGTCGACCCGTGCTGCCTGCCCTCGGTCAGTCGTCGTCATCCGGCCGGTGGCCGAAGCCGTACTTGGCCACGACGCGCGTGCCGAGATAGGCGAACAGTGCCACGATGATCGCCGACGGAATACGGGTCATGCTGGCTCCGCTGGCCGACACGAAGTCCGGGCCGAAGAGCGCGTCGAGCAGCACCGCGAGCCACATCGCGATGATGGCCAGCGACGCCCACATCTCGGGCACGAGAAGGCGCCGGTACCTCGGCTGGCGCTCCGGCAGCGCCGCGGGTTGTTGCGGAACGGTCGCCATGATGCGAAGCCTCGCCGACCCGGGCCCGGGGTGCGTCTGTGACTTTCCGCAGAGGCACTTCCCCCAAGTACTGCTCATCGGTAGTAAGCCGCCATCGCCGGCAGTGAACGGTGCGGATGCTGCGGAGTGAACGTTCACTCATGCTCTCGATATGACTTCGGCAGTCGACTCCGAGGGGCGTCCGTCAGTGGTGGTGCCCGGCACGGATCAGGGCACGCCGCAGGCGTTGCGGGACGCCGTGATCGACGCGGCGGTGCGGGTGATCCAGGAGCGAGGGCTGGCACGGACGCGGACGAGTCACATCGCTCGTGCCGCCGGGTGCTCGGAGGGGAGCATCTACCGCTACTTCTCCGGTAAGTCGGAGCTCGTGCATGAGGTGATCCGCTCGCGGCTGCTGACGATGATCGGCACGCTTGGCGGGTTGCCCATGCGGGCGGGCACCGCGACGGTGGAGGCGAACGTGTTCGACGCGGCGCGGGCCGCGCTCGCCTCCTACGGCGACGGCGTGATGCTGCTGGGCGGCCTGTTCGCCGATGCGGAGCTCTTGGCCGCCGAGCGGGAGTTCCTCGCCGGCCGCGACGCCGGCCCGCACGCGGTGGCGGTCAACCTCGCCGCCTATCTGAAGGCCGAGCAGCGTCTGGGCCGGGTGCGACCCGAGGCGGACGTCGACGTCGCCGCGCGGCTGCTGCTCGCCAGCTGTCTCGGCGAGAGCTTCTTCCGCGCGATCGACGCGGCCGTCGACGCCGCGGATCAAGAGCGATACCTGCGCGGGCTGGTCGAGACCGTGGTCGGCAGCCTGGTCACTTCGCCGCCAGGCAACGGCAGCGACGAACCCGCGCCGCAACCAAGGGAGTGAGGAGCGATGAGCGCATCACCGTCCACGCAACTGCGACCGGCCCCGAGTAACTCGTCGCGGAGGTGGCTTGCGCTCGCGGTGCTGTGTGTGTCACTGCTGATCGTGACGCTCGACGCCACGGTCCTGAACGTCGCACTGCCGACGCTCGTGCGCGACCTGCACGCCAGCTCGAGCGAGCTGCAGTGGATCGTCGATGCCTACGTGCTCGTCTTCGCGTGCCTGCTGCTGGTCGCCGGCAGTCTCGGCGACCGGATCGGACGCAAGCGCACGTTCCTGGCCGGCCTGGTCGCCTTCGCGGCGGGTTCGACCTGGGCGGCAGTCTCCGGCTCGGTTGGGATGCTGATCGCAGCCCGCGCGAGCATGGGCATCGGCGCCGCGCTCATCATGCCCTCGACGCTGGCCATCATCACCAACACCTTCGCCGACGCGCATGATCGCCAGCGCGCGATCGGGTTCTGGGCCGCGACCAGCGGCGCCGGCATCGCGCTCGGCCCGATCGTCGGCGGACTCCTGCTGGACCACTTCGCATGGGGCTCGGTGTTCTTGATCAACGTGCCGATCGCCGCGATCGGCTTCGGGCTGGCGCTGGCGCTGGTGCCCGACTCCAAGAACCCCGTCGCCGAGGCCCCCGACGTCGTCGGGTCGCTGCTGTCGATCACCGGGCTCGGACTCGTGTTGTGGGCGATCATCGAGGCGCCCCTGCACGGCTGGTCGTCCGCGCTGGTCCTTGCGACGGGCACCGCGGGCCTCGCGGTTGTCGGGGCGTTCGCCGTGTGGGAGCGGCGGTCCGCACATCCGATGTTGAAGCTGCGCTTCTTCGCCGAGCGCGGCTTCTCGGGCGCGACCGTGTCGGTCGCCTTGACCATGTTCGGCCTCATGGGCACGATGTTCCTGCTCACCCAGTTCCTGCAGTTCGTGCTCGGCTACGCGCCGCTCGAGGCAGGCGTGCGGATGCTTCCCGCGGCCGGCGCGATCGCCTTGGTCGCACCGCTGTCGAGCCATCTCGTTCGCGGGCTCGGGGTGAAGCTGACGATCGCCGCCGGCCTGCTGCTCGCGGCCGCCGGCCTGTGGCAGATCTCCGGCGCCTCGACCGCCACCACCTACTCGGACATCGTCGCGGGCATCGCGCTGCTCGGCCTCGGCGCCGGGCTCGTCATCCCCGCCGCGACCGGCTCGGTGATGGGCGCGGTCCCCGGCGAGCACACCGGCGTCGCCGCCGGCACCAACGGCACCTTTCTGCAGACCGGCGGGGCACTCGGCGTCGCGGTGATCGGCAGCCTGCTCTCCACCACCTACCAGGACCACCTGACCAGCGCGCTCGCCTCGCACCCGGTTGGACCTGCGATCAAGCAGACGGCCCTGGACTCCGTCGGGGGTGCCCTCGGCGTCGCCCAGCACATCGGTGGCATCCGCGGCGCCCACCTCGCCGACGCCGCGCGCGAGGCGTTCATCACCGGCATGAACCTCGGCCTGCGCACCGGGGCGATCGTCGCCTTCGCCGGTGCCGTCTTCGCCCTCGTCGTCCTCCCCGGCCAGGAACGACGCTCGCGCAGCCACGCGACGGCGACAACGCGCACCAACGCGAGCCATTCGCCCCGGCCATCCAGTCCAGCGAGATGACCTGCTCGCGCCCGCCCTTCGTGCTCAGCTCGCCCCGTCGGCCGCGGCGAGGCCGTGAAGCGGCCGCTGGGCCGCGCAACGTCGCTGCCCGCGGGTCGCTGCAAGGCGTGATGAAGCGCCTCGCTGCTCCTGGTCGTGGTGGTCGCCGCCTTCGTGGTGGCCCTCCGGACGCCTGGCGTGAGGCAAGAGGAGGCGGAGACTGAGGCGCCTACGGCGGCGCTGCTCCGGGCGTAGAGTGACGTCCCTGTGGCCGGCGTCTTCGCGCTACCGGCGGTGCTGCTCGCGCTCGCTCCGTTTCACGCCTCGAGCGCACCGCTGCCCGCGCCCGTCCAGGCCCAGCTGAAGGCCGAGGGCTTCTGGCGCGCCAGCTGCCCGGTCGGGCTGTCGGACCTGCGGCTGCTCACCGTCTCGCAGTGGGGCTTCGACGGCCGGGCGCACACCGGCCAGCTCGTCGTCAACGCCCGCGCGGCCGGCCCGCTGAAGCGCGTGTTCGGCAAGTTGTACGCACTGCACTTCCCGATCCGTCACCTGCAGCTCGCGGACATGTACGGCCCGACTCGCGGCCGTCCGCGCGACGGCGACGTCAGCGGCTCGTTCGATTGCCGCCAGGCGGTCCCGTCGCCGTGCACCGGCGGCAGCGGCACCGGCACGTGGTCGATGCACGCCTACGGACTGGCGGTCGACGTCAACCCCGTCGAGAACCCCTACGTCGGCTGCGGCCAGAGCCGCGACCCCTCGGCCAAGCCGTACTTCGACCGCTCACGGCATCGCCGCGGGATGGTGACGCCGCGGGCGATCGCGGCGTTCCGATCGGTCGGCTGGGGCTGGGGCGGCGCCTGGGCCGGGGACACGAAGGACTACATGCACTTCTCCTCCACCGGGCACTGACCAGCGCGCCGATCCCGCCTGCTGCGTCAGTCCGCCGTTCCCAGCCCCCAACCGCCGTCGATCACGATCTCCTGCCCGGTGATGTACTCCGAGGCGGGCGACGCGAGGAAGAGGGCAAGCGGCTTGATGTCGTCGGGCCAGCCGACGCGGTGCATGGGGATGACCTTCGAGATGGCGGCCTGCTGCGCGGGGTCGTGGGCGTGACCGCCGCCGATGTTGGTGACGAAGAACCCCGGCGCGATCGCGTTGGCCGTGATGCCGTCGGCCGCGAGCTCGAGCGCGAGGCAGTGCATGAAGTGCCGTGCCCCGGCCTTCGCGGCCATGTACGCCGAGCCGATCGCGGGCTCCACCTTGGTCGCCGCCAGCGACGTCGTGATGACGATCCTGCCGAATCCGCGCGGGCGCATGTGGCGGGCCGCGGCGCGCGCGGTCGCGAAGATCCCGTTGAGGTTGATGTCGATCACGCGGTTCCAGCGCTCGTCGGCGTAGCGCTCGATCGCACCGTCCTCGACGCGGGGGCGCTCGTCGCCGGCCCAGGCGCCGACGAAGCCCGCACCCGAATCGACGCCGGCGTTCGCGAACGCGACGTCGAGCCGGCCGTAGGACTCCGCGGCCTCGTCGATCGCGCGATCCAGGGCGGCTTGATCGGTCACGTCGGCGACGGCCCCGCGCACGTCGTGCCCCTCGCCCTGCAACCTCGCGGCCTGCGCGGCGACCGCGTCGGCGTCGACGTCGATCAGCGTCACGCGCGCCCCGTGCGCGGCGAGCACCTCGCCGTAGGCGAGCCCGAGTCCACTGGCACCGCCGGTGACGATCACGCCGAACCCGGCCACGTCGAACCGCGAGGAAACGTCCACTGCGCCCTGCCTCCTGTGATCGAGTGACGGGCCGAGCCTATAGGCGCAGGCGACGAGGTAGCGTGGACGCACGGTGACGGGCTGGCACTGGCTACTGCTCGGACTGGGCGTGACGCTGGTCGTCTACGCGGCGCTGCTGGTCGCGCTGTCGCTCGCGGGCCGGCGCGTCGACGCGCGTGCGCTGGCGACCATCATCCCCGACTGCCTGATGCTGCTGCGCGCGCTCTTGCGCGATCCCCGCGTGCCGAGGCGACGCAAGCTGCTCCTCGCGGCCCTCCTCGCGTACCTGGCCATGCCGATCGACCTCGTGCCCGACTTCATCCCGGTCGCCGGACAGCTCGACGACGCGATCGTCGTCGCGCTGGTCCTGCGCGCCGTGCTGCGTTCAGCCGGTCCGGAGCTGCTGTGCGAGCACTGGCGCGGCCCGCAGCGGTCGCTCGACGTGCTCCTGCGCCTGGCCTAGGCCCGGCCGCGCGCCGCCCACGCGCGCATCGCGAGGCTCAGCGGCCCGTCGCCCAGGAGCAGGCGGCACCGTTCGCGCAGCTCGGCGGCGCCCTCGGCGTCGAGTCCCGCCACGTGGGCCCCCGCCGGTCCGACGCCCAAGGTGAACGGCTCCCACCAGTCCTCGAAGCGCGCGTGCTCGACGCGCACCCAGAGCTCGTCGCCTTCCACGTCGTCGAGCCCCGCCGCCTCGAAGAGAGCCGCGAGCTCGCCCTCGCGCGCCCCCGGCAGCCCGGACTCGTCGCGCGCGCCGGGGTCGAGCTCCGCCACCGCGCGCCAGAAGGGCGCCAGCGGCGACGTGCCTCCGGCGTAGTCCCACACGCACGCCGCGACGACCCCACCCGCCCGCGTGACCCGTCGCATCTCGGCGAGCCCGGCCGCCGGATCGCTCATGAAGGACACGACGAGCTGCGCGAGGGCGACGTCGAAGGCGCCGTCGTCGAAGGGCAGGTCCTCGGCCCCGGCGAGCACCACCTCGACGCCGGGGTGGCGCTGACGAGCGGCCTCGACGAACGGCTGCGAGGGGTCCGCCGCGGCCACGGCGTCGGCGCCGAGGCGCTCGACGAGCTCCGCGGTCAGCGCGCCCGGCCCGCAGCCGACGTCGAGCGCGCGCTGCCCCGCCTGCACGCGCGCGAGGTCGGCCAGCTGTGGCGAGAGCGAGGCCGAGTAGCGCCCCATGAACCGGTCGTACGCGTCGGCTGCGACGTCGAAGGTCACGGCGCAACCCTACGCCCGGGCCGCTCGACGCACGTCGAGGATCGACCGCAGCGGTCGGGTGTTGAGGACGTCGGCGGGGGTCGCCCATCCGCGGCGCGCCGTGTGGACCGAGAGCGTCATGTTCCCGAGACCCCGGGTCGAGTGTGCGTCGGTCGAGCAGACGATCCGCACGCCGGCGCGCAGCGCCTCGCGGACGTGCTCGCCGCGCAGATCGAGGCGGGGGGACAGGCCGTTGACCTCGAGCGCCACGCCGGTCTCCCGGGCGACCTCGAACACGCGCTCGAGGTCGAGGGCGTTCTCGGGGCGGCGGTTGATGAGCCGGCCCGTGGGATGGCTCAGACAGCTCACGTAGGGGTTGCGCAGGGCCTCCTCGACGCGCTTGGTCATCTCCGCCTCGCGGCATCCGCTGCCCGCCGTGCACGCTGGCCTGGACCCAGTCGAGGTCAGCCAGGACGTCGTCGGGAAGATCGAGCCGCCCGTCGGGGAGGATGTCGCACTCGATCCCGCGCAGGACGCGGAACGGGGCGAGACGCTCGTTGGCCGCCGCGATCTCCTCGCGCCTGGCGGCGGACGTCGTCGGCGGTGAGCCCGCGCACGGCACCGACGGCGGGCGTGTGGTCGCAGATCGCGACGTAGTCGTAGCCGCGCTCGCGGGCGGCGCGGCCCATCTCCTCGACGCTCGCCCGACCGTCCGACCACGTCGTGTGGCAGTGCAGATCGCCGCGGATCTCGGCCTCGTCGACGAGCTCCGGCGGCTCGCCGCGGAACGGCTCCTCGCGCAGCTCCGGCGGGCACCACGGCAGGCCGAGCGCGCGGTAGACGGCTGCCTCGTCGGGCGCGTCGGGCAGCGGCTCGAGCGCCGCGACGTAGGAGGGCGAGCCGGTTGCGCGCACGAGGGCGGTCCCGAAGGCCCGCCGGCGCGGCGACGACGAGCTCGACCGGCACGCCGTCGACCGTGACCCCGACCGCGCGCCGCTCGGCCTGCTCGATCACCGCGACGATCTGCGGCAGCGCGGCGAAGCGCTCCAGCAGCGAGGACGGGTGCGGCCGCGGCGCAGACCACGGCCAGCTGCTCGCACGCGTCGCGCCAGCGGCGCACATCGCCGGCCGCCTCCCCGTCGAGCGCGGCCGCGATCGCGCCCACGAGCTCCCAGGCGCGGTTGAGCAGCAGTGCGCGCTGCGGTCGCGGCTCGGCCTCGCGGGCGAGAGCCTCGAGGAGCCGCGCCTCGGTCTTCGGGCCGATGCCGCGGACGGTCCGCAGGCGGCCGGCCGCTGCCGCCTCGCGCAGCTCGTCGGGCGTCCGGACGCCGAGCGCTCGCGCGATCTCGACCGAGCGCTTCGCGCTGAGCCCGAGGTAGCGGCCGAGGCCGACGAGACGCCGGAGCGAGCTCGCGCTCGAGCTCGGCCAGCTCCTCGATCGCGCCCGTCTCGACGAGCTCGCGCAGCCGCGTCTCGATCCCCGGGCCGATCCCGCGCAGCTCGCGGACGCGCCCGTCGCGCACGAGCTCGGCGACCGGGGCGGGCGTCGCGCGGATCGTCTCGGCCGCGCGGCGGTAGGCACGGGCCGTGTAGGGATTGGCATCGCCGAGCTCCAGCAGCGAGGCGAAGGCGTCCAGGCGGTCGGCGATCCGGCGGTTGTCCACCGGTCACGTCCAGGGGCGCCCGCCGTTCCACGCATGCCAGCTGTCGATCTCGATCCATCCGCTCACACGGCCGCGGTCGCGGTTGCTGTACGGGTTGCCGGTGTAGTGCGTGGAGAGGCGGTCGATGTCGGCGAGGTCGGGGTCGTCGACGAGGGCCACGCGCCCGTGCAGGGTGATGTGGCGGTACCACTCGTCGCCGTCCAGGACGGTCAACGACACGCGTGGGTTCTCTCGCACGTAGTCGAGCCGCCGGCGGCCCTCGTCCATGTTGACGAGGACGCGCCCGTCCTCCCAGAGGTACCACGTGGCCACGGTGTTCGGCGCGCCGTCGGGCGTGACGGTTCCGATGACGGCTGGGTTCGGCTTGGCGAGCACCTCTTGGAGCTCGGGCGGAAGCGGTGGGCTGGGCATGCGGGAGTTCTACCCGAGGGCCGATGTGCTCCAGTCAGCCGCGCAGCCGCGCCACGGCGAAGTCGTCGCCGCCCGTCTTCTGGCCGGCGACGACGATCCGCCCGTTCGGCGCCAGCGCCACCGCGTTGCCGAACGTCGCGGCGCCGAACTCGACGGTCGCCTTCCCGCCGGTGCCGAAGGTGGCGTCGAGCGATCCGTTGGTGTTCAGGCGCGCGACCGCGACGTCCTCGCCGTCCTGCGTGTAGCCGGCGATGACGAGCTTGCCGTCCGGCTGGCGCGCCGCGCCGCCGAGGGGGTTGGCGAGCGATCCGAAGGCGACCGTCGCGGTGCCGCCGGTGCCGAACGTCGCGTCGAGCGAGCCGTCGGGCTTCAGGCGCGTGACGGTCATCGCCGCGCTGCCGCTCGCGTTGCCCGCGACGACGATGTTGCGGTCGGGCTGCACGAGCACGGCGCTGAGGCTGCCGCCCCCGGGGAGCGTCACGCGCCCGCCGGAGCCGAAGTCCGGGTCGAGCACGCCGGTCGCGCGCAGGCGCGCGACCACGGCGCCGCTGGGCGACGACCGTCCGGCCACCAGGATGCGTCCGTCGGCCTGGCGGGCCATCGCCTCGCCGAACTCGGTGGCGCCGAAGTCGACCGTCGCGATCCCGCCGGCGCCGAAGGTCGTGTCGAACGCGCCGTTGGCGCTCAGCCGCGCCACCTTGATGTCGCCGCCCTCCGGCCCCGAGAAGCCGGCGAGCAGGAGCTTGCCGTTCGGCGCCACGACCACGGCCGTGACGCGGCCGATCGCGCCCCAGCTGAAGAGCTTGCGGCCGTCGCCGTCGAAGCTCGTGTCGAGCGCGCCGTTGGCCTTCAGGCGCACGACGGCCGGCTGCAGGCGCGAGTCTCCCGCGAGCACGATCTTGCCGTCCGGCTGCAGCGCGGCGCCGTAGACGGACTCGTCGTCGGTGCCGAAGTCGACCACGCGCTTGCCGCCCGAGCCGAACGTGGGGTCCAGCGTGCCGTTGGCCGAGCGCAGGCGCACGACGCAGAAGGAGCTCGCGGGGCCGCCGCCGCCGGCGGCGATCACCCTCCCGTTGGGCTGCACGAGCACGGCTCGCGCGGCATCGATGCCGCCGAAGTTGACCGTCTTCTTCCCGCCGCTGCCGAAGGTCGTGTCGAGGTCACCCGGATGCGCCATGCGCCGACCGTACCGGCGCGTGGAGGCGCCCGCTGCGCACGCGGCGTCTCCACGGCCGGGCTCGGGGCGCTCAGGCCGCCTGGAGGGCGACCTCGCCGACGGCGTCGCGCCGCGTCGCTGACGGGCCCGCGGTAGCTCAGTCAGAATCGGCCGCCATGGCGTCGCCCCCTGCCGCTGATCGAGCCCATCGCCGACGGCGATTCACCGGGCGCGACCCCGACGAGGACCACCGGGCGTCAACGCCGCTGGAGCTGCTCTACGACCTGACCATCGTCGTCGCCTTCGGCACGGCCGCCGACGAGCTGGCCCATTACGTCGCCGAGGATCACGTGGGCCCGGGCGTCCTGGGCTTCGCCTTCGCCGCATTCGCCGTGAGCTGGGCCTGGCTGAACTACTCGTGGTTCGCGTCGGCCTACGACACCGACGACTGGGTCTTCCGCCTCGCGACGATGGTGCAGATGGTCGGGGTCATCGTGCTGTCGCTCGGGCTGCAGCCGATGTTCGAGTCGATCGATCGCGGCGGCACGCTGGACAACCGCGTGATGGTGGCCGGCTACGTGATCATGCGCGTGGCGCTGGTCTTCCTGTGGTGGCAGGTCTCGCGCCACGATCGCGACCGGGCGCCGGCGGCCCGCTCGTACATGGCGACGATCGGCGTGGCCCAGGTCGGCTGGGTCGTGCTCGCCGTCCTGGAGCTCGGAATCGGCGTGAGCTTCGCGCTGTTCGCCGTGCTGATCGCCTTCGAGCTCTACGGCCCGTTCGTCGCCGAGCGCAAGGGCCACACCCCGTGGCACCCGCACCACATCGCCGAGCGCTACGGCCTGCTGGTCATCATCACGCTCGGCGAGGTCATCCTCGGCACGGTCGCCTCGCTCAACACGCTCGTCCACGGCGAGGCGGGGTGGACCGTCGACGCGGTGCTGCTGGCCATCGCCGGCGTCGGCCTCACCTTCGGCAGCTGGTGGATGTACTTCGCCGTGCCGTGGGGCGAGGTGCTGGTCCGTCACCGCGAGCGCGGGTTCAGCTTCGGCTACGGCCACCTGGTCATCTTCGGCGCGCTTGCCGCGATGGGGGCCGGCCTGCACGTCGTGGCCTTCACCCTCGAGGATGAGGCGAAGATCGGCCCCACCGGCGCGGTGCTCAGCGTGGCCATCCCCTTCGCCGTCTACGTCGCGATGTTCTACGCGCTCTACTCGGTGCTCATGCGCGCCTTCGACCCGTTCCATGTCGGCCTCGTCGCGGGCACCACCGCGCTGCTGGTCCTGTCGGTGGTCCTCGCCTCGGCGGGCGTGAGCGTCGCGGCCTGCCTCGTGGTCCTCGCGCTCGCGCCCGCGGTCACCGTCGTGGGCTACGAGGTCCTCGGCCATCGGCACATGGCCGACGTGCTCGAGCGGCTGTGACCGCCGGCGCCGATCAGAAGCCGAGCGACTCGATGGCCTGCTCGCGCGCGGGATCCTCCTCGTAGCGGAAGCGGTCGGGGCTCACGCCGCGCGCCTCGGCCAGCTCGAGGGCGATGCGCTGGACCCAGACCGTCAGCGGGAAGATCGAGAGCGCCTCGCCGAGGTCGCGCTCGGCGATGCGCACGACGCGGGCGCCGGTCACCTCCATCGCGGCGGCGATCGCCTCCGTGCGCGCGGCCGCCGGGCCGCCGCCGTCGAGCGCGACGAGCGTGTCCTGGGCGTCGAGCGCGACGCTCGGGCCGTGGAGGAACTGCTCGCAGGACAGGCCCTCGGTCGCGACGTAGGACGCCTCGCGGACCTTCAGCGCGCCCTCCGCCGCGGTCCACGCGTTGGGGCCGGCGCCGATCAGCTCGAGGAGCCGGCCGGGCGGCTGCACGACGGGTCCCGGCGCGGCGAGCACGGCCGCCACCGCGTCGGGCACCGCGGCGAGGTCGCCGAGATCCGCGCCGAGCGCCTCGGCGATCTGGGCCAGGCGCATGAGCGCGCCGGTGTGGCTCGCGGTGTAGGCGTACGAGGTCTCGGGCGCGACGGTCTCGACGTCCCCGCCCTTGCCGACGGCGGTGACGTGGACCACCGCGGCGCCGGCCGCGCGTGCGGCCTCGCGCACCTGCGCCGTGTAGCCCGTCTGACCGGTGTGGCTGAGCACGATCACGGCGTCGGCCGCGTCGAAGGGCCGCGCGTACGGCGCGACGTCGGCGGCGTGCAGCGCGAAGGCATCGAGCCCGGCCGCCCCGAGCAGCCACGCGCCGTGATGGGCGGCGTGCCAGCTCGTCCCGATGCCCACCAGCCACGTGCGCCGGCCGGCGATCCGCTCCGCCGCCGCGTCCGCCGGAGCGCGGTCGGCGAGCAGGCGACGCAGCTCGTCGGGCTGGGTCTGCATCGTGGTCCGCATGTGCGACATGCCTAGGTCACCTCGGTCAGGAAGTCGTCGAACGTCGCGACGTAGCGGTCCACGTCGTCGGGGCCGTGGGCGACCGAGAGGGTCGGGCCCAGCCACCACCCCGACTCCCACACGCCGCGATTGGCCATGAAGACCCGGATGAGCGCGCGCAGGTCGGGATCGTCGGCGGCGCGCGAGCCGGCGCCGTCGATCGGCGGCTCGGGCACGAAGAAGTAGAAGGCGTGGGCTCCGTGCTGGACCACGCTCCACGCCAGCCCCGCGCGCTCGATCGCCGCCCGCAGGCCCGCGGCCATCCGCTCGCCCAGCGCCGCGGTGTGCGCGAAAGCCTCCGGGGTGAGCACCTCGAGCAGCGCCGCGCGCCCCGCCGCCATCGAGAGCGCGTTGCCGAACAGCGTCCCGCCGGTGGCGACCTCGTCGACCACGGCCCCCGAGACGACGCGCGCCTCCGCGGGCGGGGCGATCAGGGCGGCGATCTCGTCGCGCATCCCGTAGGCGGCGAGCGGGACGCCGGCCGCGATCGACTTGCCGACCACGAGGAAGTCGGGCTCGAGCCCCCACTCCCGCGCGAGGCCGGCGTAGGAGCAGACGAGCGAGTGCGTCTCGTCGATCGCCAGGAGCGTGCCGGTCTCACGCGTCAGCCGGCGCAGCGCGTCGTGGAAGCCGGCCTGCGGGAGCAGGAAGCCGGCGTTGGTCATCGCCGGCTCGGCCAGGACGAGGGCCACGTCGCCCGGCGCGAGCGCGGCCTGCACGGCCGCGACGTCGTTGAAGCCGACCACGCGGGCCTGGGTCGTGATCCACGGCGGCAGGCCCCGGTGCTCGGGCACGACCTCGCCGTCCTGGGCGACGACGAGCGTCGCGTCGCCCTCGCCGTGGTACTTGCCGTCGAAGAGCAGCACGATCTGCCGGCCGGTCAGCTCGCGGGCGAGGCGGATGACCTCGGTGTTGGCCTGCGTGGCCGACGAGGTGAACTGCCACTTCGCCAGCCCGTAGCGGTCGGCGAGGTGCTCGGCGACGGCGATCGCGTCCTCGCCGGGCAGCAGGAACTGGTTGCCGAGCTTCATCCGGCGGGCGACCGCCTCGGCCACGGGCGCCGGCGCGTGGCCGCAGAACGCGCTCATGTCGGCCACGTACATGTCGAGGTACGTGTGCCCGTCGACGTCGGTGAAATGCGCGCCCTCGCCATGCGACACCCAGATCGGCGGGTGGTCGTAGAGGTCGTCCATCCACGCCATCGGGACGCCGCGCGGCATCGAGCGCCGCGCCTGCTCCTGCAGCGCCATCGACCGCGGCCGCTGCGCGACGAAGCGCGCGTTCTCCGCCTGTGCGAGCGCTTGCGCGCGTTTCGGGTCGATGCCGGTCGTGTCGGCCGTGGCCATGCGCGCCGAGTATCTCCGGTCGCGTCAAGCGCCCGCCAGCTAGCCGCGCGGCTCGATGAGGTACCCGGAGCCGAAGACCGGGCCGCGCGCCGCCGTGCACTCGCGCGAAAGGCGCACGAAGGCCAGCGCGCTCTCGACGTCGCTCGCGCTCGTGGGGTTGTCCTTGCACCAGGTCAGGCGGCCGCTGGGGAAGTCGATCGTGCCGACGAAGGGCACGCCGAGGGTCGAGGTGATGCCGGCGTTGCTGGCCGTCTCGACCGCCGCCTCGCAGGAGTAGCGGCCCAGCGCCTTGCGCAGGTCGAGCTCGTCGCCGCGCGTGTCGTTGGCGAGCGCATGGCAGCGCGTCGAGCGGATGCTGCGGGCGCGCAGCTCGTGGCGCGCGACGCGCCCGCGCGCGTCGGCCGTGATGGCGGCCTCGAGGCGCCTGACGAGCGCGGCGCGCCGCCCCAGGCGGGCGTCGCGTGCGGCGCCGCGGTCGCCGTCGCGCAGGGCGGCGACGGTCGCGTGGTGGGGGCGCTGCTCGCGGGTCAGACGCGCGCGCTCCGCGGCCGCCGCCGCCGCGCGGCGCTCCCGCGCGGTCGTCCCGTTGTCGCGCGCCTGGTGAACGAGGACGACGACGACGAGCGCGAGCAGCGCCGCCGCGCCGAGGGCGCCGAGGGTCTGCAGGATCCGGCGCGTGCGCGGCGAGAAGCGGTCGGGGCGCTCGAAGTACGAGCGCCCGCACGCCGGACAGTGCTCCTCGCGCGTCTGGGCCTGCGCGCCGCAGTGCGGGCACGTCCGCTGCGGCGCCTCCGGGGTGCGAGCGAAGATCTGGCGCACGTCCTCCCGCGTGCGGGCACGAGCGGCCTCCCAGAGATCCTCGTCCGCCATCCGATCCAGAGCTTAGACCCGGCGCGAAGACGGCTCGGAGGCGGTCACCTGTGACCACTCTGTAAAAGTGCGCGTTGTCCGGGAGCGCAGCGGGCATTGCGCGTCGCCATGAGCAAGCGCATCGACCGCCGGACCTTCGTGCGTTCGGCCCTGACCGCCGGCGCCGGTGTGCTGCTGGCCCCGAGCGCGGCGTGGAGCGTCGCGCAGAAGGCGCGGCTGGCGACCGAGGGGGCCTTCGCCCAGGGCGTCGCCTCGGGCGAGCCCGCCACCAGCGCCATCACCCTGTGGACGCGCCTGGACGGCGTGAGCGCCTCGGCCAACGTCGGCTACGAGGTCGCGCGCGACGCGGGCTTCGCGAAGGTCGTCGCGAGCGGCACCGCGGCGGCCGACGCCGCGGCCGACTTCACGGTGCACCAGCGCGTGAGCGGCGCCTTCCTCGAGCCGGGCGAGCAGTACTACTACCGCTTCAGGACCGCGGCGGAATCGTCGCCCGTCGGGCGCTTTCGCACCGCCCGGCCGGCCGGATCGAGCGAGACGGTCCGGATCGCCTTCTTCTCCTGCCAGGAGTTCATCGCGGGCTACTACGCCGCCCACCGCGACCTCGCCGCGCAGGACGTGGACCTCGTCGTCTGCCTCGGCGACTACATCTACGAGCAGGCCTTCGCCTCGACGGGCTCGACCAATGCGCCCGTCCGCACCGACGACTCGGCCGCCGACGGCGAGGCGCAGACGCTCGCCGAGTACCGGCGCAAGTACTCGCTCTACCACACCGACGCGAACCTGCGCGAGGTCCGCCGCCACTTCGCGCTCGTCGGCGAGTGGGACGACCACGAGGTCGAGGACAACTACGCCGGTGATCTGCCGGGCGGCGCGGCCAAGGACCGCCGCGTGCCCTTCACCGAGCGCCGCGCCAACGGCTACCGCGCGTGGTTCGAGCACATGCCGCGCCGGCTGGCCGGGCGCGCCGAAGATCTACGGCTCGCTGCCGCTGGGCAGCGCCGAGCTGTTCATCCTCGACTCGCGCCAGTACCGCGGCGACCAGCCGTGCAACCCGACGGACGCCGCGCTGTCCGAGCCGTGCCCGCCGACCACGACCGACGACCCGTCGCGCACGCTGCTCGGCTCCGAGCAGAAGGCGTGGCTGAAGGGCGCCCTGAGCGCCTCGCGCGCACGCTGGAAGGTGATCGCCAACCAGGTGATGATCTGCTCGCTCGACGCGCCGCCGCACAACCCGCTGAACACCGACTCGTGGGACGGCTACGGCGCCGATCGCGCGGAGCTGGTGGACCACATCGCGGCGGACGCGATCGACGACGTCACCTTCGTCACCGGCGACATCCACACCTTCTTCGCCGGCGACGTCACGCGCACCGGCCGCCAGACGGTGCGCGGCGAGGACCGCATCGACCCGGTCAACGGCCCGTCGCGCGCGACCGAGTTCGTCGGCGGCGCGATCACCTCTCCGGGCATCGTCGACCGCGCCGCCTCGACGGAGACCGAGCGGGTCGCGGCCGCCGCGCCGGCCGATGCCGCGGTGCTGGCCAACAACCCGCACCTGGCCTACGCCAACCAGGCCTACAAGGGCTACTGCATCCTCGAGGCGGGCGCCGGCCAGCTCGACGTCCGCTACCAGGCGGTCCACGAGCAGCGCGACCCCGACTCGGGCGTCTTCACCCTGCGCCGCTTCCGCGTGGACTCGGGCCAGCCCGTGGTCATCGATCAGGGCGGTCCGCTGCCGGCGTGAGCCCGGCGGCCCAGCGCTCGAGCGCCTCGACGTCCGCGTCGGTCAGTCCGGCGGGCGGATCGGTGGTGACGAGCAGGGTCGGCGCCGGCCGCTGCGGCGGCCCAGGCTCGGCACGACTCGTCGTGCGCGTCGTCGATCCACGCCAGCGGCCGCTCGCCCGCGTGGTCTTCGATCGCGGCGAGCTTCCAGTGTCTGGTTGCGCCTTCTTGCGCGGGGAAGGTGAGGAACGGCAGCGCAGCGGGCAAGACAAGGGCACCGAGGAGGTGCTCGTTGGCCTTCTCCTCCCATCCGCTGCACCAGACCAGGTCAAAGGGGGCGGCCAGGCGGTGCAGGTGCTCGGAAGCGTTAGCCGAAATCAGGTGCACGATGCCCTCGACGTTCAGCCACATCGCCTTGTGGACGCCTATCGGACTGAAAGCCGAAGAGCGAGAGCACACCGTCGATGTCCACAAAGAGCAGGGGTTTCTGGTTGTTGCGCATGGTCGCGGATCGTTCGCTAGCCTGTCGCCCTCGCCGGTTGGTCAAGAACGCATCCGGTGGTGCCGATGAGGGGGTCATCGGCCGGCACCACCATGTTGATCGAACCGGTCCGATGAACCCTGCATGACTCTTCAACTCGGCATCCTGCTGGCGCTGCTGTGCGCCATCGCTTCGAACCTGAGCTTCTTCTTCAAGCACCGCGGTGCTCGAGAGGCCCCGGCCGTCGACGTCCGCCACCCGCTGCGCACGGCCAAGGCGCTGTACTCCTCGCGCTGGTTCAGCATCGGGATGGTCGTTGGCGGGGGCGCCTGGGCCCTGCACGTCGCCGCCATCTCGCTCGTCCCGCTCTCGGTCGTCCAGGTCGTCCTCTCGGGCGGCGTGGTCCTGATCGCCGTGATGGCCGATCGCATCTTCGGCTTCGAGGTCGGCAGGCGCCAGTGGATGGGCCTGGCCTTCACCGCCGTCGGCCTGGTCCTGCTGGGCATCACGATGCCCCACCCGCACGGCTCGAACTCCGCCTTCTCCCTGGCCGCCATGATCGGCTTCGAGGGCGCGCTGCTCGGCATGGGCGGACTGCTCATCCTGGGCCCGCGCGCCGGCGCCCCGGCCGAGCACCACGGCGTCATGCTCGCCGCCGCCTCCGGCATCCTCTTCGGCGTCTGCAACGTCGCCGTCAAGGCCCTGACCGGCCTCGTCGGCCACGAGGGCGTCCTCGGCCTCGCCAGCCCGTGGCTGCTCGTCGCGGCCCTCGGCTCGGCCAGCGCCTTCTACGCCTCGGCCAAGAGCCTGCAGGACGGCGAGGCCGTCGAGGTCATCGCCATCACCGGCACCGCGGCCAACATCTCCTGCATCGCCGGCGGCATCATCGTCTTCGGCGACCCGATGCCCGGCACCGCGCTGGGGATCGCCGTCCAGGGCATCGCCTTCGTGCTCGTCGTCACCGCCTCGGCGCTGACGCCCGCGCCCGTGCGCTCCGCCGAGCGCGCGGCCGCCGCCACGGCCTAGCCCTCCCGGCTTCCGGCCAGCAGCACCGCCGCGACCGCCTCCGGGTCGTCGTGACAGGGCACGTGGCCGCAGCCCGCGCAGCGCGACGTGCTGGGCCCACGGCAGCATCCGCCGCGCCCGCTCGGCCTGGCGCGGGATGAGCAGCGCGTCGCGCGTGCCCCACGCGATCGTCACCGCCACGCCGCGCAGCTCGTCGCCGGCGCCGAAGCGGTAGTGGCCGGCGGCCTCGAGCACCGCGTCGAAGGCCGGGGCCGTCGACGAAGGCGTCGAGCGCGGCCAGCGCGTCGTCGGGTGGCAGGCGCCACGGCCGCCCGTAGATCTGCGAGAAGAGCGCGACGCGCCCGGCGGCCGTGCGGGTCAGCGCCGGCATCGCGGGCCGCAGGCGCCTGACGATCGCGCGGGACGCGCGCAGCGAGCGCTGGGCGAAGGCGAGCTCCCGCGGGGTCCAGAAGCCGATGGGGGACAGCGCGGTGGCCGAGGCCACGGCGTGCCGGCGCGCGAGCTCGAGGGCGATGCCGCCTCCCAGCGAGTTGCCCGCGACGTGCGGGCGGTCGAGGCCCTGATCGGCGAACCAGCGCTCCATGGCATCGGTGAGGCCCGCAGGGCTCGGGTCGGCGTGCTCGTTCGCGGAGCCGGCGAAGCCCGGGAGGTCGACCGCGATGACGCGGCGCTCGCGCGCCAGGGTGCCGACCACCGGATCCCACATGCCGCGGTGGCTGCCGGTGCCGTGCAGGAGCACGAGCGCCGGCCCGGAGCCGTGGCTGTCGAAGGCGAGGGCCATCTGGCGGGGCAGCCTACGTGACGGTCGTCCGCGTGCGTCTGGGTGGTGCGCGGCGCTGACTGCCGCATCGAGGGAAGGGGAGCGGAGGCGGTCGCGGCGCTCGCAGCTCCGCCGCGCGCTGCCGGTTCCCGACGCGGAGTTCCTGCGCACTTCGAGCCGTCTGCGCAACACCTGCCGCCGGGCAGCCGGAGGTGGTAGCCGGTATTGACGCATCCCAGACGGTGCGTAGGACCGACGTTCGACGCCCGGGCGTCTCCAGAAGACTGTTGCGAAACACGCGCGATTGCACGCCCAAGGCGCGCACGCCTGAGGACGACGACCCGCGCGCCGACCGCCACACCCTCCCTTCCCCTCGATGATGCTGTTCGCAGTGCCGGTCGACTCCGAGGCTGCTCCACTCTGGACAACCGCCGCCCGCCGAGGCGCCCTGTTGCCGGCCGGGAACCCGCCCGATAGCTTGTCCAATCCGATCAACGCCGTGACGGATTGGAGAAACGAGAGCATGGCGACGACCGAATCGACGACGCGAACCGACCTGCAGGAGCTCGCCCAGCGCCACCTGTGGCTGCACTTCGCCCGGATGGGCGGCTACGGCGAGGACCACGAGATCCCGATCATCGCTCGCGGCGAGGGCTGCTACGTCTGGGACGACCACGGCAAGAAGTACCTCGACGCGCTCAGCGCCCTGTTCTGCGTCAACATCGGTCACGGTCGCCACGACGTCGCCCAGGCGGGCGCCGACCAGGCGCGCGAGCTGGGCTTCTTCACCAACTGGTCCTACGCCCACCCGCCCGCGATCGAGCTCGCCGCGCGCATCGCCTCGCTCGCGCCGGGCGACCTCAACCGGGTCTTCTTCACGAGCGGCGGCTCGGAGGCCGTCGAGGCCGCGCTCAAGCTGGCGCGCCAGTACCACAAGCTCACGGGCTCGCCCAACCGGACGAAGGTCATCGCGCGCGAGACCGCCTACCACGGCGCCACCCTGGGCGCGCTGAGCGCGACCGGCATCACGCCGATGCGCACGCCGTTCGAGCCCTTCACGCCCGGCGGCTGCCACGTGCCCAACACCAACCTCTACCGCCTGGCGCCCGGCTACGGCGTGGAGAACCTCGCCGAGTCCATCGCCCAGCGCATCGAGTTCGAGGGGCCCGAGACGGTGTCGGCCGTCATCCTCGAGCCGGTCCAGAACGCCGGCGGGTGCTTCACGCCGCCCGAGGGCTACTTCCAGCGCGTGCGCGAGATCTGCGACCAGTACGGCGTGCTGCTGATCTCCGACGAGGTCATCTGCTCGTGGGGGCGCCTCGGCTACTACTTCGGCGCCGAGCGCTACGGCTACCAGCCCGACATCATCACCACGGCCAAGGGCCTCACGTCGGCCTACGCCCCGATGGGCGCGGTGATCGCCTCGGACGCCGTCTTCGAGCCCTTCGCCGACGGCAAGACGTCGTTCCTGCACGGCATCACCTTCGGCGGGCACCCCGTGGCCG
Source organism: uncultured Actinomycetes bacterium (assembly GCA_963816845.1). Taxonomy (GTDB): domain Bacteria; phylum Actinomycetota; class Thermoleophilia; order Solirubrobacterales; family Solirubrobacteraceae; genus JAOPZW01. Next base: position 16,774 of record CAWFMR010000029.1, on the reverse strand, counting down.
CCGCGGTCGCGATGGCCAACCTCGACGTCTTCGAGCACGAGGGGATCCTCGAGAACGTGCGCGAGCACGAGGGCGACCTGCGCGACATGCTCGAGTCGCTGCGCGACATCGAGATCGTCGGCGACGTGCGCGGCGCCGGCTACTTCCACGCCATCGAGCTGGTCCCCGACCGCGACACCAGGCACCACTTCACGAAGGAGCAGAGCGAGACGCTGATCCGCGGCTACCTCTCGGCGGAGATGTACCACCGCGGGCTGATCTGCCGCGCCGACGACCGCGGCGACCCGGTCATCCAGTTCTCGCCGCCGCTCATCGCCGGCCCCGAGCAGTTCGAGGAGATCGAGGCCGTGCTGCGCCCGGTGCTCGAGGAGGCATCGCGCAGGATGCTGCACGCGTGACGCCAATGCTGACCATCCGCGAGGTCCTGGCCGACGTGGACGTCGCCCTCCTGGCGGGCGAGGCCAACGTCGACATGCCGGTCCGCTGGGTGCACATCTCCGAGCTGCCCGACCCGACGCCGTGGCTGTCGGGCGGCGAGCTGCTGCTGACGACGGGCCTGGGGCTCGACACCCCCAAGCAGCAGCGCGAGTACATCGCCACGCTGGCCGACCACGGGCTGGCGGGGCTCGGCCTGGGCACCGGGTTCACGCACGACAAGGTGCCCAAGGCCCTGGTCGAGGCGGCGCGCGAGCGCGACTTCCCGCTCTTCGAGGTGCCCTACGAGCTGCCGTTCATCGCGCTGACCGAGAAGGCCTTCACCCGGCTGGTCAACGAGCAGTACGCGCTGCTGCAGCGCTCGATCGCCGCGCAGGAGCGCCTGCAGCGCATCGTGCTCTCAGAGCGCGGCCTCGACGCGATCGTCGGCGCGCTGGCCACGCTCATCGGCGGACCCGCGCTCGTCTTCGACGGCCGGGGCGAGCTGCAGGCCATGCGCACCTTCCGCCGCGAGCTCGACCCCGAGGTCGTCGCGGCGCTGGGCGAGGAGGTGCGCGATCGCGCGCGCCGCGGCGACGGTCGCGGCTTCGTGCCCGGCCATCCCGACCTCGCCCCGCGCGCCCTGGCGCTGCCGATCGCCAGCGGCGAGCCGCCGCGCACGGCCGCCGGCGCCGGCGCGCTGCCGCAGGCGTGGCTGGTGGCGGCCAAGGACTCCGACGGGCTGGCCGAGATCGACCGGCTCATCCTGCACCAGGCGGTGACCGTGGTGGCGCTCGAGCTGCTGCGCCGGCGCGTCGCCGACACCACCGAGCGCCGGCTGGCCGGCGACGTGCTCTCGGCGGTCATCGCCGGCGAGCTCGAGGGCGCCGACCTCGGGCGGCGCCTGGAGCCCTTCGGACTCGGCGGGCGCGTGACGGCGCTGGTGCTCAGCCCGCCCGAGCGCACGACGCCCGAGGCGTGCGAGGCGGCGCTGACCGAGGCGCTGCGCAGCGAGGCGGTCAGCGGGCTCGTGGCGCCCTCCGGGCGCTACGTCGTCGCGCTGCTGCCCGGCTTCCTCGACGACGAGCTCTTCGAGCTGGCCGAGCGCGCCGTGGCCGGCGCGGGCCAGGCCGTCGGCGGGCGCCCGGCGGCGGGCGTGGGGCGCGCGGTGGCGTCAGGCCGCGCGCGCGAGGCCTACCACGAGGCGCGCTGCGCGCTCGAGGCGCGCGAGCTGGGCTCGGCGCCCGCGACCAACGGCAACGGCGCGCAGCCGCCCAGGGTCGCGACCTATCGCGACCTCGGCTCCTTCCAGCTGCTGCTCTCCCTGCAGGACACCGACGCGCTGCGGCTGTTCTGCGAGTCGCTTCTGGGGCCGATCGAGCATGGCGAGGGCCACTACGGCGGCGAGCTCATGCGCTCGCTCGAGGCCTTCATCGAGTGCAACGGCCAGTGGGAGGCCGCCGCGCGACGCCTGTACTGCCACCGTCATACGCTGCGCTATCGCATTCGCAAGATCGAGGAGCTCACCGGGCGCGACCTGAGCTCCGCGCGCGACCGCATCGAGTTCTGGCTGGCGCTGCGCGGACGCGAGATCGTGTCCCGTCCCCCTGTCGACAGCGAGGTCCACCAGTGAAGGTTGGCGTTCCCACCGAGATCAAGACCGACGAGTACCGCGTCGCGCTGACCCCCTCGGGCGTGCGCGAGCTCAGCGATCGCGGCCACGAGGTCGTCGTGCAGGCGGGCGCGGGGGAGGGCTCGGCGATCAGCGACGCCGACTACGTCGCCCAGGGCGCGCAGATCCTGCCCGACGCCGAGGCGGTCTTCGGCGAGGCCGATCTCATCGTCAAGGTCAAGGAGCCGCAGCCCGAGGAGGTCGCTCGCCTCCAGCCGCGCCACACGCTCTTCACCTACCTGCACCTGGCCCCCGACCCCGACCAGACGCGGGGCCTGCTCGCCTCCGGCGCGACGGCGATCGCCTACGAGACCGTCGAGGACGCCCGCGGGCGGCTGCCGCTGCTGGCGCCCATGAGCGAGGTGGCGGGCAAGATCGCCACGCAGGCCGGCGCCTTCATGCTCGAGAAGCCGATGGGCGGCCGCGGGCTGCTGCTGGGCGGGGTGCCCGGGGTCGCGGCGGGGAAGGTGATGGTCATCGGCGGCGGCGTCGTCGGCCAGAACGCGGCCGAGATCTCGGTCGGGCTGGGCGGCGAGACCTACGTCTACGACCGCTCGATCGACCGCCTGCGCGAGCTCGAGGTGCTGCTCAACGGGCGCGTGTCGACGTGCTTCGCCTCGACGCTCGAGATCGAGTCGCGGCTGCCCGAGATGGACCTGGTGATCGGCGCCGTGCTCGTGCACGGGGCCACGGCGCCGCGGGTGATCACGCGCGAGCAGCTCAAGCTCATGAAGCGCAACGCGGTGCTGGTCGACGTCTCGATCGACCAGGGCGGCTGCTTCGAGACCTCGCGCCCGACCACGCACTCGGACCCGACCTACCAGGTCGACGGGATCACCCACTACTGCGTGGCCAACATGCCCGGCGCGGTGCCCATCACCTCGACGTGGGCGCTGACCAACGCGACGATGCCCTACCTGCTCAGGCTCGCCGACGAGGGCGTGCACCGCGCCCTCGGCGCCGACCCGGGCTTCATGAAGGGCCTCAACGTCGCCGCCGGCAAGCTGACCTACGAGCCCGTCGCGCGCGACCAGGAGCTCGAGTACACCCCGCCGCAGGACGCCCTCGCGGCGGTGCCCGCCGCCTAGCCGCGATGTTCCTCAAGGAGCGGCTCGCCCGCGAGGGCGACGTCCTCAACGGCGTCCTCGGCGCGATCCCCTCGGCGGTGGCGGCACAGGCGATCGCCGCGGCCGGGGCCGACTTCCTCGTCATCGATCGCGAGCACGGGCCGATCGGCCGCGAGTCCATGCAGGCGATGATCGCCGCGACGGCGGGGACCGCGTGCGCGCCGCTCGTGCGCGTGCCGGGGATCGACGCGGCCGAGGTCAAGGTCGCGCTGGACGCGGGCGCCGAGGGCATCTTCTTCCCGATGGTCCGCTCGGCCGCCGACGTCGAGCGCTGCGTGGCGTCGGTGACCTATCCGCCCGCCGGCACGCGGGGATGGGGGCCGTTCGTCGCGCACGCGCGCCACGCCACCACGCCCGCGGAGTACTCGGACGCGGTCGGACCCCACATCACCTGCTGCGTGCAGATCGAGACGCTCGAGGCGGTCCGCGACATCGAGGCGATCGTGCGCGTCCCCGGGGTCGACCTCGTGATGATCGCGCCCTTCGACCTCAGCAGCGCGCTGGGCATCGAGGGCCAGTTCGACGCGCCGCCCTTCGTCGAGGCGGTGGCCGGCGTCGAGCGGGCCGTCGCGGCGGCGGGGGTGGCGCTGTGCGGCGTGGCGCTCACGGCGGAGCGGGCCGCCGCGCTGGCGGCGGGCGGCTACCGCGCCCTGCTGCGCGGGATCGACGTCTTCATGCTCGCCGACGCCGTGGCGGCCCTGCGCGACGGCTAGATCCCGTCGAGGACCTCGGCCATTCGCCGGAGCACCTGGGCGGCCTGGCCGAGCTGCTCGGCGGACAGGTCGGCCAGCGCCTCCTTCCAGCGCTCCTCCAGGGCGGCCCGCTTCGCCTCGAAGCGCTCGCGCCCGGCGGGGGTGAGCCGGTTGAGGACCACGCGCCGGTCGGCCTGGCTGCGCACGCGCTCGACGAGGCCGAGCTCGGCCAGGTGGTCGAGCGCCTGGGTGACCGAGGCCGGGCTGAGGTCGGCGTCGGCGGCGAGCCTGCTCGCCGGGCACTCGTCGACCTCGGCCAGCCGGCGCAGCAGCTGGAACTGGGCGAAGCTCGTCCCGCCGGCCTTGGCGTCGCGACCGCGCAGGCGCCGCTGGGCGGCGGTGAAGGCCTGCACGGCCTCGCGCAGCTCGACGGCGACGTCCGCGCGGGTGGCCGACATGGCCGCCATCCTAGGCCGCCGCCTCGGCGAGGACACCGGCCGGCAGCGCGGGCTCGCGCTCGGCGCTCTCCGAGCGGGCGAGCACGAAGGCGGGGATCGCGGCGACCGCGGTCAGGGCCATGACCCACACGTAGGTGTGGCCGAAGGCGTGGGCCGCGGCCGCGGGCGTGTGCGCGCCGGCGGTCAGGCCGTGCTGGAGCACGACCGTGAGCAGCGCGGTCCCGATCGAGCCGCCGACGCGCTGCAGGACGTTGAGCTGCGGCGTGGCGTGGGCGATGTCCTCGGGGCGCAGGCGCGAGTAGGCCGCGGTCATGGCCGGCATCATCGTGAGGCCGATGCCCAGGCCGCGGCCGATCATCGCCGCGGAGATCAGGAGGTACGACGTGTCGGCCTGCAGTGCGATGAAGGGCAGGGTGGTGACCAGCGTCACCGCCAGGCCGGCGAGCGCGACGCGCCCGCCGCCGACGCGATCGCTGAAGCGGCCGGCGAGCGGCATCGCGATCGCGGCGCCGATGCCCTGCGGGATGAGCAGCAGGCCGGTGGTCACGGCGTCCTCGCCGCGGACGAGCTGGAAGTACAGCGGCATGATGATCATCGCGCCGAAGAGGCACGCGCCGAGGACGAAGGTCGTCACCGCGGCGGCGCTGAAGGACGCGCTGCGGAAGAGGCGCACGTTGAGCAGCGGCTCGTCGACGCGCAGCGCGTGGACCACGAAGGCGGCGACGAGCACGACTCCGATGGCCAGCGGGCCGTAGGCCTGCGGTGCCGAGAGGCCTCCGCTCTGGCCGATCTCGGCCAGGCCGTAGACGAAGAGCGGCACGCCGAGGGCCAGGAGCGCGAGGCCAAGGCGGTCGAGCTTGGTGCGGAAGACGCCTTCCTCGACGTTCGGCAGCAGGCGCATGCCCATCACGACGGCGACGATGCCGACGGGCACGTTGACGTAGAAGATCCAGCGCCAGTCGAGGTGGTCGATGATGAGGCCGCCGAGGGTGGGGCCGAAGATGGGGGCGAGGATCATCGGCATGCCGATGATGGACATGATCCGGCCCAGCCGGGCGGGGCCGGCGGCGCGCGTGAGCATCATCGTGCCGACGGGCATGATCATGCCGCCGCCGATGCCCTGCAGGACGCGGAAGATGACGAGCGTCTCGGTCGACCACGCGAGGCCGGACAGGGCCGAGCCGAGCGTGAACAGGACCACCGAGGCGACCCACAGGCGCTTGGCGCCGAAGCGCCCGGCGGCCCAGCCGGAGACGGGGATGACCGCGGCCAGCGCGAGCATGTAGCCGGTCGCCACCCACTGGATGTCGGCCAGCGGGGAGTGCAGGTCGCGGCTGAGCGTGTCGAGGGCGACGTTGACGATCGTCGTGTCGAGGATCGAGAGGATCGCGCCAATGACGACGACGGCGGCGATGCGCCAGACGTGTGGCTCGATGCGGTCGGTGTTCATATCGTCGTGCTCCGGTGCTTGCTGAGGTTCAAGATCTTCAGGTACCAAAAGATTAGCAACCTCTGTATCGGCAGGCAAGCGCGGAGACTTGAGAGCGCAGCCGCGCCTGGGCGCCGTCCGGGAGCGGGCCGCTGCTACCATGCGCGCCGCATGCCGACCACGAGCCAGCTCGTCCGCAAGGGGCGCACTCCGAAGAGCAAGAAGCTGTCCACACCGGGCCTCAAGTCCGGCAAGGGCCGCAAGAAGAAGGTCGCCGCGCCTCAGCGCCGCGGCGTCTGCACGCGCGTCTATACGACGACGCCCAAGAAGCCGAACTCGGCCCTGCGCAAGGTCGCGCGTGTGCGCATCTCGGGCGGCATCGAGGTCACGGCCTACATCCCGGGCGAGGGCCACAACCTGCAGGAGCACTCGGTCGTGCTCGTGCGTGGCGGCCGCGTCAAGGACCTGCCGGGCGTGCGCTACAAGGTCGTGCGCGGCACGCTCGACGCCGCCGGCGTCAGCGACCGCAAGAAGGCGCGCTCGCAGTACGGAGTGAAGAAGAAGTAATGCCCCGTCGCGCCGCCGCCCAGATCCGGCCGATCGAGCCGGACTCCCTGCACCGCTCCCGCCTCGTCCAGCAGGTCATCAACAAGGTGATGCTGGACGGCAAGAAGTCGACCGCCGAGGCGATCGTCTACGACGCCCTCGCCGTCCTCAGCGAGCGCTCGGGCAAGGACCCGGTCGAGGCGCTCGAGACGTCGATCAAGGCGCTCACCCCCGTCCTCGAGGTTCGCTCCCGCCGCGTCGGCGGCGCGACCTACCAGGTGCCCGTCGAGGTCCCCGCGCGCCGCGCGAAGACCCTCGCCGTCCGCTGGCTGGTCGAGTTCGCCCGCCAGCGCCGCGAGAAGACCATGGCCCAGCGCCTGGCCAACGAGCTCCTCGACGCCCAGCAGCAGCAGGGCGGCGCCTACAAGCGCAAGGACGACATCTACCGCATGGCGCAGGCCAACAAGGCCTTCGCGCACTACCGCTGGTAGAGCCTGCGGTCTGCCGCCCGCGCTGGCGGTTCTGCTGGGCAGCGAGGGAGGGCGAATCCGGCCACGCGTGGTGACTAGTACGGCCAGTGGCCCCACAATCGACCACCGTAGAGGCGACGCTCGCCGAGTTGGCGGGGCGTTCGCATGGAGTCGTCACGCGCGCGCAGTTGCTCGCGGCGGGGATCACGAGCGAGGGAGATTCACGGTTTAGCGACGCTGCCGAGGCGGGCTAGCGCACGGGTGTCACTCGCGCGCAGCTGCTCGCCGCGGGATCACGGGCGAGATCGACGGCTCTCCCTCGGTGCGCTGCTGCGGAACATCCGGCGTCTATCGGGTCGGGCACCGCGCGCCGAGCGTCGAAGCCCGCTACCTCGCCGCCGTCTGGGCCTGTGGTGACGACGCGGTGCTGAGCGGGCGCGCGGCCGCGCACCTGTGGGGCCTCCTCAAGGGCCGCGCGCCGGCGCCCGAGGTGACCGCGCCCACGAAGCGGCGGGTCGCAGGGCGTCACCACCCACCGCGCGCGGCAGCATCGAGCGAACGACCCACCGCGGCATCCCGATCACCACCGTCCCCCGCACCCTCGTCGACCTCGCAGCCGTCCTCTCCCTCGATGCCCTGGCAAGAGCCTGCCACGAGGCCGGGGTCCTCCACGACACCACGCCACGCCAGGTCGAAGCGGTGCTCGCGAAGCGGCCGACGGACGAAGGGCGCGACGAAGCTGCGCGCGGTGATCGCAGCGGCGACGTCCAGGTGACGCTGAGCGAGCTCGAGCGCGCAGTTCCTGGAGCGGCTCAGAGAGGCCGGCCTCCCGCTCCCCAAGACCAACAAGCCCGCCCACGGCCGCCGCGTCGACTGCCGCTGGCCCGACCGCCGCCTGACCGTCGAGCTCGACAGCTACCGCTACCACCGCTCGCGCCACGCGTGGGAGCAGGACCGCCGGCGCGAGCGCGAGGCCCGCGCCCGGGGCGACGAGTTCCGCCGCTACACCTACGGCGACGTGCTCGAGAGCCCGCGGATGATGCTCGCCGAGCTGTCGGCGCTGCTGCGATAGCGTCGAACGCGCGTGATCGCGCCCGACCTCATCGACGAAGCCGCGCGGCGCATCGCGGCGGCCGCGCCGGGCGCGCGGGTGATCCTCTTCGGCTCGCACGCGCGCGGCGAGGCCGGGCCCGACAGCGACGTCGACCTGCTCGTCGTCGAGCCGCGCGTCGAGGACCACAACCGCGAGGTCGTGCGCCTGCAGCGCGTGCTCGCGCCCCTGCGCCTGCCGGCCGACGTGATCGTGGTCTCCGAGGCGCACGTCGAGGAGTGGGGCGACGTGGCCAGCACGATGCTCCACGACGCCCTGCGCGAGGGACGGGTCCTTGCCCAAGCGTGACGGCCGCGCCCTCGCGCGCGTCATCGCGACCAACGCCGAGCGCGACGCCGTCGCGGTGCAGAAGATGGCGCCCGACCCCGAGCTCGCCGACGAGGTCGTCGGCCTGCACGCCCAGCAGGCGGCCGAGAAGTACCTGAAGGCCGTCCTCGCGCACCGCGGCATCACCTACCGGCGGGTGCACAGCATCACCTACCTGCTCGGCCTCCTCGCCGACCACGAGGTGGCGCCGCCGCCGCGGGCGCCGGAGCTCGAGGCCTTCACGCCGTGGGCGCCCCAGGCGCGCTACGACCTCGACACCGAGGGCGCCGTGCTCGACCGCGAGGCCGCGGTCGAGCTGGTGCGCGGCGTGCAGGAGTGGGCGCGGGCCGAGCTCGACGGCTGATCGCCGTCGTGCGCGGGGGACCCACCCTCCCTCGGTGCCCTGGCCGCGCAGCGCGCGGGCGTGCGCGGAGTGCCAACCGTCGCGGTCTGACACGCGGCGCATTCGCGCCATCGCCGCAAGGCGTAGGGTCGGCGCAGCGATCACCGGCTCTTCACGCGCGCGCTACCGGGTGGTAACCGCCGTGCGGGGTGTCCCACCGAGGATCGCGCGTCCAACAATCCTTTCCAGGGAGGATCCCCATGCTCTCAGGCACCAGGCGTGTCGCCGCCGCCCTCGCGGCGCTCGTCGTGCTCGGCGCGGGCGCGGAGGCGGCGTCGGCGCGCTCCTTCGATCTCGAAGGCCATCGCGGCACCCGCGGGCTGCGTCCCGAGAACACGCTCGCCGCGTTCGGCAAGGCGCTCGAGGTGGGCGTCACGACGCTCGAGCTCGACACCGGCGTGACCAAGGACGGAGTGGTGGTCGTCTCCCATGAGCGGCGCATCTCGTCGCTCGAGTGCCAGGGCCCGTATGTCGGCAAGCTCATCCACGAGCTGACCTACGCGCAGATCCAGAAGCTCGACTGCGGCACGCGCCACCCCGCCGACCCCTCGACCGACCCGTTCGTCGGCACGCAGGAGGCCGTCCCCGGCACCCACATGCCGAGCCTGGCCCAGGTCTTCCAGCTCGTCAACCGCTACGGCGCCGACAAGGTCCAGTTCGACATCGAGACCAAGCGCGACCCGACGCTCCCCAAGGAGACCGTGGGCCCGACGACGTTCGCCAAGAAGGTCATCGCGGTCATCTCGCGCTACCACATGACCAAGCGCGCGGTCCTTCAGTCCTTCGACTGGAGCACGCTGCAGGCCGCCCGCAAGATCAAGCCGCGCCTGCGTCGCGCGGCGCTGGCCCAGGCCACGACCATCTTCCCCGGGACGCCCTGGACCGGCGGCATCGACATCAAGCCGCATCCCTTCGACGGCGACCTCGCCCGCGTGGTGGCCGACAAGCTCCACGCCCAGGTCCTGTCGGTCAACTACCCCGACATCACCGACGCGCTCATCAAGGCCTCGCACCAGCACGGCCTGACGATCATCCCGTGGACCGTCGACGCCCCGGCCGACATGGCGGCGGCGATCGACCGCGGCCTGGACGGGCTCATCACCGACTACCCGGACAAGGCGCGTGACGTGATGGACGCCAAGGGCCTCGACCTGCCCGAGCAGTTCGAGTCGCCCGTTCGACATCGAGGGCCACCGCGGCGCCCGCGCCTACCGGCCCGAGAACACGCTCAGCGCGTACGCCTACGGCCTCGACCACGGGGTCGACACCCTGGAGATGGACATCGGCGTGACCAAGGACGGCGTGCCGGTCATGTCCCACAACCGCCAGGTCAACGGCGTGCACTGCCACGACACCGCGCCGGTGACGCCGGGCGATCCGCTCTTCCCCTACGCGGGCAAGAACATCAAGGACCTCACGCTGGCCCAGATCAAGACGCTCGACTGCGGCTTCACCGATCCGGGCTTCCCCAAGCAGGTCCGCCAGCCGGGCGAGAAGATGCCCACGCTGCAGGAGGTCTTCGACCTGGTGGCGTCGCGCGGCGACACGCACGTGCGCTTCAACATCGAGACGAAGATCAGCCCGCTGGTCGAGGACACCGTCCCCTACGACGTCATGACGGCCAAGCTCGTCAAGGCGATCGAGGACAACGGCCTGCAGGACCGGGCCATGATCCAGTCCTTCGACTGGCGCACGATCATGCTGTCCAAGCAGCTCGACCCGCGCATCGACACGGTCGGGCTCATCTGGCAGTTCTCGGGCGCCGACTGCGACGCCCTCGACGACGAGTGCTCGCTCGAGGCGATCCAGGGCGATCCCACGGTCGTCAGCCCGTGGACCAACGGCCTGGACTGGTGGCAGTTCCGCGACGTGGGCAAGCTGCTGAAGGCGGCCCACGCCGACGTGGACTCGCCCAACTGGCAGGTCCTCGATCCCAACCAGACCACCAACGACACCGGGGACTTCAACACCAAGGAGGACCCGCGCAACTACCACGGGCCGCCGACGCCGGTGCTGCAGCGCAAGTACCACCTGCGCGTCGTGCCCTACACCGTCGACGACGAGGCGATCATGCAGCGCGTGATCGACCTGGGCGTCGACGGGATCATCTCCGACGACCCCGACCTGCTCGGCCTCGTCGCCAAGCGCAACGGCCTGGCCTAGGCCTCCGCGTCCGCCGGGCGCTCCCGCTTCCGCACACGCGGGGCGGGGGCGCTCGCGGCGGGCAGCGCGAGCATCAGCCCGCCGCTGGCCAGCAGCAGCACCGCGCCCAGCGTCTCGAGGTAGAAGCCCGCCTTGGGCCCGGCGGCGGCGTCCTCGTAGACCTGGCCGATGAAGCCCGTCTCGTTGAGGTCGGGCACGTCGCCGACGATCGCGATCAGCAGCGCGACGAGGCCGAGCGCGGCGAGGGCCGCCATGGCCGGCCGCGCCCCGCGCATGGCGCCCGCGATCATGACCGCGGCGAAGGCCGCGATGATCAGCAACGCGGGGCCGTGGCGGTCCCAGCCGCTGAGGTGGGTGTCGTGGTCGGGGACCTTGGTGGTGGTCCCGACCTTGATCTCGATGACGGTGGCAAAGGTGGCCAGGAGCAGGCAGATCACGCCCGCCACGGCGGCTGCGAGGAGGGCGAAACGGAGCGCTTTCGCACTCGGAAGTGACGGGAGGGAGGGCGCCATACCTCTGCTATAGTCGACGGCCGTTCGCTAGACGTGCGCCGGTTCGATGTGCGCCGTCAAGCGGCTCTCTGCGTCCGAATGGAGACCTCGAGCAAATAGCGCGTGCCCCAGGCATCAGACCGGTTGTGCGCGCGGGCCCGAGGGGCCCGTTCTTTTTGCCCCACTCCCCCCAATCCTGAGCTCACCATGCCTCGTAAGTACTCACTCGAGAAGACCCGGAACATCGGGATCATGGCCCACATCGACGCGGGCAAGACGACGACGACCGAGCGCATCCTCTATTACACGGGGCGGACCTACAAGATCGGCGAGGTCCACGAGGGCGCCGCGACGATGGACTGGATGGAGCAGGAGCAGGAGCGCGGCATCACGATCACGTCGGCCGCCACCACCTGCGAGTGGCGCGACCACCGCATCAACATCATCGACACGCCAGGTCACGTCGACTTCACCGTCGAGGTCGAGCGCTCGCTGCGCGTGCTCGACGGCGCCATCGCGCTGTTCGACTCGGTCGCCGGCGTCGAGCCGCAGTCCGAGACCGTCTGGCGCCAGGCCGACAAGTACCACGTCCCGCGCATCGCCTTCATCAACAAGATGGACCGCATCGGGGCGGACTTCGACATGTCGATCAGGACCATGATCGACCGCCTCGGCGCGCACCCGGTGCCGGTGCAGCTGCCGATCGGAGCCGAGGCCGACCTGCGGGGCATCATCGACCTCGTGGGGATGAAGGCCATCCTCTACAAGGACGAGCTCGGCAAGGAGTTCGACGTCGTCGAGATCCCCGAGGAGTACGCCGACGCCGCCAACGCGGCGCGCGAGCACCTCGTGGAGGAGGTCTCCCACTACGACGACGAGCTGGTCGAGCTCATCCTCGAGGACGCCGAGATCCCGATCGAGAAGCTCAAGGCCGCCATCCGCAAGGCCACGCTCGAGCTCAAGCTGACCCCGGTCCTGTGCGGCTCGGCCTTCAAGAACAAGGGCGTGCAGCCGCTGCTCGACGCCGTCCTGGACTACCTGCCCAGCCCGCTCGACGTCCCGCCGATGTACGGGCTCGAGGAGGTCCGCGGCGAGGACGAGCCGCGCGAGGTCGTCCGCCCCGCCGACGACTCGGCCCCGTTCGCCGCGCTGGCGTTCAAGATCATGGCCGACCCCTTCGTCGGCAAGCTCACCTACTTCCGCGTCTACTCCGGCAAGCTGTCCGCCGGCGGGCGCGTCCTCAACGTCTCCACCGGTCGCACCGAGCGGGTCGGGCGCATCCTCATGATGCACGCCAACGACCGCGAGGAGGTCGACGAGGTCTACGCGGGCGACATCGCCGCGGGCGTCGGCATCAAGCAGATCGTCACCGGCGACACGCTGGCCGCCCCCGACGCGCCGATCAAGCTCGAGACGATCACCTTCCCCGAGCCCGTCATCAAGGTCGCCGTCGAGCCCAAGACCAAGGCCGACCAGGAGAAGATGTCGGTTGCCCTGGGCCGCCTGGCCGAGGAGGACCCGACCTTCCAGGTCTCCAGCAACGAGGAGACCGGCCAGACCGAGATCTCCGGCATGGGCGAGCTGCACCTCGAGATCCTCGTCGACCGCATGAAGCGCGAGTTCAACGTCGAGGCCAACGTCGGCAAGCCGCAGGTCTCCTACCGCGAGACCATCCGCGGCCACGCCGAGAAGATCGAGGGCCGCTTCGTCCGCCAGACCGGTGGCTCGGGCCAGTACGGCATCGTCTACATCGACATCGAGCCGGCGCCCGGCGAGGGCTTCGACTTCGTCTCGAAGATCAGGGGCGGCTCGGTCCCCACCGAGTTCATCCCCGCCGTCGAGAAGGGCGTCGAAGAGGCGCTGCAGACCGGCGTGCGCGCCGGCTACCCGATGGTCGACATCCGCGTGACGCTCGTGGACGGCAAGTACCACGACACCGACTCGTCGGAGATCGCCTTCAAGATCGCCGGGTCGCTCGCCTTCAAGGAGGCGGCCAAGCGCGCCAAGCCGATCCTGCTCGAGCCGATCTTCAAGGTCGAGGTCGTCACCCCCGAGGAGTTCCTCGGCGACGTCATCGGCGACCTCAGCCGCCGGCGCGGCCGGCTCGAGGGTCAGGAGCGGCGCGGCAACGCACTCGCCGTGACCGCCTATGTTCCGCTGAGCGAGATGTTCGGCTACGTCACGGACCTGCGCTCCAACACGCAGGGCCGCGCGACGTCGACCATGCAGTTCGAGCGATACGACGAAGTGCCCCCCAACATCGCCGAGCAGATCGTCGGCGAGCGTGCCGGCGAGCCGGTGCCCGCCTGATCAGATTCGATAGTTTTCGCGAGTTCGTCAAAGAGGAGCTAGAAGAACGTGGCCAAGGAGAAGTTCGAGCGCGACAAGCCGCACGTCAACGTCGGGACCATCGGTCACATCGACCATGGCAAGACGACGCTGACCGCTGCCATCACGAAGGTGCTGTCCGAGACGTACGGCGGCCAGGCGCGTTCGTTCGACGAGATCGACAACGCTCCCGAGGAGCGTGAGCGCGGCATCACGATCGCGACGTCGCACGTCGAGTACGAGACGAGCAACCGCCACTACGCCCACGTGGACTGCCCGGGCCACGCGGACTACGTCAAGAACATGATCACGGGCGCCGCGCAGATGGACGGCGCGATCCTGGTCGTCTCGGCGGCCGATGGACCCATGCCCCAGACGCGCGAGCACATCCTGCTCGCCCGTCAGGTCGGCGTGCCCTACATGGTCGTCTTCCTCAACAAGGCGGACATGGTCGACGACGAGGAGCTCCTCGAGCTCGTCGAGGTCGAGGTCCGCGACCTGCTCTCCGAGTACGACTTCCCGGGCGACGACATCCCGTTCGTCACCGGCTCGGCGCTCAAGGCGCTCGAGGGCGACGAGACCTACACGGCCAAGATCATCGAGCTCGCCGAGCAGCTCGACGCCTACATCCCGCAGCCCGAGCGTCCGCTGGACCGCCCGTTCCTGCTGCCGGTCGAGGACGTCTTCTCGATCACCGGCCGCGGCACGGTGGCCACCGGGCGCATCGAGCAGGGCGTGGTCAACACCGGTGACACGGTGGAGATCGTCGGCATCAAGGACACGACGAACACCGTCGTGACCGGCGTCGAGATGTTCCGCAAGATCCTCGACCAGGGCCAGGCCGGCGACAACGTCGGCTGCCTCCTGCGCGGCACCAAGCGCGAGGAGATCGAGCGCGGCCAGGTGCTGTGCAAGCCCGGGTCGATCACGCCGCACACCCAGTTCAAGGCCGAGGTGTACGTCCTCAAGAAGGAGGAGGGCGGGCGCCACACGCCGTTCTTCACGGGCTACCGCCCGCAGTTCTACTTCCGCACCACCGACGTGACGGGCGTCGCCAAGCTGCCCGAGGGCGTCGAGATGGTCATGCCCGGCGACAACGTCCAGATGGAGATCGAGCTCATCCAGCCGATCGCCATGGATCAGGGCCTGCGGTTCGCCATCCGCGAGGGTGGCCGCACCGTCGGCTCGGGCGTGGTCTCCGAGATCGTCAAGTAATTCCCCGCGCGAGGGCGGCCGACCGGCCGCCCTCCGCATGAACCGACGGATACGACGTTTCAGAGTGGGTCCCGCCCGCCCCCGCGGGACGGGGCCCTTTCTCACGCAGCAACCCACCTAAACTTCACCGCAGACGTAGGACGGAAAGACACGAGCCCTCAGAACATGGCAACCGCCACTCAGAACAAGATCCGCATTCGCCTGAAGGCGTACGACCACTCGGCCATCGAGACCGCGGCCAAGGAGATCGTCGAGACGGCGACCCGCACCGGCGCGACCGTGTCCGGCCCCGTTCCGCTGCCCACGGAGAAGAACGTCTACTGCGTGATCCGCTCGCCCTTCAAGGACAAGGACTCGCGCGAGCACTTCGAGATCCGCACGCACAAGCGGCTGATCGACATCCATCAGCCGACGCCGAAGACGGTCGACTCGCTCCAGCGCCTCGACCACCTGCCCGCCGGCGTCGACATCGAGATCCGCCTCGCCGGGTGACCTGATGCCCGCGATCCTCGCCAAGAAGCTCGGGATGACCCAGCTCTTCCTGGAGGACGGGCGCGTGGAGCGCGTCACCGTCCTCGAGGCCGGGCCGTGTCCCGTCACCGCGCATCCGCACGGTCGACCGCGACGGCTACGAGGCCGTCCAGCTCGCCTTCGGCGCGGTCAAGGAGAAGCACCTCTCCAAGCCCGAGCTCGGCCATCTCAAGAAGGCCGACGCGCCGCCCATGAAGCACGTCGTCGAGTTCCGCAACGAGGCCGGCGAGCTCACCGTGGGCGAGACGGTCAAGGCCGACGCCTTCGCCGAGGGCGACCGGGTGAAGATCTCCGGCGTCTCCAAGGGCAAGGGCTTCCAGGGCACGATCAAGCGCCACGGCTTCGCCAGCGGGCCCAAGTCGCACGGCTCGCACAACGTGCGCGCGCCGGGCTCGATCGGCGCCGCCGCGTATCCGGCGCGCGTCTTCAAGGGCATCCGCGGCCCGGGCCAGATGGGCAACAAGCGCGTGACCCAGAAGGGCCTGAGGTCGTGCGCGTGGACGCCGACAACAACCTGCTGCTCGTGCGCGGCTCCGTGCCGGGCCCGCGCAACGGCGTGGTGGAGGTGCGTACCGATGGCTGACGCCCCGATCCTCGGCGCGGCGAAGACCAAGAAGGTCAAGCTCGACGACGTCGCCTTCGGCGCGCGCTTCAACGGCCCGCTCGTGCACGAGTCCGTGCGCGCGGAGCTCAACGCCCGCCGCCAGGGCACCGCGTCGACCAAGACGCGCGGCAACGTCCGCGGCGGCGGCGCCAAGCCGTGGCGCCAGAAGGGCACCGGCCGCGCCCGTGCCGGCTCGTCGCGCTCGCCGATCTGGACCGGCGGCGGCATCGTCTTCGGGCCTCACCCGCGCCACTACACCTTCAAGGTCAACCGCAAGGAGCGCCGGGCGGCGCTGCGCAGCGCGCTGAGCGCCCACGCCGACCGCGGCACGATCGCGATCCTCGACCCGTCGCCCTTCGACGAGCCCTCGACCAAGCAGGCCCACACGCTCATCGCCGAGTGGGCCGGTGGCGGCTCGGTGCTGGTCGTCCTCACCGAGGACCAGGCCGACGTGGCGCTGTCCTTCCGCAACCTGCGCCGCGTCTCGGTGCTGCCCTCGAGCAACTGCGGCGTCGCCGACCTCGTCGGGGCCGCCTCGCTGCTGATCTCCGAGGAGGCCCTGGACGAGCTGACCAAGCGCGCCAAGGGCGAGAAGGACGAGGCGACGGACGAGCAGGCCGCGGCCGATGAGGAGGCGACGGAGTAATGGACCCAGCCAGGTCATCATCCGCCGGTCGTCAGCGAGAAGAGCTACGTGCTCGCCGCCAACGACAAGTACACCTTCCGCGTCCACCCCGACGCGCATAAGACGCAGATCCGCCAGGCGGTGCAGTCGCTCTTCGACGTCAAGGTCGTCTCCGTGCGCACCGCGTCG
>CAWFMR010000028.1:0-188598 GCA_963816845.1 uncultured Actinomycetes bacterium | reverse complement strand
CCTGGCGATCCGCCCAGCGGCCGAACCGGGTACGGCCACGCTCCAGATCGACTGCTCGCGCAGCCAGGCGTGCGGCGGATACCGCCGCCGGTCGGCGCGCCAGGCGGAGTAACTGCTCGGAGGGTCGGTTGGCGCGGAGCGCGGCAAGGCGGGTCGGGTTTCAGTGCTCGTGCGCCGAACTCGGCGCCGACGCAACACGAGTCGCGTGTCCGGATCTCGCGACTGCGGGCACACGTGAGCGCGGCTCGTGCGATCGTACGTGACCTGAAGCTCTCGAGTCGGCAGACCGTGGAAGCGTGAGGCACGTCGTGCTCGGAGCCCTCAAGGTAGCGCCGCGGCCGGCGACGATGAGTCTCACGACGGCAGCACGCCGCCCGATCTAGTCGCCGCGGACGCTAGGTTTGGTCCAGCGAGAGGCACAATGCCGAATGACGTCCACACCTCCGACGGCGGGGCCAGGCTACCGGTGGCGGTGGTGATCCCGGCCCACAACCGACCTGACATGGTTGCGCGCGCTGTACGCAGCGCACTCGCCCAACGTCCGAAGCCACCCACCGAGGTCATTGTCGTTGATGACTGCTCGAACGACGAGACGGGTGAGGCGGCGCGCCTCGCCGGCGCGCGGGTCATACAGGCACCATGTGAACCGAGGCGAGGCAGAAGCGCGGAACACCGCAATACGTGGCGCGACGCAACCTTGGGTAGCTCTGCTCGATTCGGACGACGAATGGCTGCCGAATCATCTCGTCGAGTTGTGGAGCAACCGTCACGGCCGTGTGATTCTGGGCAGCACGGCGATAGCGTGCGCGCGCGATTCGAGCGACGGTAGGCTTTGGGGTCGGGAGAGGGGAGACGCCACGCGTGCTCGAATCGCCGGCCGACCTGCTCACCGACGGCAATGCCCTCATCGCCAGCAGCGTCATGGTTCGCCGCGACGTGCTCATCGCGGTCGGAGCGTTTCGGGCGGACATGAAGCGAGGCGCCGACCTCGACCTCTGGCTTCGCGTGCTTGAACACGGCAGCGGATGGGTGAGCCCCAGGGTGACGTTGATCTACGGCCTTCACGAGGGCCAGGTGTCGGACGATCGGGGCGCCATGTGGTCGGCGCACCGCGCGATCGTCGCGGCGTACGCTGGACGCGTGTGGTGCACCCGCGGGCTCCGACGGAGAATCGACGCGGTCCTGCTGTGGGATGAGCTGCGGGCCGATCTGCGAGAGGGCGAGCGCCGGCTTGCGGTCAGGCCGGCACTGGCGCTGATGCTGGATCCACAAAAGGCATATGCGGTGGGCCGGCTGCTCGCCGTACGGTTCCGACCGCGCCGACGCTCGAGTCGCTATGCATGCGACGGCGGCACCTCGGTGCGCGTCTGGTCGTCATCGCCCGCTGTCGCCGAATGGGCCGGGCGCCGGAGCACCCTCACCGCCTCGCGCGCGCTCAGAACGGCACCGCCCAGGCCATTCGGCGACCGGCAGGCGTGACGGTGACCGACTCTGCTGTGCGGGCCCTGGTGGCGCGGCTGGGTGGCTCGCGGATGGTGCGGGTGCGGTCCCCTCCGCAAGACGCCGGTCGTATGACGAGCTAATGGAGCTGCGCGCGTACAATCGCGGCCCGGATGCGGCATCTCAGATCCCTCGCGGCTGCGGCTTTGCGCCGGCACTGGCGACGGATCGTGCTGCGCATCCGTGGTTGGCCTGATCTCGATCGGCTACGAGACGCGGGCCTGGAATGGGGGCCGGGGTATTCGTGGGCGGTCGGACCATCTTCGACCCCGATTTCCCGTTCCTGATCTCCGTTGGTGATGAGACGGTCATCGGACCCGAAGCGACGATCCTTGCCCACGACGCGAGCACGCGACGACATATCGGCTACTCGCGGGTCGCACCAGTCGCGATTGGGCGGAGGGGCGTTCGTTGGAGCGCGAGCGATCGTTCTGCCGGGTGTGACGATCGGGGACGACGCGATCGTTGGCGCTGGGAGCGTTGTACGACGCAAGTTGCGCGTGCACGGTCGTGGCCGGCAATCCGGCGCGTGTGATCGACACGACGACGGAGTATCTCGCCCGCCACCGTCGTGCGCTCGAAGTCCGCCCGACCTGGGAACGCCAAGGATGGACGGCCGGCGGCGGCATCACCCCTGAGAACCAGTGCCGCATGCGTGAGGCACTCGCCGAGGGTGAGGCGTTCGTCCGCTGACGCAGGCTGCCTGAGAGCGGCGGCTGCGTCGAACACGCGTCCACCCGGACCGGTCGAGCCGAGCCATCGGCGGCCCGCCGAACGGCGATCAAGAGCAGCATGGAGTCGTTTCACCCAGCGGCGCAGCGGGCCCGCTCGGGATCGTCACATCCTGCGCGACCCTGCTGGTGTCGCCGTCATGCCGTCCGTCGGCGTCGGCAGCCGTCTTCAGCCCCACGTCGGTCTGGAACGAGCCGCTGAGCGTTGGAGCGGCGCTCGACCGCAACTCGCGCCGGCTGGCCGCGGGCCTCAATCAGCAGGTCAGCAAGTACGGGACATGGGTCAATACCTCCAGCTACAGTTCCCCGGTCTACACCGTGCCGAAGGGGCAGCCCACCACGCACGTGACGCTCGACACCACCGCTCCTGCCCTGCAGTCCGACTTCACCGCCGTGCCGCTGCCCGCCGATGCTGTGCCGGCCGCAGGCGGCGACCAGCACCTCACGGTCTATCAACCCACGACGGACACGCTGTGGGAGTTCTGGCTCATGTCGCGCCGACCAGACGGATGGCATGCTCAGTGGGGCGGGAAGATGAGGAACGTCTCGAGCAACCCCGGATACTTCCCGAGCCCTTACGGCGCCACCGCCACAAGCTTGCCGTTACTCGGAGGCCTCATGCGAACCACCGAGCTCGCGGCGCGCAGGATCGATCACGCGCTGGCGATCGGCGTGCCGGACGTTCGCGCTGGGAGGTTCGTGTGGCCGGCACAGCGAACCGATGGCGTCAGCACGGCACTTGCGTCGATCCCCGAGGGCACGCGCTTTCGACTGCCGGCTGGTTTGGATCTCGACAGCTTGCGGTTGGCGCCTGCGGCGAAGGCGATGGCGCGTGCCGTGCAGCGCTATGGAATGGTGGTCCGCGACCGCGCTGGAGCGTCGTCTTCTACGCCGAGGACACACGCCCATCCGGTGTCTGGCCGTACGGGTCGATCTTTGGGACCCCCTGGCTGGACGCTAACAACGCGTTGCGTGGTTTCCCCTGGAGCCGCATGCAGGTTGTGGCTTCCTCTTCGCGCTAAGCGCGCATCCGCTACGTCGGGCCGAGAGCGCGCTCTAGTGCGGGATGTGCTGGTTCGAATAGCTCCACAGGTCCATTCGGACGACCTGCAGGTGCTCCCACGGGAAGCTGCGCAGTACCTCGGGCGGCGAGGGTGTGATCGCCTGGGGCCATGGATCCGATCCCATCGTCAGCGGGTCCTGCGCATAGAAGGTGACCGTGGGCGACGTGTCCCGAACGAAGATGCCGTATCGCTGTGCCGCTCTGGCCATCATGGCCGTGAAGCGCGGAAGGTGCATCGCGTCGATATCGAGTGCCGGGTCGAGTCGGAACTGTGCGCCCTGAGGGATCGCGGTATCCGAGCGCGTACCGCCATCAGAACGCTGCGCCGGCTTGGCCCAGACCGCGTAGCGGCTGTTCGGGATCGCCATTGCGAGTGCGTGCGTGATCTCATGGCGGGCGAGGTCGGCTTCGGTGATCATGCCGCCCACCAACGGCAAGCTCGTCGCTGTCGCCCCCGGCTGGATGCCGCTGGGATCGTAGAAGTAGCCGGGCGAACGCGACACGTGATTCATGCGGCCCCCCCACTGCGTTTCCCAGCGACCGTTGGTGTACTCGGCCCCCCACATCTCCCACATCACGTCTCGGGCGGGCTGCCAGACCACGAGATGATGGTCCCCTCCCGCGGCCGGCCGCGCATCAGGGGGGGATCGGGACTCCGGCGGCGAGGGTGCGCTGGAGCTTTCCCGCCCCACGCCGTTCGTTCGCCGACGAGGGCTACGGGGACGCGCCGCTGGTTTGCGGGGACGGTGTAGACGGGAGCGCTGTAGCTCGTCGTGTTGATCGTCGGGGGAAGCGCTTGGCGAAACCGTCGTCGACCTGTCGACGCAGATCGTCCACGAGCGTGGCGGAGAGCCGATCGATAGGCGTCGAACCCGTGAGGAGTCTGTTCCAGGGCGTCGTCGCGCTGAAGAAGCGACCGCAGTTCGGCGGCTGCGGATCGAGAGCCACGCTCCGCTGGGCGACCACGCCGCCGGCGTGTCGCCGCATCACGATCCGGAGCCGCCATGACCGGCACGCAGCAAGCCGCCGCGCGGTGGCCGGTCGGATACGCAGCGTCAGCCGCTGACGGCCCGTGTTCCGTATGACTGCGGGCGAGGCGAGCCAACGCGGGCGCTGACCCGCGGCGACCACCTTGGCCGTCATGGTGAATGCGCGTCCCCGTGGCGCCTGGATGCGCACCGACAAGGGAACGCCCTTGGACAGGTCGTACTGCGATGTCGGTCCAATTGCTATTCGCTGATGGGCCACAACCGCCACGTGGCGCGACGCCATTGCCGGAGCGTTGGCGGCGAGTGTGGCCCCGACGCCGAGCGCGAACGAGGTGGCAAGCCCGATCGCCGGTCGCCGGCGCCTCGGGCGTGGGCAACCTTCGTGACGCTGGAAACGCAAAAACGTGATCCCTGCAGGTCTATCACGCCGGAGGCGGAAGGGGAGCGCGGAGGGTTGGTGTAGGAGCGGTTCGGACGGAACGGATGTAGTTCCGGCCACCGCGGTGCCCATGCTCGTCGGACTTCTCACGGTTCGACGACAAGGAGGCACCGACGATGGCCGGAGCAGACAGGATGACGATCGAGGAGGTCGTCAGGCAGGTGCTGGTCGACGAGCACGCCGACGTGTTGCGCGAGTCGCGTGCGGTGGCTGGTGCGCGCAGTTGATGGAGGTCGAGGTCTCCGAGTTGATCGGCGCCGAGCGCGGCGAGCGCACCGAGGACCGGGCCACGCATCGCAACGGGTATCGGGCCCGGCGGTGGGACACCAGGGCCGGCGAGATCGAGTTGCAGATCCCGAAGCTCCGGCGGGGCACGCTACTTCCCGAGCTTCCTGGAGCCGCGAAGCGCTCCGAGCAGGCGCTGGTGAGCGTGGTCCAGCAGGCCTATGTGTGCGGCGTCTCGACGCGGCGGGTCGACCAGCTCGTCGAGTGCCTGGGGCTGCGGGTCTCCCGGTCGGAGGTCTGCCGGATCTGCGCCGGGCTCGATGAGCAGGTCGAGGCGTTCCGCACGCGGCCGTTGGAGGGCCGCTACCCCTATCTGTTTCTCGACGCCAAGGTCGAGAAGGTCCGCGACGGCGGGCGGGTGCAGCGCAAGTGCGTGGTGATCGCCCACGGCGTGCACGAGACCGGCCGCCGCGAGGTCATCGGCCTGGACGTCGGCGAGGCCGAGACCGAGGCGTTCTGGACGCGACTTCCTGCGCTCGCTGGTCGCCGCGGCCTGGTCGGCGTGCAGCTGGCGATCTCCGACGCCCACGAGGGGCTGAAGGCCGCGATCGCCAAGGTGCTCGGGTGCGCCGTGGCAGCGCTGCACGGTGCACTTCCTCAGAGACTGCCTCGGCCACGCCCGCCGCGATCAGCACGGGCTGCTGGCGGCGCTGATCCGCCCGATCTTCAACGCCGAGTACCTCGCCGGAGCCCGCGACCGGCTCTCCGAAGCGGTCGCGCACGCTCGAGGGCGCGCTGCCGAAGGTCGCCACGTGCTCGAAGCGGCCGAGGACGACATCCTCGCCTTCTACGCCTTCCCGGCCGACCACTGGCGCAAGCTGCGAACCACCAACCCGCTGGAGCGCTTCAACCGCGAGATCGGCCGGCGCACCGACGTCGTCGGCATCTTCCCCGACGACCGCGCCTGATCCGCCTCGCCACGATGCTCGCCATCGAGCAAAACGATGAGTGGCTGGTCGGCCGTCGCTACCTCTCGGCCGCTCGATGGGGCCGCTCCTCGAGGAGCGGGCCCATCGCGAAGACGACGAGGAGGTCCTCGAGCTCCAAGCGGCCTGAGCAGCCACGCTCACCGACGACGTGAGCGCCGACCTCCTACACCACGTCCTGGGACTTGACTAGCGCGGCCCGGGAACCGCGCGCGACAGCGCACCTCAAGCTAGTAAAATACACCGTCAAACACGCCGATTCGACCGTCTGCCGCGCTTGACGTACCGTTCATTGCAATTCGATTGTCAGTACTAGCGTCTCCCCCGTCGAGCGGCGTAGCGTGGGAGTCGTTGGACCGTCCTGCACGGTGCAAGGTCGGCTTATCTTTGGGGAGCGCGTGGCCGCATCGGTGACCTGACACGCCGATCGGCCCGTAAGCAGCTGGACGGAGACACCCACAGCGTGTCCAGACCGAGCCTCGATCGGCGCACGGGCCAGCGGAACGACCGCGATGGTCGTCCGGGGCATACCGCCCAGGGCGCGTTTGACCCACGCTTCCCGGTTGAGCATCGCTTGCCGGCAATCGTGGCGCGCCGAGAGCGGATCTACCGGCGCGCGCTCGTCATCGCAGACCTGAGCGCGGCCCTACTGGTCGTCGGGCTCGCGGCTCGCATCTTCGGGGCGAGCGGGCCGGGGCTCACGGCGCTCGCGTTGTTGCCCCTCGTCGTGCTCGTCAATTCGGCGTCCGGGCTGTACCGGCGCGACGAGTTGCTGCTGCTGAAGAGCACCCTCGACGAGGCGACAGCCGTGTTCCAGGCCGCCACGCTGACCACGGTGGTCGCCTTCCTGCTGGAGAGCGCCCTTTCGCGAGTGCCCATGGGTGCCCGCCTCGTCGCTGTGACATGGCTTGGGCTCGCCGTCCTGACGCTCGCGTGCCGCGTCGTGGCGCGAGCGGCTGCGCGGGGTGCCACGGCGCCCGAGCGCTGCCTCGTTCTCGGCGATGCGGCGAGCGTCGCCCGGCTGCAGTCGAAGCTCGCCGCCACGCCCAACGTCAAGGCGACGCTCGTGGGCAGCGTCCCATTGGAGCCGAGCGCCGCTCCCGCGGCCGCGCCAGTGCTCGGCGTCATACGTGATCTACCGCGCGTGGTCCGCGAACACGATGTCCACCGCGTCATCGTCGCCGGCGACGCTTCGAGCCATCAGCGGGTGCTCGATGCCATCCAGGCCGCGAAGGGGCTCGGCGTCCGCGTCAGCCTGCTACCGAGGATCTTCGACGTCGTCGGATCGTCGGTCGCCTTCGATTACCTCGGCGGCCTGACCCTCCTCGGGATCCGCCGTTTCGGGCTCTCGTCGGCCTCTCGACGCGTCAAGCGCGCCCTCGATGTCTTCGGCTCCAGTCTCGCCATCGTCGTCCTCGCGCCTCTCATGGGCGTCATCGCGCTGTCGATCAAGCTGACGTCGCGCGGGCCGGTGCTCTTTCGCCAGACGCGCGTGGGACGGGACGGAGCCACGTTCGAGATGCTCAAGTACCGCTCGATGCACGACGGGGCGGATGCCCGGAAGGACGAGCTGCGCTCACGCAACGAGGCCGACGGCCTCTTCAAGATCGCTGACGACCCGCGGATGACGCGTGTGGGTCGCTTCCTGCGGCGGACTTCCCTCGATGAGCTGCCGCAGCTCTTCAACGTCCTACGAGGCGAGATGAGCCTGGTGGGCCCGCGACCCCTGGTCGTCGAGGAGGATCGGCGGATCGAAGGCTGGTACCGGCGCCGGTTGCATCTCACGCCTGGGATCACCGGTCACTGGCAGGTGCTCGGCGCGGCGCGTATCCCGATGCGCGACATGATCACCATCGACTACCTCTACGTTTCGAACTGGTCGCTCTGGGATGACGTGAAGATCCTCCTGCGCACGATCCCCTGCGTTGTCAGGAGGCGTGGGCAGTGACTGTCGAGCTCCTCGGTATCCCCATCGACTCGGTGTCGGAGGACGACACCGTGCGGCGGGTGATCGGCGACCTGCGCGACGGGTGCGGGGGGGTGGATCTGCCCGGTGAACCTCGACGTCCTGCGCCAGCTGAAGCGCTCCGCCGAAATCCGTTCGCTGGTCGCGGATGCCGATCTCCTCGTGGCCGACGGCATGCCGCTCATCTGGGCCAGCCGCCTGCAGGGGCAGCCGCTCCCCGAACGGGTCGCCGGCTCGTCTCTCATCGAGACGCTCCCGCGCGCGGCTGCAGCGGTGCAGGCAAGCGTCTTCCTGGTGGGCGGCGATCCGGGCGCGGCCGAGGAGTCCGCTGATCGGCTGCGGGCATCCAACCCCGACCTGCGCATCGCTGGAGTGCTCTGCCCGCCCATGGGCTTCGAGCGCGACCCGGCTGAGCTGGCGGCGATCGAGACGCAGCTGCTGAGGGCGTCGCCCGACATCGTCTTCGTCGGCCTGGGCTTTCCGAAGCAAGAGCGACTCATCAGGCGGCTGCGCGCAGTCCTGCCCCGAGCCTGGTTCGTTTCGTGCGGCATCAGCTTCAGCTTCGTCGGCGGCCAGGTCGCCAGGGCACCCGGGTGGCTGCAGCGTGCCGGCCTCGAGTGGCTGCACCGGCTCGCCCAGGAGCCGCGGCGACTGTTCCGTCGCTATGTCCTGCAGGGATTTCCATTCCTGGCGCATGTCGCGGCCCACGCGCTGTTCTACCGACTGCGGGGCGCTCAGTCGGTCCCGCTGAGGTATCGGACGTAGAGGCGATGCAACGCTGCGACCCAGGTTCGCACGTCGTACTGGGCTACCACCCTCGCCCGTGCCGCGCGCCCGAAGGCGGCGCGTCGCTCGGGCTCGGCGGTCAATTTCCTGATCGCGGCGGCGAGCGAGTCGGGCCTTCCCGGGGGCACCAGCTCGCCGCTGACGCCGTCCTCGACGAGCTCAGGAATGCCCATGACGCGGGTGCTCACCACCGGCAGCCCCGCTGCCATGGCCTCCATGAGCACGACCGGCACACCCTCAGCGAAGCTGGGCAGGCAGAACACATCGGCGCCAGCGTAGAGACGACGCAGCCGATCTTGGCTGACCGGCCCCTCGAAGGTCACGTCCGCGGCAATGCCCAGCCGTGCCGCTCGATTCTCCAAGGCGGCGCGTTCGGGGCCGTCGCCGGCGAAGGTCGCCCGCACATCGAGCCCCTCGCGTCGCAGCGCGGCGAGCGCGTCGAGCAACACGCCTTGGCCCTTGTCGGCGACCAGTCGCCCGACGCACAGCAGCTCGAGCGGCCCGGAGCTGTGGTAGCGGTCGCCCCACTCATAGGCGGAGGGATCGATTCCGCAGTGCACGATCTCGAGCTTCGCCCACTGCTCCACCTCGACCAGCTTCATGAGCTGCGAGCGGCAGTAGTCGCCGATGCAGGCAACGAAGCGCGCGCGACGTACCTTCTCGGCGAGGGCGTACCGCGTGACGTCGTCGAATTCCGTTGGGCCATGCATGGTGAAGCTCCACGACCAGCCCTCCCCGCCGAAATGGGCCACCAGCAGCGATACGGCCGTCGCCACATTCGCGAAATGGGCGTGGACATGCTTCATCCCCTGCGATCGCAGGCGATCCCACAACGCGATCGCCTCCACGAAATAGAAGAACTGCCACAGCGCGGCGCGCGCTCCCCCAGAGCTCAGCCGCAGCGCCAGTGCCAGCGTAGACCCGTAGCGCAGTGGAGCGCGCGCGATCGCGCGCATGTGAGCGAAGGCCAGCGCGCCCCACTGCGGAGGCAGGATCGTCCAGGTTTCCGCCGCCGCCTGGCGGTCGGCAGCGGTGAGCAGCTCCCCGGTCGGGGCGGCGCGGATCGAGAACGTCGACACCTCTACCCCGCGGTCGCGAAGCCCTTCTACCTCGCGCCTGATGAAGGCATGTGAGACGCGTGGGTACTCACCGACGAGGTATGCAATGCGCATCGATGCGATAACCCAGGGCGAGCACGGCAGTGCGAGAGCGGGCGTTCCCGCGACTGAGCCTACGCGCTTCGAGCGATCCTCGGCGCGACTGTTCCGGGCAAAGGCGCCGCTGCGGATCAGCTTCGCCGGCGGCGGAACCGACGTGCCGCCGTTCCCCGAGCGCGAGGGCGGCCGTCGTCCTGAGCGCGACCATCAACCGCTACGCGTACGGCACGCTCCGAGCCGCGCGACGACGGCCAGATCTGCGATCGAGTCGCGTCGACTTCGGCATGTCGCTCGACTACGGCGTCGACGACGACCGCTGGTCTTCGACGGCGAGCTCGACCTGGCCAAGGCGGCGATCGACGAGCTGCGGCGCGCGACCGCACGGGCTTCGACCTGTTCCTGCACTCCGACGCGCCGCCCGGGCTCGGGCCTCGGCTCCTCGTCGGCGATGATGGTCGCGCTCGTCGGGCTGCTCAAGCGAGCTACCATCGGCTGCCGCTGACCGACTACGAGATCGCCGAGCTGGCCCATCACGATCGAGCGCGTCGACCTGGGCATCGAGGGCGGCATGCAGGACCAGTACGCGGCGGCCTTCGGCGGCTTCAACTTCATCGAGTTCGAGCGCCGACCGCGTCGATCGTCAACCCGCTGCGGATCAGCCCGACATCGTCAACGAGCTCGAGTACAACCTGCTGCTCGTGCTACACCGGCAGCACGCGCGCGTCCGACCACATCATCGACGACCAGACCGCGCGCTACGAGGGCGGCGAGCCGAGACGCGCTCGACGGCCTGCGCGATGCAGAAGGCGCCTGGCCGTCGAGATGAAGAACGCGCTGCTGCGCCGGCGACTGGACGACTTCGGCGACCTGCTGGCACGAGCCTGGCAGCACAAGAAGCGCATGTCGCCGCAGATCACCACGCCGTTCATCGACGAGCTCTACGACGTCGGCGCTGCGCGCAGCGGCGCCCTCGGCGGCAAGGTCACCGGCGCCGGCGGCGGCGGCTACATGCTGCTCTACTGCCGCTTCACCGCAAGCACCACAGTGGCCGAGGCCCTGATCGCCGATGGGTGCCACGGTCGACCGAGTTCGACTTCGACGCACGCAGGGCTGGCGACCTGGAGCGTCGATGGTTGACACCCGCGCCGAGTCACGGCGACGTCCGCGTCCGTCCGCAACCGCATCAGCGAGAGCGTCGACGGCCAAGCGGGCGCTGCTCGACGACCGACCTCGTCGATCAGGTCGCCGAGGCTCGCCGACGCTCGTCGTCGACGCCTGCGGCGCGGCGAACAAGGTGCTCTTCTTCGGCAACGGCGGCAGCGCCGCCGACGCCACGCACCTGGCCGCGGAGTTCGTCGGCCGCTACGTACTGACCGCGAGCCGCTCCACGCGGTCTCGCTGACCGACAACGGCTCGGCGCTGTCCGCGCATCGGCAACGACTACGGCTACGACGACAGTCTTCGCGCGCCAGGTCGCGCACTCGGCCAGGCCGGCGACGTCGCGTCGGCCTGTCGACGAGCGGCCGCTCGCGCAACGTGCTCGCAGGGCTTGGCGGAGGCGCGCCGGCGCGGCTTGCACACTGTCGCTCTGACCGGCGCACGATGGCGGCAAGCTGCCCGAGACCGCCCAGCTGTGTCTACGGATGCCGTCCCAGGACACCGCGCGCATCCAGGAGTGCTACATGCTGGTCGGCCACACGGTTTGTGAGCTCGTAGAAGCGAGCGCTGTTCGAGTCGTGAGCATGGGCTCGGGCGGCCGCGCCGGTGCTGCTCGACCGCGACGGCACGCTGAACCTAAAGCCTGAGGACGGCGACTACATCACGACCGTCGACCAGCTCGAGCTTCTGCCCGCCGCAGCCGAGGCTGTCCGCCGGCTGAACGACGCCGGTGTGCCGGTCGCCGTAGTCACCAACCAGCGGGGCGTCGCGCTGGGCCGCCTCACGCGTACGCAGCTCGGTCATGTGCACGCCGCGCTGCGCGCCCGTCTGAATGCGCAGGGGGCCCAGCTAAATCGCATCTACTACTGTCCGCATGACCGCGGGGCGTGCCGCTGCCGGAAGCCCGAGCCGGGGCTACTCGAACGAGCGGGCCGCGACTTCGGTGTTCCCATGGCGCTAGCCGCGATGGTCGGCGACGCCGACAGCGACGTGGAAGCGGGTCGGCGCGCCGGCGCGCTGACCGTCCAACTGATCGATGAAGGTAGGCCGTCGGCTGCCGAACTCACCGTCCCGGATCTCGCTGCTGCAGTCGATCTGCTGCTCGGTCGATGAGCAGGGCCGCAGCGCGCCTGGTTCTCGTCGCCGCGCAGAGCTGGATGGCGGCCGCGACCGCGTATCTGCTCGTCCTGCTCGCCGCCGGCGCGCGGCGAAACGAGGATGTCGCACTCGACGCAGTTGCGCCAGGCGGTGAGCTGCACATCGCGGTGCTCGTGCCCGCCCATGACGAAGAGGCTGTCGTCAGCGCCGCGGTCGAGGCATTGACCGCCCAGCGTTATCCCGCGCGCCGTCGCGAGGTCGTGGTCATCGCCGACAACTGCACCGACGCCACGGCGGCGGTCGCCGCCGCAGCCGGCGCCACTGTCTGGGAGCGCTACGAGCCGGCGCTGCGCGGCAAAGGCCAAGCCCTGGCGTGGGCGCTCGAGCGGCTCTGGGCACAGCGGCCGATGGTCGATGCCGTCGCGGTCGTCGACGCTGACTGCATCGCCTCTCCGAACCTGTGCGTGGAGATCGACCGCACCTTGCGCGGAGGCGCGCGGGCAATGCAGGCCCGCTACGTGGTCAGCAACCCGGATGCCTCGCCGACGGCCGCGCTGCGCTGGGCGGGCTTCGGCCTGATGCACGTGGTTCGCCCTCGCGGTAAGCGTCGCCTTGGCCTCTCGTGTGGCCTCTTCGGCACGGGCATGGCGCTGCGTGCGGACCTGCTGCACGACCGGCCGTGGACGGCCTTCTCGGTCACCGAGGACGCTGAGTACCACCTGCGCCTCGTGGCCGGCGGCGATGCTGTTGTCTTCGCCGAGCGCGCCGCGGTGGCGTCATCGATGCCGACGACCGTGGCCGGGGCTCGCGCTCAGCAGCTGCGTTGGGAGACGGGCAATGTCCGACTCGTACGCCGTTCGGTCGGCTTGCTCGTGCAGGGCGTCCTCGCGCGAGACGCCGTGCGCATCGGCGCTGCGCTCGACCGGCTGGTGCCGCCCCAGTCCGCGTTGCTGACGTGCACGGCGCTCGCCGGAGGCGGCGGGCTAGTGCTCCGCAGCCGAAGCATCGCTACGTGCGCGGCGCTGACCGCCGGCGGCCAGGCGATCTACGTCGTCGGCGGCCTTGCCAGCCTTCGCGCCCCGGCATCCGTCTGGCTGTCGTTGGCCAGCGCCCCGCGGCTCGTCGCAGGGAAGCTGGCACAGGGCGGGCGGATCGGCGTGGGCCGCGGCGCGGGTGAGTGGGTGCGTACGGCTCGGCCCGCCAGGGAGATTGGCGCGACGGAACGGCCGACGGGCGACTCTGTGGCCGACCGTCCCGGCGTTACGTCCGAGTGAGCTTCTTGTAGGTGATGCGGTGCGCTCGCTCGGCCTCGGGCTTGTGCAGCCGTGCGGCCACGACGGCGCGGCTTCTCGGGCGTGAAGCCCTTCTTGACGTCCTCGTCGGGGCTTCCGGCCAGCCCGACGAGCTTCACGGCCAATTCGAGCCGGTCGCCGTAGAGCCACGTCAGCCGCCGCCGGAAGGGCTCGGCGCTGTACGCCCACGGGCATCCCGGGTCGGTGTATTCGGTGATGCAGACGTCGGCGGCCATGTGTCAGGCAGCATAGGCCGCGGGTTGACGCCGCCAGCCGGAATGGCAGAGGCTGGCGGCCGTCCGCGCGCCCGCGCGGGCGCAACGATCCAATGAGGGGGGATCTCGCTGTGAAGCGCACCATGCTGTTCCTCGCCGTCGGCCTCTTCGCGCTCTGGGCGCAGGCCGGTAGCGCGCAGGCTCCGGCGACGACGACGCTGACCTTCTTCGAGCCGGAGGCCGGCGGCACGTTCAAGGTCGTCGACAACGCCCCGAAGTCGCCAGCGAGGAACCCGGAGTCGCGGAAGTACCGCTTCTCCATCGGCGACGAGCTGATCTTCAGCCAGCAGCTGCTCAACCAGAAGGGCGGCACGCGACAGGGCACGATCTACGGCGACTTCAAGGTCGTGAAGGGCAAGACGTTCAACGACATCGTCGTGATCGGGTCAGTCGTCTACGTGCTCAACAACGGCGACCAGATCAACGCGCACGGCGTGTTCAAGCTGTCGGCGAGCGACGTCTCCGCGCGCCGTCTTCGGCGGCACCGGCGCCTATGCCGGCGCGCGCGGCACCGTGGCCAGCCACAACAACGCCGATGGGTCGTCGCAGGACGCCCTCGACGCTCATCCCGTAGGGACGGGCCGGGCCGGCGCCCGGCGTCGGCCCGGCAGCCGCGCTACGTGCGCGTCAAGCTTCTTGTAGGTGATGCGGTGCGGGCGGTCGGCCTCGGCGCCGAGCCGCTCGTGGCGGTGCTCCTCGTAGGCCTCGAAGTTGCCCTCGAACCAGGTCGACCTGCGAGTCGCCCTCGAACGCGAGCACGTGGGTCGCGACGCGGTCGAGGAACCAGCGATCGTGGGAGATGACCACCGCGCAGCCGGCGAACGCCAGCAGCGCCTCCTCGAGCGCGCGCAGCGTGTCGACGTCGAGGTCGTTGGTCGGCTCGTCGAGCAGCAGCAGGTTGCCGCCGCGTGCGCAGCAGCTTGGCCAGGTGCACGCGGTTGCGCTCGCCGCCGGAGAGCTCGCCGACCTTCTGCTGCTGGTCGGAGCCCTTGAAGTTGAAGCCCGCGACGTAGGCGCGCGAGTTCATCTCGCGGTCGCCGACCTTGATCTGCTCCGTGCCGTCGGAGATCTCCTCCCAGACGGTCTTGTCGGGGTCGAGCGCGTCGCGGCGACTGGTCGACGTAGGCGAGCTCGACGGTCTCGCCGAGCGCAGCGTGCCCGCGTCGGGCTGCTCCTGCGCCGATGATCATCCGGAACAGCGTCGTCTTGCCGGCGCCGTTGGGGCCGATCACGCCGACGATGCCCGCCGCGGCGGCAGCGTGAACGATGAGGTCCTCGATCAGCAGCCGGTCGCCGAAGCCCTTGCGCAGGTCCTCGGCCTCGACCACGACGTCGCCGAGGCGCGGCGCCGGCGGGATGTGGATCTGGACCTCGTCGAGCTTGACGTTGCGCTCCTCGGCGAGCAGCGCCTCGTAGTTCGTGCAGGCGCGCCTTCGACTTCGTCCGGCGGCCCTTGGGGTTCTTGCGCACCCACTCGAGCTCGGCGGCGATCGTGCGCTGGCGCGCCTTCTCGGTCTTCTCCTCCTGCGCGAGGCGCTCCTGCTTCTGCTCGAGCCAGCTCGAGTAGTTGCCCTTGAACGGGATGCCGCGGCCGCGGTCGAGCTCGAGGATCCAGCCGGCGACGTTGTCGAGGAAGTAGCGATCGTGGGTGACGGCGACGACGGTGCCCTTGTAGTCGGCGAGGTGGCGCTCGAGCCAGGCGACCGACTCGGCGTCGAGGTGGTTGGTCGGCTCGTCGAGCAGCAGCAGGTCGGGCGCGCTGAGCAGCAGCCGGCACAGCGCGACGCGGCGGCGCTCGCCGCCGGAGAGCTTGGTGACGTCGGCGTCGGCCGGGCGGCAGGCGCAGCGCGTCCATCGCGTGCTCGAGCGTGCGTGTCGAGGTTCCAGGCGTCGGCGGCGTCGATCTGCGCCTGGAGCGCGGCGAACTCGTCGGCGGTCTCGTCGGAGTAGTTGGCGGCCAGCTCGTTGAAGCGGTCGAGCAGCGCGCGCGTCTCGGCGCACGCCGTCCTCGACGTTGCCGCGCACGTCCTTGCTCTCGTCGAGCTGCGGCTCCTGCTCGAGCAGGCCGACGGTCGCGCCGGGCGCGAGCTGCGCCTCGCCGCGGAACTCGGTGTCGATGCCCGGCCATGATCCGCAGCAGCGTCGACTTGCCCGCGCCGTTGTAGCCGAGCACGCCGATCTTGGCGCCCGGCAGGAACGCCAGCGTGATGTCCTTGAGCACCGTCTTGTCCGGCGGATAGACCTTCGACAGGCGGTACATCGTGAAGATGTACTGGCTGAGCCATTGGCGGCTGAGGATAGCCACGCTGGCGATGACCGCCATCAGTATCTCTCGGCCACGCTGCGTCTGAGCGTGCGCCACCCGGCGGCCGAGTCGAGGCCTTCGACGACCCGCTGCTCGGCAGTGCTCGGCGACGTCCAGACCCCAGCACCGACGACGGCGGCCGCGCCTGACGAGCTGGCGCGATCCTGGCCGGCGGCGTGCAGTGGCTCGTGCTCCACGCCGCGTCGCACCCGAGCTCGCGACGCCGCGCCCCACGACCTCGACCGCGCCTGGGTTCCGCGCACCTGGCGCTCAACCCGCCGTCGACCGCGCGCAGGCGATCGCGTCCACGAGGAGCTCGGCCCGAGCCGAGCCCTCGACGCCCCTTCGGAGCTCGACTGCAGCCCGGCGCCGCAGACTCCGTGGGGATGCCGCTCCTCGGCGTCTGCCGCGGCGTCCAGGCGCTCAACGTCGGCCGCGCGGCGGCACGCTGCACCAGCACGTCAGGGCCACCGCCAGACCGAGCTCGCTACCCAGCCGCGGGACGGGCTCGTGCGCATCAGCCCCGGCGCTCGCGCTTGTCGACGCATGATGCTCGGAGACATCCGCGCGACGCTAGGCTTCAACTTGGGCGTCTTCCACCACCAGGCGATCGCCGCGGCTCGGCGAGGGCGCGCGTCGTCGCCTGGGCGCCCGACGGCACGTCGAGGCGATCGAGGACGGCGTCATGCGTCGATTCGTCATGCCGGGTCAGTGGCACGACCAGAGACGCTAGGGTTCGAGCACCGGTCAGCGGCGCGTTCCTCGCGCGCGGCCTGGGCTCGCTACGGTCAGGATCGTGCAGGGGTCTTGCCATCCGCCTGCGCGGCGTCGTCAAGCGCTACGGAGAGATCACCGCCGTCGACGACCTCGATCTCGACGTGCCCGAGGGCACCTGCGTCGGCCTGCTCGGGCCCAACGGCGCGGGCAAGTCGACGACGATGAAGCTGCTCACCGCGCAGGCGATCGCCGACGAGGGCGAGCTCGAGGTGCTCGGGCACACGCTGCCCGGCGACTCGAAGGCGGCGCGCGCGGAGTGCGGCGTCGTGCCCGCAGCTCGACAACCTCGACATGACGCTGACCGTCGAGCAGAACCTGCTCGTGTTCGCGCACCTCTACCGGATCCCGCGCGCCGAGCGGCGCGCCGCGATCGAGCGCGCGCTCGGATCTCGCGAACCTCCGCGACCGCCGCGACACGCGCGTCGACAAGCTCTCGGGCGGCATGCGCCGGCGGCTGCTGATCGCGCGCGCGCTCGTGCACCGGCCGCGGCTCGTGCTGCTCGACGAGCCGACCGTCGGCCTCGACCCGCAGGTGCGCCAGGAGCTGTGGGCGCTGATCGACGCGCTGCGCACCGAGGGCGTCTCGATCCTGATGTCGACGCACTACATCGAGGAGGCCCAGCGGCTCGCCGACACCGTGACGATCATGTCCCACGGCAGGGCCGTCGCCGCCGGGCCGCCGGCCGACGCTCGTCGCCGAGCACGCGGGCGCCGAGGCGGTCGAGGTCTACGGGCCGCCGGCGAGGCTGGCCGAGGTCGAGGCGCGACGCGCGCGCGCAGGGCCTGCGCACGCGCCGCACCGGCACCAGCATCGCGGTGCTCGGCAACGGCCACGGCCCGACGGCGAGCGCCGGCCGGCCAACCTCGAGGACGTGTTCGTGCTGCTCACCGGGGAGGAGATCGGTCGTGGAACGGTCGCCTGCTCGAGCGCCCGGCGCTGAGCGGCGTGCTCGTGCGCGAGATCATCAACTTCTCCTCGTTCTGGCGGTCGACCACGTTCTCGTCGACCGTCGAGCCGACGATCTACCTGCTCGCGTTCGGCTTCGGCTTCGGCTCGCTGGTCACGACGGTCGCCGGCTACGACTACGTCCAGTTCGTGGGCACCGGCACGGTCGCCACCGCGGTGCTGTTCTCGAGCGTCTTCCCGGCCATGTTCGGGACGTTCGTCAAGTACCAGTTCCAGCGCACCTACGACGCGATCCTCGCCGCGCCGGTCGACACCGAGGAGCTCGTCACCGCCGAGGCGCTGTGGATCGCGCGCGCGCGCCGGCGTGTACGGCTGCGTGCCGCTGCTCGTGGCCATGGTCTTCGGGCTCGACCCCGCGTGGGGCATGCTCCTCGTCCCGTTCATCGGCTTCCTGGCCGGCTTCGGCTGGGGCGCGTGCGGGATCATGGTCGCCGGGATCGTGAACTCGATCGACAACTTCAGCTACGTGAGCGCCGGTGCTCACGCCGCTCTTCCTCGTCGCCGGCACGTTCTTCCCGATCACCGAGCTGCCGGAGTGGGCGCAGGTGCTGGCGCAATTCAACCCGCTCTACCACCTCGTCCAGCTCGTGCGCGACGCCTCGTTCGGCTGGCAGGGCTGGGCCGACGTCGGCCACCTCGCGGTGCTCATCGGCTTCGGCCTCGTCATGTGGCGGCTGGCGATCGTGTTCCTGCAACGCCGGCTGATCGACTAGTGCAGGTCAACGGGGTCGACCTGTGCGTCGAGACCTTCGGCAGCCCGACCGACCCGGCGATCCTGCTCGTCATGGGGGCGGGCGCCTCGATGGACTGGTGGCAGGACGACTTCTGCGCGCGCCTCGCGGCCGGTCCGCGCTACGTCGTCCGCTACGACAACCGTGACACGGGCGGGTCGACCAGCTACCCGCCGGGGGAGCCGGGGTACACGGGCGACGACCTCGTGGCCGACGCCGCGGCCCTGCTCGCCGTCCTCGGCGTGGGCCGGGCGCACGTCGTCGGGCAGTCGATGGGCGGCGCGCTCGCCCAGCTCCTGGCGCTCGACCACCCCGAGCGCGTGGCGTCGCTGACGCTCGTCGCCACGAGCCCCGCCGGCCCCGATCCCGACCTTCCGCCGATGACCGACGAGGCGCGCGCCGCCTTCGCCGCGATCGCCGAGCCCGACTGGTCGGACCGCGCCGCGGTGATCGAGTACCTGACCGAGCAGTGGCGGGCCATCGCGAGCCGCTCGCGCCCGTTCGACGCGGAGGGCACGCGCGCGCTCTGCGCGCGGGTCGTCGATCGCACCGCGAACATGGAGTCGAGCTCGAAGAACGCCTACGCCGCCGAGGGAAGCGACCGCTGGCGCGAGCGCCTCGGCGAGCTCGAGGTGCCCACGCTCGTCGTCCACGGGACCGAGGACCCGCTCTTCCCGCTCGGCCACGGCGAGGCGCTGGCGCGCGAGATCCCCGGCGCCGAGCTGCTCACCCTGGAGGGAGGGGGCCACGAGCTGGCCCGGCGCGACTGGGACGTCGTCGTGCCCGCGATCCTGCGGCTCAGTCGGGAATCGTGAACGCCTCGGGCTGCGAGCCGTCGACGTCCGTGAAGCCGTAGACGCGCGCCAGGTCGCCGGCCGTGAGCAGCTCGCCCGTGCGCGCCTGGCGGTCGGGATCGGCGGCGAGGTGGGCGATGGCGCGCCCGAGGTACTCCGGCGTCTCGGTCTGGCCGAGGTCGAAGGGGTTCTCGGCGTGCGCGGCCATCACGCGCTCGGTGCGCATGAAGCCCGGCGCGACGGCGACCGCGGTCACCTGGCGCTCGCGCAGGTCGTGCGCCATCGCGAAGGCGAAGCGCGCGATGCACGCCTTCGCCGCGTCGTAGAAGGCGCTGCCGGTGTAGGCGCCCTGGGCCCAGGCGATGGTGCAGGCGATGAGCCCGCCCTGAGGCAGCAGCGGCGCGGCGCGGTGGCTCGTGAGCATCGTGGGCCACACGCCGGCGCCGAACATCCGCTCCCAGCGGCGCTCGAGCGGCTGCTCCCAGAACGGGGCCGTGAAGCTCGCGCCGTCGTACTGCTCGTAGCCGCCCCAGGCGTTGTTGACCAGCACGTCGAGGCGGCCGTGGTCGGCCTCGATGCGGGCGACGAGCGCCTCCACCTGCGCCGGGTCGGTGTGATCGCAGACGACGCCGATCCCGGTGCCGCCGCGGGCGCTGACCTCGGCCGCGGCGTCCTCGACGGTGCCGGGCATGTCGTCGGTGCGCGCGCCCGCGCGCGACGAGCGCCCGGTGACGTAGACGGTGGCGCCGGCCTCTCCGAGGACGGCGGCGATGGCGGCGCCGGCGCCGCGGCTGGCGCCCGTGACGAGGGCGATGCGACCTGACAGATCGGGCATGGCGCTCATCATGGCGCTCGGCGCGGCGGGTGCACCGCGGCGCCCGTTCCTCGGCTCCTGAGCGCGCTCGGCGCTATCGTCGAGTGCTCATGCCCGCAGTGCTCGACATCGAGCAGGCGCTCCTCCTCCTGGAGATCGAGCCGCCCTTCGACCAGCGCGACGTTCAGCTCGCGCGCCGCCGGCTGGCCAAGGTCTGGCACCCCGACCTGGCGCCGCCCGGGCGCCAGTTCGAGCACGAACGCCATCTGAAGGCGATCAACGACGCGGCCGATCAGCTCATCTCGCTGGCCGAGGGCTCGCGTGGCGGGCGCGTGTCGCGCAACGCGGTCAAGGTCTCCGCCGCGGCCACGCGCAAGGCCCGCGCCGAGGAGGGCCGGCGCGCCTACGAGGCCGAGCAGCGCGCCCGCGAGCACGCCGCCGACCGCGCCAAGCACGACCCGTTCGGCTCGCGCGTGCCCGACCACTCGGTCGTGCACCGCTACGCGCGCTGCCTGAGCTACCCGGAGTGGGGCGTGGGCTCGGTCACGGGCATCTACTTCACCGGCGGCGGCGACGACGTCCAGCAGTGGGCGCGCGTGAAGTTCGCGCCCGGCGTGCGGACGGTCCCGGCCGGCTCGCTGCAGTTCGTCGACTTCTCCAAGCCCGACCCCGGGGCCGAGCGCGTGCAGCGCTTCATGACCGCCGCCCAGCACGCGATGGCGGAGGGCGACTACCCGCTGGCCGCCAAGCGCCTGATCTACGCGC
This sequence comes from uncultured Actinomycetes bacterium, assembly GCA_963816845.1. Classification (GTDB taxonomy): domain Bacteria; phylum Actinomycetota; class Thermoleophilia; order Solirubrobacterales; family Solirubrobacteraceae; genus JAOPZW01. The sequence goes on along the minus strand of CAWFMR010000028.1, from coordinate 167,780 downwards.
GCGACGCCGAGCCCAACAACGCGGCGGTCCTGCGCCTCATGACGCTGGCCTTCTGGCAGGCCGGCGAGCTCAGCGCCGCCGGCCGGGCCGTGCGCGACTGGGCGCGCGTCGAGGGCGAGCGCCCCGCGCCGCATCGCTTCGCGGCGCGCATCTACGAGGACATGGGCGCGATCGACCTCGCCGCCGAGGCGGCCGACCGCGCCGCCGCGCGCGGCCCCGAGGACGCGGACGCGTGGGAGCGCGTCGGGCGCCTGCGCCTGCGCCTCATGGACCGCGAGGCCGCCATCAGCGCGCTCGAGCACGCCCGCCGCCTGGGGCCGAGCGTCGAGGGCCTGCTCGACCTCGCCCTCGCCCACCACCTCGCGGGCGACCTCGGCGCCGAGGTCACCGCGACCGAGCAGGCCACGCTGCTGAACCCGGCGTCGGCGCCGGCGTGGGCCCGCTACGCGCACGCGCTGGCGCGCACCGACCGCATCTCCGACGCCATCGCGGCCGCCGAGCGCGCGCTCGACCTCAACCGCGACGACGCCGAGGTCGCCGACCTCCTCGAGCGCCTGCGCGCGGCCCTCCCGCGCGTGCTGCCCGCGGCGTGAAGGTCTGGGCCTACGATCGCGAGAGGCTCGGCCCGCCGCCACCCGGCGTGGAGGTCGTCGACGAGCCCTCGCCCGACGTCGAGTTCGTGGTCCCGCGCTGGGAGGACATGCCGGCGCTGCACGAGATCCCGGGGCTGCGCGTCGTGCAGGTGCTGTCGGCCGGCGTCGACTGGATCGCCGACCGCGTTCCGGCCGGTGTGACCCTGTGCAGCGCGCGCGGGGCGCGCGACCGTGCGATGGCCGAGTGGGTGATGGCCGCCATCCTGGCCGACGCCAAGGGCGCTCGCGAGTGCGCCGAGCAGCAGGCGCGCCGGCACTGGGAGCTGATCAAGCTCGGCGATGCCTCGAACCTCCGCGTCCTCGTCCTCGGCTTCGGCTCGATCGGGCGGGCGCTCGCGACGATGCTCGGCGCCTTCGACAGCGAGGTGGTCGGCGTCGCCCGCCGCGCGCGCGACGGGGTCCACGGCATCGACGAGCTGCCGGCGCTGCTGCCCGAGGCCGACGTCGTCGTCAACCTGCTGCCGCTCACCGAGGCCACGCGCGGCGCCGTCGGCGCGCGGGAGCTCGCCGCCATGCGCGAGGGCGCGCTCTACGTCAACGCCGGGCGCGGCGCCACGACCGACACCGCCGCGCTCGTGGACGCGCTGGGCACCGGGCGCATCCGCGCGGTGCTCGACGTCGTCGACCCCGAGCCGCTGCCGGCCGACCACCCGCTGTGGGCGGCGCCGGGCGTGATGATCAGCCCCCACAGCGCCGGTGACACCCCGGGCGCGGACCGCGCCGCGTGGGCGCTGGCGGCGGCGCAGCTGCGCCGCTACGCGGCCGGCGAGCAGCTCGAGAACGTGGTCAGCGACGGGTACTAGGCGTACCTCCGCGCTGGTAGCGCCCCGCCGGCTGAACTAGGCTCGCTGGGTGGCGTCGCTGTCGCTGGTCACGCTGGCCCAGGCGCTGGGCCCGGTGCAGCAGGACCACCTGCTGCAGGCGCGCCAGATGCAGGCGCTGTCGTTCGCCGTGCACATCCCGCTCGTGTGCTTCGGCATCGCCTTCCCCGTGATGGTGCTGGTCATGGAGTGGATGGGCCATCGCACGGGCGACCCGATCTACCTGGCGATCGCCCGTCGCTGGAGCCGGATCATGGTCGCCCTCTTCGCCGTCGGCGTCATCACGGGCACGATCCTCAGCTTCGAGATGGGGCTGCTGTGGCCGAACTTCACGGCCACCTTCGGCGGCGTGTTCGGCCTCGGCTTCGCCATCGAGGGCTTCTCGTTCTTCCTCGAGGCGATCTTCATCGGGATCTACATCTACGGGTGGGATCGCCTGTCGCCGCGCGCGCACATGCTCAGCGCGCTGCCGATCGTCTTCACCGGGTTCAGCGGCTCATGGATGGTCATCGCCGTGAACGCGTGGATGAACCACCCGTCCGGCTTTCGCCTCGTCCGCGGCGAGGCGGTCGACATCCACCCGGTCCAAGCGCTGTTCGGCAACACCTACCTGTGGCACGAGCTCGTGCACATGTACCTGGCGGGCTACATCGTCACCGGCTTCGTCGTCGCCGGGGCCTACGCGATCGCGCGCCTGCGCGGGCGCTGGGGCCGCTACGAGCGCACCGCGCTCGTGGTCCCGCTGACCATCGCCGCGCTGGCCTCGCCGGTGCAGGTGCTGGTCGGCGACTGGGCCGCGCGCGACGTGGCCGACTCCCAGCCGATCAAGCTCGCGGCGCTCGAGGGCCTGGGCCGGACCGAGAGCGGCGCGCCGATCCACGTCCTCGGCTGGTACCACGACGGCGAGGTGAAGTTCGGCATCGGGATCCCCAAGATGCTCTCGGTGCTGGCCTTCCACGATCCCAACGCGCGGGTCCAGGGCCTCGACGCCGTCCCGCCCGCCCAGCGCCCGCCGGTCAACGTCACCCGCATCGCCTTCCAGACGATGGTGGGGATCGGGACGCTGCTCGCGGTGCTCGGCGCGATCGTCCTCTTCCTGCGCGTGCGCCGACGAGCCCTGCCCGAGTGGCGCTGGTTCTACTTCGGCCTGGCGGCCGCCGGCCCGCTGTCCGTGGTCGCGCTGATCTCCGGGTGGATCGTGACCGAGGTCGGGCGCCAGCCGTGGGTCGTCTACCGCGTGATGCCGACCTCGCAGGCGGTCACCGGCGCCGGCGGCATCCCGGTCGGCTACGCGACGCTGTGGATCGTCTACCTCGCGGTGGGCGCGGGCGTCGTCTGGATCCTGCGGCGCCTGGCGCGCGCGCCGCTGGCCGTGGCGGAGGACTGACGCATGTCGCTGCAAGAGCTGCCGATGGTCTTCGTCCTCCTGGGCCTCGTGTTCTACGTCGTGCTCGGCGGGGCCGACTTCGGCGCGGCCATGTGGCAGTTCGCGGTCGGCCGGGGCGAGCGCGGCGAGCGGATCCGCGAGCACGCCCACGAGGCGGTCGGACCGGTGTGGGAGGCCAACCACGTCTGGCTCATCTTCGTGTTGACCGTGACGTGGACCGCCTACCCGGCGGCCTTCGGCTCGCTGGCCTCGACGCTGTGCGTGGCGCTGTTCGTCGCCGGGCTCGGGATCATCGTGCGCGGCGCGGCCTACGCGCTGCGCAGCGGCACCACGGACCGCGCGCGAGATCGGGCGCATCGACGCCGCCTCGGCCGATCTCCTCGGTCCTGACGCCGTTCGCGCTGGGCGCCGCGATCGGCGGGCTGGCCACGGGCCGCGTGCCCTTCGGCAACGCCCAGGGCGACCTCATCACGAGCTGGCTGAACCCGACCTCGATCTTCATCGGGGCGCTCGCGGTGGCCTTCTGCGCCTACCTGGCCGCCGTCTACCTGGCCGCCGACGCGGCTCGTCGCGGCGAGGCCGACCTCGTCGCGGCCTTCCGGGCGCGCGCGCTGGGGGCGGGGGCCGTCGCCGGCGTCCTCTCCGTCGCCGGCCTCGTCGTGCTCCACCACGACGCCTACCGGCTCTACCACGAGCTGCGTCGCCGGCGACGGCCTGCCCGCCGTGATCGTCTCGGTCATCGCCGGCCTCGCCACCTTCGGGCTCGTCGTGCGCGAGCGCTTCGAGCCCGCGCGCTACACCGCAGGCCTGGCCGTCGCGGCCATCGTCGCCGGCTGGGCGCTCGCCCAGTCGCCGATCTTCCTGCCCGGCCTCACCGTGAAGCAGGCCGCTGCGCCCCACGACGTGCTGGTGGCGATCACCGTCGCCGTCCTCGGCGGCGCGGTCATCCTCTTCCCGTCGCTCGTGCTCCTCTTCCGGCTCACCCTCGGCGGCCGGCTGGGCCACGGCCACGAGGAGCAGCCGGCGGCGCCGGTCGCCCGGCGCGAGCTCGTCCTTGCCGCCGCCCCCGGCCTGCTCGGCCGCGTCGCCGCGGCGTGCCTGCTGGCGGGCTTCGGGCTGCTGACCGTCGCCGAGGCGGGCTGGGCGCACGCGCTCGGCGTCGTCGCGCTCTTCGGCTTCATCGTCGTCGGCTTCGCCGGCACCGTGCCGGCGCTGCTCGAGGGCGAGCCGGCGCGCGGCGGCCCGAGGCTCTACTCGTCGAGGCGGTAGTCGAGGTCGCCCTCGAGGTCGGCGACGTCCATCTGGGCCTTCTGCAGCTTGCCCGCGTAGTCCCAGTTGAGCGACTGCCAGCGCGTGAACTGGTCGATCACCCACATGCCCGACTGGCGCGAGCCGTTGCCCGACTTGCCGTTGCCGCCGAAGGGCAGGTGCGCCTCGGCGCCGCTGGTCGAGTTGTTGACGCTCACCATGCCCGCGCTGATGCGCTCGCGATAGCGGAAGGCGTTCTGCGGGCTCGTCGTGTAGATCGAGGCGCTCAGGCCGTAGCCGTGGCCGTTGGCCAGCGCCATGGCCTCCTCCCAGTCGCCGAACGAGGCGACGCCGACGAGCGGCCCGAAGGTCTCGGTGTTGGCGAGGTCGTCGTCGACGCGCACGCCGTCGACGAGCGTGGGGTGCACGAAGAGCCCCTTCTCGGGGTCGTCGCCCACGAAGCCCTCGCGCGGGCTGGCGGCGGTGATGCGCCCCGTGGCGGTCGAGCCGTGGACGCTGTGGTGGTCGCGGACGAGCCCGAGCCAGTCGCTCTCGAAGCGCTCCAGGAAGCGCTCGTGGATCATCGGGCCGTAGAGCACGTCCTGGGCCGGGTCGCCGATGGCTGCGCCCTCGACCGCCGCCTTCAGGCGGGCGAAGAAGTCGTCGTGCACGCGCTCGTCGACGATCACCGTGCCCAGCGAGGTGCAGCGCTGGCCGGCGGTGCCGAAGCCGCTGAACAGCGCCCCCTCGACGGCGAGGTCGAGGTCGGCGTCGGCCATGACGACGAGCGGGTTCTTGCCGCCGAGCTCCAGGCACGGCGACTGCAGGTGGCGCCCGCACAGCGCCCCGATCTCGGCGCCGACCGCGCTCGAGCCGGTGAAGCCGACCTTGTCGACCAGGCCGCGGTCGAGCGCCTGCTCGAGCCCGGCGAAGGTCTGCGGGCCGTCGGCCAGCACGAGGTTGAGGACGCCGTCGGGCAGGCCGGCGTGCAGGAAGAGCTGGGCCAGCGCCTCGGCCGTCGCAGGCGCGTACTCGGCCGGCTTCCACACCGCCGCGTTGCCGCACAGCAGGGCGGGGACCAGGTACCACGAGGGCACGGCGACCGGGAAGTTGCCGGCGGTGATGATGGCCGCCACCCCGACCGGGTTGCGGAAGGTGAACAGCTGCTTGTCGGACATCTCGGACGGCACGGTCTGGCCGTACAGCCGCCGCCCCTCGCCGAGGAAGAAGTTGCAGGTGTCCACGATCTCCTGGACCTCGCCCAGCGACTCGGCGTAGGGCTTGCCGATCTCGCGCGTGACCAGGCGCGAGAGGGCCTCCTTGTTGTCCTCCACGAGCCGGCCGAGCTGCTGGATCGCGCGGCCGCGCACGGGCGCCGGCACGGCGGCCCACTCGCGCTGGGCCTCGCGGGCGGCCTCGCACGCGGCGACGAAGGTGGCGGCATCGCCCAGCAGGACGTCGGCGACCGTCTCGCTGGTGTCGGCCGGGTTGGTGGAGGTGTCATGGCCGCCGGGCGCGTCGGTTGCCGGGCGGCCCGCGATGATCGAGGCGACGGTACGGGACATGGCGCTCAACCTAGCGTGCGTGCGCCGGATCCCCCGCGCGAGGGCTCAAGCTTCGCGGCCCAGCGGACGATGCGGCTCCTGATGCGACGCGCCTCTCTCCTTCCCCTCGTTCTGGCCGGGCTCCTCCTCGTCGTCCCGACGGCTGCCCAGGCCGCGACCCCCGGCGTGAACATCGCCGGCATCCCGACCGCCGGCGACCTGAGCCAGGCCCAGGCCACCGGCGCCAAGTACGTGCGCGTGTTCGTGCTCGGCAGCCAGATGCCCGACCACGCCACGTTCGCGGGCGTTGCGGCGACCGCCAACGGGCTCGGCATGAAGGTCGTGTTCGTCCTCACCGGCAACGCCGACGGGTCGAACACCCCGCCCGACCCGACGGCCTTCGCCAACGCCGCCGCGAGCTTCGCCGGCGCGATGCCGGCCGGCGCCGTCGCCGCGTACGAGGTGTGGAACGAGGAGGACGAAACCGACTTCTGGGGCGCGGCCGTCGACGCCGGGCGCTACGCCGCCATCCTCAAGGCGGCCTACCCCCGCATCAAGCAGGCCGATCCCGGCGCGAAGGTCCTGCTCGGGCCGCTCACCGGCAACGACTACAACTTCCTCGGCCAGGTCTACGCGGCCGGCGCGGGCGCCTCGTTCGACGCGGTCGGCGTTCACACCGACATCGCGTGCCTCGTCGATCCGCCCAGCTCGTTCTACCGCGACGGCGGCAACGTCGCGCGCTTCACCTTCCTGGGCTTCCGCACCGTCCACGACGTGATGACCGCCAACGGCGACGCGGCCAAGCCGATCTGGATGACCGAGCTGGGGTGGACGAGCACGACGTCGACCTGCACGCGCGGCATGTGGGCCGGGCAGAAGGCCTCGGGCGTCACCGAGGCCGCGCAGGCCGACAACCTCAAGGCGGCCTACCACTGCCTCGCCGGCTACCCCTATGTCGAGACCGGCCTGTGGTTCACCCTCAAGGACACCACCGCGTACACCGACGAGCTCAACCACTACGGCCTGCAGCGCACCGACGGCTCGCACAAGCCGGCGTGGGACGCCTTCCGCTCGGTCGCGACGCAGGGCGACCAGCTCAGCGGGCCGTGCGGCGACTTCGACCCGCCGGCCGTGACGATCAGCGCGCCGGCAACCAGCGAGAAGTACGTGCAGACGCTGACCATCAGCGCCGTCGCCACCGACGCCACCAGCGTCGCGCGCATGACCTTCCAGGCCGACGGCAAGGAGATCCGCAACTTCACCGGCACCGACGTGGGCTCGGGCAAGGTCGTCAAGCTCGAATGGCAGGGCGCGAAGAGCCTCGCCTTCGGCCCGCACACGATCACCGTCCTCGCGCTCGACCCGCAGGGCAACACCAGCACGCAGTCGGTGCAGGTCACGCGCGTCAAGACGCTCCCGGCGACGCTGAAGACGCGCATCAAGCTCGGCAAGGTCAAGGTCGGCAAGGGTCGCAAGGCGTCGATCTCCGGCCGCGTGCTCAAGACCGCGAGCCCCGGTCTGTCGGGCAAGGTCCGCGTCTACTGGCAGCAGAAGCGCAAGGGCAAGTGGAAGACGATCCACGGCGCCCTGAAGCCGGCCAACAAGCCGTTCACCTTCCGCCAGAAGCTCAAGGGCGCCGGCACCTGGCGCGTGATGGTCAAGTACGTCAACGTCGCGCCCTACAAGGCCTCGACGGCGCTCTCCAAGACCCTGCGGGTCAAGCCCTGAGCGCCCCGAGGGCCGAAGTCCCTGGCCCCGCATGTGTCGAACGTCGGTCGTCCCACGTCAGGACGGGGGAAGACCGACGTTCGACCCGTGGCGCGGCCGACCATCTAGCCTGCGGGCGGTGAGCAGCCGCCCCTCGCTCGTGGTCGTCGGCGCCGGCGTGTTCGGTGCGTCGCTGGCGCGCCACTGCGCGCTGGCCGGCTGGGACGTCGTGCTCGTCGAGCGCGTGGCGCCCGGCCACGTGCGCGCCGGCTCGGGCGACGAGTCGCGCATCATCCGCTGCTGCCACGGCCCCGACGCCTGGCACACGCGCTCGGCCCGGCGCGCCTGGGCGCTGTGGCACGAGATCGATCCGGACCTCGTCGTCGACTCGGGCGTCGCGTGGCTCGCGCACCGCGACGACGGCTGGGAGGCCGCGGGCGAGGCCGTCCTGCGCGCCGAGGGCATCCCGTGCGAGCGCGTCGACGCGAGCGAGCTGTTCCCGAGCATCGCCGTCGACGACGTGCGCTTCACGCTCTTCGAGCCCGAGGCGGGAATCCTGCGCGCCCGCGATGCGGTCAAGACGCTCGCCGCGCAGGCCGTGGCGGCCGGCGCCGAGCTCGTGCTCGCCGAGGCGCGCCCCGACGGCGCGGCGGTGGTCCTCGACGACGGCCGGCGCCTGGAGGCCGACCGCGTCGTGTGGGCCTGCGGCGCGTGGCTGGCGCCGCTGTTCCCCGGCCTGCTCGAGCTGCGCATCACCCACCAGGACGTCTTCTACTTCGCCGCGCCCGTCGCCTGGCGAACGCCCGGCGTGCCGGGCTGGGTCGACTACGACGGAGCGGCCTACGGCCTCGGCGACCTCGACGGGCGCGGCGTGAAGGTCTCGACCGACGTCGACGGGCCGCCGTGCGACCCCGAGACCATGCAGCGCGTCCCCGTCCCGGAGCACGAGCGACTGGCGCGCGCGTATCTCGCGCTGCGCTTCCCGGCCCTGGCGCAGGCGCCGCTCGTCGGCCATCGCGCCTGCCAGTACGAGATCACGCCCGACATGCACTTCGTCATGGCCCCGCACCCCGACCACGATGGACGCGTGTGGCTGCTGGGCGGCGGCTCGGGCCACGGCTTCAAGCACGGCCCGGCGCTCGCCGAGCGCTTCGAGCCCTGGCTGCGGGGCGCCGAGGAGCCCGAGCCGCGCTTCGGCCTGGGCGCCCGCCGGGGCGACGTCAGCCTGCGCACGGCGGGGGTTCGCCCGCCCCGATAGCGCCAACGCGCCAGCTTTTGAAAAAGGGCTAAAGGTCGCCCACCGACCTGCCGACAAAGGTCAGGTAGGCCCCGCACGGATGTCGGGGCCTTCTTTATGTCTGCGGACGGTCGTGGACAGCCACGTACCTAGGACAGCGCCGTATCTGTGTCGGCATTCAGCAACGCCAGGTACTGGTCGTACGCGTAGACGCGTCCGCGCCGGCGGCCCGTGATCTCCCGCACGATGCCCAGGTCCTCGAGCCGCGAAAGTGCCTGATAGACGGGAGGCTCGCTGAGTCCGAGCGCTCCGGCGATGTCCGCGGGCCGTCCGACGATCTCTCGGACGAGGCGATCGTGGACACGGACCGCCGTCGCCGAGGCGCGGCCCAGTTGCTGCACGCGCTGTCGGTCGCTCTCGACCAGGGCGACCAGATCAGTGGTCGTCTTGGTCGTTGCGGTCGCGACCTCGGTGACGCCGTCGAGGAAGAACCGCAGCCACGCTTCCCAGGCGCCCTCCGTTCGTGTGCGCTGGAGGTGGTCGTAGTAGTCATCGCGGTGGCGCTTGAGGTAGAGGCTCAGATAGAGCAGCGGCTGTCGCAGGACTCCGTCAGCGACGAGGAGCAGGGTCACGAGGAGCCGCCCGAGCCGCCCGTTGCCGTCGAGGAACGGGTGAATGGTCTCGAACTGAGCATGCGCGAGGGCGGCTTTGATGAGCACCGGGGTCGGCAGCGGCTGGTCGTTCACGAACCGCTCGAGGGCTCCCATCGCGCCGGGGACGAGCTGCGCGGGGGGAGGTACGAACCGCGCCGTCGCTCGGCGACGTACCCCCGAGCCAGTTCTGGACCTGACGAAACTCTCCTGGCTGTCGGGCGCCGCCCCGCCCCCCTCGCATGAGCACCGCGTGAACCTCCCTGAGCACCCGCACGCTCAGCGGAAGCCCGGAGGCAATGAGATCCATGCCGTGATACACGGCCGCGACGTAGTTCGACGCCTCTTCGACATCGCCGCGAGGAACGCCCGGCGCTGCGTCATGCTCGAAGAGCAGCAGATCTGACAGCGATGATTGCGTGCCCTCGATCTGCGACGAGAGAACCGCTTCCTTGCGCACGTACGAATACAGAAAGACGCCGGGATCGGGCAGGAGCAGCGTGATCCCGTCAAGGCGACCCAGGGCCTGATTGGCCCGATCGAGCGCCGTCTGCAGTTCAGCGGTCAGCTGCACCGGCGGCTCAGGCGGCAGAGGACGGGGGACAAAGGCCGAGAAGCCATCGGGTCCGCTCTGCTGAGGCGCGAGGTCCCCGGACCGTGGGTGTGCTGAAGCAACCATGTCCAGCGACAGTCTAAGACAGCGATATGACGTTATCCCTTCCTAACGGAAGGGCTTAGGAAGGGTTCCCTGGGCTGTCGAGTCGGGTCCGAGCGTCCGCGCTTCAGGCTAGGGTCAGATCCAGTGCGCCTCATCGTCGCCCGCTGCGAGGTCCGGTACTCGGGCCGCCTGTCCGCCGTCCTGCCCGAGGCGCTGCGGCTGATCATGGTCAAGAGCGACGGGTCGGTGATGGTCCACGCCGACCACGGCGGCTTCAAGCCGAGCAACTGGATGACGCCGCCGACGGTGATCGAGGAGGAGCCCGATCGGATCGTCGTGCGCAAGCGCGCGGGCGCCAGCGAGGACAGGCTCGACATCCGCATCGCCGAGGTGCTGTCGGACGTCGAGCACGACATGGGCGAGGCCGCGGCGCTCGAGAAGGACGGCGTCGAGGCCGACCTGCAGGAGGCGCTGGCCGCGGCGCCCGCGTTCTGCGGCGAGGGCTTCCGGCTCGTGCGCCGCGAGTGGCCGACCGACATCGGACCCGTGGACCTCATGTGCCGCGACGACGACGACGGCTGGATCGCGGTCGAGATCAAGCGCATCGGCACCATCGACGCCGTCGAGCAGCTCACCCGCTACCTCGAGCGCATCCGTCTGGACCCCGCGATGGCGGACTGCCGCGGCGTCCTCGCCGCGCAGGCGGTCAAGCCGCAGGCCCGCGTCCTGGCCGAGGCGCGCGGGATCGCGTGGGTCGAGGTCGACCTCGCGGTGCTGCGCGGCGAGCGCGAGCCCGAGCTGACGCTCTTCGGCGCCTAGCTCAACGAGGCGGCGGCGAAGCCGTCGACGACCTCGAGCCAGCGCGGCGCGTCGTCGCGGTGCAGGCAGTGGCCGCCCTCGAGGACCACGAAGCGCTCGGGGGCCAGCGCGGCGCGCACGGCCTCCCGGTCGGCGCCGCGCAGGGCCGAGCCCGGGTCCAGCGGGAAGTGGCCCGGCGCGTCGGGGGCGACGACGACGAGCGTCGGGGCGTCGACGCCGGCGAACAGGGCGGCGAGGTCCCAGCGCAGCGGCCCGTTCAGCGCCGCCGCGATCGCGTCGCTGTCGGCCTCCTCGATGCCGCGCACCGAGCGCTCGACGTCGCCCGCGGTGCCAGCGCGGGTTGGCCTCGCGCTCGCGCGCGACGAGCGGCGCGGGGTCGATGCGCACCGCCGCCGCGTCGTGCACGATCACCTCCGCCAGCGCGCCCAGGTCGATGGCGCTCGGCCCCGGCGGCTCCTCGAGCACCAGCGCGCGCGCCGCGCCGGGGTCGCGCGCGAGCAGCCCGAGCGCGACGATCGCCCCCAGGCTGTGGCCCACCAGCAGGTCGACCGGGCCATCGAGCCGTGCCGCGACGCCGTCGACGAGCGCGTCGAGGTCCAGCGCGCCGTCGCGGCGGGCGCCGCCCCCGTGCCCGGGCAGGTCGACGGCCGCCACGCGCCAGCCGCGGGCCGCCAGCGCCGGCCCGATGCGCCACCACGTCTCGGCCAGGGCCATGACGCCGTGCACGAGCGCGACCGAGCCGCGCGCCTCGCCCTCGGGCTCCCAGCGCAGCGTCACTCCAGCGCCTCGACCGGATCGCCGACGCGCAGCTCGCCGCCGTGCAGGATGTCGGCCCGCAGGCCGCCGCGATGCGCGAGCGCCCGCAGGACGCCGGGGCGCGTGAGGCGCTCGAGGTGCGCGCACGGCTCGCATCGTCGCTGGCCCAGACACTCGCACCTCGCCGACGCGGAAGCGCCGCCCGCGCAGGGCATCGAGGTCCACGCCGCGCACGATCAGGTTGCGCCGCGCCTCGACGGGCTCGAGTCCCGCGTCCTCGAGCACCTCGGCCGCCACCAGCGTGAGGTCGTGGCCACGACCGCCGCCCGGCGAGAACGTCCCAGCGCCGTCGGCGTAGCGGTCGCCCTGCAGCCCGCGCCCGGCGATCGCCTGGGCGCGCTCGACGCTGCGCAGCGGCGCTTGCGCCGCCGGCGCGAGCACGATCGCCGCGACGGTGCCCGCCGTCGCCGCGCCGGTCGCCGCCGCGCGCACCTCGTGGCCCGCGATCACGTAGGCCGCCTGCACGGGGCCGTCGGGCGTCCCGAGCAGCGGGCCGGGCGGCACGCCGAAGAGCACCGCCCACTCGCGCTCGCCCCGGGCCAGGAACGGGCCGGGCCAGGAGAACCCCGCCGGATCGGCGACCGCCACGAGGCCGAGGCCGCGCTGGGCCAGCCACTGGCGCAGCGCCTGCTCCTCGCGGGGCAGGTCGTCCGCCTCGGCGCCGAGCACGTGCGCCAGGCACTCGCGCAGCGAGCTCATGCTCCGAACTCCGCGACGAACGCCGTAAGCGCCGCGGGGTCGCGCAGCGGCGGCCCGTGGCCGAAGAGCGCGAGCTCGGGCTCCAGCGCGGCGAGGCGGCGCGCGCTCTCGCGGTTGCGCCGCGGGTCGCGCGTGAAGATCCGCGGCGGCTCGTGCAGCCCGGGAACGGTGGTGAGCACGTGCATGTTGAAGAACACGTCGCCGAGGACCAGCGTGCGGTCGCGCTCGCGCCAGAAGGCGACGTGCCCGTCGGAATGTCCGGGCGTCTCGAGCACGGTGAAGCCGTGGCCGAGGTCGTCGCCCTCGCGCAGGGAGCGCGCGACGCCGACCGGCTCGAAGCCGCCGAAGCGCGCCACGGCGGGCTCGGCCCACGTCGCCGGCGCCGGCGGGCGCCCGGTCTCCACGGCCTCGCGATCGCCCTCGCCGACCCAGACGGGGATGTCGTAGGCCTCGACCAGCCGCCGGGAGCCGCCGGCATGGTCGATGTGGCCGTGGGTCAGGGCATGGGCGCCGACGGCGTGGCCGTGGAGCGCCTTGATCAAGCGCTTGGCGTTGACCTTCGTCCCGGCGTCGACGACCACGTCGCCGAGCAGGTAGGCGTTCACCCCGTCACGCGGAGTGAGCGGGATCTGGAAGACGTCCTCGGCGACCCTGCGCATGGAGATCGTGCAGCCCCTTTCAGTTGACGATCACGCTGCGGATGACCTCGCCGCGCTCGATCGCCGCCATGCCGTCGTTGACGTCGTCGAGCGCGATGCGCCGCGTGACCATCGTCGCGACGTCGAGGCGCCCGCTCGCGGCCAGCTCGATCAGGCGCGGGAAGTCGCGGCGCACCTCGGCCGACCCGTACCAGCAGCCGAGCACGCGCTTCTCGTTGCGGACCGCGTCGAACGGCGTCCACGAGAACTCGCCCGCCGGCTGGATGGCGACCATGACCATCGTCCCGCCGCGCCGGGTGAGCTCGTAGGCCGCCGTCAGCGTGGCCTGCACGCCGGCCACCTCGAACGCGTAGTCGACGCCGCGCCCGTCGGTCAGCTCGCGGACCGCCTGCACCGGGTCGGCCGCGCCCGGATCGACCGCGTCGGTGGCGCCGAGCGCCAGCGCGGTCTCGCGCTTGAGCGGCGCGGTGTCGACGGCGACGATCCGGGTCGCCCCGGCGATGCGCGCCCCCTGGACCACCGACTGGCCCACGCCGCCGCAGCCGAGCACGGCCACCGACGACCCCGGGCACACGGCCGCGGTATTGAGCACGGCGCCGACGCCGGTCGTCACCCCGCAGCCGATGAGCGCGAGCTGCTCGTCGGGCAGGTCGGTCTGCACCTTCACGAGCGAGCGCTCGTCGACCAGCGCGTGGTCGGCGAAGGTCCCGATCCCCAGCATCGGCACGGCGGCGCTCCCGTCGCCCCGCGTGAGCCGGCGCTCGCCGCGCTGGTCGGCCAGCTCCTCGCACAGCCGCGACTCGCCGCGCCGGCAGAACCAGCACGCGCCGCACGCCGTCATCCACGTGCAGACGACGCGGTCGCCCGGCGCCACGGCGTGGACCTCGGGGCCGACCTCCTCGACGACGCCGGCGCCCTCGTGGCCCAGGACGATCGGCGGCTCGACCGGCGAGTAGCCCTGCCAGAAGAGCAGGTCGGAGTGGCACAGCCCGCTGGCGCCGATGCGCACCAGCGCCTGACGCGGGCCCAGCGGGACCGGCGCGACCTCCTCGACGCGCAGCGGCGCGTTGAACTCGGTCAGGACGGCGGCGCGCATCGGGCGACTTATATCGTCCGCCCATGCCCGACGAGCCCGTCCTCACCGAGCGCCGCGGCGGCGCGCTGCTGATCACGCTCAACCGCCCGGAGGCGCGCAACGCGGTCAATCTGGCGCTGGCCGAAGGCGTGGCGGGGGCGCTCGACGAGCTCGACGCCGACGGCGACCTCGCGGTCGGCGTCATCACCGGCGCCGGCGCCGGCTTCTGCGCCGGCATGGACCTCAAGGCGTTCGTGACCGGCGAGCGCCCGTGGGTCGGCGACCGCGGCTTCGCCGGGATCGTCCAGCGCGCCTCGCGCAAGCCGCTCATCGCGGCGATCGAGGGCTTCGCGGTCGCCGGCGGGCTCGAGGTCGCGCTGGCCTGCGACCTCATCGTCGCCGCCCGCGAGGCCAAGCTCGGGATCCCCGAGGTCAAGCGCTCGCTCGTGGCCGCCGGCGGGGCGCTCAGGCGCCTGCCGCGCCGCGTCCCCTACGGCATCGCGATGGAGCTGGCGCTGACCGGCGACACGATCACCGCCGAGCGCGGCTACGAGCTCGGGCTGGTCAACCGCCTGGCCGAGCGCGGCGGGGCGGTCGACGCGGCGCTCGAGCTGGCGGGCGCCATCGCCGCCAACGGCCCGCTGGCGCTCGACGCCACGAAGGCGATCCTCCAGCAGCAGTTCGACTGGAGCGAGGAGGAGTTCTGGCAGCGCCAGGGCGAGCTGTCGGGCCCGGTCTTCACGTCCGAGGACGCGCGCGAGGGCGCGGTCGCCTTCTCCGAGAAGCGCGACCCGGTGTGGCAGGGCCGGTGATCTACTTAACGCGCGCATGTCCACCGCCGCCGCCGCGCTACCGGCCCCCGCGACCCGCACGCGCCGCGGGATCACGGTCATCTTCGTGGCGCTCATGCTGGCAGTGCTGCTGGCCGCGCTCGACGCGACGATCGTCGCCACCGCGCTGCCCACGATCACCGCCGAGCTCGGCGGCCTGAACCAGCTCTCGTGGGTCGTCACCGGCTACCTCCTGGCGTCGACGATCTCGACGCCGCTCTACGGCAAGCTCGGCGACCTCTACGGGCGCAAGCGCGTCTTCCAGGCGTCGATCGTCATCTTCCTCGTGGGCTCGGCGCTCTGCGGGCAGAGCCAGAGCATGGGCGAGCTGATCGCCTTTCGCACGCTGCAGGGGTTCGGCGGCGGCGGGCTCATCGTCCTCGCCCAGGCGATCATCGGCGACGTCGTCGCGCCGCGCGACCGCGGGCGCTACCAGGGCGTCTTCGGCGCGGTCTTCGGCCTGAGCAGCGTCGCTGGCCCGCTCATCGGCGGCTTCCTGGTCGACAACGCGTCGTGGCGCTGGATCTTCTACGTCAACCTGCCCGTCGGCCTCGTCGCGCTCGCCGTCATCGCGGTCGTGCTCGACGTCCCGGCGCAGCACCGCGAGGTTCGCATCGACGTGCGCGGGACGATCCTGCTCAGTCTCGCCGCGGCCTCGTTCGTGCTGGCGACGAGCCTGGGCGGCGCGACGTACCCATGGGGCTCGTGGCAGATCATCGGCCTCGGCGTCCTCGCGGTGATCGCCACGGCGCTGCTCATCCCCATCGAGCGCCGCGCGCCCGAGCCGGTGCTGCCGCTGCGCCTCTTCTCCAGCCGCGTCTTCACGGTCGCCAGCGCGATGGGCTTCATCATCGGCATGTCGCTGTTCGGTGCGACGACCTACCTGCCGCTCTTCCTGCAGGTCGTCAACGGGTCCTCGCCGACCTCGTCGGGCCTGCAGCTGCTGCCGCTCATGCTCGGCCTGCTGACGACCTCGATCGGCAGCGGGCAGATCATCGCGCGCTGGGGGCGCTACAAGCCGTTCCCCATCGCGGGCACGGCGATCCTCGTCGTCGGCTTCCTGCTGCTCTCGACGATGGGGCCGACGACGTCTGCGCTCTCGCGGGCGCTGTACATGCTCGTCGTCGGCCTCGGGCTCGGCCTCGTGATGCAGGTGCTCGTCCTCGCGGTCCAGAACGACGCCGACTACCGCGACCTCGGCGTGGCCACCGCGGGCGCCACCTTCTTCCGCTCGATCGGCGGCTGCTTCGGCGTGGCCATCTGCGGCGCGATCTTCTCCAACCGGCTGGCCCACGAGCTCGACCGGATCCCCGGCCTGCCGGCCGCGGCGGCCTCCGGGCGCGTGACCGCGCGCCAGTGTCGCCCACCTGCCTCCCGCGCTGAAGCTCACCTTCGTGACCGCCTACGCCGATGCGCTGACGACGATCTTCCTCGTGTGCGCGCCGATCGCGGGCGTGGCCTTCGTCCTTGCGTGGCTGATGCCCGAGAAGCCGCTGCGGCGCACGGTCGAGGCCACGGGCGTGGGCGAGGCCTTCGCGGCACCCAAGCACGAGGACCCGGCGGCGGAGATCGAGCGCGCGCTCTCGACCCTGGCGCGGCGTGACACCCGCGAGCGGATCCTCGAGCGCCTGTGCGCGCGGGCGGGGATCGACCTCACCGCACGTCAGTGCTGGGTCCTGGGGCGCGTGGGCGAGCACGAGCCGACGGACGCCTTCGCCATCGCCGACCGCCACGCCGTCGACGCGGCGCGCGTGGCCGCGCGCCTGGGCGAGCTGCGCGACCTCGGCTACGTCGAGGGCCCGAGCGAGGCGATCGTGCTCAGCGTCACCGGCCGCGACGCGCTCGAGCGCCTGGTGGCGGCCCGCCGCGAGCGTCTGGCGGAGCTGCTCGACGGCTGGTCGCCCGAGCGCGAGGCCGACCTCGCGGCGCTGCTCTCGCGCCTGGCGCGCGACGTCGTCGTCGACCATCCCGACGGGGCTCCGCGGGCCGAGCACGCGGCCGAAACGGCCTAGGACCGAGCGTCGAACCCGGCTTGGACAACCGGGCGGAGGGCGGGCACTGGGGTGCCGCCTATCGTCCACAAGATGGAGGAGCGACCGTCCCAGATCGTGGCCTTCGGCGGTGGCGGGTTCTCGATGGACGCCGGCAACCCGCTGCTCGACCGCTATGTCCTCGGCCTCACCGGGGTGGAGCGCCCGCGCGTGTGCTTCGTCCCCACCGCGTCGGGCGACGCCGACCACTACGTCGTGCGCTTCTACCGCACCTTCGCTGCCTTCGGCTGCGAGCCCAGCCACCTCTCGCTCTTCCGCCGCGACCGCACCGCGGCGACCGGCGACCCCGGCGAGCACCTGCTCAAGCAGGACCTCGTGTACGTCGGCGGCGGGTCGGTCATCAGCCTGCTCGGCGCCTGGCGCGCGCACGGGATCGACGTCGCGCTGGCCGAGGCGTGGAGGCGCGGTGTCGTGCTCTGCGGGCTGAGCGCCGGCTCGCTGTGCTGGTTCTCCGAGGCGGTGACCGCCTTCCACGGCACGCCGCAGGCGGTGGAGGGGCTCGGGCTGCTGCCGCACTCCAACTGCGTGCACTACGACGGCGAGCCGTGCCGGCGCCAGGAGTACCGCCGCTTCGTGCGCGACGGCATGTGCGCGGGCTACGCGGCCGACGACGGCGCCGCGCTGCACTTCGTCGGCACCGACCTGCACCGCGTGGTGGCCTCGCGGCCCGGCAAGCGCGGCTGGCGCGTCGCGCTGCGCGGCGACCGCGTGGTCGAGCGCAAGCTGCCGACCGTCGACCTCGGCGCACCGCTGGCGCTCGTCGCGTGAGGACCATCCTCGCTCTGGGCGGCGGTGGCTTCACGGCCACGCCGGGCGACCCCTCGCTCGACGAGCTCGTGCTGCAGCTCGCCGGCGCCCCGGTGCCGCGGATCCTCTTCCTGCCCACGGCCAGCGGGGACCCGCGCGACCAGATCGGGCGCTTCCACGCCGCCTTCGGCGATCGGCCGTGCGAGCCCGAGGTGCTCTCGCTCTTCCGCATGGGCGACCTGCGCCGGCCGCTGCGCGACGTGGTCCTCTCCCAGGACGTCATCTACGTCGGCGGGGGCTCGATGCGCAACCTGCTCGCCATCTGGCAGGTCCACGGGCTCGATCGGATGCTGCGCGACGCGTGGGAGCGCGGCGTCGTGCTCGCCGGGCTCAGCGCCGGGGCCATGTGCTGGCTGGAGGGCGGCGTGACGACCTCCTCGGGCGCCCCGCAGCCGACGCCCGGCCTGGGCTTCCTGCCCGGCTCGCTGTCGGTCCACGCCGACACCGAGCCGGGGCGGCGCGCCGTCTACCTGGCGGCGGTGGCCGACGGGACGCTGCCGCCCGGCTGGATCGCCGACGACGGCGTGGGGCTGCTCTTCCGCGACATGGCGCTCGAGCGAGTCGTGTCGGCGCGCCCGCAGGCGCGCGCGGCGCGCGTGGACCTCGTCGACGGGGCCGTCGTGGAGACGCCGATCGAGCCCGAGCTCATCGCCCCGGCGCCGCGCGGCGTCCCGGCCGACGTGCGCGAGCTGCGCGCCACGCGCTACGGCTCGCGGCTCGACTGACCGTTGAGGGTGGCCAGCAGCGAGCGCGCGCCGCCGCGGTCGCGGTGCTCGCACAGGTAGACGCCCTGCCACGTCCCGAGCGCCAGGCGCCCGCGGGCGACGGGCAGCGACAGGGACGGCCCCAGCAGCGACGCCTTGATGTGGGCCGGCATGTCGTCGGGACCCTCCAGCGTGTGCGTCCACCCGCGGAAGTCCTCGGGCACGGCCGCGTCGAACCACGTCTCGAAGTCGCGCCGCACGTCGGGCGAGGCGTTCTCGTTGAGCGTCAGCGACGCCGAGGTGTGGCGGATGAAGAGGTGGCACAGGCCGACCTCGAGCTCGGTGAGCTCGGGCAGGGCGCGCTCGACCTCGCGCGTCACGAGGTGAAAGCCGCGCGGGCGGGGCTCGAGCGTGATCTCGCGTTGCAGCCACATCGCCCACCTGACGCTACCGGCACACTGAAGCGATGAGCCTGCTCCTCATCTCCGGCAGCCTGCGCGACGGCTCGACCAACACGGCCATGCTGCGCACCGCGCGGGCCATCGACCCCGACACCGAGCTCTTCGCCGGCATGGGCGACCTGCCGCACTTCAGCCCCGACGACGACGGCGACGACCTCCCGCCCGCGGTGGCCGAGCTGCGCGCCGCCGTCGGCCGCGTCGACGCCATCCTCGTCTGCACCCCCGAGTACGCCGGGGCGCTGCCCGGCGCGTTCAAGAACCTCCTGGAGTGGCTGGTGGGCGGCGGCGAGGCCTACCGCAAGCCGATCGCGTGGATCAACGTCTCGGGTCCGGCGGCCCCCTCTGGCGGGGCCGACGCGCACGACTCGCTGCGCAAGGTCGTCGGGTACATCAGCATGGAGATCGTCGAGGCGGCGTGCGTGCGCATCCCGGTCACGCGCGACGCGATCGGCGAGGACGGCCTCGTCGCCGACCCGGCCATCCGCGAGCGTCTGGCCGCCGCGCTCGCGGCGCTGCGCGAGGGCGCGGCGCGGGTGGAGAGCTTCTAACGCGGGCGGCGCTACGCGGCGCGAACTGCATCATCGAGGGAAGGGCGGTGGTGGCGGTCGGGCGTTGGCGTTTCCGTGGGCCCGCGCGTTAGGCCACAGATCGCGCGTGTTTCGCAACACCTCTCTGAGGCGCCCGAAGGGGGTGGGCTCTCTTGAGCACCCTATGCGATGCATAAGGGAGCCCACCCCCTCTCGTCGCCGCCGCAACGTGTTGCAAGAGACGCGCGAACCGTGCCGGAACTCCGCGCCCCGGGGACCCGAGCCAGCGCCGGGACGCCCTTCCCTCGGTGAGCAGTTGTGCGCCGCGAACCGGCGCCAACGCGGCGGCGGAGAGGGCCGGCTCTACTCAGGCAACCGCGCGACCGCCATGTCCACCCGCGCGCCGCGGAAGGGCACGCCCTCGGCCTCGAGCAGCGCGCGCTGGCGCTCGCCCTTGGCCAGCGAGCCGTCGGCGCGCACGACGCGGTGCCACGGGACGGTCGGGTCCTCGCACGCGAAGAGGACCGCGCCCGCCTGGCGCGGCGCGCCGGGCGAGACGTCGCCGTAGGCGCGCACGAAGCCCGGCGGGATCGCCCGCACGCGGTCGAGGATGCGCTCGGGGGTGGCCATCGGCGCGACGATAGGCTCTCGCGCGATGCCGCGGTGGGGCACCTACTCGATCGTCGCGCGCGATCCGCACTCCGGAGAGCTCGGCGTGGCCGTGCAGTCGCACTGGTTCGCGGTCGGGCCGATCGTGCCGTGGGTGCGAGCGGGCGTCGGAGCGGTGGCCACCCAGTCGATCGCCGAGCCGGCCTACGGCCCGCGCGCCCTCGACAGCCTGGCGGCGGGCGCGCGCGCCCGCGACGCCCTCGACGAGCTCGTGGCCGACGACGAGCTCGCGCGCTTCCGGCAGGTCGCCGTGGTCGACGCGCACGGCAATGCGGCCGCCTACACCGGCGAGGGCTGCATCGCGCACGCCGGCCACCAGGAGGGCCACGAGTTCAGCGCCCAGGCCAACATGATGGGCTCGCCCGAGGTGTGGCCGGCCATGGCCCACGCCTTCGAGGCCGCCACGGGCTCGCTCGCCCGGCGCCTGGCGGCCGCGCTGCACGCCGCCGAGGCGCGCGGGGGAGACGCGCGCGGGCGCCAGTCGTGCGCCCTGGTGGTCGCCCCGGCGCAGGGAGAGGCCTGGCGGCGCACGGTCGACCTGCGCGTCGACGACCACCCCGAGCCGCTGGCCGAGCTCGACCGCCTGCTCGACCTGTCCGACGCCTACGCGCTGGCCACCGAGGGCGACGACCTCGTCGGCCAGGGCCGCCACGAGGAGGCCGGGGAGCGCTACCGCAGCGCCAGCGCGCTGGCGCCCGGCAACCACGAGCTGCTCTTCTGGGCCGGCCTGGCCGCCGCGCAGTCGGGCGACCTGCCGACCGCCCTCGAGCGGGTGCGCGAGGCGATCCGCCTGCAGCCCGGCTGGCGCGAGCTGCTGGGCCGGCTGGACGCCGAGATCGCCCCGGGGGCGCCCGCCCTGCGCGCGGCGCTGGACGAGTCCGGCAACGTGTAACGAGCGAGCTCGTCGGGTAGACTGTTGTATACGCAACTATCTTCCTGCTAGATTGTTGCGCGAGCAATCGGTATACCAGTCTGAGGAGGCTGAATCCCCAATATGAGCGCTGCCGCTCCTTCCACGCTCGAAGGCACCTGGGCCCTCGACAAGCTGCACTCCACCGCGTCGTTCGCGGTCAAGCACATGGTCGTCTCGACCTTCCGGACGACCTTCAAGGACATCGATGCGACCTTCGCCGCCAACGGCGATGACATCGCCCTGACGGGCACCGTCCCCGCTGAGTCGATCGACATCGACCAGCCCGACTTCCGCGGCCACCTGATGTCTGCCGAGTTCTTCGACGTCGCCAATACGCCGAACATCGAGTTCCGCTCGACCTCCGTGCGGCGCGGCGCCGACGACGCCGTGCAGGTCGACGGCGAGCTGACGGTCAAGGGCATCACCCAGCCCGTCACCGCCACCGGAACCCTGACCGGGCCGGTCGCCGACGTCATGGGCAACGACCGTGTCGGCGTCGAGCTCGAGGCCGAGGTCGACCGCTCGATCTACGACCTCAACTGGAACGCGCCGCTGCCCAAGGGCGGCGAGGCGCTCGGCAAGAAGGTCACGCTGGCCGTCCACCTCGAGTTCATCCGCCAGGAGGCGTAGGCGGGATGCGGATCCTCGGCATCTCAGGGAGCCTCCGCAAGGATTCGCACAACACGGCGCTCCTTCGGGCGGCGGCAGAGCTGCTGCCGCCCGGGGTCGAGCTCGAGCTGTTCGACGGCCTGCGCGACGTTCCCCCCTACGACGCGGACGAGGACGTGCCCGAGCTCCACGCTCCGGGCGTCGTCGCGCTCAAGGACGCCATCGAGCGCGCTGACGCGGTCCTGATCTCGACCCCCGAGTACAACCATTCGATCCCGGGCGTGCTCAAGAACGCGCTCGACTGGGCCTCGCGCCCGGTCGCGGACAACGTCCTGCGCGGCAAGCCCGCCGCCGTCATCGGCGCCAGCACCGGCCTCTTCGGTGCGGTGTGGGCGCAGGCGGAGGTGCGCAAGGTGCTCGCTGCCATCGGCGCCGAGGTCGTCGACCGCGAGCTGCCG
Organism: uncultured Actinomycetes bacterium; assembly: GCA_963816845.1. Taxonomy (GTDB): domain Bacteria; phylum Actinomycetota; class Thermoleophilia; order Solirubrobacterales; family Solirubrobacteraceae; genus JAOPZW01. The sequence continues at coordinate 145,778 of CAWFMR010000028.1, read as the reverse complement.
GTCATGCAGGCCCACGCCCAGTTCGACGAGTACGGCAACCTGCGCGAGGAGGACCTGCGCGGCCAGCTGGCCGAGCACGTCACCGCGCTGGTTCGCGCCGCGCGCGCGAAGGTCCCCGCGGCTTAGCCAGGGGTGCCGAAGGCGGCCAGTCCCCGAGCCGACGCCGCGGAGGAGTAACGGCCGCCGAGGCGGGTCCCCCGGCCGAAGGCCGAACGTTCTCAGAAGACCACGGTCCGGTTCTCGTGCACGAGAACCCGGTCCTCCAGATGCAGGCCCACCGCGCGGGCGAGCACCGTGCGCTCGACGTCGCGCCCGATGCGGGCGAGCGCGCCCGCGCCCTCGCGGTGGGTCACGCGCACCACGTCCTGCTCGATGATCGGCCCGGCGTCGAGCTCTTCGGTGACGTAGTGCGCGGTGGCGCCGATGACCTTCACTCCGCGCTCATGCGCGCGGCGGTACGGGTCGGCCCCCGCGAAGGCCGGCAGGAACGAGTGGTGGATGTTGATCACCGGGCAGCCGACGCCGGCGAGGAAGTCGCCGCTGAGGATCTGCATGTAGCGGGCGAGGACGACGAGGTCGAGGCCCTGGTCGGAGAGCAGCTCGAGCATGCGCGCCTCGGCCGCCGGCTTCTCGCCCTTGACCACCGGCACGTGCTCGTAGCGCACGCCGAAGCCCTCGACGTCCGCGGCGTGGTCGGGATGGTTGGAGATCACGAGCGGGATCTCGCAGTGCAGCTCGCCGCGCCGGCGGCGCCACAGGAGGTCCAGCAGGCAGTGGTCCTCGCGCGAGACCAGTACCGCGACGCGCTTGGCGCGCCCGGCGTCGTCCAGGCGCCACTCGCATCGCGAAGCGCTCGGCCACCTCGCTCGCGAAGGACCGCGCGAAGTCCTCGCCGAGCGCGTCGATGGTGAAGGCCATGCGCATGAAGAAGGCGCCGCCCTCCGGATCGGTCGAGTACTGGTCGGAGGTGACGATGTTCGCGTCGCGGGCGGCCAGGAACCCCGAGACCGCCGCGACGATGCCGTGCCGGTCGGGGCACGCGATGAGCAGGCGCGCTTGCATCGCGCGAAGACTATGGGAGCGCGATGTTCGGCTCCCTGATGTCGCTCAGTGCGGGCGGCAGAGGAAGCTGACCTGCTGGACGGCGTGCGGTAGGTGTGGGCCATGAACGCCGCCAGGCTCGCCATCTGCTCGGCGTAGAGCGCCTTCGCCTGCGCCCGGCTCATCGCCCCGAGCTTCACGGCGCGCTGCGCCGCGTGCCTTCAGCAGCTTCGCGAGGCGCGCCTGCGCGCCGGCGCGGGTGCGCCCGCCGCGCTGGGCGATCGTCGCCGGCGACAGGCCGCTGTCGCGCAGGTGGCGGAAGGTCGCCGGGCGCAGGCCGAAGATCGTCTGCGCGTGGTCGGCGATGGCCGGCGTGTGGAAGACGTGGAAGATGACGTGGTTGGAGAGGTGGCCCTGGGTCAGCGTCTCCAGCGCGCGGCGCTCGAGCACCGGGCGCATGGCCGGGCGCACGTCCTTCAGGCGCGGCGCGACGAGCGCGTGGGCCAGCTTGCGCTGCGAGGTCCAGCCGCGCTTGCGCGCGAGCTGGCCGAGCGTGCGGTGGTCGTCGAGCCACGCGTCGACCTCGGCGCGGTCGGTGTGGACGAGCGTCGTACAGGCGCGCCTCGTCGTAGGGCAGCCACGCGCTCATGACCCACTCGTCGCTGGGCAGCCAGTCCAGGCGCGCGCCGTGGGGCGCGTGGGAGTCGGCGGCCTGCGCGGCGGCGGGCACGAGCAGGAGGGCGGTGAGGACGAGGAGGAGCAGGCGGTGTCGCATGCCCCCTGTAACGGCGCGGCCGCGCGCCGCCGCGCGCCACCCTAGGTGGGCGCCTGCACCACCCGCGCCGGCCCCGCCGGCTCGACGACGAGCGCGTCGTCGGGCGGGGTCGCCTCGGGCCCGAAGAGCGCGAGCACCGAGCCGCCGAAGCCGCCGCCCACGATCCGCGCGCCGGCCGCGCCGGCGTCCTTCAGCCGCGCCACCGTGCGCTCGACGGCGTCGACCGAGACCTCGTAGTCGTCGCGCAGGCTCGCGTGCGAGGCGTCGAGCAGCGCGCCGAGGCCCGCGAGGTCGCCGTCGCGCAGCGCGGCCACCGCTGCGTCCACGCGCGCGTTCTCGGTCAGGACGTGGCGCACGCGGCGATCCAGCGGCGCCGGGAGGCGGTCCGGCGCGTCGGGCGGGGCGTCGCGCAGCGAGCCGATGCCCAGCGCCTCGCACGCCGCGCGGCACTCCGCGCGGCGGTCGTTGTAGCCCGAGCCCGCGTGCACGTGCTCGTGGCCCGAGGAGGCGACCGCGAGCGTCCAGCCGCGCAGGTCGAGCACCACCGGCTCGATCGACAGGTCACGGCAATCCAGGCGCAGCGCGTGGCCCTCCTGCCCGAAGAGCGCGGCGAGCTGGTCGAGCAGTCCCGTCTGCGCGCCGACCCAGTCGTTCTCCACGCGCGAGCACAGGCGCGCGAGCTCGCGGCGGTCGCCCTCGGGCTCGTCGCCCAGCGCCAGGAGCGCCAGCGCGAGCGCCGTCGAGAGCGCCGCCGACGAGGACAGGCCGCCGCCGCGCGGCACGTCGCCGGCGAAGTCCAGGCGCGCGCCGCCGACCGCGTGGCCGGCCGCGATCAGCTCGCCCACCGTCCCGCGCACGAAGGCCCGCCAGCCCTCGCCGTCGCGGGGCGGGGCGGCGGCGTCGAAGTCGTCGTCCTCGTCGAGGTCGGCCGCGTGCGCCTGGACGCGCTCGCCGTCGAGGGCCTCCGCGCGGACCGTCACCCCGCGGGCGATGGCGAAGGGCAGGCAGAGGCCGTCGTTGTAGTCGGTGTGCTCGCCGATCAGGTTGACCCGGCCGGGGCCGAACGCGGTCACGGCGTCTGGGCCGAAGGCGGCGGGCGCCGTCACGCCAGCGCCGCGAGCGCGGCGGGGACGTCGCCCAGCCGCGCGACCTTCATGGCGCCCGGGGGCGGATGGCGCTCGTCGGCGTCGCCGGCGACCCACACCGCGCCGCGCATGCCGGCGGCCAGCGCTCCGCGCACGTCCCAGTCGAGGTGATCGCCGACCATGACCGTGTGGTCGGGCGCCGAGCCCATGAGCTCGAGGGTGGCGGTGAAGGCGGCCGGATCGGGCTTGGAGGCGCCCAGCTCCTCGGAGATGCCGATGGCGTCGAGCTGCGCCTCGAGGCCCAGCAGCTCGACCTTGCGCCGCTGCATCCACGACGGCCCGTTGGTCAGCAGCCCGGTGCGCACGCCGGCCTCGCGCAGCGAGCGCAGGAGCTCGAGCGCGTGCTCGACGAAGCGCGAGCGCCCGAGCTGCTCGTCGCGCAGGCGGATGGCCGTCTCGTGCAGCGCCTCCGACGGCTCGCCCCACGGCTCGCACACCGCGATCAGGTGCAGGCGCCGGTAGGTCGCGATGTCGATCTCGCCGCTCAGCACGCGCTCGTAGAGGTGGTCGCGGCCGTCGCGGTAGCGCTCGCGCAGGTGGTCGAACTCGACGCCGGGCAGCTCCTCGTTGAGCGCCGTGCACAGCCCGACGAGCATCTCGGCCTCGAGGCCCGTCGTGTCCAGCAGCGTGTCGTCGAGGTCGAAGACGACCGCGCGCGGCAGAGCCACGCTCAGCGATCGCCCGGCAGCTTCGCCGGATAGAGCGTGACGGGCAGGCCGAGGTCCAGCGCGGTGCGCAGGATGCGGTTCTGCTCGCCGGTGTGGGCGGCGGGGTAGCCCTCGCCCGGCGACGCGCGCTCGGGGCGGCCGATGTAGCCGAACTTCAGCTGCTGGGGGAGGATCTGCATGAGGCGCGGCGACATGTGGGCGCGGGCGCCCATGTTGCGCGGCTCCTCCTGGACCCACACGACCTCGCGCAGGTTCGGGTAGCTGTTGACCAGCTCGAGGATCTGCGCCTCGGGGAAGGGATACAGCAGCTCGACGCGCCCGATGGCCACCGCCTCGTTGTCCTGGCGGCTGGGGTGCCCGACGAGGTCGTAGTAGATCTTGCCGGTGCACAGCACGAGCCGCGTGACCTTCTCGGCGTTGACGCGCGGCTCGCCCAGGACGGGGAAGAAGCGCGTCTCGGACAGGTGCTCGAGGCGGTTGGTCGCCTGCGGCAGGCGCAGCAGCGACTTCGGGGTCATGATGATCAGCGGGCGCTGCTTGGCGATGCGCGCCTGGCGGCGCAGGAGGTGGAAGTACTGCGCCGGCGTGGTCAGGTTGGCCACGCGGATGTTGCCCTCGGCGGCGAGCTGCAGGAAGCGCTCGAGGCGCCCGGAGGAGTGCTCGGGGCCCGAGCCCTCGTAGCCGTGGGGCAGCAGCAGCGTCAGGCGCGTCGTCTGGCCCCACTTGGCCAGGCCGCTGACGATGAACTGGTCGATGATGACCTGCGCCGCGTTGCCGAAGTCGCCGAACTGCGCCTCCCACAGCACGAGCGTCTCGGGCGCCTCGGCCGAGTAGCCGTACTCGAAGCCCAGGCAGGCGATCTCGCTCAGCGGCGAGTTGTGCAGCTCGAAGGGCGCCAGCGCGCCGGGCAGCGACTGGATCGGGCAGATGGTCTGACCGGTCTTGGCGTCGTGCAGGACCATGTGGCGCTGGGAGAAGGTCCCGCGCTCGACGTCCTGGCCGGTCAGGCGGATCGGCACGCCCTCGGTCAGCAGCGAGGAGAAGGCGAGCGACTCGGCGTGCGCCCAGTCGATGCCGCCGTCGGCGCCGACGGCCTGGCGGCGGCGCTCGAGCTGCTTGACGAGCTTGGGATGCACGGTGAAGCCGTCGGGGACCCGCAGCAGCTCGTCGTTGAGGCTGCGCAGGCGCTCGGGCGAGACCGCGGTCTGCACCTCGGGCGAGGGCGAGCGGTCGAGCTGGTACTCGCCGGTGGCCTGCTCGACGGCGCCGGCGTCCTCGGCGGCCTTGATCTGCGCCTTGAGGTCCTGGTGCAGGCGCGTGAGCTCGTCCCACACGTCCTGGCGCTGCTGCTCGACCTCCTCCTGGGTGAGGACGCCGTCCTCGACGAGCCTCTCGGCCCACAGCTCGCTGACGCGCTTCTTGGCCTTGATCTTGGCGTACATCTCGGGCTGCGTGTACGCGGGCTCGTCGGCCTCGTTGTGGCCGAAGCGCCGGTAGCCGATGAGGTCGATGACGACGTCGTGGCCGAACTCCTCGCGGAAGGCGAAGGCCAGGCGCACGGCGGCGACGCAGGCGGCCACGTCGTCGGCGTTGACGTGGATGATCGGCGTGTCGTAGCCCTTGGCGATGTCCGACGCCCAGCGGGTGGAGCGCGCGTCCTCGGGGTCCGTGGTGAAGCCGACCTGGTTGTTCTGGACGAGGTGGATCGTGCCGCCGACCTTGTAGCCGTCGAGTGCCTGGAGGTTCAGCGACTCGGCCACGACGCCCTGGCCGGGCATGGCCGCGTCGCCGTGCAGGACGATCGGCACCGCGGCGTTGGTGTCGCGGTGGGCGTGGGGCCCCTGGCGGCCGGTCTGCGCGGCGCGCGTGGCGCCGACGACGACCGGGTGCACGAACTCCAGGTGCGACGGGTTGGACTCGAGGTTGACGAGGATCGCGTCGCCGTTGGGCAGCTGGTAGGTGCCCTGCGCGCCGTGGTGGTACTTGACGTCGCCGGTGCCGCCCTGCGGGATCGAGGTCACGGCCTCGAGCGTGGAGGCGCCCTCGAACTCGGCGAAGATCGTCTCGTACGGGCGGCCGAGGTTGTGCGCCAGCACGTTGAGGCGGCCGCGGTGCGCCATGCCGACGACGACCTCGCGCGCGCCGTGCGCCGCGGCCAGCTGGATGATCTCGTCGAGCATCGGGACCGTCATGTCGAGGCCCTCGATCGAGAACTGCTTCTGGCCCAGGTAGGCCTTGTGCATGAAGCGCTCGAGCGCGTCGACCTCGACCAGGCGCTGCAGCAGCGCGTGCTGCTCGTCGTTGGTCAGCGGCTTGCGGAACTCCGAGCCCTCGATCTTCTCGCGCAGCCACATGCGCTGGCGGTGGCTGGCGATGTGCTCGATCTCGTAGGCGATCGTGCCGCAGTAGGTCTCGCGCAGGTGCGGGAGCGCGTCGGCCAGCGTCGCCCCCGGCACGTACATGCGCAGGATCTTGGCCGGGATCTTGGCCATGACCTCGGGCGAGAGGCCGACGGTCGTCGGCTCGAGCGCCGGGTCGCCCTCGGGCTCGGTGCCCAGCGGGTCCAGGCGGGCGGCGAGGTGGCCGTGGGTGCGGTGGGCCTTGAGCAGCGAGGTGGCGGCCTGCACGGCCTGCAGCATCTGCTCGTCGATCGACGGCGCTCGCGCGACGGCGCCGGCGCGGGCGCCGTCGCGCGCGGCGGCCGCCGCGGCGGCGGGGGCCGGCGGCGTGGGCGGGGGGCCGAGCTCGGCGCCCAGCGAGGCGAAGACGCCGTCGTAGAAGCCGTGATCGCCCTGCAGGTAGGCCTCGACGACCTGCAGGAAGCGCCCCGACTCCGCGCCCTGGATGACGCGGTGGTCGTAGGTCGAGGTCATGGTCATGACCTTCTCGGCGCCGATCATGTCGCCGATGTTCTGCAGGCCCACCGGGTAGGCGATCGAGCCGGTGGCCACGATCGTGCCCTGGCCGACCATCAGCCGCGGGACGGACGCGATGGTGCCGATCCCGCCCGGGTTGGTGAGCGAGATGTTGGCGCCCGTGAGGTCGTCGGCGGTCAGCGTGTTGGTGCGCGCCTTCTCGATGAGCTGGTCGAAGGCGGCCTTGAAGTCGGCGAAGTTCTTGCGGCCCGCGTCGCGGATGACGGGGACCATGAGCGTGCGCGTGCCGTCCTTCTTCTCCACGTCGACGGCGATGCCCAGGTTGACCTGACCGTCATCGACGCGATGGGGCTTGCCGTCGCTGCTGTCGAAGTGGTGGGTCATGACCGGCATGTCGTGCTGCGCGGCCTGGGAGATGGCGTAGGCGATGAGGTGGGTGAAGGAGACCTTCTGGCCGCCGTTCTTGAGCTGCTTGCGGCGGGTGTCCATCGCGGTGACGGTCATGGTCCTGAACGAGGTCGCCGTCGGGATCGAACGGCTCTCGTCCATGTAGCGGGCGAGCATCGCCGCGCCGCCCTTGAGGAGCGTCGAGCTGCCGTCGGCCGTCGCCGGTGCGGCGGCGGGCGCCGCTCCGTCGCCGTCCTTCGGAGCCGCGGCGGTGCTGCCGTTCCCGATCCTGCCGAGGACGTCGGCCTTGGTGATGCGCCCGCCGGGCCCGCTGCCCGCGATCGAGCTGAGGTCGATGCCCTCGGCGGCGGCCACGCGCGCGGCCACGGGGGAGACCTTGGCGTCGTCGGGGATGGCGGGCGCGCTCGGAGCCGCTGCCTCGGCGGCCGCCCCGTTGCCCGACGGCTCGGCCTTGGGCTTGGCCGCGCCGGCGCCGACCTGCATGCGCGCGATGACCTGGCCCACCGTGACCGTCTCGCCCTCCTCGGCGAGGATCTCGGTGATCGTGCCCGCCGTGGGAGCGGGCAGCTCCATGTCGACCTTGTCGGTGGAGATCTCGACGACGGCCTGGCCGTCCTCGACGGCGTCGCCGACCTTGACCGACCACTCGAGGATGGTGCCCTCGGTGACCGACTCGCCGCCCGCGGGGGTGACGATGTCCACGATCTCGCCGCCGGTCGCGGCCTGCGCGTCGCCGTCGGCCGCCGTCGGAGCCTCGGCCTGCGCCTCACCCGATGCCTCGGCCTCCGGCTCGTCGCCGTTGGCGGCGGGCTCGGCCACCGGCGCCTCGGTCGCGGCTGCCGCTGCGGGCGCCGCGCCGTTCTCGGTGGCGATCTCGGCCAGCACGGCCCCGACGTTGACGGTGTCGCCCTCGGCGGCGTGGATCTTGACCACGGTCCCGCTGGCGGGAGAGGGGACCTCGGCGTCGACCTTGTCCGTGGAGACCTCGACGAGGATCTCGTCGGCCTCGACGGCGTCCCCCTCCTGTTTGTGCCACTCCAGGACGGTGCCCTCGGTCACCGACTCGCCCATCTGCGGCAGGGTGACCTGCACTGTGGTGTTGACCGCCATTGCTCTGAATTCAGACTGTAGCGCCCTTCCCGGGCGCAAGACGCTGGACTAATACGCCCTAATGGACGCTTCCCCTTTGCCGCTTCGTCCTATGCCTTCGATGCCCTTCAAGCTGCGTCAGCGTCAGGCCGCGGCCGCGTGGCGGCGGCGCTCCTCGCGGACGAACTCGTAGGAGCCGACGAACGGGCCGACCGCCCCGATGACGGCCACGGCGATGCCCAGGCGCAGGGGGATCACGCGCGCGCGCACGGCCGCCAGGGTCAGGACGCACATCGCGATCCAGCCGAGGCCGTGGGCCATGCCGAAGACGAACTCGAGCGGATGCAGGCCGGGCACGATCCACACCACGAGCAGGGTCAGGTAGATCGCCGAATGGGTGAACGAGAGCCGCTTGAGGGTGTCGAAGGAGAGACTCACGCCAGCAGGCCGGCCATGCGGCGCAGCGGCTCGTCGGCCTCGGGCGGCCAGTCGTCGATCGACGCCGGCCACCACGCGTAGGCGTCGTGCTCGTGGTCGGGCGTCACCGTGGCGCCCTCGGGCAGCCAGGCCTGGCCGATGAACATCACGAGCCGGTGCGGCAGTCGCACGAGCGCCTCGCAGCGCACGCGCTCGGGAGCGACCGACCATTCCTCGTCGAGCTCGCGCGTGAGCGTGTCGACCGGGCTCTCGCCGACGTCGACCGCGCCGCCGGCGCCGAGGGCCCAGCGCCCCGCCCACGACGACAGCCACGGCGCGCGGCGCCCGGCGAGCCAGCGCCCGTCGGCGGCGCGGGTGACGCACAGCGCGGCGACCGACAGCGACGCGTCGCCCTCCACGAGGCGCAGCGCCCAGCGCGTGGGCTGCAGGTGCATCGTGAGCTTCCCGTCGTGCTCGGAGTGGCTGACGAGCCGCGCCGCGAGGCCGTCGTGGCTGGGCGAGCCGCGGTCGCGCAGCGCGGCGATGGCGGCGTCGGCCGCCTCCACGCGGGCGGGCGGGGCGTCGTAGGGGGCGTCGCTCCAGTGGACCTCGACCTCGTCGGGGTGCCACGGGCCGCGGGCGAGGAGGGCGGGCTCGTCGGGCATGACCTTCGGTTTCAAGCATAGGATCGCCTCGGCGATGGCGCGCACACGCAACCGCTGGGGATGGGGGTTCCAGGACGCGGTCATCGGCGCGGCCGAGGCGCGGGCCGCGGCCCCCGGCGTCGTTCAGGCGCTGGGCTTCGGCTCGACCGACGTCGAGGAGCCGCTGCCGACGCCCGCGCTGCCGGCGCCGCGGGTCGCCGTCCCCCGCGCGCTGGCCGCCATCTGCACGACCGAGGACCGCGACCGCGCCTGCCACAGCCTCGGCAAGTCCTACGTCGACACGGTCCGCGCCTTCCGCGGGAGCTACGAGCACGTCGTCGACGTGGTCATCCGCCCGCGCCACGAGGCCGACGTGGAGACCGCGCTCGAATGGGCGGCGGGCGCGAACGTGGCGGTCATCCCCTACGGCGGCGGCACGAGCGTCGTCGGCGGCGTCGAGCCGCGCGTCCCGGCCTCGTTCGACGGCGCGGCGTCGCTCGACCTCGGGGCGCTCGATCGGGTGCTGGAGGTCGACCCGGTCTCGCGCGCCGCGCGGATCGGCGCCGGTGCCTCCGGCCCGCGGCTGGAGGAGCAGCTCGGCGCTCACGGGCTGACCATGCGCTTCTATCCGCAGTCCTTCGAGCTCTCGACCCTCGGAGGATGGATCGCGACGCGCGCCGGCGGGCACTTCGCCGTCGGGCCCACGCACGTCGACGACCTCGTCGAGGCCGTGCGCGCGATCACGCCCACGGGCACCTGGGCGTCGCGGCGACTGCCGGGCTCGGGCGCCGGACCCTCGCCCGATCGGATGCTGCTGGGCTCGGAGGGGATCCTCGGCGTCATCACCGAGGCGTGGGTCCGCGTGCAGCCGCGCCCGTCGCACCGGGCCGGGCGGACGGTGCGCTTCGCCTCCTTCCTGGCCGGCGCCGAGGCGGTGCGGGCCGTCGTGCAGGCCGGTCTGCGCCCGGCCAACTGCCGGCTGATCGATGCGCTCGAGGCGCAGCAGACCGGCGCGGGCGACGGGGAGCGCGCGGTGCTCGTGCTCGGCTTCGAGTCCACCGACCACGACATCGCCCACGACCTCGCGCGCGCGCTCGAGCTGTGCCGCGCGCATGGGGGCGAGCCCGACGAGCCCACGGCCGGCGGACGCGACGGCGCCGGAGCGTGGCGCGAGGCCTTCCTGCGCATGCCCTACCTGCGCGACATGCTCGTGCGCCTCGGGATCCTGACCGACACCTTCGAGACCGCCATCACGTGGGAGCGCCTGCCCGCCTTCCACGAGGCGGTCGTCGGGGCGACGCGCGCCGCGCTGGGCGAGCGCTGCCGCGTGACCTGCCGCTTCACCCACGTCTATCCCGACGGCCCGGCGCCCTACTTCACCGTGCTGGCGCCGGCGCGCCGCGGCGACGAGCTCGAGCAGTGGCTCGAGATGAAGAGCGCCGCCGCCGGCGCGATCCTCGCCGCCGGCGGCACGATCACCCACCACCACGCCGTCGGCCGCGACCACCGGCGCTGGTACGACGCCCAGCGCCCCGAGCCCTTCGCGGCGGCGCTGCGGGCGGCCAAGGCGGCCGTCGACCCGAAGGCGATCCTCAATCCCGGGGTACTCTTGGACCCATGACCGCCGAGGGCAAGAACTTCGAGGCGATCACCAAGGCGAAGGCGGACCACAACGCCAAGTGCCCCTTCCCGCCGCACACGGTGCGCATGAACCCGTTCGAGATCGAGCGGATGCAGTGGGAGGAGGGCGACACGATCGCCGGCCTCGTGCTCGAGGGCGATCCCAAGGTCGGCACCGGCGCCTTCCGCCTGGTGTGCGACGGCATGGAGCCGCCCGAGCTCGAGATCGAGGAGGTCGAGGCGATCAGCGCCCCGGTGGAGCCGCTCGAGGTCCCCATCGGCCCGGGCCGCCCCGGCGAGCCGACCGCATGAGGGTTACGGTCGGCTCGAGGGGGATCGGGATCGAAGGCCCCAACGGAGCCGCGCCGCCGAACTTGCGCTGACGGTCGTCAGACCGTCAGCTGACGATCGAACGCGCGCGCGAACAGCTCGGTCTCGCGCCCCGCGGCCCAGCGCGGAACGCGGTCGTCGCCGGCCGAGTCGAGGTCCAGGTGCACCGTGCCGTCGTCGACGGCGACGTGGGCCGCGCGCACCAGTTGGTCGCGCGAGCGCTCGAGGTCCTCGGCGAGCCGCAGGCACGCCGACATCCGGTTCAGGCGCTCCTCGTCGCCCTTGACCGCCAGCGAGGCGAACGGTCCCAGCGAGGGCGTGCCCTTGCGGTGGTAGCGCACCGCCTGGCCGATGAGCGCGATCTCGCGCTGCTCGAAGCCGGGCAGCCCGGCGTTGAGGACGAGGTAGCGCGAGTGCTTGTGGTGGTCGTCGTAGTCGACGGTCATGCCGATGTCGTGCAGCAGCGCAGCGGCCCACAGCAGCTCGCGCTCGACGGCGTCGCCCTCGTGCACGCCCGCGGCGGCCAGCTCGTCGAAGAGGCCCAGAGCGAGGCGGGCGACGTGGGCCGTGTGCGGGCTGTGCGCCGGGTCCATGCCGTACTGGGCGGCGAGGTTGACGACGCTCGCGTGGCGCACGTCCTCGAACAGCGGCGGGTCGCCGCCGAGGTGGTGCTCGAAGAACACGCCCTCGCGCAGGCCGGCCTCGGTGACCTCGATCCCCTCGAAGCCGCCGACCTCCATGACCGTCTGCACGACGATCGCGCCGCCGAGGATGATGTCGCCGCGCGAGGGCTTGATGCCGGGGAACTTGGCGCGCTCGGCCGGCGTGCGCGAGGCCAGCTCCTCGACGAGGCGGTCGAGCTCCTCGCGCGTGATGACGTAGCCCTGGACGCCGGCCTCGGGCACGTCGAGGTCGCGCTGCGCCGCGGCGGCGAGGTTGCGGATCGTCCCGCCGATGCCGACCAGGCGCGGGCCGCAGCGACCCAGCCACGGGGCGCGCTCGAGCTTCGCCGTGACGTAGCCCACGAGCTCGCGGATCTGCTTGGGCTTCGCCGCGCCGTCGCCGGGCAGGAAGCGCTCGCTCATGCGCACGGCGCCCAGGCGCCAGGAGTCGAGCTCGCGCGAATGGCGGCCGACGACGTGCACGAGCTGCATCGAGCCGCCGCCGATGTCGAGCATGACCCCGTCGGAGAGGGTGGTCGAGTTCACCGCCGCCAGGTAGCCGTAGCGCGCCTCCTCCTCGCCGCTGAGCACGCGCACGCGCAGGCCGCTGGCCTCCTGGGCGCGCTCGAGGAACTGCGCGGAGTTCGAGGCGTCGCGGATGGCCGACGTCGCGACCGCGAGGACGGCCTCGGGCTCGATGCCGCTGGCCGAGCAGAAGTGGGCGAAGACCTCCATCGTCGCCTGGGCGCGCGCCATCCCGGGCTCGCCCAGCTCGCCGGTCGCGGCCAGGCCCTCGCCGATGCGCACGGCCTCGTAGATCTCGTCGGTGCGCTTCCACCAGTCGTCGGCGGCCGTGAAGACCACCAGGCGGAACGAGTTCGACCCGAGGTCGGCGACGGCGATCTGCTCGGCCATGTCGCGCAGAGTAGTGTCGCGACATGAAGGCTGCGGGTCGCGGTGCTCGGAGCTCTGGCCGCTATGGTCCTCGCGGCTCCGGCGCGCGCCTGCCCGCTGCCCGTCGCCTACCCAGGCGACAGCGCGGCGAAGGATGCGATCGCGCAGTGGATGGCGCACGGCGCGATGGCTGCCGGGCTGCCGGGCGAGCTGCCCGTGATGGGGGCGCTCGTCGAGTCCGGGCTCACCAACCTGGCTCAGGACGACCGGGACAGTGCGGGCTACTTCCAGACCCGGGTGGCCGTGTGGAACAGGCCGCCCTACCAGGACTTCCCGCAGCACCCAGAGCTCCAGCTGCAGTGGTTCGTCGACCTCGCGACCCAGGCTCGCCAGGCCGACCTGGCCCGCGGCTTCGACCCACTCGCGGACGAGGCGATGTGGGGCAACTGGATCGCCGACGTGCTGGTCCCCGCCGAGCAGTACCGCGGGCGCTACCAGCTGCAGCTGGCCGAGGCGCGCGCGCTCATCGGCCCTGCGTGTCCAGCAGACGCGCCGCCCGGCGGCCCACCGTCGGCGCCCTCGGGCGCACCGTCGTCGGTCGACACGACAGCGCCCCTCGCCCGCCTGGGCGGCCCGCGCGAGCAGCACCCGCTGCGCCGCGGCGCGCTCGTGGTCGATGTCACCTGCCCGGCCGAGGCGTGCACCGCGTCGGCCACCAGCACGCTCCGGCTGCCCGGCCGAGCGCACGCGCTGCGCCTGAGGGCGAAGCCCGTGGTGCTCGGGCGGGGTCAGACGCTGACGCTGCGCCTCGCGCTGAGCAGGACCGCCCGCGCCGCGGTGCGCCGGGCGCTGCGCGCCCATCGCTCCCTGAAGGCGAAGCTGGTCATCGCCGTGGCGGACACGATCGGGAACACGACGACCGCCACCCGGACGGTGCGGCTGACGCCCTGAGGCGGCCGGCGCTCAGCCGCTCTCGATGATCTCGATCCGGTAGCCGTCCGGATCGCGGACGAAGCAGATCCGGTTGCCGCCCTCGCGCACGGTGTAGGGCGGCTTCTCGGGCTCGATGCCCTGCTCGGCGAGGTTGGCCAGCGTCGCGTCGAGGTCCGAGGCGGTGATCGCGATGTGGTTGTAGCCGGTGCCGAGCTCGTAGGAGTCGACGCCGTGGTTGTAGGTCAGCTCGAGGCGCGCGCCGTCGTCCGGGAGGCCCATGAAGACGTTGATGGCCTCGTCGCGGATCGGCATCCGGCGCAGCTCCTCGAAGCCGAGCGCCTCGTAGAAGGCGACGGAGCGGTCGATGTCGCCGATCCGGTAGCAGGTGTGGATGAGCTCGGGCACTCTGGCAATGTACCCCCGACCATGGTCATCGAACGCTCCATGCACCCCCAGTTCCTGTCGAACACCTACCTCGTGGGCGAGCCCGGAGGCGCGGGCTTCTTCGTCGACGCCGGCGGCCCGGTGAGCCCGCTCATCGCCGCGGCCGAGCGCCACGACATGACGCCGACGCACGTGCTGCTCACCCACCACCACCACGACCACGTCGAGGAGCTGGGCAAGCTCACCGATCGCTGGCCCGACCTCGAGGTGCTCTCGCACCCCGACGAGCGCGTCGACGGCGTGACCGGCGAGATGGGACCTGACGAGACCGTCCGCGTCGGCGATCTGGAGGTGCGCACGCTGCCCACGCCCGGCCACACCAAGGGCATGCTCTCGCTGCTCGTCGAGGGCAACGTGTTCACGGGCGACACGCTGTTCAAGAACTCCGTCGGCGGCGTGCGCGCGCCCGGGCACACCACCTACGCCGACCTCAGGCACTCGATCATGGACGTGCTGCTCGCGCTCCCGCCCGAGACCGTCATCCGCCCCGGCCACACCGAGCCCACCACGGTGGCCGACGAGTGGGAGCGCAACGCCTTCGTGCGCGTGTGGCGCGGGCTGGATCCCGAGGGCGACGAGCCGTGCACCGCGATGGGAGAGCCGGCCACGCTCGTCCTGCTCGGCGACGACTACGACGGCGGCCACAAGGCCTGGGTGCGCTGGCCCGACGGCTCCGACGACATCGTCGGCGGCTCGCAGGTCAAGCAGGGCGTAGCGAGGCTGCCAGCGGGCGCTCGCTAGCCTGCCTCGTGGTGGCCCGACGCGAGAAGAAGCCGATCCCGACGTCGCGCCTGCGGCGCTCGGCCACCGTCGGGCGGCTGGCCGCCGGGCAGGCGGTGCGCCAGGCCGGGACGCGCGCCGCGAACCTGACGCGCAACGACGACGAGGCCCAGAAGGCGCTGGCCAAGCGCCAGCTCGAGACCGCCGAGCAGATCGTCGCCGCCCTGGGGACGATGAAGGGCGCGGCCATGAAGCTCGGCCAGGTGATGTCGTTCCTCGACGTCGGCCTGGTCCCCGAGGAGTTCCGCGAGCAGTTCCAGGCCAAGCTCGCCGAGCTGCGCGACGCGGCGCCCAAGGTCTCCTTCAAGGACATGAAGAAGGTCCTCGAGCAGGAGTACGACGACCCGCTCGACGAGGTCTTCGAGACCTTCGACCCGGTCCCGATCGCCGCCGCCTCGATCGGCCAGGTCTACCGGGCGCGCCTCCACGACGGCCGCGACGTCGCGGTCAAGGTCCAGTACCCCGGGGTCAACACCGCCGTGCGCTCCGACATGCAGAACCTCGGGATGATCCTGCGGCTCATGAAGTCGGTCGCGCCCGGGCTGGACCCCAAGGCGCTGGGCACCGAGATCCGCTCGCGCATCGAGGAGGAGCTCGACTACGAGCTCGAGGCCCAGAACCAGCGCCGTCTGGCGCGCATCTTCCGCGGCCACCCGTTCATCGTCATCCCCGACGTCGTCACGAGCCTCAGCCACGAGCGCGTGATCGTCAGCGAGTTCGTGGCCGGGCGCGGCTTCGAGGAGATGAAGCAGCTCCCCCAGGACGAGCGCGACCGCATCGGCGAGACGATCTTCCGCTTCTACTTCGGCTGCATGTACCGCCACCACCAGTTCAGCGGCGATCCGCACCCGGGCAACTGCCTGCTGCTCGACGACGGGCGGATGGCCTTCCTGGACTTCGGGCTCTTCAAGCGCATCACCGCCGACGCGGCCGAGTTCGAGCTGCAGAGCCAGCGGCTGGGGATCGAGCGCCGCGGGGCCGAGCTCATCGAGCACCTGCACCGCGGCGGCTGGATGAGCGACCCCAGCTACTACACCGAGGCCGGCATCCTCGACCAGTTCGACGACTTCACCTGGTGGTACTCGCGCGACGAGGAGATCGAGCTCACGCCCGAGATCGCCACCGAGGTCATGATCCAGATGAGCGATCCGCGCTCGCGCCACTTCGGCAAGATGCGCCACGAGACGCTCCCGCCGGACCACCTCTTCGGCCGGCGCCTGGAGATGCTCACGCTGGCCGTGCTCGGGCAGCTGCGCTCGACGGCCAACTGGCACCGCATCGCGCGCGAGTGGATCTACGGCGACGCGCCGGTCACCGAGCTGGGCCGCGCGGAGGCCGAGTTCTACGCGCGCCGCCCGCCGCTCGCGGCGTGAGTCGCCTCGACCCGCTGCTGCGCCTGCTCACGCTGGCGGCGCTCGTCGGCGCGGCCTTCCTCGTCGTCGCGCTCAGCGGGTCGCTGTCGGCCGACGCCGTGCGCGACCGCATCGACTCGCTCGGCGCGGCCGGCCCGCTGCTCTTCATCCCCATCAGCGCGTGCCTGACGGTGGCGCTCTTCCCGGGTCCGCTGCTGGCCGGCGCCAGCGGTCTGCTCTTCGGCACCGCGCTGGGCACGCCGGTCTCGATCGCCTCGGCGACGCTCGGCGCCACGCTCGCCTTCTCGCTGTCGCGCTGGTGGGCGCACGACGCGGTGCAGGAGCTCGCCGGCCCGCGCCTGAACGCGCTGCGGGCATGGGTCGGGCGCCGCGGCTTCTTGAGCGTCCTCTACGCGCGCATCGCGCCCGGCGTCCCCTACAGCCTCGTCAACTACGCCGCCGGCCTGACGCCGATCCTCCTGCGCTCGTTCGTCGCCGCCACGGCGATCGGCGTCGCCCCGCGCGCGTTCGCCTACACGGCGCTCGGCGGCTCGCTGGGCGACCTGCGCTCGCCCGAGGCGATCGCGGCCGTGGTGGTCCTGGTCGGGATGGCGCTCGTCGGGCTCGTGCCTGGCGCGCCGCGACCTGCGGCGCGCGCGGCGGGCGTAGGAGGTCGTCGCACTTGCCTGCGGTGCGACGCGGGGCAAGCAGCATCATCGACGCGAGGGGGTGTGCGGCTTTCCTCACGGTATGCGGGAGTCAGACCGCATACCCCTGTGGCCGGCGGCGGGCGCCGCGCGCGTCGCAAGCGCCCGCGGAAGCCCCGCCTAGACCTCCTGCACCTGGAACATGCTCGTCGTCCCCGGCTTGCCGCTCGGCAGCCCGGCGGTGATGCCGACGCGCTGGCCCCGCTTGCACCAGCCGAGCTCGACGACGCGGCGTGCGGCGTCGGCGATGAGCGCCTCGGTGACCTCGTGGCGGGGCATCGAGGCGGCCTTCACGCCCCACATGAGCCCGCAGCGGCGCACCGTCTCGCGCCCCGGCGAGAGGGCGTAGATCGGCACGTTGGGGCGGTGCGCGGAGACCAGCCGCGCCGAGCGCCCGCTCAGCGTGGGGACGACGAGCGCGTCGAGGCTGAGCTCGCGCGCGGCGACGCAGGCGGAGTGGGCGATCGTGTAGGCGGGGTCGCGCTCGTCGCGGCGCACGCGCATCGCGGTCCAGCTCTCGTAGGGCGCCTCGCGCTCGGTCGTGCGGGCGACGGCGGCCATGATCTCGATGGCCAGCGCCGGGTGATGGCCGACCGCGGTCTCCTGGGAGAGCATGACCGCGTCGGTGCCGTCGAGGATCGCGTTGGCCACGTCGGCGACCTCGGCGCGCGTCGGGCGCGACGAGGTGACCATCGAGTCGAGCATCTGGGTCGCCGTGATCGACGGGCGCGCCATGGCGCCCGCGAGCGCGAGCAGGCGCTTCTGGATCATCGGCACCTCCTCGATGGGCATCTCCACGCCCAGGTCGCCGCGCGCGACCATCACGCAGTCGGACACCTTGAGGATCTCCTCGGCGCGCTCGACGCCCTGCGGCTTCTCGATCTTGGCGATGAGCGGCGTGCGCGTGTGCTCGCGCACGAAGAGGACGTCCTCGGGCCGGCGCACGAAGCTCAGCGCCACGAGGTCGACGCCGATCTTCTGGCCGGCGCGCAGGTGCTCGAGGTCCTCCTCGGGCACCGCGGGGAGGATGTCGAGCGGGCCGGGGATGTTGAGGCCCTGGCGCGAGGCGACGGTGCCGCCGACCTCGACCTCGGCGTCGATCTCGCCGTCGCCGGCGCGGACGGCCACGGCGCGCAGGCGCACCGAGCCGTCGGCCAGGTAGAGGATCTCGCCGGCATCGATGGCGTGGGCGAGGCCGTCCCAGGCGATCGACATCCGCCGCGCGTCCCCGGGCGGGCTGCCGTTGCCGCACACGAAGGTCACGCTGTCGCCGGCCGCGAGCTCGGCGGTGTCGTCCTTCAGTGCGCCGATGCGCAGCTTGGGTCCGGGGAGGTCCTGCAGGATCGCCACCGGACGCCCGGCGCGACCCGCCGCCTCGCGCACGCGCTGCGCGGTCTCGGCGTGCAGCTCGGCGGTGCCGTGGGAGAAGTTCAGCCGCGCGACGTCCATGCCCGCCTCGACCATGCGCACGAGCACCTCGGGATCGCGCGAGGCGGGCCCGATCGTGGCGACGATCTTGGTGCGGCGCTCCATGGCCTGGACAGTACGGCATGGTCATCGGGTTCCTGTTACGGCTCGACGCCGGGGCATGCTCGTGTCGAGCCGCAGCAACCGCGGTCAGCCGCGCATCCAGGTGAGCACGGCCAGCACGCGGCGGTGGTCGTGCTCGGAGGGCGGCAGCCCGAGCTTCATGAAGATGTTCGAGACGTGCTTCTCGACCGCGCCCTCGGTCACCACCAGCTCCTCCGCGATGGCCACGTTGGTGCGCCCCTCGGCCATCAGCCCGAGCACGTCGCGCTCGCGCGGGGTGAGCTCGTCCAGCGGGCCGTCGTCGCGCTGGCCCAGCAGCTGGGAGACCGCCTCGGGATCGAGCGCGGTGCCGCCCTCGGCCACGCGGCGGACGGCCTCGACGAAGTCGCGCACCTCCGCCACGCGGTCCTTGAGCAGGTAGCCGACGCCGCCGCGCCCGTCGGAGAGCAGCTCGGCGGCGTAGGTGCGCTCGACGTACTGCGAGAGCACGAGGATCGGCAGCCCCTCGATCCGCCGGCGGGCCTCGAGCGCGGCGCGCACGCCCTCGTCCTTGAACCCCGGCGGCAGGCGCACGTCGACGACGCACACGTCGGGGCGGTGCTCGTCGACGGCGGCCAGGAAGGCGTCGCCGTCGGCGACCGCGGCCACGACCTCGAAGCCGTGATCGTTGAGCAGCCGGCTGATGCCCTCGCGCAGCAGCGCGAGGTCCTCGGCGATCACGACGCGCACGGGACCTCCGCATACAGGACGGTGGGGCCGCCGACCGGCGAGGCGATGGCCAGCGTGCCGTCGAGCGCGGCCAGGCGCTTGTGCAGGCCGTCGAGCCCGTGGCCGTTGGGGTTGGCGCCGCCGAGGCCGTCGTCGCGCACCTCGATGCGCAGGCGCCCGTTCTCGCGCCACAGCCGCACCTTGGCGCTGCGCGCCCGCGCGTGCTTGACCGCGTTGGTCAGCGCCTCGGCGACCGTGAAGTAGGCGGCGAGCTCCACCGGGCGCGGGCAGGCGCCCGTCGAGGTCGACCTCGACGGTCGTGGGCAGCGACGTGCGTGCCGCGAGCGCGCCGATCGCCTCGCCGAGGCCGCGCTCGGACAGCAGCGCCGGGCGGATGCCGCGCGCGAGGTCGCGCAGCTCGCCCATGGCGAGCCGCGCCTCGCCGCGCGCCTTCTCGACGAGCTCGCGGGCGCCCTCGGGATCGCGGTCGAAGCGCTCCTCGGCCATGCCGAGGTCGAGCGCCAGCGCGACCAGGCGAGCCTGCGCGCCGTCGTGCAGGTCGCGCTCGATGCGCTGCAGCTCGGCCGCGGCGACGTCGACGGCGCCGGCGCGCGTCTGGGCCAGGACCTCGACGCGCTCCTCGAGCTGGCGGTGGCTGGGGCCGAGCACGATGCGCGAGAGCGCGCCGCTGGCGGCCGCCGTGCCGCGCACGAGCGCCGCGGCCAGGGGCAGCAGGAGGATCCCGATCGCCATCGCGAGGAAGGCGTAGCCCCACGAGTCGACCTGGAAGACGCCGAGCTCGGTCGGGTCGTTCTCGGGCAGCGCCCACCACCAGGCGGGCATGGTCAGCAGGCCCAGCGAGGCCGACCACGCCGTCACCGCGATGGTGAAGTCGGCGATGCCGACCGGCAGCAGGAGCAGGTGCCAGGCGAGGTCCTTCCACGTCGAGGGGTCGGAGAAGAGGGCCTTCAGGCGGCTCAGGAAGCCGCCGGTGGGCGACTTGTACACGCCGGGGATGGGCTCGCCCAGGACCAGCGCGGCGCGCCGGCGCTCGAGCCACGCCATCCAGCGCGAGACGTAGATCGTCGCCATCGCCAGCGGCAGCCCGACCAGCGTGATCGCCAGCCCCAGCGACACCGACCAGCCCGTCACCACCACGGTGAAGGTCAGGATGCCCATCGGCAGC
The DNA here is from genome assembly GCA_963816845.1 of uncultured Actinomycetes bacterium. GTDB lineage: Bacteria > Actinomycetota > Thermoleophilia > Solirubrobacterales > Solirubrobacteraceae > JAOPZW01. The sequence continues at coordinate 125,569 of CAWFMR010000028.1, read as the reverse complement.
GCCAGGAGCAGGTAGACCGTGTCGAGTCCGAGCTGGCGAAGCAGGGCCCCGGGACGTTGCAGCGAGAGCATGGACGTATCGTCGGCGGTGGCCGTCGTGCGCGCCATGGAGGTAGCGGGCGTCATGGGCACGGGGGTTCTCCCTACTACGGCCACCTAGCCTAGTCGCGGCTCAAGTCGCGCCGCCAAGGCGTCGATGACCTCGGGTGATGAGCAACGTCGTCTCGATCCTCTCCGCTCCCAGCGCCTCCACCGCCGCAACCCCGAGCACGGCCGCCGCGTCGACCTCGGACCTCGGCGAAGGCTTCAAGGCCGCGCTGGCCGACGCCAGCAAGCGGCCCGCGGACGAGAAGACGGAGAAGGTCGCCGGCCACCACTACGAGAAGATCGTCGCGGGGCCGGACAAGGGCCACTTCATCAATCGAACCGGAAGCCCTCGCGATGGCGAGGACTTCCAGATCGTCCAGCGCGGCGGGCGAACCTTCCACGTGTACGGCACCGGCGCGGACCACAAGGTCTACGAGCTTCCGCACGCCTCCAAGAAGGCGACGGGCACGGCGTCGGACACGGGCGGAACGCCCGCCGCCTGACTCGACCAGGCGACCTCTAGCGCTTCAGCGCCACCGCGCGCGGCAGCGTGAAGGTGGGGAACAGCTTGCGGTTGTGGTGGTTCTTGCGCACCTTCGTCGCGAGCCGGTAGACCGCGGCCTGCCCGCTCGGCGGCCCGCCGAGCGTGATCGAGAAGCGGCCCCTGCTGTCGGGGCGCAGCGACTTGACGACCACGTTCTTCGTGCACGAGACCCGGCGCTTGATCGTGATCTTCTGGATCGGCGTCCCCAGCGGCAGGACGATGCGCCCCTTGATCGTGACCTTGCCCTGGCGGCTGGAGAGCTGGGTCACCAGCATGCGCCGGAAGAGCTTGAGCCGCAGCGAGCGCTCCTTGCCGACCTTGGCCTGGTAGCGGGCCCGGTTGGAGTGGCGCAGCGCCATCGGCGGCAGCTTGCCCTTGGCCAGGAAGGTGCCGTCGTTGCGCACGACGGGCCGCGCGACGGTCTTGCCGTTCCAGGACGCCACCACGTTGACGCGCTTGCCGATGAGCGTGCGGTCGGCCGCGCCGTAGAGGCGCGCGTAGCCCTTGCGCTCGAGCACGTCGATGAGGGCGAGCTTGCGGGTGGTGCACTGAAGCTGGGCCGCGGCGACGGGCTGGGCGCACCCGACGTCGCCCTGGGAGACCGAGGCCTGTCCGAGCGTCAGGTCGGCCACCGTCTGGCCGCCGAGGGCCACGAAGATCTGCAGGCCCTTCTGGGTCAGCGTCCCGTTCTGGACGGTCTGCGAACCGGGAGTGACCCGGATCTGCGCGATCGTCGCGGGGATCGCCATCGGCGGCAGCGCGTCGAGCAGGGGCTGCAGCGTCGCCAACGGGATCTGGTTCAGCGGGGCCGGGAGCGGCTGCGAGGTCAGCTGCGAGGGATCGAGCGTGCCGCCGCCGATCGCGGTGACCGCCTGCGACACCGCCTGGTCGACGGGCAGCTCCTGGCCGGCGACGGTGAGGCCGAGCACGTGCGAGGAGCCCGTGAGGGTGGGCTTGCCGTTGGCGCAGCTGCCCGAGGCGGTCGCGCTCGAGAGCTTGACGCCGAGCAGCGGGTTGGGCGGCGGCGGCAGCAGCGCGGCCAGTGCCTGCGTGATGTCGACGTTGCCCATGCCGGGCACCGGGATGGTCGTCGTGGGAATCGGCGCGGAGCCGGCGGGCACGCCGACGGACAGGTTCGCGACCTCGCCCGTGGCGCCCGCGGTCTGCTGGGCGGGCTGGCTGGCGGAGCCGTCGAGCGTCGTGCGCGCCGACATGACGTTGGCCTGCAGCGGGAGCGGCAACGCCGGCAGGTTCGCCCCGCCGCTGGCCGCCTTGCACGTCGCCTGGCCGACGTTGGCCGTGACCGGGGTGCCCAGCGGCTGCCCGCTCACCGCGGCGGCCGAGCAGTTCCAGCCCGCCGCCGAGGCCGACGCCGACATGACCGCGACGCTCCCCACCGCGACGGCGAGTACCCAAAGCATCCTGCGCACGAGAGACCTCCTGTGGGACGACGAACAAGAGCCCCTAACGTCGCCGCGCCAGCGAATCAAGCGGTTTGCGCGCCTGCACCGGCGGCTGAGCGTCGAACGGACGCAGCTACGAGACGAACGGCGCGAAGCGGGTGGCTCTACAGGGCGAAGCGCCCGCCCTCCTGCACGATCTCGCCGTCGGCGCTCAGCCGCCCGCCGGCGCGCAGGTCGCAGATGAGGTCCCAGTGCAGCGCGGAGCGGTTCTTGCCGCCGGTCTCCGGATACGAGCGCCCGAGCGCGAGATGGACCGTGCCGCCGATCTTCTCGTCGAAGAGGATCGTGCCCGTGGGGCGCGCGATGCCGAAGTTGGTGCCGATGCCGATCTCGCCCAGGAAGCGCGAGCCGTCGTCGGTGGCCAGGGCGCGCTGCAGGTACTCGTCGCCGACGGCGGCGCGGGCGGAGACGACCTCGCCGTCGCGCAGCTCGAGCTCCACGCCGTCGACGTCGATCCCGGCCGGCGCCGAGCGGACCGTGAAGCGCACGCGGCCGTTGGCGCTCTGCTCGTGCGGGCCGGTGAAGACCTCGCCGCTGGGCATGTTGCGCTTGCCGTCGGAGTTGACCCACGTGCGTCCGGCCACGCTGAGCGTGAGGTCGGTGCCCTCGGCCTCCAGGCGCAGCTCGCGCGCGTCGCGCAGGCGGCCGATCAGCCGCTCCTGGAAGGCGCGCAGGCCGCCCCAGGCCCTCACCGGGTCGGGCTGGTCGAGGAACAGCGCGCTGCGCACGAAGGCCGCGAAGTCCTCGAGCGCCCATGCCCGCCTGCGCGGCGAGCGCCTCGGTCGGCCACAGCGTCGAGCACCAGCGCTTCTTCATCGTCGCCTCGCGGATCGGGCGCCGCGCGCGTGCGTAGCGGGCGATGCGATCGGGGTCCACGCCGGCGAGCTCGCGCACGTCGCCGGGCGCCTGGATGCCCACGAGCGCGTCGATCCTCTTGGCCTCGGTCAGCGCGACGTCGGGGTAGTCGTCGAGGTGGCGATCGCGCGCGTGCGCGTAGTAGGAGGGCGTCTGCCCGGGCAGCTCGACGCGCAGCAGCGGCCACGCGTCGCGCTCGAGGATCGCGCGCTGGAGCTCGAGCAGCAGCGGCGCCGCCAGCGAGGTCGAGCGCACGAGCACCGTCTCGCCGCCCTGCACCTCCAGGCAGTAGCCGGCCAGCAGGTCCGCGAAGGGGCCCGGCTCCAGCGCGGTCACGGCGCCTCGAGGTCGGGGAAGTGCTCGGCGAGGTGCTCGCGCAGGACCTCGCGGATCCAGCGCCGCTCGTCCTGGGTGGCGACGCGCAGGCGCATCAGCAGCTCGCGCTGGCCCTCGGTGGGCACGTCGGAGACGACCCAGCGCACGGCCAGGTGCTCGAAGAGCAGCTCGGTCGCGCGCTGCCAGGCGTCCTCCTGGGAGAGGACGTTGCCGTGCAGCGTGTCGTGGTAGCGCAGGCGGGTCTTGGGCGTCAGCGCGCCGCGCAGCACGAGCACGTCGCCCTGTGGCGAGACGTACTCGCTCTCGGGGGCGCTGAGCTTCTCGACCTTGCCGCGCGCGCGGCCGCGCTTGCCCATGCCCTACGTGGTAGCAGCCGCGGTCTCGAGCTGCCCGCGGACGTCGCCGGTCAGCGGGTCGGCGTGGCCTGCCCACGCGGCGGCGGGCTCCATCGCGGCGAGCTTGCGGACCGAGGCGCGCGCCTGCTCGGTGTCGTGGTTGAACGCCTCGTGGGGGACGCGCGGGTGACCGTGGATCCCGGTCTGCGGATCGAGGGTGTAGAAGCAGTCGCTGACCAGCGCCAGGCGGTCGGCGGCGCGCCACAGGCCGATGAGGCCCGGAGCGTGGCCCGGGAGGGCGACGACCTCGAAGCCGGCGAGCTCGTCGCCCTCCGAGACCGTGGCGGCGATCGTCACGGGCCCGCCGTCCCACATCCTCAGCAGGTACGGGAAGACCGGCTTGGCGTACGGCTTGAGCTTGGAGAAGTCGAAGTAGCGCATGCCGCCGTCGCCCTCGGCGTCCTCGCGGTTGTCGGCGTGGCAGAGCACCGGGACGCCGAGGTACGGCGCCACTCCGCGATGGTCGGGGTGCCCGTGGCCCAGGACCACGCGCGTGATGCCGCCCAGCGACGCGCCGGCGGCCGCGACGGCGCCGGTCATGGCCTTGATCCCCGCGTCGAACAGCATCACCCCGTCGCCGTCGCGGATCAGGTACACGTTCATCGTCTTGCTCGGGAAGCCGCCCCGCACGACCCAGACGCCGTCGGCCACGGGCTCCGGGCCGCTGGCCAGGCGGCGCTTGACCCGCGTGGTCAGGTTGAACGCCTTGGCCATCCGCTCCTCGGTGGTCGAGCCCTGCGGCGGCAGCGCGCCCAGCTGGCGCGCGAGCTCGGCGCCGTTCATGTAGGCGTCGATGACGCGGACGCGCCCGTCGCGCACGCGGACGAGGTCGACGCCCTCGATGTCCACGCGCGCGCCGTTGGGCTCGAAGCCCATGAAGCTGCCCGGCCCGGCGAAGGTCGCGCGGGCGCGCCAGCGCACCGCCACGCCGTCGCCCTCGGCCACCGTCTCGACGACTTCGAAGCGCCAGTCGGGGAAGGCGTCGAAGAGCTCGGCGAAGAAGGCCGCCATGCCGGCGCGGCCGGTGGGGCCCACGACGCCGTGGACGTGTGCCTGGGCGTCGTCGGCGTAGTAGCGCTGCTGGGCGTCGCGTTCGGCGCGGCCGACCGCCTCGAAGTACTCGCGCGCGACACGTGTCGTCTCGGCCGTCTGATCGACGTCGGTGGCCATCGTCGTTCCTCCTCGTCCGGGCTCGGGGCCCACTCTATGCATAAGGTGCCGCCTGGATGACCGCTCCCGCCCGCAAGCGCGAGGTCGGCCGCGGCGAGCGGCTGCTGCCCGGCATCTGGCGCCTGCGCCTGCCCCTGCCCTGGCCGGGCGTGCCGCACTGCAACGCCTGGGCGGTGGCCGCGGGCGACGGGATCGTCCTCTTCGACACCGGCATGCACCAGCCGGGCTCGATGGCCAACCTCGAGCGGGCGCTGGAGATGGTCGGGCTCAAGGTCGAGCACGTGCGCCTGGTCGTGTGCACGCACGCGCACTCCGACCACTACGGCCAGGCGGCGACGATCGTCGAGCGTGCGGGCTGCGAGCTGTGGATGCATCCCGACCACGGGCACATGACGGCCAACGTCGACGATCCGGAGGCGGCGGCCGAGCGCCGCTTGGAGATCGCCCGCTCGGCCGGCGTGCCCGAAGAGCCGCTGCGCCAGTGGGCGCAGGCCCGGCGGGGGCAGCCCTTCGGCATCGCGGGGATCGTCGAGCCGGCGCGCGAGCTGCTGCCGGGCGTCGTCGTCGAGACCGACCTCGGGGGGTGGGAGGTCGTGCTGACCCCGGGCCACGCGCCGTCGCACGTCTGCCTGTGGCAGCCCGAGCGGCGCCTGCTCATCTCCGGCGACCATCTGCTCGGGCGCGTCTCGCCCTACTACGACTACGGCTACACGCCCGACCCGGCGGGGGAGTTCCTGGCCTCGCTCGATCGCGTCGAGGCACTCGACGCGCGGCTGTGTCTCTCGGGCCACGGGCGCACGTTCGGCGACGTCCAGGGTCACATCGCCGCCAATCGCGACCTCATCGGCCAGCGGCTGGCCGCGCTCGAGGACGTGCTGCGCGAGGACGGAGCCGTGACCGCGTTCGACGCCGTCCCGCGCGTGTTCGGCGAGGCGATGACGCCGATGAACGCGAACTGGTGGCTGAGCGAGACGCTCTGCTACCTGCGCCACCTGCAGGTCACCGGGCGCGCCGAGGGCGACGGCGCGAGCCCGGAGCGCTGGCGCATCGCGGCCTAGAAGGCCGCGGCGGGCACGTCGGCCGTCGCGCGGGTGAGCAGGTCACGCAACGTGGCGCGCTCCTCTGGGCTCAGGCCGTCGAGCACGTCCTCTTCGAGGCCGTCGAGCGCTCGGTCGGCGCGCGCCAGCGCCTTGAGGCCGGAGGGCGTGATCTCGACGGTGTGCCGGCGGCGGTCCTCCGGGTCGCGGCGGCGCTCGGCCCAGCCGGCGGCCTCGAGGTCGTTGAGCATCAGGACCGTGTTGTTGGGGTCCAGGTGCAGCACCTCGCCGAGCTGGCGCTGGCCCATGCCAGGGGTCATGGCGAGGGTGTTGAGCGAGATGTACTGCTTGAGGCGCATGCCGAGCACGTCCTCGGTGGCGCGCCGGTAGATCGACCGCGAGAGGCGGATCACCAGCACGAGGGATCCGGCTGTCTGCTCGGGGGCCATGGCTTCTCCGATGATCGTAGCGTCGCCATGGATGGATAGCGCCGCAGTGATGAATAGCTGCAGAGGGATGATGTGATATGCATGGATCATCCATGATACAGTGATCGATCAAGATGCTTGTGATGAACCCCTCCTCACTCCAAGGCGAGCGCCGCCGCTGGGCCGCGCTCGGCGCAGTCCTCCTGGCGCAGCTCATGATCGTGCTGGACGCGACGATCGTGAACGTGGCGCTCCCCGCGATCCAGACCGACCTGCACTTCTCGCAGTCGTCGCTGACCTGGGTCGTCAACGCCTACCTGATCACCTTCGGCAGCTTCCTCCTCGTCGCCGGACGGCTCGGCGACCTCATCGGCCGCCGGCGGGTGCTGCTCATCGGCCTCGCCGTCTTCACGGCCGCCTCGGCCCTGTGCGGCCTGGCCCAGGGCGGCACCATGCTCGTCGCCGCGCGCTTCGTGCAGGGCCTCGGCGGCGCCCTCGCCTCGGCGGTGATCCTGGCGATCCTCGCCACCGAGTTCCCGGACGCCGAAGAGCGCACGCGGGCGATGAGCCTCTACACCTTCGTGTCGGTGGCGGGCGGGTCGGTCGGCCTGCTGGCCGGCGGCGCCCTGACCCAGGCCATCGACTGGCACTGGATCTTCTTCGTCAACGTCCCGATCGGCCTCATGACGGCGCTGGCCGTGCGCTCGCTCGTCGAGGCGCGCCCCGGCATCGGCCTGGGCCAGGGCATCGACGTGCTCGGCGCGGTCGTCGTCACCTCCGCCATGGCGCTGGGCGTCTACGCCATCGTCGAGGCGCCCCACTACGGCTGGGCGTCGCTGCACACGGTGGGCTTCGGCTCGGTGGCGGCCGTCGCGCTGGCCGCGTTCCTCGCGCTCGAGGCGCGCCTGGAGAACCCGATCCTGCCGCTGCGCCTGCTGCGCATGCGCACCCTCGCGGGCTCGAGCGTGGTCCGCGCGATGATGGGCATGGGGATGTACGGGAGCTTCTTCCTGGGCGCCCTCTACCTCGAGCGCGTGCAGGGCTACGGAAGCGTCGCCACGGGCGAGGCCTTCCTGCCCTGGACGCTCGTCGTCGCCGCGCTCTCGGTCGGCCCGACCGCGAACCTCGTGCGGCGCTTCGGCGCCGGCCGGCCGCTGGTCGCGGGCCTGGTCATCATGGCCGGCGGCCTGCTCGTCCTCTCGACCGCCGGCGCCGGCGATCCCTACTTCCCCACGGTCTTCGTGGCCTTCCTGCTCATGGGCCTCGGCGCGGGGACGGCGTTCATGCCGCTGCTGACGATCGCGATGGCCGACGTGCCGGCCCGCGACGCCGGCGTCGCCTCGGCGCTGGTCAACGTCTCGCTCTACATCTCCGGAGCGCTCGGCCTGGCCGCGCTCGGCGCCATCGCCACCGACCGCACCCAGACCCTGACCGCGCAGGGCCTCACGGCCGACCACGCCCTGGTCGCCGGCTACCAGCTGGCCTTCGTCGTCGCCGCGGCGTGCGTGCTCGCGACGGTGGCCGTGGCGCTGGTGGTGCTGCGGGCCGGGCGGCGGGTGCCGGTGGCGGTCGCGTAGGGCGCAACAGCATCACCGAGGGAAGGGAGTCGCGGCGCCTCGAGCGTCTGCGGCTCCGCCCTCGTCGCCGCTGCGGGCGGCGTCGAACGTCGGTCCTACCCCGTCCTGGGGGGAAGACCGACGTTCGACGTCCCACCCGGTCCCTGAGCGGGTCGAACGTCGGTCCTACCCCGTCCTGAGGGGGAAGACCGACGTTCGACGTCCCACCGGCGCGCCGGCCGGGACGGCTCCCTTCCCTCGATGCCCTGGCCGCGCGGCGCCGCGAGACGCGGCGCGGACGAGACTCAGCCTGCCGCGGACGTCGCGTCGGCCTGAGCCGCAGCGGTCGGCGGTCCGCCGGAGCGGCCGCGCTCGCCGGGTCCGGAAGCACCGGAGCGGCGGGGGTGGTCTTCGTGGTCGCCGCCGGCGTCGAGGTCGTCTTCTTCGCGGCGGTCTCGGTCGGCGACGGCGACTGCTTCGGTGCCGCCTTCTTCGCGGCGGCCTTCGGAGCCTCGGCGGTCGTCGCCGGCGCCACGCTGGCCGCGTACGGGGCCGGCGCGGGCCCCGCGGGAGCGGCCTCCCGCACCACGACCGTCCGCTCGTGCACGACCTTGCGCACGACCACCTTGCGCACCACCTTCGTGGTGTGCGCCGCGGGCTGGGCCGCCGGCAGGCGCCCGCTGTGCAGCAGCAGCAGGCCCGGCAGCAGCAGCCCGGTGAAGGCGAGCATCACCGCGCCGCTGGCACGCGCCGGGGCGGGCGCGGCGGCCAGGCGGCGGCGCACGCGCGCCGCGCGGCTGTCCTCGCGCCGGCGCACCAGAGCGCGGGTCGCCATCCGCTCGAACGGCACGAAGCTCAGGACGAGGATCTCGAAGGCCAGCGTCCATGCGAGCCCGCGCAGGACGAGCCACGGCACACCGGCGGAGGGCAGGTGCGCTGGCCACCAGAGCAGGAAGACACCGGCGGCCAGGCCGGCAGCGATGACCTTGGAAAGGAGGTTGTCGAGCATCGTCACGGGGGAACGGGGGAGCGCTCGCACGCAAGCACGAGGACTGCCCGCACCCCGTGAATCGGCATCAGGACCCCGAACTTGACCGCCGCCGCCCTACCATGGGCGCGATGCGCATCGACGAGATCTACGCCGCGGGCGACCGCCCGGTGTTCTCCTTCGAGTTCTTCCCGCCCCGGACGCCCGAGGGCGAGGCGAACCTCTACCTCGCGCTGGCCGCCCTGCGCCCGCTGGCGCCCGACTTCGTCAGCGTCACCTACGGCGCCGGCGGCTCGACGCGCGGCAAGACGCTCGAGATCGTCTCGCGCATCCGCGACGAGATCGGCCTCGAGGCGATGGCGCACTTCACGTGCGTGGGCGCCACCGTCGACGAGCTGCGCACGACGCTCGACGAGATGAGCTCGCTGGGCTTCGACAACGTGCTCGCCCTGCGCGGCGACCCGCCGCAGGGCGCAGGAGGAGTGGACGAAGACCGAGGGCGGCCTCGAGTACTCGCGCGAGCTGGTCGAGCTCATCAGCGGCAGCTACCCCGGCTTCTCGATCGGCGCGGCGTGCTTCCCGGAGACCCACATCCACGCCACCTCGGCCGAGGACGACCTGCGCTACCTCAAGGAGAAGGTCGACGCCGGCGTCGGCTTCCTCATCACCCAGCTCTTCTTCGACAACGCGCTCTACTACGACTTCGTCGCCCGCGCCCGCGCGATCGGCATCGAGGTCCCGATCGTGCCCGGCATCCTGCCCATCACGACCTACAACCAGCTCTCGCGCGTGACGAGCATGTGCGGCGCGACGATCCCCGACCACGTGCTCACCGACCTGCATCAGCGCAGGGCGAGCGACGAGGCGGTGGCCGAGTTCGGCGTCGCCTACGCGACGATGCAGTGCGCCGACCTGCTGGCCAACGGCGCGCCCGGCATCCACTTCTACACGCTCAACCGCTCCCCGGCCACGCGCGCGATCCTCAGCACGCTGCGCCTCTGGCGCCCCTGGGACCGCGACCGCACCGCCCTGGGCGCGCCGGTCCGCCTGGCGACCCCCGTCTAGCGCAGCTCGATGTCGAGCTTCTCGGCCAGCGCCGGGGAGCCGTCGGCGCGCTGGTAGCGGACGTCGACGCTGTCGTCCTGACGGTAGGTGCCCACGCCCCAGGCCCCGAGGAACCAGCGCCAGCCGCTGATGCGGTCCTTGCGCAGCTCGCGCTCGAAGATCAGCGCGCCCTCGTGGACGCGGTAGTCCTCGCCGAGTTGCTGGCGCACGCCGTTGACGTAGACGTCGAAGGGCGAGCGCACGTCGCTGGGAAGGCGCACGACGGACCGGGCCACGGGGTGATTATCTCCGGGGCGTGCTCGAGACGACGCCCACACCGAGCCCGATCGTGCGCGTGCTCAACGAGCACGTCACGCGCTACCACCGCTGGTGCACGCCCTCGATCCTCCCCGACCAGGAGCGCGTGGAGGACTTCTACGCGTCCGACGTGTCGATCTCGGCCGGCTTCTTCGGCACCCTCGTCGACCACACGGGGATCTTCGCCGAGGCCGAGGCGTTCGCCGCCGCCGCCCAGGGCGCCGACCGGACGATGTTCTCGGTCCACGGCTCGAGCGGCTCGAACTGGATCGTCCTGCGCACGCTGGCCCTCGAGCGCTCCGACTCCCTCGTGCTCGTGGCGCGCAACATCCACCACTCGGTCATCAACGCGATCAAGGCCTTCGGGCTGGACTTCCGCTTCATCCCCACGCCCTACGAGCCGCGCTTCGAAGCGGTGCTGCCGCCGAGCGTCGACGACGTGCTCGACGCGCTCACGCGCTATCCCGAGGCGCTGGCCGTCCTCTACACGAGCCCGACCTACGAGGGCCTCGCGGCCAACACGCGGGCGATCGTCCGCGCGGTGCACGCCGCGTCCGACCACGCGATGGTCATCGTCGACGAGGCGTGGGGCGGGCACCTGCGCTTCCATCCCGAGCTGCCCGAGAGCGCGATGGGCGCGGGCGCCGACATCTGCGTGCAGTCGACCCACAAGCTCGCGGGCGGCCTGCAGCAGACCGGGCTCATCCACTGGAAGACCGCGCGCGTGGACTCCGAGCTGATGGAGGAGGCCTACCGCGAGTACGTCACCACGTCGCCCAGCTACCACCTGCTGGCCAGCGCCGACGCCGCGGTGCGCACGCTGGCCGCGCGCGGCGAGGACCACCTCAGCCGCGCGATCGAGCGCACGCTGGAGCTCAAGGAGGCGCTCCACGCCCGCGTCCCCGACCTCGACCGCATGGACGATCCCGCGTGGATCGCGAGCCACGGGGACCGCATCGGCGGCTGCGACCTGGTCAAGACGACCGTGGGCCTCAGCCGCTACGACCTCAGCGGCTACGACGTGGCGCAGGCGCTCGTCGGACGCGGGATCGTGATCGAGAAGGCCGGCCTGCACACGATCACGCTCATCACGACCTTCCAGCTCGGCCCCGAGGCCGTGCCCGAGACGGTCGAGGCCCTGCACGACATCCTCGCCGGGCACTGCCTGCCGGGCGACGCGCGCGAGCCGATGCCGACCAACCCGTTCAGCGCGATCGACGACCGGCCGGTGATCCACCCCTATCTGGCTCGGCGCTACGCGAAGTCGATCGGCCACGAGGTCGCGCTGCGCGAGGCGATCGGCAAGGTCGCGGCCGAGGAGGTCGAGGTCTATCCGCCCGGCATCCCGGTGATCCTCGAGGGCTTCCGCGTCAGCGCCGACGCCGTCGAGTACCTGGTCGAGGCCCGCGACAAGGGCGGCTCGATCGTCGCCCGCGACACGAGCCTCGCGACGCTGCGGGTCTTGTGAGGGCGTGCGCGTCCTGTAACACTAATACGTATGACGGATTTCGAGGCCTTCGACACGCGCGGGTACCGGACGGTCGACGTGCGCAGCGGCTACGGCGAGTGGGTGGCCACCTACGAGCAGACCGTCGAGGACGCGATGGACATCCATCTCCTCGAGGCGCTGGCCGAGGTCCCGTGGGATGGCATGGAGCGCGCCGCCGACCTCGGCTGCGGCACGGGTCGCACCGGCGCGTGGCTGCGCGAGCGCGGTGTCGCCGCCATCGACGGCGTCGACCTCACCCCCGAGATGCTCGACGTGGCCCGGGCGCGCGAGGTCTACGCCAGCCTCGTCGAGGCCGACGTCTCCGACACGGGGCTCGCATCGGGTGCCTACGACCTCGTGGTCACCTGCCTGGTCGACGAGCACCTCGCCGACCTGCGCCCGCTCTACGCCGAGGCCCGGCGCCTCGCCCGCCCGGGCGGCATCTACGTGCTCGTCGGCTTTCACCCGCACTTCATCATGGCCTCGGGGATGCCCACGCACTACGACAGCGCCTCCGGCGAGGCCGTGGCCATCCAGACCTACGTGCACCTGCTCTCAGACCACGTCAGCGCCGGGCTCGCTGCCGGGTGGACGCTCGTCGAGATGCGCGAGCGCGTGATCGACGACGCCTGGCTCGAGCTCAAGCCCAAGTGGGCCTCGCTGCGCGACCAGCCGATCGCCTTCGCGGTCGCCTGGCGCGCGCCCGGCGCGTGACGCGCGCGGCTCAGCCTTTCGGGTGATGACGGCGCCCGCGGCCTCCCGTAGCGTCGCGCAATGGTCCAGGACCACCTCGACGAGGTCTGGCGCGCGGCGCTCGCGGCCAGCGGCGATCAGGACGTCGCCGAGGCGGTGACGACCGCCGTCCTGTGCGCCGCGCCGCCCGAGGCGCCGGCGGCCGACCTCGTGCGCCAGGCGGTGCTGGGCGCCGTCCGCCGCGCCCCGGCGCCGGCCTTCGCCGTCATGGCGGACGCCGAGCGCGACGCGGTCGCGCTGGCGCGGATCGCGGGCTGCCCGGTCGGCGAGGTCGCGGCCGCCCTCGGCGTCGGCGACGGCACCGCGCGGCGCCTGCTCACGGCGGGCCTGCGCTCGATGCTGCGCCGCCCGGGAGCGAGCGGGCGGCGAACGCCGCGGCCTGCGCTCGGTTGCGGAAGCGCAGCTTCTTGAGGACATTGCGCACGTGGGTCTTGACCGTCGCCTCGCTCAGGAACAGCCGCTCGGCGATCTCGCGGTTGCGCAGCCCCTCGGCCACGAGCCCGAGGATCTCTCGCTCGCGGGCGCTGAGGACGGCCAGCGGGTCGACGACCTGAGCGCCCTCGCCCCCGAGCTCGGCCAGCATCCGCCGCGCCAGGCGCGGGGCGATGCGCGGCTCGCCGCGGCCGGCCTCGAGCACCGCCTGCACGAGCTCGTTCGGAGGCATGTCCTTGAGCAGGTAGCCGGCGGCGCCGAGGCGCAGCGCGGCGTAGAGGTCGTCATCGCGCTCGGAGACGGTGAGGATCAGCACCTCCATGCCGGGATGGCGCTCGCGCAGGGCGGCGCAGGTCTCGAGGCCGCCGAGCTCGGGCATGTCGAGGTCGAGCAGGACGACGTCGGGGGCGCGGCGCTCGGCCAGGGCCAGGGCCTCGCGCCCGTCGCGGGCCAGGCCGGCGACCTCGACGCGCTCGTCGGCGCGCAGCAGGGCCGCTGTCCCCTCGCGCATCAGGCGGTGGTCGTCGACCACGAGCACGGAGACCGGCCGGGGGTCCATCGCCATCGCACCGGGCAACCTATCGCGGCGGTCAGCGGTGGCGGCTGAGGCGCCCCTGCCCACGGCCGTCCAGCCCGGAGCGGCGATCGCGACCGTCGGCTCGGTCGCGCGCGCCCTCGTCGGGGCCGGCAACCTGGCCGAGCTGGCCGAGCACGCCCTCGCGGCGATGTGCGAGGCCCTCGGGCTGCGCATCGCCGCGCTCTATCTGCCCGAGGCCGCCGACGTGCCGATCCTGCGCCGCTTCGCCGTCTCCGGCGCGGACGTCGACGCCATCGGCCTGCTCGACGAGCTGCGCTTCGAGCAGGAGGCGTGGCGGCTGGCCTCGGCCGGCGGGCGCGCCCTGGTCTTCCACGAGCCGGCGACCTGGCTCGTGGCCAACCCCTTCGACCCGCCCGCCTCGGCGTGGCTGGTGCTGCCGCTCGACGCCGGCGGCGAGGTCCTCGGCGTGGTCGCCGCCGCCCAGCGCCATCCCCTGGCGCTCGAGGAGACGAGCGCGACGGTGCTCGCCATCCTCGGCGACCTGCTCGGAGCGGGCATCGCCGCCGCGCGCCTGCGCCAGCGCATCGCGCGCACGGAGGTCGAGCGCGAGCGCCTGCGCCTGGCGGCCGACATCCACGACGGCCTGGCCCAGGACCTCGCGCTGGCCAAGCGCGAGATCGCGCTGCTGGACTCCGAGCCCGCCCCCGAGCAGGCGAGCGAGAGCCGCGCGCGCCTGCGCGAGGCGGTGGGCGCCGCGCACCGCATCGTCCGCGCCCGGCTCGAGGACCTCTCCACCCGCGTGCCGATCGGCGGCCTGCACGACGCCGTCCTGGCGGCCTGCGAGCGCGCCCGCGAGCGCGGGCTGCCCGTCGAGCTGCGCGCCGCCGCGGCGGTCGAGCCGGCCGAGCCCGAAGCAGCCGCGGTCGTCCTGCGCGTCCTCGGCGAGGCGCTGGCCAACGTCGAGCGCCACGCCCAGGCCGGTCACGTCCTCGTGACCCTCGACGGCGGTCAGGGCGCCCTCGCCCTGACCGTCGAGGACGACGGCCGCGGCCTGGGCACGCTCGAGCACAGCGGACCCGGCGACGGGCACTTCGGCCTGGCGCTCATGCGCGAGCGCGCGGCGTCCGTCGGCGGCCGGTTGGCCGTCGGCCCGGGCGCGGCAGGGGGCACGCGCATCCGGCTCGAGGTCCCGCGCGCGTGAGCTTCGCCGAGGCGGTGGAGCCCCGCGTCGACGGGGGATCGTGCCCGCACATGGCGGTCGTCCTGCGCAGCGGGCGCGAGCTGCCCGCCGTCCTCGTCTCCTTCTACGCCCTCGGGGCGCGGCGCGGCGGCTGGGTCGTGCACCACGCCGTCCCGACGCAGTGCGACCGCGACCGCGAGCGCCTGACCGCCGCGGGCCTGGACGTCGGCGGCCTGGAGGCGGCCGGAAGCCTCGTGCTCTTCGAGTTCGATCCCGCCGAGGCGCCCGAGGCGGCGGCCGAGCGCTTCGAGCCGTTGCTGGCCGACGCGCTCGCGCGCGGCCACAGCGCGCTGTGGTACTCGCGCTTCCCGATCGGCCCGGGCGCGACCGAGTTCGCCGGCGCGACGGCCTACGACCGCGCGTGGGACGCGCGCTTCCGGGGGCGCCCGGTGATCACGCTGTGCCCCTACGTGCTGGCCGGCGAGGACGCGGGCGAGCGCATCGCCCACCTCGGCGAGTGGCACGACGCCGTCTTGGACGCCGAGGGCCGCGTCCCGGGTTAGTCGACGGGCTCCGGCCCTAAGCTGAGGGCAGTGGAGCTCGACTACACGATCCGCCGCTCGACCCGCGCGCGCCGCGTCCGCGTGGCGGTCGACGCGCACGACGGCGTGCAGGTCACGCTGCCCGCGCGCGCCCGCGAGCGCGAGGCCGCCCTGGCCGTGGCCGAGCTGCGGCCGTGGATCGAGCGCCGGCTGGCCGAGGTGCGCGCCGCGCGCGAGCGCCTGGCCGTTCCCGCCGGGCAGCTGCCCTATCTCGGGGCCCACCTCGCCCTCGCGCCCGAGGCCGGCCGCCTGCGCGCGCACCGTCGCGGCGACGCGCTGCTCGTCCCCGCCGACGAGCCGCGGGCGGCGATCGAGCGCTGGTACCGGCGCGCGGCGCGCGCGGAGATCGCGCCGCGCCTCGACGAGGCCGTCGCCGCCCTCGGCGCGGCGTACACGAAGCTCACCATCCGCGAGCAGCGCACGCGCTGGGGCTCGTGCTCGACGAGCGGGGCGATGAGCTTCAACTGGCGGCTGCTGCTCGGCCCGGAGGAGGTCCTCGACTACGTGGTCTGGCACGAGGCCTGCCACCTCGTGGTCATGGACCACTCGCGACGCTTCTGGTCGCTGCTCGCCCGCCACCGCCCGGGCTACCGCGCGCCGCAGCGCTGGCTGCGCGCCAACGGCACCGCGCTCGTGCTGCCCGGCTGAGCGATGGCCGGGCGCCCGTGATCGCCGCCCGCGCCCGCCGCTCGGCGGTCGCGCTCGTCGCGGTCGGTGCGCTCGCGGCCGGCTGCGGCGGGACGAAGGGCCACGGCGGCGCGACCACGTCGTCGCCGACGTCGGCCACGCAGGGTGCTTCGCCCGCGCCCGCAGGCGCTCGCGCCATCGCCGTGGTGAGCCGCCAGCGCCTCGGCGCGCGCCTCGAGGACTGGACGCTGCAGACCCCGGCGCTGCGCGACCCGACGCGGGTGCGGGTCCTGCTCCCGGCCGGCTACGGCTCGGACGCGAGCCGTCGCTATCCCGTGCTCTACCTGCTGCACGGGGCCGACTCGGACTACCGGTCCTGGACGCAGTACGGCGACGCGCGGGCGATCACCGCCCACGCCCCGATGATCGTCGTCATGCCCGACGGCGGGACCGATGGCTGGTACACGGACTGGTACGCCGGCAACCGGCCCGTGCAGCCGCGCTGGGAGACCTACCACGTCGGCGAGCTCGTCCCGTGGATCGACGCGACCTACCGGACGATCGCCGCGCGGCGCGGCCGCGCGATCGCCGGCCTGTCGATGGGCGGCTACGGCGCCCTGAGCTACGCCGCACGCCACCCGGGCACGTTCGCCGCGGCGGCGTCGTTCTCCGGTGCGCTCGAGGTCGGGTCGGCCGACGCGTGGGGGGAGCGCAGCGCGAACGAGGCGCGCTGGCGCGCGCACCTGCCGATCTCGATCGCGGCGCGGCTGCGGTCACTCGCGCTCGTGGAGCTGCGCACGGGCGACGGGCGGCCGGGGCCGCTCGATCGGCGCGGCACGAAGCCGGGCTGCCCGGCCTGCGCGCTGGAGCGCTTCCTGTACCGCAGCAACGTGCGACTCCACGCGCGGCTGCGGGCGCTCGGCATCCGCCACGTGTGGGACGACTACGGGCCCGGCACGCACGACTGGCCCTACTGGCGCCGCGACCTGCGCGAGACGCTGCCCGACCTCGTGCGCGTGCTCGCCCGCCGGCCTGAGCTCGTCGAGGCGCGCCTCCAGCGCGGTCAGCGCCTCGGGCAGCGAGGCGAAGCGCTCGCTACTGCGCTCGTGCTGCCCGGCCAGGGCCGATGCTCCGCAGGCGCACGTCGAGGTTCGCGAGCGTGCCCCGCATCGTGCGCACGACCGCGCGGCGGACGAGGTGGCGGTCGAACGCTCCGCGCAGGCCCGCCCGCGGCTCGAACTCCACGGCCAGGCGGTATTCGAACCCGTCGCCGACGGCCGAGAAGCCACGCTCGTGGCGGACGTCGGGCAGCCCGTGCTGGACGCTGGTGTACTCGACGAGGCGGTACGGGTCGAAGGTACGCAGCCTCATGTCGAGCTCGACGCTGCGGCCGAGCAGGCGCATCACGACGCGGGCACGATCTCCCGGTGCACGCCACTGCGATCCCGGCTGCACGCGCACGAGGCCGGGCCAGTACTCCGGCCAGTTGCGCGGCTCCACGATGTAGTCGAAGCCGTCGCCGAGGGCGACCGCGAAGCTGTGCGTCATCTCCAGTCGCATCTCGCGCCCGCTGCGAGGTCGTACTCGTACCCTTGGATCAGGCGTGACATCTCTGCGCCCCTCAGTCCGCCGCCGCGCAGAGCGCGACGCCCGGAAGCTCGTAGCCGCGCTCAACCGCAAAGCGCGCGAGCGGGCCCTCGACGTGCGCCCTCACCGCCTCGCGGTCGGGTTGGGAGAGCGCGCGCAGCGCCAGTCCCAGCGGCCCGGCGGTGTCGGAGATCAGGCTCAGGTAGTCGTCGACGTCGGCCACCGCGAAGCGCACCGACACCTCCTGGTCCGCACGCCCGGCGAACCCGGCGCCCTCGAGCAGCGCCGCGGTGCGCTCGGCGCCGGCCATGCTGAAGGCCGGCGGGCCCGGGGCTCAGGCGGTGGCAGGTGGCCGTGCTGGACCAGGCTCATCGCGACGATGGTGAAGAACGGGTTCTGCTCCATCGTCCCCCACACGGCCAGAGCCAGGCGGCCCCCCGGGCGCAGGACGCGGCGTGTCTCGGCGAGTGCCGCCGGCCGGGTCGACCATCAGCATGTAGCCGAAGCGGCACAGCACACCGTCGACCGCATCGGCTTCGAGCTCGATCTTCTCGGCGTCGATCACCCGGTACTCGACGTTGCGCAGGCCGCGGGCGGCGCCGCGGCGGCGGGCGGCCGCGAGCATCGCCGGCGAGAAGTCGGTGCAGATCAGGCGGCCCTGCTCACCGATGACCTCCGCCGCGTCGAAGCCGGTCTCGCCGACGCCCGCGGCGAGCTCCAGCACCGTGTCTCCTGCCTGTGCCGACAGCTCCCGCAGCATCCATTCCCGGACGGGGGTCGAGACCGCCTCGACGCGGGGCGCTGCGGCGCTCCCAGGTCGGCGCGATCGCCTCGGCGATCTCGTAGATCTCCTGCCGCTGCTGCTCCGATCGACTGGGTGGCCATCGCGTCCTCCTTCGCTTGCCGGCGCTCGACGCGTGTCGAGCCCAGCTGACGCTACGGGCGACGCGGGCGCCGGGAAATCGGGAGTTCTCCCCATGCCAGCAGCCCGTGCTCCATCGCGAACAGGGTCGCGGCCGCCCGGGTCGAGACATCGATCTTGCGGTAGGCGTTCTGGATGTGGCGGTCGGCGGTCTTCACCGAGATCCCGAGCGCACGGGCGACCTGCTTGGTCTGCAGCCCGCGGGCGAGCATGCGCGACGACCTCGGCCTCGCGCTCGGTCAGCCCGGCCGGGCGCTCGATCCGCGGCGCCCGCTGGCCGGCCGCCTCGACGACCGCCGTCACCGCGTCGGGGTCGAGCCGTCCGGCGCTGGCCTCCTCGGCCCAGGATCCTCGCCGCCCGCTCGGGCGCGATCGGCGCGCGATGCGGGCGCGGCTCGGTCATCGCGTGGTAGGCGTCAGCGGCCGCGAGCACGCGTGCAGGGAGCGCAAGGTCGGGGCCGGACGCGCGCACGGTGATAGCCGGAGCCGTCGAGGCGCTCGTGGTGCGCGCCGGCCACGGGCGTGAGGGCCGACAGGAACTGCAGAGTGGGACGAGGACCCGCTCGGAATGGTACGGGTGAAGCCGCACCTGCTCGAGCTCATCCGCCGTCAGCGGCCCCGGTTTCTGCCAGATCCGCGCGTTGACGGCCACTCGTCCGAGGTCATGGACGAGCGCCGCGCGGCGAACGGCGCGGACGCCGGCGTCGTCGAGCCGGCAACGCCGCGCCGCGGCCGCCGCAAGCTCCGCCACGCCCGTCGAGTGACCGGTCAGATACGGCGACATCAGATCGGCGAAGTTGCCCATGGCCGCCAGCGCGCGATCGAGCGCTTCCCCCTCGAGCAACAGCGGCGGCTCCGGTTCGCAGGCGAGCGTCTCCTCCCACACCGACCGCGCTCGTCGAGCGCGAGGATCCGCGCGGCATCGCCGGCGAGGCAGGCGGCCACCTCAGGGTCGAACGCATGTCCTTGGCGCTCGCGGACGAGGCGCACGACGCGCTCCTCGCCGCCGAGCAGCCGCTGGAAGGCGGCATCGACGGCGACGTGGACGATCCGCATCGGCAGCGGGATCTCCTCACCCTTCGCCCGGCCGAGCGGCCCTTGCCGTCCCAGCGCTCGGTCAGGTAGGCGAGCAGGCCCTGCACCGACGGGGCGAGGCCCGACCCTGTCGGCGAGCATCCCCGCCACCTCGCACGCGGCGGCGAGGTGCCGGACGCGTCTCCCGCGCCATCCTCGGAAGCCGGCGTGCAACCTGGAACGCGCGCACCGGCCCGGCGCTTCCGGGGTCGGGAAGCGAGCGGATCAGACCGCCCAGGACCTCGCGGCTCGACCCGTACACGACGGGGTTGCAGATGCGTCGTCAGCGAACCGCCGAAGACCTCCGGCGTGACGTGCGCGTCCGTGGTGCAGCCCGAATGGGACAGCAGGCACGCGTAGTAAGTCCGCGTCAGGTCCTCGCGGTCGACACCGAGGCGATCGGCGAGCCGCATCGCGATCAACGTGCTGTGCAGGCCGTGCTCGAACGGGAACCCCATGCCGAGATCCGTCGCCAGGCACAGGGCCGCGACCAACTCCGCACTTCGGACCTGCTCACCGCCGTGCCAAGCTTCGGCCGACACAGCGCGACACTACTGCGCCCGTCCCGTGAGGTTCTGCAGGTGCATCCGGGCAACAACGTTCCTCCCGAGCGGCCGCAGTGACGCGGCGACGCGAAGCGAGCGATGACCGCCGTGAGCGGATCGATGCGTTCTAGGCGCCGAGGGCGCGGCGCAGCGCGTCGTAGGCCGTCTCGCCGACCTCGCGCTCGACGAGCACGCGCCGCCAGCGCCCGGTGAAGGCCTCGGCCGAGCCGTCGCCGCGCACGTCGACGCCGCCGCGCACCCCGGGTCCGGCCACCTCGCCACGCAGGGCGACCTGCTCGACGGGGGCGAGCTCGCGCCCGAGCGAGCGCTCGCGGCCGCGCCGCTGCACCGGCGTGAGCTCGTCGAGGCGCGCCTCCAGCGCGGTCAGCGCCTCGGGCAGCGAGGCGAAGCGCTCGCGCGCGGTGGCGCCGCGGCGGCGGACCGTCAGCTTGTAGGCGGCCATCGCGGCCGCAGATTAAGACCATCCACTCCGGATCAGGCCGCGAGGTCCGCGACGAGCTCGTAGGTGCCGGCCACGACGCGCGTGCTCAGGTGTCCCGAGATGTGGGCGAAGAGGCGCTGCGCGGCGGTGTTCTCGGGCAGCATCATGGCGGTGAAGCGCGCGATCCCGCGAGCGCGCGCGCCGTCGGCGAGCGCGATGCCGAGCGCCGTGCCGAGGCCCTGCCCCTGGTGGCAGTCGCCGACGACGACCGCGACCTCGGCGGCGTCCGGATGCTCGGGGTCGCGCACCCAGCGCCCGACGCCCGCCATGGTGGTCGGGTCGTCGGCCAGGACGGCGACGAGCGCGTAGTGGTCGACGTGGTCGACCTCGGTCAGGTAGCGCAGCTCGGCCAGCGAGAGGTGGTTCTTGGGCGCGAGGAAGCGCAGGCGCGCGCTCCGCGGCGAGAGCGACGCCATCCCGCGCACGAGCAGAGCCTTGTCATCGGCCGTGATGGGCCTGATGAGGACTCGCGTATCGTTGCGCAGGCAAACATCCACTCGACCGACGGTACGCCCGCCGGTCGAGGGCATGGGTGACGACCGTCACAAAGTGGCGGCGGCCCGGGTCAGCGCTGCTCGATGGGCACGTAGTCGCGCTCGCGCCCGCCCGTGTAGATCTGGCGCGGCCGGGCGATCTTCTGCTCGGAGTCCTGGACCATCTCGAGCCACTGGGCGATCCACCCGCTCGTGCGGCCGATGGCGAACATGACCGGGAACATCGCGACGGGCAGCCCCATCGCCTCGTAGATCAGCCCCGAGTAGAAGTCGACGTTGGGGTAGAGCTTGCGCTTGACGAAGTACTCGTCCTCGAGCGCGATCTTCTCGAGCTCGGTGGCGATCTCGAGCAGCGGGTTCTTGCCGGTGACCTCGAAGACGTCCTCGGTCGCCTTCTTGATGATCTTGGCCCGCGGGTCGTAGTTCTTGTAGACGCGGTGGCCGAAGCCCATCAGGCGCTCGTTGCCCTCCTTCACGCCCTTGATGAAGTCGGGGATGTTCTCCTTGGTCTCGATGCGCTTGAGCATGCGCAGGACGGCCTCGTTGGCGCCGCCGTGCAGCGGGCCGTAGAGCGCCGCGACTCCGGCCGCGATGGCCGAGTACGGATCGACCTGCGAGGAGCCCACGCTGCGCACCGCGCTCGTCGAGCAGTTCTGCTCGTGGTCGGCGTGGAGGATGAAGAGGATGTCCAGAGCGCGCGCGAGCCGCGGATCGGGCTCGTACTTGAGCTCGGTCATCTTGTACATCATGCTCAGGAAGTTGCCGCTGTAGGCCAGGTCGTTGTCGGGATAGACGTAGGGCATCCCCATGTTGTGGCGGTAGGCGAAGGCGGCGAGCGTCGGCATCTTGGCGATCAGCCGGATCGTCTGGATGTGGCGGTTCTCCGGATCCTTGATGTCGTTGGCATCCGGATAGAAGGTCGACAGCGCGCCGACCGAGCCCAGCAGCATCCCCATCGGGTGGGCGTCGTGGCGGAAGCCCTGCATGAAGCCCTTGACGTTCTCGTGCACGAAGGTGTGGATCGTGATCTCGCCGATCCACTCCTCGAGCTGCTTGGCCGTGGGCAGATCGCCGTGGACGAGCAGGTAGGCGACCTCGAGGTAGGTCGACTTCTCGGCGAGCTGCTCGATCGGGTAGCCGCGGTACTCGAGGACGCCGGCCTCACCGTCGAGGAAGGTGATCTCCGAGCGACACGACGCGGTGTTCATGTACGCCGGGTCGTAGGTCATCAGCCCGAAGTCGTCGTCGGAGACCTTGATCTGGCGGAAGTCGGTCGAGCGCACCGTGCCGTCGCTGATCTCGATCTCGTAGCTGCGACCGGTGCGGTTGTCGGTGACGGACAGCGTGCCGTGCCCGTCCTGGGCTACGCCGTCGGCGGCGGCCTTCGTGTCGGTCTCGGTGCTCATGGTTCTCCCTCTGAAAGATCGCTGTCCTTACGGGATGGTAGACACGATGGCTCAGAGCCACCCCTTCTCCTCGGCGGCGCGGATCGCCTCCGCGCGGTTGCGTCCTCCCACCTTTCCCATTGCGGCCGAGAGGTAGTTGCGAACCGTTCCCGGCGAGAGGTGCAGGGCTGACGCGATATCGGCCACCGTGGCGTGCTCGCGCGCGGCCGCCAGCACGTCGTGCTCGCGCGCGGTCAGCGGGCTCGGGCCCTCGCTGAGGGCGGCGGCCGCGAGGCCGGGATCGACCACGCGCTCGCCGCGCACCGCCCGGCGGATGGCGCGGGCGAGGTCGTCGGCGGGGTCGTCCTTGAGCAGGAAGCCGGCGGCGCCCTGCTCCATGGCGCGGCGCAGATAGCCCGGCCGCCCGAAGGTGGTGAGCATCAGCACCTTGCACTCGGGCAGCTCGCCGCGCAGCTGGGCGGCGGCCTCCAGGCCGTCGGCGCCCGGCATCTCGATGTCCAGCAGGGCCACGTCGGGGCGCTGCGCCAGCGCCGCCTCGAGCACCTCGTCGCCGCGGGCCACCTGGGCCACGACGTCGATGTCGGGCTCGAGCGAGAGCAGGCCGGCAAGCGCGCCGCGGACCATGGCCTGGTCCTCGGCGAGCAGGACGCGGATCACCCCGCCGACTCTACCGGGACCACCGCGCGCACCCGGAAGCCGGGGCCGTCGTCGCGCGGGCCCGCCTCCAGGCGTCCGCCCGCCTGGCGCACGCGCGCCTCGAGGCCGGCGAGCCCGTGGCCCGCGCCGTTCGTGGCACCCGCGCCGGGAACGCCTTCGCCGTCGTCGACGACCTCGACCGTCGCCTCGCCGAGCGCCGGCACCAGGCGGATCGCGCTGTGGCGAGCGCCGCTGTGGCGGATGACGTTGGTCGCCGCCTCGCGCACGGTCCACGCCAGCACCGCCTCGACGTCGGCCGGCAGCGCGACCTGCGGGCGGTCGATCGTCGCGTCGATCCCCGCGGCGTCGAGCGCCGTCCGCGCGCCCTCGAGCTCGGCGTCGAGCGCGGGGCGGTGGTAGCCGCTGACGGTCTGGCGCACCTCGCGCAGGGCGTCGCGCGTGACGGTCTCGATGTCGGCGAGGTCGGCCGCGGCCGTCTCGGGGTCGTCGGGCAGGCGCTTGCGCGCGAGCTGGGCCTTCAGCGCGATGACCGACAGCGAGTGGCCGAGCAGGTCGTGCAGGTCGCGCGCGAAGCGCTCGCGCTCGTCGGCCACCGCGAGGCGCGCCACCTCCGCGCGGGCCTCGACCAGGTCGCGGTTGGTGCGCATGATCTCGCCCATGGCGACCATCGCCGCGCCGATGCCCAGCAGGCCCAGGGCCTGGCCCCACGCCGCGCTCGTGTTGCCGCCGCCCGCGGTCGCGGTCAGGCCGGCCGTCAGCGAGGTGACCGGCAGCACGACGACGTTCCAGGGCCGCGGCAGGCGCAGGGCGCCCATGGCCACCACGTAGTAGAAGAGCAGGCTCCAGTCGGGCCGGTCGGCGATGGTCAGGGTGCCGGCGATGACCAGGTCGATGACGTAGGCGCGCGCGACGACGGCCGGCGGCTTGGGGTACATCCGCCCGCGCACCGCGTGGAAGAAGAACGCGAAGAAGACGACGAGCGCGGCGATGACGGCCACGATCCGCCCTGCGCTGGGCTCGTCGCCGAGCAGCCCGATGACGGCGGGCAGCGAGATGAAGATCGCGAAGATGCCCGCGACGCGCGCCGCGGGCACCCTGAAGCGATCGGGGACCTGCGCGCTCAGCGCGCCGTCTCCCGCTGCCAGAAGCGCATCGCCAGGCGCGTGCCGACCAGCAGCCAGATGGCCAGCACGAAGAGGTCGTTGCCCGACCACGCCGAGCCGTGGTTGAGCGGGTCGAAGGCGACGTGCAGGGCGTTGGCCAGCTGCTCGAGCGGGAAGAACTTCGCCACGTCGACGAGCCACTCCGGCGCCCCGGTCAGCGGGTACCAGATGCCCGAGATGAAGGAGAGCGGCAGGATCAGCACGTTGGCGACGACGGGAGCGGCCTCGGCGTTGGGGATGATCATGACGGCGGCCATGCCCAGCGCGGCGAAGGTGGCCGCGCCCAGCAGCACGGTGACGACGACGGCCGGCACCGCCGCGGCGCGCAGGTGCACGTCGAAGCCGACGCGTCCGATGATCAGCATGACGACGGTCATGACGACCGAGACGAGCGCCGTCGAGCCGAGGCGGCCGGCGACGTAGGCCCAGCCGGGCAGCGGCGTGCCGCGCATGCGCTTGAGCAGCCCGTTGTCGCGCTGGATCGCGATGCCGCCCGCCATGTTCACGAACTGGGTGATGATGATCCCGTAGGCCAGGATGCCCGGCAGGAAGAAGGTGACGTAGGGGATGTTGCCCAGCTCCTGGATCCGCCCACCGCTGTTGAGCGCGCCGAAGAGCAGCAGGAGCATGACCGGCATCCCGAAGGAGAAGAAGGCCCGCGTGCGGTTGCGCCAGAAGGCGCGCTGCTCGTAGGCCACCTGCCACGCGGTCAGGGCGGCGTCGCCGGTGCGCTCGTGGCGCGCCTGCGCCGGCCGTTCGAGGGTCTCGGACATGGCGGTCATCGGGTCGTTGCCTCCTGGCTCTCGGTCAGTCGAAGGTAGATGTCCTCCAGCGAGGGCTGGCTGACGGCGAAGCCGCGCAGCTCGTGGCCGTGCGCGAGCGCCCAGCCCGTGAGCTCGTGGGCGGATCGCAGCCCCTCCCGGGTGATCACCTGCACGCGGCCGGGCGCCGTCTCGGTGACGTCGGCGCCGTCGAGCGCGGGCAGGTCGCTCAGGGCGACGTGGGCGGGGAGCGCGAACTGGATCTCGGTCGGCGCGGTGTCGCGGCCGCCGATCTCGGCCGGCGTGCCGAGGGCGACGATGCGCCCGTCGACCATCACGGCCACGCGGTCGGCCAGCGCCTGCGCCTCGTCCATGAAGTGGGTGGTGAGGAAGACCGTCTTGCCCAGCGCGCAGAGGTCCTTGATCGTCGTCCACGCCTGGCGGCGGGCGGACGGGTCGAAGCCGGTGGTCGGCTCGTCGAGGAAGAGCAGGTCGGGGTCGCCGACGAGGGCGAGGGCGAGGTCCAGGCGGCGCCGCTGGCCGCCGGAGAGCAGCTTGACGCGCTGGCTCTCCTTGCCGGCCAGGCCCACGAGCTCGACGAGCTCGCCGGCCGGGCGCCGGCGCGGGTAGTAGCGCCCGTACATCGTGAGCACCTCGGCCACGGTCAGCTCGGCCTGGGCGGCGGCCTCCTGCAGGACGATGCCGACGCGCTCGCGCAGCGCTCGCTCGCCGTCCTCGGGGTCGTGGCCGAGCACGCGCACCTCGCCGGCGCTGCGGGCGCGGTAGCCCTCGAGGATCTCGGTCGTGGTGGTCTTGCCCGCGCCGTTGGGCCCGAGGAGGCAGAAGACCTCCCCGGCGGCGACGGAGAAGGAGATGTCGCGCACCGCCTCCACGTCGCCGTAGGCCTTGCGCAGGCCGTCGATCTCGATCGCAGATTGCATAGGTACAGGGTCGGACACCGCCTGCCGGCGCGGTAGTGCCGCGCGTCCGGACCTCGGCATGACATCCGTCACGGTCTGGCCGGGCGAGCAGGGCACGAGCCGTCCTGCCCGTGGCAGGCGCAGCGGACCGCGGCGGGAGCCGCCGCGCGCGGTGCAGCTCGGCTAGGAGGTGAGCACGGCCGCGGCCATCGCGGCCACCACGAGCACCGCGCTGATGGCCATGACGCCGCGCGCGCCGCGCTCGCTGCCGGGGAAGTCGGGGCTGCGCAGGCCGATGAAGCCCAGGACCACGGCCCACGCGGCGAGGACGCCGCCGCACACGTAGAAGCCGGTCTTCGAGGGCTCGGCCTTCTCGGCGGCCAGGACGAGCAGGGCGTGCACCATGGGCCGCGAGCCTACCGGACCTGCCGGGCTGGTCCGGTGCGGGCCGCCCTCGTAGCGGCTCTCGGTGGCGTCGACCTGGCTCTGGTAGTGCGAGCCGAGGTCGGGGTGGCCGTAGGGCCGCTCCGCGGGCCGGTCGAGCGTCATGAACGAGAGCTGGGCGATCGGCTTGCCCGGCCACAGGACGATGGGCACCCGGGTGAGGTTCGTGATCTCGAGCGTCAGCGTCCCCTTGAAGCCGGGGTCGACGAAGCCGGCGGTGGCGTGGACGATGAGGCCCAGGCGGCCGAGGCTCGACTTGCCCTCGATGCGCGCGACGACGTCATCGGGCAGCTCGACGTACTCGAGCGTGCGCCCGAGGACGAACTCGCCGGGGTGGATGACGAACGACTCCTCGTCGCCGATCTCCACGAGCTCGGTGATGTTCTGCGGCGGGTCGGCCAGGTCGATGGCCGCGATGCGGTGGTTGTGGAAGACGCGGAACGAGCTGCCGAGGCGCAGGTCGACGCTGGCCGGCTGGACCATGGCCTCGTCCCACGGCTCGATGCGCACGCGGCCTTCGTCCACCAGGCGGCGGATCGTCCCGTCGGAGAGCACCGAGGTCGGGGGCATCGGGCCGAAGTCTGCCAGCGGGCGGGGTCCGAGCGCCCTATGCGTGGTCGGCGCGCTTGGCGCGGGCGACCACCGAGCGCGTGCGCAGCGGGGCGGGGAGCGCCGGATCGCCGTGCGGTCCGCGGCGCGGGCGGCGCGGGAACGGCTGGCGGGGATGGCGCGGGCGCTTCGGGTGCTTGGTACCGCCGTCGCCGCCCTTGGGCTCCTGCTCGGGCTCCGGCTCGGCCTTGATGGCCCACCAGACGATCCACAGCAGCCCGACGATCGGGATCTTGAGGGCGAACATGAGCCACAGGAAGCCCCACGTCACGTGGGGCACTGTACCCCTGCGGCGCGCCGGGTGCACGCGCGCGTGTCCGCCTGGATGGCTACCCGGGAACGGCGGCGCGCGCGAGCGGCGGCGCGATGGCGCGGACGGTGCGGCGGGCGCGGAGGGCGCCGCAGCCGGCCCGCGCTGCGGCGCTCGGCGCTCACCCGCGAGCGCCCGCGCCTGGCTCCGAGCACCCGCCGCAGCGCGCGCGGCGACGTCCAGGCGCCCCGCGGCGACCGGCAGCGAGGTCGGTCGCGCCGAGCCCAGCAGCGCCGAGCGCATCCGCGGCCAGCCGAGGTCCGGTCGCGCGCTGGCCAGCAGGACCGCGGCGCCGGACACCTGCGCCGCGGCCATCGACGAGCCCGAGCGCAGCTCGTAGCCGCCGTCGCGCGCGGTGGAGAGGATCTCCTCGCCGGGCGCGGCGAGGTCGACGCTGGAGCGCCCGATAGCTGGCCGACGGCGCCAGGACGCCGCGCTGATCGGACGAGGTGACCGCCACGAGGTTGAGCGCGTCGAGGTCGGCGGGGTAGCTCGCGACCACGTCGTCGTCGGTGCGCGTGTTGCCGGCGGCCGCGACGACGAGGACGTTGGCGGCGGCGGCCGCGTCCACGGCCGCGGCCAGGTCGGGTCCGGGGCTCGGGCCCGTGAGCGACAGGTTGACCACGCGCGCGCCGTGGGCGACCGCGTAGCGCACCCCCGCGGCGACCGTCGCCATGTCCCCCGACGCGTCGGCGCCGAGGACCTTGACCGCCATGATGCGCGCGCGCCACGCGAGGCCGGCGACGCCGACGCCGTTGCCGCCCCGCGCGGCGATGATCCCCGCGACGTGCGTGCCGTGGCCGTTGTCGTCGGAGGGGTCGCCGTCGCCGTTGACGAAGTCGGCCCCGTGGACGTCGTCGACGATGCCGTCGCCGTCGTCGTCGACGCCGTTGCCCGGGATCTCGCCCGGGTTGGTCCACAGGTTGGGCGCCAGGTCGCGATGGGCGAGGTCGACGCCGGTGTCGACCACGGCCACCGTGACGTCGCCGCCGGTGATCTGCGTCCACGCGCTGGCGGCGCCCATGGGCCCATCGCCCTGCAGCGCCCACTGGTTGGCGAGCTGAGGGTCGGGTCGAGCCGCGGCTGGGGCCGCGGTCGCGCAGAGAGCCGCGCAGGCAGCGGCAAGCGCCGCGACGCGGTGAAGGTTCTGAAGCATCCGTGCTGTGAGTGGTCAGGCACGCCCGTCCATGGGCGCTGTCCGTCACATCGTCAGCCGCCGGGCCCCGCTTGCCATAACGGACGGGCCGTGGCCGCCTGTCGTAGGCGGCCGCTGGCCGAGTGTCGTAGCGGCGCTCAGCCGCGCAGCGTGAGGGGCGCGAGGTCGAAGCGCGTCATGCTCTGCAGGTCGGCCACGCGCGTCGCGACCTCGTCGGCCGTGAGCCGCGCCACGCGCTCGGTGCCGAACTCCTCGACGTTGTACGACGCCAGCGCGGTGCCGTAGGCCATCGCGCGCGCGAGGAGGTCGTGGTCGATCGCCTCGTCGCGCTGCGCCGCGACGTAGCCGACGAAGCCGCCGGCGAAGCTGTCGCCGGCGCCGGTCGGGTCGATGACCTCGGCCAGCGGATAGGCGGGCAGGGCGAAGAAGCCGGCGTCGGAGAAGAGCGCCGCGCCGTACTTGCCCTGCTTGGCCACGACGGCCCGCAGGCCCCAGCTCAGCAGCTCCTCGGCGGCCGCGACGGTCGTCGCCTTGCCCGTGAGCTGCTCGAGCTCCTCGTCGTTGAGGATCAGGCAGTCCACCGAGCGGATCGTCTTGACGAGCGCGTCCTTGGCGATGTCGATCCAGAGGTTCATCGAGTCCATCGCGACGAACCGCGCCGACCTGCACTGCTCGCGCACGCCGAGCTGCAGCTCGGGCTGGATGTTGGCCAGGAAGAGGACGTCGCAGTCCTGGGCCGCCTGCGAGAGCTTGGGCTCGAAGGTCTCGAAGACGTTGAGGTCGGTGGCGTGCGTGACGCGCTCGTTGAGGTTGTCGCTGTACTCGCCGGCCCAGAAGAAGGTCTTGCCGCCGGGCACGTGCTCGACGTCGTCGGTGATCGTCCCGCGCGTCTGCAGCACCTCCCAGTCCTCGGGCCCGAAGTCGTCGCCCACCGGGCCGACGGGGCGCACCTCGTCGAAGAACGACGCGGCGAGGCTGAAGTGGGTGGCGGCGCCGCCGAGCATGCGCTCGCGCGCCCCGAAGGGCGTCTTGACGGCATCGAAGGCGATGGAACCGACGACGGTGAGGCTCATCGCGAGGACTCGCTCTCGAAGTTGCCGGTGACGACGGTCGAGCAATGGCGCGCTGTCATAGCGGCGACGCAGCCTACGCGGTCGGCGCCGCCGTAGGATCCCGCCTGCATGCGCGCCATCCAGCAGACGGAGTTCGGCGGCCCCGAGGTCCTGGAGCTCGTCGACCTGCCCATTCCCGATCCCGGCGAGGGAGAGGTCCTCATCAGGGTCTCGCGCGCGGGGATGAACTTCGCCGACACCCACCAGCGCAACAACGACTACCTCGCGGCCCAGCAGCTGCCGCTCGTGCCGGGCGGCGAGGTGGCCGGCGTGCGCGAGGACAGCGGGCAGCGCGTCGTGGCCCTGAGCGGCACCGGAGGCTACGCCGAGTACGCCACCGCGCTCGAGGCGCTCACCTTCCCCATCCCCGACGACGTCGACGACGGCACGGCGCTGGCCCTGCTCATCCAGGGCCTGACCGCCTGGCACCTGTATCGCACGTCGGGGCGCGTCGGGCCCGGCGAGTCGGTGGCGATCGTCGCCGCCGCCGGCGGGGTGGGCTCGCTCGCCGTCCAGCTGGGCAGGCCGATGGGGGCCGGGCGCGTGATCGCGCTGGCCTCCACGCAGGCCAAGCGCGACCTCACCCTCGAGCTGGGCGCCGACGTCGCGATCGACTCGGCCCCCGAGGGCCTCAAGGACCGCCTGATCGAGGCCAACGACGGCGAGCAGGTCGACGTCGTCTTCGAGATGGCCGGCGGGGCGGTCTTCGAGGCCTGCCTCGCCGCCCTGGCGCCGTTCGGCCGCCTGGTCACCTACGGCATCGCCTCCGGCGAGGGCAACGAGGTCCACACGCGCAAGCTCATGGGCCGCTCGCGCGCGGTCGTCGGCTTCTGGCTCATGCACTGCCTCGGGCGCCCCGGCATGATCGACGAGGCGCTGACCGATCTCTACGCGCGCGCGGCGCGCGGCGAGCTGCGCGCCGTCGTGGGGGCGACCTACCCGCTGTCCGACGCGCGCCAGGCCCAGATCGACCTCGCCGAGCGCCGCACGACGGGCAAGGTCCTGCTCGACCCCAGCGGCTAAGTCGGTAGCCGGATCATCGGCTGCCCCGTGACCTCGCGCGATGAGGTCGAAGTGGGCGTCGTCGTGGAGGACCGGCGAGGTCGTGCTCCTGCGCGACGGCGGCGATCAGGAGATCCATCGGCGGCACGACGCCGCGATGGCGTCCGCCACTATCAGGAGCGCGAGGTCCTCGAGCACGTCCTGCGCGCGTGCTCCATGACGACGGCGTCGATCGGCGCAAGCCGGCAGCAGGGCCGAGGCCGGCGCGCAGGGCGTTCAGCTCGCGCACGTTGTGTGCCCCGCGCAGGAGCTCGAGCGCGCACCAGGTCGCACATCCGCGAGCGTCCCGCGCCGCAGCAGCCGGCGCACGCTGGCCACGGCGGCGGGGCGCCCACGCCGCAGCGGCGATCCACGCCGTCGTGTCACCGAGGGCCTCAGGCCTCGTCGGCATCGCGCAGCGCTGCAGCTCCCCGCGCGTCGGCACGCCGATGTCGCCCGACGCGATGCCCGTCAGCCAGCTCTGCGTTCCACGCGTCCACCGCGACGACGTGCCGCATGGCGGCGTGAACGGTCTCGGTGGCGCCCTTGGTCCCCAAAGGCGCTGGCTGCCTGCGTGCACCAGATCGCGGTCCAGGAACATCGACGTTCGCTTCACATTCGCCATGATATGCCTCAGATCGTTACAACAGGCATACACACTGTGCCAAGTGACCTCGTAGAGTGCAACGGAAGTGACCGCCTTCGCCGACCTCGGCCTCTCCGCAATCGACCCTGCAGGCGCTGCAGGACGTGGGCTACGAGCAGCCCAGCCCCATCCAGGAGCAGGCCATCCCCGTCCTCCTGGAGGGGCGCGACATGATCGGCCAGGCGCAGACGGGCTCGGGCAAGACCGCCGCCTTCGGTCTGCCGATGATCGAGCACGTCGACCCCTCCGAGCCCGAGGTGCAGGGGCTCGTCCTCACGCCGACGCGCGAGCTGTGCATCCAGGTCACGCAGGCGCTGCGCGCCTACGCCGAGCGCAAGGGCGTCGACGTGGTCGCCGTCTTCGGCGGCGCTCCGATCCGCTCCCAGCAGGCGCAGCTGCGCGACGGCGGGCAGATCGTGGTGGGCACCGTCGGGCGCGTGCTGGACCTCATCCAGCGGGCCTCGCTCATCCTGCACAGCTGCCGGTTCGTGGTCCTCGACGAGGCCGACGAGATGCTCGACCTCGGCTTCCTGGAGGACGTCGAGCGCATCCTCACCATCACGCCCAACAGCCGCCAGACCGCGCTCTTCAGCGCGACGATGCCGCCGCCCATCCGCGCGCTGGCCGATCGCTACCTCTACGACCCGGTCACGGTGAAGGTCAAGTCGGCGACGCTGACCGTCGACAGCGTCGAGCAGTTCTCGGTCGACGTGAAGTCCGGCGACAAGGCCGAGAAGCTCGTCGACGTGCTGCGCGCCGAGCGCCCCGACCAGGCCATCGTCTTCACGCGCACGAAGATCCGCTGCGACCAGCTCTTCCGCCGCCTGCGCGACCGCGGCCTGAACGTCAAGGCGCTGCACGGCGACATGTCCCAGGGCCAGCGCGACGGCGTCATGCTCGCCTTCAAGGGCGGCCGGCTGCCGATCCTCGTGGCCACCGACGTCGCCGCCCGCGGCCTGGACATCTCGACGGTCACCCACGTGATCAACTTCGACGTGCCCACCAGCCCCGACGCGTACGTGCACCGCATCGGGCGCACCGGCCGCGTCGGGCGCGCGGGCCGCGCGATCACCTTCATCGAGCCGCGCCAGCAGCGCGAGCTCGCGGCCATCGAGCGCCACATCGGCACCGGGATCACGCCGTGGGCCGAAGGCGCGCGCACGACGCCCGCCCCGGTCGCCGAGCGCCCGCGCCGGCACTCCAAGCCGCACATCTCGCGCGACGGCGACGAGCCGCAGGCCAAGCTGGTCGCCGGCGTCGGCCGCGCCGAGGGCGTC
This sequence comes from uncultured Actinomycetes bacterium, assembly GCA_963816845.1. Lineage (GTDB taxonomy): Bacteria > Actinomycetota > Thermoleophilia > Solirubrobacterales > Solirubrobacteraceae > JAOPZW01. The sequence continues at coordinate 93,102 of CAWFMR010000028.1, read as the reverse complement.
GAGGTCGCCGATCTCGTCCACGCCGTGACCAGCGCCGCGGGCATCGACGGCGAGGCGGTGCGCGACGTGCGCGTGCTCGAGCACTTCTCGTTCCTGAGCGTCCCGCTCAGCGACGCCGAGCGCGTGGTCGAGTCCGTGAACGGGACGCCGGTCAACGGCACCACGCTGCGCCTCGAGATCGCTCGCGCCTGAGCGCGCACACCGTCCGCAACCGCGCCTGCGCTTTGCGCGTTGCCCTCAGTGTGTGCAACCCTGGACATGTGAAGCTGCTGGAGGCAGAGCCTGTCCTTGCGCCCGAAGCCGCTCCGGAGGCCCCACCACAGAGCCCGCCGGAGCAGCCGGCGAGCCCACCTGAGGCGACCGACGCGTGCCGTGCCTGCGGCGCGCCGATGGAGCCCGAGCAGGACTGGTGCCTGAACTGCGGCACCGCGGCGCCCGGCCGCCTCGGCGAGCGCCCCGGCTGGCGCGCCGCCTCGACGGTCATCGCCCTGGCGCTGCTGCTCGTCCTCGGCGCCGTGGGCGCCGGCTACGCCGCCCTGACCGGCGACTCGCAGCCCAAGCAGACGGCCTCCGCGCCGCCCGCCGCAGCGCCGCCCGCGGCGGCGCAGACGGCGCCCCCGGCCGCGACCACGCAGCCGCCGGCGGCCACCACCCAGCCCCCGGCGGCGACGTCGACCACGCCCGCCAAGCCCAAGACGCTTCCGAAGGTCAAGACGCCGACGGCCGGCGCCACGCCGGGCGCGCCGATCACGCCCACGCCGACGACCTCGACACCCGCCACCAGCACGGGCACGGGGACGGGCACTGGGACGGGCACCAACACCGGGACGACCGGGACCGGGACCGGGACCGGCACCGGCACCGGCACGACCACCGACGCCCGCTGCGAAGCCGATCGAGCTCAACGGCGACGCCGGCACGGTCTACGACCCGTTCAAGCGCGTGAAGGACGAGCGGCGAGACGACGCGCGCGCTCGACGACGACCAGACGACGTCGTGGTACGTCGACCCCACGGTCCCGACGCAGATCGCCGTCGGCTACGTGGTCGACCTCGGCAAGCTCCAGGGCGTGCGGCAGATCGAGCTGCAGACGCCCACACCGGGCTTCCGCGTGGAGATCTACGCCACCGACGAGACCACGCCGCCGCCCGACATCCTCGACACGCGCTGGAGCCACATCAAGGACGTCTCGAACGTCGGCGCCAAGAACGACGGCAAGCAGAAGATCGTCCTCGGCGCGGGCACGAGCAAGTACCGCAACGTGCTGCTGTGGTTCACCCAGCCGCCCACCGACGGACCGCGCCTGCGCATCACCGAGCTCAAGCTGCTCGGCTGAGCGCCCGCGCCCACCTTCCCGTTCCCGAACTCCCTGAGGAGTCCCCATGTCCCAGGCCGTGATGAAGACGAGCGAAGGCGAGATCACCTTCGAGCTGTTCGACGAGGACGCCCCCAAGACCGTCAGCAACTTCAAGGAGCTCGCCGGTCAGGGCTTCTACGACGGGCTGATCTTCCACCGCATCATCCCCGACTTCATGATCCAGGGCGGCTGCCCGGAGGGGACCGGCACCGGCGGTCCCGGCTACCAGTTCGAGGACGAGTTCAACGACCACAAGGTCGTCCGCGGCGCGCTGGCCATGGCCAACGCGGGCCCGAACACCAACGGGTCGCAGTTCTTCATCGTCACCGCCGACGAGTGCCCGTGGCTGGACGGCAAGCACACGGTCTTCGGCCAGGTCACCGGCGGCCAGGACGTCGTCGAGCGCATCGGCACGACGCAGACCGACGGCCGCGACCGTCCGGTCGAGCCGATCGGCATCGAGACCGTGAGCTTCGCCGGCTAAGGCACCAGCTCCGCGGACCCCCACGGAGGATGACTCGACGTGCGCCGCCCCGGGGGAGTTCCCTCAGTGGTGCAGTAAGCGCGGCGCAGCGCCGCAGACGCGGCGCGGACGCTACCAGGGCCGCTAGAGTTCGACACACCGTCAAACGAAGCAGGAGCGAGAGCAGTGGCCACCGTCGAGGAGCATCCGGCGACCAACGGCACCGCCACCGCGGCAGGGGACATCGCGGTCGAGAACCCCGCCACCGGCGAGGTCATCGCCCACGTGCCCGACATGACCGCCGAGCAGGTGGCCGACCTCGCGCGCGCGGCGCGCGCCGCGCAGCCGGCGTGGGAGGCGCTCGGCTTCGAGGGCCGCGGCCGGATCCTGCGCCGCGCCCAGAAGTGGGTCGTCGACAACTCCGAGCGCGTCATCCAGACGATCGTCTCCGAGACGGGCAAGGCCTACGAGGACGCCCTCATCGCCGAGGTCATGTACGGCGCCAACGCCTTCGGCTTCTGGTCCAAGCACGCGCCCGGCTTCCTGGCCGACGAGCGCGTCAAGACCGCCTCGCCGCTGCTGAAGGGCAAGAAGCTCGTCCTGCGCTACCGGCCGCTGGGCCTCGTCGGCGTCATCGGCCCGTGGAACTACCCGCTGACGAACTCGTTCGGCGACTGCATCCCCGCGCTGGCCGCGGGCAACGCGGTCCTGCTCAAGCCCAGCGAGGTGACGCCGCTGACGAGCCTGCTGCTGGCCGACGCCCTGCGCGAGTGCGGCATGCCGGACGGGGTCTTCGCGGTCGCCACCGGGCGCGGTGACACCGGCGCCGCGGTCGTCGACGAGGTCGACATGATCAACTTCACCGGCTCGACGGCCACCGGGCGCAAGATCATGATGCGCGGCGGCCGAGACGCTCACGCCGGTGTCGCTCGAGCTCGGCGGCAAGGACCCGATGATCGTCCTCGCCGACGCCGACCTCGAGCGCGCGGCCAATCACGCCGTGTACTACTCGATGTTCAACGGCGGGCAGACGTGCGTGAGCATCGAGCGCGTCTACGTCGAGGCGCCGGTCTACGACGACTTCGTGGCCAAGGTCACCGAGAGGGCGCGGGCTCTGCGCAACGACCGCTCGACCGCCCCGGGGACCGCCGACGTCGGCGCCATCACCTTCCCGCCCCAGGTCGGGATCGTCGAGCGTCACGTCCAGGACGCGCGGGACAAGGGCGCCCGCGTGCTCGTCGGCGGCGAGCGCGGCCATGAGGGCCAGGGCGGCAACTGGTACGAGCCCACCGTCCTCGTCGACGTCGATCACACGATGGAGTGCATGCGCGAGGAGACCTTCGGTCCCACGCTGCCGATCATGAAGGTGGCCGACGCCGAAGAGGCGATCCGCCTGGCCAACGACTCGAGGTACGGGCTGGGGGCCTCCGTGTTCTCCAAGGACGCGGCACGCGGCGAGGCGGTCGCGCGCCGCATCGAGGCCGGCGCCGTGTGCATCAACGACGCGCTCGTCAACTACTCCGCGCTCGAGCTGCCGATGGGCGGCGTCAAGGAGAGCGGCATGGGCCACCGCCATGGCGCCGGGGGCATCCGCAAGTTCGCCCACCAGCAGGCGCTGCTGACCTCGCGCCTGCACCCCAAGCGCGACCTGCACATGTATCCCTACAGCGCGAGGATGACGGGCGTCCTGGGCAAGCTCGTGCGCGTCCTCTACGGGCGCGGCAAGCGCGACTAGCGCTAGGCGGCGGCGTCCGGCGGGGCGCTGGCGCCGAGCCATGCCAGCACGGCGCGGCGCAGGAAGCGCCACTCGTCGCCGATCTTGCGCCCCGGCAGCTCGCCCGCGTCGGCCAGCGCGCGCACGGCGTCGGGGTCGGTCTGCAGCAGCTCGGCCGCCTGCTCGACGGTCAGCACCTCCGCCGCGGGGGCGGGCACGAAGTCGGCGCGGCCGACGACCACCTCGGCGTCGGGCGGCAGCGGCATCGTGAACGGGCGCGGCGCCGGGCGGTGCCAGAGGACGTCGGCGTCGTCGAGGCGCTCGGCCACCAGCCGGCGCACGACGTCGCGCTTGGGGATCCGCCGCTCGAAGGCGAAGCGATCGAGCTTCTCGGCCTCCTCGAGCGGGAGGCGGACGAAGAGGGCCGCGGTGTCGTCGTCGCGGCGCTTGCGCTGCTTGGCCATGCGCGCAGGATAGCCAAGAGATATCCGGATATCCAGATTTGCGATCGGACGCCCGTCCGCCCTTTACGTGGCTGTTATCTAGGTCACACTACGTTCATCGTGCCCATGCGCGTCCTCATCGCCGAAGACGAGCCCCGGCTCGCCGAGGCGCTCGCGCGCGGCCTTCGCCGCAACGGATTCGCCGTCGACATCGCCCTCGACGGCAACCAGGCGCTCAAGCGCACGTCCGTCGTCGACTACGACGTCGTCGTGCTCGATCGCGATCTGCCCCACGTCCACGGCGACGAGGTCTGCCGCCAGCTCGTGGGCGCCGAGCGCCCGCCGCGGATCCTCATGCTCACGGCGGCGGCCGACGTCCGCGCGCGCGTCGAGGGCCTCAACCTCGGCGCCGACGACTACCTGACCAAGCCGTTCGCCTTCGCCGAGGTCGTGGCGCGGCTGCACGCGCTGCAGCGCCGCCACGCGGTCGCTCAGAAGCCGGTCCTCGAGCGCGCCGGCGTGTGCCTGGATCCGGCCCGCCACGAGGTCACGCGCGACGGGCGCTCGGTGACGCTGAGCCCGAAGGAGTTCGGCGTCCTGCACGTGCTGCTGCGCGCCGACGGCGCCGTCGTCAGCCCGGAGACGCTCCTCGAGCGCGTGTGGGACGAGCACGTGGACCCGTTCACCAACACGGTGCGCGTGACGGTGATGAACCTGCGGCGCAAGCTCGGGACGCCGGCCGTGATCGAGACGGTCATCGGTACCGGGTACCGTCTGAGCTGAGGCCCCGTGCGCATGCCGCGCCCCTCCATCCGCCTGCGCCTCACGGCGTGGTACGCGACCATCTTCATCGCGATGGGGACGATCCTGCTCGTGGTCTCCTACGCCGTCGTGCGCCACGAGTTCCGCGACGAGCAGGGCAAGGTCCACGTGGCCGTGGAGGAGCTCACGCCGGTGAAGTCGGGCGCGCCGACGATCCGCGTGAAGATCGCGCCGGGCATCCCGCCCGAGAACACGAGCCCGGTCCGCACGCTCTCGGCCGACGAGCGCGACGCCTATCGCCAGGCGCGCAACGCCTACGCGGCCCAGGTCCACGCGGCCAACGACCGTGCGCTGAGCAAGGTCCTGCTCGCCTTCGGCGGCGCGCTGCTGCTCGTCACGCTGGCCTCGGTGGCCGCGGGCTGGATCGTGGCCGGCCGTGCCCTGCGCCCGATCAGCCGCATCACCTCGACCGCGCGCTCGATCTCCGACCGCACGCTCGACGCGCGCATCGCGCTCGACGGGCCGCGCGACGAGCTGCGCGAGCTCGCCGACACCTTCGACTCGATGCTCGAGCGCCTCGAAGCCGCCTTCGAGAGCCAGCGGCGCTTCGTGGCCAACGCGTCGCACGAGCTGCGCACGCCGCTGGCCATCGTGCGCACCGAGCTCGACGTCACCCTCGACGATCCCGACGCCGATCGCGAGGAGCTGCGCGCGATGGCCTACGTCGTGCGCGACGCCAACGAGCGCATGGAGCGGCTCATCGCCTCGCTGCTCGCGCTCGCCTCCAGCGAGGCGGGCATCGTGCAGGCGCGCGGGGCCGACCTGGCCGAGATCGTGGCGCCGGCCCTCGAGCGTGAGGAGGCCTTCGCCGAAGGCGGCCCGCTCCAGCTCGAGGCCGCCCTCGTCCCGGCGCCGGTCGTGGGCGATCCGGTGCTGCTCGAGCGCCTGGCCGAGAACCTCATCGAGAACGCCGTCCGCTACAACGCCGCCATCGGCTGGGTGCGCGTGCGCACCGGCATCGAGCGCGGCGAGGCGGTGCTGCACGTCGCCAACCCCGGCGCCCGGATCGATCCGGGCGCGGTCGAGGAGCTGCTCGAGCCCTTCCGGCGCCTGGAGTCCTCGCGCGCACGGTCGACGGGCGGCTACGGGCTCGGCCTGGCCGTCGTCCGCGCCGTGGCCCAGGCCCACGGCGGCCGCGTCACGGTCCTGGCCCGGCGCGAGGGCGGCCTCGAGGTGACGGTCTCGCTGCCGATGGCCTCCGCGGGCACCGGCGAGCCGATCGTCAGCACGCCGGCGCGGGCGTAGGTCGCGCCAGCGCGGCGGCCTACGCGCGGCGCTTGCCGCGCTGTGCGTCGCGGACCGCCGGAGCTCTCGATCGCGCGTCCATTACGCCGCTTTTACTCACGGAGGTTTTACGGCTCCTCAGGCAGGTTTCCGGGTGTCTCACGACCCCTGAGGAGGGATCACTTGTACGTACGACGGCTTCTCCCGCTGCTGGTGGCGGCGGGCATATCCCTGGGCGTCGCGGCCTGCGGCAGCGACTCAGGTTCGGGCACGGGCGGCGCGACGACGAAGTCCAGCGCCGCCAACGGGCAGTTCAACGGCGCGGCGCCCGGCGAGGGCAAGAAGGGCGGTCATCTCACCGCGCTGGCCGCGGGCGACGTGGACTACGCCGACCCGGGCCAGACCTACTACGCCTTCGGCTACATGATCCATTACGCGGTCAACCGGACCCTGTACTCCTACGGGCCGGGCGACAACGCCAAGCCGCGCCCGGACATCGCCGACGGCGAGCCGCAGATCTCGAGCGACCAGAAGACGATCACGGTCAAGCTCAAGAAGGGGATCAAGTTCGCCCCGCCGGTCAACCGCGAGATCACCTCCAAGGACATCAAGTACGCCTTCGAGCGCGCCTTCAGCGCGCACGTCCCCTCGCCGTACGCGACCGTCTACTTCAAGGACATCGTCGGCGCGCCGGCCAAGCCCGCCGAGATCAAGGACATCCCGGGCATCGAGACGCCCGACGACTCGACGATCGTCTTCAAGCTCAAGACGCCGAGCGCGGCGCTCGTCTCCCAGGCGCTGGCCATGCCGATCTCCACGCCGGTGCCGCAGGAGTACGCCAAGCCCTTCGACGCCAAGACGCCGTCGACCTACGACCAGTACGTGGCCTTCACCGGGCCGTACATGTACAAGAACGACAGCTCGGGCAAGCTCGTCGGCCGCAAGCCGGGGCGCAGCATCGAGCTGGTGCGCAACCCCAACTGGGATCCGAAGACCGACTACCGCCCCGCCTACCTGGACTCGATCACGATCGAGGAGGGCAACGACGATGCGGTCTCCTCGGCGCGGCGCGTCCTCAAGGGCTCGGCGCTCGTCCAGGGCGACGGCACGACCCCGGCGCCCGTGATCAAGCAGGCGCTCTCGCGCAACAAGGACCAGATCGCCTTCATCCCGGGCGGCGGCTACCGCATGATCGCGATGAACTCGTCGATCAAGCCGTTCGACAACGTCAACGTCCGCAAGGCCGTGGTGGCCGCGTCGGACCGCACGGCGCTGCAGCTCACCCGCGGCGGCACGGCGGCCGGCGACCTGGCCACGCACTTCCTGCCGCCGGCGTTCCCCGGCTTCGACGACGCCGGCGGGACCAAGGGCACCGGCGCGGACTTCCTCGCCAACCCGCGCGGCGACATGGCGCTGGCCAAGAAGTACATGCTCGCGGCCAAGAAGCAGGACCCGAGCCTGCCGATCGACGCCAACGGCATGTGGACCGGATCCGACAAGCTGCTCATGGTCGCCAGCAACGCCGACCCGGGCAAGAAGACGGGCGAGGTCGCCCAGGCGCAGTTCGAGAAGCTCGGCATCAAGGTCAACTTCCGCACCGCGCCGCAGGACACCCTCTACACGAAGTTCTGCAACGTGCCCAAGGCGCAGGTCGTGATCTGCCCCAACGTCGGGTTCTTCAAGGACTTCAACGACCCGCAGTCGCTGCTGGACCCGGTGTTCAACGGCAAGAACATCCTGCAGGCCAACAACTCCAACTGGTCGCAGCTCAACGACCCCGCCATCAACGACGCGATGGCCAAGGCCGCGGTGCTGCCGGCCGGCCCCGAGCGCGACAAGGCCTGGGGCAAGATCGACGACATGGTCACCGAGCAGGCGCCCGCGATCCCCTACCTGTGGGACAAGATCCCCACGGTCGAGGCGCCCGACGTCCGCGGCGTGGTCAACCAGTACTCCACGAGCTGGGATCTCGACTTCACCTCGCTGAAGTAGCTCCCTGACGCGCGGAGCGCGTGCACTGCCGACCGGGCCCCGTCGCGACCCCTCCACCGCGCGGCGGGGCCCGGAGCAGGCATGGCAGGATGGCCGCGCATGGTCCCCGTCCTGCTCTCCCTCGCGGCCTCGAGCTGCTGGGGCGTCGCCGACTTCCTCGGCGGCCTTCAGAGCAAGCGGGTGCCGGTGGCCGTCGTGCTGTGCGTGGTGGAGGGCGCGGGCCTGGTCGTCGTGCTGGCGATCATCGCGGCGACCGGGGAGCCGTTTCCCGGCTCGCGGGCGGCGATCCTCTCGGTGGTCGCCGGCATCGGCGGCGTCATCGCCCTGGGCTGCTTCTACCGGGCCCTGGCCATCGGGACGATGAGCATCGTGGCGCCGATCAGCGCCACCGGGGTCACGCTCCCGGTCGTGGTGGGCATCGCGACCGGCGACCGGCTCTCGACCGTCGTCGCCGTCGGACTGGCCGTGACCTTCGTGGGCGTCCTGCTCGCCTCGCGCGAGCAGCACGACGACGCCGGGCGGGCCGCGGCCGGCAAGCTCAGCATCGTGCTCGCGCTGGTGGCGGCGGTCGGCTTCGGCTCCTACTTCGTCATGTCCGACGCCGCCGCCGACGACTCGGTGCTGTGGCTGCTCGTGCTGTCGCGCAGCATCCCCGTCCCCGCGCTCGCGCTCTTCGCGTGGGCGCGCGGGATGCGCCCGCCGGCCGGGCGCACCGCGGGCACCCTGGTCGTGGCGGGCACCCTGGACTGCAGCGCCACGGCGCTCTACGCGGTGGCCAACACGAAGGGCGCGCTCAGCATCGTCTCGGTCGTCGGCTCGCTGTATCCCGTGATGACGCTGATCCTCGCGCGGGGGGTGCTCGGCGAGCGCATTCGCCCCGTGCAGCAGGCCGGCGTGGCCGCGGCGCTGGCCGGCGTCGCGATGATCGCGGCGGGTTAGCCTGACGTCATGGAGGTCGCCCTCCAGCTGGCACCCGCCACCGTGGCCGGGATCCTCTACGCCCTGCGCGCCCATCACCTGGCCGGCACCTCGCGCGCCGTCCCCGGCTGGCGGCGCGCGTGCTTCCTGGGCGGCCTGTGCCTGATCGTCGTCGCCTTCACCTCGCTGGGCTCGCTGGGCGACCAGCTCTTCTGGGCCCACATGGTCGAGCACCTGCTCATCGGCGACCTCGGGACGCTGCTGCTCGTGCTCGGGCTCACCGGGCCCGTGCTCGCGCCGGTCCTGCGGATCGGCTTCTTCGACCGCCTGCGCGTCCTCGCCCATCCGCTCGTCGCCTTCCCGCTGTGGGCGCTGAACCTCTACCTGTGGCACGTGCCCTACTTCCACGAGGGCGCCGTGCATCACCCCGCCGTCCACGCGCTGCAGCACTTCGGCTTCGTGGCGTGCGGCTTCAACATGTGGATGGCGCTGCTGGGGCCCCTGCCCAAGCCGGCCTGGTTCGGCAACCTCGCGCGCCTGGGCTACATCATCGCCGTGCGCCTGACGGGCGCCATCCTCGGCAACGTCTTCGTCTTCGGCGGCCACATCTTCTTCGGGGTCTACGCGGCGGGCGAGCGCGCGCACGGCATCTCGCCCGGGGCCGATCAGAACACCGCGGGCGCGATCATGATGGTCGAGGGCTCGATCCTCACCCTGCTGCTCTTCGGGTGGCTGTTCGCACGCACGGCGCGCGAGGGCGAGGAGCGCCAGGAGCTGCTCGAGCTGGCGGCCGCGCGCGGGGTCGAGCTCACCGAGGCGCGCGCCGCGCGCGCGGTGGCCGCGGGGCGTGGGGCCGAGCTGCGGCGGCGCATAGAGTCCGGGGCGTGACGGCCCACGCCCACCTGGAAGACCTCGACCGCATCCGCGTCGGCGCGCTGACCTGGCGCCCCGTGCGCGAGCGGCTGGGCGCGACCGCCTTCGGCGTCAACGCGTGGACGGCCGACGCGGTCGGCGACGAGGTGATCGAGTCCCACACCGAGGGCACCGCGAGCTCCCCCGGGCACGAGGAGCTCTACCTCGTCGTCGCCGGCCGCGCGACGTTCACCGTCGGCGAGGAGGAGATCGACGCGCCGGTGGGGACGCTCGTGCACGTCGAGGTCGGCACGCTGCCGCAGCGCCGTGGCGGCCGAGCCCGCGACCACGGTGCTCGTCATCGGCGGCGAGCCGGGCGCCGCCGGGCCCCGCAGCGCGTGGGAGTACTACTACGCGGCGCAGCCGGCGTATGACGCGGGCGACTACGAGCAGGCCATCGCGATCGCGGGCGAGGGCCTGCGCGACTGGCCCGAGCACGGCCCGCTCAACTACCAGCTCGCGTGCTTCAACGCGCTGCGCCGGGCGCCTCGACGAGGCCCGCGCCCACCTCGAGGTCGCGCTCGCGAACGACGAGCGCGCGCGCGGGTGGGCGGCGGACGACGAGGACCTCGCCGCGCTGCGGTAGGTCGTGGGGCGGTCGTCCGCTCTGCGCTCGCGGCGCTGCGCGGCGCTTACTGCATCACCGAGGGGAAGCGGCCCCGGGGCGGCGCGACCGTCGGCGGTCGTCCTCCGCGCGGGGTGAGTTACGCCGGAGGATGCTGGGTTGTGGGGCTCCTGGCCGCAAAAGTCAGCACGCTGTGCTCGCGGTACTGCCGTCCGGGGCCCGGCCGCGGCGCGGCGGGGCCCACCCTCCCTCGGTGATGCTTTAGCGCCGCGCAGCGCCGCAGTCGCCGCGCTGCGCTATGCCAGCAGCCGCTCGAGCTCCGCCAGCGTCGAGGCCGCCGCCGTGTGGTGCACCACGGCCATCCCGAGCTCGCGCGCGGGGTCCAGGTTGAAGGCGAGGTCGTCGACGAACACGCACGCGCTCGGGTCGGCGCCGATGCGCTGCGCGCCGAGCTCGTACATGCGCGGGTCGGGCTTGCGGAAGCCCTCCTCGCCGGAGATGACGACGCCGTCGAAGAGCTCGGCCAGGAGGTCGCGCGGGTAGCGGCGCGTGCCCCAGGAGTTCGAGACCAGGCCGGTGGCGATGCCGCGGTCGTGGATGGCGCGCACGCCGTCGACCATCGCGTCGTTCAGGGCCGCGCCGGCGAAGAGGCGGTCGATGAGCCCCTCGTGCCAGGTGAGGCCGAGGGCGGTCGAGAGCCGGGGCTCGAAGTCGACCTCCTCGATGCGCCCGCACTCGAAGTCGATGAGCAGGGCGCGGGCGTCGCGGTCATTGCGGAAGAGGTTGGCCAGGACGTCGGCGTCGAGGCCCTCCTCGGCGCAGAAGGCGCGGAACGAGCCGAACAGGTCGCCGGTCATCACGCCGCCCCAGTCGAGCAGGACGGCGCTGCGCTCAGCCGCCACGGGCCAGCGCCTCCGCGCGCTGCGCGAGCTGGATGACGCCCTCGCCGAAGCCCTTCAGGTAGGGGTCGTCGGTGGCGCCGGACATCGCGCGCTTGTAGTTGCCCTCCATGAAGACGATCGACTTCCACAGGGCCAGCGTGCGATACCAGCGGATGTCGGTCATCGAGCGCCCGGAGCGCTCCTCGTAGCGGGCGACCAGCTCCTCGCGCAGCGGGAAGCCCTCCTCGCGCGTGACGCCCGAGAGCTCGAACATGCCGCCCGACGGGTCGTTGCGGTCGACCCACAGGGTGCACAGGTAGCCGAGGTCGGCCAGCGGATCGCCGATGGTGGCCATCTCCCAGTCGAAGATGGCCACGAGCCGCGCGGGCGCGTCCGGGGCCATCATCGTGTTGCCCAGGCGGTAGTCGCCGTGGACGACGGTGGCCGGCCCGGACTCGGGCAGGTGCGCCTTGAGCCATTCGCCCACGGACTCGACCGCCGGGATGTCGCGCGTGCGGTTGTGCTCCCACAGGCCGAGGAAGCGCCGCAGCTGGCGCTCGAGGTAGCCGGTCGGCTTCCCGAAGCCCTCGAGGCCGGCGTCGCGCCAGTCGACCGCGTGGACCTCGACGAGCGCGTCGACGAGCTCCTCGCCGATGCGCCGGCGGTCGTCGGGGCTGTCGAGCGCGGCGGGCACCGAGCTCGTGACGACGTGTCCCTCGACGCGCTCCATGACGTAGAAGGGCGCGCCGATGACCGAGTCGTCGTCGCAGACGGCGAGCACCGCGGGCACGCGCGCGCGCCCGGCGAGCGCCGACAGCACGCGCGCCTCGCGCAGGACGTCGTGCGCGCTGGGCGGCAGCGGGCCGCGCGGCGGGCGGCGCAGGACGACGTTGGCGCCCTCGCGGCGAAGCGCGTAGGTCACGTTGGAGTGGCCCTCGCCGACCGGCTCGACCTCGACGCCGCCGGCGCCCAGCCCGTGCGCGTCCAGGAAGGCCATCAGCGGCTCGAGCACGAGCAGCGGCTCGCGCTCGTTGGCCTCGCCCTCGGCGTGGGTGCGGACGACGTCGTCCGGGGCGACCTGGGTGCTCACCGGCGGAAACCCTAGTGCTACGGTGTCACAAGCGCCCTCAACGCACCCGCTGCAGGAGGGACCACAACCTTTGCGGTCCCCGGGTGGTTCCTGAGGCGTGCCCATCCTCATGCGACGCTTCGGAACCCTCATCGCCCTGGTGTGCGCCGCCGGCGCGCTGCTCGTCCCGGCCGCCGCCCAGGCCTCGCACGGGCAGTCGCTCACCTTCGAGGCGACGAGCGACCTCAAGGACCCCGCGACCCGCGACCAGGCCTTCAAGGACATCGCCGCGCTCGGCGTGCACTCCATGCGCGTGGTGCTCTACTGGCACGACGTCGCACCCGAGCCCGACTCGCGCGTCAAGCCGAAGTTCGACGAGACCGATCCGGCGAGCTACAACTGGGGCGCGTACGACCCCGTGATCGAAGGGATCAAGGCGCGCGGCTGGCAGCTGCTGCTGACCGTCTCGGGTCCGGTCCCCCGGTGGGCCACCAACGGCGCGCGCGACACGGTGACGCGACCGAGCCCGGCCGAGTTCCAGAAGTTCGTGCACGCCGTCGCCACCCACTACGGCGCGCAGGTCGACACCTGGAGCATCTGGAACGAGCCCAACCAGCCGCAGTTCCTGCTGCCGCAGTACTCGGCCCACAAGACGCCGCTCTCGCCGGGGATCTACCGCAAGCTCTACTTCGCCGCCCAGCGCGGGCTGGCCGACGCCGGCCAGGCGTCCGCCAAGGTGCTGCTGGGGGAGACCTCGCCGCGCGGCACCGGCAAGGTGGTGGCGCCGCTGACCTTCCTGCGCGGCGCGCTGTGCCTGGACGCGAAGTACCACAAGACCTCGAAGGGGTGCGCGAAGGTGCAGGCGGCCGGCTACGCCCATCACGCGTACACCACCGGCCAGGGCCCGACCTTCAAGCCCTCGCAGCCCAACGACGTCACCATCGGCGTCCTCTCGCGGCTGCCCACCGCGCTCGACCGCGCGGCGAAGGCGGGGGCGATCACCGCGCACCTGCCCCTCTACCTCACCGAGTTCGGCATCGAGAGCACCCCGGACCCGGTGCGCGGGGTGAGTCTGCAGCGCCAGTCGGAGTACCGCGCGACCTCCGAGCGCATCGCCTACGACAACCCGCGGGTGGTCGCCTTCTCGCAGTACCTGCTGCGCGACGACTCGCCCAAGCCCGGCGTGCCGCTGCTGGCCCGCTACCCGGGCTTCGAGACCGGCCTGTTCACCTACAAGGGCAAGCACAAGCCGTCCTACGACGGCTTCCGGCTCCCGCTCGCCGTGAGGCAGTCGGGCTCGAAGGTCTCGCTGTGGGGCCTCGTCCGGCCGGCGGCCGGCGTGACGACCGCGAGCATCGAGGTCCGCTCCGGCAGCGGCTCGTTCCATCCGCTGACGACCGTGAAGACCGACTCGCGCGGCTACTTCACCAAGAGCTCGGCCTTCGTCGCCGGACGCCAGTGGCGCCTGGTGTGGAAGGCGCCCGACGGCACCACCTTCCACGGGACGCCGACGCGCGCCTACAAGTAGCGCGTCAGTCTCAGGCGAACGTCCACAGCTTGTTGCCGGCGAAGGTGACCGGCATGGCGGCCGCGACCGACAGCGCCTGCGCGAGCACGTGGGGCAGGCCGCCGGGCTCGACGAGCAGCTGCAGCAGCCCGAGGCTGAGCACGAAGGCGACCGCGCTGACGGTGAAGAAGCGCAGCGCCTGCATGTGCCGTGCGCGAGGCGAGGGCGCGAACGTCCAGCGCCGGTTCCAGACGAAGTTGCTCGTCACGGCGACGAGGAAGGCTGCCGTGGCCGCGAGTCGGTAGTCGAGGCCGATCTGCTTCAGGCACAGCGTGAAGGTCGCCAGGTTGACGACGTAGCCCGTCGCGCCCACCGCCGAGAAGCGCGCCAGCTGCAGCCAGTTGGCCGGGTGGCGAACGCCGCGCCGCACGCGCGCGACGAGCGCGCCACCGCGCGCGACCGCTGTCTCGGGGGAGGACACGGCCCCGATGATAGGAGCCGCACGCCCGAGGCTCGTCACCCACCGGGCGCCGCTAAGCTGCGCGGCCGCGTGACGGCGACCGTTCGAATGACCCGCTCGCACGGAGCCGTGGCGGTCGGTGCGCTGGCCTTCGTGGCGATCGTGATCCTCGATGCGCTGGTGCGCGACGAGCCGACTCCGCGCGGCGACGACCTCATCTACGAGCGGATGGCGCAGGACCCGTTCGCGACGCACACGTTCCCGTTCGCCTACCGGGTGCTGGTGCCGACGATCGTCCACGTCCTCCCGTTCGGACACACCTTCTCGTTCAGCCTCCTGGCCTGGCTGGCGACCGGCATCGCGGCGGGCTTCCTCTACGTCCTGCTGCAGCGCGTGGGCGCGCCGACCGGGCTGGCCCTGGGCCTGGCGCTGTGCCTGGCCCTCTCGCCGCCGCTGCTCATCGTCAGCCTGCGCCAGGGCCGCAACGTCGACGCCGCCACCGTCGCGGTCATGGTCGCCGCCGTCCTCTTCATGATCGACGAGCGCCCGCGGGCGCTCGCGGTCACCCTGGCCATCGGCGCCCTGACGCGCGAGTCGGCCATGTTCCTCATCCCGCTGGCGTACGCGATCTGGGCCGAGCGCCTCGTCGACGCCGACGCGCTCAGGCGGGTGGCGATCGTGTCCGCACCCGCCATCGCGATCTACCTGGCGCTGCGGCTCGCCATCCCGACCGTGGGACGCGAGCAGGTCGCCGGCTACGGCGGCTCGCTGCTCGGCGGCCGCGTCGACGTGCTGCGCGACGGCTTCGACGAGCTCGCCACGCAGCTGCGGCGGATGTTCACGGTCTACGGCCCGCTGTGGTTCATCGCCCCGCTGGCGTTGCGCAACATGCGCCTCGCCCAGCGCGGCCTCGTCCTCGTCGCGCTGTGCGTCGTCTCGATGACCTTCGCGCTCGACTGGGGGCGCATCATCCTGCTCGCCGCCCCGATCTTCTACGCGGCCGGCGCCTTCGTCCTGCGCGACAAGCGCGGGCTGAGCATCGCCACGCTCGCCGCCTTCGCCGTCCTGATCGTCGCCTATGCCGGCTACATGCAGCACAGCGGCGTGCGCACGGGCATCATCGAGACCGGCCCACCGCCCTACCCCGTGCGTTGACCAGACCTCTTCACGGCCGCCGCCGATCTCGAGCCACGCGGCTGCTGGGCGCCGTCGTCGCGCTCGCCGCGCTGGCCTTCTGCGGCCCGGCCGACGCCGCGGTGCCCCGCTCGTTCTTCGGCGTCATGTCCGACGGGCCGGTCTTCGCGCCCACCATCGACATGGGCGCCGAGCTCGCGCTCATGCGGTCCTCCGGCGTGGGCAGCACCCGGATCGCCGTCGACTGGCGCACGATCGAGCCGGCCCCCGGAGCGCTCGACTTCACGGGGCTCGACGCGTTCGTCGCGGGGGCCGCGCAACATCGGATCGACGTGCTGCCGGTCGTGCTCGGCGCTCCCGGCTGGGCCGCGCGCAACCCAGCGGTCCCGAGCTCGCCGCCGCGCGACCCTGCCGCGTACGCCGCCTTCCTCACCACGCTGATCCAGCGCTACGGGCCGGCCGGCGTCTTCTGGCAGGCCCATCCGGAGCTCCAGCCGCAACCCATCCGCCACTGGCAGATCTGGAACGAGCCGGACCTCGGCAAGTACTGGGCGCAGAAGGACTGGGCGCCCGGCTACGTGCGCCTGCTGCGCGCCGCGCGCAAGGCGGTCAAGGCGGCCGACCCCTCGGCCCAGGTCGTGCTGGCGGGGCTGACCAATCGCTCCTGGCTCGACCTCGGGCGCGTCTATCGCGCCGGCGGCGGCCGGCTCTTCGACCTCGCTGCGGTGCACCCGTTCAGCCGCCGGGTGACCAATGTCCTCAAGATCGTTCGGCTCGTGCGCGCGACGATGCGCCGCTATGGCGATCGGCGCAAGCCGCTCGTGCTGTCCGAGGTGTCGTGGTCCTCCGGCCTCGGGCATTCGACGTTCAACTACGGCTGGGAGACGACCGAGGCCGGGCAGGCCGCCCGCCTGCGCCAGGCCCTCCTCGGCCTCGCCGCGCGCCGCCGGGCCGACCGCATCGCCGCCATCTACTGGTACACGTGGCTCTCGCCGGCCATCGGCGGCCGCGACTCGTTCGACTACGCTGGCCTGCGACGGCTCGACGCAGCCGGCAGGCCCGTGTCGAAGCCGGCTCTCGCCGCCTTCCGTCTCGCCGCGCGGCGGCTGGAGCGCGGCAGCGGACGATGAGCACGGACCGCAACCCTCGTCCCCCTACCGCGTTCGGACCCAGATGACCTCACTCCCGCGCCTCCTGACGGCTCTGCTCGCCGTCGTCCTGCTGACGATGCCCGCCGCCGCGCACGCCTCGGCGTCACTGGAGACCGGGATCGCCGACGACGCCGCGGTGCTGTACGAGCCCGACGACGCCAAGGCGGCCGCGACGGTGGCGCAGTGGGCCGCGGCGGGAATCGACGACGTGCGGATCTTCGCCCAGTGGCAGGCGATCGCCCCTGCGAACTCCGAGGTCAGGGCGCCCGCCGGCTTCGACTCCGCCGATCCGAACAGCCCCGGCTATGACTGGTCGCGCGTGGACCGTGCGGTGAACCTGGTCAGCGCGGCGGGGCTGCGGCCGATGCTCGTCGTCACCGGCCCCGGGCCGGTGTGGGCCTCGCAGGTGCCCGGGCGCCACAACGTCCGCTACAAGCCGCGCCCGGACCTCTTCGCCCAGTTCGCCCGCGCCGCGGCACTGCGCTACGCCGGCGCGGTGGATCGCTGGATCATCTGGAACGAGCCCAACCTGCCGCTGTGGCTGCAGCCGCAGAACACCTGCAAGGGCAGCCGCTGCACGCCCTACGCGCCGCACCTGTACCGCCGCCTCGTGCGCGCCGCCTACCCGGCGATCAAGACGGTCGACCCGACCTCGACGGTCCTCTTCGGAGCACTGGCGCCCAACGGCGAGAACGCGTCCAAGCAGAACGCCAGGACGCGCCCGCTGGCCTTCATCCGCTCGCTGGGCTGCGTCAAGGTCACGCTCAAGCGCGATCGCAGCGGGCCGTGCAAGGGCTTCAAGCCGCTCACCGGCGACGGGCTGGCCTACCACCCGCACGCCACCACGCTCGCTCCCAACGAGCAGCAGGCGGTCCTCGACAACGCGTCGATCGGCGACATCCCGCGGCTCGAGCGCACGCTCGACGCCACGCAGCGCTCGGGCGGCCTCAAGAAGGCCGGCGCCGGCAAGTTCCCGCTGTACTTCACCGAGTGGGGCTACCAGACCCGACCGCCCGACCGCACGCGCGGGGTGTCGCTGGCCCAGCAGTCGCGCTACCTGCAGCAGGGCGCCTACGTCGCCTATCGCGATCCCCGGGTCCGGCTGCTGACGCAGTACGAGTGGCGCGACGAGCCGGTCCGCCGGAGCACCGGAGGCGATCCCTACGCCGGCTGGCAGTCGGGCCTGCGCTTCGTCAACGACAAGCCCAAGCCGGCGTTCAAGAGCTTCGCCAACCCGTTCTTCATCGACCAGCGCCCGGGTAGCCGCGCCGCCCGCCTGTGGGGCCAGGTCCGCCCCGGCGTGACGCACCGCGTCACCGTGCAGCGGCGCAACGCGGGCGCGCGGCGCTGGACCACGGTGAAGGTGCTCTCGACCAACGGCAGCGGCTTCTGGACGCTGCGCCAGACGGTCAAGGCGACCGCCGACTACCGCTTCCGCTGGCAGCCCGCCGACCAGTACGGCGCGCCGACCGGTCCGGTGAAGACGAGCGACGTCCTGCGGGTGCGTCTCGAGCGCAAGCGGTGATCGCGGCCGCGCCGGTAGCCTGCCCGGCGGATGGCGCAGCAGCTCTGGCTCCTGCGGCACGGCGAGGCCGAGCCCTACGACGCGCGACCTGACGCCGACCGCCGCCTCACCGATCGCGGCCGTGAGCAGTCGCGCATCGCGGGCTGTGCCCTGGCGGCGCTCAAGGTGCAGGTCCACCTGTGCTTCACGAGCCCCAAGGTCCGCGCGCGCGACACCGCGGTGCTGGCGTGCGAGGCCCTCGGGGTGGAGCCGATCGATCACGCCGCGCTCTTCGCGGGCTTCGACGTCGCCGACGCGCTGGAGCTCCTGGCCGCCGCCGGCCCCGACCAGCGCGTGCTCGTGGTCGGCCACGAACCCGACTTCTCGCAGGTCGTCCACGACCTCACGGGCGGGCGCGTCGACTTCAAGAAGGGCGGCATCGCCGCCGTGCGCCTCGACAGCACGCGCGGCGAGCTGATCGCGCTGCTGCGCCCGCGCGAGCTCGAGCGGATCTGCGCGAGCGCGTCGTAGCTAGAGGACCCTCGTCGCCGCCCGC
Organism: uncultured Actinomycetes bacterium; assembly: GCA_963816845.1. Classification (GTDB taxonomy): domain Bacteria; phylum Actinomycetota; class Thermoleophilia; order Solirubrobacterales; family Solirubrobacteraceae; genus JAOPZW01. The sequence continues at coordinate 74,430 of CAWFMR010000028.1, read as the reverse complement.
GCCGCGACGAGGAGCGGGTCGTAGACGCCCGAGTAGGGCGGGGCGTAGGAGAGGTCGAGCAGCTCGAGCTCGTCCACGGCCATGCCCGTCCAGATGCACGCGGCGAGGACGTCGATGCGCTTGGCCGCGCCCTCGGTGCCCACGATCTGCCCGCCCAGCAGGCGGCCGTCGGGCGCGACGACGAGCTTGACCCAGATCGGGCCGCTGCCCGGGAAGTAGCCGGCGCGGGTGCGGTCCTTGACCGTCGCCGCGCGCACCTCGATGCCGGCCTCTGCGGCCTCGCGCTCGGTGATGCCGGTGCGCGCCACCTCGTAGCGGCAGATCTTCGAGGCGGCGGTGCCGATGACGCCCGGGAAGGCGAGATCGGCGCCGGTCGCGTTGGCACCGGCGATGCGTCCCTGCTTGTTGGCGTGCGTGCCGAGCTGGACGTTCATCGGCCGCTCGAGCACGCGGTGCCAGGACTCGACGCAGTCGCCCGCGGCGAACACGCCGTCGTGGCCCGGGCAGCGCTGGTGGTCGTCGACGCGCAGCGCGCCGCTCTCGCCGAGCTCGAGGCCCGCGTCGCGCGCGAGCCCGGTGGCCGGGCGCACGCCGGTCGCCATCACGACGTGGTCGGCGGGAAGCTCGTCGCCGTCGACGCGCACGGCGTGCCCGGAGACCTCCTGCAGCTCGGCGCCGAGGCGGACGTCGATGCCGACGCCCTCGGCCGCGTCCTGCACGTGGGCGGCCATGTCCTCGTCGAGGGTCGCCATCACCTGCCCGGCGCGCTCGACGAGCGTCACGCGCAGGCCGCGCTGCACGAGCGCCTCGGCCATCTCGAGGCCGATGTAGCCGCCGCCGATCACGACCGCGCTCTCGCCGCCCCTCTCGAGCGCGGCCCGGAAGCGCTCGGCGGCGTCGATGGTGCGCGCCGGCTCGGTCGCGTCGGCGCCCGGCACGTCGGGGGCGACGGCCTCCGCGCCGGTGGCGAGGACGACCTGGTCGAAGCCCTCGCGCGCGCTCGTCGCCGCTCTGGTCGCGCACGGTGAGCACACGACGATCGAGGTCGATGGCGGTGACGGCGGTGCGCGTGTGGACCTCGATCCCGCGCTCGCGATGCTCGTCGGGAGAGCGCGAGACGAGGCGGTCGGAGTCCTCGAAGAGCCCGCCGACGAAGAACGGGATCCCACATGCAGAGAAGGAGGTATAGGGGCCGCGCTCGAACGCCACCACGTCGAGGGTGGGCTCCCTGCGCCGGGCGGCGCTCGCGGCGCTCATCCCCGCCGCGTCGCCACCCACGATCGCGAGACGCTCTGGCATCTCCCCGCAACCTACCCGCCTCCGCAAGACGCCTCGCGCCGCTCACCGGTCGTACGCCGCCGTTCGTCGCGCCTGCCGCGCCTAGGCACGAGGAGGCTGGCATCCTTCGGTGGTCCATGGCAGGGACGACGACGATGCTGGCCGAGGCACCATGGATGGCGCAGGCGGTCCAGGCGCTGGCTCTCGAGCTGCGCCTGCATCACGCACCGACGGCGGAGCACAGCCACCGCCTTGCGGCGCACGCGCGCGTGGTGGCCGAGAACCTGCAGCTCGACGCCCTCGACGCGACCGAGGTCGAGCTCGTCGCCGTGCTGCACGACGTCGGCAAGCTCGCGGTCGATCCGCACATCCTCGACTGGCCGGGCCCGCTCGACGACCACCAGCGCGAGCGCATGCGCCGGCACACGATCGAGGGCGAGGAGATGCTGGCGGGCATCGCCGGCCTGCAGCACCTGGCGCCCGCGGTGCGCGCCACGCACGAGGCGTGGGACGGCTCGGGCTACCCCGACGGGCTGGCCGGCGACGACATCCCGCTGACGGCCCGGATCGTCACCGTGGTCGACGCCTTCGACGCGATGACCAGCGAGCGCGCCTACCGCAAGCCGCTGCCGCGCCGCGAGGCGCTGCGCCGGCTGCGGGCCGGGGCGGGCATGCAGTTCGACCCGCGCGTGGTCGACGACCATCGTGCGCGTGCTCTGAGCCCCGCTGGGGCGCCACTAGCATGAGTGTGTGCCCGAGTTGCCCGAGGTCGAGATCACCGCACGCCGGCTGGATGCCGCGCTGCGTGGTGTCGTCGTCGAGTCGGCGCTCGCGCCGGGCATCAACGCGCTGAAGACGTTCGACCCGCCGCTGCACGCGATCGAGGGCGCCGCCGTCACCGGCGTGCGGCGCGTGGGCAAGCACATCGTCGTCGACCTCGCCGGCGACCTCGCCCTGCTCGTGCACCTCATGTCGGCCGGGCGCCTGCAGCTGTTCGACAAGCGCGCCTCGCTGCGCGATCGCACCTCGCGCCTGCTCGTCCGGCTCGCGGACGGCAACGAGCTGCGCCTGCGCGAGTTCGGGACGCGCCAGCGCGCATGGGTCAAGGTCCTGCGCGCGCAGGACGTCGCGGCCGACGACGCGCTCGCGACGCTCGGGCCGGAGGCGTGGCCCGACCCGCCGCCGCTGCGCGAGCTGCTGGCCGCCCAGGGCGCGCGCCCGCTGCACGGCGTCCTGCGCGACCAGCACGTGATCGCCGGCATCGGGCGCTCGTGGGTCGACGAGATCCTGTGGACGGCGATGCTCTCGCCCTTCAAGCGCGCCGACGACCTCACCGACGACGAGGCCGACGCCCTGCGCGCGGCGTGCGTCGAGCGTCTCGACGGCGCCATCGAGCACTACGAGCGCGTCGTCTCGCTGCCGATCCCCGACAAGCTCCCGATGCCGCTCGAGGTCCATCGCCACCAGGGCGAGCCGTGCCCGCGCTGCGGCGCGACGATCGAAGCCGTGCACTACGAGGACTACGTCATGTGCTACTGCCCGCACGACCAGACCGGCGGGCGCGTGCTCAAGGACCGCCGCCTCTCGCGGCTGCTGAAGTAGCGTCGCCGGCCCGCGGTCGGCGCCCCGTAGGATCCGTCGCATGATCGAGCCCGGCCAGACCGCTCCCGACTTCGAGCTCCCCGACCAGGACGGCAACCCGGTCCGCCTGTCCGACCTGCGCGGCGGCCTCGTGGTCCTCTACTTCTATCCCAAGGCGGACACGCCCGGCTGCACCACGCAGGCGTGCGGCATCCGCGACCACCGCAACGACTACGACGCGATCGGCGCCACCGTCCTCGGCGTCTCGCCCGACCCGGTCAAGGCGGTCAAGAAGTTCCACGACAAGCAGGGCCTCGGCTTCACGCTGCTGGCCGACTCCGACCATGCGGTCGCCGAGCAGTACGGCGTGTGGGTCGAGAAGTCGATGTACGGGCGCACCTACATGGGCAACGCCCGCGCGACCTTCCTCATCGACGCCGACGGCGTCGTCCGCCACGTCATCCCCAAGGCGTCGCCGAAGACGCACGACGACGAGGTCCTGGCGGCGCTGGGCACGCTCGCCGCGGCCTAGTCCTCCCAGAAGTCCTGGACCATCTGCGCGTCGGCGTTCTCGTGGCTGGGGGCGCCGAAGGCGAGGATCTCGGCGCCCTCGGGGCCGCCTTCCAGGGCGCGGGTCAGGTGGGCCGGCACGCGGACGGCGTCCCAGGTGCCGAGGTCGACGATCTCGTCGTCGAGCTTGATGCGCGCGCTGCCGGCCACGACGATGTAGACCTCTTCCTGGTCGGTGTGGCGGTGGCCGAAGGGCACGCGGAAGCCCGGCGCCGCCTTGAAGTAGCTGAGGCCGGAGTTCTCGAGCTCCAGGGCCCTGCGGGCGAAGCGCGATTCGAGGTCGGGCGCGTAGCCGAACTTGGGCGCCTGGTCCTCGACCTGCTTGAGATTGACGACGGTGTAGCCGGACATGGTGGGCGATCCTAGCCAGCTAGCCTCCACGGCGATGGCGCTCTACACCTCTCCGCTGGCCGAGGAGCTCGCCCCCGACCTCCTGGACCGCTTCCAGCGCTACGTGCGCGTCGACACCCAGTCCCGGCGCGACGGCAACGGGAGCACTCCGAGCACGCCGGGCCAGCTCGACCTCTCGCGCATGCTCGTCGAGGAGCTCGAGGCGATCGGCCTCGAGGACGCCGAGCTCGACGACAACGGCTACGTGATGGCCACGCTCCCCGGCACCGTCGACGGCGACACGCCGGTGGTCGGGCTCATCGCCCACGTCGACACGAGCCCCGACGCGCCCGGCACGGGCGTCGAGCCGATCGTCCACCGCGCCTACGCCGGCGGCCCGATCGAGCTGCCGCGCAACGACACCGTGCTCGATCCGGCGGCGATGCCCGAGCTGGCCGGCAAGGAGGGCCACGACATCGTCACCTCGAGCGGCGACACCCTGCTGGGCGCCGACGACAAGGCCGGCGTCGCCGAGATCATGGCCGCGGTCGCCCACCTGGCCGCACATCCCGAGCTGCCGCGCCCGACGCTGCGCATCGGCTTCACCCCCGACGAGGAGATCGGCCAGGGCGCCTCGCACTTCGACGTCGAGCGCTTCGGGGCCCGGTGCGCCTACACGTTGGACGGCTCGACCGTGGGCGAGCTCCAGGACGAGACCTTCACCGGCGCCGAGGCGGTCGTCACCATCCACGGCGTCGAGGTCCACCCCGGCTTCGCGACCGGCAAGCTCGTCAACGCCGCGCGGCTGGCCGGACGGCTGCTCGCCGCCCTGCCCGCCGACCTCACGCCCGAGGCCACCGAGGGGCGCCGCGGCTTCATCCACGTCTACGAGGTCTCCGCCACCGCCGGCAAGGCGGTCATCCGCGCGATCGTGCGCGACTTCGACGACGACCTGCTCGCGGGCCACGTCGCGCTGCTGCGCGCGACCGCCGAGGAGGTCGTGGCCACCGAGCCGCGGGCGCGGCTGGAGTTCGACGTGCGCCAGCAGTACCCGAACATGCGCAGCCACCTCGAGCCCTTCCCGGAGATCGTCGAGGCGGCCGAGCAGGCGATCCGCGACGAGGGGATCGAGCCGCTGCGCACGCCGATCCGCGGCGGCACCGACGGCTCGCTGCTCAGCTCGATGGGGCTGCCGACCCCGAACCTCTTCACCGGCGGCCACGAGTACCACTCGGTGCGCGAGTGGGCCTCGGTGCAGGACATGGCGGCCGCGGCGGCGACGATCGTGCGCCTGGCCGAGGTGTGGGCCCGGCGCTAGCCTGCCGCATCGTGTTCGTCCATCGCCTGCGCGTGCGCTTCCACGAGTGCGATCCGCAGGGCGTCGTCTTCAACGCGCACTACTTCTCGTACTTCGACGTCGCCCTGACCGAGATGTGGCGGGAGGCCTTCGGCTCCTACGCCAACGTCGTGCAGGACGGCACGGACGTCGTCGTCGTGGAGGCGGGGGCCAAGTTCCGTGCGCCGGCTCGCTTCGACGACGAGGTCGACGTCGAGCTGGCCATCGAGCGCCTGGGCAGCACGTCGATGACCATGGCGGCGGCGGTGCGCCGCGACGGGCAGCTGCTCGTCGAGGGGCGGATGGTGCACGTCTTCGTCGACTCCGGGACGCTGGCCAAGAAGGAGATCCCGGCCAGCGTGCGCGCGGGTCTCGAGCCCTACGTCACGGCCTAGGTACGGTCGGGCGCGTGCACGAGATCGAGGCGCGCGAGCGCGAGCTTCAGTCGGCCGTCGCCGCGCGCGACGTGGCGGCGCTCGACCGGCTGCTGGGCCAGGAGTTCACGCTGACCACGGGACGGCCGGGCAACGAGGTGCGCGGGCGCGCCGAGTACCTCGAGATCACCGCCTCGCGCTACGTGATCGACGAGTACCGCTTCGACGAGCTCGAGGTCATCGAGCTCGGGGCCGGGCGCCGCCGTGGTGCGCTCACGCTACGTGCAGCGTGGCTCGATGGACGGCGCGGACCGCTCGCAGCCGTTCCTCATGACCGACGTGTGGGCGCACCGGCCGACGGGCTGGCAGCTCGTGACGCGTCACGTGAGCCCGCTCGCCGCTTCGAGCGACCCCTGACGGCCAGGGCGCCGAGGATCGCGCCGAGCACGGCGCTGACGACGATCACCGCGATGAGCGGCGTGTCGGTCGTGCCCACCAGCCAGTTGATGGGCACGTCGTTGCGGTTGGAGAGCCCGAAGGCGATGAGCAGGAAGGCGACCGCGAGGGCGGCGATGGTCTTGGGGACCAGGGCGCGCTCCTTGGGCGGACGGTCGGGCGTGCTCATTGTGCGCGACGATAGCGCGCATGTCCCTTGCCGCGGTCCTCTTCGACAACGACGGGTTGACCCTCGATACCGAGCCCGCGTGGACGCGGGCGGAGACGACGCTCTTCGCGCGCCACGGCTCCACCTTCACCATGGAGCACAAGCGCAGCCTGCTCGGCACGGCGCCGCCCGTGGCGGCCGCCAAGCTCGAGGCGATGCTCGGCGTCCCGGGCGACGTGCTCAACGCGGAGCTCCACGAGCTGGTCCTCGTGGAGGTCGCCGCGGGCGTCGAGCCGATGCCGGGCGCCGTGGACCTGCTGGGCGCCCTGCGCGCCGCCGGGATACCGGTCGGGCTGGTCTCGAACTCGCCGCGCAGCTTCGTCGAGAGCGGCCTGCGCTCCGCCGGGCTGGAGGGCGCCTTCGCGGTGCTCGTGACCGGCGAGGAGGTCGCGCGGCCCAAGCCGGCGCCCGACGCGTACGTGGCCGCCGCGGTGGCGCTCGGGGCCGCGCCGTCGGAGTGCGCCGTGCTCGAGGACTCGCCCACCGGGGTGGCCGCGGGGCGCGCGGCCGGGGCCCTGACCATCGGCGTGCCGTCGGTGCCGGGCGTGACGCTCGAGGCCGACGTGGTGGCCGCCTCGCTGGAGGACCCCGCGGTCTGGCTGGCGCTGGGGCTCGAGGCGGCGGCCGCCTAAGCTAGATCGCGTGCCCCTCGCCTCGCTCGGCGACGACATCTCGAGCTTCTTCAACGCCGTCGGCGAGTTCTTCTCGAGCCTGGCCGACATCCACTTCGGCTCGCTCCTCATCGCGCTGATCGCGTTCGGCATCTACCTCACGATCCGCGCGCGGGCGGCCTTCCACATCCTGCGCGCGGCCTACCCGCAGGAGCGCATCGAGTTCCGGCGCATCTGGGCGGCCTACATCGCGGCCTACGGCTTCAACAACGTCATCCCCGCGCGCGGCGGCGACGTCATCCGCCTCTTCCTGACCAAGACCTCGGTCCCGAACTCGAGCTACTCGGCGGTGGCGGCGGCGACCTTCGTCGAGATGATCTTCGACGCGACGATGGGGGTCTTCATCCTCACCTTCGCCTTCACGCAGGGCGTGTTCCCCAAGCCGCCGGACTTCGCCAGCCTCGGGGCCTTCGACCTGTCGTTCTTCGCCGGCCACCTGCGCTTCACCCTCTTCCTCATCACGCTGCTCGCCGCGCTCGGGCTGGCGGGCTTCGCGCTGCTCTCGCGCCGCGTGCGGGCGTTCTGGGCGCGCGTGCGCCAGGGGCTCACGATCCTGCGCGACCGCCGGCGCTACTTCCGCGAGGTGTGGCTCGTCCAGCTCGGGGCGTGGTGCTTTCGCTTCACCGCGTTCTGGTTCCTGCTGGACGCCTTCAACATCGGCGGGTCGGTGAAGAACGTCCTGCTCGTGCTCGGGCGTCAACGCCGTGGCGGCCGCGGTGCCGTTCACGCCCGGCGGCGCGGGCGTGCAGCAGGCCTTCCTCGTCAAGGTCTTCGCCGGCACGGCGTCCGGCGCCACGGTCGCCGCCTACTCGGTGGGTCAGCAGATCGCGATCGCGTCGTTCACCCTGGCGATCGGCTTCGTGGCGCTCTGGGCGATCTTCGAGTTCCGCTCGTTCAAGGACGTGATCGCGGCCGGCCGCGCCGACCGCGAGGGAGGCGGCGCGGATGCCGCCGAAGGGCCTACTGCAGCCCCTGCCGCGCCTCGCGCACGAGCGTGACCGCCTCGGGGAAGACGGTCGCCATCACCGTGCGGATCTGCTCGGCCTGCTCGGCCGTCGTGCCCTGGATGTTGACGCGCGCGATGGCCGCGACCGTCATGTCGACCGCGAGCTTGATCGCGTTGTCGGCCCACGCCAGCCGCTGCTGGCCCTGAAGCTGATCGGCGAACTCCGCCATGCGCCGCTGGAGCTCGTCGGGGTCTCCGAACATGCCGCCGAAACCTTCCATGCCACCATCCTAGCCATGGCACCGAGCGTGGAGGGCGCGGGCGTCGCGCTCAACGTGGTCGAGCACGGCGCCGGGGCGCCGGTGCTGCTGATCCACGGCCTCGCCGCGGATGCCGAGGCGATGGCGCCGGTGGCGCAGGCCCTGGCCGGCGAGGCCCGCGTGATCGCCTACGACCGCCGCGGCTACGGCTCGAGCGGCGCTCCGGAGCCCTATCGCGGCACGACGGTCGCAGGAGCAGGCGCAGGACGCCGCGGCGGTGCTCGGTGCGCTGCAAGCCGGTGCGGCGGTCGTGTGCGGCGACGGCTTCGGCGCGCTCGTCGCGCTCGACCTCGCCAAGCGCCATCGCGCGCTCGTGCGGGCCGCCGTGCTCTCCGACCCGCCGCTGTTCATGTTCGTGCCCGAGGCGACCGAGCGGCTCGCGGCTCAGCACGCCGAGCTCGAGGCGGCCGTGCGCGAGGGCGGGCCCGAGGCGGGCGTCGAGGCGTGGCTCGGCGGACGCGTCGACGGCCCGGCGCTCGAGCGCGCCCGCGCCGCGTACCACGCGTTCTTCGCCGACTACGCGGGGCTGGCGAGCTGGCCCGTCACCCGCCGCGAGCTGCGGTCGATGGACCTGCCCGCCGTCGTGCTGACGGGGCCGGGGACGCCCGCGCACGTCGTGGCCGCGGCCGACGCGCTGGCCGCGCTGCTGCCGGCCGCGCGGCGCGCCGACGACGGCGACCTCGTCGCCGCGGCGCGCACGCTGCTGGCCTCGTCCTGAGCGGCCTGGCGCGCGTCACCCCCGTGGCCCGGGGCGCGTTGCAGTCTCCGTGAAGGCCTGCCGCCTGCCCGTCGCCCTGCTCGCCGCGCTGCTCGCGCTCGTCGCGCTGCCGGCGGGCGGCTCCGCGGCGCCGGCGCCCACCCCCGCGTGCCCCGCCATCCTCGCCCCGCGCCCCGCGATCGAGCTGCCGGTGCAGGTCGCGCCGGGGCTGACCGTGCGCGTCCGCGACCCGTACGGCGGCCTCATCGCGCGCAATCGGCTGTTCGTCGCCTTCTCGGTCCGCTACCGCAAACCGGCCGACCGTGCCCGCGTCGCCGCGGTGACGTGGACGCTCGACGGGGCCGCTCCGCGCCGCGACGAGGGCGGGCGCGACCAGCTCCTGGCGCCGTCGACGATGTACGCGGCCGGCCGGCACGTCGTCGGCGTGCGCCTCCAGCCGGCCGGCGGCGGCCCGGCCGTCGAGGCCGAGCTTCAGGTCACGGCGACCGACTGCCAGCTCGCGAACCTGTCCCAGCGGGCCGACCTCCGCGGCGGCCTGGAGGCGGCGGTCGCCTCCGGAGGCCCGGCGCTGCGCGCGATCGAGCTGCGGCCCGGCAGCGGGCGCTTCGGGAGGCCCAGCGCGCGCCTGGGCACGGTCGGGCTGTCCGGAGGACGCACGCGAGCGCTGCGCGCCTCGGCTCTGAGCCGCGGCGGGCGCAGCCTGCGCATCACGGGGCTGCCGCGCGGTACGACCGCGGTCCGCGTGCGCCTCGCGCCCGGAGTGCTCGCGCGCGGGCACCGCTGCTCGCTGTCGGCGTGGCTTCGCCCCGCCAGCGGCGCGCCGCCGGTGCGCGTGGTCCAGCGCTGCTGAGCCGTCTCGCCGTGCAGCGCCGCGAGGCGCCATGCGGAAGACGGCCCTCAGCCGCCGCGGTCGAAGAAGTAGAAGCCCGGCAGCGCGGCGCGCGTCACCTGGGCCGTGATGCTGGCGGCGATCTCGAGGTCGCCGATGCGCACCGCGAGGTCGTCGAGGGTCACGATCCCCGTCAGCTTGTCGCCGTCGACGATGGGCAGGCGGCGCACGCCGTTGTCGACCATGAGCTTGGTCGCCTCGGTGACGTCCATCCCGGGGGCACCGGTGACCACCGGGCTCGAGGCGTGGCCGCCGGCCGGCGTGTCGCCGGGATGGCCGTCGGCCAGCACGCTGACCGCGAGGTCGCGGTCGGTGATGAAGCCGATCGGTAGCCCGTCCTCGTCGACCAGCACCACCGAGCCGACGTTGCGCTCGCGCATCAGCTCGGCGACGTGGCGCACGGGGGCGTCGGGCGGCGCGGTGACCACCGACTCGGTCATGACCTCGCGGATCTCCATGACGCGCGGAAGACTACCTCCGCGGGAGATCCGGTCCCGCGCCGTGAACCCATGGGCGGCGGCCAGCCGCCGGTGGGCGGCATCGAGCCGCCCCCTGCCACATACAATCCGCGCCCGTGGCACCGCCCACACCCACCCAGCTCGCCTGGCGCGGGCGCATCGAGGCCGGCCTGCGCGTCGCCGCGCCGTTCCTCGATCTGCTGCTCGCGGCCGGCGATCGACTGTCGCGCGTGGTCGATCGCGACGCGCTCGACACCCCGGCCCCGGCGCGCCGCGTGAGCGCGCTGCCCGAGCAGCGCCGCGTCGGCCCCGGTCCGGACGCATGACGCCCGAGGAGATCCTCGCCGAGGAGGCGTCCGGCCGCAAACGCGCGGGATTCGCCGCGCTGACCGCGTCGGTGCTGACCGTCCTCGGCGTGGCCCTCACGACGCTCGGGCAGCCCGGGACGAGCGAGTTCGACGACAAGATCGTCACCGTCGTGGACGCGATGGGCCGCACGGCGAACGGCCAGCCGATCCCGCCCGGGCGCATCTCGGCCTTCGCCGTCGATGTCGGCCAGCACCCGTGGGTGCCGATCCTGGGGGCCGTCCTCTACGGCATCGGGTCGCTGGCGATCTTCTTCGCCATGGCGTACCTGTTCCGCGCCACCCGCGCGCGCCGGCCGGGGATGCCGCAGATCGCGCTCATCCTGGCGGCTGTCGGCTCGGTCGGGTTCGGCGTCGGCCGGGCCGTGTCCGAGATCGCGCGCTACCTCGGCGCCCGCAGCTTCGTCGACGCCGTCGACAAGACGAACTCCGCCGCGTCGGACGCGCTCAGCCCCACGGCCACGCTCGTCGGCCAGCTCATCTGGGAGACCTCCGCGCTGGCCCTGGGCTTCGGCATCGCGATCATCTCGCTGAACGCGATGCGCGTCGGGCTGCTCACGCGCTTCATGGGCGTGCTCGGGGTCATCGTCGGCGTTGCCGTCGCCCCGATCCTGCCCATCGACCAGCAGGGCATCATCCGCGTCTTCTGGCTGGCCGCCCTCGGGATGCTCTTCCTGGGCCGGCTGCCGAGCGGCACGCCCAAGGCGTGGGCGACCGGCCAACCCGAGCCGTGGCCCAGCCAGCAGCAGCTGCGCGAGCAGCGCGCGGCGGCGCGGGCCGAGGCCGATGCGGAGGAGGGCGAGCCCGAGACCCCGCGCGCGAGCCGGCGGGGCGCGCCCGCGACCCCGCCGCCCAAGGCGCCCAGCCCGCGGCGTCCCGATCCGGCCGCCCCCGGCAGCGAGCACAGCGCCTCGAAGAAGAAGAAGCGCAAGCGGCGCTCCTGAGCGGCTGAGGGCGATTCTGGACGGCTGAGCGGTGTCTGCTTTCGGACAACCCGGCCGTAGGAGTCAATGGTTACAGGGGAACACGGGATCAGCACCTCCAACCGAGAGGGGATCTCATGGAAGCCGGAACCGCCTCCGAGCGGCGCTTCGAGCCCGCGGCGGGCAGGACCGCCGCCGAGCGGGTGCAGTTCGTCCCGACCCCGATCGCGGATCCCGGCCCGCTCGGCCTCGCCGCCTTCGCGCTGACGACCTTCGTCCTCAGCATGTTCAACTCCGGTCTGGTCAGCAGCGGCGGCGAGCCCATCGTCTTCGGCCTCGCCCTGGCCTACGGCGGCCTGGCGCAGCTCCTGGCCGGCATGTGGGAGTTCCGCACCGGCAACACGTTCGGCGCGGTGGCCTTCACGTCCTACGGCGCCTTCTGGCTGTCGTTCTGGGCCTTCGTGCAGTTCTTCGAGAAGAGCGTCCCGAAGGCCGACGCCGGGCACGCCGTCGGGCTGTTCCTCATCGCCTGGGGCATCTTCACGGCGTACATGTTCATCGCATCGCTGCGCACCACCGCGGCCGTCGCACTCGTGTTCGTGCTGCTCGCGGTGACGTTCTTCCTGCTGGGCATCGGCAACGCCGGCGCCCACCCGAACATCATCAAGGCGGGCGGCTGGCTCGGCCTGGCCACCGCCGCGGCTGCGTGGTACGCGTCGTTCGCCGCAGTCACCAACAGTACGTTCGGCCGCATCATCATGCCCGTGCGGCCCCTGAACCGCTGACATCGGTCACGCCGCGCCGACGGCAGGGTCGTCGGCGCGGCATGATTCGGGTAGGGACGGGTCAAGGCGGCACTCGGAGAGAGGAGAGGACATGGCGGACAGCCAGAGCACGACCCTCGAGCAGGAGCTGGGCGATCTCCTCGATCAGGAGCGCTTCGACCCGCCAGAGGACTTCGTCGCGTCGGCGCTGATCACCGATCTCTCGGAGCACGAGAAGGCGGCCAAGGACTTCAAGGGCTGGTGGGCCGAGCAGGCGAGGGCCCTGCACTGGTTCACGGACTTCGAGGAGGTCCTCGACGACTCCGACCCGCCGTTCTACAAGTGGTTCAAGGACGGCACGCTCAACGCGTCCTACAACTGCCTGGACCGCCACGTCGAGAACGGCCTGGGCTCGCGCGTCGCCTTCCACTGGCGCGGCGAGGAGGGCGAGGAGCGCGACGTCACCTACGAGGACCTCCTGCGCGACGTCAAGCGCTTCGCCAACGCGCTGAAGGACCACGGGATCGAGGCCGGGGACGTCGTCGGCATCTACCTGCCGATGATCCCCGAGGTCGTCGTGGCCATGCTCGCGTGCGCGCGCATCGGCGCGCCGCACAACGTCGTCTTCGGCGGCTTCAGCGCCGAGTCGGTCAAGGAGCGCATGGAGTTCTCGAACGCCAAGGCGCTCGTCACCGTCGACGGCGCGCGGCGCAAGGGCAAGACGGCGCCCATCAAGCAGAACGTCGACGAGGTGATGGGCGAGCTCGAGACCCTCGAGACGATCTTCGTCGTCCAGCACACGGGCGAGGACGCCGAGATGAAGGACGGGCGCGACGTCTGGTACCACGACGCGCTCGAGGCGGCCGACGACGAGTGCGAGGCCGTCGCGCTCGACGCCGAGCACCCGCTCTACATCCTCTACTCGTCGGGCTCGACGGCCAAGCCGAAGGGCATCCTGCACACCACCGGCGGCTACCTGACCCACGTCGCGTGGACCCACAAGCACGTCTTCGACCTCAAGCCCGACGAGGACGTGTGGTGGTGCTCGGCCGACGTCGGCTGGGTCACCGGCCACTCCTACATCGTCTACGGCCCGCTGATGAACGGCGCGACGTCGGTGATGTACGAGGGCGCGCCGGACTACCCCGACAAGGACATCTGGTGGGAGCTGTGCGACCGCTACGGGGTGACCCTGTTCTACACCGCGCCCACGGCGATCCGGGCCTGCATCAAGTGGGGCGCGAAGTACCCCGAGCGCCATGACCTCTCCAAGCTGCGCCTGCTCGGGACCGTGGGCGAGCCCATCAACCCCAAGGCGTGGCTGTGGTACTGGAAGGTCATCGGCGGCGGGCGCTGCCCGATCGTCGACACCTGGTGGCAGACCGAGACCGGCGGGATCATGATCACCACCCTGCCGGGCGCCCAGTACGCCAAGCCGGGCTCGGCGGGCCAGCCCCTGCCGGGCATCGACGCCGCTGTCATCGACGCCGACGGCAACGAGCTCACCGACGAGCAGGACCTGCTCGTCCTGCGCCGGCCGTGGCCGGGGATGCTGCGCACCCTCTACAAGGACGACGACCGCTTCATCGAGACGTACTTCTCGCGCTTCGGCAAGGAGACCTACCTCGTCGGCGATGCCGCCCGCAAGGACTCCGACGACTACTTCTGGATCGTCGGGCGCGTGGACGACGTCATCAACGTCTCCGGCCACCGCCTGTCGACGGCCGAGGTCGAGTCGGCGATCGTCGCGCACGGGAAGGTGGCCGAGGCGGCCGTCGTGGCCATGGCCGACGAGGACACCGGGCAGGCGATCGTCGCCTACGTGACCCTGGAGGGCGACCTCGAGGGCTCCGACGAGATGGTCACCGAGCTGCGCGAGCACGTGGCCCGGCGCATCGGCAAGCTCGCACGCCCGCGGCGCATCATCTGGTCGGGCGACCTGCCCAAGACGCGCTCGGGCAAGATCATGCGCCGGCTGCTGCGCGACATCGCCGAGGGCCGCGAGCTGGGCGACGTGACGACGCTGCGCGACCCGGCGATCATGGACGAGCTCAAGCAGAAGGTCGCCGAGCGGGCCGACAGCGAGGACTAGTCACGGGCGCCTCCGGCGGGCCCGCCGTCATCCGCGACGTCATCCTGCGCGATGGCGCCGCGCTGAGGCTGCGCTCGCCGCGGCCCGAGGACGAGGCCGACATCAAGGCGTTCTTCGACGCGCTCGCGCCCGAGAGCCGCTATCTGCGCTTCCACGGCCTCGGTCGCACCGACGTCGTGGCGCGCGACTACGCCAGCGCCGACGGCGACGCCCGCGTGACGCTGCTGGCCCACCTCGACGGGCGCGTCGTCGCCGTCGCGGGCTACGACCGCCTCAACGAGCCCACCGCGGCCGAGGTCGCCTTCGCGGTGGCCGACGAGATGCACGGCCGCGGCCTGGCCACGCGGCTGCTCGAGCAGCTCGCCGAGATCGCGGCCTCGCGGTCGATCACGCGCTTCGACGCCGCGGTGATGGCCGGCAACCGCGCGATGCTCGGGGTCTTCGCGGGCGCGGGCTTCGACACCCGGCGGGAGACCGACTACGGCGAGGTCTACCTCTCCCTCGACCTGCGCCCGACCGAGCGCTACGAGGAGCGCAGGGCCGACCGCACCCACGTGGCCGCCGTGGCCTCGCTGCGCCCGCTGCTCGCGCCCGCCTCCGTCGCGGTCGTCGGCGCCTCGGACCGCGAGGACAGCGTCGGCGGCGCCATCTACCGCGACATCGTGGGCGGCGGCTTCGCGGGCGTGGCGGTGCCGGTGCACCCCGACGGGGGCGTCGTGGCCTCCGCGCGCGCGGCACGCTCGCTGAGCGAGCTGGCCGAGACCCCGGAGCTCGCGGTGGTGGCCGTGCCCGCCGCCGAGGTGCTGGGCGTGGTGCGCGAGGCGGCGCGCTGCGGCGTGCGGGCGCTGCTCGTGGTCTCGGCGGGCTTCTCGGACAGCGACGAGCCCGAGGGTCGCGAGCGCGAGGAGGCCGTGCTCGACGCCGTCCGCGCCCACGGGCTGCGGCTGGTGGGGCCCAACGCCCTGGGCGTGGTCAACACCGAGCCGGGCGTGAGCCTGCACGCGCTCATCGGCCGCGTCGGCGTGGCCCCGGGTGGGCTCGCGCTGTCGTCGCAGTCGGGCGCGCTCGGCCTGGCGCTGCTGGGCCATGCGGCCGCGCGCGGCCTGGGCATCTCGTCCTTCGTCGCGCTGGGCAACCGCGCCGACGTGTCGACCAACGACCTGCTCGAGCACTGGGCCGACGACGAGCGCACGGCCGTCGTCGCCCTCTACATGGAGTCCTTCGGCAACCCGCGGCGCTTCTCGCAGGTCTCCCGGCGGGTGTCGCGGCGCAAGCCGATCCTCGCGGTCAAGGGCGGGCGCGGGCGCCTGCTCGACGACGCGGCGACCGACGCGCTCTTCCGCCAGGCGGGCGTCCTGCGCGTCGAGACGACGCAGACGCTGTTCGACGCCGCCGAGCTGCTCGAGCGCCAGCCCCTGCCGGGCGGGCGCCGGGTCGGCGTGGTGACGAACTCGGGCGGCCTCGGCGTGGTGGCCGCCGACGCGTGCGCCGCGCGCGGCCTCGAGCTGGCGGCACCCGGCGAGCAGACGCGCGCGCGGCTGGCGGCGGCGCTCCCCGGCGCCGATCGCCTCGGCAACCCGATCGACCTCGGCGTGCGCGCGCCGGTGGCCGACGACCTCGAGGCCATCGCCGCCCTGCTCGACGACGAGCACGTGGACGCCGTGCTCGTCCTGCACGTCGAGCTCGGCTCCGGCGACCCGGCGGAGCGCCTGCAGGCGCTCGAAGCGGCCACGCGCGACGCGGCCAAGCCCGTGCTCGCGTGCGTCGTGGGCGCCGGCGGCGAGCTGCCGCGGCGCGCGCGGTGGCGCGTGCCCAACTACCGCTTCCCCGAGGCCGCCGTGCGCGCGCTGGGGCTGGCGGCCGACCGCCGCGACTGGCTCTCGCGCCCGCTCGGCCAGGCGCCGGTGGTCGAGGGGCTCGACCTCGAGGCGGCCCGCGCCGTCGCGGCGGCGGCGGGGGAGGGGGCGCTCGAGGACGGGCGGGCGCGCGCGCTGCTGAGCGCCGTCGGCATCGAGCCCGGCGCGGGCGCCGACGTGCGCATGGTCGCCGATCCCGATCTCGGCCCGTTGATCGGCGTCGGAGCGCAGTGGCGCCTCGCGCCGCTCACCGACGTCGATGCCGACGAGCTCGCCCCCGGCGACCCGGCGCTGCGCGACGCCGTCGTGCGCCTGGCCGCCCTCGCGGATGGCGTCCCGGCCCTCGCCGCCGTCGAGCTCGACCCGCTGGCCGTCACCCTGGGCCCGGCGGCGCAACCCCAGCGCGCGAAGACGTGGTGAGCAAGAATGCGCCCATGAGCCGCTACGACCAGCTCTGCGCCGAGCACGAGTGGAAGGTGCCCGAGCGCTACAACATCGCCGCCGACGTCTGCGACAAGCACCCGCGCGACAAGCAGGCCATGGTCTGGGAGCGCTTCGACGGCGCCCGGCGCGACGTCAGCTGGGGCGAGCTGCAGGACCTCTCCAACCAGGCCGCCAACGTCCTGCGCGAGCACGGCGTCGAGCGCGGCGAGCGCGTCGCCGTCGTGCTGCCGCCGACGCCCGAGACGGCGGCCGTCTTCTTCGGCACCTGGAAGAACGCCGGCATCCTGCTCTCGATGTCGGTGCTCTACGGCGACGACGGCATCGCGCACCGCCTGCGCGACTCGCAGCCGCGGGTGCTCGTCACCGACAAGGCCAACGCGGCGCGCTTCGACCCATCGCTGGTCGACGAGATCCTCGATCCTCGACGACGGGCTGCTCGACGGCGCCTCGACCGACTTCGAGACGGCCGACACCGCCGCCGACGATCCGGCGCAGCTCTACTACACGAGCGGCACGACCGGCCTGGCCAAGGGCATCGTCCACGCGCATCGCTACGTGCTCGCGCACGAGGAGTTCGTCTACTGCCACGAGGTCCAGGACGGCGAGCGCTTCCACGGGATGGGCGAGTGGGCGTGGGCGGCCGGCATCTCGCCGCTGCTCGGGCCGTGGCGCCTGGGCGCCGTCCAGGTCGTCCTGCAGCGCAAGGGCGGCTTCGACCCTGCCCAGCAGCTCGACTTCCTCAGCCGCCACGAGGTCACGAACGTCTTCACGACCCCGACGGCGATGCGCGCGATGATGGCCATCGAGGACGCCGGCACGCGCTACCCGCAGCGCTTCCGCCGCGTGTGCTCCGCCGGGGAGCCGCTCAACCCCGAGGCGATCCGCTGGTTCCGCGACCAGTACGGGCTCACCGTGCTCGACTACTACGGCCTCACCGAGAGCTACCCGCTCGTCGCCAACTACCCCTTCCTCGAGGTGCGCGAGGGCTCGATGGGTCGCCCGATGCCGGGCTGGGACGTCCAGCTGCTCGACGAGGACGAGCATCCCGTGGCGCAGGGCGAGCGCGGCGAGATCTGCCTGCGTGCGCGCTCGAACCCCCACTATCCGCTCGGCTACTGGCGCAACCCCGAGGCCTCGGAGGAGACCTTCGGCGGCGAGTGGTTTCACTCCAAGGACGCCGCCATGCAGGACGAGGACGGCTACGTCTGGTACGCCGGGCGCGCCGACGACGTCATCATCGCCGCCGGCTATCGCATCGGCCCCTTCGAGGTCGAGTCGGCCTGCCTGGAGCACGAGGCGGTGCGCGAGGCGGCGGCGGTGGCCTCGCCCGACGAGATCAAGGGCAACGTCGTGAAGGCCTTCATCGTCCTCGCCGAGGGACACGAGCCCTCCGACGAGCTGGCCGACGACATCAAGCGCTTCGTGCGCGAGCGCCTGTCGGCCTACGCCTACCCGCGCCGCATCGAGTTCGTGGCCGACCTGCCCAAGACCCTGACGGGCAAGATCCGGCGCATCGAGCTGCGCGAGCGCGAGCAGTCGGCCACGCGCGCGCAGGCCTAGCCACGTATCACGACACCCCCGGGGGCGCTCCAGTGCTCGGCGATGCCCGAGCGCGGCCCTCATCCCTGCCAGCACGCGGCGCCGTATCTCGAGGCGCTGCGGTCCTTCGCCGCGCGCGACCCGCGGCGGGCGATGGTGCCCGGCCACAAGGGCGGCGGCGCGGCGGACGGCGGCCTGCGCGCGGCGCTGTCCGACGGGGCGCTGGCGCTCGATCTGCCGACGCTCATCGAGGGCGTCGACGTCGCGGCGGGCGGCGAGGTCGCCCCGTACGAGGTCGCCCGGCGGCTGGCGGCCGATGCGTGGGGCGCCCGGCGGACGTGGTTTCTCACCAACGGCGCCTCGCAGGGCAACCTGGCGGCCTGCCTGGCCATCGCCCAGCGCGGCGATCGCGTCGTCGTGCAGCGCACGGTCCACGGCAGCACGATCGACGGCCTCGTGCTCGCGGGACTGGAGCCGACCTTCGTCGCTCCCGGAGGTCGACGCCGAGCTCGGCCTCGCGCACTGCGTGGCGCCCTCCGCGCTCGACGCGGCCCTGGCCCGCACGCCCGGCGCCGCGGCGGCGATCGTCGTCTCGCCGACGTACTACGGCGCGGCGGCCGACGTCGCCGGCCTCGCCCGTGTCGCCCACGCCCACGGCGTGGCGCTCGTGGTCGACGAGGCGTGGGGCGCGCACCTCGCCTTCTGCGACGCGCTCCCGCAGCATGCGCTGGCCGCCGGCGCGGACCTCGTCATCTCGAGCACGCACAAGCACGCGGGCAGCCTGACCCAGTCGGCCATGCTGCACCTCGGGGCCGGCGGGCGCTTCGACGAGGCCGCCGTCGACCGCGCGCTGCGGCTCGTCACCTCGACGAGCCCGAGCAGCCTGCTGCTCGCCTCGCTGGACGCGGCGCGCCGCCACGCGGCGGTCGAAGGCGGGGACCTGCTGCGCCTGGCGGTGGCCGAGCTCGCCGTGCTGCGCGCCGAGATCCGCCGCATCCGCGGGCTCGAGGTCCTCGACGAGCGCGTGGTGGGGTGCTTCGGCGTCGCGGCCATCGACCCGCTGCGCGTGTGCGTCGACGTGCGCGCGACGGGCCTCAGCGGCTACGAGGTGGCGCGGCGGATGCGCCGCGACAGCGACCTCCACGTCGAGCTCTGCGGCGAGCACGTCGTCGTCGCCGTGTTCGGGCTCGGCGAGCGCGTCGCGGTGCACGGCGCGCGCCTCGTGGCGGCCCTCGAGCGCGCGTGCGCCGCCCCGGCGTGGCCGGTGGCGGTGGCGGTGGCGCGCGCAACCACACGGTCGAACGTCGGTCGTCCCCCCTCCAGAGGGGGTAGGACCGACGTTCGACGCGCGCGGGCGCTGGTGGCGGCGCCATGGGGCGAGGTCGCGCTCTCGCCGCGCGCGGCGTTCCTGGCGGCGCCCGAGCGGGTGCCGATCGCGCAGGCCGAGGGCCGCATCGCGGCGGAGTGCCTGGCCGCCTATCCGCCCGGCATCCCCAACGTGCTCCCGGGTGAGCGCCTGACGGCGGCGAACCTCGCCACCCTGCAGCGGACGCTCGCGCACGGCGGCGTGATCCGCGGCGCCGCCGACCCGACCCTGCGAACGCTGCTCGTCGTGGCCGAGCGCGCGGGGCTCGAGGCGGGCGGGGCGCCGCTTCGCCTCGAGCGCGCGGTGGCCTGATGCTCGCTCTCGCGCTGGCGCTCGGCGCCAGCGTCGCGTGGGGCGGGTCGGATTTCGTCGCGGGCCTCGCGAGCCGCCGGATGCCGCTGCTCGCGGTGCTCGTCGGCTCACAGGTCGCCGGGCTCGTGCTGCTGCTGGGACTGTTGGCCGTCACCGGCGAGGCGCCGCCGCCGGGCGGCGCGGTGCTGGCCGCCGCGATCGCCGGCATGGCCGAGCTCGCCGGCTTCGCGGCCCTCTACAAGGGCCTCGCGCTCGGGCCGATGTCGATCGTGGCGCCGATCTCGTCCGCCGCCGCGCTCGTGCCGGTCACCGCCGTCGGTGATCACCGGCGAGCGCCCGGCCACCGCCGCGGCGATCGGCATGGGCCTCGTGCTGATGGGCGCGGCGCTGGCCTGCGCGGAGCCCGAGTCCGGCGCGGCCCGGCGCTCGGGCGCCATCCTGCCCGGCGCCGCGCTGGCCGCGCTCGCGGCGCTGTGCTTCGGCGCCTTCTTCGTCGGGATGGACTCGGCCGCCCACGAGGCGGGCGCCGTGTGGGCGGTGGCCCTGAACCGGTCGACGTCGGTCTCGGTGCTCGTCTTCGCCGTCGCGCTGATGCGCCCGCGCGTCGGCGTCGGGCGGACCGACCTCGCCGCCGTCGCCTCTGTCGGGCTGCTCGACGCCGCCGCCAACGCGATGTTCGCCTTCGCGCTGACGCAGGGCCTCATGAGCACGGTCTCGGTCCTGGGCTCGCTGTACCCGGTGACCACGGTCGTCCTGGCCGCGATGGTGCTCGACGAGCGCGTCGCGCCGCGCCAGGCCGCCGGCGTCGCCACGGTGCTCGCCGGCATCGGCCTCGTCAGCGCTCACATCTGATCGTCACGCGAACGGCACGCGCTGGACCGCGTTGACGCCGTAGCCGCCGCGGTTCCAGGTCTCGGAGCTGTCCAGCGGCTGGACGTTGCCGGCGGCGTCGGTCGCGCGCACGCAGAGCTCGTGGTCGCCGGGGGCGGCGGGCTCCCATTCGTGCGACCACGCCGTCCAGCCGTGCCTGCCGTTGGACTGGCCGAGCTGGGCGTCCTCCCACGTCCGCCCGCCGTCGGCGCTGAACTCGACGCGCTCGACGGCATGGCCTCCGGACCACGCGCGGCCCTCGATCCGCGTGCGGCCGGCAGGGACGTGGCGGACGCGCGAGAGGAACTCCGGGATCCCGGGCGGCGCCATGAGCGCGCGCGGCTGCTTGCGCGTCACGGGGGTTCCCGGCTCGTCCTCGGAGCGCCGGTAGCGATACAGCAGCGTCTGCTGCACGCCCTCGAACGGCTCGGCGATGGCGGTGATCGAGCGCAGCCACTTGACCGAGGCCATCCCGTACCACTCCGGGACGACGAGGCGCAGCGGGAAGCCGTGCGAGGCCGGCAGCGGCTGCCCGTTCATCTCGTAGGCGAGCAGGACGTCCCCGCTCATCGCCTCCTCGACCGTGAGGCTGCGCTGGTAGTCCTGCTCGACGCCCTGGTCGATGCCGCGGTCGTGGGCGGTGAAGAGGAGCTCCACGGCGTCGTCCAGAGCCCGGCGTCCTCGAGGACGCCCCGCAACGGCGTCCCCGTCCACTCGGCGCAGCCGATCGCCTCGTCGTGCCAGGGAGCCGAGACCGGGCGCGGGGCGAGGTGCGCCCGCCCGCTGCCGGCGCACTCCATCATCACCGCCATCGTCACGGCGGGCCGCGCGCGCAGCTCGTCGAGGGTGAGGGTCAACGGGGCGCGCACGCGGCCGTCGACGACGAGCTCGAAGGCGGCGGCGTCGAGGTCGGGGACGTCGAAGTGGATGAGCACGTAGTGCATCCCGATCGGGCGTGATCGGGCGGCGCAGGGCCTCGAGCGGCATGCCCGGGTTGCGCAGCGCGAGCCCGACTTCGTCACGGGTGAACCCGGCGTCGTCCGTGATCGGCATGGCGTGATGCTCCTACGTCGCGCCCGCGGCCGCCAGTGCCGGGCCCGGCTCGACGTGCGGGAGCACGTTGGTCGCGATTGAGCCCCGCGCGTTGCGGCGGTTCGCGAGCGGGCACCGAGGGGGTGGGCCCGGGCGCCCGCGGCGCCGTTTGGAGGTCGAACGTCGGTCTTACCCCTGATGACGTGGGAGGACCGACGTTCGACGCGCCGCGCGCGCCCCAGCGCCGGGGCCTATCCGAGCTTGCTCCCCTACGCGGCCTCGAGGAAGCCGGTGACGGCCCGCAGGCGGCCGTCGTCGGCGACGACGGCGACGTCCATGCCGGTGGCGACGGCGCCGCCGTCGTCGCCCACCAGCTGCCAGGTGAAGCGCACGCGGTCGTGGTGGGCGTCCGGACCGGAGGCCAGGACGAAGCGGTGGCCGGGGAACTGCTCCTGCACGGCGGCCACGAGCGCGTCGAGGCCGTCGGCGCCGGCGACCTCGGCGTGCGGATCGACGTAGGAGCCGTCCTCGGTCCACGTCTGCTCGATGATGAAGCGCCGGCGCTCGGGATCGGTCTCGTTCCACATCGCGATGTAGCCCTCGACCACGGTCGTCAGCTGGGTCATGTGGTGCTCCTCAGGGATCGGTTGACGGCGGCCACGGTGCCAGGGGCGGGTCGCGCGGTCGATTACCTGCGGGGTAAGTGCCGGGCCCAGGGGGCGGCGCTATCGTCGCGACGATGACCGAGGTGAGCGTTCGTTCCGGGGTCGGGCCGCTGCTGCGCGACTGGCGCCGGCGCCGGCGGCGCAGCCAGATGGACCTCGCGCTCGATGCCGGCGTCTCGCGCCCGGCACGTGAGCTTCGTCGAGAGCGGGCGCTCGCGCCCGAGCGCCGAGATGGTCGTCCGGCTCGCCGAGCAGCTCGAGGTCCCGCTGCGCGACCGCAACGAGCTGCTGCTCGCCGCCGGCTACGCCCCGCTCTACGGCGAGCGGCCGCTCGACGACCCCGAGATGACCCCGGTGCGCGAGGCGCTCGAGCTCGTGCTGCGCGGCCATGAGCCCTATCCGGCGGCGGTGGTCGATCGCTGGTGGGAGATGGTCGCCGCCAACAGCGCGATCGCGCTGCTCACCGACGGCGTGGCTGCCGAGCTGCTCGCCCCGCCGGTGAACGTCATGCGCGTGGCGCTGCACCCCGAGGGGATGGCCCCGCGCATCGTCAACTTCGCCGAGTGGCGCGCCCACCTGCTCGAGCGCCTGCGCCACCAGGCCTCGGTCACCGGCGACGCGGCGCTGGCCGCGCTGTACGAGGAGGTCAGCGGCTACCCGGGCCCACCCGACGCCGACGCCCACCACGGCGCCGGGGGCGAGGTCTTCGTCCCGCTCGTCTTCCGCGCCGCCGACGATCGCGAGCTGCGCTTCTTCAGCACGGTCGCGACGTTCGGCACCGCGGTCGACATCACCGTGGCCGAGCTCGCGATCGAGTCGTTCTTCCCGGCGGATTCGGCGACGGCCGAGGCGCTGCGCGAGCTCCCGCGGGCAGCAGCGACGTCAGTAGTTTCGAGCCGCTCATTGCGGACGCTCTCGGATGTGCGCGGTGCGCGGCGCTGAGAGCCTGACAGGACGAGGCGAAGTCATGAGCACCGGGCAGACCGACACTCCATCGGCCCAGAGGGGCGGGAGGCCCGCGTCGTGTCCTCGTGGCCCTGGGCGCGCTCCTGTTGACCGCGATCCTCATGATGCTGCTCGTCGACCGGATCTTCTTCCACGACACGAGCAGCCCGGCCGGCACCGGCTCGGGCGTCGCCGCGACGCAGGCGCGCTCGCTTCCCCCCTTCACCGGTCTCGACCTGGCCGGCGGCAACAACGTCGTCGTCGAGGTCGGCGGGAAGCAGTCCGTCGTCGTCCACGCCGACCGCAACCTGCTCCGGCGGGTCACCACGCAGGTCCGCTCGGGCAGGCTCGTGATCGGGACGACGCCCGGGAACCTCGACGCCAAGAGCCCGATGTTCGTCACGGTGAGCGTGCCCTCCCTCGACGCCGTCAGGCTCCAGGGGGCCGGGAACATCGCCGTGACCGGGATCCACAGCCGGGCCCTGACCGTGACGCTGCCGGGGGCCGGCAACATCGACGTGACCGGGACCGCGACGAAGCTCCACGTCACGATCGGCGGCGAGGGAACCGCGATGCTGCGCGGGCTCATCGCCGCGACGCGAAGGCCGCGCTCGCCGGCGACGGCACCATCGTGCTCACCGCGACCCACAGCCTCACCGCAAGGCTCTCGGGCAGCGGCACCGTCACGTACGGCGGCAACCCTCCGCACGTCACCCAGACGGGTCACCGGGACCGGCACCATCAGCGCGGGATAGCCGGTCAGGCCGGCCGTGTCGGCCGCGCCTACCGCGTGCTCGCGTCGCGAGGGCGCAGCACCGCCGCCGCGTCCGGCGGGAGACCGTCGCCGGCGTCGGCCGTCGCCAGGTCGACCACCCACCCCTCGGGCAGCGCCGCCGGCGCCCCGCCGAAGTTGACCCACACGCGCCGCCGGTCCTCCCCGGCGCTGCGCTCGTAGGCCAGCACGCCGTCGGGCGCGTCGTCGAGCAGCTCGAGTCGGCCGCGGTGCAGGGCGGGCGACTCGCGGCGCAGCGCCAGCACCCCCTGCGCCAGGTGCAGCACGGAGTCGGGATCGGCGCGCTGCGCCTCGACGCTGCTCGCGCCCGGCTCGGGCGGCCACGGCAGCCACGGGTCGGCGGGCCAGCCGTGGTCGGGCGCCGTGGTCCACGGGATCGGCGCGCGGCAGCCGTCGCGCCCGCCCGGATCGACGACGCGCTCGGGCGGGACCTTCGCGTCCTGCAGTCCGAGCTCCTCGCCGGCGAACAGGAACGGCGTCCCGCGCAGCGTCAGCAGCATCACGAGGGCCGCCCGCGCGCGGGCGTCCGAGCCGCCCAGGCGCGTGCGCATGCGCGGCTGGTCGTGGTTGGAGAAGACCCACGTCGGCCAGCGCTCGCCCATGACCTCCTCGACGTGCGCGATGCGCGCGCGCCACGCGCCGGCCTCCCACGGCACCGTCAGCGACTCGAAGTCGAAGGCGAGGTGCAGCTCGTCGCTGTCGCCGAGGTAGGGCGCGATGAGCTCGGTCTTCGTGAGATTGACCTCGCCGACGATCATGCGATCGCCGCCGTACTCGTCGAGCACGGCCCGAATGCCGCGCAGCAGCGCGTGCGTGCCCGTCGTAGTCGTGGGTGCCGACGACGTCGAGATGGCTGCCGACGATGTGGGTCTCGGGGATGTCCGGCAGCGCGGGGTCCTTGCCGATGAGGTGCACGACGTCGGCCCGGAAGCCGTCGACGCCGCGGTCCAGCCAGAAGCGCAGCACGTCGTGCATGGCCTCGACGACCTCCGGGTTGTCCCAGTTGAGGTCGGGCTGCTGGGGCAGGAAGGTGTGCAGGTACCACTGCTCGGTGGCCTCGTCCCACGTCCACGCGGGACCGCCGCCGAAGGCCGCCGGCCAGTTGTTGGGCGGGCGGTCCGGCGTGCCGTCGTGCCAGCGGTACCAGTGGCGCTTGGGCGAGTCGCGCGAGGCGCGGCTCTCGATGAACCACGGATGCTGGTCGGACGTGTGGTTGGGCACCCAGTCCAGCAGCACGCGGATGTCGCGCGCGTGGGCATCGGCCAGCAGGGCGTCGAAGGTCGCGAGGTCTCCGAAGAGCGGGTCGACGTCGCAGTAGTCGGCCACGTCGTAGCCGAAGTCGGCCATCGGCGAGCGGTAGATCGGCGACAGCCAGAGCGCGTCGACCCCGAGCGACCGCAGGTGCCCCAGGCGCCCGCGCAGCCCCTCGAGATCGCCGACGCCGTCGCCGGACGCGTCGGCGAACGAGCGCGGATAGATCTGGTAGACGACCGACTCCTGCCACCACATGCGGCGGCGAAGGCTACGGGCCGGGGACCGACGATGGCGGCTAGGGTGCCGCCCATGGGAGACGTGGCACAGATCGGGGTCGTCGGCGCCGGGTTCATGGGCTCGGGCATCGCGGAGTCAGCCGCACGGGCCGGGGTGACGGTCAAGCTCTACGAGCCGCAGTCCGCGGCGCTCGAGCACTCGCGCTCGTCGATCGAGGGCTCGGTCGCGCGCGCCGTCAAGCGCGACCGGCTCACCGCCGACGAGGGCGAGGCGCTGCTCGGGCGCATCGAGTGGTCGACCGACCTCGACGCCCTCGCCGAGTCCGAGCTCGTGGTCGAGGCGATCGTCGAGGACGCGGCGGTCAAGGCGAAGACGTTCAAGGACCTCGATGCCGCGGTCCGCCCCGAGGCGATCCTCGCGTCGAACACCTCGTCGATCCCGATCGCCGGGCTCGCGGCCGCCACGGGGCGCCGCGATCGCGTCCTGGGGCTGCACTTCTTCTCGCCGGTCCCCGTCATGAAGCTCGTCGAGGTCGTCATCGGCCTCGACACCTCGGACGAGACGGTGGGGCGCGCCATCGGCTTCGCCGAGCAGATCGGCAAGACGGCGATCAGGACGAAGGACCGCTCGGGCTTCATCGTCAACTTCCTGCTCGTCCCCTACCTCATGGCCGCGGTGCGCATGTACGAGGACGGCTTCGCCAGCCGGGAGGACATCGACGAGGGCATGAAGCTCGGCTGCGGGCACCCGATGGGCCCGCTGACCCTGTGCGACTTCATCGGCCTCGACGTCCTCTACAGCGTGTGCGACTCGCTCTACGAGGAGTTCAAGCGCGATGAGTACGCGCCGCCGCCTCTGATGAAGCGGATGGTCGTCTCGGGCCATCTGGGCCGCAAGACCGGCCGGGGCTTCTACGAGTACGACTGAACGGCGGGCGCTCCTCGACCGCGACCTGGCGCACGTCGACCTCGGCGGGGCCGGGGAGGACGTAGGGGCCGGGTGCGAGGGCGTCCACGGCCTCGGCGCCCAGCAGCCGCCGCGAGGCGGCGACCAGCACGGCGTAGGACATGGCCGACAGCTCGCGCAGCGCCTGGTGGCGGTTCTGGCGCGAGCCGAGGTCGGCCTGGGCCAGGGCGTCGATCCCGACCAGCTCGTCGGCGTCCAGGAGCATGGCGATCTCCACGCCGTAGCCGACCGGGAACGCGAGTTGCTCGAGCAGCTCGCGGCGCGCGGCCACCTCGCCGGCGAGGGGCTGCGCGAAGCCGGCGAGCGCCGGGCGGTGCAGGTTGAGCAGCGGCCGCGCCATGAGCTCGGTCACGCGGCCGCCCTCTCCGGGCCGGACCTCGCCGCCGGACGCGAAGGGGCGCTGGAAGGCGCCCTTGACCAGCATCAGCTCTGGGCGCGCGAAGAGCGGCGCCAGCAGCCCCGTGAGCATGCGCTCGCCGAAGTCCTCGCTGTCGGCGTCGACGTAGACCACGATCTCCCCGGTCGTCGCCGCCAGGGCGCGCCACATGGCGTCGCCCTTGCCCCGGCAGGGCCCGAAGCTCGGCATGAGGTCGTCCTCCTGGACCACCGCCGCGCCGGCGGCCCGCGCGATCGCCGCCGTGTCGTCGCGCGAGGCCGCGTCGACCACGAGCAGCTCGTCGACGGCGCCCGCGGCGACGAAGCGGCGCAGCACGTCGACCGTCGGGCCGATCGTCGCCGCCACCTCGCGCGCCGGCACCACGACCGAGACGGTCGCGGTCTTGCGCGCCGCGAGCTCGGCGGGCTCGAGATGGCAGCGGCCATAGGCGTTGCGATCCAGCCACGAGTCCAGCGCGAGGTCGCGCGCGAGGCCGCGGAAGGCGCGCCCGGCGGGGCGCGGCGAGGTCCGCACGCGCGCGCCGGCGATCCTCGCGATGGGGACGCGAGCACGGGTCAGCGCGCGGGCGAAGGCCTCGTCCTCGAGCGCGGCGTGCGGCTCGAGACCGCCCACGCGGCGGTAGGTGGCGGCGGTGACCGCGATCGAGGCGCCGCTGAAGTGCGGGTGCGCGGCGCCCGGCAGGGCGCGCAGGCGCGTGGCCAGCCGGTCGGCGCGACGCTGTGCGATGGCGCCGGCGAGGCCCTCGACCACGACCTCGCCGCCGATGGCGCGTGCCCCGCCGTCGGCGGCCTCGAGCAGCGCGGCCAGCCAGCCGGGCTCGACCTCGGAGTCGGCGTCGGTGGTGGCCACCAGGCCCTCGGGCACGCCCGCCGCCATCAGGCGCTCGCAGGCGACGTCCATGCCCAGCCGGCGCGCGGCACCGACGCCCAGCGGCGGGCGCTCGATGATGTGCAGGCGCAGGTCGCCGGCCGCCTCCACGGCGCGCTCGCGCGTGGCGTCGGTGCAGCCGTCGAGGACGAGGACGACCTCGTAGGCCTCGCGCGCGATGCCGCGCTGCGCGGCCAGCGCGCGCAGGCAGCGCCCGACGAGCAGCTCCTCGTCGCGCGCCGGCACGCAGACCACGGCCCGCAGCGCGGTCACGGTCCGTCCTCCAGGCGCCGTCGCCCCGCTTCGTAGGCGTCGTCGTCGCCCAGGGCGAGCACGCCGACGACCTCGCCGTCGCGCAGGTAGTGCACGACGAGGTGGCCATCGCCCTCGGCCTCCACGCGCGCCTCGTGGAAGCCGCCGCCCCACGCGGAGTACTTGAGCGTGTGGTCGCCGATGGTGGTCCAGAAGCCCGGAGCGGTCGTCCACTCGGCGTCCTCGCCGGCCAGCGTGCGCCCGGCGACCTCGCCGTGCGCCAGCGCGTCGCCCCAGTGCTCGACGCGCAGGCGCCGCCCGGCGCGGGCGTGCTGGGCGGCGGCGATGTCGCCGACGGCGAGCACCGCCGGGTCCGAGCTGCGCATCGAGGAGTCCACGCACACCGCGCCGTCGACGACGAGGCCCGCGTCGGCGGCGAGGTCGATCCGCGGGGTGACGCCGGTGCCCAGGACCACGAGGTCGGCGGGCAGCACCTCGCCGCCCTTCAGCCACACGCGCCAGCGCGGCTCGATGCGCTCGACCTCGGCGCCGAGGCGGACCTCGACGCCGGCCTCGCACAGCAGCGTCGTGATGAGCTCGCCGGCCCGGTCGCCCAGGCGCTCGGCCTGCGGTCGCTCCTCGGGCGCGACGAGGACCACGTCGAGGCCGCGGCGCACGAGCGACGCCGCCGCCTCGCAGGCGATGAAGCCGGCGCCGATGACCACCGCACGGGCGCCCGCCGGCGCCGCGGCGCGCAGCCGCAGGGCGTCGTCCACCGTGCGGATCGTGTGCAGGCCCGGGTCCTGCGCTCCGTCGATCGGCGGGCGTTCGGGCTCAGAGCCCGTGGCCAGCACGCAGGCGTCGTAGGCCAGCTGCTGGCCGCCCTCGAGGCGCACCGCGCGCGCCTGGCGGTCGAGCGCCACCGCGCGGCGGGCCCGGCGCAGGGTCACCGCCGTGGGCGGCGAACCAGGGCTCGGCCTCGAGCGGCAGGTCGGCGGGCTCGAGCTCGCCGCGCAGGAGCTCCTTGGTCAGCGGCGGGCGCTGGTAGGGCAGGTGCGGCTCGGCGCCGATGAGCTCGACGGACGCCTCGCCGCCGGCCTCGCGATAGCTGCGCGCGGTGCTCAGTGCGGCCGGGCCTCCCCCGACGATGACGATCCGCTGGTCGGGCCTCATGCGTCGAAGACGTCGATGCGGAACTTGTCGTTGACCTCGAACTGCACGTGTCCGAGGTCCAGTCGCTCGCGCAGGAGGGCGTGGACGGCATCGCCGGTCAGCGGATCGATGGTCGACGGCGGCCGGTAGTGCACGGCGACCAGGCGGCCGCCGGGCGCCAGCGATCCTGCGATCGCGGGCAGCGCGGCCTCGAGCGTCGGGCGGTCCCAGTAGTAGAGGATCTCCGAGCAGACGACGAGGTCGAACGGGCCGGCCGGCCACTGCTCGGGAAGCGTGCGGCGCTCCACCCGCGACGTGCGCGCGGGAGCCCAGGCGCCGGCGCGCGGCCTCGACCGCGCTCTGGGCGATGTCGACCGCGAGCAGCTCGTCGCAGCGGTCGGCCAGCATCGCGGTGAAGACGCCGATCGAGCAGCCGGCCTCGAACGCGCTCGCGTAGCGGCGCTCGCCCAGCGCGGCCAGCGTGCGCTCGTACTTGGCCCGTTCGTAGGCGCTGCCCTCGAAGTCCCACGGGTCGGGGTCGGCGGCGTAGCGGGCCTCGAAGTGCTCGCGGGTGAGCGTCACCGGTCCACCGCCTCGCGTCCGGCACGCACGAGCAGCGGGTCGAGCCGGTGCTGGAGCAGGAAGATGCGCAGGTCGCGGGCGGCGCGGTCCAGGGCGCCGCCGCGCGCCAGGGGGCGCGACCCGGCGGCCCGCAGCGCCTCGTCGACGAGCGCCTGCGCGGCACGCGCGATCGCCTCGCGCAGGTGCACCGAGAGGGTGCGCATCGCGGCGTCGGGGTGGGCGTCCGCGCGGCGCCCGGCCTCGGCCAGCCACAGGTCGATGGTCTGCGCGTGCGTCTCGATGCGCCCGACGGCCAGGGCGGCGAGGTCGTCGCCGGCCAGCGCGCGCGGCGCGAGCACCTCGAGCGCGGCGCCACGGGCCGCGTCGGCGAGGCCGGCCCACGTCGCGGCCGTGCGGATGGCGTCACGCCCGAACCAGGGGTCGCGCAGGAGCTCGTCGGGGCCGCCGAGCAGCGCGTGCACGCGCGCGCCGTGGAAGCGCACGAGGTGGCTCTCGGACGCGCGCATGCCCGCGGCGGCGAACCACGAGGCGTCGATCTCGACGCCCTCGGAGAGGTCCACGTAGGCGACCCGCCGGGCGTCGCCGTCGCGGGCCACGACGAGCGCGCCGTGCAGTCCGCCCGCGCCCGAGCAGAAGGTCTTGACGCCTTCGAGGCGCAGCTCGTCGCCATCGCGCACGACACGGGCGGGCTCGCCCTCGCCGGGCGCCGGGTCGGCGCCCCAGACGCCCAGCCAGCGGCGGCCGGCGGCGACCTCCTCGAGGTGGGCGCCGCGCAGCGGCTCGTCGGCCAGCAGCTCGATGCGCTCGACGGCGTTGTAGTGGCCGTCGACGATGCGCCCGACGGAGCCGTCGGCCTGCGCCACCGCCCGCACGAGCTCCCACTCGCGGGAGATCGATCCGCGCTGGCCGAGCGCCCCGGCCTCGGCCAGGGCCGTCATGGCGTCGTACGGGAAGGCGGGCTCGCGGTCGCGCGCGGCGGCGCCGGCGGCGACCTGCGCCAGGGCGCGCTGCAGGGCCGCAACGGTGTCGGCGCTCACATCGCCACCGACTCGGCCGCGATCATCCGCGTGAAGCGGACGGTCTCCTCGCAGCCCTGGCGCCGCGCGCCGGGGCCGAGGCCGTCGTGCAGGAGCACGACGGCGCCCGCGTGCAGCTCGGGCCCGACGGCGGCGAGCATCGCCTCGGCGCCGTCGCCGCGCCAGTCGTGGGTGTCGACGTCCCAGCCGCACAGCTCGAGGTCGTGCGCGGCGGCGATCTCCTCGGTCCAGGGAGCCTGCGCGCCCCAGGGCGTGCGCCAGCGGCGCGGGGTGACGCCGAGGTCTGCGAGCGTCGTCAGCGCGCACTGCGTGTCGCTCTCGATCGCCGCGCGGTCGACCTCGGTGTGGCGCACGTGCTCGTGGCAGTGCAGCTCGATGGCGTGCCCGCCGGAGCGGATGGCCGCGACGATCTGCGGATGCTCCGCGGCCCGCGACGCGATGACGAAGAACGTCGCCCGCAGCGAAGAGCCGCTCAGCGCGGCCAAGACCGCGGGCGTCCAGACGGGATCGGGCCCGTCGTCGAACGTCAGCTCGACGGAGCCTGCGAGGGAGGGAGCCACTACCCGGGCTCTTCCCGGTCGCGCAGGTGATCAAGCGCGCGCGGCCAGCCAGCCGTCGAACTCCGCCGCCGGCAGCGGGCGGCTGAGCAGGAACCCCTGCGCGACGTCGCATTCGAGCGCCGCGAGCACGTCGAGGACCTCGGTCGTCTCGACGCCCTCGGCGACGACCTCGAGCCCGAGATGGCGCGCGAGGTCGATGGTGGAGCGCACGATCGCCGCGTCCGAAGGGTCGTCGGCCATGCCGATGACGAAGGAGCGGTCGATCTTGACCTCGTCCAGGGGCAGGCGCTTGAGATAGGACAGCGAGGAGTGACCGGTGCCGAAGTCGTCCAGCGATAGTCGCACGCCCAGCTCGCGCAGGCGCTCGAGCACGTCGCCGGCGCGGCGGGGGTCGCCCATGACCGTGTCCTCGGAGATCTCGCACTCCAGCAGCCGGCCGGGGACCTCCCAGCGCTGCAGGATGTGGGCGACCGACTCGGGCAGCGTCGTGTCGACGATGTTCGCGGCGGCGAGGTTGACCGCCACGGGCAGTTCGGTGCCCGCGCGCCGCCAGGCGGCGCACTGGCGCACGGCGGCGTCGAGCACCCAGCGCGTGATGTCGCCGATGAGGCCCGTGCGCTCGGCGAGGCCGAGGAACTCGTGCGGGCCCAGCAGTCCGCGCTCGGGATGCTGCCAGCGCACGAGCGCCTCGACGCCGATCACGCTGCCGCTGCTGAGCGCGACCTTGGGCTGGAAGTGCAGGACGAGCTCGTCGTGGTCGAGCGCGTGACGCAGCTCGCCCAGGAGCTTGAGGCGCTCGGCCGAGTAGGGGTCGCGCGAGGTGGCGTAGGTCTCGATGTGCGAGCCCGCGCGCTTGGCCTCGTACATCGCCACGTCGGCGTGGCGCAGGAGCGTCGAGACGTCCTCGCCGTGGTCGGGCTGCAGCGCGATGCCGATCGAGGCGCCGAGCTCGATGGCGACGCCGGCGACGTCGAACGGGAGGGCCAGGGCGCGGTGCAGGCGCGTGGCCACCTCGCCGACGGCGCCGCGATGGGGCACGACGGCCAGGACGGCGAACTCGTCGCCGCCGAGGCGGGCCAGGATGTCGTCGCCGCGCAGCAGCTGGCGCAGGCGCGCGGCGACGTCGACGAGCAGGCGATCGCCCTGCTCGTGGCCCATCGTGTCGTTGACCTCCTTGAAGCGGTCGAGGTCGATGAGCATGAGGGCGGCGAGGGAGCCGTCGCGACTGGCGGTCGCCAGCGCCCTGGTGCCGTGCTCGTGCAGCTCGGCGCGGTTGGACAGGCCGGTGAGGGTGTCGTGCGTCGCCTGGTGGCGCAGGCGGCGCGAGGCGCGCGCGACGATGCGAAACAGGCCGGCCCACAGGAGCAGCAGGCCTCCGATGAGCGCGATGAGCAGCGAGCGGGTGTCCGACGCGATGGCGCGGGCGGTCGGCTCGTAGGACATGTAGCTCTCGAAGACGCCGCCGCGGATCGGCACGTAGACCTCGAAGAAGCGCCCCTTGGCGCCGAGCTCGTCGGCGTCGGCCTCGACGTGGGCGTCGACCTCGCCCGCGAGCGCCGCGCGGACGTCGCCGTGACGCGACGCGTCCTGGCCGATGAACTTGTGGTCGTCGGACCAGGCGATGTGCCCGCGCTGGTCGTAGAGCTTGCCGCGGAGCAGGCCGCTCGAGGCGAACCACCCGTCGAGCGCGGCGACGCGCTCGCGCGAGAGCGGGCCGCTGTCGGGCTCGCCGGCGCGCAGCTGGCCGGCGACGCCGACGTGGGCGATGGTCACGGCCAGGCGCTGGGTGTCCTGGAGGGCGCGGCGCTCGATGCGGTCGTGCAGGAGCGTCCCGAGGGTGGCACCCATGGCCAGGATGACGAGCAGGCTCACCACGCCGAACGTCTGCAACAGGCTGAGGCGCGGAAGGCGGATCCGCATGGGAACGCCGTCGGAGCCCCGCGGCTCGGACTTGAAGCCCGTGCCCACGACGCGGACGCATGTGCGGCACGAGCGCCCGGGCGCGCTCGTACCGCACGGAATGCAGGCAGTTTAGGTCGCCGGACCCGTGTCGCGCCCTAGCCGAACGGTTCGACGTTGGCCGGGGAAGCGTCGAACCCGTGGCGCGCGGTGGCGTTCACGAGGTAGTTGTGCAGGCATGCTCCTCGAAGGACGAAAGCTGCTCATCACCGGCGTGCTGACCGACAAGTCGATCGCCTTCACCGTCGCGCGCCGTGCCCAGGAAGAGGGCGCCGAGGTCATCCTCACCGGCTTCGGGCGCGGGATGCGGATCACCGAGCGCATGGCCAAGCGCCTGCCCACCGAGGCCGAGGTGCTCGAGCTCGACGTCAACGACCCCGACGCGCTCGAGGCCGTCGCCGGGACGCTGGACGAGCGCTGGGGCCGCCTCGACGGCCTGCTGCACGCCATCGCCTTCGTCCCCGCCGACGCGCTGGGCGGCAAGTTCCTGCAGACCCCGAGCGCCTCGGCCGTCGCCGCCTTCGAGACGAGCGCGTTCTCGCTCAAGGCGCTCGCGGCCGCGATGCTGCCGCTGCTCGAGCGCGGCGAGTCGGCCGGCGTCGTCGGCCTCGACTTCGACGCCAGCGTCGCCTGGCCGGCCTACGACTGGGCCGGGGTCTCCAAGGCCGCGCTCGAGTCGATCAACCGCTACCTCGCGCGCGACCTCGGTCCCCGCGGCGTGCGCTCCAACCTCGTCGCCGCCGGCCCGCTGCAGACCGTGGCGGCCTCGAACATCGAGGGCTTCGAGGGCCTCGCGCAGATCTGGGAGCGCCAGGCGCCCCTGGGCTGGGACCTCGCCGACCCCTCGCCGGTGGCGGACGCCTGCCTGTTCCTGCTGTCTCCGCTGGCCCGGGCGATCACCGGCGAGATCCTGCACGTCGACGGCGGCGTGCACGCGGTGGGGGCGGGGCCGATGCCGCTGCGTCCGCCGACGCTGAGTCGTCCGCCGACGCCGAGTAGCTTCGCGGCGCAAACAGCGCACCGAGGGGAAGCAGTCCGCGGCGCGGCCGCCCTCCGCCCGCGGCCGCTCCTCGTCCCGCGCGCCGCGAACCGTCCTGGATTAGCGTCGGACACCGAGCGCTAATCCAGGACGGTTCGGCCAGATCGGGTCGACGACCGCCCGCGACGAGCGGAACGCCGCGCGGCGGCCGACACCCTCCCTCGGTGATGCAGTTTGCGCCGCGCAGCGCCGCAAGCGCCGGCGGACGACAGCCCGAAGAGACGCCGCTCTAGGCCGGCGCCGCGGCGCCAGGCCGCGAGTACACCGCGCGCCACCACAGCTCGGCGAGCGTGCGGATCGACTCGTTCGCGTCGCCGCGCTTGAGCACGAGCTCGCGCGTGATGTGGTTCTCGACCATGGCCAGCAGGGCCTGGGCCGAGAGCCGGGGTGCGATGTCGTCGGGCGCGATGCCGTGCTCCTGGTCGCGCGCGATGCGCGCCTCGGCGCGCTCGACGAAGCGCAGGATGAAGGGCTCCCACTCCTCGGGCAGGTGCTCGCCGCGCGCGCCCGAGAGCTGTGCGGCCAGCAGCAGCAGCCCGGCGTTGTTGTTGACCAGCGCCACCACGCGCGCCAGCGACGCGCGCAGCTCGCGACGCGGATCGCCGTCGCCGTCCAGGTACGGGCTCGCCGCGATGTACATCTCGCTGAAGCACTGCTGGATGAGGCGGTCGACGACCGCGCGCTTGTTGGGGAAGTAGAAGTAGACGGCCGTCCGTGAGACGAACGCCTTGCGGGCGATCGCGTCCATCGTCAGGGCGTCGAAGCCCTTCTCGGCCAGCGCGGCGCGCGCGGCGTCGAGGATGGCCTCCTCGGTCGCGTTGCGCGTCTGGACCGCTCGCCGGGCCGCGGCGGCCGCTGGCGTCACCTAGCGGCCTCCAGCGCGAAGGAGATGCGCTCGCGCGTCTCGCTCGGGGCCACGACCTCGTCGACGTACCCGAGCGAGGCGGCCACCCGCACCGGCAGGTGCTCGGCCGCGTACGCGTCGGACAGCGCATCGGCGTCGGCACCGGCCGCGATCTCGCGGCGGTTGACGATCTCGACGGCCTGACGGGGGCCCATGACGCCAATCTTCGCATGCGGCCAGGCCATGGTGAGGTCTGCGCCGAGGTCGCGCGAGTTCATGACGATGTGCGCGCCGCCGTAGGCCGCCCGGAGGGTGACCGTGATGCGCGGCGTCGTGGCGACGCTGAAGGCCCGCAGCAGCGACGCGCCGTGGCGGATGACGCCCGCCTGCTCCTGCGACACGCCGGGCAGGAAGCCGGGGGTGTCGACGAGCACGACGAGCGGCAGGCCGAAGCGGTCGCAGAGGTCCACGAACCAGGCGCCCTTCTGCGAGGACTCGGCGTCCAGGCAGCCGCCCAGGTGCTTGGGCTGGTTGGCGATGATGCCGACCGGCGCGCCCGAGATGCGGGCGAAGCCGACGACGAGGTTGCGCGCCCAGCGCGGCCCGAACTCGAGCAGCTCGCCGTCGTCGATCAGCCTCGCGGCGACGTCGCGCACGTCGTAGACCTCGCGCTCGCGCGCGGGGAGGACCTCGCCCGGATCGCCCGGAGCGGGGTCGGCCGGCGGGTAGAGCGGCAGCCCGCCGCCCGCCTTGGACGGCAGGTGGGCCAGCGCGGCGCGGACCATCTCGGCCGCGTGCACGTCGTGCTCGGCGAAGAGGTGCGCGACGCCGTTGCGCCCGTGGACCTTGGGGCCGCCGAGCTCGAGCGCGGTGACCTGCTCGCGCGTGACGCGCTCCACCACGGCCGGGCCGGTGAGGAACATCTTCGCGTCGTGGCCCGGCCATGACCGTGAGGTCGCCCAGCGCCGGCGAGTACGCCGCGCCGCCGGCGCACGGGCCGCCGATCACGCTGATCTGCGGCACCTTGGCCAGGGCCTGCGCGCGGAAGATCGCGCTGTAGGCGTGCAGCGCGCCGACGCCCTCCTGCAGGCGCGCGCCGCCCGAGTGCGGGAAGCCCACGACCGGGACGCCGAGCTTGTCGGCGTGCTCGATCGTGCGGGCGATCGTCTCGCCGCCGCGCGACGCCCAGCGAGCCGCCCTTGAAGGCGCCGTCCTGCGCCCAGGAGCACACGACGCGCCCGTTGACGCGGCCGGAGCCCGACAGGACGCCGTCGCCCACGAGCGAGCGGGTGGGCCGGAAGCTTCCGGGATCGAAGAGCAGCTCGAGACGCGCTCGGGCGACGAGATGCTCAGGGGCGACATCGAATACAGCGCTCATGCTCTCCTCACGGCCAGGCACGCGTTCTGTCCGCCGAATCCGAAGGAATTCGACAGCGCCAGCTCGAGCCCTGGTGCCTCGCGGGGCCCCTCGGGCACGTAATCGAGATCGCACTCCGGGTCGGGCGACTCGTAGTTGATCGTCGGAGGCAGTACACCGCGGCGCACCGCTTCGATACACACGATCGCCTCGACGGCGCCGGCGGCGCCGAGCAGGTGGCCGATGTGCGACTTCGTCGAGGACACCGGAGGCGGCGTCGACGAGCCGTTGAACACCTGCTTGATCGCGTGGGTCTCGATCTTGTCGTTGAACGGCGTCGAGGTGCCGTGGGCGTTGATGTAGCCCACGTCGCTCGGGGAGGCGTCGGCGTCGGCGAGCACGGCGCGCATCGCCTGCGAGGCGCCACGGCCGTTCTCCTCGGGCATCGTGATGTGGAAGGCGTCGTTGGAGGCGCCGTAGCCCGCGATGCGCGCGAGGATCTGTGCCCCGCGAGCCTTCGCGTGCTCCTCGCGCTCGAGCACGAGCACGCCGGCGCCCTCGCCCATGACGAAGCCGTCGCGCTCGCGCGTCGAAGGGCTTGGAGATGCCCTCGCGCGAGAGCGCGCCCATCCGCTTGAAGGCGGCGATGCACAGCCCGGTGAGCGCGGCCTCGGTGCCGCCGGCGACGACGGCGTCGGCCTCGCCGCGGGCGATCATCCGCGCGGCCTCGCCGATGGCGTGACCGCCCGTGGCGCACGCGCTCGAGACGCTGAAGCCCGGGCCGTGGGCGCCGAGGCGCATGGCGATCGTGCCGGCGGCCGCGTTGGGCATCATCATCGGCACGAAGTGCGGGGAGACGGCGCGGTCGCCGCCCTCCAGCCACGCCTGGCACTCGTTCTGCAGCGTGTTCAGGCCGCCGACGCCGGTGCCCACGAGCACGCCCAGGCGCTCGGGGTCGACGCCGTCGGGCAGGCCGGCCTCCTCGGCCGCCTGCATCGCCGCGGCCACCGCGAGCTGCGTGTAGCGGTCGGCGCGGCGCGCCTCCTTGGGCGACATGGCGACCTCGGGGTCGAAGTCGACGCACGCGCCGATGCCGTCGGCGATGCCCGAGCGCTTGCCCAGCAGGGCCTCGAAGAAGGCGTCGGCGCCCTCGCCGATCGACGAGACGACGCCGCGTCCCGTGATGACGACGTCCGTCACCGTCACGCGGACGCACCTGCCTTCTCGCGCGTGAGCTCCTGCACGAGCGCGGCGGCGTCGCCAACGGTGGCGATCGACTTCAGCCGGCCATCGGCGATCTGGACGTCGTAGCGGTCCTCGAGGGCCTTGACGACCTCGACGAGGTCGAGCGAGTCGACGTCGAGGTCGCTCCACGTCTGGTCGGCCTCGGCGTTCTCGGCGCCGGGCACCTTGATGCTCGCGAGCTCCTCGCGGATCGCCTCGAGAGCTTCCTGATCGGTGGGGACGTTGGCCATGTCACGGCCTCCTTGGGTTCTTGTTCATGCGCCCAGCGCTCCGTCCACGGAGAGCGTGGCGCCGTTCACGTAGGACGCTTCCTCGGAGACGAGGAAGGCGACCGCGGCAGCGACCTCTTCGGGCTGCCCCACGCGACCCGCCGGCACGACCTCCAGGAGGCCTCCGTCGAGATCGGCGGTCATGTCGGTTTCGATGACGCCGGGGGTGACCGCGTTCGAGGTCACGCCCTTGCGCGCCATCTCGCGCGCGACAGTGCGCGTGAAGCCCAGCAGGCCGGCCTTGGCGGCGACGTAGTTCGCCTGCCCCGGGTTGGCCCGCTCGGCGACGACCGACGAGACGTTGACGATGCGCCCCCAGCGCGCCTTGAGCATGTCGTCGAGCGCGCGGCGCGTGCAATGGAAGGCGCCGGAGAGGTTGGTGTCGACGACGGTCTGCCACTCGTCGGCGGGCATGCGGATGGTCAGGCCGTCGTGGCGCACGCCGGCGTTGTTGACCAGCACGAGGATCGGCCCGAAGCGCTCGCGCACGTCCTCGAAGGCGGCCTGGACCTGCTCGGGGTCGCTGACGTCGGCCTGCACGTCGCCCGACGTGCGGCTCAGGCGCGCGACCTTCCAGCCGTCGCTCTCCAGGCGCTCGGCGATGGCGGCGCCGATGCCGCGCGTGCCGCCGGTGACCAGGGCGCAGCCGTCGTTGCCGTTAGGCGCAGACATGCACGCGCTCCTTCCAGCTCACGACGCCCGCGCCCCACACGAAGCCGGCGCCGAAGGCGGACAGGGCGACGGTGTCACCGGGCTTGAGGCGGCCCTCGCGCTCGGCCTGCTCCAGCGCGAGCGGGATCGACGCCGACGAGGTGTTGGCCACGCGGTCGACGTTGACGACGACCTTCTCGAGCGGCACGCCCGAGCTCGGCGGCGGCCGCGTCGATGATGCGCACGTTGGCCTGGTGGGCGACGAAGAGGTCGACGTCCTCGACGGTCCGCCCGGCGCGCGCGAGCGCCTCGCGGCTCGCCGCGGTCATGCGCCGGACGGCGTGGCGGTAGACGTCGGAGCCCTGCATGCGCAGCTTGCGCTCGTCGCGCTCGGCGTAGAGCAGGTCGGCCTGTGCGCCGTCGGCGCCGAGGACGAAGCCGCCGACGCCGAGCTCCAGGTCGCCGCCGGCGACGACCACGGCGCCGGCGCCGTCGCCGAAGAGCACGGCCGTCGACCGGTCCTCGTGGTCGATCACGCGGCTGAGGGCCTCGGCGCCGCACACGAGGACGACCGACGCGCGGCCGGACTCGACGAGGGCGGCGGCCTGATCGAGGCCGTAGAGGAAGCCGGCGCAGGCGGCGTTGAGGTCGACCGCCGCGGCGCGCTCGGCGCCGATGACGCGGGCGACCTCGGGCGCGAGGCCCGGTGTCACGCGGTCGGGCGTGAAGGTCGAGACGATGACGTGGTCGACCTCGGCGCCGGTGCGCCCGGCGTCGTCGAGCGCGAGCAGGCAGGCGCGCGTCGCCAGGTCGGCCAGCGTCTCGTCGCCCTGGAGGTGGCGGCGCTCGCGGATGCCGGTGCGGCGCACGATCCACTCGTCGCTGGTGTCCAGGCGCTGCTCGAGGTCGGCGTTGGTGATGACGTGCTCGGGCAGGGCGGCGCCGATGCCGAAGATGCCGGCGGTCATGCCGCGCCGGCGCTGGGGCGCCAGGCGCCGGGCGATCGCAGGTGTGGGCGTGTGCTCGGCGGTGGCCGCCATGCTCACGCAGCCACCTGGAGGGTTCGCTTGACGAGACCGGTGAGGACCTCGCCGGGGCCGAGCTCCACGAAGCGCTCGACGCGTGCGGTGCGCAGCGCCAGCAGGGTCTCGCGCCAGCGCACGGGGCGCAGCAGGTTCTCGGCCAGCTCGCGGCGCACGTCGACGAAGGGCGCCGCGCTGCCGTTGGAGTAGACGGGGCGGCTCGGCTCGGCGACCGGCGTGGCGTCGAGGGCTGCGCGCAGGCGCTCGGCGGCCGGCTCCATGAGCGGCGAGTGGAAGGCGCCGGTGACGTCCAGGCGGCGGGCCCGGGCGCCGGCCTCGTCGCGCGCCACTTCCTCGGCCTCGTCGAGCGCGTCGACGGCTCCGCTGAGGACGAGCTGGCCGGGGGCGTTGTCGTTGGCGACCACGAGCCCCAGGCGCGCGGCCAGCGCGCGCACGCTGCGGCCGTCGCCGCCGAGCATCGCGATCATGCCGCCGGCGTTCTGCTCGCCGGCGTCGGCCATCGCGGAGGCGCGCTCGTCGACGAGGCGCACGGCGTCCTCGAACTGCAGCGCGCCGGCGGCGACCAGGGCGGCGTACTCGCCGAGCGAGTGGCCGGCGGCGGCGCTCGCCTCGGCCTCCTCGTCGCCGTCCTCGCGCCACTCGTCCCACGCGGCGACCGAGCACAGGAACAGCGCGGGCTGCTGGTAGCGAGTGCCCTCGGAGAGCTGCTCGAAGGGGTCATAGCCGAGCACGCTCGAGACCGCGCTCGAACAGCGGGCTGCCGCGGTAGGGCTCGTCCATCCCCTCGGCGTGGCTCCCCTGGCCGGGGAAGAGTAGTGCGCTGGAAGGCATCGGGCGATTTCACCCCAAGGCGCACACGCAGTTGCAACTGTTCGACACACGGCCATGATGTGTCAAATGGCGAATTCCGATGAATACGGGGTTCTTCGCCTCGATGTCGACGTAGATGGGCCCGAGTGTCGAGCGGGCGTTCAGTCGCCGCGAGGCCCGCTGTGCAGGCGATTCAGGGGGCTCAGCGCCCGCTGAGCGCGTCGATCTTCGCCTGCGTGCGCATCTCGCTGAGGATGCGCTCCAGGCGCGGCTCGGCCTCGGTGTCGACGTGCGTCATCGCCCCGGCCACGGCGGGGTGGACCTGGGCGATGAGGCGGTGCATCTCGTGCGCGACGGCGCGGTAGCTGGGGTGGCCCTCGCGCCCGGAGCGCAGCTCGATGAGCTGCATCGCCTCGCGCGCGTTGAGGTCGAGGACGTAGCGGATGCGGTAGCCCAGCGACAGCGCGTAGAGGGCCTGACGGTCGCGCCCCTCGCCGACCAGCCGCTCCCACTCGGTCCGTGACACGTCGAGCGCGTGGCGATAGAGGTCGCCGCAGCCGGCCGCCTGCACCTCGTCGGGCACGCCGGCGCCGAGGTGCGGGGTCAGGCGCTGCCACTGGACGGTCAGCATCCGGTGGCGCTGGAGGTCGCGGAAGGCGCCGTAGTCGGAGACGATCTCGAAGCGGTAGCGCAGCGCCTCGAAGCCGCGGCCGGGCCGGTGGCGGCGGTTGGCGCGCACGCCGACGAGGTCGGACGAGCAGCTCCGTGCGCTCGGCGCCCGAGAGCGCGGCCAGGCGGATGCGCGTCTCCTCCTCGCCGACGCCGGCGGCCTCGAACAGCAGCGCGGCCAGCAGCGCGTCCTCGTCGCCGTCGACGTGCAGCAGGCGCACCGAGGGGCGCGCGTCGGGCTCGGACTCGCGATCGAGGCCCAGGCGGCGCACCCAGCGATCGGCGGCGCGCTCGCGGCCCTCGA
This sequence comes from uncultured Actinomycetes bacterium, assembly GCA_963816845.1. Classification (GTDB taxonomy): domain Bacteria; phylum Actinomycetota; class Thermoleophilia; order Solirubrobacterales; family Solirubrobacteraceae; genus JAOPZW01. The sequence goes on along the minus strand of CAWFMR010000028.1, from coordinate 32,835 downwards.
GGTAGGCGATCCACTCGCCGCCGCGGTCGGGGCGCTCGACGCGCGTGACGAAGCTCGGCATGACGGCCTGGACGGCCTCGAGGATCATCTGCCCGTAGCGGCGCGCCTCGGGCAGCGGGTGGGCGAGCAGGTGCAGGATGAGCTGCTCGTAGGTCTGGCCGCTGGCGTAGATCCCCATGTGCGACAGCGAGGCGGCGGGCAGCAGGCCGCGCAGGAGGTCGAGCGCCTTGGCCTGGATCGCCCGGCGCCGCGCGGGCGAGTCGTCCCCTGGGAACTCGCTCTCGACCCACGCCGCGACGCGCGGCAGCGCGATCGAGTACGCGTCGAACACCGTGTCCATCGCGTGCTCGTAGTGGGGACCGAGCTCGGGGTCGCGGTAGTAGCGGTAGCCACCGCCGGGCATCGGCGTGTCGTAGGGGATGTAGCGCGTGGACTGCTCGAGGTAGGCCGCGAGCCGCGGGCGCTGGAGCACCTTGGTCAGGACGTTGGAGACCCACTCGACAGGCGACGTGCGCGCCGCCCAGCTGGGCCACCGAGTCGTCGCCGTAGCCGAGGAAGATGCGCTCGTAGAGCTCGGCGGCGCGCCGGCCCTCGGCGCCCTCCCAGACGTGTCCTTGCGGCGCGGACTCGGCGAACTCGTCGAGGAACAGGCGCCGCAGCGTGCCCTGGTAGCGCGAGTAGCGCGCGAACAGCGCGCCCTTGACCGTCTCGGGCAGGTTGACCAGTGCGAAGACCGGACGGTCGAGGTTCGTGACGTGGGGCGCGAGGCGGAGCGCGCTCGGCTTCGGTGAAGGTCTCGACCGGGTGCTGCACGGGACGCGCGATGCTAGCGCGCACCCCGGCGGGGACCTCCGCGCCTTTGGCCCGCTTCTCCACCGGCTTGATTGAGAATAGGCTAATCTCCTCAAACCCGACAGGGTTTATGCCTAATCTTCTACCGGAGGTTCTCGTGAAGACCCGTTCGCTCATCGCCGTCCTCGCGCTCGCTGCCCTCGTGGCCGCCGGCTGCGGCGGCGCCGACGACACCGCCGGAGGCGGAGGCTCGGCGACGGCCTCGTCGGGCAAGGGCTCGACGAAGCTCTCGCTCGTCGCCTACTCCACCCCGCAGGTCGTCTACGACGAGGTCATCCCGGGCTTCCGCGACACGGCCGCGGGCAAGGGCGTGTCGTTCTCGGAGTCCTTCGGCGCCTCGGGCGACCAGAGCCGCGCCGTCGAGTCCGGCCTGGCCGCGGACGTCGTCGCCTTCTCGCTGGAGCCCGACATGACGCGCCTGGTCAAGGCCGGGCTGGTCGCCGACGACTGGGCCGCCAACGCGCACAAGGGGCTGTCTCCAAGTCGGTCGTCTCGCTCATCGTGCGCAAGGGCAACCCGAAGGGCATCCACACGTGGGACGACCTGCTCAAGCCGGGCATCAAGGTCCTGACGCCCAACCCGTTCACGTCGGGCGCGGCGAAGTGGAACATCCTGGCCGCCTACGGGGCCAAGAGCGGCGGCGGCGAGGACCCGCAGGCGGGCCTGGCCTACCTGCGCGAGCTGATCACCAAGCACGTCACGGTCCAGGACAAGTCGGGCCGCGAGGCGCTGCAGGACTTCGCGTCGGGCAACGGCGACGTGCTCATCTCCTACGAGAACGAGGCGATCACGGCCCAGAAGAAGGGCCAGCAGGTCGACTACGTCATCCCGGACCAGACGATCCTGATCGAGAACCCGATCGCCGTGGTCTCGAAGTCCAAGCACCCCGAGCAGGCCAAGGCGTTCCTCGACTACGCGCTCTCGCCCACGGCCCAGCAGAAGTTCGCCGACTGGGGCTACCGGCCGGTCGACGAGGCGGTCTTCGACAAGAACAAGGCGCAAGTTCCCGACCCCGAGCGGCCTGTTCACCATCCGCGACCTCGGCGGCTGGAGCAAGGTCAACGACGCGTTCTTCGACCCCGACAAGGGCTCGGTCGCCGGATCGAGAAGGACGCGGGGGTCTCCACTGCCAAGTGAGGCACTCACCGCGCGTACCGCTCGCCGCTCTCCTCGCGTCGCGGCGGGCGGTACGAGCGCGCTGGGGCTGGGCGTCGCGACGCTGTGGCTGAGCGTCATCGTCCTCATCCCGCTCGCGGCGCTCGTGGCCCGCTCGACCGACGGGGGCCTGGACACCTTCTGGTCGGCCGTCACGAGCCGTCAGGCGGTGGCGGCGCTGAAGCTGTCGCTGTGGACGTCGCTGGTCGTCGCGGCGGTCAACGCGGTGGCCGGCACGGCGACGGCGTGGGTGCTGGTGCGCGACCGAGTTCCGCGGCAAGGCGGCGCTCAACGCGCTCATCGACCTGCCCTTCGCGCTGCCCACGATCGTCGTCGGGATCATCCTGCTCGCCCTGGTCGGGCCGACGTCGCCCGTCGGCATCCACGCCATCGCGACGACGTGGGCGATCCTCATGGCGCTGCTGTTCGTGACGCTGCCGTTCGTCGTGCGCTCGGTCCAGCCGGTCGTGCAGGAGCTCGACCGCGAGATGGAGGAGGCGGCCGCGTCGCTGGGCGCGGGCTCGGCGACGATCTTCCGCCGCGTCGTGCTGCCCAACCTCGTGCCGGCCATCCTCTCGGGCGCGGCGATGAGCTTCGCGCGGGCGGTCGGCGAGTTCGGCTCGGTCGTGCTCGTCGCCGGGCAACATCCCGTTCCACACGCAGCTGGCGTCGGTCTACATCTTCGGGCAGGTCGAGAGCGACGACCCGATCGGCGCGGCGGCGGTGTCCGTGGTGCTGCTCGGTGATCTCGCTCGTCGGTGCTGCTGGCGATCGGCGTCCTCGGACGCTGGGGGTCGCGCCATGAGCGTTGACCGCCGCGCGCGCCTGGGCCTGCGCACGCTCGTGCTCGGCTACCTGACGCGTGCTGCTGCTCGTCCCGGTCGGCCTGGTCTTCTACCGCACGTTCGAGCACGGCCTGCTGCCGGTGTGGCAGTCGATCACCACGCCGGCGGCCGTCCACGCCTTCTGGCTGACGCTCGAGATCGCGCTCATCGCGGTGCCGCTGAACACGATCTTCGGCGTGATCGCCGCGCTGGCGCTCGTGCGCGGGCGCTTCCGCGGCAAGGCCTTCGTCGATGCGCTTGATCCGCCTGCCCTTCGCGCTGTCGCCGGTGGTCATCGGCCTGGCGCTGCTGCTCGTCTACGGACGCGGCGGCTGGGTCTCGCTGCCCTTCCAGGTCATCTTCTCGCTGCCGGGGATGGTGCTCGCCACGGTCTTCGTCTCGCTGCCGTTCGTGGTGCTCGAGGTCGTGCCGGTGCTGCGCGAGGTCGGCGACGAGCAGGAGCAGGCGGCGGCCACGCTGGGCGCGACGCCGTGGCAGGCCTTCTGGCGCATCACGCTGCCCGCGATCCGCTGGGGCATCGCCTACGGCGTCGTGCTGACCACGGCGCGCGCGATCGGCGAGTTCGGCGCGGTCAGCGTCGTCTCGGGCCGCATCGCCGGGCAGACCCAGACCCTCACGCTGCTCGTCGAGCAGCGCTTTCAGAACTTCGACCTCGCCGGGGCCTACGCCGCCTCGGCGCTGCTCGGCGTCATCGCCATCGCGACGCTGCTGGCCATGACGCTGCTCAAGCCGCGAAAGGACCAGGCATGATCTCGGTTGACGGCGTGACCAAGCAGTTCGGCGAGTTCCGCGCGCTCGACGACGTCTCGCTCGAGGTGCAGGACGGCTCGCTCACCGCGCTGCTCGGCCCCAGCGGCTCGGGGAAGTCGACGCTGCTGCGCGTGATCGCCGGCCTCGAGCTGCTCGACGCGGGGCGCGTCGTCATCGCCGGCGAGGACGCCACCGCCCTGCCCGCGCAGCGTCGCGGCATCGGCTTCGTCTTCCAGCACTACGCGGCGTTCAAGCACATGACCGTGCGCGAGAACGTCGCCTTCGGACTGCGCATCCGCAAGCGCCCGAAGGCCGAGGTCACCGCCAAGGTCGACGAGCTGCTGGGGATCGTCGGGCTCGGCGGCTACCAGTCGCGCTACCCCAGCCAGCTCAGCGGCGGCCAGCGCCAGCGGATGGCGCTCGCGCGCGCGCTGGCCATCGAGCCGCGCGTGCTCCTGCTCGACGAGCCGTTCGGAGCCCTCGACGCCAAGGTCCGCGCCGACCTGCGCGCGTGGCTGCGCCGGCTGCACGACGAGGTCCACGTCACCACCGTGCTGGTGACCCACGACCAGGAGGAGGCGATGGACGTCGCCGACCGCATCGTCGTGCTCAACGAGGGCCGCATCGAGCAGGAGGGCACCCCGCGCGAGCTCTACGAGCGCCCGGCCAACGGCTTCGTCATGTCCTTCCTGGGCCCGGTCGCCCGCCTCGGCGAGGCGCTCGTGCGCCCGCACGACCTGCGCGTGACCGCCGAGCCGCGCGACGGCGCGCTCGAGGCCATGGTCGACCGCGTCGTCCACCTCGGCTTCGAGGTCCGCGCCGAGCTCCAGCTCGCCGACGGCGCCCCGCTCGCGGTGCAGCTGACGCGCGACGACGCCGTCGCCCTGGAGCTCGCGCCGGGGGACATCGTGTGGGTCGGGCACACGGTGGAGCCGGTGCCGGAGACGGTGGCGGCGTAGGGCTCGAACAGCATCATCGAGGGAAGGGAGCGGGAGCTCGGGCGCGCCAGGAAACCGCCCGCGCCTCGACCGCCGCCACTCCCTTCCCTCGCTGCCGCAGTAAGCGCTGCGCGGTGCCGCGGCGTCAGCGGACGAGCGCCGACGCCACCACGGCGTCCTCCCACGCCATCCCGGTGCTCTTGAACAGCCGCGGGCCGCTGCGGATCCGACAACCGCGCGCCCGCAGACGACGTCCGCCAGCGTCACCAGCTCGTCCTCGCCGCAGCGCCCCGGCGCCGATGGCGCCGATGACGTCGCCCGCCTCGCGCAGCGCCGACGTGCGCGACTCGACCACGACGGTCGCCCGGCGCGCCAGTGTGTCGTCCGTCTCGCGCGCGTCGGGCTCGTGCGAGCCGATCGCGACGACCGTCGCGTGGTCGGCCACGAGCGAGCCGTCGAACAGCGGCTCGCGCGCGGTCGTCGCGCAGCAGACGATGTCGGCGGCGGCGACGAGCTCGTCGACGCCGCCGCCGTCGCGGCCGACCATGTCGACGTGCTCGATGGGGCGCACGGCGCGGATGGCCTCGACGTGCCCGTGGGCCTGCGGTCCGCGCCCGAAGACGAGCAGCCGGCGCGCGTCGGGCGCGGCGAGCGCGCGCACGGCGAGCGCCGAGACCGCCGGCGTGCGCACGTTGGTCAGCGCGATGCCGTCGACGAGGGCGACCGGCGCGAGCGTGGTCGCGTCGAAGACCACGCAGACGCCCTGGATGCGCGGCTCGCCGCCGACGGTCACGAGCTTGACCACCGCGTGGGCCGCCGTGGTGGACGGCATCACGAGCAGCTCGCCGCCGCCGACCGTGAGCGCGCCGCGCGGCGGGTCGGCCTCCGGGTCCAGGCCGGACAGCAGCGCGTCCTGCAGCGCGTCGATCGCGGCGGTCGGGCTCAGGCGCTCGGCGACGTCCGCGGCGGCGAGGAAGGGCAGGCTCATCGCAGGACGAAGCCGGTCCCCAGGGGGTCGCGCGGGTCGAGGACGAAGCGGTGCTCGCCGGTGCGGTAGGCCATCCCCTCCACCTCGGTGAGCACGCCCTCGGCCGCCGACCCGACCACGCGCGCCGTGAACGTCGAGCCGACGATCGAGTCGTGGCGCAGCACGTCGCCCTCGCCGAGGTGCCCGTCGGCGGCCAGCAGGGCGCAGCGCGCCGAGGTCCCCGATCCGCAGGGGGAGCGATCGACCTCGCCGTCGGCGAAGATCGTCACGTTGCGCTGGTGCAGGGGGCCGACGTCCTCGTAGAGGATCGTCCCGTAGATGCCCGACAGGCGCTCGTCGTCGGGGTGGCGGGCGACCTCGCGTGCCCTCGAGCGCCTGCTTGACCGCGCGCCCGGCCGCGATGAGCGCGGGCAGGTCGTCGGGGGCCACGCGCAGGCCGAAGCGCGAGGCGGGGACCGAGGCGTAGATCGCGCCGCCGTAGGACACGTCGACCGCGACGCCCGCGGCCTGCACGTCGCGCGCGACGACGAACGAGGGCACGTTGCGAAAGGCGACCGACTCGACGACCCCGCCGCCGACGCGAACGCGCGCGACGACGCGGCCGGAGGGCACGTCGATCGTGACGTCGACCTCGCCGTCGCGCGGCGCGGCCAGCGCCCCCGACTCGACGGCCCAGGCGCCGAGCGCGATCGTCCCGTGTCCGCACGCGGTCGAGTAGCCGTCCTTGTGCCAGAAGAGGACGCCGAGGTCGGCGCCCTCGTCGTCGGGCGCGACGAGGAAGCAGCCGTACATGTCCGCGTGCCCGCGAGGCTCGTGGCACAGCAGCCGGCGGACCGTCTCGACCGGCGCTCGGACGCGGCCGCGCGCTCGCGGCGCTCGCGGACGGTGGCGCCGGCGATCGGCGGGACGCCCGCCGTCACGATCCGGAACGGCTCGCCCGCCGTGTGGTAGTCCGTCGCCGCGATCTCGGGCGCTAGCGCGTCACCCACGCCTCGGGATCCTCGGCCAGCTTGGCCACGCGCGCGGGCAGGCGGCCCGCGGCGACGTCGGCCAGCGTGACGCGCTCGACGACGCTGCGCAGGCTGGCGCGGACGGCGATCCACACCTGCTGCAGCGGCTCGGCGGCGCCCTGGTAGTCGACCTCCTCGGGCGGGCCGCCGCGCACCGAGGCCAGCGGCCCCTCGACGGCGCGGATGACGTCGGCCACCGTGATGTCGGCGGCCGGCCGCCCGAGCCAGTAGCCGCCGTCGGCGCCGCGCTGGCTGCGCACCAGGCCGGCATGGCGCAGATCGCCGAGGATGTTCTCGAGGAACTTCAGCGGGATCGACTGCGCCTGCGCGATCGCCTCGCCCTTCGTGGGCCCGTCACCCGCCGCGGCGAGCACGACGGCAGCGCGCACCGCGTAGTCGGCCCGGGCGGAGATGCGCATCCGCGCATCCTGCCATGCCCGGTCCTAGCGGGCGCGGATGGTGGTGGGCGAGCAGCCGGCCTTCTGGCCGCGGACCGTGACCTCGAGGCGCCCGGCCTTGCGTGCGCGCACGGAGAGCTTGGTCTTGCCCTTGCGGTCGGTGGTGCGGCGGCCCGTGGTGGTGACGCCCTTGCCGCTGATCACGAGGCGCACGCCGGCCACGCGGCGGCTGCCGCGACGGACCGTCGCCACCAGCTTCGTGCTGTGGCGGACCGGGATCGTGTGGCGGTTGAGCGACACGCGCAGGCAGCCCTTCGGCTGGGGCGCGGTGGCACCGGGCGCCGTGCTGCTGTTGCCCGAGCCGATGGCGATGTGCGTCGGCGCGTCCGCCACCGGGTCGATCGTCCCGCCGGTCGTCGCCTCGGCGGGACGGTCGTCCCACACCGTGACGTCGTCGATCGCGCCGCTGAAGCCGAGGTCGCACGAGCCGCGGTAGGTGCCGATGTAGATGCCGCCGCTGCCGGCGTAGACGATCGGTCCGGTCGCCGGCGTCCCGGCGCCGACCTGCGAGCCGTCGATCCACAGCCGCACCCGGTCGCCGTCGTAGGAGCCGATGATGTGGTGCCATCCGCCGTCCCACACGATCGCCGGCGAGACCTCGGGCGAGATCACGTACTCCGAGGTGCTCGAGACGTAGAAGCCCATGCCGCCGCCCCAGCCCGAGTACAGGCCGTAGGCGCTGCGGTTGCACTGAAGCGAGCCGTTGGACAGCACGTAGCGCCAGCGCCCCGGCGAGCCCGAGCGGCGCACCCACGCGTCGACGGCGAGCCGCGGCGGCTCGAGCACTCCGGTGTTGGTGACCGTCACGTAGTTCGTGCCGTCGAAGACGAGGGCGCCGCCACCGGCGTGGCCGGGGATCCAGCCCGGATCGGCGGCGTCGGGGTCCGTGGCGGCGCCGAGCACGCCGGTGTTGGCGTGCCCGCTCGCGTCTGCGGCGACCTGGCCGGCGCCCTCGTCGAGCGTCCACTTGGCCAGGATGTTGGGGTCGGCCGAGGCGGGTGCCGCGCACCAGGCGAGCACGCCGGTGACCACAACAAGAAGGACAAGTTCCTTGCGCATTCCCTCAAGCTAGCCCCACCCGCGCGGGTAGTGCCTAGCCATTCGGATAGGTGGCTTGCCGTCGAACGGCCGAGTGCCGCCACCAGGCCGCAATTTGCGGCCGGCCGGCAGACGGTTCCGCCTCTCAGCCGGCCGCCTTCGGGTTGCCGGTGGCCTGTCCGGGCTCGCCCTCCTCATCGTGCGAAGTGCCCGGAGCGTCGGGCGAGGGCCCGGCTGTCGCCGGGCTCGGCCGAGCCCGGCCCCGCACCCGGGTGGGGCCCCTCCTCCGCGTTCTGGTCGCTGACCCCCGTCTCGCGGGGGTCCTCGGTGGGGACGGGATCGTCGCGCTCGTCGGCCATGTGTCGAGGCCTACCCGCCTCGGGTGGATCGCGAGCCATCAGTCCGGCAGCAGCGGCACCGACTGGCCGTGGTCGCGCCCGAGCAGCACCGCCCGGGTGATGGCCGTCGTGCCGAAGCGGTCGCGCACGCTGTCGAGCGCCTCGTCGATCGCGTGGCGACGCTCGAAGGCGAAGACGAGCTGGACCGTCGGACGCGTCCTCGAGGTTGGTCAGGGCGATGCCGAGCAGCGTCAGGCCCTGGCGCTCGATCGTCGGCATGGCCGTCGCGAGCAGCGCCCGCGCCGTGGCGAGGATGGGCTCGGTCTGCTGGGTGGCATGGGGCAGCGTGTGCGATCGGGTCGCGCGCGAGAAGTCGTCGAAGCGCAGGCGCAGCACCACGGTGCGGCACACGCGGTGGGCGGCGCGCAGGCGGCGGGCGATGCGGTCGACGATCCCGACCAGGACCGCATCGAGCTCCTCGGGCGAGCGCCGCCGCCGCCCGAGCGCGTGCTGCGTGCCCATGGAGCGCCGGCGGACGCCGACCTTCACCGGCCGCGGATCGCGGTTGTGGGCCAGCGCGTGGAGCTTGCGCCCCGCGGCCCGGCCGACGAGCGCGACGAGCGCCGGCTCGGCGATGCGGGCCACCTCGCCGACGCTCGTGATCCCGTGGTCGTGCAGCTTGGCGGCCGTCGCCGGGCCGACGCCCCAGAGCCGCTCGACGGGCAGCAGGTGCAGGAGGGCGAGCTCGCCGTCCGGCGGCACCACCAGCAGGCCGTCGGGCTTGGCCAGGGCGCTGGCCACCTTGGCCAGGAACTTGGTCCGCGCCACGCCGACCGTGATGGGCAGCCCGACGCGCTCGAGCACCTGGCGGCGCAGACGGATGGCGATGTCGATCGGCGGCCCCGCGATGCGCCGGAGCCCGCGGACGTCGAGGAAGGCCTCGTCGATCGACAGGCCCTCCACCAACGGCGACGTGTCGGCGAAGATCTCGAACACGGCCCTGCTCGCCTCCGAGTAGGCGGACATCCGCGGCGAGACGACGACCGCCTGCGGACACAGCCGCCGGGCCACCGCGCCGCCCATGGCCGTGCGCACGCCGCGCCGCTTGGCCTCGTAGCTGGCGGCGAGCACGACCCCGCCGCCGACGATGACCGGCCGCCCGCGCAGCCGCGGGTTGTCGCGCTGCTCGACGGAGGCATAGAACGAGTCGAGGTCGGCGTGGAGGATGGTGATGTCACTCGACACGAACAGATGTTCGCATCTGCTGCGGCGGAAGTCAGGATCCGCGGCTGGCGCGCGAGCGGCGCCAGTACACGAAGGTGCCCAGCCCCTCGGTCGCCAGCGCGAGGACGATGAGCGCCCACGCGAAGTAGAACGCCACGCCGCGCACGTCGACGATCAGCAGCATCGTCAGGCCGGTGATGACGGCCACCGCACGCACGAGGAACTGCCACGGGGGTGCGGACGACCGCCGGGGGCGAGGGCCTCCTGCAGAAGGCACGTCAGGCCAGCGCCTCAGGCTCGATGTCAGACAGCGTAGCGCTCGCGATGATCGGCCCTTCCGTGCTAGGAAACGCCCATGACCGACACCGTTCTCAGCGCCGAGCAGATCGAGTCGTTCGTCGCGCACGGCTACGTGAGGATCCCGGAGTGCTTCACGCGCGAGGACGCGCAGCCGTGGCTGGACGAGGCCTGGGTGCGCCTGGGCTACGACCGCGACGACCCGAGCACGTGGGTCGAGCAGCGCGTCCACATGCCGAGCCTGCGCCACGTCGAGGTCTCCGACTTCGCGCCCAAGGTGTGGGGCGCCGCGTGCGAGCTGCTCGGCGGCGAGGGTCGCATCGAGCAGCCCTACACGTGGGGCAACGGCTTCATCGCCAACCTCGGCCTCGGAGCCGATCGCCCATGGGAGCCGCCGTCGGCGTCGTCGCCGGGCTGGCACAAGGACGGCGACTTCTTCCGCCACTTCCTCGACTCGCCCGAGCAGGGACTGCTCACGATCGTGCTGTGGTCGGACATCGAGGAGCGCGGCGGCGGCACGTTCATCGCGCCCGACTCCGTCGCCCCGGTGGCCCGGCTGCTCGAGCAGCGCCGCGAGGGCGTGCTGCCCGACGACTTCCCCTACGACGAGCTGATCGCGCAATGCTCGACCTTCGTCGAGACCACCGGCCGCCTGGGCGACGTCGTGCTCATGCACCCCTACATGCTTCACGCCGTCTCCCAGAACCACCGGGGCACGGCGCGCTTCATCACCAACCCGCCCATCGCGCTGACCGAGCCGATGCGCTTCGACCGCGACGACCCCGCCGAGCACTCCCCGGTCGAGCGCGCCGTGCTGCGCGCCCTGGGCGTCGAGCGGCTGGACTACCGGCCCGCGGCCCCTCGCGAGGACGTGGTGCCCGAGCGCGTGCGCCGCCAGGAGCGCATGCGCGAGCAGGAGGAGGCCCGGCTGGCGGAGGCCGCGTCATGAAGCTCTTCAAGCGCGCCGCCCAGCTCGATCAGGGCGAGTACGACGAGAAGGTCGCCGCCGGCCTGGACCGGGCCTTCAAGGACGCCGGCACGCGCGACGTGCAGCTCTCGCAGCTGCGCCTCGTGATCCTCTCCGACCTGCACCGCGGCGCCCGCGACGGCGCCGACGACTTCCAGCGCTGCGAGCCGGCCTACAGCGCGGCGCTCGGCTGGTACCTCGAGCGCGGCTACCAGCTCTACCTCCTGGGCGACGTCGAGGAGCTGTGGGAGAACGACATCGGCGAGGTGCTGCCCCGCTACACCGCGTGCGCGGAGCTCGAGAAGGCGTTCATGGACGGCCCCGGGCTGACGCGCTTCTTCGGCAACCACGACATCGACTGGCGTGACGCCGGCAAGGTCAAGACCCACCTCGCCCCGCTGCTGCCCGGCATCGAGGTGCTCGAGGCCCTCAAGCTCAGGGTCCTCGACGGCGACGCGCAGCTCGGCGTGCTCTTCCTGGTCCACGGGCACCAGGGGACGGACCTCAGCGACCGCGGCGCGGGGCTCTCGCGCCTCGCCCTGCGCTGGGTCTGGCGCCAGATCCAGAACCGCCTGGGCTGGCTGTCGACCACGCCGGCCAGCGACTACGACCTGCGCGCCAAGCACGACATCGCGATGTTCCGCTGGAGCCGGCGCCAGGCGCTCGCCGCGCCGGCCGACCAGCGCGCGGCGATGATCGCCGGCCACACGCACCACCCGGTCTTCCCCGACCATCCGCCGCCGGTCCCCGGCGCGGGCGACGCGAACGCGCTGCAGGCCAAGCTCGACGAGGCGCGGGCGCGCGGTGCGGGGGCCGACGAGCTCGCCCCGCTGCACGCCGAGCTCGAGCGGCTCCTCGCCATCGGCCGCCGCGCGCCGTACACGCCGCCGGCCATCGACCCCCCGACGTACTTCAACACGGGCTGCTGCTGCTTCCCCGACCGCGACGTCACCGGCCTGGAGATCGCCGACGGCAAGGTCACGCTGGTGCGCTGGCTCGACGACGAGGGGGAGGCGCGGCCCAAGCAGCTCGCGCCTCCCATCCCGTTGACCGAGCTCTTCGCCCGGCTCAGGGCAGCAGCGTGATCTCGACCTCGGTCTGGCCGTTGCCGTGGTCGGTCACGAGCGCGGTGCCGCGCGCGCCGTTGTAGGCGCCGGTCCCGCCGGTGACCGCCACGGGCGTCTTGTTGGCGCGCTGGGGCAGCATGCCCTGGACGGTCAGCGTGCCCTTGGAGAGCTGGACCTGGATCGTGCACAGGATCTGGGGCTTGCCGACGATGGTGCAGACCCCGCGGTCGAAGCCGGTGTCGTCGCCTGAGATCCGGTCGCCGAAGCCGAGGCGGTCGCCCAGGTGCGGCGCGCCCTTGGGCATGAAGCCGGCGTTCTTCTGAGAGGTGCTGACGAAGTGCAGCGCGGTGGCCGGCGTCTGAGCGGCTCCAGCGCCGGCCATCAGCGCGGCGGTGGCGAGGGCGGCGGCGGCGCCGGCGCCGAGGCCGAGGGAGAGGCGGGTCTTCATGTGAGTCCTCCTGCGGTGGTTCGGTTGACTGACGGCGAGCACCGTAGGAGCGCGCGGGCGCGGTGTCGTCGGGCGTCGGAGAGATCTGCGGCTCTCCCGAACGGCCGATCTTCGGGCCCGTCAGATCCCCCGTTCGGCAGATGAAAGGGCCGCGGCGCGGCGTTAGCGTCCGTGCGGTGAAGCGCTTTCCCACCGGCGAGAAGCTCGACCGCATCGTGGCCGTCTGCCTCGTCGTGCTCGGTCAGATCGAGCTGTGGATCGGGCAACGCCGTCCCGGGCCCCAAGGCGGTGGCCGTGCCGCTGATGCTCGTGATGCACCGCGTCCGTCGCCGTGCGCCGCCGCTGGCCGCTCGCCGCGTGGCCGTCGTGGTCCTCGTCGCCAACGACCTGCTCGGGGCGGTGGCCGGCGCGCTACGGGACGTCGCTCGCGCAGGGGTGTCTCGTGGATGTGCGCGCTCTACGCGCTCGCCGTGTGGACGGACACGCGCCGCTTCCTGACCGGCATCGCCGTGCTCGTCACCGGGAACCTGCTCGGCCTACTGCGGCGTCGCCGGGGAACTTCAACGACACCGCGCGTCTTCACCTGGGTCCCGATCCTCGCGATGGTCCTCGTCCGCGGCGCCGTCCGCGGGCGCCAGCTGCGCGCCGACGCGCTCGCCGCGCGCGCCGAGCTGCTCGAGCGCGAGCACGAGCTGCGCGCGCACGAGGCGGTGGCCGAGGAGCGCGCCCGCATCGCGCGCGAGCTGCACGACCTCGTGGCCCACAACGTCAGCGTCATGGTGGTCCAGGCCGGCGCCGAGCGCCACGCGCTGGGGCCGGATCAAGCGTCGACGCGCGAGGCGCTGACCTCGATCGAGCAGGCCGGGCGCCAGGCGCTGGTCGAGGCGCGCCGGCTGCTCGGCATGCTGCGGCGCAAGGACGACGGCTCAGAGCTCGAGCCCCAGCCGAGCGTCGACCACATCGACGTCCTCGTCGAGCAGATCGAGCGGGCGGGGCTGCCGGTCACGCTGGCCGTCGAGGGCGAGCAGGCGCCGCTGCCCGCGGGCGTCGACCTGTGCGCCTACCGCATCGTGCAGGAGGGATTGACCAACGCCCTCAAGCACGCCGGGCCCGCGCACGCCGAGGTGGTCCTGCGCTACGCGCCGCGCGCGCTCGACGTCGAGGTCCGCGACGACGGCCGCGGCCCGGCGCGCGCCAACGGCGACGGCGCGGGCCACGGGCTCATCGGGATGCGCGAGCGCGTGGCGCTGTACGGCGGGGCGCTCGAGGCCGGCGCGCGCGACGGCGGCGGCTTCGCGATCCACGCGCACCTGCCGCTGGCGTGAGCACGCGCGTCCTCATCGCCGACGACCAGGCCCTGGTCCGCGCCGGCTTTCGCAAGCTGCTCGAGTCGGCGCCCGGCATCGAGGTGGTGGGCGAGGCGTCCGACGGGCGCGAGGCCGTCGACCAGGCGCGGCGCCTGCGCCCGTCGATCGTCCTCATGGACATCCGCATGCCGCGCCTGGACGGCATCGAGGCGACGCGGCGGCTGACCGGCTCCGACGGCGACGCCATCCGCGTCCTCATCCTCACCACGTTCGGTCTCGACGACTACGTCTACGACGCGCTGCGCGCCGGCGCCAGCGGCTTCATGCTCAAGGACGCGCCGCCCGAGGAGCTGCTGGCCGCGATCGAGGTCGTGGCGCGCGGCGACGCGCTGATCGCGCCCGCCGTCACGCGCTCGGTCATCGAGGAGTTCGTGCGCCGCTCACCCGCGCACAGCCCGCCCCCGCCGTTGCTCGACGAGCTCACCGCCCGCGAGCGCGAGGTGCTCGAGCACCTCGCGCGCGGCCTGTCGAACGCCGAGATCGCCGAGCGCCTCGTGGTCAGCGACGGCACCGTCAAGACGCACGTCGCGCACGTGCTCGCAAAGCTGGGCGTGCGCGACCGCGTGCAGGCGGTGATCCTCGCCTACGAGTCGGGCGTCATCACGCCCGGCCAGGCCGCGTAGGAGGCTCGCCTAGAACAGGTGGGTCAGCGAGCGCCCGGCGTCGACGGCCAGGTTGAACAGGGGCGAGGGGACGATCCCGAAGAAGAGCGTCGCCGCGCCGAAGACGAGCGCCACGAACCACGTCTCGACCTCGATGCGGGGCGTGTCGGCCTCCGCGGAGCCGCCGGCCAGCGCAGGCCGTCCGGAGGTCTGCAGCGCGGTCCCGGCCACCGGCGCCTCGGCCATCCACATCGCCGCGATGACCTTCAGGTAGTAGGCCAGCGAGATCATCGAGCCGATGACGATGACGACGCCGAGCCACGCGTAGTCGCCGTCGATGGCGGCGTCGATCAAATAGAACTTGCCGATGAAGCCGGCGGTGGCCGGGATGCCCGCCAGGCCGAGCATGGCCAGGGTCATCGCCATCGCCAGCAGGGGGCGCTGGGCGCCGAGCCCCTGGACGGAGGCGATGTCGTCGCCCAGGCCGGTCTCGCGCTCGCGGATGACGATGACCGCGAAGGCGGCCATGTTCATCATCAGGTAGACGCCGAGGTAGAAGACCGTCGCCTGCACGCCGAGCCGCGTGGCGACCACGACGCCGGCCAGCATGTAGCCCGCCTGGGCGACCGAGGACCACGCCATCAGGCGCTTGAGCGAGCTCTGGCCCAGCGCGCCGACGTTGCCCACGACGATGGTGATGGTGGCGAGCACGGCGAGCGCCGGCGCCCAGTCGGCGCTGGCGTCGAGGAGCGCGACGTCGAAGAGGCGCAGGAACGCGCCGAAGGCGGCCGCCTTGGTGGCCACCGCCATGAAGGCGGTCACCGGCGTCGGCGCGCCCTCGTAGACGTCCGGCGTCCACTGGTGGAAGGGCGCCACCGAGGCCTTGAAGGCGAGGCCGACCATGCTCAGGGCGATGCCGGTGAGCAGCAGCGGATCGCTCGCCACGTCGCCCGCCGCGGCCGCGATGCCCGAGAAGTCGGTCGACCCGGTCGCGCCGTAGAGGAAGGCCAGGCCGTAGAGCAGGGTGGCCGAGCCGACCGAGCCGATGATGAGGTACTTCAGCCCGGACTCGAGCGAGGTCGCGCGGCGCATCTCGGTCGCGCACAGCACGTAGAGCGGGATCGACAGCAGCTCGAGCCCGAGGAACAGCGTCACCAGGTTCTGCGCCGCGACGAGGACCCACATGCCGGCGGCCGAGGTCAGCATGAGCGCGAAGTACTCGCCGTGCGCCGCCTCGCGGGGCGCGACCGCGCGCCACGACAGCAGCACCGCCGCCGCGCCGCCGGCGCTGAACACGAACGAGAGCACGATCGTGAGGTCGTCGAGGCGCAGGGCGCCGGCGATGAGGTCCTTCGGCTCGCCCATCTGCCAGATGCCCAGCCCGATGGCGGCGAGGAAGCCCGCGAGCGCCAGCAGCGGCACGAGCACCTCGCGCACCGCGCGCGGGCGCAGGAGCCCGATGAGGAGCACGAGCGTGGCGGCGCCCAGCAGCGCCAGCAGCGGCGACAGCCCGGCCCAGTCGATGTGCGGACCCTTGGGCGTCATCGGATGACCGTGACCTCGGTCGCGTTGGCGATCCTCTTGGCGTCGCGTATCGAGGCCGTGACCGAGGACTGGCTGCGGTCGAGCGCGAGCTGCGGATAGAGCGCGAAGGCGAGGATGACCGCCACCAGCGGCGCGATCACCAGCCCGTCGCTGAACGAGATCTCGCGCGAGACGACGTGCGGCCCGACGCGGTTGTGCATCGAGCGGATGAAGAGCCGCAGCGTGTAGACGCTGGCCAGCACCACGCCGACGAAGGCGACGATGGCGATGACGATCTTCGCGTTGAAGACGCCGAGCAGGATCAGGAACTCGCCGACGAAGTTCGAGGACCCCGGCATCGCCAGGTTGGCCAGCGCGACGATCAGGAACAGGGTGGCGAGCACGGGCGCGCGGAAGGCGATGCCGCCCATCTGGCGGATGTCCTCCGAGCCGCCCGCGCGCGCGGCGAGCAGGGCGACGATGAAGAAGGCCGGCGCCACCACGAGCCCGTGGTTGAACGCCTGCAGCAGCGCGCCCTGGGCCCCGGTGTCCTGCAGGGAGAAGATCCCCAGCGTGATGAAGCCCAGCTGCGCCACCGACGAGTAGCCCAGGATCAGACGCGAGTCGGGCGTCGTGAAGGCCAGCACCGACCCGTAGAGGATCGAGGCCAGCGCGATCAGCAGCATGAGCTCCTGGAAGTGCGCGCTGGCGTCGGGGTACACCGGCAGCACGACGCGCAGGAACCCGTAGGCGGCGACCTTGGAGAGGATCCCCGAGAAGACCGCCAGCACCGGCAGCGGCATCGCCTTGTACCCGTCGGGCATCCAGCCGTGCAGCGGGAAGGCCGGCATCTTGACCAGGAAGGCCGCGGCGAAGAAGAGGAAGATCCACTCCTGCGAGCCGGTCGGCAGCCGCCGCGCGTTCGAGCTGAGCTGGATGAGGTCGAAGGTGATGGTGTCGCCGGGGGCGAGCACGCCGGTGGCGACCGCCGCCGAGAGCATCAGCAGCGAGCCGACGAGCGTGTAGATGAAGAGCTTGACCATGCTCGCCACGCGGTTGGGCGTCGTAGCCCCAGCCGCCGCCCGAGGAACAGGAACGGCACGAGCATCACGTCGAAGAAGATCACGAAGAGCGCGAGGTCCTGGGCCATGAGCGCGCCCAGCACGCCGCTCTCGGCCAGGCCGAACCACAGGTAGAACAGGTGCGGGCGCTCCCAGTCGCGCAGCGCCGCCCACACGACGCTCGCGAAGAACAGCAGCGCCGCCAGCGCGATGAGGAACAGGTTCAGCCCGTCGACCCCGAGCTTGTAGTGGATGCCCAGCTGGCTGATCCACGTCTTGTCGATGACGAACTGCAGCCCCTGCTGGCCGCCGTCGAAGCGGAAGAGCAGGACCACGGCGAGCACGAGCGTCGCCCCCGAGCCCAGCAGCGCCGCGAAGCGCGCCTCCGTGGCCGGCAGCACGAGCCCCGCGAGGACCGCGGCGAGGGGGAGCCAGACGAGGATCGTGAGGTTCACGAGCTCTGGACCAGGAAGTAGAAGGCGACCCCGAGGAGGCCCAGCACGAGCAGGGCGGCGTAGGCGCGCAGGAACCCGTTCTGCAGCGCGCGGGCCGCGGCCGAGCCGGCCTTGACGATCCCGGTCGTCCCGCCGACGAAGAAGCCGTTGACGACCACGCGCTCGAAGGTCTGCTGGCCGAAGCGCCCCGCCCATGCGAACGGCCGCACGACGAGGAGGTCGATGAGCTCGTCGAAGTACCACTTGTTGACGAAGAGCCGGTACGGCGCCGCGAAGCGCTCGCGCACCCGCTCGCTCGTGCCCGGGTGCACGACCCAGACCCGGTAGGCGATGAAGATGCCGGCCAGGCCGAGCACGGTGCCGAGCACGAGCCCGAAGGCGATGAGCCCGTTGCTGGGATCGAGGTGCAAGGTGGAGTCGGCGAACGATCGGGTCGAGGAACTTGCCCGACCTCCGAGTCGACCCACGGGACCTGCACGAGCCCGCCGAGCGTCGCCAGGAAGGCCAGCGCGCCCATCGCGACCTTCATCGGCACGGCCCGCTCGGCGATGTGGTGCTCGGTCCCCGGGAAGCCGACGTCGTTGTCCTCGATCTCGCCGTTGGCCGGGTTGAAGGGCGCCTCGGGGTGGTGGATGTGGCCCTCCTCGAGCTCGCGCGCCTCCGGGCACGGGCTCGCCCCAGAAGGCGCGGAAGATCATCCGCCACGTGTAGATCGCGGTGAGGATCGCGCCGACGTAGCCGGCGACGTAGAAGACCCACCAGCCGCCGCCGCGCGCGCCGATCTCGGCCAGGATCTCGTCCTTGGAGAAGAAGCCCGAGAACGGCGGGACGCCGGCCAGGGCCAGGCCGCCGATGACGAAGCAGACGTAGGTGAACGGCATCGCGCGCTTGAAGCCGCTCATGCGATCCAGCGACTGCTCGCCCGCCATCGCGCTGATGACCGAGCCGGCGGCCATGAAGAGCAGCGCCTTGAAGAAGGCGTGCGTCATGAGGTGGAAGAGCCCGGCCACGTACGCGCCCGCGCTCACGGCCATGACCATGTAGCCGATCTGCGACATCGTCGAGTAGGCGATGACGCGCTTGAGGTCGGTCACCACGAGGCCGATCGTCCCGGCCACCAGCAGCGTGACGCAGCCGACGATCGCCCCGACCAGCGACGCGGTGTCCGAGAGCTCGAACAGCGTGTGCATGCGCGCGATCAGATAGACGCCGGCGGTGACCATGGTGGCGGCGTGGATGAGCGCGGAGACCGGCGTCGGGCCCTCCATGGCGTCCGGGAGCCAGGTGTGCAGCGGGACCTGGGCCGACTTCGCGAAGGCGCCGACGAGCAGGAGGATGAGCCCGGCGGTGAGCGCCCCGCTGTGCCCGGCGAAGTCCTTCGACGCCGAGTCGAAGGTGCCCAGGAAGTCCAGCGTGTGCGAGTGGCGGAAGATGACGAAGGTGCCCAGGACGAGCCCGACGTCGCCGACCACGTTGATGACGAAGGCCTTGATGCCCGCCGCGGTCGCCGTCGTGCGCCGGTACCAGAACGAGATCAGCAGGTAGGACGCGGCGCCGACGAAGGCCCAGCCGATGATGAGCAGCAGGAAGTTGGCCGCCATCACCAGCACGAGCATCGAGAAGACGAAGAAGTTCAGGTAGGCGAAGAAGCGCGCGTAGCCGCGGTCGCCGCCCATGTAGGCGACCGCGTAGAGGTGGATGAGCGCCGAGACCCCGGTGACCACGAGCGCCATGAAGATGCTCAGCGGGTCGATGAGGATCGAGATCTTGCCGTCGACGCCGACCGTGTCCGCGTAGTTCCACGCGACGTAGACGACCTGGCGCGCGTGCTCGTCGCGGTCCTGGAGCGCGATGAAGGTCGCCACCGCGGCGGCGAACGCGCCCGCGATGGCGAGGGTGCCGACCACGCCAGGCGCTCGACCCGGGAGCACGCGGTACCCCAGGCGCGATGACGATCGTGCCCGCCAGCGGGAAGAGCAGGATGAGCCAGGCGCTCGTCTGCATCTAGCCGTGGAGCTCCCGGATCTCGTCGACGTCGATCGGCAGGCGCCGGCGGTACAGGGCGACCACGAGGCCGAGGCCGATGCACACCTCGCAGGCCGCGACGACCATGACGATGATGGCGAAGATCTGGCCGTCGCCGTTGTTCCACATGCGCGAGAAGGCGATGAGCGCGATGTTGGCGGCGTTGAGCATGAGCTCGAGGCAGAGCAGGACGACGAGCGGGTTGCGGCGCGTGAGCACGCCGGCGGCGCCGATCGAGAAGATCAGCGCGCTGACCACCAGGTACCAGTCGAGGCTCACCAGCCGCCCTCCGGGCCGCCGGTTGGGCTCGCCGCCGCCGGAGCCGAGCTCGAGCGGCTCGCGCGTGCTGCGGCCGCCCACGGCCTCGGCCATGGTCCCGATGTCCGGCGGCAGCCTGAAGTCCATGACCGCCACGCGATCGGCCTCGTCGGCGCCGATGCCGCCGCGCCGGCGCGCGAGCACCACGGCGCCCACGGCGGCGATGAGCAGCAGGAAGGAGGCGACCTCGAAGGGCAGCAGGAACTTCGTCAGCAGCAGCTGGCCGATGTTCTCGGGGCTGCCGAAGGTCGCGCCCACGGTCGGGCCGTCGGTGGAGATCGCCTTCAGGCCCGAGCCGAGCACCGCGATGGCCAGCTCGACGAAGAGCGCCAGCCCGAAGAGCACCGCGACCACCTGCTGGCCGCGCCCGACGGGCGGGCGCAGCGTGCCGGGATCCGAGCCGCCGACGTAGGCCACCACGAAGACGTAGAGCACCATCACCGCGCCCGCGTAGACGACGACCTGCGCGGCGGCGACGAACTGCGCCTGGAGCAGCAGGAAGAGCGCCGCGAGCGACAGCAGGTGGAAGACGAGCGCGAGCACCGAGTAGAAGGGGTTGCGCACCATCACCACCCCGACCGCGCCGCAGACGGCGCCGATGCCCGCGATGAAGAAGAAGACCTCGGCCATGCGCGCGCCTGGAAGCTACTCGCCCTCGCGGCGCAGCGGCGTGCGCTCGAACGGCTCGGCCAGGAGCATCTCCTTGGTGAAGATGAGATCCGGGCGCTCGTAGTCCGACATCTCGAAGTCGTTGCCCATGGTGATGGCGTCGAACGGGCACGCGATCTCGCAGTAGCCGCAGAAGATGCAGCGCGCGAGGTTGATCTCGTAGACCGCCGCGTAGCGCTCGCCGGCGCTCACGCGGTGCTCGGGCGTGTTCTCGGCCGCCACCACGCGGATGCAGTCGGCCGGGCAGGCGGCGGCGCACAGCGAGCAGCCGACGCACTTCTCGAGGCCCGTGTCCTCGAAGCGGTGCAGGCGGTGCCGGCCGCGGAAGCGCGGGTAGACGGGCACCTTCTCCTCGGGGTACTGGAAGGTCGTCACCCCGCCCACGACGCCGCGGCGGAAGGTCGTCTTCAGACCGCGCAGCGTCTCGCCGAAGGCGCGGTAGGCGCCGCCGGGGCCGCTGGGCTGCGGGCCGCGGATCACCTCGACGACGTCCTGCGTCTGCGGGATCCCACTTCGTCGTCATGCCACCACCACGATCGCGGTCACCAGGGCGTTGATCGTCGCCAGCGGCAGCAGCACCTTCCAACCGAAGCTCATGAGCTGGTCGTAGCGCAGGCGCGGCAGCGTGGCGCGGATCCAGATGAAGAAGATGACGACGAAGCCCATCTTGAAGAGCACGACGAACGGGTCGACCCAGGTCGGCGGGTCGATCCCGAAGGGCAGCAGCCAGCCGCCGAAGAAGACCGTCGTCACGACGCCCGAGACGACGAGCACGTTGAGGTACTCGGCGAAGTAGTACGAGGCGAAGCGCGCGCCGCCGTACTCGGTCATGTAGCCCTGCACCAGCTCGGCGTCGGCCTCGACGAGGTCGAACGGCGGGCGGTTGGTCTCCGCGAACGACGCCGTCAGGAAGATGATGAACCCGACGAACTGCGGGATGAAGTACCACATGCCCTCCTGGGCGTAGACGATCCCGGTGAGCGACAGCGTGCCGGCGGTCATGACCACGCCGACGAGCGCGAGGCCCTGGCGCACCTCGTAGGAGATGAGCTGCGCGGCGGCGCGCATCGCGCCCAGGAACGAGTACTTCGAGCCCGAGGCCCAGCCGCCGAGCATGATCCCGTAGAAGGCCACGGCGCCGAAGGCGAAGAGGTAGAGCGGGCCGATCGAGACGTCGAGGCCGTAGAGCCCGGTCTTGGTGCCGAAGATGTCGACCGTGTCGCCGAAGGGGATGATCGCGAAGGCGGCGACCGCGGTCATGATCGAGATCAGCGGCGCGAGCGCGAAGAGCCACCCGATCGAGGTGCGCGGGCGGAACTGCTCCTTGGTGATGAGCTTGATGATGTCGGCCATCGGCTGCAGGATCCCGAAGGGGCCGACGCGGTTGGGCCCGTAGCGGTTCTGGAAGCGCCCGAGCAGCTTGCGCTCGACGACGAGCACGACGGGCACGAGCTGCAGGCCGACGGCGAAGATCACGATCCCCTTGAGGATCTGCATCCACCACGGCTCGTAGTAGCCGACCTCGGCGAGGGGCAGGCCGGTCACGCCTTGCGCACCTCCACCAGCGGGCCCTCGAGCGCGTTGGTCTCCAGGAAGACGGTGCCCTCGGGCGTGGCCGCGCGCAGGGTGACGGTCGCGTCGACCGCCTGCCCGTCGGAGCCGACGACGACGTGGTCGCCCTGGAAGAGCTCGAGGCGCTGGGCGTCGGCGGGCGCCATCTCCACGCGCATCTCCGGGTGCAGGAAGTGCAGCGCGGGCGACACGCGCACCTCGGTGGCGTTCCAGATCGAGCGGAAGGTCCCCAGGCGCAGGCGCCCGTTGGGCACGGGCGCGGGCGGCGGCTCCTGCGCGGCCTCGGCGCTCGCAGAGGGCTCGGCACTCGGCTCGGGCTCGGGGGCCGGGAAGGCGCCGGCGGCGTCGCGGGCCTGCCAGCGCACGCCCTTGCCGCCGATCTCGTCGAGCGTCAGGCCGGCGTAGAAGGGCACCGCCGCGGCGAGCTGGGCGGTCGCCATCGGCCCGGTGAGGACGCCGAGGTCGAGGCCCATGCGCCGGGCCAGCTCGGCGATGACCGACCACTCCGCGCGCGTGTCCCCGGGGTGGCCGATCGCGGCGCGCAGGCGCTGCAGGCGCCCGTCGGGGTGCGTCAGCGTGCCGTCCTTCTCGGCGTAGCTCTCGGCCGGGAAGACGACGGTGGCGTGCTCGCGCACGCCGTCGGTGAGGAAGTTGGCGTGCGCGATGACGGTGGTCGCGCGCTCGAGCGCGGCCTCCCACCCGGCGCGCCCGGGCAGCTCGGTCACCGGGTCGGCGTGCAGCAGGTACAGCGCGGTCAGCTCGCCCTCGCGGGCGGCGGCGGCGATCGCCGCGGCGTCGCGGCCGGGCGCGGTCTCCGAGAAGCCCGGGCCGGCGTTGGGCAGCACGCCCGCCTCGGCCAGCCCGCGCCCGTTGGGCGACGCGGGCACGCACAGCAGCCCCGCGCCCTCGCGGCCGCCGAGCAGGCTCAGGCGCTCGGCCAGGTCGAGCAGCGCGCGCGCCGCCTGGGCGCCGCGCGGGCCCGAGACCAGGCGCTCGCCGTAGAGGACGACGACGTCCTCGCCGGCCTGCAGCGTGCGCACCAGCGCGCGCAGCGCGTCGAACTCGACGCCCGCCGCCTGCGCGAGGCGCTCGGCCTCCGAGCGCCGGCCCAGGTCGAAGGCGGCCGACAGCGCGAGCAGGAAGGCCTCGCCGCCGCCGGGGGCGAAGCGGATGCTCGTCGCCGCGTTGCGATCCAGCGACGACGGGCGGCTCGTGGCCACCGCGAGCTTCACGCCGTGGCGGCGCACGCCCTTGCGGATGCGCAGGTCGACGATCGGCATGTCGTCGACCGGCTCGCAGTCGAGCACGAGCACCGCATGGGCGAACTCGAGGTCGGCGACGGTGGCCTGCGCGGCGGGCGCGCCCAGCGCGCGATGCGCCCCGAGGGCCAACGTCCCGCCGGGGCGCGAATCGAGGTCGGGCGAGCCCAGCCCCTCGCGCATCAGGCGCTGAAGGAGGAAGCCCTCCTCGTTGGTCGTCACGCCGCCGGCGATCGCGCCGACGCGCCCGTTGGCGCGCTTGAGCGCCGAGGCCGCCTCGTCGAGCGCGCGCTCCCAGGAGACCTCGCGCAGCTCGCCGCCGTCGCGGATCATCGGCCGCGTCACGCGCTCGTCGACGTGGATCGACTGGTAGGCGAAGCGGCCGCGGTCGCACAGCCAGCCGTCGTCGACCTCGGGGTGGTCGCGCCCGAGCACGCGCAGGACGCGGTCGTCGCGGACCGTGAAGGTGACGTTGCACTGGCTGGCGCACAGCCCGCACACCGAGCCGGAGCCCTCGATGTCCCACGGGCGCGCGCGGAAGCGGTAGGGCTGGGAGGTCAGCGCGCCCACCGGGCACAGCTCGATGATGTTGCCGCTGAAGGGCGCGACGTAGGGGTGGCCGTCGAAGGTCGCGACGAAGGTGTGCGCGCCGCGCTCCTCGAGGATCAGCTGGTAGTCCTCGGAGATCTCCTGGCTGAAGCGCACGCAGCGGTAGCAGAGGATGCAGCGCTCGCGGTCGATGGCGACCAGCGGGCTGAGCGCGAGCGGCTTCTGGAAGTGGCGCTTGGGCTCGATGAAGCGCGAGCGCCCGCCGCCCCAGCCGAAGGAGATGTCCTGCAGCGGGCACTCGCCGCCCTTGTCGCACACCGGGCAGTCGAGCGGGTGGTTGATGAGCAGGAACTCGACGACCGCCTCCTGCGCGTGCTTGACGCGGTCGGTCTGGGTGTGGACGACCATGCCGTCCTTGACCGGCGTCGAGCAGCCGGTCTGCAGCTTCGGGATGCCCTCGATCTCGACCAGGCACATGCGGCACGCGCCGACCGGGGCGCCGAGCTTGGGCTCGTAGCAGAAGACCGGGATCTCGACGTCGCCGTGCTTGGCGGCGTCGACCAGCATCGCGTTCTCGGGCGCGGTGACCTCGAGGCCGTCGATCGATGAGGGTGACCATCCGCTGCTCGGGGCGCGGCACTAGGCCACCGCCCCTTGGATCACGGCCTCCGGCGGCGCCTCGTCGGTGGTGGCGCGCTCGTTGCGCGCCCGCGCGGCCTCGATGTGGGCCTCGAACTCGTCGCGGAACTTGGCGATCATCGAGCCGATCGGCATCGCCATGGCGTCGCCCAGCACGCACAGGCAGTTGCCGATGATGTTCTCCTGGACGGCGGCCATGATGTCGAGGTCCATCGGGGTGGCCTCGCCCGAGTCGATGCGCTCGAGCATCTTCACGGTCCAGTTCGTGCCCTCGCGGCACGGCGTGCACTTGCCGCAGGACTCGTGGCGGTAGAACTTCGCCGTCTTCATCGCGACGTCGACGACCGAGGTCGAGTCGTCGATGACGATGATGGCTCCCGAGCCCGAGCATCGAGCCGGCCTTGGCCATCGTGTCGAAGTCGTAGGCGAGGTCGAGGTCGTCCTTGGTCAGCACCGGCGAGCTCGAGCCGCCGGGGAACCACAGCTTGACCTCGCGGCCCTCGGGCGGCCCGCCGGCCAGCCCGTAGATGATCTCGCGCGACGGGATGCCCAGCTCGATCTCGAAGTTGCCCGGGCGCTTGACGTGCCCGGAGACCGAGACGAGCTTGGTGCCCGGTCGAGCCGGGCGTGCCGAGCTTGGCGTACTCCTCGCCGCCCATGCGCAGGATGTGCGGAGCGGTGGCCAGCGTCTCGACGTTGTTGATGAGCGTCGGGCCCTGGTAGAGGCCCTGGTTGGCCGGGAAGGGCGGCTTCAGGCGCGGGTTGCCGCGCTTGCCCTCCAGCGAGTCGAGCAGCGCCGTCTCCTCGCCGCAGATGTAGGCGCCCGCGCCGCGGTGCACCCACAGGCTCAGCGAGAAGTCGGAGCCGAGGATGCGGTCGCCGATGTAGCCGGCCGCCCTGGCCTCCTCGACCGCGGCCTCGAGGCGCTCGGGCCTGCAGCTCGTACTCGCCGCGGATGTAGATGAACGAGCGGGTGATGCCGCCGGCGTAGGCCGCGATGAGGATGCCCTCGATGAGCATGTGCGGGCTCTTCTGCATGAGCTCGCGGTCCTTGAAGGTGCCGGGCTCGGACTCGTCGGCGTTGCAGACGAGGTACTTGTCCATCGCGCCCTTGGGCAGGAAGGAGATCTTCTTGCCCATCGCGAAGCCGGCGCCGCCGCGCCCGCGGATGGCCGACACCTCGAGCTCGTGCAGGACCTCGGCGGGCGTCATGGAGAGCGCCTTGCGCAGCGCCTCGTAGCCGCCGCGGCGCGCGTACACGTCGAGAGTGTGCAGGCCGGGCTCGTCGATGTCCTTGAACAGCAGCAGCTCGCTCACGACGACGCGGCCCTCGGGTCGGCGGACTTCATGCGCTCGAGCTGGCGGTCGGGCAGCGGCTCCTCGCCGCGCCGGACCGCGTCGAGGACGCCGGGCACCTCGTCGGGGCGGATCGGGCCCACGTAGTTGCCGTCGATCGAGGCCATCGGCGCCATGTCGCAGGCGCCGAGGCACTCGAAGGCGCGGATGTTGAGCTCGGGATCGTCGCCGCCGTGCTCGTGGAAGGCGGCGAACAGCTCGTCGGCGCCGCGCAGCGAGCAGGAGATGTTGGTGCACACGAAGACGTCGTGGCGGCCCACCGGCGCCGTGAAGAACATGTCGTAGAAGCGTCGCCACCGAGTTGAGGTAGGCGGGCGTCAGGCGCATGACGCACGCCACCTGCTCCATCCCCTGCGGCGTGCACCACCCGTACATGTCCTGCATGGCGTGCAGCGCCGGGATCGTCGCCGAGCGATGGTCGGGGTAGCGCGCCATGTAGCCCTCGATCGCCGTACGCAGCTCCTCGGGGACCGGCGTGGTCGCGGGGTCGGGGATCTCCTCGGGGTCCTTGGTGAGGTCCGCGGCCTCGTCCCAGCCGGGAACCCGCGAGCCGTGCCCGAAGCGCGGCACGCGTGTCGGGTCGATCGCCATTACCGATCTATCCCTCCGAGGATCGGGTCCAGCGCCGCGAGCGTCGCGATCATGTCGGCGATGTAGAGGTCCTTGACCATCGGCGCGGTGGCCTGGAGGTTCACGAACGACGGATCGCGCATGTGCACGCGCGCGGGCTTGCTCGAGCCGTCGGAGCGCACGAAGCACCCGAGCTCGCCGCGCGGCGACTCGATCGGGTAGTAGGCCTCGCCCGGCGGCACGCGGAAGCCCTCGGTGACGAGCTTGAAGTGGTGGATGAGGGCCTCCATCGAGGTGGCGAGCTCCCAGCGCGGCGGGAGCGCGACCTTGCGGTCCTCGGTGATGTGCGGGCCCTCGGGCAGGCCGTCGAGGCACTGCTCGATGATCTTCACCGACTCGTACATCTCGGCGATGCGCACGAAGAAGCGGTCGTAGTTGTCGCCGAGGGTGCCGACCGGGATCTTGAAGTCGAAGTCCTCGTAGGAGGAGTAGGGCATCGCCTTGCGCAGGTCCCACGGGTGCCCGGCCGAGCGCAGCAGCGGGCCCGTGACCCCGAGCGCCAGCAGCTCGTCCTGGCCCAGAGCGCCGACGTTGCGCAGGCGCTGCAGGACGATCTCGTTCTTCGCCAGCAGGTCGCGGTAGGAGTCGATGCGGTCGGGCATGATCTCGCAGAAGGCGCGCACGCGATCGGCGAAGCCGGCGGGGATGTCCTCGATGACGCCGCCGACCTGGATGTAGCGCGTGTGCATGCGCTGGCCCGACGACATCTCGAAGAGGTCGAGGATCGTCTCGCGCTCGCGGAAGCAGTACCAGAACATCGAGATCGCGCCGAGGTCCAGCGCGCTCGTGCCCAGCCACACCAGGTGGCTCATGATGCGGTTGAGCTCGAGGTGCATCACGCGCAGGTACTGGGCGCGCTTGGGCACCTCGACGCCCACGAGCGTCTCGACCGCCCCGCAGTAGGCCATCGCGTTGAAGTAGTAGGCGAGGTAGTCCATCCGCTCGACGATGGGGACGACCTTCCAATAGCTCTTGTCCTCCGCCGTCTTCTCGATGCCGGTGTGGACGTAGCCGATGATCGGCTTGAGGTCGCGCACGACCTCGCCCTCGAGGTGGACGAGCAGCCGCAGGACCCCGTGCGTCGCGGGGTGGTGCGGGCCGAAGTTGATCGTCAGGAGCTCCTGCTCGATGCCCTCGCCCTGCACCAGCGTCTGGCGCGGGGCGGTGACGTCGAGCGCGTCCTCCTGGCGGCGGTAGTCGGAGACGTCGGTCATGCGGTGTAGTCGCGCCCGAAGGCCTCGTCCTTGGTGAAGAGGACCGGCTCGCCGCCGATCGGGAAGTCGCGGCGCTGCGGGAAGCCCTCGTAGTCCTCGGGCATGAGGATGCGCCGCAGGTCGGGGTGGCCCTCGAAGACCACGCCGAACATGTCGTAGACCTCGCGCTCCTGGTGGTTGGCCGTCGGCCAGTCGGGCGTGACGGACTCCACGCGCGCGGCGTCGGTGGGGACGCGGAGCTTGACGGTGATGCGGTCGAGGTTGGCCATGCTCAGCAGCTCGTACTGCACGCCGAGGCGCGGCTCCTGCGGGTAGTAGTCCAGGCCGTGCACGCTGGCCAGGAACTCGAAGCCCTTCTCGCGCAGGAAGAGCAGCGTCGCGCGGACCGCGGCCGGGTCGACGTGCAGCGCGGCCTTGCCGCGGAAGTGCTCGGTGTCGCGCACCCCGTCCGGCTGACTCTCGCGCAGCTCCTGGGCGAGGAGCTCGAGGCCCGTCGCGTCAGGCACCCGCGGTGTCCCCGGGCGGATAGACGTTGACGGCCGGGCTGTCGGTCGGCGCGTCGGGCACGAGCTCCTCGGTGCCGACGGCGTTGTAGCGCTCGCGCCAGCCGAGGCTGGGGTCGTCCTGGATCATCGACCGCAGCCGCAGGATGCCGTGCATGAGCGCCTCGGGCCGCGGCGGGCAGCCGGGCACGTGGACGTCGACGGGCATGAACTTGTCGGCCGGCACGATCGCGTAGTTGTTGAAGACGCCCATCGACGACGAGCAGGCGCCCATCGCGATCGAGTACTTCGGCTCGAGCATCTGGTCGTAGATGCGCCGCACGACCGGCGCCATCTTGATCGAGACGCGGCCGGAGATGATGAGCAGGTCGGCCTGGCGGGGCGAGGCGCGGAAGGCCTCGAAGCCGAAGCGCGCGACGTCGACGCGCGAGGCGACGATCGACATCATCTCGATGGCGCAGCAGGCCAGGCCGAAGGTCATCGGGAACAGCGCGTTGCCGCGCGCCCAGCCGACCGCCTTGTCGAGCGTCGTGGTGATGATCGACTCGCGGACGTGCTGCTCGAGGTCGTCGCCGTCGAGCTCGCCGCGCAGCATCTGCTGCGCGCGGCGCTGGCGGACCTTGAAGTCGTCCGCGCCCGTCTTCTCGCGCCTGACTATCTCCATTCGAGCGCTCCCCTCCTCCACACGTAGACGAAGGCCACGAGGAGCAGGGCGATGAAGACGATCAGCTCCACGAGGGCGAAGCTCCCGAACGCGCGCAGCTGCACGGCGACCGGGTAGAGGAAGACGACCTCGATGTCGAACAGGATGAAGAGCATCGCGATCAGGTAGAAGCTGATCCCGAAGCGGAAGCCCTGGCGGATGTCGGACGGCAGTCCGCACTCGTACGGGTCGGCCTTGCTCTTGACCTTGGGCGGGCGCTGAGGCCCGAGGTACGTGTTCAGGACGGCGAAGGCAAGGCCTACGGCCGTGCCGAGGCAGAGGAAGACGACGGCTGGCAGGTACGAGCGGAGCATCGCGGGACGGGCTGGGTTCTACCACCATTTGTAACGTCTTGATACTTAGTGGCAGATGACGCACGTCGCCCAGGCCGTCGCGCTCGCCGCGGCCCTCGTGAGCCTCGCGGCGGGCGTGCTCGGAGCGTGGCGCTGGTGGAGGGTCGAGCCGTCGCCCGCGTTCTGGATCCTGTGCCGCGCGAGCCAGGCCCTGCTCGCCGTCCAGGCGCTCGTCGCGGGCGTGCTCGCGGCCCTCGGCTTCGATCCCGCCGACGGGCTCTACTGGCTCTACGCGCTGCTGCCGATCGCGGTCTCGTTCGTCGCCGAGCAGCTGCGCGTGACCTCCGCCGAGGCGGTCCTGGACGACGCCGGGCTCGAGAACGCCCAGGCGGTCGGCGACCTCGACGAGAGCCGCCAGCGCTCGGTGGTGCTCGCCATCGTGCGCCGCGAGATGGGCGTGATGACCGCCGCCGCCTTCGTCGTCGCCTTCCTCGCGCTGCGCGCGTGGGGCACCGCGTGAAGGATCGCGCGCGCGGACGGCGAAATCTGGGCGGAGCCCGGCGCCGGCCCGAGACGGTTCTCTGCTCATATCGCAACCGTCTCGAAACGGCGGCAACCTGGTCGGTGCCGGGCTCCCCCCCAAAGAAGCGCTGCCTCGCGGGGCCTATACGCCCGCGAGGAAGCGTTCCATCACGCGGTTGACGTCGCCCGCCATGGCGACCTCTAGCGGACCACCTTGAGCTCGCCGTACTGGCCGAGGTTGTCGTGGTTGGCGATCGTGCAGACCAGGCGGTACTTGCCGGGCCTGAGGTCGACCGTCGTCTGGCCGGTCTCGCCCGGGAAGAGCGTCTTGGTCGGGTCGCCGTAGTCCTTCTCCTGCTCGTCGCCCAGCGGGCGCTCGAACTGCACGACGGCGAGGTTGTGGGTCAGGCGGCCGTCGTTGTGGGCGACGAGGGTGACGCGCCCGGCGCGCACCTCGATGTGCTCGGGCAGCACGCGGTACTCGTCGAGGCGCACCTCGACGCGCCGATCGGGCGCGCGCGTATAGGCGACGTCGGCGCCGCAGCCGCCCACCGGGAGGGCGGCCAGCGCGACGAGAAGCAGCGTGACACGTCCGCCCGTCATGACCTTACGTATGATGGCGCCCGACATGGGCCGACGCCGTCCAGCCATCGCCGCCGCGCTCGTCGTGACCGCCGTCGGAGCCGCGGCCTGCGGCTCGCAGGGGATCTCCTCGAAGATCGACTCCCAGCCCGAGGCCGTGCAGCACGGCGCCCAGCTCTTCTCCGAGCGCTGCTCGGGCTGCCACACCCTCGACGTCGTCGGCGCCCAGGGCACCACGCTCAACGTGCGCGAGCGCGAGCGCGTGGACGGGCCCAACTTCAACACGCGCCACGAGACGCCCGACAACGTCCTCTACGCGCTGCGCAACGGCGGCTTCTCGGGCGCGATCATGCCCGAGAACATCGTGGTCGGGAAGGACGCCGACGACGTGGCGGCCTTCCTCTCCAAGTACGCCGGCAGCAAGTAGCGCCTCGGCGGTGCTGGACCTCAGGCTCATCCGTCGCGACCCCGACGCGGTCCGCGCCGCGCTGGCGCGCCGCTCGCCCGAGCTGGCCGAGCGCGTCGACGAGCTGACCGAGCTCGACGCGAGCTGGCGCGAGGCGACGGCGGCGGCCGAGCGGCTGCGGGCCGAGCAGAAGGCGGCGTCGGAGGGCATCGCCGCGGCCAAGCAGGCCGGCGAGGACGCGAGCGACGCGATCGCCCGCATGAAGGACGTCTCGGCGCAGGTCAAGGCGCTGGGCGAGACCGCGCGCCGCGCGGACGAGGAGCTTCAGGCGGTGCTCGTCGCGCTGCCCAACCTGCCCGACCCGACCGCCGCCGACGAGGACGAGGTCCTGCGCGAGGTCGGCGAGGCCGCGATGCCAGCCCACCCGCCCGCCGACCATCTCGAGCTGGCCGGCGAGCGCATCGACATGGAGCGCGGCGCGCGCCTGTCGGGCTCTCGCTTCGCCTACCTGCGCGGCGACATGGTCCTGCTCGAGCTGGCGCTCGTGCGCTGGGCGATGCAGAAGCTGATCGGCCACGGCTTCGAGCCCGTCATCCCGCCGGTGCTCGTGCGCGAGGAGGCGCTCTACGGCACCGGCTTCCTGCCCGACACCGAGCAGCAGATCTACCACCTGCCCGACGACGACCTGTACCTGGTGGGGACCAGCGAGGTGGCGCTGGCCTCGCTGCACGCCGGCGAGATCGTGGAGGGGCTGCCGCTGCGCTACGCCGGCTTCTCGTCCTGCTTCCGGCGCGAGGCGGGGGCCGCGGGCAAGGACACGCGCGGCATCTTCCGCGTGCACCAGTTCGACAAGCTCGAGATGTTCTCGTTCGTCGAGCCCTCCGCGTCGCTCGAGGAGCACGAGCGCCTGCTGGGCATCGAGGAGGAGATCATGCAGGAGCTCGGGATCCCCTATCGCGTGGTCAACATCGGCGTGGGCGACCTCGGCGCCAGCGCGGCCAAGAAGTACGACTGCGAGGCGTGGCTGCCCGGCCAGGAGCGCTACCGCGAGCTGACCTCGACCTCGAACACGACCGACTACCAGGCCCGTCGCCTGCAGATCCGCTACCGCCCGCCGGACGGGGCGCGCCCCGAGGTCGTGCACACGCTCAACGGCACCGCCGTCACCTGGCGGCACATGATCGCCCTGCTGGAGAACGGCCAGCGCGAGGACGGCAGCGTCGAGCTGCCCGAGGTCCTCGTCCCCTACGGGGCGCCGGCTAGCCTTCCGCCGAGCGCACCGCGCTGAGCGCGGCCTCGCGGCTGGGGTGGATGTCGAAGGTCGCGTCGAGGCGCGTGATCTCGAACAGGCGCAGGACGGTCGGGTTGGTGCACACGAGGGCCATCCGCCCGCGCTGGCGCGTCACGCGGCGCAGCCCGTTGAGCAGCACCGACAGGCCGGTCGAGTCGATGAACTCCACCGCGCTGAGATCCAGCACGACCGCCGTCTTGCCGCGGCTGACGGCCTCCTCGAGCAGCACGCTGAAGCGCGGAGCCGTCGAGACGTGGATCTCTCCGGCGATCGCGATGACGTGCGTGCGCTCGTCCAGATCCTCCTCGGAGAGCTCGAACTGGGGCTCGGCGAAGGCCACGGGCGCTTGCCTACCCGACCGCGAGGGCGGATGTCAAACCGAACGTGTGCGGCGCGGCGGGGTCGAAGCCGCTGCAGCGGTGTGCAGCAACGGCAGAACCTCGGTGCCGAGCTCCGTCAGGACGTAGCGCAGAGCGGGGCGTCCGGGCGCCCCGTGCGAGCGCGGCCCGACCGTCCGCAGCAGCCCTGCCTCGACCAGCAGCTGGAGGTGATGGCGCACCGTCGTGGCGGGGATCTCGTCGTTCTCCATGAAGGCCACGTCGCCGGCGGCGAGCGGCTCGTCGCGGACGGCGAACGCGCGCAGGGCGCTGATCCGCAGCGGGTGGGCGAGGACCCGAAAGGCCCGCGCGAGCTCCGCGTCAGTGTGCGATCTGTAGTTCCGGCGCTGCTGCAGCACCACGGCGAATGATGGTGCCACTTGGCCGCTCGTCGCAAGCGCAACGCATGGATTCTTGCGCCGAACGGCACGAACTCGGCGCCGAGCGGACTCAGCCGCCAGGTCCCGTGGTCCGGCCGAAGGAGGCGAGCGGAGGGGGCGGGATTCGAACCCGCGGTCCGCGTGAACGGACTCCGGTTTTCAA
>CAWFMR010000027.1:0-115480 GCA_963816845.1 uncultured Actinomycetes bacterium | reverse complement strand
TGATTGTTGGCGCCGTCGGGATCGCCGGAGCGGGAGCTCGCCGAATCAGCTGACACGCCTGCTCGTCGTCCCGGGCAGTCGTCTCGTCAGCGGAGACTGGGACGCCTGCTTGCCCATGGGAGCGGGAGCGCCGGTCATGTCTGAGAATTGTCCTTTTCGGACGTCGCAGGGCGCACGGCTGCGGCCAGTGCTCGGCGGTGCCGTGGCTGCGGTCGCGCCCAGCGGGCTTGGCGTGGTAGAGCTGAGCGTCCGCTCGCCTAGACCGGCTCGAGCACCACCACCGGGATCTCCCGGTCGGCCTTGGCCTGGAAGTCGTCGTAGGGCGCCCCAGTCGCGGTCATGATGCGCCACAGCTCGGGCTTCTCCTCGGCGGTGGCGACCCGCGCCCTGGCGGTGTGCGGGTCGGCCTTGACCTGCACATCCACGGTCGGATTCTCTTGAAGGTTGAGGAACCAGCCGGGTGGATCGCCGGCGCCGTTGGAGGCCACCACCAGGTAGTCGTCTCCGTGGCGTTGGTAGATCAGCGGCGTGGTCCGCTTGGCACCCGAGTTGCGCCCGGTGGTGGTGAGCAGCAACACCGTGGTGCCCTGCCAGTCGTGACCTTCCTCGCCGTCGGTTTCGCGGTATCTGTCGACGTGCTCCTGACCGAACAATGGGACACCCATCAGCCGACCTTCTCCGCCAGCTCGACGATGATCCCCGCCGGGCCGCGCACGTAGCAGAGCCAGTAGCTGTCCTCGAAGTTCACCAGCTCGCCGACCAGCTCGCCGCCATGCGCTCGCAGGCCGGCGAGGGATGCCTCGATGTCGTCGACGACGAAGAGGATGTGGCGGATGCCCGGGGCGTTGGCCGGCGCCGGCCCGTCGTCGCCCTCGTATGAGGGCGAGCGGCACGAACGGAACGGGACGCAATGAGCGTTCCCGGAGCCAAAGGAGTCCGCGTCACGGGACGAGTGAGGCCGGCTGCTCCGCACCAGCGTAACGCGTGGTGGCGAGCCATCCGACCTATCCGCGTGCGACTCGCGCAAGACTGACCAGGCGGAGGACACGCGTGCGGTTGTGTCCAACGGCGTGTCCAACCGGGTCGGACTTCCCGATGGCTAAGCCAAATTTGGCCGGAATCATAATCCGCGCGTCCAGTCCGACCCACTCCTCGAGCTCGGCCCCACATCTCGGTGCCAATTGGGTGCCAGAACTCCGACGAAAAGCGAGCAAACCGGAGACTCACGCCGGCGCGGCCGACGCGCCGATGTGGTTGATATGCAGGGATAAAGTGCTAGAAGCGGATGATTAGGGTCTGCTTGCCATGCAGAAGCTCGAGGGTTCGAGTCCTACTCCCGGAGGGTCAGGAGGGGCCGCCCTTTGGCCGGCCCCTCGCTTCGGGTCCTTGGTGGGCGGCTATCGAGCCGGTGCCCTCTCGGTGATGACCTGGGCGCGCTCGGCGAGCGCCCTCGCTGCGGCGCCTGGCGCTGCGGCCAGCGCCCGGCTCGTGGCGCGCGTCGCCCGCGCGGTCCGCGCGGCGGCCGAGCCGCTACCGGTCGGCGCGGCACCTCCGGACAGCGGGGCCGCGAGGCAGTCGGCGAACCGACCGCCGAACGCGCTGATGTTCGGCACCAGCCACGAGAACACCTCCTGGAACCGCGACCGTGGCTTGCCGAGGTCGAACAGCGGGTCGCGCCCCGGGTCGTTGGCCAGGTGGGTGTCGTTGACGAACGGCACCGCGAGGCAGTTGTCCGCCACCAGCCCCTGGTAGTCGCCGATGAACTCACCCGATCCCGAGATCGGCGGGTTGATCGACGGATCCCACGAGTCGTGCGACACCCGGGAGTCCTTCCACGTCGACCCATCGTCGTTGGAACGCGACAGGAACGTGTCGATGAAGAAGTTGCCCGGGTGAGCCGGCAGGTTGGGCCGGTCGAGCCGGCGGTCGAAGTAGCTGACGTTCAGCTGACCGCGCGAGGTGACCCGCAGGTACTGCTGGAACTGGTCGGCGTTCGTCGCGTCCTGGTTGACCCGCACCGGGGCGGTCCAGCTCGTGCCGCCATTGAGCGACTTCACGAGCTTGACGTCGGCCTGCATCCCGTCCTCGTCGGGCGTGCTTGCCCGCAGCGGGTTGTAGTCGGCGTAGCTCACGTACACCTCGCCCGACGGCCCCACGGCCATGATCGGAATCGTCAGGTTCCGGAACGACTGCCGCGGGAAGACGTTCGGCAGCGGCAAGAACGTCGATGCCGTCACGGGCGCCGACCACGTCACGCCACCGTCGGTGGACTTGGCCACCTGGATCGTGTTCGTCCCGGTCCCATTGGCGAGGCCCGAGAAGTACTCGGTCCACGCGGCGTAGAAGGTGTTCGCGTTGCGCGTGTCCGCGATGACGTGGACACCGATCACCAGCCGCTGGTCGGGCGGCGAGATCGCCTGCGGAGTGCCTGGCCAGGTTCGTCCGCCGTCAGACGAACGCTCGCAGACGATGCGCTGCGGCCCCTCCGCCGCCGTCGCCGGCTCGTCGAGCGTCCAGCAGGCGACCATCTTGCCCGTCGTGCCGTCGCGATCCGGGCCGGCGTTGTTGACCGCGAAGGTGTTCTTGTCGTCCAGCAGCGGGAAGTTCGGATCGGTCGCCGCCGCCGGATAGGCGTTGATCGGAATCCGGTTGCTCCATGTGTTGCCGCCGGCGATGTCCGCGCGCGATGGCGTCGCCCACCGGTGGAAGGACATGCCCCAGCCCGCACCGCTGGGGAACACCGGCGAGTCGAGGACCATCGCGTACGCGTTGCCCTCGTCGTCGAAGTCGACCCAGACGTCGGAGGTGATGTACTCCTCGCCGAAGTCCCCGTTCGGACGCGGATCGTTCGCGTCCTCCGGTCCGGTGCCCGCGCGCGCGGGGTCGTCGGCGGGATAGCAGGTGTTGTTGAGCGGCCACGACGACGGCGGCGCTTGCCCTTGCGGACACACGTCGAGCGGGCCGAGGTCGCGCCAGGTCAGCCCGTGGTCGAACGAGACGTAGGTCCCGATCTTGAACTCGTACTCGGCCAGCGAGTCGGGGTCGCGGTTGTACTGCTTAGAGGCCGCGACCAGGAGGTTCGGGTTCAACGGACTCTGGGCGATGTGCGGCTCGGAGTGCGAGCGGTAGCCCAGCGCCGGGTTGCTGGCCAGGAAGTCCGGCAGCCCGGCCGGGTTGTCGATGTCGGGCGGGAACTTCGCTCGCCTGAAGAACTCAGCGCGACCGGTGTAGCCCGAGGCGGGGTCGACGTCGAAGTACACGACCTGGACCAGGTAGTAGCCGGTCGCGTTGACGACGGAGACGCGCTCGTCGGCGGTCGCGCCCGCCGACGCGCCCACCAGCGCGCCGCGCGCGCCGCTCGCATCGCTCGCGTACACATAGAGGTCCATGTCGGTCCCTGGGACCGTTGCGCCGCTGGTGCTGAACTCCACACCGCCGCCGTTGGTGGCGAAGAAGTCGCCCGGGACGACGTTGACGAGCGCCGTGTCGCAGAAGTCGGCGACCGTCTGACCACACGGCTGACCCGACTGCGGGTCGTAAGCCTGGTTCTGGCCGGTCGCCACCGGGCCTCGCCACGTGAGGGGCGCCGTGGGCGTCACGGTGCCGCTGGGCGGCGTTGCAGCGGGCGACGGTGACGCCGCCGCAAGAGGGACGAGAAGAGCCAGGATCGCGAGCGCTTGTGGCGCCCGGACACGAAACCGCCGGCGGGAACCGATCGGCATCGAGGCCTCCTTATAAAGAGTTGTTGCGGTGGCCGCGGCGTGGGCACCGCGGCCCCGCGCTGCGAGGACTGTACGCCTCGGATCACAAGCGCTGCAAGCCCGACGCGAGACAAGCCGTCGGTCGTCCGGGACCCGCCGTTCGCCGCCACCGAGCGATGTTCATCATCGGGATCGTCGTGCTGATCTTGTAGATTATCGGTGCCGCTCAACCTCGCCGCGGTACGTGGCACCGACGCGATACAGCGGGTAGTGGGGCTGACCGGCGTCGATGACCTGCTCGTCCTCGTCGACGACCCCGAGGACCTCATGCCTCCGCCCCTCACGCCCGGATGCAGGCCGTCAAGTCCAGCGTCGCGGAAGGCCGCCCAGTGGGTGGCGGAGCGACGATCTCCCGATCGCCTCGGCCTTCGACGTGCCCGACGCGCACCGGCGGCCGGCATATCTCGCCTCTCGGCCAGGTGCCTCGGCGGCCCGCGGCGTCACCTCACGTGGGGCGCCCGAGCGAAGAGGCCGTCGAGGCTGCCGCTTCGGCCCAGCGTCGCCGCCGCGAGCGTCCCAATGCCGAAGGCGCCCTCGACCGTTCGCAGCACCCCGTAGTGATCCACTGGCCGGGCGCTCCGGGCGTGGCGGCGAACGTCGGGGCCGGCGACGACCGTCGCGATCCTGCCTCCGTGCGCGTCGATGCAACACCCGTCGTTCGTCTTGCCCTCGTCCCACGTCAGGATCACGAAGCCGTGCGGTCCGGCTTCACGGAGAAGGCGTGGAACGAGCCCGGCGAGGAACCGCTCGCCGGTCGCGACGTCGCAGTCGTGGGTGTCGTTGCAGAGGCTGGGAGAGATGAAGGAGAACGTCGGCAGAGTCGCGTGTCGCAGGTCGGAGGCGAGCCGGTCGAAGGGCACGACGTTGGCGCACCGCCGCGGGTTACGTGCGACGTCGTCGTAGTACATGAACGGATCATGCTTCTTGGCATAGCCGCCTGCGGTGGCAACGCCCGAGCACGGTCCGGGCAGGTCCTCCATGTAGGCCTTCCACGAGATGCCGGCTGCCTCGAGCTGATCCACGATGTTGGGCGCCGCGACATGGCAGTCAGCGCAGTCGCTGGCGATTTCATGCGTGGATCCGCTGGTGAGCGCCAGGTAGTTCGGCAGCGACGGATGGCGGATCGCGTAGCTGCGCGTCGCAACGCCATAGCGGCGCGCCAGCCTCGAGACGTATGGTGACGACGAGCTCCCGAGGATCTCGGAGGACTCCTTGTTCTCCATGACGATCAACGCGATGCGTGACGACGACGAGGTGGGCAGATCGGGGGCGGGCGGCACCGCGAGTGGCCGGCCCGGCTCAGACCCGCCACACGCTGCGATCGACACGACGGCGGCTGCGACGGCGGCGACCCGGCGTGGACGCGAGGTCCGCACGAGCCCGTTACCGCCGGCGGACGATCGAGAAGCTGCTGTGGCCGATGAGGGCGCCATAGCGGTGGTCGGCGCGCGAGCCGAGCCCCGGCCAGACGTACCACCGGTAGTGGCCGCGGGTAAGCCGGTGCTGCCGACCGCGGTATGTCCATGAGCGACGCAGTTGGAGCTCGGTACGCGGCGGCCACGCGCTGAGCAGCTTGGTGTGTCCACGAAACAGCTGCACGTTGTAGTAGCGGGCGCGTCGCTTTTTCTCCCAGCGCAGGAACGGGGGCTTCCGGAGACGCGCTCCGGTGGCTGGTTCAAGCGCGGACGGTCGGGCCCTCACGGTCCGCCACGCGGAGTTTCCAGCCGCGTCGTAGACGGTGACCGAGTACGTATACCTCACGCCGGTCTTCACCGCTGTATCCGTGAAGGCCTTCGCGGGACCCGAGTAGACGACGCTCCTCCTCGCGCGAGCGCTGCCCGGCGATCGCGAGACGTCGACTCGGACCGCATCGGACGACTCGCGCCAGCTCAGCGCGATGCGCCCAACGAGCGCTGCGGGCCTCAGCGCCGACAGCGTCGGCGGCGTCGCGTCGTACTTGATCGCGAAGGAGCCGCTGCTCGCGTTTCCCGCGACATCGCGGCAGGTGCCCCTCACCTGTGCAGCCGCGCTGTCCGGCCCCGAATACGTGGTGCTGCTGCATGCCGCGATCCCCGAGATTGGGTCGCTGCCCTGGAACACGAACGCGACGGGATGGTTCCACCAACCGTCGTAGTCGGGCGGTCGGTCCGGCTCCGCGCCCGTGATGGCCGCCGCCGTCGCGTCAAGCCTGATCACGGCCGTCTTCTTTGTCGCGCTCTGGTCGAGGACGTCCTGGATCTCGCACGAGACCCGAAGGCCCGCCGTGTCGGTGCTGATGGTCTGGGGGCGGCAGCTGTCGGCCGGAATCGGCTGGGCCTTGCCAGGGTCGTAGCTCCACGAGAGCAGCACCGGGGACGTCTCCCACTGGTAGCAGTTCACCGGCGTGGTGGACTGCGGCGGCGAGTAGCAGTTGTAGGACAGCTGGGGGTCCGCGCTCGCAGTCGCGGGCATCGCCAGCGCCGCGCTCACCACCGTTGCGAGGGCGATCCGCCTCACGAGCGAGGCTCCCGACGGAGATCGCGCGTTATCAGGCGAACAAGCGACGCGCTGGCCGCGGCGAAGAGCAGCAGCGCAAGTCCGGCGAACAGAAGCGCCCGAGCACCGGTGTCGTCGGTCGGCGAAGTTGCCCTGGTTGGCGGGCGAAGCAGCCGCGCAGGCGCGAACGCCGGGGAGAGCCGCTGAAGCGCCGCGACCGCCGATGCGCGGTTCGCGCGCCGCTCGCGCTCGTGCGACCGCCTCGCCCGCGCCGCGGCCGACGTCCGCCGGCGGCTCGAATGTGTCGTGGCGGACTGCGGCGAGGTCGTCTGCGTCGTTCGGCTGGTCGGCGCAAGGTACACAGGACCGCTCGGCGCAGCCTGCTGTTGGACGGGCGCGGGCCGCTGCTTGGCGGGCGCGGCCTGCGACTGCACCGGGGCCGGATCGGGCCGGACGTCCAAGGACGGGTCGGGCGTCGGCCCGTCGGCGGCCCGCGCCGAGGGTGCCAGCGCAAGGATGCCGACGAGGAGCATGACGGCACAACGCAACGCGAAAACGATCCTGGCATTGGCCAGCGCGGGTACATCGGGCGCTGCTGCGGTGGCCGGACTCACCGACTGTTCCCCCCGGCGGACGAAGGGCCGAACGCCGACCGTAGATCGACGTTATACCGATGTCAATGCGGGGCTAACGTCCAGCTAACAGTCACTCGAACGCCCAGCCAACGGGCGACGTGGACGATCGCCGTCATGGCGATCCGACGAGGAGCAGCGGAGGCCTCGGATGCCCGGATGATATGGCCGACGACCTGGCCTTTCGGCTTCTCGTGCGGGGGAGATGCCGCCCGCCCTCGCCTGATGACGTCGTCCTGGCGGGCGCTCGCAGCTAGCTCTCACCCTGACATGACCGACGCGAACCCCCCGGCCGACCTGTGCGACGATCTGGCGCGTCTGGTCTACGAGCTCCTCGACGCTCATTACGACACCGCCCGGCTGGCCGAGGACGTGGCTGAGGATGAGCGCTGGCACACGCATCTCGCGTATTTGCGCGACCTCCAGCGCATCGCCCGCGAGGTGCTTGCGACCGCCAGCGCCGAGGGCGAAGCATGGCCCTCCCGTGCGAGCGCCCGCCGTTGATCTTTCATCCGAGCGACGTGCGGCCGCCACCGGCTGCCCTGCGAGGGTTAGCCGGCGGCGTCGCTGCCTTCGGTGCCGGACGGTCGGATGCAGCTCGGGCCCTTGGCCCGGGACCGAGCCCGACCTGAGCCCGGCTCAGGCCGGCTCCGGCGAGCCCTCGGCCGCGCGCGGCGGGTCGGCCGTGACCGCCAGACGGGCCGCCCCAGCGCGCACCCGCCCGCGCTTCACGAGCAGCGCGACGCCGAGCAGCGTCCCCCCGGCCTGCCGCAGGTTCGCCGACGACTGCGCGAGGCTCTCGCGGGAGCTCCGGCCCTGGCGCGCAACGAGGATCGTCGCGTCCGCAATGCCGGCGCAGGTCAGTCCGGCGGCGAAGCGGTCCGGTGCGGGGGCGTCGATCACGATCCGCCGGTCGCGCTCGGCTTCGATCGCGCTCCGGACCGCGTCCGGCGCCGCCGTGGGCGGCAGCGTGACGCGGGCGACGGGCTCGCCCGCGCCCTCGACCGCGTCCGCGAGGCGGTCGGCGACGTCCGTCACGCCGTCGCCGGTCACGAGGATGGCGCGCGTGGGCGCCCCCTCGCCGGCGAGCGCGATCCGCGCGGCGAGCACGTCGTAGCCCGCCGCCGCCCGGCCCGTCCGCAGCGTGGCCAGCAGCGGCGCCCCGGTCACCTCGACCAGCTCCTGCCCGGTGGTGATCCGGCCGCGGAAGTACTCGATGATGAGCAGGAGCGTCAGGCAGGCGAGCGCGCCGGCCACCGCGGCGAACGCGGTGAGCGCACGTTGATGCGAGGCGATCGGCCCGCGGGGCGGGACGGCTGGGTCGAGCTGGTGGAACTCCCGCACGACAGACCTCGGTGCGCCGAGCACGGTGGGGCCGAGGACCGCCGCGATCGCGTTCGCGAGCCGCGCCGCGCCGGTGGCGGTCGTGGCCTGGGCGGTGATCGTGAGCAGGCGGCTCGAGCCCTCCGACCGCGCCGTTACGGCGTGGAGGAGAGCGTCCACGCTCTCGCGGAGCCGCAGGCGCGCGCGAGCGGCCCAGACAACCCGCCGGCTCGTCGCGAGCTGCGCGTAGGTCGGGACTCGCGCTTCGGCCGCGCGCACTTGCGCCGGGTCGCCGAGCATCGGCCCGATCAGCACGCCGGTCGTCGCCTCGTAGCGGACCTCGCCGCGCGAGCCGGCCGCCTCGGCGAGGACGGCGAATGCGACGGCGGCGAGCAGGATCGCCCACCAGCCGCGCCCGGCAACGTACGCGACGGCCCGCAGGTCCGGGAAGTCGCCGGGACGGCGCTGGCTTGAGGGGCGTGCGCTCACCCGAGGATCCTCGGCAAGGACCATACGTGCCCGCGTACCTGCCGTGCGGCCCTGCGGCGCAGTCCTGCACCATCGTCGTGCCAAGACTGTGCGATCGGGGTGCGGCCTGCGGCGACCCCGGCGCCCGCGCCTCGCCGGAACCCAACCTGACCGCGGCCGCCGCCGTTGCGCGGGCATGGACATCCAACGGGGCAGAGCAGATACCGTCGGACATGTCGACGCTCCCTTCCCGTCGATGCGGTAACCAGCGGACCCAAGATCGCACTCGACCATCGTCCAGCGCGAGTGCGGCGGGAAGACTATGCGGGCGTGGGGCGCGGTCTCCGCGCCGCCGGACTACCTTCGCGACCATGTCGGTCGCTCCCGCGCTCCGCGCGCCGACCGCGACGGAGCCACGCGACGACGGACGCCTTCGGCCGGAGTCGCGACGTCAGATACGCGGCTCGAGCCTGCTCCTGCTCGGCCGGGTGCTGTCGGTCGGCGTGAACTTCGGCATCCAGGTCATGATCGTGCGGTACCTGAGCAAGGCCGATTACGGCGTGTTCGCGTACGTGCTCGCGATCGCCGGTGCCGGTCAGAGCATCGCGGTGCTCGGGCTCGACCGGAGCATCGCCCGGTTCCTGCCGACGTACGACGAGCGCGGGGAGCACGGCCGGCTCCTAGGGTCGCTGCTCATGGTCACCGCGACGATCGCGGGCATGGGGATCGCGTTCGTGCTCTGCATCGCCGCGCTGCGCGACCTCGTGGCGGGCGGTATAGGCCAAGGCGACGACGCGGTCGCGCTCCTGCTGATCCTCCTCCTGCTGGCTCCCGTGCAGGCGCTCGACGAGCTGCTGATGAGCGTGTTCGCCGTGTTCACGCGCGCGCGCGCAATCTTCTTCCGCAAGTACGTCCTGGGCCCCGGACTCCGCCTGGCAGCGGTGGGCGGCGTGATCCTCGCCGGCGGCGACGTGCGCGCGCTCGCGGTCGCGACCGTCGCCGCCGCCGCGTTCGGCGTGGTCGTGTACGGCTGGATGCTCGTCCAGACGCTGCGGGGCGGGCTGCTCCGGCGCGTGCGCTGGAGCGAGGTGGAGCTCCCGGTGCGCGAGATCTTCGGCTTCGCGCTGCCGCTCCTCGCCGTCGACGCCCTCTTCCTGCTCCAGAACACCGCGAACGTCTTGATGCTCGCGCACTTCGGTTCGGTGACGGACGTCGCCGACTACCGCGCCGTTCAGCCGGCCGCCCACCTCAACGTGCTGGTCATGACGAGCTTCACGCTGCTGTTCATGCCTCTCGCCTCGCGACTGTACGCACGCGGCGACCGGGACGGCGTGAACGAGCTGTACTGGCGCACCGCCGTCTGGATCGCCGTCTGCTCGTTTCCGTTGTTCGCGGCGACGTTCGCGGTGGCCTCGCCGTTGACCGTGGGCATGTTCGGCGAGCGCTACCACGGGTCCGGAACGATCCTTGCGCTGCTGTCGCTCGGGTACTACTGCAACGCCGCGCTTGGGTTCAACGGGCTGACGCTGCGCGTCTACGGGCTCGTGCGGTACGTCGTCGTCATCAGTGCTGTCGCGGCGGCCGTCAACGTCGCGCTGAACCTCGTGCTCATCCCGTTGCACGGCGCGATCGGAGCCGGGATTGCCACGGCGGTGACCATGATCGCTCACAACGTCCTCAAGCAGGCGGGCCTGCGCCGCGGGACCGGGATCAGCGTGTTCGAGTGGCGCCACAGCCGTGTCTACGTGGTGATCGTGATCGCGACCGCTGCGCTGCTCGCCGCGCAGTGGGCGCTCTCGCCCGGGCCTGTCCTGGCGTTGGCGATGGTGGCGGTGGCGTCGGGTGGGGTGCTCGGCCTCACAAGGCGCTCGCTGGCCATCGGGGACATTTTCCCCGAGCTGGTGCGCGTCCCGATACTGGGCCGTCTGCTGACGTGACGGCACGCGACCCCCCGAAGGTCGAGTTCTGAGGGCTGGACTGTGCGCGCGCGCCGAGCCGGTCTAGGTTGATGCCATGACCGCCCCGGCGCACCAGCGCGCGCCGGCGCGCACGCCGGCCTGGTGGATGTTCTGGGTCTCGCTCGCGTCCGTCGGCTACGCGTACGTCGGCTTCCCGGTGATCGCCGTCGTTCGCGGCCTGCTGCGGCGCGAGGAGCGTTATGACGACACCGCGACGCCAATGGTGAGCGTGGTGATCCCCGCGCAAAACGAGGGCGCCGTCATCTCCTGCAAGCTCGAGAACATCCTTGCGCTCGACTACCCGCGCGACCGCCTGGCGGTCGTGGTCGCCAGCGACGGTTCGACGGACGAGACCGCGGCCCGCGTGCTCGCCGCCGGGTCCGACCGCGTTCGCCTCCTCGACCTGCCGCGCCGCGGCAAGGGTCCGACGCTCAACGATGCCGTCGCCGCGAGCGCGGGCGAGATACTCGTCTTCACCGACGCGGACGTCGTGACGCCACCGGACGCGATGCGGCACCTCGTCGCGCCGTTCGCGGATCCGCGGGTTGGCGCGGTGGCCGCGGAGAAGCGCGATCGCGATCACGGCGGCACGGGCGCGGCGCGCGCGTCGTGGCGAGCGCGGCGCACGGTGCGGCGGATGCTGAGCCGCGGCGGCAGCGTCTCGGGCGCGCAGGGCCATCTCCACGCGCTCCGCCGCGAGCTCTATCGCCCGCTGCCGCCCGACGTCGTCGACGACTTCGCCATCCCGGCCCAGGCGCTCCTCGCCGGCCGGCGGCTGGTCTACGCGCCCGGCGCCGTCGTCTCGCCGCTTCCCGGGGCGTTCGCCACCGACGCCCCGCGCACCGTGCAGTTCCGGCGGCGGGTGCGCCTGACCGCGCTGTGGCTGCGGGCGGTGTGGGCCGTCCGTGAGCTGCTCAACCCACTGCGTCACGGGTTCTTCGCCTTCCAGCTGCTCTCGCACAAGCTGCTGCGTCGGCTGCTATTCGTCCCGCTGATCGCGCTCGTGCCCGCGAGCGCGTCCCTCCGCCACCGGGACCGCTTCTATGGCGCCGCAACGGTCGCCCAGCTCGCGTTCCACGGCGTGGCGCTCCTCACTGCCGCCCTGCCTCGTCGCCGCGGTCGGGCCTGGCGGGTCCTGCGGGCGCCCTATCGGTTCGACGTGCCGCACGCCGCGGCGGCGGTGGCCGTCGCCCGGCTCGCACGCGGCCGCGGCCCTGACGACACCGCGTGGACCCCGCAACGTGCAAGAGGAGCGCCATGACCCGCGGCGGACGCTCGTGGCGCACCGTATGCGCG
Organism: uncultured Actinomycetes bacterium; assembly: GCA_963816845.1. Lineage (GTDB taxonomy): Bacteria > Actinomycetota > Thermoleophilia > Solirubrobacterales > Solirubrobacteraceae > JAOPZW01. The sequence goes on along the minus strand of CAWFMR010000027.1, from coordinate 103,567 downwards.
GTGCTCGTCCTCGGAGCGCTCGCCGCGCCGCTCGTCGCGTCGCCGGCACGGGGCGCACGGTCCCCGGCCGCGGACCGTAAGGCGCCAAGAATCCTCGGGCCCGAGAGCCAGCGCATCGCGGTCGACGACAAGGGATGCGGCACGCTGCGGGCTCTGGTCGTCCGCCGGGGTAAGGCCCGCGAACCCATCGTCGTTCGCGTGCAGTCCGCACGCGGGCGCGCCCGGATCACGCCACGCGTCGTCAGGGTGCGCCCAGGCCGCGCCTTCCGCATCCCCGTGGGGCTGAACGCGACGTCGCAAGCCCTCTTGCGCCGTGACGGCGTGCTGCAGCGCAAGCTCCACGTCGTCGCGGACCCGCGACGCGGCCCGTCGGCGTCGCGCATCCTTCGCGTCCGGTTCGACGTGCGCCGCATCGCGCCGCGTCCGGGGGCCGCCCTCTGCTGCGGGGTGCCGCCGTCGGCCCGCTTGCGCTATCGGAACATCGTCCCGGGCGTGAGCGAGCAGGGGACGGCGATGTTCGCCGATCCGTGCTTCCGGGCGTTCGGCATCCGCACCGCGCGCCTCGTCGCGCCGTGGAACGCGATCGACACCGAGGCAGCATGGCTCGACGCGTGGCTCGGAGCCGCCGCGGGGGCGGGCGTGGAGCCCCTCGTGGCCTTCAACCGCGCCCGCGGCAGCCAGTGCCCCCACGACCCGTGCGAGCTCCCGGACGTCGCCGCCTACGAGGCGGCGGTCGGCCGGTTCCTCGCGCGCTACCCCTGGGTGCACGTCATCACGCCGTGGAACGAGCCGAACCACCACGGGGAGCCGACGTTCCGCGACGCAGCGGCGGCGGCGGCGTACTACGGCGCGGTCCGCCGCGCCTGTCCGGCGTGCACGATCGTCGCCGGCGATGTGCTCGACACGGGCAACATGCTGCGCTGGCTGGGCGCGTACCAGGCCGCGCTGCCGGAGGCGCCCGCGGTCTGGGGGCTGCACAACTACCACGACACGACGCACCAGCTCGCCGACGGCCTGGAGAGCTTCCTGCACGCCGTCGCGGGCGACGTGTGGCTCACCGAGACCGGTGGCATCGTCGAGCTGCGCAACGGCAGCGGACGTGTGACGCATCCCTACGACGAGCAGCGGGCGGCCAACGGCGTCCAGCATGCGTTCGCCCTCGCCCGTGCCCATGCGGCGCGCGTTCGCCGCGTCTACATCTACAACTGGCAGGACGACGGCCCGAACGGGTACTTCACGTCGGGCCTCCTCGACGCGTCCGGACGGGCGCGTCCGGCCTTCTTCGTGTTCGGCGACGAGCTGGCACAGCTAGCTGCGCAGCGGGCCCCGCGGTGACCGTCATCACTGCACCCGATGCGTCCATCGTCGTCCCCGTCAATGCGCAGGGCGATCTCGAGAACGTCCTCACGTTGCTCGACGACCTCGGACGCTACGCGGGGCCGCACGAGTTCGAGACCATGCTTGTCGTCAACAACTTCGCGGACGCGCGCCGGCCGCCGGAGATCGCGGCGCTCGATGCGCTGGAAGGCGTTCGCGTCCTGGCCGTCCCGAGCGTGCGCGAACCCGGCGTGGCGGTCGCCTTGTCCGCGCGGATCGCCGGTATGCGCGAGGCGGCGACGCCGTACGCGATTCATCTGGACGCGGACTGCCGCGTGCCCGATCCCACGTCCCTCCTCGACTGGTACGTGCACCGGCTGCACTGCGGCGACGGCGTGGCCTACACGCGGGTGCGCTACCACAGCGTCCGCCGGCGTCCGTCGATCTACGCGCGGATCGCGATCCACCACGCCGCGCGCTGGAGCAAACGCGTGCTCCTGCGGATCCCTACGACGCGCGGCGGCAGCTATGCGGTCCATGTCCCCATGCTCATGCGGCTCCACGCGGAGGGTCTCCTGGCCGACGAGATGAACGTCGGCCCGGCCGCGAGGATCCGCGGTGCGCGCGTGGTCTACTCCGGCGATCGGCGGATGGTCGTGCGGACGTCGGGGCGGATGTTCGCCGGGGGCTGGTGGAAGCTGTGGCGCTACCTCCGCTACCGGCTGCGCTACAACCTCCGCGTGCTTCCGGTGCGCCCCGGCGTCGCCGCGCGCACGGGACGCGAGCGCGACCCGGTGCGGGTCTACCGCGCGAACCGGCCAGTCCGATGAAGCACCCAGCGGTGCTCGCCACGCTCGCGTTCGTGGTCGGCTTCTACCTGAACGCGCCCGTCGTCGTGGCCGGCGCGGTAGGGCTGCCCACCGGGAACGCCTCGGCGTTCGCGTTGCTGCTCGCGGTGCCGGTCGTGCTGGCGCTCGTGGTTGGCCGCCAACCGCTCGTCGTCACGCCGGCGCTCGCGCTGATGGTCGCGTGGCTGGTCGTACTCGTCGTCTCCTCGATCGCGGCCGGCGCCGATGGCGGCGACGCCGGCTCGGCGGCGACGACGACGTTCCTGACCGAAGGACTTCTCCTCTACGTGCTCGTCGTCAACGCCGTGCGGTCGCCGGCGATGATGCGCTGGGTCATCTGGGCGTTACTGATCGCCGGCGGCACGATGGGGGCGATCTCCGTGTGGCAGGAGGCAACGCACGCCTACCACCAGACGCTGCTGGGGTTCGCACAGGTCAACGACGCCGCCTTCAAGGTGGGCGACACGGTCAACGGCAAGCTGCTTCGTCCCCGCCTCTCCGGACCGATTGGCGAGCAGAACCGCTACGGGCAGATCCTGCTCGTGCTCGTGCCGCTCGCGGTCTCGCGGATTCGCGCCGAGCGCCGCCCTGCGCTGCGGTCGCTCGCCGCGGCCCTGACCCTGCTGATCCTCGCCGGCGTCGTGCTGTCGTTCTCGCGCGGGGCGGCTGTCGCGCTCGCCGTGGTGGCCGTCGCGATGGGTCTCATCGGCTTCGTACGCCTGCGCCACCTCCTCGCCACCGCGCTCGCGCTCGCCGTCCTCGTGATCTCCATCGTGCCTGATTACGCCGTGCGCGTCCGCTCGCTGGGCGCCGCGGACACAGCAACCGCCGTCGATAGCCGGGCCGACGCCGCGATCCGCGGCCGAGCCACCGAGAACCTCGCGGCCTTCGCGACGTTCCGTGACCACCCGCTCGTCGGCGCGGGCCCCGGCGGGTTCTTCCGGCGCTATTCCCAGGAGGAGGCCAACAAGCTCGGCCTGCGGTTCCTCGGCAAGAACCGCCGCGCGCACAACATGTACCTGGAGATCGCGGCCGACACCGGGATCGTCGGCCTGGGTGCATTCCTCGCGATCGTCGCCGTCACGCTCGCGCAGTTGTGGCGCGTCGCGAGCCTGTGGGCCGCGCTGGGGCGCGAGGACCTCGTCGTGCTCGCGCAGGCCTTCCTTCTCGCCCTCCTGGCGTACCTGGCGAGCGCCGCCTTCCTCCAGCTGTCCTACCAGCGCTACTTCTGGTTCCTCCTCGCCCTCGGGAACGCGACCGCCTGGATGCTTCGGCGCGAGGCCGCCGGGCCTGTGGGCGAGCTGCTGCCTTCCGCGGCAGCCCGCGAGGCGCCCGGGCCGGCGGTGCCGCCCGCACGCGAGGTCCGCATCCCGGTCGCGACCATCGCTCGGACCTGACCGGCGGGCCTCTCAGGCCGGCTCGGTCGTGCGCGGTGCCGCGCCCCGGAGCGATCAGCCCGCGGGCCCGGCGTCCCAAGTCGCGTGCGTCCAGTCGGTGTAGCCGACCGTCCGCCCGGCACCCGCCGGCAGGTCCACCCGGAAGTGGGCCCCGTAGGCGACGTTCGCGAGCTGGATGATCTCGTTGGACCGCCGCTCCTGGAACCATCTCCCGCTCCCCGTGGAGAGCTGCAGGTCGCGCAGGTAGCGGACTGCCCGCAGCACGGCCCCGTCAGCCACCGCGAACGCCGGATAGCCGGCGCGGTGCAGGATCACCGCGGCCGGGACGAGTCCTTCGAGCCCCACCCACGGGTACTGGGTCCTGCCCGGAGGCCACGCGAGGTCGCCGCCGCGCGCCATGTCGTTGATGATGGCGCCGCCCACCGGCAGTACCTGCCCGGCGCCCGGTCGCCCCGGAGGGATCTGCTTCGCCGCTCCGGCCGGGTTCACCGCGCAGGGATGCCGGTCGTCGTGTGCCCAGCCGGCCTCCACGCCGCGGTGCAGGTCGATGCGCTCCCGGTCGGGCGCCGACGGGTCGCAGACGTACGTCCGAAACGCGTCCCACGCCCGCGCCAGGGCCGCGCGGTCGCCGAGGTACGCGGCGACCGCGGCGAACGCCGCGCCCTCCTGCGCGCTCGCGTTGCTGCCCGACGCGAACGGGATGAACGGGGTGGGCTCGCCCGTGTTGTTGTCGGTGAGCCGCTCGGTCTCGAAGCCGCGGATCCATGTCTCGACGCGCGTGCCGGCGGTGTCGGGCTCGCCATCGGCGCGGAGGCCCATGACGTCGGCCGCGATGACGTAGGCCGTGAGGTTGCGTCCGACTGCGAGCCAGCGGCCGCCGCGCTCGGTCCCGATCGCAGAGACGACGCCCGCCCGGGCCTTGTCGCACAGCTCCGGACTGCTGCGTCCGCGCGCAGGCCAGCGCGGCCGCGAGGGTGGCCACGTCGTGTCCCGAATCCTGGTCGGCCACGTCGGCCGAGCCGGGATCGGCTTCGGCGTCGGCGAGGAGGCGGTCCCAGGCCGCTCCGGTCGTCGGCAGGTGCCGCAGCGTGGCAGGGCTGATCCAGATCCCGTTGGAGCGCGGCGCGGGCCCGAGCGGCGGCGCCGGGCGCTCGACCGTCGCTGGTCGAGGCTCGGACGTGGTGGCCGGGCGGTGACCGGCGCACCCGGACAGTGCGACGACGGCGACGAGCATCAATGCGCGACCGCGTCCCATCGAGCGGCAAAGCGTAATCCGCGCGCTCGCCGGTTCACGGCAGGCCTGGACCAGGCCTGGACGATCGTCGAGCGCAACCTCCGCCTGAGGCGTCAAGACTATGCGGTCGCGGGGGCGAAAATCGGCGCGCGCGCGCGTAGCGTGGGCAGCCATGACCCCGTTCGCGGCCGGTATCTGGCGACGCGCGTGGATCGTCGCGCTGGCCACCGCGGGCGCCGCGCTCGCGGCCCATGTCGCGGTCGCCGACCACCCGCGGGTCCACGAGGCGAAGGCGGTGCTGCTCGTCGGCCCGCTCAAGGCCGGGATCGACACCTTGCGCGCGTCGGGCCCGCTCGCCGAGACCTATGCCGAGCTCGCCCGCAGCCGCCCGGTGCTCGCCGCGACGGATGGCCGGCTACGCGAGCGCGGCGCGGCGAGGAGCATCACGATGAGTGCCAACCAGACGACGCGTCTGTTGACCGTGGAGGCCCGTGACGCCGACGCCGCGCGTGCCGCCCGGATCGCGAATGCGCACGCCGCCACGCTCCTCGCGCTTGCCGCGCGCCGGGCGTCGGGAGCGATCCCATCGGGCCGACTGCAGGTCATCGACCCCGCGGTGCCGAGCCGGTCGGCGGTGGGACCCGATGCGACCACGCTCACGATCCTCGCCGGCCTCGTCGGCTTCGGAGTCGCGCTCGCGCTCGTCGCGCTGGCCGAAAGCTCGCGCACCATGATCCGCGACGAGCGCGAGCTGGAGGCGGTCGCCGGCGTGCCGTGCCTCGCGAGCGTGGGACGAGCCGCGCTTCGGCGGCGCCGGACGCCGGTTGTGCAGCACGCGCCGCACTCGCGCGCCGCAGGCGAGTACCGGCTGCTGGCCGCCAAGCTGGACGCGCTCGGCGCGCGCAGCCTCGCGGTCGTCTCCGTCGACGGCGCCAAGGGCAGCCTCGTCGCGGACAACCTGGTGGGCGCACTGCGCGCCCGCGGGGCGAGGGTCGCCGTGGTTGATCCGGATGACGCCGCCGGCGACGGGGAGCAGCGGCCGAGCGATCGCGGCTCGGAGGGCGCGCGCGCGGTGCTGGCGCGGCTGCTCGCCGAATCGGATGTTGTGGTGCTGCATCCGGCGGGCGGCGCGGGATCGCCGACCGGCCTCGCCTGGGCAGGGGTCGCCGAGGCGACGCTGCTCGCGGTTCAGCGGCGGCGGACGCCGCGTCGTGACGTGACGAGGGCGGTCCAGAGCCTTCGTCTGGTTCAGGCGCGGCTCGCCGGCGCCGTCCTGACCGCGCGGTCGCGCAGGAGCTGAGGGCCGTTCGCGAGCGTGCCCTCCCCGTCCTCGAGCGCACGCTCGCGACGACGTTCGTCCCGGGCACGAACCGTCGGGGCGGGCTCCCCGAGGTCTCGTGGACGCTCCTCCTCGACGGCCTCGAGCTGGGCCACGTCACCTGTCTCGGCCAGCCCCGCCGGCGGATGCTGCGAGCGCTCGAGCGGCGCGCACGCGCCGTCACGATCGTGACCGCAGGCGGCCCTGCCTGCCACCGGGCCCGGCGGCGGCTCGAGCGCGCCGGGTTCAGCACCATCGGGGTCGTCTCCATGGCCCGCGTCGGCGACCTCCCCGACGCGGATCTCGCCGTCGTGCTGGGCAGGCGGTGGCTACGGCGGGCCGCGGCCGACGGCGGGTTGGCGGCGCTGCTGTCAGCCAGCGGCGCGGTGTACGCCGACAGCGGCCGGTCGGGGCGAGCAGAGTTGGCGGCGCTTCCGACGTCTCGGCCCGTGGTCCGCCTCTGGCTCGGGGTCGTCGACGGCGACGTCCGGCTCGCCGCGGGCCTGGACGACGACGCGGCCGTCGCGTTCCTGCGCCGTCCGCCCGCGGCACAGCCGATCGCGCGGTTCCGGCCGCGGCCGCGCGAGCTGGTGCAGCGCGTCCGCCAGCACGAGCGGGTGGGTGAGCGGGTCGGCGTCCTGAGCGTCGCGGCGCGACCCGCGGGGGGCCCCGGCGTCCCAGTCCCCGGCTACATCCGTGCGATCGCGGCGACGGCGGGCGAGCCGCTCGACGGCTGTCGCGTCGCGCTGGCGGCGCCCGGCGACTACCCGTCGCGCAAGGCGATCCTCGCGGTGTTCCTGCCCGATGGATCGGAGCCCCGGTACATCGTCAAGCTCGCGCGCGACCCGGCGTTCAACGGTCGGCTCGAGAACGAGGACCGCGCGTTGCGGGCCCTCGCCGCGGCCGGCATCGGGGACGCGGCGACCGTGCCCCGCGCATCGTTCTTCGGGCACGACGGCGGTCTCGCGGTGCTCGCCCAGACCGCGATCCCCGGCGTGCCGTTCCGCCAGGTCGCGCGCGGCACGCACGAGTGCCCCGCCGCGCGCGCGGCGATCGCGTGGCTGATGGAGCTCGGCGCCCGCACGGCGGATCGAACGATCGCCGAGCCGGCGCAGGCTGCGGCCGCGCTGCGCATACTGCTCAACCGCTTCGCTCGCCTCTACCGGCCGAGCGTCGCCGAGCACGAGCTGCTGGCCGAGCAGATCGACGCGATCGCTGCGAGCCGGCGCCCGTTCCCGCTCGTCTTCCAGCACGGCGATCCCGGTGTCTGGAACCTCCTGATCACGCCGGACGGGCGCCCGGCCTTCCTGGATTGGGAGGCGGCAGAGCACCATGGGATGCCGGTCTGGGACCTGTTCTACGCGGCACGCAGCGTCGGGATCGGGGTCGCGCGGGCGACCGGCACCCGCAGCTCGCTCGACGCCTTCGCCGAGCAGTACCTCGCCGACGGTCCCATGAGCCGCGCGCTCGCCGACGACGTGCGGCGCCACTGCGCGCAGATCGACCTGGACCCCGCTCTCGTCGGGCCCCTGTTCTTCACGTGCTGGATGCACCGCGCGCTGAAGGAGGCGGCGCGCCTGGAGCCGCACCGCCTCGCAACCGGCCGCTACGCGCGGCTGCTGCGCCTGTGCCTGCAGCGCCGGGACGCGCCCGGACTCACGCGGCTCTGCGGCGCCGCCGGCTGAGCGAGAACCGCCTGCACGCCCAGCGGGACCGGTATGCGGCCCAGATCGCCGCGGTGACGTCGCGGCGAACGCGATCGGGCTCGCGCGTGGCGTCGATGACGATTGCGCGGGCCCGGCCGCGCGCGAGGCGCAGGTACGCGCGACGCTCGGCCTCGAGAACCGCCGGGTCGTGCTCGCCGGTGCGCGCGTGCAGCAGCTCGCCGGGCGCGTCGAGCACGACGATCAGCTGCGGCGCGGGGCAGGCGTGCCCGAGCAGCCACCGCCGCAGGCGCCCGCGGGGACCCAGCGGCCAGCGCGCGGGCAGCAGCGCGTCGTATGCGTAGCGGTCGAAGAGCACGAGCCGCCCACGGAGGCGGAGCGCCTGCGCGCGCCACCACCGCGAGAGCTGCGCGCCGATCCGCAGGGCGAGTCTCGCGCCGCGCGGCCACGGTCCGCGGCGGGGCGTCATGGCGGGACTCATGTAGACGGTGCGCACGGCAAGCGGGAACGAACGCGCGAGCGCCGCCGCCAACGAGGACTTCCCGGCTCCGTCGGGGCCGACCAGGGCGACGGTCATCCCGCGGCGGCTGCTCAGGAAGCGGCCTGCCGAGCGCGCGAGCCTGCCCCTGGCGCGCCGCCCCAAGCTCGCGACCCGATGCCGCCGCCGCCATGCGGCGGCGAGCGCGTGACCCCGCGCCTCGAGCTCGGGCCACGCCGCGCGCCGGGCGGCGTCGAGCAGCACTGCGGGTCTGCAGAAGCCGGGCGCGATTCGTTGGACCTCGTGCGCCAAAGGGCTATCGCGGCATCCGGGCGCGCGGGCCAGCCGCGCCAGCGGCGCGGCGGCCGCACCGATGCTGCCCTTGTCGAGCAGGCGGTGCAGCAGCAGGCACCAGAAGGCATCACGCTCGTCGAGCACCGCCGCGCTGCCGCGGCGCCGGCGGCGGCTGAGGCAGTGCGCCGCGGCATCGCTTGGCAGCGAGAACCATGGCCCGAACGCGAGCTCGGTCACCACGTCGAGCTTCAGCCAGGAGTCGGTCGCTGCGTCGTAGCCGAGATGGAAGCGATGCGATCCGTATCCCCAGGCGGGCAGGTGCCCGAAGCCGAGCGGCGCGATCGCGGCCGTCAGACGTGCCGCGTCGTCGCGGGCCACCAGCAGGTCGACGTCGGCGGCCTGCGTCTCGGGGCCCTCGGCGCCGCGCAACAGACACCAAGGGACGCCGGCGCGATCAAGCGCCACGAAGACCTCGCGGAGGAGCGGACGGAGCTCGAGGCGATCCTCCGGGGGAGCGCAGACCGTCAAGCGGCGACCGTGCCCCGCATGGCCCGCGCCGGCGCGCGCCGGCGCGCCACCTGCTCCTCGATCCAGCGGTAGGTCGGCGCGAGCCCCTCCTCGAGCGAGACTCGCGGCTCCCAGCCGAGCGACCTCGCGCAGCCGGGTGTTGTCCGAGTTGCGGCCGCGCACGCCCTGCGGTCCGTCGACGTGCTCGATCCCGATGCTCGGCTTGCCCGCGATGCTCGATGATGATCCGCGCCAGCTCGTTGATCGCTGACCATCCGGTCGGTGCCGAGGTTGAGCGGCTCGCGGTAGTCCGACTGCATCAGCCGGTAGATGCCCTCGACGCAGTCGTCGACGTAGCAGAACGAGCGCGTCTGCTCGCCGTCGCCCCAGATCTCGATCTCGATCCGCCGTGCTCGGCCAGCGCGACCTTGCGGCACAGCGCGGCGGGCGCCTTCTCGCGGCCGCCGTCGTAGGTGCCGTGCGGGCCCGTAGATGTTGTGGAAGCGGACGATCCGCGTCTCGAGGCCGTAGTCGTCGCGCGTAGTACGCGGCACAGCCGCTCGGCGACGAGCTTCTCCCAGCCGTAGGCGTCCTGCGGCTGCGCGGGGTAGGCGTCCTCCTCGCGGAGGGGCTTCGACGTCCGTGTCGGTCCTGGAGGTACTCCGGGTAGACGCAGGCGCGTCGAGCTGTAGAGGTAGCGCGCCGACGCCGTGCACGCGGGCCGCCTCGATCGTGTTCAGGTTGATGAGCGCGTTGTCGTGGAGGATCTCGGCGTGGTGGGACGAGATGAAGCCCATGCCGCCCATGTCGGCGGCCAGCGCGTAGACCTGGTCGATCGCCGCGCATCGCCGCGCAGCGCATCCTCTCGCGCCGGAGGTCGAGCGATCTCGAACTCGTCGGCATCGACCGCGCGTGTACTCGGGCAGCTTCAGGTCGACGCCGCGCACCCAGTAGCCCGCGCTCCTTGAGATAGGTCACCAGGTGGTGGCCGATGAACCCGCCCGCTCCCGTCACCACGACCCGCTGCATGCCACGCCCTCCACGTTCGACCTCCTAAACGATCAACGCGGCGGGCACGCGATGGATCGCGCGCGGTCGCGCCCAGCGACGAAACCCTGTTCGTTCGCGGCGGCGCAACCTGTTCGTTCGGCCAGCTCGGGGAGCGTCGGGCCGCCCGAAGCGCCAGTAGGCGCCGTGCGCGGCCGCCTCTAGCATCGGCCGGACGCCAACGGGAGGACCTCGATGCGCATCTTGATGTGCGTTTCCGATGCGCCACTGCACCCGATCAACACCGGCTACCGGCGGCAGCTGACCGGCCTTGTCACGGAGCTCGGCAAGCGCCACGACGTACGGCTGATCGGCTACCGCCATCGCGACCAGACGCGAACGCCGTCGGTCGAAGGCGACCTGCGGATCGTCGACTACGAGCGGCCCGGCCACGCCGGCGACGCGGCCGACCTCGCGATGGCGATGACGCTGCGCCGTCCGCTGCGCGCTGAGCGGCTCACCCGTGGCCTGCGCATTCCGCTGCGCGAGGAGCTGCGGCGGTTGCGGCCGGACGTCGTCCACGTCGGGCCGGGCAAGCTGTCAGGGCTGCTCGGCGACCTCGAAGGGCGCCCGGCGGTTCTCGGCGTGATGGACACCTGGCACCTCAACGTCGAGGCGCGCGCCGAGGCGGCGCGAGGGGTCCGGCGGCCGCTGCTGCGCGCCGACGCGCGGCGCATCCGGCGCTTCGAGGCCACTCGCTACCGCGGCTGGGACCGCGTCGTGCCGAGCAACGAGGACGACATGCGCGAGCTGCTCGCGCTCGACGAGACGTTGCCGATGGCGCTCGTGCCGATCGGCTTCGACGCTTCCGCCTACGCGCCCGACCCCGCCGCACGGCGTCGCCGCGACCGCATCATCTTCCACGGCGCGATGAGCTACGCCCCCAACGTGGTGTGCGCGGAGCGCCTCGCGCGCCATGTCCTGCCCCGCGTCCGCGCACGGCGCCCGGGCGCCCACCTGGTGATCGTCGGCCGCGACCCCGCGCCCGAGGTGCGCGCGCTCGAGGCGCTCGCCGGCGTCCGCGTCGTCGGCGGCGTCGACGACATGCGTCGCTGGATCACCACGAGCGCCGTCTGGGCCGGTCCGTTCACGATCGGCACCGGGATCAAGACGAAGCTGCTCGAGGCGATGGCGACCAACACGCCGGCCGTCGTGACACCGGTCGGCGGACGCGGGCTCGATCTCGCGTCGGGGACGTTCCTCGTCGGCTCCAGCGACGAGGAGGTCGCGGCCCACCTGTGCTCCGTGCTCGACGACGACGAGCTCGCTCGGGTCCTCGGCGAGCGCGGCGGCGACTATGTCCGTGCCAGCTACGACTGGCCGGCAGTCGGCCGCGCCCTGGAGCGGGTGTACGAGGCGGTCGTCGCCGAGAAGCGCGTGCCGGCGGGGTAGGAAGGACGTCGCCACGTCCTTCGCCGCGCTCGCCCACGCGTTCCTACCCGCAGATCCCGGCCTGACCGGCGTGGTGGTGGACGCCGCGGCCGAGCACCACTTCGCAGTCGGCACGCTGCCCGCCGACGTCGCGGTCGTGTGGGGACGGCTGGCGAACGGCTCACAGCACCCGCTGCGCCAAGCGGTCGAACGCGAGCTCCGTCTTCGCGCGCTCAGGGCGGCGCTGCCACGCCGCCTCCACGTCGCCGCTGTGCATCGGCTGCCGGCGCCCGGCGCGAGGGCCGGGGTGCGCGGGTGGGCCTGCGGCATGCTGCGCGCCGGCGTCGTCGTCGAGGTCGCCCCGCCGAACGCGGGCCCGCGGATCCTCGACGCCGTGGCTCAGGTGGCGGGCGCCGAGCGTCTCGAGCGGCCGCTCCACGCGGGCGCCGGCGGCACCGTGCTCGTCCGCGCCAGGATGGCGAGCGGCGCGCGCGGCCTCCTGCGGGTGACACGCGCCGGCGCGTCCGGTGACCCCGCCGCGCTGGCGGACACGCTCGAGCGGCTCGCGATCGCGGGCGTGCCGCTCGCGCCGCGGCCGCTCGGTCGAGGCGTGGTCGCCGGCGCGTCGTGGATGGCGGAGAAGCTGCTGCCGGGCCACCGGCCCGGCCTTCTCACACCGGATCTCGTCCACCAAGCCGCTCTTGCGTGCGGTCGCCTGCCGATCTCCGATGCCGTTCCCACCGCGCCGGTCGAAGACCTGCTCGGCGCGGCGGCGGTCCTGCCCCGCTACGCCGCGGACCTGCGGCGGCTCGCCGACGGCCTGCGGTCGCGCCTCGACGGCATCCCGGCGGTGCTGCGCCACGGGGACCTGTGGGCCGGCAACCTGCTCGTCGACCGCGGGAGGCTCACCGGCATCGTCGACTGGGACGCCGCGCACAGCTCCGGCGTGCCCGGCGCCGACCTCGTGCAGCTCGTCGCCACCGACGTGCGCCGGCGCCGACGCCTGCCGCTCGGACAGGCGATGCTCGCGCTTCCCTGGCGTGCGAGCACCTTCACCGCGGCCACCGCGGAATACTGGTGGGCGCTCGACATCGCGCCCCACAGGGCCCTCCTCGACGTCGCCGGCATCGCGTGGTGGGCCAGCGAGATCCACCACACGCTCGTGCGCTTCCCGCAGCGCCGCACCGACGAGCGGTGGGTGGCCGAGAACGTCGCGGCGGTTCTCGAAGGCCTCGAGCGCTGACGGTCCGGATCAGGCGCTGCGCCGCGGCTCCCAGCGATCGATCTCCCGCCGCCGCACGACGTTCCACAGCGCCGCCAGCGACGCGCCGTTGACCAGGCAGAAGTAGGCGGGCAGCGCAACGACGCGCGAGCGCCACCCGCCGCCGCGCCGGAGGAACAGGCCGGCGGTGCCGACCCCGTACAACACGCCCTGGGCGGCGGCGAGCGCCCGAAACGCCCGGCGACCGCCGAGCCTCGACCGCCGCGGTCAGCGCGAGCGCGGCGAGCGGCAGCGCCATTAACCGCCGCAGCACCTTGTGCGACAGCAGCTGGAGCGCGTAGAAGCCGTGCCGGCGGGGATCGAGGAGCTCGTGCCGCGCCACCACCGCGTTGAGCCCGCGCGTCATCACCCGCACCTTGCGCGCGAACTCGTCTGGGCCGGAGCGAGCCACCGGCTCGAACGCGATCGCCTCGGGCGCGAACACCAGCCGCTTCCCGTGTGCGATGACCGCCGTCGAGGTCGCGAAGTCGTCGGTGACGCCCGGCGGCACCGCGCGAGAACAGCTCGCGGCGCACGGCGTAGATCGCCCCCGTCGCCGAGACCGCGTTGCCGCCGCGGCTCTCCGCGCGCTTGATCGCCCGGTCGAGGTCCCAGTACCGGCGCTCGCCGGTCGCCACCGCGGCGTCCGCGTGACCGGCGAGGTAGCGCTGGTCGCCCGCGACCGCCCCGACGTCGGGGTCGGCGAACGGCGCGACGAGCGCTCGCAACGCGTCGCGGGCATAGAGGCTGTTGGCGTCCGAGAACACCAGGATCTCGCCCGTCGCGACGCCGACGGCGGCGTTCAGTGCGCCTGCCTTGCCCACGCGCGGCAGGCTCGAGCACGCGAACGCGCCCGTCGCCACGGGCGCGGGCGGCGGCGTCGGTGCCGTCGTCGCACCCGTCGGCAGCGACGACGACCTGCAGGCGGTCCTGCGGATAGTCCGAGGTCAAGAGGTTGTCCAGCTTCGCGGCGATCGCCCGGGCCTCGTTGCGGGCGGCGACGATGACGCTGACCGGCGGCGTGATCGGCGCGCTGAGGTGCGGGCGCGGACGCAGCCGCGCTCGCAGCAGGACGAGGCCGGGGAAGAGCACGTAGGTGTAGCCCACGAGCCCGGACGCGACGACGAAGATGGTGCGGCGTCACGCGACCGCCTCGGCGCCGAAACGACGGGCCAGCTCGGCGGCGCTGTCTTCGAGGTCGAACTCCGCGAGGACCCGGTTGCGGGCGGCCCGGCCGAGACGCTCGCGCAGCGCCGGATCGGCGGCCAGCCGCCGCAGCGCGCCGGCGATCGCCGCCGCGTCGCGCGGCGGCACGAGCAGTCCGCTCACCTCGTCCTCGACCAGCTCCGGGATGCCCGAGATCGTCGCTGGCCACGACCGGCAGCCCCGTGCTCATCGCCTCCATGAGCACGACCGGGATCCCCTCGCGGCGGCCGGCTCGGGTCGGCACGCTCGGCGCGACGAGCACGTCGGCGCGCCACAGCTCCCGCGACGATCTGCTGGCGCGTGCGCGGGCCGGCGACCACGACGCTCTTCGCGAGGCCGGCTGCCTCGACCTGGGCGCGGAGGGCCTGCTCGGTCCGGGCCGCCGCCGATCAGCCGGCAGCGCACGTCGATGCCCTGGCCGGCCAAGCAGCCGGCACGCCTCGATCAGGTGCGGCTGCCCCTTGACCTCGTGCAGCGTCCCGACGCAGACGATCCTCAGCGCGTCGCGCCGTTGCCCGGCGGGTTCGAGCGTGGACGGCGCGAACAGGCGCGTGTCGACGCCGGCGCGCAGGACGTGGACCTTCCCGGCGATGTGCTCGCCGCACTCCGCGACGATCAGCCGGCGGTTGTCGTGCGAGATGGTCGCCACGAACGCCGCCTCGGCCACCTTGCGCCCGAGCATCCGACGGTCCTTGTGCAGATCCGAGCCGTGGGCGGTGAAGCTGAACGGGATCTCCGTGAGCCGGTGGACGATGAGGCCGGCGACAGCGGGATGGTTGGCGAAGTGGCAGTGGACGTGGGTGACGCCCTCGGCCTGCATGCGCCGCGCCGCGTGGGCCACCTTCGGGAAGCAGCCGATCGCGCCGACGAAGAAGTTCGGGCTGGCCCATGTCCCGACCAGCACGTCGCGCCAGGCTCGCAGGTACGCGCGCGGCCGGCGCCGCAGCCAGACGAGCTGGCTCACCACGATCGCCGGCGACAGGAAGGGCTCGTACCGCGAGCGCGCGACGAGTCGCGCCGCCTCGGGATGCACCACCGGAGCGCGCTCGCGGAGCAGGGGGTAGAGGTCGACTGGGACGCCCCGCCGCTCCAGGGCCAGGACCTCGCCGAGCACGAACGTCTCGGTCAGCTTGGGGAAGCGCGACATGACGTACGCGACCCGCGCCGGCGCGGCGGGGGACGCGACCGGCGCCGTGGCTTGCGGTCGGACCGCGAGCCGGGCGCGCAGCGCCGTCCGACCGGTGCGCCGGCCGATGTTGATGCGCCGGAGCGCGAGCCAATCGGGCGCGTCGGGCGCGGTGACGCCTGCGGAGGTCGTGAACGCGAGCCGGATGCCTGCCGCCCGCAGCACGCGATCGGCTCCGGGCGGCACGGCACCACCCGGGAACGCGAAGGCCGACGGGATCCCGCCGGTCTCGCGGTGCAGGTCCTCGACGGAGCCTGCGATCTCAGTGGCAACGCGCTGCTCGGGGACGCGGGAGAGCAGCGGGTGCGTGCGTGAGTGCGCCCCGAGCGCCACCCCCTCGCGGGCTAGACGGCGCAACGCGGGCCACGAGAGCACCGCGCCGTGCGCCGCGGGCGCCGCGAGGGCGTTCACCAGCTCATCGACGAGCGCCATCGCGGCGTCGTGCGGGAGGCTCTTGATGTGCTCGCGCAGGGCCCGGTAGGTCCGGCGGCGCTGCCACGCCGCGTGCAGCGGCAGCGACCCGAGTGGCGTGGCGATCGTGCCGCGCGCCGCGTCGATAGCCGCGAACAGGCGGTCCCACCAGAACGCCCGCCCCGGCGATCCCGGGTACGCCGTCGGGACGAAGAGCGCCACTGGAATACCGAGCCATCGGAGCACGGGCCACGCGTGCTCGTCGAAGTCGCGGTAGGCGTCGTCGAAGGTCACGAGCACGGCGCCGCACGGGAGCGGCGCGCCGCCGTCTCGGGCGCGCAGCACGTCGTCGAGCGAGACGGCGCGGCCGGTGCCCGCGAGCCACCGCATCTGTTGCTCGAAGGCCTTCCGTGTCGCGCTCACGATGCCCGGCGGCCCGCGGCGCGGATCGCCGATGCGGTGGTAGGTCAGCACGGCTGGCGTCGCCGCGCTACCCGGCATGGCGCGCCTTCCGGGCCAGACGCGTCGTGACGGCGGCGAGCTCCGCCACGGCGGGCAGCGGATCGTCGCGGCAGAGCACGTCGAAGCCGTCGCGCGGCCAGGGCAGGCGCAGCGCCGCCGTGAGCGCATCGCGCCGGCGTGGGGCGGGGAGGAAGGGGTAGGGCCGCCGGCGGCTCAGCACCGACGCGATCCACACGAGCTCGAGGCCGAGATTGCGCGAGCGAACGCCCGCCACGGGCCGTCCGTCCGAGCGCGCGCCGAGCCTGCGCCCAAGATGAAGCTCGAGAAGGCGCAGTGGGAAGTCGACTCCGCTCTTGACGGCGAGCGGCAGCGAGCCCCAGATACGGCCGTTGATCTCCATGAGCACCGGCCCCTGCGGGCCGATGCGGAACTCGACCATCGCGAGCCCTGTCCAGCGCAGCGCGGCCAGCAGCCGCCGCGCGTGGCCGTAGAGCTCCGCGTCCAGCTCGACGCTCTCGCGGAGCGCGCTGGCGCCGCCGGTGATCGGGACCTCGTGCAGGCGCCGATGCTGGAAGGCCGCGAGCGGCTGGCCGCGGTCGGCGAGCAGCTCGACGCCGACGCCCTCGCCGGGCCGGTACTCCTGCAGCAGGGCCGCGCAGCGTCCGTCGAGCCGCGTCACCTGCTCGGCGAGCTTGCGCATCCCGTCGGCGTAGGCGACCTGCAACACCTCGACGGCCCCATTGCGGTAGACGCGGGACGCGACCGGCTTGACGACCACGGGCCACCCGAGCTCGGCTGCGGCCGTCAGCGCCTCATCGACGCTGTGCACGACCGCGGTCCGCGGCGTCGGCACGCCGAGCCGCCGCCCGAGCGCGAGCGTCTCCCGCTTGTCCGTCACGGCGGCGAGCGCGTCGGGGTCGGGCAGCGCGAGCGCGCAGACGCCGGCGAACCGTTCGCGCGCCGCCGAGAGCGGCAGCAGCACCTCGTCGGTGACGGGGACGATCAGGTCGACCCGCCGCCGCTGCGCGGCGTCCAGCAGTTCCTCGATCGCCGCCTCCGGCGCGACGGCGGGGTCGGGGTAGACGAGCCGTTCGGAGGCATAGCGCGACCGGAATCCCGGGCTACGGGACCGATGGTCGGCGGCGATGACCTGGACGCCGTGGCGGCCGAGCGACCGGATGAACGCGATCGCGCTCCCGCGCGCCGCGTCGGTGACGAGGACCCGCACCATGCCTGTCACCGCCCTGTGGCGGCCTCGCGAACGATCGTGGCCACGTCGGCGACGACCGCGTCCACCGGCTGCGTCGCCGACACGACCGCGAACGAGCGGTCGATGCCGGCGGCGTCGGCAAGCCCGAGGTAGTCCTCCCGCCGGCGCGCAAGCGACGCGAGCGTCCCCTCGCCTTTCCGCGCGAAGAGCACCTCGGGCGGCGCGTCGAGGAGAACGACAAGGTCGGGCCGAGGGTACGCGTGCACGAGCATCCACCCGTGGATGCGCCGGCTCAGCGGACGGCCCGCTCCGGCGACGTCGAAGGCGTGGTAGTCGGCCAGGAAGTGGCGGTCGAAGACGACGATCGAGCCGCGCGTCAGGAAGGCCTGCGCGATCAGCTGGCGGTACCACTCTTCCGCGAGCCGATTGGCCAGCCGCAGCGCCGAGCGCCCCGCCCGACACGCTCGACGGACTCCGTGCGGGGGTGCAGCCCGGCCGGCCTCGGCCGGCGCGTGCCGCCGCGTCGCGGCGGCGCGCCGCTTGATGGCATGCGCGACGCGCGTGCTCGGCAACTGGCGATTGCTCGACTCGGCGCTGACGCCCATGTAGAGGTAGCGGACCGGCAGCCCGGTCGCGCGCTCGAGGGCGCGCGCTACCGTCGTCTTGCCGGCGCCATCGCAACCGATCAGCGCCACGGTGAAGCCTCGGCGCCCGCCCGCGTGGCCTTCTCGCTGCAGCACGGCTGCGAACCCGCGGGCCGTCATGCGCCCGACCGCCGGAGCACGACCACGACGGTGCGGGCGAGGAGCATCACGTCGAACGCCAGCGAGCGCCGGCGCATGTACTGCACGTCGAGGCGCAGGCGCTCGTCGAACGTCGTGACGTTGCGTCCCTCGACCTGCCACAGGCCGGTGATCCCCGGCCGCACGTCAAGTCGCTGCGTGTGCCAGAGCTCGTACCGCGACGGTTCGAACGAGGTCGGGCGAGGCCCGACGAGCGACATGTCGCCCCGCAGGACGTTGAACAGCTGGGGCAACTCGTCGAGGCTCGTCGCCCGCAGGAAGCGCCCGACGCGCGTGATCCGCGGATCGTTCGGGATCTTGAAGTCGGGCGGCGGGACCACGCTGAGGTGCGCGAATTGCGGCTTGAGCTCCTCCGCGTTCGCGAGCATCGTGCGCAGCTTCAGCATCCGGAAGCGCCGCCCGTCGCGGCCCGTGCGGAGCTGGGCGATCACCACCGGCCCCGACGTGTCGAGGCGGATCGCGAGCGCGCACACGGCGATGACCGGGATCGCGATCACGAGCAGCAGGGTGCAGACACCGAGGTCCAGGGCGCGCTTGCCAGCCAGGTACCGACGCGTCGGTGCGCGCACCACGGTCCCGGCCTAGTCGAGCGCCTCGGCCGCGAGCGACCCTCGGCCGACGTTCGAGCTCGCTGTCCCGTCGCGCCCGAACGCGCCCGCCGGAAGCCGTCGTGGCGTCACCGCGGCACGGAGGGCATGGTCGGTCAGACCCTGCTCCGGGAACGAGGCGACGCGGACATCGGCATCGCGCGCCACCGCGCGGGCGGCGCGCCGGAACCGCTCGACCACCGCGTCGGCTCCGGTCACATCCGTCTCCGGGAGCAGCACGTACAGGGCAGAGCCTTCCGACCAGGCCACGTCGCCGGTCCTCAGACAGGCGCGGAGCGCGGCGGCGAGCTCTTCCAGTGGGTCGTGGCGCCGACGCTGGGGCCGGCCGACTCGACGCGACCGTGGCACCCAGATGTCGGTCGCGTGCGCCTTCTCGGGCGCAACCCGGATCAGCGTAAACGCGTGGCGGTAGCGCCGGCTGCGCTCGATCTCGCGGCACAGCGCATCGGACAAGTCCTGAGGCGCGGGCGGTCCCATGCGCCAATCCTAGGCACGGGCAGAGCACCCGACCACGGCTGATCAGGCGGTCTTGAGACCAGGGATGGGCAGGCCCTACGGTGGGCTGCTCGACCATGGTCTAGCCTGCTGTCCGGCGAGATCTCGCCCTTCCGTCGTCTCGGCTCAGCCGACGTTGTGGGCCAGCCGCATGGCCTCAAAGTTGCCCCCGGTGGCCGTGGGACTCATGTCCGCGGTCTCGCGGCGCGGCAGGGTCACCATGCCGTTCACCAGCGCGTAGCGGCTGGCCTCGGTGCGGTTCGATACGCCGAGCTTGCGATAGATGTTCGACAGGTGGAACTTCACGGTCTGCTCTGTCACCCAAAGCAGGCGACCGATCCGCGCGTTCGTGTGTCCCTCCGCCACGGCCCGCAGGATCTCGAGCTCGCGGGCGGTCAGCGGGTTGGGCTCGGCCACGGGAAGCGGTGGGGTCTCCCGGGGCTCCTGCCGCGCGGTGCCATTCGCGACGGCGTGAACGGGCTGGCGCGCGATCGCCGCAACGAGCGCGCGCGGCGTGGCCGTCTCCGCCGGCGTCTGGACCTCCGCGACAAGCAATGACGCGGACATGCAGACGACCGCCCCTGCCTCGAGCGCGGCGCGCAGCGACGCCTCGTCGAGCGGCCCGGCCAGGAGGACGATCATCGCTCCCGGGGCCGCCTCCCGGATCTCCGGCAATCGCTGAGCATGCGGCTGCACGCGGTGCACGCCGTCCACGATGACCACGTCGGGCCGAGCCTGGCGGATCGCCTCGCCGACCCGACCCTGTCCGTGGGTCACCCCGAACACGTTGGCATCCGGCGCGAATTCCAGGGCGAACTGCATTGCGGGGACGATGAAGGAGTCGCTGCCGATGATGAAGACGCGTTTCATGGTTTGCCGCCCGAGAGCACGCGGGACGATCCCGCGCGGTTGACGATGTTGCTGCCGGCCTCGGCCGGCACCGTTCGCCCGACAGTGGCTGGAGCGGATCCAAGCTCGTCCAGCGCTGTGCACGCCGCCGCCCGTCCGCGTTGATGCAGGCAGTGCACCGCGCGCAGCGAGCGTCCGAGCCGCGTCGCGATCTCCTCGGGCGTGAGTCCCACGACATGGCGGAGCACGAGCACGTCGCGCTGGCCGGCCGTCAGCGAGGCAAGCGCTTCGCGGAGCGACGCGCGACGCTCGAGCGGCGGCTCGTCGGCGTGCTCGTGTTGCGTCCAGATCTCCTCGCACGGGAACGCTCGTGTGCGCCGCACATGGTCGATCGCCGCGTTGTGGGATACGCGCAGGATCCAGGCGCGGAACAGCGCCTCGCCGGGCTCGTAACGCCAGAGCTCGGTGAGGAGCTTGGCGAAGATCTGCTGCGTGAGGTCGTCGGCGTCGTCGGGATTGACGACGATGCGCTTGACGTAGTCGTGCACGTGTGGCGCAAAGCGCAAGTAGAGTTGACGCATGGCGTCGTGGTCGCCCGCCTTCGCCCTCTGGACGAGGCGTCGAACCGCGATCTCCTCGATGGCGACCATCTATGCCGCGACCGTCGCCACGTGCCGTTGCCCCTCGCCGCGCATCCACTCGAGCTGCGCCACGAGTCCCTCGTAGACGCCTGTCCGCGGCACGAACCCGAGCTCGCGACGGGCGCGCGCGCCGTCGCAGCCGGTCCGTTGGGCCTCCCCAACCGGAGCCGGCCGGTGGTCGAGCTCGATATCGCGGCCGGTCAGCTCGCCGATCCAGGCGATGGCATCGAATAGCTCGACCGGGCTCCCGCCGCCGATGTTGTAGATCCTCCCGGGCCGCCCGCGCTCGGCCGCTGCGAGCGTGCCCGCGACGATGTCGTCCACGAACGTGAAGTCGCGCACCTGACGGCCTTCGCCGTTGATCGGGAGCGCACGGCCGGACAGCGCGCAGCGGAAGAACTTGGAGAACGCCATGTCCGGACGCTGGCGCGGGCCGTACGCCGTGAAGTAGCGCAGCCCGATAACGGGCACGCCGAAGCAGCGCATGTAGACAGCGGCGAGATCCTCCGTTGCTACTTTCGTCAGGCCGTAGGGGGAGAGCGGCTTGCGCGGGGTGAGCTCGGTGGTCGGGTACATGCTCGCGTTCCCGTAGACCGACGAGGACGACGCGTAGACGAACGCGACGGGCGACGCGTTCGCCGCGGCCTCGAGCAGACGTTGCGTGGCGAGGACGTTGTTGCGGGCGTAGATCTCGAAGCTCGCGCCGAAGCTGCCGACCACGCCGGCCTGCGCGGCGAGGTGGAACACCGTGTCCACCCCGTCCAGCAGGCCCTCGAGAGCCTCGGTCGCCAGGTCGAGCTCCACGAGCGCGAAACGAGGCTCGTCGCGGACGCGCTCGAGATTGCGCTCCTTGGTCTCGCGCGAGTAGTACGGCGCGAAGCAGTCGACGCCCAGGACCGTGTGGCCCTGCTCGACCAGCCGTTCGCTCAGGTGCGAGCCGAGAAAGCCCGCGCAGCCGGTAACCAGCACGCGGTGCTCGCCGCGCGACGCCGAGCGGTTTCGCCACTGTGTTCGGTGCATGATCGCCACGCCGACGATCGTCGACAGCGGGTGTTGTGTCGGTGTTCGCCCGTCCGTTAGGCGAGCGTTAGCCGTTCGTATCTGGCACATCCCCACCCGTTCGTCAGCCGGCAGCCGGCGACCGTTCCCCAACGGCGAGTACGGCAAGCGGCGCGAGCTCAGGATTGGCCAGGTCCGGCGCGAGGTCGCGCTGGAGCCGCCTTCGTGTGCCTCAGGCGCGCCGGCGCCGACCGGAGGCGACGCGCGAGCCGCGCGGCGGCGGACGACGCGTGGGTCCGCCACGAGCGCCGCCACCCGACCGTCAGCAGCAGCGAGAGGAGGGCGATCGCGGCCGCGAGGAGCAGCGCGATCGGCACGGCGCCGAGCCCTCGGCCACCGGGCTGCGGTGCCCGCGCGCCGGGCGACGGCGTCGCGGCCGGATGCGGGCGCGGGGCGTTGGCCGGCGCGTCCGACGGCGTCACCGCCGGATGCGCATGCGGGGCGTTGGCCGGGCGCGTGGGCGCCTGCGAGGACGCCGGGGCCTCGGCCCGCGGCACCGCGTCTTGCGGCCCACGAGCGCGATCGCGCAGGTGCAGGATCCTCAGCGTCTTGGCGTCGGCGGACCCGGTCGGGCGCAGACCGTGCTTGATCTGGAACCACTGGAGCGAGGCCTGCGTGCGGGTGCCGAACAGCCCGTCCACGGGGCCGCAGGCGTAGCCGAGCGATCGCAGGATCCGTTGCAGCGCGCGCACCTGGGGGGAGCCGGCCGCTCGCCCGAATCCGGCACCGAGCGACATGGCACGGTCGCTCGCCGTCGTCGTGGCGGTGGCGACCCGATCGCGCGCCGGGAGTGGTCGCTGGATCGGAGCGCCGTGCCACCCGGCGGCCGGGAGCGGCTTCGCCTGGAGGCTCGGGGACAAGCCGGTTGCCTGCGCCTGCGCCTGTGCCGATGACGTCGTCGCGAGGATGAACGCGGCCGCGGCCGTCACGACCAGCGGGCAGGTCCATCGCAGGCAATGCGTCGACGCCATCGTCACGCCTTGCAGGTACCCCATCGATGCGTCACGAGGCCATGATGTCTGGCCCGCACTGGGCGCTATCGGCTCACGATCACGGTGATATCAGCCGAGCGGAACGGGTGGAAAGCTCGGTGTGGAGCGCCGGCGAGAGGCAACGAGATCTGGCGCGGCCCCGCTCCACGAGGACGGTGATACCAGCGCGCGGCGCCCGGGACGAGCGCATCTGCTCGAAGAGGCGCGCGGCGGGCTGCGCTCGTCATCGCGCGGGCGGGCCTCAGCCGCTCGACCATGGTCGAGGAAATCCTGGGCGCACGTGGGGCGACACGCGAACGATCGGCCCGTAGCGTCCCGTCGATGCCCGCCGTGCGCGGCCGCCTGGACACCCGTTGCACCACCGTCCTGCGGCGCTGGCGCTTCATGCTGGCGGTCGCGTGCGTGGCATCGGGCGTGGTCGGGTACCTGGTGGCGGCCGGCGTCCAGCCCCGTTACGAGGCCACCACGCGCCTTCTCGTCGGCCCGCTCGGGGGCGAGGAGAAGGTGCTGCGGGCGTCGGGTCCGCTCGCCGAGACCTACGCGAAGCTCGCCACCACGCGGGCGGTGCTCGACAGCACCGCGAGAAGGCTCGGGCTCAGCCGCGCCGACATCGACCTTCGAGCAGACGCCAACGCAGTGACGCGCCTGCTGACGCTCCGGGCCCGCAGTACTGATGCGCGGCTCGCGGCGCGGGTTGCCAACACCGACGCGGCCGCGCTCGTCGCGCTCTCGACGCGCAGAGGCGCCGGCTCCGCCCGCGCCGGCGGTCTGCTCGTGGTCGAGCCGGCGGTTCCGAACGGACGCAGCGTCGGCACATCCGCGCTCACGGTCGCGTCGCTCGCCGCGCTGGCCGGGCTGCTGATCGCATTCGTGCTCGCGCTCGCGTTCGAACGCACCGACGACGCCATCACGAGCGCGGAGGACGTGGAGGCGGCGACGGGGCTGCCGTGCGTGGGGGCCGGCGCGCTGGCCGCCAAGCTCGGTGCCGAGCGTCGTCAGAGCCTGCTGCTGATCGAGATGCACCGCGAGGCCGGCCCGGTGGCCGCGTGCCTCGCCGACGCGTTGGCGCGCCAGGGCTCGCGTGTCGCGGTCGTCGACGTGAGGGACCGCGACGACGGCACGCCGGTGGCGGCGGCCGCGAAAGCATCGGCGAGCAACGGGAATGGCTCGACGGGGCACTCGGCCGAGGCTGTCCTGCGCGATCTCGAGGCGGATGCGGACGTCGTGGTCCTGCGTGCGGCGCGCCTCGAGCGCTCCCCGAGCGCGTTGACGTGGGCGCGCGTCGTCGGCGGCACGGTGCTGGTCGCCGAGCGCGAGCGTACGATGGCCCACCAGCTGCGCGCGACGGTCGACGCCCTGCACCTGGTCGCTGTGCCGATCGTGGGCACGGTGCTCGCCGAGCCGCGCCGCCCGCGCGCGGGATGAGGGCCGTCGTGCGCGTATCGCGCCCGCCCCGCCGCTCGCGTTCCCGATCGCGCCTGGCCGCCGCCCTCGTCGCCCTGGCCTGCGGCGCCGCGCTTGCGACGTGCGGCGGCGACCAGGGACGGCCGCGCGAGGCGGTGCTGCTCGGTGCAGGCGACATCGGAGACTGTGAGACGCAAGGCGATGAGGCGACGGCGCGCCTGCTCGACGCGCATCCCACCGCGACGATCGCCGTGCTCGGCGACGTTGCGTACCACCACGGCAGCGCACTGGACTTCGAGCGGTGCTTCGCACCGTCGTGGGGCCGCTTCCGCGCCCGCATGCGTCCTGCCACGGGCAACCACGACCACGCGACACCGGACGCCGCCGGGTACGCCGCATACTTCGGGGCGCGCGGCGGGCCGGCGGGTATTTACCGTTACAGCTACGACCTCGGGACATGGCACGTCGTCGTCCTCGACAGCGATTGCTGGCGCGTGGGGGGATGCGCGCTCGACGACCCGCAAGCCCGCTGGATGCGCGCCGACCTGCGGCGACATCGGGCGCGCTGCATGCTCGCGTACTGGCACCGGCCGCCCTTCAGCTCAGGCAGGTACGGCGACCCGGCCGATACCGAGCGCGTGCGCCCGCTCTGGCGCGTGGCCGTCGAGGGAGGCGTGGACGTGGTATTGACCGCCCACGAGCACAGCTACGAGCGCCACGCCCCCATGGACGCGAAGGGCAAGCCGGACGCCGCCGGCACGCGCCTGTTCGTCGTCGGCACCGGCGGCGGGAACCTACGCCGCTACCGCGATCCGCCGTTGCCAAGCACCGAGGTGCGCAACGACGACACGTGGGGGGTCCTGCGGCTCGAGCTGCACCCCGACCGCTACGACTGGCGCTTCCTGCCGGTCGACGCACGCACGTTCAGCGACCACGGGTCGGGAACGTGCAACTGAGCCGGACGTGGGAGTCGCTCACATCCGACTGACCTTTGGACGAGCCGCGCCGCCCGAATGACCGGCGGCGGCGGTCCACGGCTGCGACGGACTCGCCGAAAAGCCAGCAAAGACTATGCGGATGCGATATCGAAACGCCCGGAGCCCGGGAGTACGGTCGCCCGATGCGCGTTCTCCCTCGCCTCGTCGCCGTGCCCGCCGCAATCGCCGTGCTCTCGCTCTTGCCCTCGGCCGCTGTTGCGCAGGCCGCGGTGGCAACCGGCGACATCGGGAGCGCCGGCCAGTCGTACGCGTCGCTGACCCGCCCGCCGACGGGCAGCAAGCCGGAGAGCAAGCTGTGGTTCAACGGTGGCTGGTGGGCGAGCATGTTCAACGCCGCCGCGTCCGAGCACCGCATCTACAAGCTCGATCCCGGCACCGCGCGCTGGCGCGACACGGGCGTGCCGATCGACACGCGCCCCTCGAGCCGCGCAGACGCGCTGTGGGACGCCGCGAGGGGCAAGCTCTACATCGCCTCGCACGTCTACACGACGTCGGGCAGGCGGGCCGGCAAGGGCAACTCCGGGCGCGTCTACCGATACAGCTACAACGGGGTCACAGGCACCTATGCGCTCGACCCGGGATTCCCGGTCGTGATCAACGCAGCCAAGAGCGAGACGCTCGTGATCGACGAGGACTCGACCGGGATGCTCTGGGCTACCTGGACGCAGGGCAGGCGCGTCTACGTCAACCACTCCGTCGGCGGCAACGACGCCCTGTGGGGCAGGCCGTACGTCGTTCCCGGTGCCGGCACAGCGCTCAGCAGCGACGACATCTCCTCGGTCATCCACTTCGGCGGCACGAAGATCGGCGTGATGTGGAGCAACCAAGTGGACCACAGCTTCCATTTCGCGGTGCACGGCGACGGCGGGAGCGACGCAGCATGGTCTACGTCCGTCGTGCCGACCGGCCTGACTGCGGACGACCACATCAATCTCAAGGCCGACGGCTCCGGGCAGGTCTTCGCTGCGGTCAAGACCAACGCCGGCCGGCAGAGCGGCACGCCCATGATCCTGCTGCTCGTGCGGTCGGCCACGGGCAACTGGAGCAGCACGACGTTCGGCACGGCGGCGGACAGCCAGACCAGGCCGATCGTCCTGCTCGACCAGCAGCACGCCGTCGTTCACATGCTCGCCACCTGCCCGCAGCCGCCGAAGCGAAGCGGCCAGTCTGGCGGCGACATCTGCGAGAAGACCACGCCGATGAGCACGCTCTCGTTCGCGCCCGGCGTCGGCACGCCCGTCTTGCGCGTGGTCCGCTCGCCCGCCCTCAACGACGTGACCTCGACGAAGCAGAACCTGAGCGCCGCGACGGGCCTGGTCGTCCTCGCGAGCAACGCGACGACGCGCGCCTACTGGTGGATGTCCGAGCCGCTCGGCTGATGACGCCGGGGGTCGCCGCGAACGAGCTGCCCACGTTGCTCTGGCGGACCCGGCGCGCGGGGTCGACGTGCCGCTTGCCGCCTCGCCGACCGCGCGTGCCCGGCTCGCTGCTGCGACGGGTGCTCTGATGGACAGGCCCTCAACAGAGTGGCCGCATGACCTCAAAGAGCGTCCCGAGGTCGACGGGATAGGGATGGTCGACCGCGTGCGCCACCTTGTCGATCATGACCTGTTCAAGCAGCTCGCGCTCGCGCTCGCAGGCTGAGTCGAGAACGGGGTTGCTGCGGCCCGGGAACGCGAAGCGGAACTGCTCGTACGCGCGCGTCAGCGGGGCACGCTCGTGCTGCAAGGAGAAGGCCATGCGGGCGGCGACTTCGCCGGGGTCGACGGGGCGCGCCGCGGTGTCGCGGTGTTGCCAGCTGACCAACAGGAAGAGCCGGTTGAAGGGGCCGGTCAGCGCCACGGCTCCGGGCGGGAAGAGCGTCTCCGGCGCGACGTCGACGTGGAGCTGGCCGGCGAGAAGGGAGGCGAGGCGCCCGCCGCGGGCCGCAGCCGCGGCGCCGCGCAGCGCGGCGAGGCGCGCGCGCTCGCCGCGCCCGACCCGCGCGCGCAGGTCGGGGACCTGTCGCAGGTGCCAGTCCCACAGGCGCAGCGGCTCGGGGATCCCATATACGGTGGCCCCGTCTGGCCCCACGTACACCCACTCGTCGCCGACGAAGCGCGCGCCACGCGCGACGAAGGCCAGGACGGCCTCCGTCTTGCCACCCTTCGACCAGCCGGTGACCACGACCCCGCGCCCGTCGTGCATGAAGGCGGACGCGTGCAGTGGCAGCGCGCCGCGCGCGAGTACCGTAAGGTTCAGCGTCGCGATCAGCAGCGGGACCGCGGGGAGCCCGCGCTCGCAGACGATCTCGCAGCGGCGCCCGATCCGGTCGAGCGGGATCAGCACCCGCGCCCGGGCCTTGTGCCGAGCACGCAGGACCAGGAAGGCGTCGTCGGTGAAGCCCGCGTCGTCGACGCCGAGCAGGCGTAGCGGTCCCTCGACGTCGAGGTGGTCGACGAAGCGCACGACGATGTCGGGATCGCGCCGCAGCGGCCCCCTGATCGGCCCGAGCTGGCGGTCGACTGCTGCGGCATCGCGGGCCGTCGCTCCGACCACGCGCACGCCGGCGAGCCCGTGCAGGTCGTAGTCGATGGCGGTGCCGTCCATGGCACCCACTGGCTGTGGCCGGATGCGCGCTCGTCTCGCGAGATCGTCCGCTCGAACGCGACGCGCTGCTCTGGTCGCTCACGCGGCGCGATCCCGGCGCGCGAGGACTGGCCGTTCGACGGGCGGGCGCTCCACGAACGTCTGGTCCGGTGGCGATTGCTCACCCACACGGCCGGCCAGCGGCGGTGTCGGCACCTGGTCATGGTCGCCGGAACCGCGCAGTCGCTCGGTCAGTCGCAGCGCCGCTGGCGGATCGCGTGCGGCCGGTGGTCATCACTGCCCAACGCGGGTGCGCGGTGCGCAGTTGGCGACGAGATGCGAGAGCTCGAAGCTCGGCCGTTCACCGAACTCCCGCATCAAGCGTATGCGGAAGGAGTGGTAGTGCCGCACCGCCCGGCTCTTGCGGCCGAGGCGCAGCCACGTTGAGATGAGCTGGCGCTGCACGTCGTCGTCAAGGGGTTCGATCCCCGCGAGTCGCTCGAGGTACACGATCGCCGCAGACGGGTCGTCGACATGAAGGCGCGCGAGCGCTCGCAGGGCATCGCATGTGATCGCCTCGAGCCGGTCGCGTTCGCCGAGCGCCCACTCTGCGTACGGCTCATCGGCGAGGAAACTGCCGTCGTACAGCGAGACGGCGCGTCGCAGGTGCTCACGACCGCCGGCGCGATCACCCGCCGCGAGCGCGGCCATCCCTGCGTCGATGCGCTGCTCGAGGGCGTCGGCGTCGATCCACACGCGCTCGGGGTGAAGGGCGTAGCCACCGCGCCGCGAGACCACGAAGGAAGGCTCGCCGCGCAACGGGCGCCCGGGCTCGAGCCGCGCGCGCAGAGCGTAGATGACGCCCCTGACGTTGTTGCTGGCCGCCGCGGACGCCGTATGGGGACAGATGGCCTCGGCGATGGCGTCGGCCGGCGCGACCTTGCCACGCTCGCAGATGAGAAAGCGCAGGAGCTGTCCGGGGCGCTGCTCGAGCCACTCCCCGCTGATAGGACCGTCGGGTCCTTCGACGAGCAGGCCGCCCAGCGTGAAGATGCGCAGCCCCGGACGGGCAGGCGAGGAACGGCGCACGGGGCGGAGCTCGATAACGACATGCGAGCGGTTCTTGTAGAGCGGAGCCGCGGCGACCACGTAGGCACCGGGACGCGCGGCGGTCAGGTGCACGCGAAGCTCCGGGAGCGTCTCCGCGGCGTCGAGTGTCAGAGCGGTGACACACGACCCCTCGAGCGGGCCGTCCGCACGTCGGCATCCCAGGAGGCTGCAACAGCTCATCGCGAGCCCGTCAACCGCCTGCCCGCCGGTGATGATCTCTCGAAAGCGGGCGTTGCCCGCGACGACGCGCCCTCGACGGTCGCAAACCATCAGCGCGCAGGGGAACAGATCGAAGACGTCGACCTTCGGGACGGGCGCCGCCGGCACGCTCTGCGTCTGGCGCATCGCGTCGCTCATCGAGTCCAGCCGATCAGCGCCATGGGCTCGCGGCGCCATGGGGCCGCGATCGGTTCGTCCCGCTTGTCGCGGGAGCGGTTGCGAGTCTCCGCTCGTCGGCGCCTCGGTGCCGCGCGCCGGGCGTCGTTCGCACCCCCGTTTCGCCCCGCGGCGAGGAGACGGCCCGCCGACAGGCGCCCATCGTGCGTGCTTGTGTCGAGCCCCACGTCGACGGCGACGAGGTCGACGCCAAGGCCCGCGCACCACTCGAGCAGCGTGCCGAGTCTCCGCGGCGAGCGGGCCAGATGGTCGAGCCGGCTTGTTACGAGGCGGGAAGCGTTGCCGTTGGTGAGCTGGTCGAGTGCAGAGGCGAGCCCCGACCTCTTGCGCGCGCCAGCTTTTGCCGGGTGGCTGTCGCGGACGAGGGAGACAAGCGTCCAACCGCGTTGCCCGCATGCCCGCTCGATCACTGCCTTGTGGCGCTTGAACTCGGCGGCGTCCCGGCCTCTCGCGCAGCCGATCGCGGTCAGGCCGCGGGACGACGCGGCGAGCCGACGGCCAGCCGCGACGGGCGCTGCCCTCGGGCCGCGCGCGACGCGACGGCGCCGGGCGGCTCGCGCCAGCAGCGCGAGCCCGACGAGGGCCAGCGGCAAGACGAGCGCGAGCAGAACCGACCTGACGACACCCGGTCCGTTATGACGTTCGTCGTACTGCGTCGGTGAAGCGTCAGCGCGCGGCCACGCCGGTGGCGACGCGATGACGGAAGAGCGGGCCGCTGCCCGCCGATCGGCACCCGCGGCAAGGCCGTCGCGGAACCGAAGGATGCGCAGCGTCTTGGCGTCGGCGACGCCAGTCGCGGGGAGGCCGTGCTTGATCTGGAACCATTGGGCCGAGGCCTCGGTCCGCGGGCCGAACCAGCCGTCCGCAGGTCCGGATTCGTAGCCGAGGCCGAGGAGCATCCGCTGGAGCCGGCGCACTGGCGCAGATCCATCCGCTCGGCCGTATCCGGCGCGCAGTCGCATGGCAGCGCCGTCAGGTGGCTGTGCGGTCGTGGGCTGAGAGCTGCGGGCCTCGTACGGGCGGCGAATCGGCTGGCCATGCCACGCGGCTGAGGGAAGAGGCTTCGACTCGACCGTCGGGGTGGGGGCGGGCCTAGCGCCGCCGGCTTGCGCGAGCGCCGGTGACGCGGACCCCGCGATGAGCGCAGCCGCAGCCGTCACGACCAGAGTGCCGGCCCATCGCCGGGAGTGCAGCAACGCGATGTCCACGACCCGCAGGTACCCCACCGATCCGTGGCAAGGCCATGATTTCACCCGCTGCGGTTGCTATCGGGCTACGCTGACCCTGATACCACTCCGCCGATATCAGGGGCGGAAGGGAGTTCGTCTCTTGGAGCGCCAGGGAGACGACACGAGGTCCGGCACCGCGGCGTTGCT
Organism: uncultured Actinomycetes bacterium; assembly: GCA_963816845.1. Lineage (GTDB taxonomy): Bacteria > Actinomycetota > Thermoleophilia > Solirubrobacterales > Solirubrobacteraceae > JAOPZW01. Next base: position 73,057 of record CAWFMR010000027.1, on the reverse strand, counting down.
TCGCCGCTACCACGAGGACAGTGATACGAGCGCACGGCAGCGTCTCATCGAGCTGTATCTGCCGCTCGTCAAGTCCTTCGCGCGCCGCTATTCGCGCTCGTCGAGCGACTACGACGACCTCTACCAGGTCGGCTGCATCGGTTTGATCAACGCCATCGATCGGTTCGATCTCGAGCGCGGCGAGGAGCTCACCGCCTTCGCCGTACCGAACATCACCGGCGAGATCAGGCGCTATCTCCGCGACCGCGGCGCCACCGTGAAGTTGCCGCGACGGGTGCTGGAGCTGCGCGCCGTGGTCGCGCGGGCGCAGCCGGAGCTCACGGCACGGCTCGCGCGTGTGCCGACGAACGCAGAGCTCGCCCGTGAGCTCGGCGCCGCCGAAGACGACGTCGCGCTGGCAATCGAGGCAGGGCGGGCCTCCGTGGCGCTCGAGCTACCTTCGGAGTCCGGCGGCGAGGATGACCGCGGCGAGCGATCACTCGACGCCGCCGAGGATCGGCTGTTCCTCTCGGAGGCCTTCCGTGGCCTCGACGAGCGCGAGCGCCGGGTCCTCTTCCTGCGCCACGTCCAGGACCTCGAGCCGAACGAGATCGCCAGCGAGCTCGGCATCTCTCGCCGCCAGGTCTCTCGCGTCACCCAGGACGCGCTCCTGAAGCTGCGCGCGGGCCTCGAGCGATCCGTGCCGGAGGCCGGAGACGCGCCGGTCCCGGCGAGCCGCCGCCGGCAGCGCACGGCAGTCGCGAAGCGCGAGGCCCAGGATTACCGCATCGAGCTTGTCAAGGATGTTCCCGGCGGCCGCTGGGTCGCGCAGGTTCACGAGCTGCCCGGCTGCATCGCTGTGGGCGAGACCGCGGACGAGGCCGTCCGCCGGATCCAGGGCGCCATCCGCGAATGGCCCGCCGACGCCGTCGGCAAGGCCCCCGAGGCGCCGAAGCCGCGCTCCGCGTCGAAGCACAGCGGCCGGGTCCTGGTCCGGATGCCGCCACCCCTCCACGCGGAGCTCGCGCGGGCGGCTGAGCGCAAGCAGGTCAGCCTCAACCAGTTCATCACCGGCTCGCTCTCAAATGCCGTCGGTAGGCGCCGCGGCGACGAGCCAGCCGGCGACGCGGAGCCTGAGCGAGCGGCCGCGCAGCAGACGACGGGAAGATCGAGCGCACTGTTGGCGAACCTCGTGGCGCTGGCCGTCATTGCCGCGCTCGCAGTCGTCCTGCTCGTGATCGCCGTGAGCCGCTTGTAGCCAACGCCAGACCGACGACGAGGCTCGCGAGTCTCACTGGTCATCCTTTCGTGTGCCGGCGGACGTCGGGAGAGCGCCAGCGTCGCTTGCCCGTGTGGAGGGCCAGCATGAGACCAGCGCCTCCCGGCGTTCCGTCGAGGTGCCCCGAGTGGCAACAGGGAGTCGCGCCGTCAGAGCGCCATCAGTGAGCACCCGCCAAGGTACCTCGCCGCCGGCGACAGTCAATGTCGACCGAGGGGAGCAGCTGTGCAGGCAAGGTTCGCCGGTGTGGATTGGGCCAGCCAGGAGCACGCCGCCTGCGTCGTCGACGCGGACGGACGCATCGTGCAAGGGCGCCGCTTCCGCCATGACGAGCGCGGGCTGCGGGCGTTGTGCAACGGGCTGGTCGAGCTCGGGGTGGGGCTGGTCGCCGTCGAGCGCCCCGACGGGTTGTTGATCGAACGGCTGCTGGACGCCGGGCTGCACGTGATCGCCGTGCATCCCAACCAGGTCGCCGCGACCCGCTCGCGGTTCACCGCCGCGGGCGGCAAGAGCGACAGCTTCGACGCGTTCGTGCTCGCCGAACTGGCGCGCACCGACAGCCATCGTTTCCGGATCCTCGTCCCCGATGGCGATCAGACCAAGGCGCTGCGCGCGCTGACCCGCGCACGCGAGGACCTCGTCGACACGCGCGTCGCGCTGGCCAACGAGCTGCGCGCCCAGCTGGAGTGCTTCTGGCCCGGCGCCGCGGCGATCTTCGCCGACATCGACAGCCCGATCGCGCTTGGCCTTCCTCAAGCGCTACCCAGCCCCGCCCGACACGCGCGGCCTCGGCGAACAGCGCCTGGAACGCTTCCTGGCCCGCCACCACTACTGCGGACGACGCCCCGCCCGCGAGCTGCTCGCGCGGCTGCGCGGCGCCGCCAACGGCCGCGCCGACACCCTCGAGACCGAGGCCCGCCGCCAGATCGTCCTCGGCCTCGTCGCCGCGCTGGAACCCCTCGTCGCCCAGATCGCGCAGCTGACCAGCGAGATCCGCGCCGCCCTGCACGACCACACCGACGGCGACACCTTCACCTCGCTGTTCCGCGACCCCAAGACCGCGATCTGCCCCGCCACCATCCTGGCCGAGATGGGCGACTGCCGCGACCGCTACCCCACCACAGCCGCGCTCTGCAGCGACGGCGGCCAGTCGCCCGTCGCCGTCGAATCCGGCAAATCCAAGCGCGCCCGCTTCCGCTGGGCCTGCGACCACCGCCTCCGAGACGCCCTCGCCACCCTCGCCGACACCAGCCGCCACACCAACCCCTGGGCCGCCGACATCTACCACCGCGCCCGCGCCCGCGGCTGCAACCACCCCCACGCCATCCGCATCCTCGGCCGCGCCTGGTGCGGCGTCATCTGGCGCATCTGGCACGACCACACCACCTACGACCCCACCCAACACCGCGCCCTCCAACAACTCCTCACCGCCCAGGGTTGACACAGGGAGTCTCATGCGGCCTAGCCGACCCCGCGGTGACGCGGACGCGGTGCCAGGCGTTGTCGAGGTGGGCCATGCTGTTCCAGATCCCCCGCCCGTTTCTCGGTCTGCGTCGTCGTCGCGGAGCCCAGGCGCCCATTGCCAGCTCGCACGGCCCACGCCCGCCCTCGAGCTCCGCCTGCCACAGCCGTCAGCCGTCCACGCTCCGACGGCCGGGGGCGCGGGTGCCGTCCCGGCATCCTGCCGGCCCGCCCGAGGCCTGCGGCCTCCCAGGCGCCGATGGATGCGCAGACTCGCGATCTACCTGCACCTGATGCAAGCCCTCTATCGGACTCGAACCGATGACCCCTTCCTTACCATGGAAGTGCTCTACCAACTGAGCTAAGAGGGCAGCAGCCGCAGAGGGTACCGCCGAGCGGGGCGGCCCGGGGCGCCGGGTCGTAGGCTGCGGCCCGTGAGCCTCAACCCCGCGCTCGAGGACGCCGGCTTCTGTCCGCGCTGCGGGGCGACCGCGACGGTCCGCTTCCCGCGCTCGCTGCACTGCGAGAGCTGCGGCTACGCGGTCTTCTTCAATCCCAAGCCGGTCGGGTGCGCGCTGGCGCGCGACGCCGATGGGCGGGTGTGGCTGGCGCGCCGCGGGCACGATCCGGGGCGCGGGCGGTGGTCGATGCCGGGCGGCTTCGTGGACCTGGGCGAGACGGTGCAGACGGCGGTCGCACGCGAGCTCGGCGAGGAGCTGTGCGTCGAGGCCGACGTCGGGTCGCTCGTCGGCGTCTACTCGCGCGCGGACCGCAGCGCGCTGGTCATCGTCTTCGAAGCCACGTTGCACGGGACGCCGCGGACGACGACCGAGGCGACCGAGGTGAGGGCGTTCGCCCCCCACGAGATCCCGTGGGACGAGCTCGCCTTCGAGACCGACGCGGCCGCGGTGCGCGACCTGCTGGGCGACTCCTAGTGGCGCGCGAGGATGCCGCGGCGCGACTTGGCCGTCACCGTGGTGACGGGCAGGCCGAGACCTGAGATCTTCGAGGGCAGGTCGAGCCGCACCCACTTGGACACCGTCGTCGGCAGGGTGGAGATGATCACCTCGTCGAAGCCGTGGATGTTGATCGCGTCCTGGATCGCGTTCATCGGCGAGGGGTCGCCCACCATGCCCTCGACGTGGCCGCCGGCGGCCTCCTCGAGCAGCGGGATCGCGAGCTCGAGGACCTGCTCGGCCTCGCTGCTGTCCTGATCCTCGGCGTCGACGACGACGTGCAGGCCGTGCGCGGCGTTGGGCACCAGCAGCGTGAACTCGGCGTTGCCGCGGGCGGCGCGTTCCCGGACGGCGTCGAGCAGGGCCGGGGTCGCCGCGGTCTTGTGCGCGACCACCAACACGCGGGCGGGACCAGAGGACTCCATGCCGGCAGCTCCTTTCGTGCGGTTGCGCACGATGTTCGCACTCGCGGCGGCGGCGCGCCACCCGCGTGTAGGACCTCCTCGACGAATGGACGGAATCGCTTTGCTAAATTGCTTGGACTCAAGGCTTTAGGAGAAGCGATGTCTCAGCAGCCCGATCCCTCCACCCTCGTCGACGGCGTGCTCGCCGCCGCCGCGCACCTCGAGCCCGAGCTCGAGGAGGCGCTGGCCGAGCACCACCTCTCACGCCCGAGCTTCCAGGTCCTCTCGGCCCTGCTCGACGCCGAGGGTCACGCGCTGACCCAGCGCGAGCTGATGGCCCAGGTGCGCCGGACGTCGGGGACGATGAGCGTCCGCCTCGCCCGTCTGGAGCGCGCCGGCCTCGTCACGCGCGAGCCCGACGCCGAGGACCGCCGCTCGGTCACCGTCACGCTCACCGACAGCGGGCGCGAGCTCGTCGAGGCCGCGCGGCCGTCCTATGACCAGGCGGCCCAGCGCCTCGTCGCCGGGCTGCCCGACGACGCGCGCGCGACCTTCGCCGAGCAGCTCGCCGCCTGGCTGGGCTTCTTCGAGCCCGACGACGGCGTCGCCCCGCGCCTGGGCGTCGCGGTGGCTCCCGCCGCAGTCGCCTCGCGTATGCGCCGCGCCGTCGGACTGCCCGAGCGCCACGGCATCCTCGTCCTGAAGGTCAAGCGTTCGAGCGCCGCCGACAGCGCGGGGCTGACGCGCGGCGACCTCGTCACGGGCGCCGGGGGCGCGGAGGTCCGCACCATCGGCGACCTGCACCGCGCGGTGCGCCACGCCCGCGGCACGCTCGCGCTCGACGTCGTCCGCGGCGTCGAGGAGCGCAGCGTGGAGGTGGCGCTCAGCCGATCTTCTTGAGGTCGATGTCGAAGATCAGGGGTTCGTTGGGCCCGATCTTCGGCGGCGACCCCTGCGCGCCATAGGCGAGGTCGGCCGGAATCGTGAGGCGGCGGCGCTCGCCGACCTTCATCCCCAGGACGCCCTCGTCCCAGCCCGGGATGACCTGTCCCGATCCCAGCGCGAACTGGAAGGGCTGCTTGCCCTTGCCCCAGGAGCTGTCGAACTCCTTGCCGTTCTTGAACAGCACGCCGACGTAGTTGACCGTCGCCTGCTGGCCGGACTTGATCTCGGCGCCGTTGCCGGCGATCAGGGTCTCGGCCTTCAGAGCGGTCGGCGCGGCACCGCTGCCCTTGGGCACCGTGGGCTTCGTGTTGATGTCGGCCTCGCCGGGGGTCGGATCGACCTTCTGGGATGTCGGCGCCGTGGCCTCGGGGACGGGCTTCTGGTTCTTGGCCTCGGATTCCGCCTTGGCGGCGGACTTGTCCGCCGCGCTCTCGCTGGTGCTGCTGCCGCAGCCGGCAGCGAGCAGCGCGAGGACGAGCAGGGCCGCGAGGGGAATCGATCGGTTCTTCGCAAAACGGGTCATCGGCGCGACATTGTGCCGACCACGGCGCCGCGATGGCGCACCGCCCGGCCAGTCACCCTGGACGCAGGGCAAAAGCTTCGCCCCCCAGCGGCCGATCAACGGGTTGAACGATGTCTCCGAGGATCGTCCGCACCGTCTTCGCCGTGCTCGCACTCGGCCTCGCCGTGCACGCAGTGCACGCTCTGACGGGGCCAGGCGACGGCGCGATCGACCACGCCATCGCCAGCTGGGTCTACACCGGCGTGATGTGGGTCGGCAGCGCGATGTGCCTGCTGGCCGCCGCCGTGCGGCGCCGCGAGCGCGGCGCGTGGGCGCTCATCGGCCTCGGCCTGCTGCTGTGGTCGGGCGGCGACCTCGTGTGGACGCTGTGGCTCGGCGACCTCGAGAACCCTCCCTACCCCAGCGTCGCCGACGGGCTCTACCTCGGCAGCTACGTCGCGATCTACACAGGTCTGCTGGTGCTGCTGCGCGCGCGCCTGCGCCCCATCCGCCCGGCGCAGTGGCTCGACGGCGCCGTCGGCGGCCTGGCGGCGGCTGCGGTCGTGGCCGCGCTCGTCTTCCCCGCACTGGCGGGGATCACCGAGGGCGACACCATCGACGTCGCCTTCAACCTCGCCTACCCGGTGTGCGACGTCCTGCAGCTCACGCTCATCGTCATGGCCTTCGGCCTGAACCGCTGGCGCATCGACCGCTCGTGGCTGCTGCTGGGCCTCGGGCAGCTGGCCAACGTCATCGCCGACTCGGCCTTCAGCTATCAGTCGGCGGTCGGGACCTACGTCGCGGGCTCGTGGGTCGACACGCTCTGGCCCCTGGGCGCGACGCTCACCGCGGCCGCCGCCTGGCAGGCCGTGTCGCGCCGGACCGTCGACGAGGTCGCGGGCCGCACGCTGCCGCTGACCGCGGCCTTCGCCGCCATCGCCCTCGCCGTCCTCGTCATCGGCCAGTTCACGACCGTCCACATCGCCGCCGCGCTGCTCGCCACCGGCGCGCTGCTCGTCGCCGGCGCCCGCGGCGGCATCCTCTTCCGCGAGAACGTCCACCTGCTGCGCGCGAGCCGACGCGAGTCGCTCACCGACGGCCTCACCGGCCTGGCCAACCGACGGGCTCTCATGCGCGACCTCGAGGACGCCGCAGAGGAGGCGACGGCGGCCGACCGGCGCTGCCTCGCGCTCTTCGACCTCGACGGGTTCAAGCAGTACAACGACGCCTTCGGCCACGGCGCCGGCGACGCGCTGCTGCAGCGCCTCGGCGCCGACCTCGCCGCCGCGGTCGCGGGTCACGGCAACGCCTACCGCCTGGGCGGCGACGAGTTCTGCGTCCTCCTCGACCATCACGCGGGGGCCGGCGACCCGATCGTCCAAGCGGCGCTGGCCGCCCTCGCGGAGCCCGCGGACCCGTTCACGGTCGACGCCTCCTTCGGCCTGGTCTCGCTGCCCGCCGACGCCGGCACCGCCGTCGACGCGCTGCGCCTGGCCGATCACCGCATGTACGCGCTCAAGCACGGCCGTCGCGCGACCAAGGGCGAGGCGCGCGAGGTCCTGCTCGCCGTGCTCGGCGAGCGCGAGCCCGACCTGCAGCGCCACATGCACGACGTCGCCCAGCTCGCGCGCGCCGTGGGCAACCACCTGGGCCTCGATGCCGAGGACCTCGACGTCGTGGTCCGCGCCGCCGAGTTGCACGACATCGGCAAGGTCGCCGTCCCGGACGCGGTCCTGCACAAGCCCGGCCCGCTCGACGAAGCCGAATGGAGCTTCATCCGCCAGCACACGATCATCGGCGAGCGCATCGTCGGAGCGGCCGAGGCGCTGCGCCCCGTGGGGCGCGTCGTGCGCGCCAGCCACGAGCGCTGGGACGGCGGCGGCTACCCCGACGGCCTGGCCGGCGAGGCCATCCCGCTCGGGGCGCGCATCGTCTTCGCGTGCGATGCCTGGGACGCGATGACCTGCGATCGCGGCTACCGCAGCGCCCTCTCAGCGCCGGAGGCGGCCGACGAGCTGCGCGCCAACGCGGGCACGCAATTCGACGCGGACGTCGTCGCCGCGCTGCTGGCGGTCGTGTTCGACGCGAACCGCACCGGCGCGTCGCGTTGAAGTCCGGCGCGTCTGGCGCCGATAGGTGATCATGGTCGCCGTCGCGCTCCTCGCTCTCCTCCTGATCGCCCTCGTCGCCGTCGGCCTGCTGGGCCGCGCGCACCACGCGCTGCGCTCCGGCGCACGGGCCGCAGCCGAGGCCGATCCCGTGACCGGGCTGCCGGGGCGCCCGCGCTTTCGCGCCGACCTCGACGCCCGCCTGGCCGAGGGCGGTCCCACCACGCTGCTGCTCGCTCGCCTCGACGGCTTCGCCGCCTACGACGCCGCCTTCGGCCACCGCGCCGGCGACGCGCTCCTCGTGCGCCTGGCCGACGAGCTGCGCCGCGCCGTGCGCGACGAGGCGATCGCCTACCGCCCCGGCGGCACCACCTTCTGCGCCCTGACCGCCGACGACGTGCTGTCGGTCGACGCGCTCGAGCGCCGCGTGTCCGCGGCGCTGCGCGAGCAGGGCAACGGCTTCGCGGTCGCGGCCTCGGTCGGGCGCGTGACCATCCCGCGCGAGGCAGCGACCTCGGCCGAGGCCCTGCGCCTGGCCGACGCGCGCGCCGACCTCGCCGGCCGGGCCGCCGACCCCAAGCCGCGCGACGCGTCGCCGACGGCCGCCCTCGCCGACGCGCTGGCGCTGACCGGCGACCACGCGCTGGGCGCAGCGGAGCTGGCGGAGGCCGTCGCCAAGCGCATGGGCCTCAGCGCGCTCGAGCGCGCGCACGTCCGCCTCGCCTCCCAGCTCAGCGGGCTGGGCAAGCTCGCCCTCCCCGACGCGCTGCTGGGCAAGGCCGGCGAGCTGAGCGCCGAGGAGCGCGCCTACGTGCGCGACCATCCGGTCATCGCCGAGCGCATCCTCCTGCGCGCCCGCGGCCTCGAGGCCGTCGCCGCGCTCGTGCGCTCGAGCCGCGAGCACGTCGACGGCAGCGGGCACCCCGACGGCCTGGCCGGCGAGGACATCCCGCTCGGCGCGCGCATCGTCGCGGTGTGCGACGCCTTCGACGCGATGCTCTCGCACCGCCCCTGGCGGCCGGCGATGACCACCGAGGCCGCGCTGGCCGAGCTGCGCAGGGGCGCGGGCAGCCAGTTCGACGCCGCCGTCGTCGACGCGTTCGACGCCGTCATCGACGAGCGCAGCCGGCTGTTCGCCTGATCAGGGGCGCCTGAGCGCCGCGTCCTCGACGATCCGCCGCTGCACGTCTGAGAGCGGCGGGGTCTCGCCGCGCTCGAGCGCGGCGATCGCCTGGGCGACGGTCAGCCCGGTGCCGGTCAGCACCGAGCCGACGAGCGGCGGGACGTCGGAGCCGCAGACGCCGGTGTCGCAGCCGTCGGAGGTCATGGCCCGAGGGTAGCGTCAGGCGTCAGCTCGTAGTGCAGCGTGCGATAGCGCATGAGCTTGTGGGTCAGCGGGACGAGCAGGCCCTGGAGGATCGGCTGGCGGCGCGCTATGGCGCGCGCGGCGCGCCTGGCCTCCTCGCCGTCGAGCAGGCGGCTGCGGGCGCCGATCGCCGGCCCGGTCGCGCGGCCGCGGACGGTCGACGGCGCCACGAGCACGGCCGGGTTGTTGCGCATCCGCTTCGCCTTCCAGGCGCTGTCCCACGTGCGCACGTAGGCACGGTCGCCGTCGACGGCGATCGTCACGGGCGTCGAAACCGCCGTGCCGTCGCGCTTGTAGGTGGTCAGCAGCGCGGTGCGCCGCCGGGTGAACTGGTCGAAGGCAGGCATCTCGCTCGCTCAGACGAGGCAGGCGCCGGCCGTGTGACAACACGGGACGGCGGATAACCTGCGCCGCGTGGATCTCGAGCTGACGGGGCGCCGCGCCGTGGTCACGGGCGGCAGTCGGGGCATCGGACTCGCGATCGGGCGGGCGCTGGCGGCCGAGGGCGCCGACGTGGCGCTCGTCGCGCGCACCGAGGACGTGCTCAAGCGCGCCGCGGAGGAGGTGGCGCGCGAGAGCGGGCGCAAGGTGATCGGCGTGCCGGCCGACACCGGCGACGACGCGTCGGTCGCGACCATGGTCGGGCTCGTCGTCGCGCAGCTCGGCGGCGTCGACATCCTGGTCAACGCGGCGGCGACGCCCGCCACCGGCGCGCCCTTCACCGACGACAACCTCGAGGACGAGATCAACGTCAAGGTCCGCGGCTACCTGCGCTGCGCCCGCGCCGTCGCGCCGCTGATGGTCGAGAGCGGCTGGGGGCGGATCGTCAACATCGGCGGCCTCGCGGCGCGCCAGACGGGCAACCTCGTGGGCACGGTGCGCAACGTCGCCGTCGCGGCGCTGACGAAGAACCTCGCCGACGAGCTCGGCCCGCGCGGCGTCAACGTCAACGTCGTGCACCCGGGCATGACCCGCACCGAGCGCACCGCCGAGGCGGCCGCCGCGATGGCGAGCTCTCGGGGCGTGACGGTCGAGGAGCTCGAGCGCGCCCTCGAGGGCGCGGTCTCGCTCGGCCGGATCGTCACGGCCGAGGAGGTCGCCGCCGTGGTGACCTTCCTGGCCAGCCCGAAGAGCGTCGCCATCAACGGCGACCCGGTCGTCGCCAGCGGCGGCGCGCGCGGCTCGATCCACTACTGAGAAGGGCCCCCGGAGGGGCCCAATGGCGGGGGAAGGATTCGAACCTTCGAAGGCTGAGCCACGCGATTTACAGTCGCGTCCCTTTGACCGCTCGGGAACCCCGCCGGGCGATGGCGAGTGTAGCGATCAGGCCGCCAGCGCTTCAGTCAGCGGCCGCCCTGGCTCGACCTCGTAGGCCGCGTACTTTGGGCCCACCGAGCAGCAGATCCCGCTGCCGCCCTCAACCTCAGTCGGCTGGGATGAACCAGCGCCGGCCGTCGCCGACGAGGACGAAGAGCCAGTCGCACCGCTCGCTCGAGAAGTGCTTCACGAGACCGCTCCAGCTTTGATTGCCACCTCGCGTGCTGAGCGTGACCGGAGTAGCGCCCTTTGACAGAGACACGTCGAGGTCTTGACCTGGACGCCGACCAAGCCGCCCGTCGATGCGCGTGACGAGGTCGACATCGGGCGAGTGGCCGAGTGGGAACCACACCGGGATAACCGCGCGTGACCCAGCCACTCGATCGCTGAGAACTCCCCGAGATCGCCCTTGTCTGCGCGGATTCCGCACGGACCCAAACATACGTTCGGGTCCGGACGGATTTCGCGGTGCCTACGGCGCGTCGCGCAGCCGCTGCGCCTCGGGCAGCGACTCGAGCTTCTTCAGCGTGTGGTTCTCGATCTGCCGGATGCGCTCGCGGGTCACGTTGAAGGCGCGGCCGACCTCCTCCAGCGTGCGCGGGCGCCCGCCGGTCAGGCCGAAGCGCATCTCGATGACCTCGCGCTCGCGCTGGGGCAGGGCCGCCAGCGCGCGGTGGACGTTCTCCTTGCGCAGGTTCTCGGAGGCGATCTCGAACGGCGACTCGGCCGCCTGGTCCTCGACGAAGTCGCCGAGCTCGGACTCCTCCTCCTCGCCGATCGGCTTCTCGAGCGAGATCGGCTGCTGGCTCATGCGCAGGATGTCGCGCACCTCGCGCGCCGAGCACTCGAGCTCGCGGGCGATCTCCTCGGGCACCGGCTCGCGGCCGAGCGACTGGACGAGCTGGCGCTCGACGTGGACGACCTTGTTGAGCTTCTCGACCATGTGGACCGGGATGCGGATCGTCCGCCCCTTGTCGGCGATCGCGCGCGTGACCGCCTGGCGGATCCACCACGTCGCGTAGGTCGAGAACTTGTAGCCGCGGCGGTAGTCGAACTTCTCGACGGCGCGGATGAGGCCCAGGGAGCCCTCCTGGATGAGGTCCAGGAAGGTCAGCCCGCGACCCAGGTAGCCCTTGGCGATCGAGACGACGAGGCGCAGGTTGGCTTCGACCATGTGGGTCTTCGCCACCATGTCGCCGCGCTCGATGCGCTTGGCCAGCTCGACCTCCTGCTGTGCCGTCAGCAGCGGCACGCGCCCTATCGAGCGCAGGTACAGCCGCAGCGAGTCGAGGCTCGGCTCGACCGTCAGGTCGATCTCGGGCTTCTTGGGCGCCTCGACGCTCTTGCGCGCGGCCTCGGCGGCGGCCTCGACCTTGTGCGCCTCGCTGGTGGCGAGCCGGCCGTCGGCGCCGACGACGTCGATCCCCTGATCCTCCAGATGCTGATGGAGCTCCTGGATCTGCTCCTTGGTGACCTCGACCTCCTCCAAGGTCGAGGCGATCTGCTCGAAGGTCAGGAACCCACGGTCCTGTCCGTCGACGATGAGCTGGCGAAGATCGTCCAGCTCCCAGATCGGTGCCTCATCAGCGAGAAGTACGTCTGTCTTGGTACTCACGCCCCCAGCTTCCCTCGACGACAAGCAGCCTTCGGAACGGGTCCCGACCCGGGAACCCCGCTCCCCAATCTCTCCCTCCCGGGTGGCCGCCCCCCTATGACAGGCAGCCGAACCCAGGTCGTGAGTGATAGCACAAGGTCCCGCCGATACCTAGGAACGGCGTCGTCTACCCTGAACGGAAGGATGGAGCCCACAACGATCCCCGCCGCCACCGACGTCCAGGCCTCAGCGCCCACCGTCCACGTCTCGCTCTCGCGCGTAGGCGTCACCAATGTCGAGAAGGTCATCCGGATCGGCGCACCCGGCGCAGAGCAGCTGTACTACGCCAAGCTCGACTGCTTCGTCGACCTCGGGCCCAGGCAGAAGGGCGCGCACATGTCGCGCTTCGAGGAGGTCGTCAACGACGTCATCGGCGAGGTGGTGCTCGGCGAGAGCGGCTTCAAGGCCGAGCAGCTCGCCCAGCACATCGCCGAGCAGGTGCGCGAGCGCCAGGACGCCCTGCGGGCCGAGGTGACGATCGCCGCGCGCTATCCCGAGCACAAGCCGGCGCCGGTGTCGGGGATCGCGACGCAGGAGATCTACACGCTCTTCGGCTCGGCCGTCGCCTCCGAGCGCGGCACGCGCCGCCTCGTCGGCGTCGCCGCCCAGGGCATGACCGCGTGCCCCTGCGCGCAGGAGCTCGTCGCCGGGCGCTCGCGCGAGCGGCTCGTGGCCGACGGCTTCACCGACGACGAGATCGAGCGCATCTTCGAGGCGGTCCCGGTGGCCACGCACAACCAGCGCGGCCTGGGCACGCTGTACATCGGCTGCCCGGAGGCGTGCGACACGGAGATCGAGGCCGCCGTGCTGCTGGACATCGTCGAGAACTCGATGTCGAGCGAGATCTACGAGCTCATGAAGCGCTCCGACGAGGGCGCGGTGGTCGAGAAGGCCCACCGCCGCCCGCGCTTCGTCGAGGACTGCGTGCGCGAGGCGATCGGCGGCGTGATCGAGAAGCTCGGCGACCTGCGCGACGACGCGTTCGTCTCCGCGCGCCAGGAGAACCTCGAGACCATCCACCAGCACAACGTCGTCGCCGAGCGCTTCGGACTGCTCGGCGAGCTGCGCACCGAGCTGAGCTCGGGCGAGCACCTCGCGCATCACACGTCGATGCGCGAGTGGCTGGACGCCGGCGCGCGCTGACGCCCAAGGCTCGAAACGCGGCGCGACCGGGCATAGAAGGGGCATGTCCCCGCGCCGCCTGGCCCTTGCCGTCCTCACCTGCTTCGCCGCCGCCGCCGACACCGGCCGCCGCGCACGACGACGGTCCCCTCGTCGACCTCGCCCTGACCGGCAGCGCCAGCGCGCCGGCCGTCAACGACGGCAACGCCGCCACGACGGCCTGCGGGTCCGACGTGGTGACCGTCGACCTGGGCCGGCCGCGCCGCCTGGAGGGCTTCGGCGTCAGCCTCGCGGGCGACGCCTCGTCGGCGCGCGTGACGATCGAGGCCGCGGGACGCCGGGTCGCGGCCACCGTCCCCGTCGGCACGCCCGCGTGGCTGCCCGCCCACCGCTCGCTCGTCGCGCGCACCGTGCGCCTGCGCACCAGCGGGGGCGCCTGCGTCGCCGAGCTGCGCGCCCTCGGGCGCGGCTCGCGATCGACGATCGTCGGCCACGACCTCTCGTTCGCCGTCCAGGAGGCGGCGGCCGGCGCCACCTACACCGATCGCGGCCGCGCCGCGCTGCCCGAGCAGATCCTCGCCGACCACGGCGCCAACTGGGTCCGCCTGCGCCTGTGGGTCGATCCGCCCGCCGGCTACAGCGACCTGCCGAGCGTGCTCGCGATGGCGCGCCGCGCGAAGGCCGCCGGCATGCGCCTGCTGCTCGATCCGCACTACTCGGACTTCTGGGCCGACCCGCAGAAGCAGCCGATCCCGGCCTCGTGGCCGCAGGACCTGCCCTCGCTGGCCGCGAAGGTGCACGACTACACGCGCGACGCGCTCAACGCGCTGGCGGCCCAGGGCACGCCGGCGCAGATGCTCCAGCTCGGCAACGAGATCCGCAACGGCATCCTGTGGCCCACGGGCCAGCTCGACGGCAGCGCCGACCAGTGGGACCGCCTCGGCACGCTGCTGCGCGCCGCCGCCGCGGGCGCGCGCGACGCGAAGGGCCCCACGCCGCGGCTCGTCGTCCACTACGACCAGGGCGGCGACAACGCCGGCAGCCGCTGGTTCTACGACAACGTCGTGGCCCAGCACGTGCCCTTCGACATCATCGGGCTGTCCTACTACCCCTTCTGGCACGGGACGCTGTCGCAGCTGCGCACCAACGTCGACGACCTCGCGCAGCGCTACCACCGCGACGTCTCGGTGGTCGAGACGCAGTACGGGTGGACGCTCGACAACGGCGACCAGGAGAGCAACTTCCTGTGGACGCCCGACCTGCTGGTGCCCGGCTATCCGGCCACCCCCGGCGGGCAGCTCGGCTTCGCCTCGGACCTCGAGTCGATCCTCGCGGCGGTCCCCGGCGGCCACGGGCTCGGCGTCTTCTACTGGCAGCCGGAGTGGATCCCGGGCATCGGCTGGCAGCCGGGCGCCGGCACGCCGAACGACAACCTGACCCTGTTCGACTTCAGCGGGCGCGCGCTGCCGGGCGTGAGCTTCGCCGACCCGCTGCGCGCGTGCGCGCAATACGCGCCGGCGCTGGCCGGCGCCTGCGCGCGCTAGGCGGCGGCGCAGCGCGCCAGGACGCCGCGCACCGGCGTGCGCTCGACCAGGACCAGCGCCCACGGGCTGGGATCGCGGTAGACGCTGTCCAGCAGGTCGGCGGGCAGCGGCGGGTTCGACGGCGAGCGCACGACGAGCACCGCGTAGTCGGCGCCCTGCAGCAGGACGGCGCGATCCTGGCCGAGGTGGAAGTCACGCGCGCGCGGGCGCCGGCCGGCGAGCACGTCGGGCCGCGCCGACGCGAGCCCCTCGCTCGTCTTGACCGCGTGGGCGCCACGGTCCTCCCCGCACGAGCGCAGCCGCTCGGGCACGCCGTCGTGTGAGCGCTGCAGCGCCCAGACGATCGCGGCGGTCGCCCCCGCGGCGGCGATCAGCGCCGTGAGCAGCGCGAGCGCGGTCCTGAGCGAGATCACGGGCGCGAGGATGTCAGGCTTCGGCCGGCGGCGGAGCGGCGCGCACCACGACGACGCTCGCCGCCGTGACCAGCGCGATGGCGACGATGTCGCGCGCGCCCAGGCGCTGGTCGAGGATGACCCAGCCCGCGATCGCCGCGACCGCCGGCTCGATGCTCATGAGCACGCCGAAGACGTTGGCCGGCAGCCGCCGCAGCGCCTCGGTCTCCAGCGAGTAGGGCAGGACCGAGCTCATGAGCGCCACCGCGCACCCGATCGCCAGCCAGCGCGGGTCGAGCAGGTCGCTGCCCGCGCCCGCGATGCCCGGGACCAGCGGCACGAGCACCGCGACCCCCATCGCCACGGCCAGCCCGCGCCCGCCGCTCCACGTCCGCGACGCCGCCTGCGCGACGAGGATGTAGACGGCCCAGCAGGCCGCGGCGACGAGCGCCAGCACGACGCCGACCGCGTCGACCGCGCCGCCGCCCGGATCGGCGAGCAGCACGATCCCCACCGCCGCCAGCGCGGCCGCCGCCAGGTCCAGGCGCCGGCGCGACAGGGCGACCGCGACCCCCAGCGGCCCGGCGAACTCGATCGTCACCGCGATGCCGAGCGGGATGCGCGCGAAGGACTCGTAGATGCAGAGGTTCATCGCCCCCAGCACGAGCCCGAAGAGCGCGATGAGCCGCAGGTCGCGCGCCGAGCGCCCGCGCAGCGAGGGGCGCCAGACGGCCAGCAGGATCGCCGCGGCGAAGAGCGAGCGCAGCAGCGACGTCCCCGCGGCGCCGATCTCGTCGAAGATCGTCCCCGCGATCGCCGCCCCGAACTGCAGCGACGTGATGGCGACGAGGACGAGCGGTACCCCGCTCGTCTTCAGGGCTTGAGCCGGTGCCCGGTCCGAAACAGCCATGAGCTCCACGCCACCATGGCCGCCGCGAGCGCGCCGGTCACCCCCAGCGCGAGCACGAAGCTGACGTCGCTCGTGCCCAGGAAGCCGTAGCGCACCGCGTTGAGCAGGTAGAAGATCGGGTTGGCGTGGCTGATCTCGTGCCACGGCGCGGGCAGGCGGTCCACCGAGTAGAAGACGCCGCCGAGGAAGGTCAGCGGCAGGATGACGATGTTCGTCACGAACGCCGTGTGGTCCCACGAGTTGGCGTAGACGCCGACGATCACGCCGAAGGACGAGAAGAGCACGAGCGCCAGCGTGACCGCGAGCACGAGCTCGAACGGATGGCGCACGGGCACGTCGACGACGGCCATCGCGCAGGCCAGCAGGCCCGCCGCCGATGAGCAGCGCGCGCACGACGCCGCCGATCGAGAGCGCGAGGTTGACCTCCCACGGGCGCATGGGCGCGGCGAGCACGTCGTTGAGGTAGCGGTCGAAGCGCGCCTGGAAGACCGACGCCGAGTTGTTGGCGTAGGTGGCCTGGATCATGGCCATCGCGATGAGGCCGGGCACGATGTAGACCTCGTAGGCGACGCCGTCGATCTGCTTGATGCGGCTGCCGAGCGACAGGCCGAAGACGAGGATGAAGAGGAACGAGCTGAGGATCGGGGCGACGACCGTCTGCGTCCACAGCTTCAGCACGCGGTGCGACTCGCGCGCGCTGAGGGCGATCAGGCCGCGGTGGCGGGCGGCCAGCGCGGCAACGGGGCCGCGGCTCTCGGCCGCGCCCGGCGGGCCCTCGGCCAGCGCGCTCACGACGCCATCGCCTTGACGTAGACGTCGGCCAGCGAGTCGGCGCCGAACGTGTCGCGCAGGCCCTCCGCGCTGTCGCGCGCGAGCAGGCGCCCGCCGCGGATGAGCGCGATCTCCTCGCACAGCTCCTCGGCCTCCTCGAGGTAGTGCGTGGTGAGCAGGATCGTCGTCCCCTCGCCGTGCAGGCGGCGGATGTAGGCCCACAGCTCCAGGCGCAGCTCGAAGTCGACGCCGGCGGTCGGCTCGTCGAGGATGACCAGGCGCGGCTCGTGCATGAGCGCGCGGGCCAGCAGCAGGCGCCGGCGCATGCCGCCCGACAGCATCGGGGCGCGCACGTGGGCCTTCGCGCGCAGGTCGAAGACGTCCATCATCTCGCCCGCGCGGCGGCGCGCCCGGGCGCGCTCCATGCCGTAGTAGCCGCCGTGGTAGAGCAGGGTCTCCTCGACGTCGAGGAAGCGGTCGAGGTTGACGTCCTGCTCGGCGAGCCCGATCAGCGCGCGGGCGGCGTGGGTGCCGTGGTCGTGGCCGAAGATGCGCGCCTCGCCGGCGGTGACGCGGATGAGGTTGCAGACCGCGCTGATGAGCGTCGTCTTGCCCGCGCCGTTGGGACCCAGCAGGCCGAAGAAGGCGCCGTCGGGCACCACGAGGTCGAGGCCGTCGAGGGCGAGGAAGCCATTGTCGTAGCGCTTGGTCAGACCTTCGAGCGCGAGGGCAGCCGGAGGGGACATCCGCACCTTGACGTTAGCGTGCCGGTTTATCCTCGGGACATGCGCATCGGCGAGCTCGCACGCCGTGCGGGCGTGACGACCCGCACCGTCCGCTACTACGAGGGCCTCGGCCTGCTCGTCTCGCGCCGCGAGGGCGGCGGCCATCGCCAGTACGACGAGGACGCCCTGGCGCGCATGGCCAAGATCGACTGGCTCAAGCGCATGGGCCTCACGCTCGACGAGATCGCCGAGGTCATCCCGCTGTACTTCGGCGCGCAGACGAGCGTGCGCGGGCGCAAGAAGATGATCGCGCTGCTCGAGCGCCGGCTGGCCGAGACCGACGAGCGCGTCGAGGGGCTCGTCGCGCACCGCGAGGACCTGCGTGCGGCGATCGGCCGCCTGCGCGACGGCCTGCCCGAGCCCGCGGCGCGCTAGGTCGTCGTCCCTCACCGCCGCTGTGGATGCGGCGCGGGCCACTGTCCGCCGTCGCTCCGCGTCTGCGCGCGAGCGGGGCAGCGAAGGAAGGGAGCAGGGGCGGTCGGGGCGCCAGGTGGTGGCCCTGGCGCCGTCCCGCTCGCCCGCGCATCGAGCGGGGAGTTTGTCGGCGTATGCCCGACGAACTCCCCCTTGCGCCCACGCTCCGCGCACCGCTTACTCCCTTCCCGTCGATGACGCAGTCCGCGCCGCGCAGCACCGCGAGGGGAGCGGCTAGACCGCCGACAGCAACGCAAACGTAACATTTGACGTTCAACGTCAAGTTCGCCTAGCATGACGGGCATGCAGACACGCACCCTGGGCCTCAAGGGCCCGACCGTCTCCGCCCTCGGCCTCGGCTGCATGGGCATGTCCGAGTTCTACGGCGGCCGCGACGACGCCGAGTCCGTGGCCACGATCCACCGCGCCCTCGACCTGGGCGTCACCTTCTTCGACACCTCCGACGCCTACGGCCCGCACACCAACGAGCGCCTCGTGGGGCGCGCCGTCGCCGACCGCCGCGACCAGGTCCTGCTGGCGACGAAGTTCGGCATCGTCCGCGACCCCGACGATCCGACGGCCCGCGGCGTCAACGGCAGGCCCGAGTACGTCCGTCAGGCGGCCGAGGGGTCGCTGCAGCGCCTCGGCGTCGACCACATCGACCTCTACTACCAGCACCGCGTCGACCCCGACACGCCGATCGAGGAGACCATCGGCGCCATGGCCGAGCTCGTGCAGGAGGGCAAGGTCCGCTACCTCGGCATGAGCGAGGCCGGCCCCGAGACCCTGCGCCGCGCCAACGCCGTGCACCAGATCACGGCGCTGCAGACCGAGTACTCGCTGTGGTCGCGCGATCCGGGGGACGAGATCCTGCCCACGTGCCGCGAGCTGGGCATCGGCTTCGTCGCCTACTCGCCCCTGGGCCGCGGCTTCCTCACCGGGGCCATCCAGTCGATCGACGACCTCGCTCGAGGACGACTACCGGCGCAGCTCGCCGCGCTTCCAGGGCGAGAACTTCGATCGCAACCTCGAGCTCGTGGGCACCATCTCAGAGCTGGCGGCCGACAAGGCCGTCACGCCCGCGCAGCTCGCGCTGGCGTGGGTCCTGGCCCAGGGCGAGGACATCGTCCCCATCCCGGGCACCAAGCGCCGCGCGCGCCTGGAGGAGAACGTCGGCGCCGTCGACCTCGAGCTCTCCGACGACGAGCTGCGCGAGATCGCCGACGCGCTGCCCGAGGCGTCCGGCGAGCGCTACCCCGAGCAGATGATGGCGACCGTCAGTCGCTGAGCGAGCGACCGACCGGGACGAGGGGCTAGATTCCAGGTCATGCCCCTCGTCCCCATGGTCATCGAGCGCTCCGCCCGCGGCGAGCGCGAGTACGACATCTTCTCGCGGCTGCTCAACGAGCGGATCGTCTTCCTTGGCCAGCCCGTCGACGACCAGATCGCCAACCTCGTGATCGCGCAGCTCCTGCACCTGGAGTCGGTCGACCCCGACAAGGACATCTCGCTCTACATCAACTCCCCCGGCGGCTCGATCTACGCCGGCCTCGCGATCTACGACACGATGCAGTTCGTCAAGCCCGACGTGGCGACGATGTGCATGGGCGTCGCGATGTCGATGGGCTCGCTGCTGCTGACGGCCGGGACGCCGGGCAAGCGCATGTCGCTGCCCAACAGCCGCATCCTCATCCACCAGCCGTCAGCCGGCTTCGAGGGCCAGTCGACCGACATCGAGATCCACGCGAACGAGATCCTCAAGACGCGCGCCCGGATCGACGAGATCTACGCCCACCACACGGGCAAGTCGGTCGAGGAGGTCCACGTCGACATGGAGCGCGATCGCTTCTTCAACCCCCAGCAGGCGGCCGAGTACGGGCTCATCGACCGGGTGATCGAGGAGCACTAGCGCGCTTCTCGGCCGCCCACACCGCGCGCAGCAGGTGCGGCAGGAAGACGGCCTCGCGATCCAGCGTGTCGTCGTTCCAGCTCACGGCGATGGTGAGGTCGTCGGCCGGCACGTGCCAGAGCTCGGTGTGAGAGCCGACGCCGTCGCCGGTGTGCCCCCACATCGTGTGGCCGTCGATGCTGTCGAGGGCGAGGCCGAGGCCGTAGCCCTGCCAGAAGGCGCCGGGATGAAAGCGCGTATCGCACCATCGACAGAGTGGCGGCGCGCGAGGAGCTGCTCACGCGCGAGCGACGGCGGTCGCAGCGCGCAGGCGATTCGCGCGCGCGAGGAGAGCGCCGGCGGCTGCGACGTGACCTGCACGACGGCCTCGGCGCCGGGCCCCGCCGGGAGTGCGCTGGGATGACCTGGGCGCCGGGCCGTGCGTGCGACCCGGCACGTAGAGCATTCGCGGGTCGACGTGGCCGAGCAGGTCGCGCACGGTCGCGCGCGGGTCGCCGTTCCAGGCCGGGTACCAGCGCTTGATCGTGTCGTCCAGGCGCAGGCGCCCCTCCTCCGCGTAGCGCAGCGCCAGCGCCGCCGTCGCGGTCTTCGTGACGCTGTCGAACGGAAGCGACGTGCGCGGCGTCATCGGTTGCTTGGTGGCCACGACCGCGAGCCCGTCGGCCGCGCTCCACTCGCGCCCGTCGGGGAACACGATCGCCGCGGATACCCCGGCGATCCCCTCGTTCGCGTAGCCATCGCGCAGCTGGGCGTCGAGCGTGCGGGCCAGGCCCGGCGTCAGCCGCGGCCCGGTAGGCGCGGGCGGGGCGCGCTTCGTCGTACCGCCGCAGGCCGTTCCCGCGATGGCCACCACGACCACGCAGGCGACGGCGCGGCGCGCCATGTGACGAACCTACCGCGTCGGCGGCCTGCCGTGGAGCTCGTGCCCCAGGCCGCGCTTGCGCAGCAGGGCCGCGAACTCCTTCGGCTTGGCCGTCATCACGCCGTCGACGCCCATGTCCAGCAGTGAGCCCCAGATCGTCGGGCTCTCGCCGTCGTCGCTGAGCCACGTGTGCCAGGCGTAGCCCTCGCTGTGGGCGCGGGCGACGTTGTCCTTGGTCGTGATCTGGAGCGTCTGGCCGCCGAGCTGGTAGGTGATCGGCAGCTGGAAGGCGACGACGCCGTCGCCGGGTGACTTGCCGCCCAGCAGCCAGTTGGCCGCCCCGCCGATCCCGGGCGCCACGGGCAGCGCGGGGACGAGCTGGTGGAAGCGGTCGACGGCCTCCTGCTTGAAGGAGACGACGATGAGGTCGCGGCGCTTGGTGGACTTCAGCGTCCGCGCGAGGGCGTCGGCGTTCGTGAGGTACTCGTCGAGCGCCTCGGCCTTCGTGCGGCCCTTGATCTCGACGTTGATCGGCGTGTGCGGGAAGGCGCTCATGACCTCCTTCAGCGTCGGGACGCGGAAGTCGGCGGCGGTGAAGCCCTTCGGCGGCCTGCGCTTGCCGGTCGCCACGCCGCGCAGGCGGTAGGCCGAGCGCGCGCGGTCGTGGCGGTAGGCGTTGCTGCCGCCCGCGAACCAGTAGGCGGCGTCGAGCTTGCGCAGCTGCTTCAAGGTGAACGACGCGACGGTCCCGTGGCCGTTGGTGGTGCGATCGACGGTGGTGTCGTGCATGACGACGACCTGGCCGTCCTTGGTCACCCCGACGTCGAGCTCGAGCATGTCGGCGCCGACCTGCAGCGAGCGCTCGAACGCGTACATCGTGTTGGAGGGGAACTCGTCCTCGCCGCCCTGGTGGGCGATGTCGAGCGGCGTCTTCTCGATCCAGGGGTTGGCGGCGGCCCCGGCGGCCGGCGCGGCGATGAGCAGCGCAGCGACGGCGAGCAGGACCCGCATCACGCCACCGCGTGCTCGATGACTCCGAGGCCCTCGATCTCGATGCGCACGACGTCGCCGCTGCCCAGGAAGCGCGGCGGGTCGAAGTACATGCCCACGCCGCTCGGCGTGCCGGTGAGGATCAGGTCGCCGGGCTCGAGCGTGATCGTCTCGCGGATGAAGGCGACGATCTCCGGGATGCCGAAGATGAGGTCGCTCGTGCTCGAGTCCTGGCGCAGCTCGCCGTTGATCCACGTCTTCAGCGCGAGGTTGCCGGGCTCGGCCACCTCGTCGGCGGTGGTGATCCACGGGCCGAACGGGCAGGCGCCGTCGAAGCCCTTCGCGCGCGTCCACTGGCGCTCGGCGCGCTGCAGGTCGCGCGCGGTGAGATCGTCGGCCACGGCGTAGCCGGCGACGTCGCCGCCCGGCCCCATGACGACGGCGAGCTCGCCCTCGTAGTCGAGGCGCTCGACGACCTCGGGCGGGCGCACCGGTGCGCCGGGGTCGGCGACCGACGTCGGAAGCTTCATGAAGACGATCGGCCGCTCGGGCAGCTCGGCGTTCTGCTCCTGCGCGTGGGCGAGGTAGTTCAGGCCGATGCCGAAGATCGCGCGCGGCACGTGCGGCGCGAGCAGCTCGACGTCGTCGAGCGCGAGGTCGGGCCCGGACGCCGGCGTGCGGTCGCCCGAGGCGAGGCGGTCCTTGACGGTCGAGCCGTCGTCGAAGGCGACGACGCGGCCGTCGCGGACCTCGCCGTACTGCTGGTCGCCGCCGGGAGCGCGGTAGGAGACGAGCTTCATGGCCGGGCAGGCTACCGGCGCGCCAGCTCGGCCAGCGCGCCGCGTACGGCGGCGTCGCCCGCGCGCGCCTCGTCGTCGGTCCAGTCCCAGGCGATGCCCGCCGCGATGGCGAAGCGCGACTGCATGTGATCCTGGATCGCTTCGACCTCGAGCGACACGGCGGCGACGCCCTCGGCGCCGGGCAGCGACTCCTCGACGATCTCGGCGCGCGCGTGGACCGTGCAGGCGACGTCGCCGGCCGCCATGACCGTCAGCGCGCAGCGCGGCTCGCGTCGTAGCCGGGCGAGCGTCTCCCGGCGCGCGGCGAGCGCGAGGAGCACGCGCTGCGGGCCTGCGCGAACCGCCGTCGAGACCGGGATCGCGTGCGGAGCGCCTCCCCCGGTCGACAGGACGCAGACCGTGCCGGGCTCCCAGTCGGGCAGCTCTCTCATGGACGACATGGTGCCGAGCGCGCGCGAGCGCGCGGCGCCGAGCAGGGTCAGCCGCGCGGGATGGGCGGCAGGGGCCGCGACGTGGCGGCGCGCGTGCGGCGGCGCTGGCTGCGCTGCGCGCGGTCGGCCTCGTTGCGCTTGGTGTGCTTGGAGAAGCGCTCGCGCTCGGCGTCGGTCATCTTGCGGATGACGAGGGAGCCCGCGTCGACCTGCTCCTGGATGCGCTCGAGCTTCGCCTGGCGCTGCTCCGCCTCGCGCTCACGTTGGGTCTTGGCCGGCATGGGTACAGGCTTACCCGCCGAGGGCGCCGGCCATGCGGGATGACCGGCGCCGGAACTCCGCTCTCAGCGGGGGATTTTGCGCTGCAACGCGGGCTAGCGCTCCTCCACCCGCTCGTCGCGCGCGACGCGCTCCTCGCGGGCGAAGCGGCTGTCGTCGAGGCGCTCGCGGTCGTCGGCGAGCTCGTCGTCGGCCAGGCCGCGCTCGTGCATCCGCGCGCGCGTCTCGTGCAATTCGGCCTCGGCGCGCTCGCGAGCGGCGATCTGCTCGGCCTCCTCGGCGCGCGCAGCGCGGGTGGACGCCTGCTCGCGATGGGCGTCGGCGACCTCGCCGCGCTGGCGAACGAGCTGGCGCTCGCGCGACTTGGCGCGCATGCGCGGCATCAGGACGGCGATGAGCGCCAGCGCGATCAGGACGACGACCACGATGGCGATGATGGCTCCGGTTGACATTGACCTCTCCTCTCGGTTCGCCATCGGCACTACCCGGCGGTCGAGGCGGGAAACTGTCGATCCGTGATCCTCGCGTTCCTCCTCACCCTGGCCCAGGCGGGCGGCGGCTCCTCCGGATTCGGGGGCGGTGGCGGAGGCGGCGGTGGCGGAGGCGGGGGCGGCGGGTCGTTCGGCGGAGGCGGCGGCTCGGGCGGCGGAGGCGGCGGCTTCGTCTTCTTCGCGCTGATCGTCCTCGTGTTCATCGTCATCAGCGCGGTCAGCGCCGTCGGGGCCGCGCGCGTGCGCAGGCGCCGGCGCGAGCGCGTGCAGCAGGTGATGCTGGCGGCCGCCGAGGCGGCGCAGGACGACGCCGCGTTCGACGCCGACCGCGTCAGCGGTGAGGCCTCGCAGCTGTTCACCCACATCCAGCTGGCGTGGGACGCGCGCGATCGCCCGCGCCTGCGCGAGCTCATCGGCGGCGACCTGCTCGTCGAGTGGGAGCGGCGCCTGGACGACTTCGACTCCCGCGGCTGGCGCAGCCGCGTGCGCGTCGTGCGCGACCCGACGGTCGAGTACGTCGGCCTCGTCAACCGTGCCGCCGACGAGGAGGACCGCGCCGTGGTGCGTCTGTCCGCCCCGCTCATGAGCTGGGTCGAGACGCCCGACGGGCGCCGGATCTACAAGACGGGCGAGGACGACGCGACGATCGCCTTCGCCGAGTACTGGACGCTGGCCAAGCGCAACGGCCACTGGACGCTCGTCTCCATCGAGCAGGACGCCGAGGGCGCCCATCACCTCACGGACGCGATCGTCGCCTCGCCCTGGTCCGACGACCGCCTGCACGACGAGGCGCTCGTCGAGCAGGCGGTGGCCGATCGCGTCCCGGACGGGTTCGCCCCCGCCGACGCGGCGACCTTCGCCTTCGCCGGCACCGCGCGCGAGGAGGCCCTGGACCTGTCGCTCGCCGACGCGCGCTTCCTGCCCGACGTCCTCGAGGCGGCCGTGCGCCGCGCCGCCGCGGCGTGGGCGGAGGCGGTCGACGGCGAGGACGCCTCGCTCGAGCACGTCGCCTCGCGCGAGGCGATCGACGCGCTGCTCTACGGCAGCGACGCGCAGCGCCGCACGCGCCTGGTGGTGCGCGGGCCGCGGATCGAGCGCGTGGTCATCGAGCACGTCGACGCGCAGGCGCAGCCGGCGCGCATGACGGTGAGCGTGGACGTCCGCGGCCGCCGCTACCGCGAGGACCGCGACACCGCCGCGGTGGTCTCGGGCTCGCGCGAGCGCGAGGCGAGCTTCCAGGAGCACTGGGAGCTGGCCCTCGACGGCCCCGACGACGCGCCGTGGCGCGTGGTCGGCGTGCGGTAGCTTCGAAGCATGACCACCAAGGCCGACTTCACCGAAGAGGAGTGGGCACGGCTCGGGCGCGCACCGCTGGTCGCCGGGATGGCGATCACGCTCGCCGACCCGGGCGGCCCGATCGAGACGCTCAAGGAGTCCAGCGCCGCGCTGCAGACCGTGCTGGAGGCGGCGCAGTCAGGCAAGTACGACGAGTTCGTGCAGGCCGTCGCGGGGGACTTCGCCGAGAAGGCCCGTCACCGCCAGAACCCGATGGCCGGCTTCAAGCCCAAGGGCCGCGACGCGGGCGAGGAGGTCCTCGCCGAGCTGCGCGCGGTCAACCGGCTGCTCGTCGACAAGCTCGACGCCCGAGGAGCGCGAGCAGTTTCGCGAGTGGCTGAAGACCGCCGCCCAGCGCGCGGCCACCGCGGCCAAGGAGGGCGGCTTCCTGGGCTTCCGCGCCGAGCTCGTCTCCGAGCGCGAGCAGCAGATGCTCGACCGGCTGGCCGAGGTCTTCCACGAGGACTGAACTCAGCTAGACGTTCTTCAGGAGGCCGGCCGAGCGCGCCCAGTCGACCGTGCGCCGCACCGTCTCGCGCGGGTCGGTGTAGCGCAGGCCGAGCTCGCGCTCGGCGCGCGAGCCGTCGTAGCGGTGGCCGTGCAGCAGCGTGCGGACCATCTCGCGGCACACCGGCGGCGAGCGGCGCGACGAGGCGGAAGCCGCCCTCGACGACGCCCGCGGCGACGGTCGCCACGGGGCGCGGCAGCAGCCGTGGCTCGCGCTGCACGCCGGCGACCTCGGCGGCGAGGGCGAGCGCCTCGGTGAGGGTCAGCGTCATCCCGTTGAGCAGGTAGCGCTCGCCCGGCTGCCCGCGCTCGGCGGCCAGCAGGTGGCCCTCGACGCAGTCGGCGATGTCGACGAGGCTCACGTTGGTCTGGACGAAGACCTTCATCCGCCCGTCGAGGAAGGCGAGCAGGAAGCGCCCGGTGCCGTCGGCGCGGCCCGGGCCCTGGACCGAGGACGGGTTGACGAGGACCACGTCCTGGCCGGTCTCCCGCGCCGCGGCGAGGACGGCGCGCTCGCCCTCGGTCTTCGTGCGCTCGTAGGTCGACAGGTACCAGCCGCGGTGCGGGGTGTCCTCGCGGCCGACCGTGCCGGGCGCCTCGCCGAGCGTCGCCGCCGACGAGGTGTGCACCAGGCGCGGCAGCCCGGCCCTGGCGGCGGCCCGCACCGCGGCCACGGCGCCGTCGACGTTGACGCGCCGCATCGGCTCGGGGTCGTCGACGCACAGCTTGTTGACGCCGGCGACGTGGAAGGCGAGGTCGGCGCCGTCCATGCCGCGCGCGAGCGCGTCGACGTCGAGCGTGTCGCCGCGCACGACCTGCGTGCCGCGCTCGGCGAGCTTCGCCGCCGCCTCGTCGGAGCGCGCGAGGGCGACGACCTCGTCGCCGCGCGCCACCAGGCGCTCGACGAGCGCGCCGCCGATCACCCCGCTGCCGCCCGTGACGAAGACCCGGCTCACGAGATGGAGCGCAGCGAGGCGGAGAACTTCAGCAGGTAGTCGACGCCCGACCACGCGGTGACGAGCGGCGGCGAAGACCATGCCCCACTCGTCGAGGTAGGCGCCGGCGATGATCACGTCGGGGCGCAGCATCGCGACCGTCAGGGCGGCGAACTGGATCGTCGCCTTCCACTTGCCGAGCATCGAGGTCTCCAGGTGCGCGCCGCCCGACGCGACCGCGGCGCGCAGGCCGAGGATCGTGAACTCGCGGCCGATGATGATCAGCGCGACCCACGGCGAGGCGCGGTCGACGGCCACGAGCGCGACCAGCGCGGTGGTGACGAGCAGCTTGTCGGCCGTCGTGTCCAGGAAGGCGCCCAGGCGCGTGGTGACGCCCCAGCGGCGGGCCAGGCGGCCGTCGATCCAGTCGGTGGCGGCCGCCACGAAGAAGACGGCGGCGGCCGCGGTGTCCGAGCCCGAGAGGACGAGCGCCATCACCACCGGCGCGAGCAGGATGCGCACGCCCGTGCCAGCAGCGAGCAGACGAGACGAGCGCAGGACGCTCAAGGTGCCGGCCTCCACGGGCGCGAGGCTACATCAGAGCAGGGCGGCGGCGAGTCGGCGCGCCTCATCGGCGTCCTCGGCGTCGAGCGCGGCGTCCGCCGCCGCACGCGCGTCGGCGAGATCGACCGCGCGCAGCGCCGCCTTGGCCTCGGCGACGAGGGCCGGCGCCATGCTCAGCTCCGTGACCCCCAGGCCGGCCAGCAGGACGGCCGCCGCTGGGTCGCCGGCGAGCTCGCCGCAGACTCCGACCCAGCGCCCGCGGGCGGCCGCCGCGTCGACGGTCGCCTTGATGAGGCGCAGGACGGCGGGCTGCGGGCCGGCGAGCAGCCCGGCGAGGCGCTCGTCGCCGCGCTCGGCGGCCATCGTGTACTGGGTCAGGTCGTTGGTGCCCACCGAGAAGAAGTCGACGTGCTCGGCCAGGTGCTCTGCGGTCAGCGCCGCGGCCGGGATCTCGACCATGATGCCGAGCTCGAGCGGCGCGTCGATGCCCGTGGCGGTCCGCGCCTCGTCGAGCAGCGCGCGCGTCGCGCGCACCTCGGCCAGCGTGGCGACCATCGGCAGCATCGCCTTGACCGGGTGCTCGGCGGCCACGCGCAGGATCGCGCGCAGCTGCGTGGCGAGGATCTCCGGGCGCTCGAGCGTCAGGCGGATGCCGCGCACGCCGAGGAACGGGTTGGCCTCGGGCGGCATGGGCAGGGCCGGGCAGCGGCTTGTCGGCGCCGGCGTCGAGCGTGCGCACGACGAGCGGCCGGCCGTCGAGGGCCACGGCGATCTGGCGCAGGGTCTCGACCTGCTCGTCCTCGTCGGGCAGCTGCGGGCGGTCGAGGAAGAGGAACTCGGTGCGCAGCAGGCCGACGCCCTCGGCGCCGAGCTCGACCGCGGTCGCCGCCTCCGCGGCGGAGCCGAGGTTGGCGAAGACCTCCACGCGCGTGCCGTCGCGCATCGCGCCCAGCTCGTGGGCGCGCTCGCGCGCGGCCGCGCGGCGGGCGGCGAGGCGCTCGCGGCGCTCCCCGGCCTCGCGGAGCACGTCCTCTCCGGGGTCGACCTGGAGCGTCCCGGCCTCGCCGTCGAGCAGCAGCGGCGGTGCCCTCCTCGATGGCGAGCAGCGCGTCGCCCAGTCCGACCGCGGCGGGCAGGCCGAGCGCGCGGGCGAGGATCGCCGCGTGCGCGGTGGCCGAGCCGTGGGCGGTGGCGATCCCGCGCACCAGCGTCCGGGTCGAGGCCGGCCGCCTCCGCGGGGGTCAGCTCGCGAGCGAGCACGATGCCGGGCTCGGTCGGGCCGGCCGCCTCCTCGCCCGTGACGGCGGCGACGACGCGGCGCCCGACGTCGAGCACGTCGGTGGCGCGCTCGCGCAGCAGCGGCTCGTCGAGCCCGCGGTAGAGCGCGGCCACCTGCTCGGCGGCGTCGTGCCACGCGCGCTCGGCGGCGGCGCCGGCCGCGATGGCCTCGTGGGCGGGCTCGAGCAGCGCCTCGTCGTCGAGCAGCGCCAGGTGGGCGTCGAAGATCGCCGCCTCGGCCTTGCCGGCGCGCCCGGCGACCGCCTCGCGGTCGCGCGCGATCTGCCCGCGGGCGGCCGCGATCGCCTCGTCCAGGCGCTCGCGCTCGCGCTCGGGGCTGTCGGCGGCGCGGTCGGGCGGCGGGCCGGGCGGAGCGCCGAGCCGCCGCGCGGGACCGATGGCGACGCCGGCCGAGGCCGGGACGCCCGAGAGCACGTCGCCGGCGCCCGGCGCCTGGACGGTGGCCGCCGGGGGCTGGGCGACGGGCACCGGGGGCGGCGGCGCGCCGTCGGGCGCGATCCCGTCGCCGAAGCCCTCGTCGGCCAGCGCGCGCAGCGCCTCCAGCGCCTCGGAGGCCTGCGGCCCCGACGCGGTGACCACCAGCGTGTCGCCCGAGGCGCGCGCCGAGCGCGACGACGTTGGTGAGGCTCGTCGCGCGCACCGGCGGGCCGCCGCCCTCCTTGGCCACGCGGACCTCGGCGTCGTAGTCGCGCACGGCGCCGACGAAGAGCGCCGCCGGGCGGGCGTGCAGGCCGATGGCGTTGCGGACCTCGAGGCGAGCCTCGGCGTCGGCGGGAGCGGCGTCCGGCGCGGCGGCCGCGTCGGCCTCCGACCCGGCCGTGGCGGCGTCGGCCTCGACCCCGAGCTGCGACGCCTTCATGGCCAGCGCGCCGCGCGCCTCGGCGGCCACCTCCTCGAGCGACGCGCCGCCGCGCGCCGCCACCGCGGCGGCCACCGTGCCCTCCACGAGCGGCGCCTCGCTCATCAGCACGCGTCCGCCGCCCTCGAGCATCTCGATCGCGAACTCCGTGCTCATCAGCGCGCTGCCGAGGTCCATGAGCACGAGCACGCCGTCGTCGGACATCGCGCGCTCGATCGCCGCGCGCACGCGCTCGGCGTCGGTGCCCAGCGCCCCGGGCTCGTCCATCCCGCCGGCCGCCTCGAGCGCGAGCTCCTCGCCGCCCATCTCGCGCGCGAGCGCCACGACGCCCTCGGCCAGCGCCGCGCTGTGGGAGACGACGACGAGGCCGACCACGTGCGACAGCCTCGAGCCCGTACGCGCGGTGCAGGAGGTCGATCGGGTGGACCGCCGGCCGCTCGGTGGCCTTGGCGATCTGCCACCGGCACGTCTCGCTGTCGCACGCCACCGTCTGCCGCGCCGGAGGCGCGCACCTGCTCGAAGAGGTCTGCGCCGACGGCCATCGCGATGTCGTACTTCTCGGCCTTCAGCCCGTACGTGCCGGCGATGCCGCAGCAGCGCGCGTTCATCTCGGTCACCTGCAGGCCGGGGATGAGCGCGAGCAGCTCGAGCGCCGGCTTGCCGATCCAGTGGCCCTGCTGCTGGCACGGCGCGTGGTAGGCGATCGTGTCCTCGACGGGCTGGAAGTCCGTCTTGAGCTCGCCGCGGTCGTGGAGCTCGAGCAGCAGCTCGCAGATGTCGTAGGTGCGCCGGCTGACCAGCTCGAGGTCGGGATCGTCCTCGAGGTCGAGGATCTCGCGCGCCTCGCGCTTGAGCATCAGGGTGCAGCTCGTCGCGTTGCCGACGATGATCGTGTCGTCGTCGCGCACGTGCGGCGCCAGGTTGCGCGCCAGGCGCAGCACGACCTTGCGCGCGTCGTCGAAGAGGCCGCTGGACTGCAGCGGCAGCCCGCAGCAGTCCTGCTTGGGCACCTCGACCTCGAAGCCGTTGTGCTCGAGGATCGCGACGAGCTTCTCGCCCTCCTCGGGCTCGTAGTACTCGGTGCCGCAGCCGTGGAAGTAGACGATCTTGCGCCCGGTCTTCGGGCTTTCGTGCTTGCGCGCCCAGCGCGAGAAGCGCCGCCCGGCGAAGTCCGGTGCGGGCGCGTCGCGGTGGACCTTGAGCAGCTTCTCGCCCAGGATGCGCAGCGGGCGCTTGTCGATCGTCCAGTTGGCGATCCTCGCCGCCGGCGTCCCCGCGCGCCCCAGCCACGTCGGGCGGGTGATGATGCGGTCGCGCAGCGGGACGCCCTTCTGGCGCTTGAGCTTGTTGCGCGCCTGGGCGTTGATCTCGGCGATCTTCACGCCCTGCGGGCACACCTGCGTGCAGATGCCGCAGCCCGAGCAGTAGTCGACCGACGACTCGACGGAGGGCTCGTCGGCCACGCGGTAGCGCTCGGCCTGCGGCCCGGTGTACTTCGGCCCGCCGAACAGCGGCGTGACGTTGGAGACCGGGCAGGCGGTCTCGCAGATCGTGCACTTCACGCAGTGGTCGAGCGAGCCCGCGCAGGAGCTCTTCGAGCACGCCGCCCTCGCTCACGCCGCCGCCCCCACGTTGGCGCCCTCGGCGAGCGCGACCTCCGCGGCGCGGTGGCCGCTCGCCAGCGCGATGCCCTCGCCCGACCCCTCGCGCCACGGCACGGCGCCCGGCAGCGCGGCGCCGGCGACGAGGACGTTCTCGACCCCCTCCGCGCGCAGCGACCCGTCGACCGCCACCCCCGCGCGCGCCATCGGCTGATCGGCGAGGTAGTCGCCGACGAAGCGCGGCTCGCCGGGGTCGGGGACGCCGCGCAGCGGCAGGCCGAGCGCCGTCTCGCGCGTGACCCAGTCCGATCCCAGCGGCGATCCCGCCCGAGGCGAAGCCGCCCGTGGCGAGCACGTACCAGCGCGCGTGGTAGCGCACGTCGTGGCCGGCGGCATGGGCGGTGACCGCGGTGACGCGCCCGCCGTCGCGGTCGGCGCCGGTCACCTCGGAGCCCAGCACGAGACGCCCGCCCGCGGCGCGCAGCGCGGTGCGCAGGGCCTCGAAGGCACGCATGCCGGGCACCGAGGGCGGCAGCGTGGGGATCTCGAAGACGCCGCGCCCCAGGCGCCGCTGCAGGTCGGCCCACGCGCCGTGCGGGTCGCGCAGACCGAGCACCGCGGGCAGTCCCACGCGCTCGTCGCCGCGCAGCAGCGGAGTGAGCTCCGCGGCGAACGCGGCGCGGAACGCGGGGTCGTCGAAGCGGCGCGCGAGGCCCAGCGCGTTGGCGTCCGCCCGCTCGACCTCGAGCCCGACCTCGACCGCGCGCGCCGCGATGCCCGCGGCCTCGAGGTTGGCGGCGCACAGGGCGGCATGGAAGTCGCGCAGCACGGGGGTCCCGACGATGCACACGGCCTCGCGCCGGCGCATGTCGCCCTCGGCCATCGTCTCGGGCACGAGCGCCGACGGCCGCAGCACCCCGACCGCGGTGGGCAGCAGGTGGTTGTGCTCGAGGTCGCCCACGTAGCGATAGCCGGGCTGCGGACCGTTGGCGATGCAGCCGGCGAACCACTGCAGCGCGGGCGCGACGCTCTCCACGCCCATGAGCGCGTAGGGGTGGTCGGGGCGCGCAGCGGCCAGCTCGCTCAGCGCGCGCGCGGGCTCCTCCACGAGCTCGGGCGCGTAGCCGAGCACGTCGACCGTCCCGGGCGCGAGGTGCGTCGAGCCGATGCCCTTGGCCAGCACGCACACGCGCGCGCCGCCCTCGGCCATGCGCGTCGCGGCGGTGAGCCCGGCGCTGCCGCCGCCGATGACGACCGCGTCGAAGTGCAGCTCGCCTCTCATCGCGAGGGCTCCCTCATGAGGTGGCCGGTGGCCACGGTCGAGCAATGGCGCGCTGTCATGAGGGCAGGTGCTCCACGTCGAGGATGCCCTGGAAGATCCAGTCGTCGAGCCGCGCCTGGCGCAGCTGGTCGCCATAGAGGATCGGCCACATCCCCTTCCAGCGCTCCTGCAGGAAGCCCAACAGCGCGCCGTTGGCCTGCTCGGCCGTCATACCGTCGAGGGCGTGCAGCACGCCGGTCGCGCGGTAGATGCAGAAGCCCCCCTGGCAGGGGCCCATGCCCAGGCGCAGCACGCGGCGGATGTCGTCGAGGTTGTGCGTCTGGCGGCGGCGCATGGCCTCCTCCAGGCGGCTGCGCGGCACCAGCTCGCATTCGCAGATGAGCTGCTCGTCGGCGAGCTTCTCCTCCTTGCGCCCCAGGCGCTCGCCGATCTTGTAGTGCTCGCCGCTCTCGGAGCCGGGCAGCGACACGGAGGCGCTCGTGCACGCGCGCATCTCGCCGAGCTGGCGGCACACGGCGTCGACGGTGTCCTCGGCCATGAGCCGGTAGGTCGTGAGCTTGCCGCCCGTGATGGTCACGAAGCGCGCGACGCCGTCGCGCTCGGCGTGGTCGAGCAGCGCGTGCGCGCGTGTGACGTCGCGCGTGTCGGTGTCGGAGGCCTTGGCGTCCTCGAACAGCGGCCGTACCCCGGTCCACACCCGCATCGCTCGCGCCTGCTTGAAGCCCGGCACGAGCTTCTCGCCGTCGTCGAGCATCGCGTCGACCTCGCTCTGATGGACCGTGTGGTCGTCGGCGTCGTCGGTGTGCTCGTCGGTCGTGCCGATCACGCTGACCGTGCGGATGGGGACGAGGATGTCCCCGTCGGTCGGCATCTGGCAGCGGTTGATGACCGTGTTCACCAACCGGTGGTTCATCGCGATCATGATCCCGCGGCCCGGCAGGATGCGGACGCCCTCGATGCCGGCCATGTCGGCGATGTGCCCGGCCCACGCACCGGCCGCGTTGACCGTGACGCGTGCCTCCACGTCGGTCTCCTCGCCCGTGCGCTCGTCGCGCAGGCGCGCCCCGGTGACCTCGTCGCCGTCGCGGTGCACGGCGACGACGCCGTGGTAGGGCAGCACGCGCGCGCCGCGCTGCTGGGCCCCGCGCGCCATGGCCCAGACCGTCTTCCACACGTCGACGCTGGCGTCGGGAACGCGGAACACCCGCGAGACCTCGGGGTTCAGGCGCGGCTCCTCGCGCAGCGCCAGCGCCGGGTCGATCTCCTCGCACGGCACGCCGGTGTCGCGGCAGCCCTGGGCGAAGCGGTCGGCGTAGGCGGGGTCGTCGAACGGGGTGGTGACGAAGAAGCCGCCGGTGTCCTCGATGCAGTCGGCCGCGATCCGGCGCAGGATCGCGTTCTCGGCCACGCATTCCTCGGCCGCGTCGGGATCCTTGACCGCGTAGCGCCCGCCCGAGTGCAGCAGCCCGTGGAAGCGCCCGCTCGTGCCCTCGGCCAGGTCGGCGCGGTCGACGAGCACGACGTCGAAGCCGCGCAGGGAGGCGTCCCACGCCACGCCGGCGCCGGTGGCACCGCCGCCGATGACGAGGACGTCGGTCTGCAGGACGGTCACGCGCCCGCCCGGATGAGGTTGGAGCGCTGGGCGTGGTGGCGGCCCTCGATGACGCGGATCGCGCCGGACTTCGAGCGCATCGAGAGCGACTGCGTGAGCACGCGCCGCGGGGTGTAGCGCACGCCGCGCAAGAGCTCGCCGTCGGTGACGCCGGTGGCGGCGAAGAAGACGTCGTCCCCCGCGACCAGGTCGTCGGTGGTGAGCACCTTGTCGAGGTCGTAGCCGGCGTCGAGCGCGGCCTGGCGCTCCTCGTCGTTGCGCGGGTAGAGCTTGCCGAAGATGGCGCCGTCCAGGCACTTCATCGCGCACGCGGCGATCACGCCCTCCGGCGTCCCGCCGATGCCGACGAGCACGTCGACCGACGAGCCCTCGTCGGCGGCGAGGATCGCCCCGCCGACGTCGCCGTCGAGCAGGAACTTGATGCGCGCGCCCGTGCTCAGCACGCGCTTGACCAGGTCGGCGTGGCGCGGGCGGTCGAGGATCGCCACCGTGATGTCGTCGGGGCGCTTGCGCCGCGCGCCCGCGATGATGGCGAGGTTGTCCTCGATCGGCGCCTCGATGTCGACGGCGTGGACCACGTCGCCCGCGACGGCGAGCTTCTCCATGTACACGCACGGGCCCGGATCGAACATCGCGCCGCGCTCGGCCACCGCGATGACCGCCAGCGCGTCGGGCAGCGCCTTGGCCGTCAGGGTGGTGCCGTCGACCGGGTCGACGGCGATGTCCACGGCGGGCGGCGAGCCGTTGCCGACCTGCTCGCCGTTGTAGAGCATCGGCGCCTCGTCCTTCTCGCCCTCGCCGATGACGACGATGCCGTCCATGGCGATCGAGGCCAGCACGGGACGCATCGCGTCGACTGCGGCCTGGTCGACGCGCTCCTTGTCGCCGCGCCCCATGAAGCGCCCGGCCGCGATGGCCGCGGCCTCGGTGACCCGCACGAGCTCGAGCGCCAGATTGCGGTCAGGATCGCGGTGCAGGTCGCGGGGGTCGGCCATCGTTCGAGTCTACGCTCGGGAGCTGCGCGGGGAGGGGCCTGCGCCCCTCCCCGTCGCATTGGCGCTCAGGAGTCCGATTCGAACCAGTCGAAGGTCCGCGTGACGGCCTTCTTCCAGAACTTGTAGTACTCGTCGCGCTTGGCGGAGTCCATCTGGGGCTCCCAGCGCTTGTCCTCGGCCCAGTTGTTGCGCAGGTCGTCCTCGCTGGCCCAGAGCCCGGTCGCGAGGCCCGGCCGCGTACGCGGCGCCGAGCGCGGTGGTCTCGGCCACCTCCGGGCGGATGACCGGCACGCCGAGGATGTCGGCCTGGAACTGCATGAGCAGGTCGTTGCCGACCATGCCGCCGTCGACCTTCAGCGACTCGAGATCGACGCCCGAATCCTGGTTCATCGCGTCGACGACCTCGCGGCTCTGGAAGGCCGTGGCCTCCAGCGTCGCGCGGGCGATGTGACCGGCGGTGACGTAGCGCGTGAGGCCGGCGAACACGCCGCGCGCGTTGGACTTCCAGTACGGCGCGAACAGGCCCGAGAAGGCCGGCACGATGTACAGCCCGCCGTTGTCCTCGACCGAGGCGGCGAGCTCCTCGACCTCGGGCGCCGCCTTGATCATCTTGAGGTTGTCGCGCAGCCACTGCACGAGCGCCCCCGTGATCGCGATCGCGCCCTCCAGGCAGTAGACGGCGTCGTTGTCGCCGACCTTGTAGCCCAGGGTCGTCAGCATGCCGTTCTTCGACTGCACCGCCTCCGTGCCCGTGTTGAGCAGGAGGAAGTTCCCGGTGCCGTAGGTGTTCTTGGCCTCGCCGGGGTTGAAGCAGGCCTGGCCGAAGGTGGCCGCCTGCTGGTCGCCGAGGTCGCCGGCGATCGGGACGCCCGTGAAGGCGCCGGTCTTGACCTCGCCGTAGACCTCGCTCGAGGCGCGGATCTCGGGGAGCATCGGCAGCGGCACGCCGATCGTCGACGCAATGTCCGCGTCCCACGACAGCGTCTTGAGGTCCATCAGCATCGTGCGGCTGGCGTTGGTCACATCGGTGATGTGCAGGCCGCCGTCCGTGCCGCCGGTGAGGTTCCAGATGCACCAGGTGTCGATGTTGCCGAACATCAGGTCCCCGGCCTCGGCCCGGTCGCGCGCCCCTTCGACGTTGTCGAGAAGCCAGCTCACCTTCGGGCCCGAGAAGTACGTCGCCAGCGGCAGGCCGACCCTCTCGCGGAAGCGATCCTGGCCGCCGTCGGCCGACAGCTCGTCGACGAGCTTGTCCGTGCGGGTGTCCTGCCACACGAGCGCGTTGTGGATGGGCTCGCCCGTGTTGCGGTCCCACACGACCGTGGTCTCGCGCTGGTTGGTGATGCCCAGCGCGGCGACGTCGTCCTTGTTGCCCCCGGCCGCCTCGAGGGCCTCGTCGAGGACCTCCTGCGAGCGCGCCCAGATCTCCTTGGCGTCGTGCTCGACCCAACCGGGCTTCGGATAGATCTGCTCGTGCTCCTTCTGCGCCACCGACTCAACCCGGCCCTGGTGGTTGAAGACCATCGCCCTCGAGCTGGTGGTGCCCTGGTCCAGGGCTGCTGCGAACTTCGCCATGCGGTTTTCTCCTTTCAGCCTGCCAGCGCCTCGGCGGCGCTCTTGAAGAGGTAATAGGTGGATGTCGCGCCGGGATCCTGGTGGTCCTTGCTGCGCTCGCCGAGGTAGCTGGCGCGGCCCTTGCGGGCAATGAGCGGGATCGTCGCCAGCATGCCCTCCTCGGCCCCCTGGACGGCCGCCCGCAGTCCCTCGTCGAGATCGGACGACCCTTCGAGAGCCTCGATCGCGGGGATGATCGCGTCGACCATCGTCTTGTCGCCGGGCTGCGCCTTGCCGCGTGCCTGCACGCCCTCCAGGGCTGCGCGCCACGCGGCGGTCCAGCCGGGCAGGTCGACCCTTTCCTGCCCGGCCAGAGCGCTTCCCATCTGCAGGAACAGCGTTCCGTACAGCGGTCCCGCGGCGCCACCGACGCTCGACACGAGCGCCATGGCCACGGTCTTGAGCACGGCGCCGGGGTCGGCGAGCTCAGCTGCCTCGACCTTCTCCATCGCCTTGCGCATGCCGCGGTCCATGTTGGTGCCGTGGTCGCCGTCGCCGATCGCCGTGTCGAGACGGACGAGCTCCTGTCGGTGCTCGTCCATCTCGTGAGCGAAGCGACGCATCCAGTCCACGACGGCGTCGCGGTCGATCGGCACCGCCCTACGCACCCCAGCGCAGTGCGGGGGTGTTCACGGGCGCGTCCCAATAGCGGACCATGTCGTCGTCGAGCTTGACCAGGGTGATCGAGCAGCCCTGCATCTCCAGCGAGGTGATGTAGTTGCCGATCAGGTTGCGCTCGATCGAGAGCCCGTGCTCCTGGGCGATCTTGGCCACCTCGGCGTAGACCACGTAGAGCTCGAGCAGCGGGGTGCCGCCCATGCCGTTGACGAAGGCGAGCACCTTGTCGCCCGACGAGAACGGGAGGTCCTCGAGGATGGGCGTCATGAGCCGCTCGGCGATCTGGGAGGCCGGGCCGATGCTCTCGCGGAAGCGCCCCGGCTCACCGTGGATGCCGATGCCGATCTCGACCTCGTCCTCCGCGAGCTCGAAGCTGGGCTCGCCCGACCCCGGCGTGATGCACGGAGTCAGGGCCATGCCCATCGAGCGGCCGTTGGCGTTGACCTTCCGACCCAGCTCGGCCACCTCCGCCAGCGACTTGCCGTCGTCGGCGGCGGCGCCGCAGATCTTCTCGACGAGGACGGTGACGCCCACGCCGCGACGGCCCGCGGTGTAGAGCGAGTCCTCCACCGCGACGTCGTCGTTGGTGAGGACGGTCTCCACCTCGATGTCCTCGCCCTTGCCCATGTCGGCCGCCATGTCGAAGTTCATGACGTCGCCGGTGTAGTTCTTGACCACGTGCAGGACGCCGGCGCCGCCGTTGACGGCCTTCGTCGCCTCGAGCATCTGGTCAGGCGTCGGCGAGGTGAACACCTCGCCGGGACAGGCGGCGTCGAGCATGCCCGGCCCGACGAAGCCGCCGTGCATGGGCTCATGCCCGGAGCCGCCTCCGGAGATGATCCCCACCTTGCCTTGGACGGGGGCGTCCTTGCGGACGACCATGTAGGGGTCGTAGGAGATCCGCAGCCGGTCGCCATGCGCGGCCTCCATGCCGCGCAGAGCATCTCGGACGACGTCCTCAGGGGAGTTGATGAGCTTCTTCATCGCGCGCCTCCTAGAGCCCGAACCACCAGTGGTACGCGGCGCCGGCCAGCACGCCGCCGATGAGCGGCCCGATCACCGGGACCCAGGAGTAGGCCCAATCCGACGGCCCCTTACCGGGGACCGGCAGGATCGCATGCGCGATGCGCGGGCCCAGGTCTCGGGCCGGGTTGATCGCGTAACCGGTAGGACCGCCGAGCGAAAGGCCGATCGCGAGAACGAGCAGACCGACGATCAGCGGCTGTCCACCCGCGATCATGAACGCGCCGGCCTTGTTGGCGACCAGCATGCTCAGGACGCCGTACACCAGCACGAACGTGCCGATGACCTCCGTGACGACGTTCAGCGGGTAGTTGCGAATCGCCGGCCCGGTCGAGAACACCGCGAGCTTCAGGCCCGGATCCTCCGTCTCGCTGGAAGTGGTCCCAATAAGACGCCAGGACCAGCGCGGCACCGATGAAGGCGCCGAGGAACTCGCCGATCAGGTACTTCGGGACGTCGCCGCCGTCGATGACGCCGGCGATCCAGAGGCCAACCGTGACCGCGGGGTTGAGGTGGGCGCCGGTGAACTGGTTGATTGCATAGACGGCGACCATGACCGCCATGGCCCAACCCCAGGTGATGACGATCCAGCCCGAGTTCTGGGCCTTGGACTTGTTGAGCAGGACGGCCGCGACCACGCCGTCGCCCAAGAGGATCAGGAGCGCAGTCCCGACCGTCTCCCAACCGATGATGTGCAAAAGATTCTCCCTCCTTGACAACTGGGGACGAGAGCGACACTAATCAGGGGCGTTCGACAATGTCAAACGCAGTTCGCTCATCCACATTCCAGACCGTCCCGTCGACGCCCAGCCACGCCCAGTTGCCCAAGAACATCCAGTCGATCGAGCGTGCCGCCGCGATCCTGCGCCTGCTGTCCGGACGCACGCGCCGGCTGGGCGTCGTCGACCTCGCGGGCGAGCTCGGATTGCCGAAGGGAACGGTGCACGGCCTGCTGCGCACGCTCCAGCACGTCGGCTTCGTGGAGCAGGACGAGGAGACCGGCAAGTACCAGCTCGGCGCCGCGCTGCTGCACATGGGCTCGAGCTATCTGGACGGCAACGAGCTGCGCACGCGGGCGCTGAACTGGTCGGACTCGCTGGCCGCGCGCACCAACGAGAGCGTGCGCATCGGGACGCTGCACGAGGGCCAGGTGCTGATCGTCCACCACGTCTTCCGCCCCGACGACAGCCTGCAGACGCTCGACGTCGGGGCGCTGCTGCCCGCTCACGCCAGCGCGCTGGGCAAGATCCTGCTCGCCGACCACCCCTACGCGGCGGGCGAGCTGGCGCGCTCCGGCCTCGAGAGCTTCACGCCGGCCACCATCACCGACCCCGAGGCGCTCGAACGCGAGCTCGAGCGGGTGCGCAAGCGCGGCTGGGCGGCGGACATCGGCGAGCTCGTCAACGGCGAGGTGTCGTGCGCCGCCCCCATCCTCGACCGGCGCGGCGTGACGGTGGGAGCGATGGGCGTCTCGGGCCCGCCCGAGCGGCTGCTGGCGGCCCGCCAGCCGCGCGGTGACCTCGTGGCGTTCGTCCGCGAGGCCGCCCGCGCAGTTTCACGCGAACTGGGAGCGATCCCTTGGTAGACAGGGTGTGGCGATGAGCGAGCACTACGTGGCGGCGATCGACCAGGGGACGGCGTCCTCGCGCTGCATCGTCTTCGACCGCTCGGCCCGCATCGTGTCGATCGCCCAGAAGGAGCACGAGCAGATCTTCCCGCGCCCGGGGTGGGTCGAGCACGATCCCGAGGAGATCTGGCGCAACGTGGTGGAGGTCGTGCAGGGGGCGCTCGACAACGCGTCGCTGCAGCCCTCCGACCTCGTGGCCCTGGGCATCGCCAACCAGCGCGAGTCGACCATCGTGTGGGAGCGCGAGAGCGGCGCGCCGGTGCACAACGCGATCAACTGGCAGGACATGCGCACGGCCGCGCTGGTGCGCGAGCTCGGCGGCGACATCGGCCAGGACCGCTTCCGCGAGCGCTGCGGACTGCCGCTGGCGACCTACTTCTCGGGCCCCAAGCTGCGCTGGCTGCTCGACACGCGTGCCCGGCCTGCGCGAGCGCGCCGAGGCGGGCGAGGTGCTCTTCGGGACGATGGACTCGTGGCTCATCTGGAAGCTCACCGGCCGCCACCTGACCGACGTCACCAACGCCAGCCGGACCATGCTCATGGGCCTCGAGACGCTCGACTGGGACGACGAGCTGCTCGACGCCATCGGCGTGCCGCGGACGATGCTGCCCGAGATCCGACCCTCGTCGGAGGTCTATGGCGAGGCGCGCCAGCTCGCGGGCGTGCCGGTCGCCTCCGCCCTCGGCGACCAGCAGGCCGCGCTCTTCGGGCAGACGTGCTTCTCGCCCGGCGAGGCCAAGTGCACCTACGGGACCGGCAGCTTCCTGCTCTTCAACACCGGCGAGCGTCCGGTCCGGTCCGCCAACGGCCTGCTGACGACGGTCTGCTGTCGCATCGGCTCCGAGCCGCCGACCTACGCGCTCGAGGGCTCGATCGCCATCACCGGAGCGCTCGTGCAGTGGTTCCGCGACAACATCACGCTGATCGGCTCGGCGCCCGAGATCGAGACGCTGGCGCGCACGGTCGAGGACAACGGCGGCTGCTACTTCGTCCCCGCCTTCGCCGGGCTCTTCGCGCCGCACTGGCGCAGCGACGCGCGCGGCGTCATCGCCGGGCTGACCGGCTACATCACCAAGGGCCACCTCGCGCGCGCCGTCCTCGAGGCCACCGCGTGGCAGACCCGCGAGGTCGTCGACGCGATGAACACCGACGCGCGCATGCCCCTGCGCACCCTGCGCGTCGACGGCGGCATGACCGCCAACAACCTGCTGATGCAGTTCCTGGCCGACGTCCTCCCGGCCCGCGTCGTGCGCCCGATCGTGGCCGAGACCGTGTCGCTGGGCGCCGCCTACGCCGCGGGGCTGGCCGTCGGCTTCTGGCCCGACACCGACACCCTGCGCTCCAACTGGCACAAGGCGGCGGAGTGGCTGCCGCAGATGGAGGAGGCGCAGCGCGAGCGCGGCTACCGCAAGTGGCGCAAGGCGGTGACGCGGGCGATGGACTGGGTCGACGACGACGACTGAGGGTCGCTGGTCCGCGTGCCCTCCGTGTTGCGCTTGCGGCGGCGTGAACAGCATCATCGAGGGGAGGGAGTGTGCCCGGGCGCGGCCGCCTGCGGTCGTCCTCGCGCGAACCAGTCCGGATTACCCTCGGAAACCGACGATAACCCGGACTGGTTCGAGAGCTGCGCGCCGCAGAGGACGACCGCCGGCGCCCCGACCGCCGCTCACTCCCTCCCCTCGATGATGCTGTTTGCGCCGCGCAGCGCCGTCAAGCGCCGGCGGAGGCCACGATCGCCTCGACCCCCTCGTCCCATCGCCACGCCGCGGAGCGACCCACCAGGTGCACCCCGCCGATCCAGCGGTCGATGCCGTTGAGCGCGACGTGGTCGGCGGCGCCGTCGAGCACGCGGCGGCCCGCCTCGGTCAGCGCCACCGTGGTGTGGCGATCGACGCCGCCGGTGCCCGCGGCCAGCAGCGGGACCTCGGCGCGCGCGAGGCGCTCGATCGCGGCGAAGGCCCACGTGTCGCCGAGGTAGGGGCGCGCCTCGCGTGCCGCGCCGCGCACGAACGCCTCGCCGGCGCTCCCGGCGCCCTCGGCGATCGCGGCGAGCAGCCGGCGCTCGGTGAGCGACAGGCCGTCGCGCGTCCACGGGTACTCGCGACCGAGGCGATCGAAGGCCTCGGGCATGAAGCGCAGCTCGGGCGAGCGCGCCGCCACGATCGCCCCGAGCCCGCGCGGGTCGGGCGCGCGCAGCGCTGCCCAGGCCCGTGCCGCGAGCGCCAGCGCGTCGTCGCTCAACGTCACCGCCGCGGCCGCGGGCAGGCCCTCGAGCTGATCGGGGCGCAGCTCGCCCAGGCCGCCGAAGTGGGCGATGCCGAGGTACTCGCCGATGCAGATGAGCGTGATGCGCTCGGCGGGCACGCGCAGCTCGGCGAGCCGGGCCAGGATCTGGGCGATCTGCAGCTGGTCGTAGAGGTCGGCCTCGAACCACAGCAGGTACTCGCCGTCGCGCCCGGCGGCGAGCGCGGCGTCGCGCTCCTCGAAGTCGCGCACGCTCGCACCGAGGAACCGCGCGCGCACGGCGCGCAGCTGCGCGTCGCCGACCTCGGGCACCGGGCCCTCGTGCAGGACGTCGCGCCACACGACGATGTGCTCGACGAGCGTCGTCTGCAGCAGCGAGTGCGCCGTCGAGTCGCCGTTGGTGACGTGCAGCGTCCCCGCCCGGCCCGATCGCGCGAGCAGCTGCCCCCGCGCCGCGGTGTAGGACTCCCCCGTCCTGGCCATGCGCTCGCGGACGCGGCGCTTGAAGTCGGCCTGCTTGGTCATGCTCGTCTCCGGCGCCGTCCCCCGTGGTCCCCCAGCGACCGGCGAGGCAGGCGCGGTCGACGACCATGCGAGCCCCGTCCGAGAGGTGGACCTCCCTTTGCCTCCACGACGAGCCCGGCTGGAGCGGACTACCGGAGGTTGGGCGCGGACGGCCGCCGGCCGCCGATACTAATCACTCGGGAGTGGTGCCGACGAGCTTCTTGCGACGGTAGGGCGAGGGCGACGGGCCGTCGCCGTTGTCGAAGAAGTTCTGCACGCGCTCGATGAGCGCCGTGGTGTCCTCCATCGGGCGAATGGGCTCGCCGAAGGACACGTTGATGCGATGGCGGCGCGAGAAGACCTTGCCGCGCAGGCGCTTGGGCCACAGCCGGCCGGGCGGCATCGCGGCGCGCGTCCCGGTCA
This sequence comes from uncultured Actinomycetes bacterium, assembly GCA_963816845.1. Lineage (GTDB taxonomy): Bacteria > Actinomycetota > Thermoleophilia > Solirubrobacterales > Solirubrobacteraceae > JAOPZW01. The sequence goes on along the minus strand of CAWFMR010000027.1, from coordinate 30,344 downwards.
CGCGGATGGGGACGATCGACAGGTTGTGTGCGGCGGCCAGCACCGCGGCGCCGCGGCGCACGCGCCCCGGCCCGCCGTCGCGCGTTCGCGTCCCCTCGGGGAACAGCAGCAGGTTCCAGCCCTGATCGAGCAGCTTGTCGAGGTGCCCGCTGCCGTTCTTGCCGAGCCCGCCCCCGCGGCGCTCGATCGGCACCGTGTTGAAGACGAGCGAGACGGCCGCGGCGACGAGGCGGTTCTTGTAGAAGTAGTCGGCCGCGGCCGCCACCGCCGTCCTCTTGCGCAGGCGCCACGGCAGCGCGGCCAGGATCACCGGCGTGTCCATGTGGCTGGCGTGGTTGGCCACGAGGATGACGGGGCCCTTCAGCCCGGCGAGCTTCTCCCTGCCGGTCGCCCGGCGCGCCGTGTAGACGTCCATCATCGGACGCAGGATGAAGCGGCCGAAGTTCTCGCGCGTCACGATCGCCGGCCACGTGCGGGCCCACGGGATGTCGAGCTGCGAGGCAGCGGCCTTCAGCTCGCGGCCGCGCTTGGGCGCGCTTCGAGCGACATCCTTCATGCGGCGCTTCCAAGAGCGCTTGCGACGGAACGGCAGCACCGGCACAGGTACCCCCCCAAGTGACACCCGTTACAGCCTGGCCTGAGCAGGATCTTTGCGTGGCTGGCAGCCCGCGTTGGGTAACACCCGGGCTCCACCCCCGAGACGAAGGAGGGCGTCGTGTCAGACCAGTCGACTCCCGGAGTTCCCGAACATCCCGCCTCCCCCGAGCAGCCCGACGACGGCTTCGCCGAGGGCGAGGCCTCGCCCGAGGTCTTCCCCGAGGACGAGGCCGTCCGGCGCTTCAGCGAGGGCCAGGAGGAGCTGCCCGACGCGGATCTCGAGAAGCAGCATCACGGCCGCTTCAGCGAGGGCCAGGAGGAGCTGCCCGAGGAGGATCCCGAGAAGCACGAGGAGCGTCGCTTCAGCGAGGGGCAGGACCACCAGCCCCCCGGCGTCACGCCGTGACGCGCCGCTAGCGCGCGCGGGGAGTGGCGCCCGCGGCGGGCGCCATGCGCTGGGTCTGGCGCTCGGGCGTGATCCTCACCACGTCCCACACCAGGCCCAGCTTCTCCATCGTCCAGATCACCGCGGCCGACGGGTCGAGCTCGAGCCGGCCCAGGCCGTGCGTCGCCGAGCGCGGGAACGCGTGGTGGTTGTGGTGCCACGCCTCGCCGAAGGTCGGCAGCGCGAGCCACCACACGTTGGTCGACTTGTCCTCGGTCGCGAAGCGCCGGCGCCCGAAGAAGTGGCACACCGAGTTGATCGACCACGTGAGGTGGTGGAGCATGAACACGCGCACGAGGCCGCCCCACAGCAGGCCGGTCAGCGCGCCGGTGTAGGAGCCGGTGATCAGCCACCCGAGCGCCGCGGGCAGGGCGAGCCCGAGCAGGACCCAGCCGATGAACGAGCGGTCCACGAAGCGCATCCCGCGATCCTCGACGAGGTCGCGCGCGTACTTGGCCCGCTCGGCGCGGCCGTGCTCGGTCATGAGCCACCCGACGTGGGCGTGCAGGAGCCCGCGCATGGCGCCCTTGATCCCCGCGCCGGCGCCCACGTGGGGCGAGTGCGGGTCGCCCTCCTCGTCGGTGTGGGCGTGGTGCTTGCGGTGGTCGGCGACCCAGTTGATGACCGGCCCCTGGACCGCCATCGAGCCCGCGGCGGCGAAGAAGTACTCCACCGGCTTGGAGGTCCTGAACGAGCGGTGGGTCAGCATCCGGTGAAAGCCGATCGTGATGCCGAAGCCCGTCAACAGGTACATCACGCCGGCCACGAGCAGGTCGTGGACGCCGACGACGTCGTTCCAGAACACGACGATGCAGGCCAGGATGATCAGCGGCGGCAGCACGACGGTCAGGAGGTTCGCTGTCTTCGCCGTGCGGGTCATGGGCTGAGCGTATGGCACAGGATCGCCGCATTTCTCGACGCTGGCACACGGCATTCGGTCGCAGATCTGTAGCCTCGCGCCAAGAAGATGCCGCACGACCTGCCTCCAGCGCTCGCGGCGGCCCTGCGCCCCGCGCTCCCCGACCTCGCGCAGGACATCATCGTCGCGATCGGCCGCGACGTGCCCGACTACGCGCGGCCGTTCGAAGGGCCCTTCGGGCGCGCTTTGGGCGTCGGCGTCGAGCGGGCCCTCTCGCGCTTCGTCGACGGCATCGAGGACCCCACGGCGGGCGACGGCGGCGCGCGCGAGATCTACGTCGCGCTCGGCCGCGGCGAGATGCGAGCCGGCCGCAGCCTCGACGCGCTGCTCAGCGCCTACCGCATCGGCGCGCGCATCGCGTGGGAGCGCTTCCTGGCCGCCGGCGAGGCCGCCGGCCACGAGCCGCGCACGCTCTACCGCCTGGCCAGCGCGATCTTCGACTACATCGACGGCATCAGCGCCGAGTCGGTCGAGGGCTTCACCGAGGAGCGCGCCGCCGCCGAGGGCGAGCGCCAGCGCCGGCGACGCGCGCTGGCCCGCCTGCTCTCGCGCGACGACGTCTCCTCCGAGGAGGTCCGCGACCTCGCCCGCCTGGCCGCCTGGGCGCGCCCGGCCGCCCTCGCCGCGCTCGTCGTCGGCGACGGCACCGGCGACGAGCCCGACGCCGACCGGCTGGCCTCGCGGCTGGGCGAGGGGGCGATCGCCGCCGCCGAGGGCGCGCTCGCCATCGCCTGGGTCCCGGACCCCGAGGCACCCGGGCCGCCGCGCCCAGCTCGAGGCCGCGCTCGACGACGTGCCCGCCGCCCTCGGACCGACCGTGGCGCCCGAGCGCGCGTCGCTCAGCCTGGCGCGCGCCCGCGCCGCGCACGCCCTGGTGCTCGACGGCCGCGTCGGCGACGGCGCGCTCGTGGTCGCCGACGAGCACCTGCCCGCCCTGCTGCTGCACGCCGGCGACGGAGCGCTCGCGACCGACCTGGCCGCCCGCGCCCTCGCGCCGCTCGACGAGCTGCGCCCCGGCGCGCGCGGGCGCCTGCGCACCACCCTGCGCGCGTGGCTCGACCATCCGGGCCAGGTCACCCGCGTGGCCGGCGAGCTGCACGTCCACCCGCAGACCGTGCGCTACCGCGTCGCCCAGTTGCGCGAGCTCTTCGGCGAGCGCCTCGAAGACGCCGACGCGCGCTTCGAGCTCGCGCTCGCGCTGCGGGCGGAGCCGCCGGCGGCGAGTAGTCGTCCGCGTCGCGTCTTGCGGCGACTGCGCGGCGTCAGAGCATCGAGGGAAGGGAGTCGGCTCGGCGCGGCCGCTCGCGGTCGTCCTCGGCGCGAACCAGCTCCGGATTACCCTCGGTTTCCGATGACGAACCCGGGATCGGTTCGTGACGCCCCGCCGAGGACGACCGCCCGCGCCCCGACCGCCGCTCACTCCCTTCCCTCGATGAGCAGTTCGTCGCGACGCCGCGGCGACGAGCCAGAGCTGCGCGCCCGGCGCGGCGCCGGCGAAGATGAGCCGCCCGCGGGCCTGGCGCGGCCCGCGGGCGGAGTCGGAGCCGACCGCAGGGCCGGCAGGCCATCGGTGCGCAGCGCCTCGGCGCCCACGTCGCCGCGGGTGAGCAGCAGCCAGACGAGGCGCCGGCGCGCCGCGCGATCGCTCTCGGGCGTCGGCATGCGCGTCAGGTGGCCGCGAAGGTCACGGTCAGCGAGGAGGTGACGGTCGACGGCACGCGGCAGGTGTGGCGGGTGCGGAAGCCGACGCGCTTGCGCTTGCCCGTCGCCTTGTCGGTCCGGAACACGGCGGTGCGGATCGTGCCGCAGAAGCGATCGGGCCCGAAGGTGCCGTAGAAGCCGAAGGGCCCGTAGGGCGACGTCTGCGCGTCGGAGACCGAGACGATCGCGCCGAGCGTGAGGCCCGAGAGGCGCGCCAGCGTGGTGGCCTTCTCGCGCGCGGCGGCCATCGCGCGCGGCAGCGCCTTGGCCTCGGCGGCCTCGACGGCGGCACGGATCGGCGCCTCGTGCGTGCGGTCCTTGGGCGCGACGACCTTGACGCTCGCGAGGCCCTGGGCGGCGACCGTGCGCTCCGGCGCGGGCGTCTGGGCGTGCGCGGTGGATGCGCAGAGCACGCAGATCGCCGCGGAGGCGACCAGGCAGCGACGGCGGGACCGGCTCATGTGAGACCTCCGAGGCGTTGGACCCTGTTTCCAGCCCTTCTTTGCGCGAGGGCCGACTTCTGTGACGCACTACGCGCGCCGCCGGCTAAAAGGTCCCTTAGCGCGCGTGGCGCGCACAGCCTACCCCCACTGGCGCCCGCCGAGTCGCGCGCGCAGCGACGCGATCTCGGTGATCGCGCCGGCCACGTAGGCGGCCTCGGTGGCGAGGATCTCGTCCTCGAGATCGGCCATGTAGGCGGGCTCGCCGGCCAGCGGCGTCATCTGCGCAAGCGTGCGCTCGCGGTGGAGCTCTTCGAGCCTGCGGCGGTTGTCCAACACGACGTCCACGCAGAGGGGGCGTTCATCGGGTGCGAACGCCGTTCCACGGCCCGTTCCGCGCGGCGCGAGCGCAGGCGGGTGACGACGGCCGCCAGGGGCGGCGGCAGGCGCCCGTCGGTCGACAGCCACGAGCCGGCGAGGATGAGCAGCAGGCCGGCCACGGCGCCCGCGCCCGGACGCTCGCCGAGGACGGTGACGCCGAGCGCCACCGCGACGACGGGCGCGACGTAGGTGATGACGAGCGCGCGCCCGGGGCCGACCTCGGCGATGAGCGCGCCGAAGAAGACGAACGCCGCCGCGGTGCAGAAGATCCCGAGCACGACCAGGGCCACGAGCGCCTGCGCCGACGGCACGGCGGTGGGCGGATCGACCGCTGCGAGCGGCGCGAGGGCGACCGCCGCGATCACCAGGCTCGCGCCCATGGCGGCGCGCGGGTCGAGGTCGGCGAGCGTGCGCTTGAAGACCATCGGCCCGGCGGCGTAGCCGACGGCGGCGATGAGGATGGCTCCGGCGCCCAGCAGCTCGTCGCTGCGCCCCGCGACGTCGATGCCCACCAGGGCCACGACCCCGGCCAGGCCCACGATCAGCCCGACGAGACGCGACCCGGTCGCGCGCTCGGCGTGGTCGAAGCGCAGCGCCAGCAGCGCGACGAAGAGGGGCACCGTGGCGATGAGGATCGCCGCCAGCGACGAGGCGACGTGGCGCTCGCCGGCCGCGATGAGCGGGAAGGGCACGACGATCTCGAACAGGGCGTAGAGGGCGAGCCAGCGCCCGCGCCCGCGCAGGGCCCCGAGCGCGCCCGCGCGCCAGGCGAGGGCCATGAGCACCGCGGCGCCGAGGGCGACGCGGACGAAGGCGAGGAAGGCCGGCGGAACGCCGTCGTCGACGGCGACCTTGATGAAGAGGTACGGAATGCCCCAGAGGGTCGAGACCGTCGCGAAGGCCGCCCACGCGCGCGCGCTCATCGCGCGGACGTTAGCGACGGGCTGCTAGCCCCAGTTCTCGCCGCCCAGAGCGGCACGCAGGTGCGCGATCTCGATGACCGCCGAGCCGACGTAAGCGTGGCGCGTGGCGAGGATCTCCTCCTCGAGGTCGGCCATGTAGCGCGGGTCGTCGCGCAGGGCCGTGTCGAGGGCGAGCACCCGCTCGTGCTCGAGGAGGGCCAGGTGCTGCTTGATGTCGGTGGCGTTCTTGACGGACATGGTCTTCAAGGGGAGAGAACTTCCTGGATCTTCGAGAGTTACGCAGCTGATCGAAATCCGGTTGACATCCATGCAGACGTACGGCTGACACCACTCCTTCCCGATGGCCACATCGGCCGGTCCTGCAAGCCAAGTTGCGCCGTTCCGACCGATCGCCTCCCTCCAGTTCATGGATTAGGCTCGCGCCACGTTGGACGCTGTGTCACACGCCTCGCGTGCGGAGGACCAGGCGCCGGACGCGGCGCGCGTCGACGTTCGCCTCGTGGACCTCACGCGCCGCTTCGGCGAGGTCGCCGCGGTCGACTCGGTGACCGTTGACATCGCGCGCGGCGAGTTCTTCACGCTGCTCGGCCCGTCGGGCTCGGGGAAGACGACGACGCTGCGCCTCATCGCCGGCTTCGAGCTCCCCGACGCCGGCCGCATCGAGCTCGCGGGGACCGACGTCACCGGCCGCCCGGCCCACGCGCGCGACGTCAACACCGTCTTCCAGGACTACGCGCTGTTCCCGCACATGACCGTGCGCGAGAACGTCGAGTACGGCCTGCGCATCAAGAAGGTCCCCCGCGACCAGCGCCGCACGCGCGCCGAGGAGGCGCTCGCCATGGTGCGCCTCGACGACTTCGGCGCGCGCAAGCCGGCGCAGCTCTCCGGCGGCCAGCGCCAGCGCGTCGCGCTGGCCCGGGCGATCGTCAACCGCCCGCAGGTGCTGTTGCTCGACGAGCCGCTCGGCGCGCTCGACCTCAAGCTGCGCCAGGAGATGCAGGTCGAGCTCAAGCGCATCCAGGGCGAGGTCGGCATCACCTTCGTCTACGTGACCCACGACCAGGAGGAGGCGCTGACGATGAGCGACCGCCTGGCCGTCTTCCGCGCGGGGCGCATCGAGCAGGTGGGGACGCCGGCCGAGGTCTACGAGCACCCGGCCAACGAGTTCGTGGCCGGCTTCGTGGGGGTCTCCAACGTCGTCGAGCGCGACGGGCGGCGGTTCACGATCCGACCGGAGAAGATCCGCCTGCTCGGCGAGGACGAGGCCGCCGACGGCCTGCACGTGGAGGCGGGCACCGTCGAGGACGTGGCCTACGTGGGGATGGTCACGCGCTATCTCGTCGCGCTCGACGCCGGAGGAGCGCTGCAGGTGGTGCGCCAGAACCTCGAGACGTCGTCGCTGGACGCCCACGAGCTGCGCGGGCGACGCGTGCGGGTCGGCATGGCGCGAGGACCAGACGTTCGCGATCGAGGAAGTGCAGTCCCGCGAGGAGGAGGAAGGACCATGATCAGGCGAGGAACGTGGGCGGCGGCGGTCGCGTGCGCGGCGCTGTTCGCCGCGGCCGGGTGCGGCGGCGGAAACGACAGCGGCGGCGGAGGCGGAGGAGGCGGCGGCGGAGCCAAGGCCGACGCCGGCTTCAAGGTGCCCAAGGTGCCGATGGCGCAGAGCGTCGGCGCGGGCGAGGGCAAGCTCAACATCATCGCGTGGGCCGGCTACGCCGAGGACGGCTCGACGGACCCGAAGGTCGACTGGGTCACGCCGTTCGAGAAGAAGACCGGCTGCCAGGTCAACGTCAAGATCGGCAACACGTCGGACGAGATGGTGACGCTGATGCGCACCGGCCAGTACGACGGCGTCTCGGCGTCGGGCGACGCGACGCTGCGGCTCATCGCCGGCGGCGACGTCGCTCCGGTCAACACGAACCTCGTCCCCAACTACGCGGACGTCTTCGCGCAGCTCAAGAACCAGGACTTCAACTCGGTCAACGGGCAGATGTACGGCATCCCGCACGGCCGCGGAGCCAACCTGCTCATGTGGCGCTCGGACAAGGTCACGACGCCGCTGGACTCGTGGAGCGCGGTCTTCGACCAGGGCTCGCAGTACAAGGGCAGCCTGACCGCCTACGACAACCCGATCTACATCGCCGACGCGGCGCTCTACCTCAAGGCGACCAAGCCCGCCCTGAAGATCACGAACCCCTACGAGCTCGACGACAACCAGTTCAAGGCGGCGGTCGACCTGCTCAAGAACCAGCGCAAGAACATCGGCGAGTACTGGTCTGACTACACCAAGGAGCAGGCGGCCTTCACGAGCGGCGACTCGACCGTCGGCACCACCTGGCAGGTCATCGCCAACCTGCTCGACGCCGACAAGGTCAAGGTCAAGACGACCCTGCCCAAGGAGGGCGCGACCGGGTGGTCGGACACGTGGATGATCTCGTCCAAGGCCAAGCACCCCAACTGCATGTACAAGTGGATGGACTGGATCATCTCGCCGAAGGTCAACGCCCAGGTGGCGGAGTGGTTCGGCGAGGCGCCGTCCAACGCGAAGTCGTGCGCGCAGACCTCGGACAAGAACTTCTGCAAGACCTTCCACGCCGACGACCAGGCCTACTTCGACAAGGTCTCCTACTGGACGACCCCGCGCACGCAGTGCGGCGACGCCCGCGGGTCGGTGTGCAAGGACTACGCGGCCTGGGTGCAGGCCTGGACCGAGATCAAGGGATAAGGGGGGACCCTGAAGGCGCGACGGCGAGTCCAGCTCGGGCTGCTGCTCAGCGGGCCGCTGGGCTGGCTCGCCGTCGCCTACCTGGGCTCGCTCGTCGTCCTCTTCATCTCGGCCTTCTGGCAGCTCGACGACTTCAGCGGCGAGATCGTCAAGCAGCCCACCTTCGACAACTTCAAGCTGCTGTGGGAGAACGACGTCTACCGCACGATCGCCTTCCGCACGATCGGCATCGCCGCGCTCGTCACCGTCACCGACGCGCTGCTCGCCTTCCCGATCGCCTTCTTCATGGCCAAGGTCGCCAGCCGGCGCATGCGCGGACTGCTCGTGGTCGGCATCCTGATGCCGCTGTGGGCCTCGTACCTCGTGAAGGTCTACGCGTGGCGCGTGATCCTCTCCGAGGACGGGATCCTCAACTGGGCGCTGGCGCCGCTGGGGATCAAGGGGCCGGGCTTCGGCTTCGTCGCCACGTGGCTGGTCTTCAGCTACCTGTGGCTGCCGTACATGATCCTGCCCATCTACGCCGGGCTCGAGCGCATCCCCGCCTCGATGCTCGACGCCTCCGGCGACCTCGGCGGGACGCCCGGAGACGACGCTGCGCCGCGTGGTGCTGCCGCTGGCCTTCCCCGCCGTCGTCGCGGGCTCGATCTTCACCTTCTCGCTGACCCTCGGCGACTACATCACGCCGCAGCTCGTCTCCTCGACGCAGTTCATCGGCAACGTCGTCTACGCCAACGTCGGCGATCGCCAACAACCTGCCGCTGGCCGCGGCCTTCGCCACGGTCCCCGTCGTCGTGATGATCGTCTACCTGCTCGTCGCCCGCCGGCTGGGCGCGTTCGAGGCGCTCTGATGCAGCTCTCCGGCCCGAGGAGATGGCTGCTGTGGGTGGCGACGCGCGTTCACGCTCGCCTTCCTCTACCTCCCGCTGCTCGTCATCCTCGTCTACGCGTTCAACTCGACGCGCGTGCAGAAGTGGCCGCCGGCGGGGCTGACCTTCTCGTGGTTCGACCGGGCGCTGCACAACCCCGGCGTGCGCGACGCGCTGGCCACGAGCGTCAAGTGCGGCCTGCTCGCCACCGCCGTGGCGCTCGTGCTCGGCACGCATGGCCTCGATCGCCGTCGCGCGCTACCGCTTCTTCGGCCGCGAGGCGGTCTCGTTCCTCGTCGTCCTGCCGATCGCGCTGCCGGGCATCGTCACCGGCATGGCGCTCAACGCGACCTTCACGCAGGTGCTCGGCGTGTCGCTCGGCCTCCTGACGATCGTCATCGGCCACGCGACGTTCTGCATCGTCGTCGTCTTCAACAACGTCGTCGCGCGGCTGCGGCGGACGTCCGACGTCGTTCGAGGAGGCGTCGGCCGACCTCGGGGCCAACGGCCTGCAGACCTTCCGCTACGTCGTCTTCCCGCAGCTGCGCTCGGCGCTCGTGGCCGGCGCGCTGCTCGCCTTCGCCCTCAGCTTCGACGAGATCATCGTGACCACGTTCACCGCCGGCCAGCAGCAGACGCTGCCGATCTGGATCTTCGCCAACCTCTCGCGCCCGCGGCAGCTGCCGATCGTCAACGTCGTTGCGGTGCTGGCCATCCTGCTGTCGCTCATCCCGGTGTGGATCGCCCAGCGCATCACCGCCGACCCGGTGTCGGCCGGCGCGGCGCGCGGCGAGGCGGCGCGGGGAGGCGGGCGACGACGAGGCCTCTCGTCGAGCGCTTCTACGCCGCCTTCGCGCGCCGCGACGGCGCGGGGATGGAGGCCTGCTACGCGCCCGACGTCCACTTCTCCGACCCGGTCTTCGTCGACCTGCGCGGGCCGGAGGCGGGCGCGATGTGGCGGATGCTCACCGAGCGCGGGACCGACCTGCGCGTCGAGCTGCTCGAGCGCTCGACCGACGGCGACCGCGGCTCGGCGCACTGGCGCGCGCACTACACCTTCGGCCAGACCGGCCGCCCCGTGGTCAACGACGTGCGCGCCACGATGCGCTTCGCCGACGGCCTGATCGCCGACCACGTCGACGACTTCGACTTCCACCGCTGGGCGCGCCAGGCGCTCGGAACGAGCGGCCTGCTGCTGGGCTGGACGCCGCTCCTGCGCAACGCGGTGCGCCGCCGGGCCCGCGCGGGCCTGGACGAGTACCTCGGCCGCTAGGACTCGGGGACCGGCGGCTGGTTGGCCAGCACCCACTCGTCGGCGTCGCCGCGGCGGACGAGGCCGCGCTCGCGCAACGAGCGCAGGGCGAGCGAGACGGTGGGGCGCCGCGCGCCCACGAGGCGGCCGAGCTGCTCCTGGGTCACCGGCAGGCGCAGGACGATGCCGTCGGCGCGGACGTGGCCGCGGCGGTCGGCGAGGTGCCAGAGCAGGCGGTGCAGGCGGTCCTCGACGCGCGGCAGGTGGCTGAGGGCGAGCGCGATCGCGGTGCGCCGCGCGCGCTCGTGGACGCGGTCGACCAAGCCGGAAGCGAGCGCCGGATAGCGCGCGATGCGCTGGGCGAAGGCGGCGTCGAGGACGAGCAGGCGCGCGGGCTCGAGGATCTCCCAGCGCGGCTCGAGGCCGACGATCCGCTCCTCGGTCCCGTCGTCGGGTCCGAGCAGGTCGCCCTCGGTCACGAGCTCGGCGCCGAGCGCCTCGGGGCTCTCGAGGTCGCGCATGAGCAGGCCGCGCAGCACGAGCAGGCCGTAGCCGCCGCGGATGCGCTCGGCCGCCGCGTCCGGGCTCCAGCGCCCGCGCGGGATCGACACGCAGCCGGCCACCGCCGCCGCGCGCGCCTCGGCCAGGTCGCCGCCGACCCGTCGGGCCAGCTCGCGATCTGCATCGAGGAGCCGGACTGCCTGGACCGTGCCCTGCCCGCCGGCCCGCGCAAAGCGCCTGCCGGCGGTGGATGATTCGGAAACGAAGGCCACCGTTGACCCCTTCAATCCCCTCCTATGCACGCGCGGAAACCCCCACTCCCACCGATGCTCCAGAAATGAGGATCCTGATCGTCGACGACGAGCCGGCCGTCCGGACCTCGCTGGAGCGGGCCCTTTCGCTCGAAGGGTACGACGTGGATCTCGCGGCAGATGGCGCTGCGGCACTCGACCGGCTGGCCGCCGCGCCTCCCGACGCCGTGGTCCTCGACGTGAGCATGCCCGGGCTCGACGGCCTCGAGGTCTGCCGGCGCATGCGCCAGGCCGGCGACCGCACCCCGGTGCTCATGCTCACCGCGCGCGACGGGGTCGACGATCGCGTCGAGGGCCTCGACGCCGGCGCCGACGACTACCTCGTCAAGCCGTTCGCGCTGCGCGAGCTGCGAGCGCGTCTGCGCGCCCTGCTGCGCCGGGTCGACCGCGACGCGGGCGCCGCGCGCTTCGCCGACCTCGCGCTGGACGCCGACGCGCACGAGGTGCACCGCGGGCAGCGGCGCATCGAGCTCTCGCGGACGGAGTTCGCCCTGCTCGAGCTGTTCATGCGCCATCCTCGTCAGGTGCTCACGCGCGCGCAGATCTTCGAGTCGGTGTGGGGCTATGACCTCGGCGCCACCTCCAACGCCCTGGGCGTCTACATCGGCTACCTGCGGCGCAAGACCGAGGAGGCGGGCGAGCCGCGCCTGCTGCACACGGTCCGCGGCGTGGGCTACGTCCTGCGCGAGGGCTGATCGTGGCGCTGCGCGCGAGGCTGACGTTGATGTCGGCGCTCATCGTGGGCGTCACGCTCGTGCTCGCGTCGCTCGTCGCCTACGCGGCGGTGCGCGGCCAGCAGCGCGGCCAGGTCGACGACGCCCTGCGCGGCAACGCGGCCTTCTACCAGGGCCTCGCGGCGCGGGCCTCGGGCGTGCCGCCCGGGCGCCCCGGCGAGCGCTCGCCGCCCCCCAGCCTCGGCGGGCCCGGCGGCTATGCGCAGCTCGTGCGCCCCAACGGCAACGCGCTCCAGCTCGGCCCCGCGGGCGGACCGGCGCTGCCCGTGACGCGCCAGGCCCTGGAGACGGCCAACGGCGACTCCGCCGGCGGCTTCTCCGATCGCCGTGTCGACGGCCTCCACCTGCGCGTGCTGACCGCCACGCTCGGTCCCATCGGCGCCGTGCAGGTGGCGCGCCCGCTCGAGGACTCAGACCGCGTGCTGCAGCGCCTGCGGCGCGTGCTGGTGGCGCTGGTGGCGGTCGGCACCGCGCTGGCGGCCGGCGTGAGCCGGCTCTTCTCGCGCCGCGTCGTCGCCCCGGTGACCGAGCTGACCGAAGCCGCCGAGCACATCGAGGCGACCGGCGACCTGGGGCGGCGCATCGACGCCGACGGCCACGACGAGGTCGGGCGGATGGCGGCGCGCTTCAACGGGATGCTCACGCGCCTGCAGGCCTCCCAGGCCCAGCAGCGCCAGCTGGTGGCCGACGCCTCGCACGAGCTGCGCACGCCGGTGACCTCGCTGCGCACGAACGTCGAGGTCCTGCGCGACGCGCCGGCGATGGGCGAGGTCGACCGCCGCGCGCTGCTCGACGACGTGGTCGAGCAGGCCGAGGAGCTCGGCAACCTCGTCGGCGACCTCATCGCCCTGGCGCGCGACGGCGAGGCGCCGCCGGCGACCGAGGACGTGCGCCTCGACGAGCTGGTGGCCGAGGCCGTGGTCCGCGCCCGCCGCCATGCCCCCGCCGTCTCCTTCACGCTGCGCGCCGAGCCCTCCGTGGTCAGCGCCGCGCCCGACCGCATCGGGCGCGCGGTCAACAACCTGCTCGACAACGCCGCCCAGCACGCCGACCGCGTCGAGGTCACGGTGAGCGCCGACGGCGTCGTCGCCGTGCGCGACCACGGGCCCGGCGTCCCGCCCGAGGACGTGCCGCTCGTCTTCGATCGCTTCTACCGCGGCGCCACCGCGCGCGGGCGCTCGGGCTCGGGACTCGGTCTGGCGATCGTGCGCCAGGTCGCCGAGTCCCACGGCGGCAGCGTGCGCGTCGAGTCGCCCGAGGACGGCGGCGCGCGCTTCGTGCTCGCGCTGCCGGGCTCCCCGGCCTAGCCCTCCCCCAGCCCGCCGGGGGGACGAACGTCGGTCCTCCCCCCTCTACAGGGGGTATGACCGACGTTCGACCCCCGCGGGAGCTCGCGACGCTGCAGGACGGCGTCGTCGCGCGCTGGCAGCTGATCCGTGCCGGCCTGAGCGAGCGCAGCGCCGAGTGCTGGGTTCGCGGCATGCAACCGCTCTACGACGGCGTGTACCTGGCGGGGCTGGCGCCGCCCACGCAGCGCCAGCTGCTGGTGGGCCGCCGTGCTCAGCAGCCCCGGCACCGTGCTCAGTCACGCGAGCGCCGCCGCGTGCTTCGGTCTGCGGCCGGTGGTCGGGCCGATCGTGACGGTCACGCGCGTCGGCAACCGCGGACGCGAGCACAGCCGCGGTCTTCACGTCAGCTACTCGCTCACGCTGCGCGGCCAGGTCACCGAGCACGAGGGGATCCCGATCACAACCGTCGAGCGCACGATCATCGATCTGTGGCCGCACCTGTCCCCGCGAGCGCGCTCGCGACTGCTCCGCGAGGGGCTCCGACTTGGCTCCACGGCCGCGCCGCGCCTGCAGGCCGCGATCCGCGCGCACCGCCGGCGTCGCGGGGTGGCCTCGTTGCGCGTCGAGGTCGAGAAGCTGGCGGGCCTGCAGCTCGAGCGCTGCCGCTCCGACCCAGAGGCATGGGCCGTCGCCGCTGATCGCCGACGCAGGACTCGAGTCGCCTGAGGTCAACGAGATCGTCGCCGGCGAGGAGGCCGACCTCAGCTGGCCGGCGGCACGCCTCATCGTCGAGCTCGACGGCCCCAGCTACCACGTCCTGCGCGACGCGGACATCCGCAAGATGAAGGCCTGGCGAGCGGCGGGCTTCGACGTCCAGCGACTCCCCACGGCGCCGTCTACGCACGAGCCCGAGCGCCTCCTGGCGATGGTGCCGCGGGCGAACGTCGGTCCTACCCCCTCCTGAGGTGGGAGGACCGACGTTCGACGCTCCCCGCGGCGCCTACGGGACGTTGGCCTGCGCCGCCTCCCGGATGAGGTCGAGGCCGTCGTAGCCGGTGATGTAGCGCCCGGCCACGAGCTTGGCCGTGTCCTTGGCCACCGCGCGGACGTACGCGCCGTGGGTCGGGTAGAGCTGCTGCAGGCGCGTCGCGTCGAAGGGCACCTCGTGGCCGGCGATGACGCAGAACGAGGCGCCGGTCGAGTTGCCGAACCACGTGCTCGTCGGCACGTCGAGGTAGGGCGAGCGCAGGCCGCCGACGACGTTGCCGAACTGGTCGACCACGCCCGTGGTCGTGGTCCCGGTGGTCTGCGTGGCGATCGGGTCGGCGTGGGGCGGCCTGATCCCGTAGCGGACCCAGAGGTCGAGGTTGCGCACCATGGCATCGAAGAAGATGCGACTCGGGAAGCGGCTGCGCGGCCCCTCGTTGCAGTTCATCGGCGGCACGGGGACGCCGGCCTTGACGATGTCCGCCGACGTCGCGGCGAAGTTCAGCTCGTCGGGCGTGGCGTGGGCGGCGCCGGCCATCTCGTAGTGGCGGAAGCGGTCGGCCGGCGCGTCGCTGTCGGGACGGCGGGCGGCGATGCCGAAGATGTAGTCGGACTGCGACATGACGTGGATGATCGGCACGCCGACGTTGGAGAACTGCAGGCGCGGGTCGCCGACGCCCGGCGGTGGCTCGCACTGGTTGATCGGCACGATGCCCACGAAGGCGCCGCCGGCCACGGCCACGATGTAGCCGTCGTAGATCGGGTGGCCGTTGCGGGCCACGTCGAGCGGGTGGATGGCGTTGATGTAGTCGTAGAGGTCGCCGCCCGTCTGCGAGTAGCCGAAGCCGTAGACGTGCTTGACCGTGGCTCCGTGCCCGTCGTGCGCGACCGCGCCAGTCGCGATGGCCCCCGCGGTAGGCGAGCGGGTTGGCGTGATCGCGGCTGCGCACCAGCGCGCCGACCTGGCTGTAGATGTCCCAGGCGAGCCCGTCCTCGGTGCTCCGCGAGCGGGCGCTCGGCGGGTCGACGGACGTCACCGGGTTCTGGCAGTTGCGCGGGTCGTCGAGCGCGTACGGGTTGGCGAACGACAGCGAGCCGTAGCGCGCAGGGTCGAACTTCTTCAGGGCCAGCACGTCGATCGGCTTGTCGGTGATGCCGACCCAGGCGTCGCCGTTGCGCACCATCTGGCGATGCGCCATCGCCCAGCCGATGTTGAGGTCGAACTGATTCGACGGGTTGAGCATCTCGACGACGACGTTGCCGCTGAAGCGCGAGGCCTTCGCGGGCCGGCGCACGAGGATCCGCGTGGTGTACGGAACGTCGGGCGTGCGCACCACGGCGGGACCCGGCGCCGGCCAGGTGTAGACGTTGGCCTTGCCGCTGACGAAGTACTCGTCCTCGACGTAGCCGACCTTGCTGAGGTCCTCGGGGACGAGCGTGTGGTCGGCGGCGCCGAAGGGATAGGAGGTCGCGGTGACCGGGATCGGTCCCGTCACGTGGGGCAGCGGCGTCCGCCGCCGCCCGGCGGCCGCTGCGGCAGGCGACCCCCAGCGCCGCGCACACCGTGATGACGACGAGCGTCGAACGGCCAGACCACGACATCCCCGTACCTCCTGTGCACTGCGACCCGGACACCGTGGATGTAAGAACACCCGTTCGGCAATGTCAAACAGTGTTCAGGAAATGCACCTCAAGCTGTCGGAAAGCTGACGCCAGCCGCCATCAGCGCTCCCGCCAGCGTCCCCAGCAGCAGGCCGTGCAGCTCCCCGCGCGAGAGGTCGCGGTGGGCGATCCAGTCCAGGCACGCCCCGTCCATGAACCACAGCCACCCGCGCACCGCCGTGCGCGCCCGCGGGTTGTCCGCCGCGCCGAGGCCGTCGAGGATGCGGTCGGCCGTCCCGGCCCGCACGCCGTCGACGAGCTCGCGAACCTCGGGCACGCCCGCGGCGCTGCGAAAGAGCTTCGCGTAGGCGTCGGCGTTGTCGTCGATCCATCGCAGGTACGCGTCGAGCGCGTCCGTCAGCGCCTGGGCCGGGGGCAGCGCGGGGTCCGGCTCGACCCGGGCGCGCAGCTCCTCGGCGCCGCCCGCGAGCGTCGCCATGAAGTACACCTGCTTGGAGGGGAAGTAGTGGTAGAGCAGGGCCTTGGAGATGCCGGCCTCGCGCGCGATCTGGGCCATCGAGATCTCGTCGTAGGCGTGCTCGGTGAACAGCCGCGCGCCGAGCTCGAGCAGGCGCCGGCGGCGCTCGTCGTTCTCCAGGCGCGTGTAGGCCGGCGCCCCCATCAGCTCAGGTCGAGCGCTGCGCCGACGATCGTCTCGGCGTCGACGCCGTGGTGGCGGTAGAGGTCGGCGATGTCCCCCGACTGGCCGAACTGCGCCACGCCGAGGCAGGCGATGGGCGCGCCGTGCACGCCGGCGAGGAAGGCCAGCGTGTGCGGGTGGCCGTCGAGGACGGTGACCAGCGGGCGCGGCGCCGGGAACAGGCGCTCGAGGATCGCGTGGTCGGCCTCCCCCAGGCCGGCGCGCGCTCGCAGCGCGCGGAAGACGAGGTCGGGGCTCGTCAGGCACACGACCTCGGCGTCGAGCTCGGCGGCGGCCTCGAGCGCCTCGGGGACGACCGCGCCGACCGCGACGATGGTCACGCGCTCCCCTTCGCGCAGGCGGTAGCCGCCGGCCAGCACGTCGGCGCGGCGCTGCTCGCGCTCGGGGCCCTCGGGCGGCACGTCCGCGAGCCCCTGGTCGATCGGTCGCGTCGACAGGCGGAAGTAGGCCGAGCTGCCGTCGTCGCGCCCCAGCGCGCCGAGCGCGTGCAGGAACGACCACTCGAAGTCCTGGGTGAAGGCCGGCTCCCACGCCACGCAGCCGGGCTGCTCGATCCCGACCGACGGCGTGACGACCGACTGGTGCGCGCCGCCCTCGGGCCCCAGCGTGATCCCCGACGGCGTCCCGACGAGGATCGACTGCCCGCCGGCGTAGATGCCGAACGACCACGGCTCGTGCGCGCGCATGACGAAGGGGTCGTAGATCGTGCCCACCGGCAGCAGCGGACGCCCGGCGCGGCTCCACGTCGCGCCGAGCTCGCCGAGCAGCCCGACGAGGTTGACCTCGGCGATGCCGAGCTCGACGTGGCGCCCGTGGTCGGACTCGCGCCAGCGCACCAGCGTGTCGGAGTCGTCGGCGAACCAGTCGATGCGCTCGCCGATGCTCCAGATGCCGCTGCGGTTGATCCAGCCGCCGAGGTTGGTCGACGACGCGACGTCGGGCGCGACGGTGACCACGTGGGCCGACACGTCGGGCGCGTCGTGGTCGAGGTCGACGAAGAGGCGCCCGAGCGCCTGCTGGGTGGAGCCCGTCCCGGTGTGCTGGCGCCCGAGCTCGGCGGGCACCGGCGGGGGCTCGTGGGCTTCGACCGGCTCGCGCTCCAGCCGCCCCGCGGCCGCGGCGCACAGCCGGCCCTCCGGCGGACTCGGGGTCGAAGGCCGCGCCACGGCTCGCGCGGGTCGGTGCCCAGCTGCTCGGCGAGGTCGACGAACTGCTCGTGGGTGAGCAGCGCCGAGTGGTTGGACGGGTGGCCCTCGGTGGGCAGCGACCAGCCCTTGATCGTGTAGGCGAAGATGACCGAGGGGCGGTCGCGGACCGCGTCGGTCGCCCGGTAGGCGGCGAGCAGGGCCTCGAGGTCGTGACCGCCGAGGTCGCGGAAGGTGGCGAGCAGCTGGCGCGGGTCGAGGTCGGCGATGAGGCGCGCGATCGCCTGCTCGCCGCCGGGCAGGCGCTCGCGCAGCTGCTCGTCGTCGGCGCGCAGCAGCCGCTGGTACTCCTCGTTGCCCATCGCGTCGATGCGGGCGCGCAGCGCCTCGCCGCCGTCGCGCTCGAACAGCGCGCGCAGGCGCCGGCCGTACTTGACCGTCTCGGTGTGCCAGCCGGCCGCCTCGAACATCCCCACGAGACGTCCGGCGGCGATGTCGGGGACGACGCGGTCCAGCGACTGGCGGTTGAGGTCGACGACCCACAGCACCTCGCCCAGCCGCGCCACCATCGGGTCGACGATCGCCTCCCACACGGCGCCCTCGTCGAGCTCGGCGTCGCCCAGCAGCGCGATCTGGCGCCCGCCGCGCGGGACGTCGAAGTGCCCGGCGACGTAGCGATGGGCCAGCGCGCCCCAGATCGTCGCGGTGGCCCCGATCCCGACGCTCCCGGTCGAGTAGTCGACGGGGTCGGGGTCCTTCGTGCGGCTCGGATAGGACTGAAGGCCGCCGTACTCGCGCAGGCGCGGCAGGTAGGCCGGGTCCAGGCGACCGAGCAGGAAGTTGATCGCGTGCAGGACCGGCGAGGCGTGCGGCTTGACCGACACGCGGTCGGGCGCCTCGAGGTGCGCGAACCACAGCGCGGTCATGAGCGAGACCATCGACGCGCTCGAGGCCTGGTGGCCGCCCACCTTGATCCCGCTCGGGTTCAGCCGCACGCGGTTGGCGTGGTGGACGATGGCGGTGGCCAGCCACAGCACACGGCGCTGGACCGCGTCGAGGACGTCGAAGTCGGTCTGCGGCGCGTGTGTACGGGCCTCCACCGTGGTCACCATCAGAGCTTCGCACGTCCGTGACGGAAGGCGGCGATTCGGCAGATGGTCAGCGGGTAGGATGTTGTGTATGCAACGAAGTGGCGCCTTCAAGTCCGACCTCGAAGTCAGCGAAGGGCGCTTCCTGCGCCAGAAGAGCCGCTTCACCGATTGGGTCACCGCGGACGGCTCCTCCGGCTACCGCGCCGAGCCCGGGCGCTTCCACCTCTACGTCGGGCGCGCCTGCCCGTGGTCGCAGCGCACGATGATCGTCCGCCACCTCAAGGGCCTCGAGGACGCGATCGAGATCTCGTTCGTCAATCCCTACCGCGACGAGCGCGGCTGGGCCTTCGAGGGCGACGGCTTCGTCGACGACCTGCACGGCTGGGACTTCCTCTCGGAGGCCTACCGCGCCAGCGACCCGAGCTTCGAGGGCCGCATCAGCGTGCCCGTGCTGTGGGACCGCGAGACGGGCCGGATCGTCAACAACGACTCCGCGGACGTCATCCGCATGCTCAACAGCGCGTGGGACGAGTGGGGCGACGCCTCGGTCGACCTCTACCCCGAGCCGCTGCGCGCCGAGATCGACGCGATCAACGAGTGGGTCTACGACGACCTCAACAACGGCGTCTACAAGGCCGGGTTCGCGCGCTCGCAGGAGGCCTACGACGAGGCCTTCGACGGCGTCTTCGGCGCGCTGTCACGGCTCGAGGAGATCCTCGGCGCGCGCCGCTACCTGACCGGCGACACGCTCACCGAGGCCGACTGGCGCGCGTGGGTGACGCTGCTGCGCTTCGACCCCGTCTACCACACGCACTTCCGCCTCAACGGCCGCCGCGTGATGGACCACCCCAACCTGTGGGGCTACACGCGCGAGCTCTACCAGCTGCCCGGGATCGCCGAGACGACGGCGATCGACGAGATCAAGACGCACTACTACACGACCCACGACGAGCTCAACCCCAAGCGCATCATCCCCCGCGGCCCGCTGGACTGGGACCTGACCGCCCCGCACGGGCGCGGCTGACGGCGGCGCCTACTCCACGCGGGTGAACCAGGTGACGACCATCGGCTCGTCGTCGGTGAGGTGCCAGCCGGGCTCGCCGAGCAGCAGCGCCACCTCGTCGCGGCAGGACTCGTAGAACGAGCGCTGCAACGCGTGCCATTCGCCGACCGTGGCCACGCCGGCCTGCGAGGCCTCGACGACGTCGGAGTCCACGTCGGCGAACGACACCACGGTGACGCGGACGATCTCGACCATCGCCCGCCGCGTGCCCGAGGCGTCGAGCACGGGGATCCGCTGGCCCGGACGCGGCGGGCCGCCCTCGAGGTCCCACTCGCGCGCCAGCGCCACGCTGACCGTCTTGCGCCCGTCGAGCACCATCGCGAGCAGGGTGTCGCCCAGCCCGCCGTCGTCGCCGTGCCCGAACTCGAGGAACGGCTCGCGCGCCGTGCGCCACGGAGCCAGCGTGATGGTGGCCTCCAGGCGCGTGCCCGCCCCGGGCGGGCTCTCGATGCGCAGCGTCCCGCCGACGGCGGTGACGCGGTCGGCCAGGCCTGCGAGACCCGTGCCCGCGCTCTCCTGCGCCCCGCCGCGGCCGTCATCGTGGACGGCGACCAGCAGCTTCTGGCCCAGCAGGCGCACCTCGGCGCGGACCTCGGTCGCGTCGGCGTGCTTGAGCGCGTTGGTCAGCGCCTCGGAGACCAGGTAGTAGACGGTCGTCTCGACCGCTCCGGGCAGCCGGCGCTCGGGCAGGGCGTCGAGGCGCAGCGGCAGCGGCGAGCGCGTGGCCAGCGACGCCAGCGCGTGGCCGAGGCCGTGCTCGGCCAGCCCGGCCGGGTGCAGGCCGCGCACGAGCTCGCGCAGCTCGTCGCCGGCCAGCGCGGCCTGCTCGCGCGCCTGGTCGAGCAGCGCGCCCGCGCTGTCGGGCTCCTCGGCCAGCCGGCGCCCGGCCATCGCGAGCATGTGGCCGAGCGCGACCAGGCGCTGCTGGGCGCCGTCGTGCAGGTTGCGCCCGATGCGCCGGCGCTCCTCGTCGGCCGCCTCGACGATCCGCACGCGCGAGGCCGCGATCTCGGCCTCGCGGGCGCGCAGCGCGACCTCGTGACGGCGGCGCTCGATCTCCGCGGCGGCGCGGGCGCCGAAGATCGACAGGGCGGCGCGCTCGTCGGCGTTGGGATCCAGGCGCCGGCGCGACTGCACGCCGATGTACCCGATCCGGCCGCCGGAGCTGCCGCGCATGGCCACGGCCAGGTAGGAGTCCAGCTCGTGGCGGACGGTGAAGTCGTCGTCGGGGAAGCGCGCGATCGTGCCCTCGGGGATGCTCACGAAGTCCTCGGCGACGATCAGCGAGCACGGCGTGCCCTCGATCGCGAACTCGAAGCCCTGGTGCAGGTCGGCCTCGTCGTGGCTGACGGCCAGCACGCGAGCGCGCTCGGGCGGGTCGCCGAGCATCTCGGCCACGAAGGCCACCTCGGCGCCGAAGGCCTGCGCGAGCTGGCGCGTGAGCGAGCGGAAGAAGGCCTCCCCGGTCACCGTGGCCGTCCCCGCCGCGACCGCGTGCAGCAGGTCGCTGCGGCCGGCGGCCGGGTCGTCGGGACCGGTGTCGGGAGCGAGCGCGGGCAGGAGGCGATGTTAACCCCGCCGCCCGCGCCCTCGCTCAACTCGTCTCCGGGGCCAGCCGCGGCACCGCGCGGTCGAGCCAGCGCGGCATCCACCAGTTGGCACGGCCGAACAGCTGCATGAGCGCCGGCACGAGGACCATGCGCACCACCGTCGCGTCGACGAGGACGGCCGTCGCCATCCCGATCCCCAGCAGCTCGAGGAAGATCTCGCCGCTCGTGACGAAGGCCAGGAAGACGACGACCATGACCGCCGCCGCCGCGGTGATGACGCGCGCCGTGCGGGCCAGCCCCTCGGTCACCGCGCGGGACGTGTCCCCATGGCCGAGGAACTCCTCGCGCACGCGCGAGAGCAGGAAGACCTCGTAGTCCATCGACAGCCCGAACAGGATCGCGAACATCATCACGGGGATGAACGGCGCCACGGGCGTGGCGCGGTCGATGCCCAGCAGGTCGCTGCCGAACCAGCCGCCGCCCGCGAAGAGCGCCATCACGCCGTACGCCGCCCCCACCGACAGCAGGTTCATCACGCCTGCCTTCAGCGCGATCAGCGGTGAGCGGAAGGCGCTGAGCAGGAGCAGGAACGACAGCCCCACGACGCCGGCGATGAAGAGCGGCAGGCGGCTGGCCACGAGCTCGCTCTGATCCACGAAGCCCGCGGTCGCCCCGCCGACGTCCACGGTCACGCCGCTGCCCGCGAGGGCGCCCGGCACGACGCGGTCGCGCATGCGCTGCACGAGCGTGGTCGTCGCCGCCGACTGCGGCGAGCTGCGCGGGGCGACGGTGACGATCGCGGCGCGCCCATCCGGGCTGCGCTGCGGCGCCGAGACGTAGGCGACGTCGCGGTCGGCCCGCGCCGCGCGCACGAGCGGATCGAGGGCCTGCGTCCCCTCTCCGGGCGGCAGCTCCGCGACCAACAGCAGCGGGCCGTTGGCGCCCGGCCCGAAGCCCTGGACGGTGAGGTCGTAGGCGGTGCGGGTCATGCTGCCGGCCTTGTCGTTGCCCTCGTCGGGGAAGCCCAGGCGCAGCCCGAGCACCGGTGCGGCGAGAGCGAGCACGATGGCCGCGCCCACGATGGCGGCGGTCCACGGGCGCCGCTGGATGACGCGGCTCCACCGCATCGCGGGGCTCGGCCGGTCGCTGCGCAGCGCGCGGCCGAGCCCTGGCAGGCGCAGCCGGTTCACGCGCGGGCCGGCGTAGCTCAGCAGCGCGGGCAGCAGCGTCACCGCGGCGGCCATGACCACGAGCACGGCGAGGCTGGTGCTGACCGCGACCCCCTGCAGGTAGCCGACACCCATCAGGAAGAGCCCGAGCACCGAGATGAGGACGGTGCTGCCGGCCACGAGGACGCTGCGCCCGGCGGTGCCGGTGGCCTCGACGATGGCGCCCTGCACCCCGGCGCCGCCCTCGAGCGCCGTCCGGAAGCGGGTGAGCACGAGCAGCGCGTAGTCGATGCCGACGCCGATGCCGAGCAGCCCGGCGATCGCCGGGGCGAAGTCGGGCACCTGCATGACCGCGGCCAGCACGCCGATGAGCGAGGCCGAGATCCCGAGGCCGAAGAGCGCGATCGCGAGCGGCAGCCCGGCCGCCACGATCGAGCCGAAGGCGACGAGGAGCACGATCGCCGCGCCGAGCAGCCCGAAGCCCTCTGGCCCGCTGCCGCCCTCAGCCATGCGGATGGGGCCGCCGCCCAGGGCGATGGTCAGCCCGTCGCCGCTCGCGCCCCGGGCCAGGTCGATGAGCCGCGTCCCCGTGGAGTCGGGCAGGTCCCACACGCGACGGTCGAGCTCGAGCGTCGTGCTGGCGATCGTGCGGTCCGGCGCGACGCGGATCGGCCCGGCGCTCGCGATGCCCTCCACGCGCTGCGCGGCGGCCAGGAAGCGCTTCACGCGGGCTCTGGTCTGCGGCGCCTGCGCGCCGGCCGAGGCCTTCCACACGACGCTCACCGTGTCGCCCGAGCGTCCCGGGAAGCGCTGCGCGAGCACGCTCGCCGCTCGCTCGGACTCCGAGCCCTTGGTGGCGAAGTCGGCCTGGAAGGTGCCGCGCAGCAACGGCGTGAGGGCCAGGACGGCGGCCAGGGCGGCCACCCAGCCCAGGACGACCCGCCCGCGGTGGCGGTGCACGAAGGCGCCGAGCCGGCCGAGCCGGCCATGGTCGATCGTGGTCGTGGAGTCGTGATCGCTCATGGCCACGATGCTGCGCCGCCGGACCCCGCCTGTCGTCGGGCGGGCGGCGGCTCCGCGCGTACGCAATCGGGCGTAGCGACGGGGCCGGCGGCTACGTCGCGCCGCGGCCGCGCGTGACGAGCCCGGCCTCGTAGGCGAAGACGACGAGCTGCGCGCGGTCGCGCGCGCCGAGCTTGAGCATCGCGCGCGAGACGTGCGTGCGCGCGGTGGCCGGGCTGATGACCAGGCGCTCGCCGATCTCGGCGTTGGAGAGGCCCGTGCCGACGAGCGCGACGACCTCGGCCTCGCGCTCGGTGAGCTCGTCGAGCCCGCCGACCGCGGGGGCGCTGGGTGCCGCGCCCGCGGCGAAGGTCTCCACCACGCGCCGCGTCACCGACGGCGACAGCAGCGACTCGCCCTCGGCCACGACCCGCACGGCGCGCACGATGTCCTCGGGGTCTGAGTCCTTGAGCAGGAAGCCGGCCGCCCCGGCGCGCAGCGCCTCGAAGACGTACTCGTCGACCTCGAAGGTGGTGAGGACGACGACCTTGACGCCGGCCAGGTCGGGCTCGGCCACGATCCGCCGCGTCGCCTCCAGGCCGTCGAGCGCCGGCATGCGGATGTCCATCAGCACGACGTCGGGCCGCTGAGCGAGCGCGAGCGCGACCGCCTCCTCGCCGTCGCCGGCCTCCCCCACGACCTCGAGGTCGTCCTCGGCGTCGAGCAGCGCGCGCAGCCCGGCGCGCAGGAGCGCCTGGTCGTCGACGAGGGCGACGCGCGTCATCGCGGGGCCACGGGCAGCGAGGCCCAGACCCGGAAGCCTCCGCTCGGCGCACCGCCGGCCTCGAAGCGCCCGCCGAGCGCCGCGGCGCGCTCGCGCATGCCGGTGAGCCCGCCGCCGGGCCGCACGGGGTCCACCGCGCCGCGGCCGTCGTCGCGCACCTCGACCTCCACCACGCCGTCGCGGCGGGCCAGGCGCACGCGCGCGCGGGCGTCCGGGCCGGCGTGGCGCGCCACGTTGGTCAGCGCCTCCTGGACGATGCGATAGCCGGCGGCGGCGACGACCTCGGGCACCACGGGAGCCTCGTCGGCATCGACCTGCAGGGCGACGTCCATGCCCGCCTCGCGCAGTCCGTCGACCAGCCGCGGCAGCGCGCGCAGGTCGGGCGCCGGCGCGCGCTCGCCCGCCTCCTCGCCCTCGCCGCGCAGCACGCCCAGCAGCGCGCTCAGCTCGGCGAGCGACTCCTTGGACACCTGCCGGATGGCGCGCAGCGCGGCGCGGACCTCGGCCGGGTCGCGGTCGGCCAGGCGGTCGGCGACCCCGGCGCGCAGCGTGATCGTCGCCAGCCCATGACCGACGACGTCGTGGACCTCGCGCGCGATGCGCAGGCGCTCCTCGGCCACGCGCCTCAGCGTCTCCTGCTCGGCGAGGCCCACGCGCGCCTCGAGCGTCTCCATGCGCAGCCGCCGCGCGCGCACCGCGTCGCCGGCGAGCTTGGGCGTGGCGAGCAGCAGCAGAGCCACCGGGATGAGATGCGCCTCGAAGCCGTTGGCCGCCCAGTTCGACGCGACCAGGGCGACGGCGGCGGCAGCCGTCCAGGGCAGCCACACGCGCATCGGGCGCAGCACCGCGAGGTTGAGCGCCGCGAGGAAGCTCGTGGCGTAGACCGGCCCGCCGGGCTGGCCCGTCGCCGCGAAGACGGTGAGCGCGGCGATCACGAGCGCGAACGTCACGACCGGCCACCGGCGGCGCACCGCGAAGGCCAGCCCCGCCACCGCGCAGCACGGATAGGCGATCGGGTCGACGCCCTGGTCGCGGAAGCCCATGGCCGTGATGGCCACCAGCACAGCCGCGGCCGCGACGCCCACGAGGGCATCGGCCCACGCGGGGTTGCGCTGCAGCCAGGCGACCATCCCGCCGAGGGTAGGCCCCGGAGCCCGCGGGCGCATCCGCCGGCGGGCGGCGCCCGCCGTACGTCACGCGACGTACGGCGGGCGTGCCTTGCCCTGCGGTCTAGCGGCCGTAGCCGTGGTGATGGCGCGGCCCGCGAGCGGAGAACACGCTCGACAGGTCGTTGACCGCGGCGTCGCGCGTGGACACCGGAGGCAGGCCGAAGCGGTGCTCGATGGTGGCCATGATCGACGTCGTGTCGTGCGTGACGTGGTCGACGACGAAGTCGTCGCGCAGGCCCGGCGCGAGCACGAGCGCCGGGATGCGGGTGCTCGGACCCATGTTGTCGTGGACGCCCGGCGTCCCGCCCTGGCCCGGCGGCGGGACGTGATCCCACTGGCCGCCGAACTCGTCGTAGGTGACGACGACCATCGTGTCCTTGGCGCAGCGGCTGTTCTGGATCGAGCTCAGCAGGTCGACCAGGTGGGTGCTGCCGCTGGTCACGTTGGTGTAGCCGGGGTGCTCGTTCTCCTCGCCGATCGGCTTGACGATGCTCACCGGCTTGAGGGCGCAGTGCTTCCTCGAGCCCTGGGCGAGCGCCTCGAACTCCGTCTCGTCGCGCAGGTGCGCGGCGCGCGCCGGCGTGCCGGGCGCGAACGACTTGAAGTAGTTCAGCGCCTGGTGGTGGAACTGGAACAGCTTGTCCGGGCAGTTGGGCCACGTCGCGTTGGCGAACGCGGCCGGGTCCGGGCACGGCTTGGTGCTCGTGGCGTTTGGCGGCAGGGCTGCGGTGCCGTTCGTCCACCCGGGGGCGCCCACGTCGCCGTCCGCGTTCGACCAGCCGCCCGAGTACCAGGCCCAGTCGACGCCCTTCGCGCTCAGGCGGTCGCCGATGGTCGGCGCCGTCTGCGGCGGGAGCTTGCGCGTCTCGGCCGTGCCGGGCTGGAAGGGCTGGTAGGTCGGCTGGATCGTGTTGACCGCGTAGTCCCCGCAGGTCACGCCCGGCGGGGTCGGCCCGCGGCCCGGGCCCGGGTGGCACGACGCCGTCAGCGCGTTGTCCTTGACCGTCGTCCCGGCCGGGGAGGTGTACAGCGGGTAGTTGACCGGCATCCCGTTGGCGTCCACCACCGAGTGGATGTCGTCGTTGGGGGCGACGTTCGAGCCGCTGTTGTCGGCGTTCGGCCACGTCGGCGTCGCCGCGGCGACCAGCCACTGGTGGTTGAGGAACGACCCGCCGAAGGCGGCCTGGAAGAAGGCGTCGGCGATCGCGTAGTCGGGGTGGCCCCGCGTGTGCAGGTACTTGTAGATCGGCAGCGCGCGGGTGTTGTAGACGCCCTGGGTCAGGCCGACGGCGTCGCTGCCGGCGGTGTAGCGGTTCTGCTTGCCGCCGTTGAGCTGGTACTGCTCCTGGTAGTAGCGGTGCACCAGGTCGCGCGTGCAGCCGCCCGGCAGGGCGCCGGGGCTGTCCTTCAGCACGCCGTTGGCCGCGAAGACGCCCGGCGCCGGGCACGTCTTGTCGGTGGGCTTGATGAAGTCGTCGATGAGGAACGGGCGGTTGAAGAAGTTGCTGCTCGACGAGCACGCGGTGCCGAGCGGCGGCGTCGTCAGGTTCACGTCGTTCTGCGCCAGGCAGGCGAACGGCATGCCGTTCTGATCGACCTGCGTCGTGTGCGCTGCATCGGCCCGGCGCAGGCCGTTGACGCCCTCCCAGCCGCCGTAGAGGTTGTCGAAGCTGTGGTTCTCCTCGTAGATGACGACGATGCGCTTGACCGAGCGCAGCCCCTTGCCGTGGTGGTCGTCGTGGCCGGAGCCGTGAGCGGCTGCGACGGCCGGTGCGGCCAGCGCGAGCGCGGCGGCGGCGCAGAGCGCGAGCGTGCGCCGGTGCCTGAGCCTCATGCAGATCCCTCCCCAGTGGACGTTGCGGTGTGAAACCCGTGTGAAGCCGACGCTACAGCGCGTGGGACCCGGCGGCTACCCCGCGCTCACGCCCGCTATCCTCAGTGGAGCGGTCGGCGACGTCGGCCGCGAGGCAGCTTGCTTGGGTCCCGCCACCACGGCGGTTCGGGTTCGCCGTCGCCTCCCGAATCAGCCGCGGCCCGACCGAGCGCCGCAAGGAGTTCATTTCCAATGTCACAGCAGTCCTTCGCCGATCTCGGCGTGTCCCGCGCAGTCGCGGGTGCGCTCGCCGAGCGCGGCATCACCGAGCCCTTCGCCATCCAGCAGCTCGTCATCGCCGACATCCTCGCCGGGCACGACGTGCTCGCGAAGTCGCCGACCGGATCGGGCAAGACCATCGCCTTCGGCGCCCCCATCGCGGACCGCATCGAGGCAGGCGACCGCCGTCCGGCGGCCCTCATCCTCGCCCCCACCCGCGAGCTGGCAAGCCAGATCGTCGACGACCTTCGCCCGCTCGCGCATGCCCGCGCGCTGCGCATCGCGTCCGTCTACGGCGGCGTGGGGATCGTCAAGCAGGCCCGCGAGGCCGCGCGCGCCCACATCGTGGTCGCCACCCCCGGTCGCCTGGAGGACCTCCTCCAGCGCGGCGACCTGACGCTCGACCGCGTCCGCATCCTCGTCCTCGACGAGGCCGACCGCATGCTCGACATGGGCTTCAAGCCCGCCGTCGACCGCATCGTGGCCCAGTGCCCGACCAAGCGCCAGACGCTGTTCTTCTCCGCCACGCTCGACGGCGAGACCGGCCGCGTGGCCAAGAGCTTCACCCACGACGCCCGCCGCCACGAGCACGCGCCCACGGTCAGCAGCACGGCCGCGACCGAGCACCGCTTCGTCGCCGTCGAGCGCGACGCGCGCATCGAGGCGCTGCTCGGCGAGCTGCGCGGCGAACGCGACCTCGCGCTGGTCTTCGTGCGCACCAAGCGCGGCGTCGACCGGCTGGTCAAGCGCCTGAGCCGCGAGGGCGTGAACGTCGTCGGGATGCACGGCGACAAGTCCCAGGGCCAGCGCGAGCGCGCCCTGGCGAGCTTCGAGAGCTTCAAGGTCGACACCCTCGTCGCCACCGACGTCGCCGCCCGCGGCATCGACGTCTCGGGGATCTCGCACGTCATCAACTTCGACCCGCCGGAGGACCGCGACGGCTACGTGCACCGCATCGGGCGCACCGGTCGCGCCGGGCGCACCGGCGTGGGCGTGACCTTCGTCGGCGCCGAGCAGGCGCGCGACGTCGAGCGCATCGCGGCCGAGCTGCGGCTGGACCGCGAGTTCGCCGAGACCGAGCTCAGCACGCCGGTGCACCCGGGCCGGCGCTCCAACGGCGCCGGACCGCGCTCCAACGGCGGTGGGCGCTCGCGCTCGCGGTCGCGGTCGCGCAGTCGCTAGGCGCCGCCCTACTTCTCGACGAAGTACTGACCGTGTCCCTGGCCGCTGGCGAACCAGCGGCTGGTGACGGTCTTCTTGCGCGTGTAGAACTCGACCGCGTCGGGGCCGTGGGCGTGTAGGTCGCCGAGGAAGGAGTCCTTCCAGCCCGAGAAGGGGAAGAAGGCGACCGGCGCGGCGACGCCGATGTTGACGCCGACCATCCCGACCTCGACCTCGTGGCGGAAGCGCCGCACCGACGCGCCGGACTCGGTGAAGATCGAGACCCCGTTGCCGAACCGGCTCGAGTTGACGACCTCGATCGCCTCGTCCAGCGTGCCGACGTTGATGACGGTCAGCACCGGGCCGAAGATCTCCTCCTGGGCCACGCTCATCTCGGGCGTGACGCCCTCGAGGATCGTCGGGCCGACGTAGGAGCCGTCGGCGGGGACGTCGCCGCCCTCCACATCGCGGCCGTCGACGGCGAGCGACGCGCCCTCGGAGACGCCGCGGTCGATCCAGTCGCGGATGCGGTCGCGCGCCGTGGCGGAGACGACCGGGCCGACGTCCACGCCCTCCTCGATGCCGTCGCCGACGCGCAGCTTCTCGGTCGCCTCGCGCAGCGCGGGCATGAGCTTGTCGTGCGCCTCGCCGACCGTCACGACGACCGAGCCGGCCATGCAGCGCTGGCCCGCGGCGCCGAAGCCCGAGGCGATGAGGCCGTCGACCGTCTTGTCCATCACCGCGTCGGGCATGACGACCATGTGGTTCTTGGCTCCGCCGAGCGCCTGCACGCGCTTGCCGGCCTTGGCCGCGCGCTCGTAGACGATGCGCGCCACGGGCGCCGAGCCGACGAACGAGATCGCGTCGATGTCGGGGTGGTCGAGGATCCCCTCCACCACCTCGCGCCCGCCGTTGACGAGGTTGACCACGCCGGGCGGCAGCCCGAGGCCGTCGAGCACCTCGAAGGCGAGCTGCTGGGTGAGCGGGACCTGCTCGGAGGGCTTGAGCACGAAGGTGTTGCCGCAGCCGATCGCGAAGGGCAGGAACCAGAAGGGCACCATCGCCGGGAAGTTGAAGGGCACGATCGCGGCGCACACGCCGACCGGCTGGCGCACGGTCTCGGCGTCGACGTTCGTCGCGACGTCCTCGAGGATGCGGCCCTGCATGGTCGTCGGGATGGCGCAGGCGGCCTCGACCATCTCGATCATGCGCCCCACCTCGGCGCGGCCGTCGACGATCGTCTTGCCCATCTCGGTGGTCACCGCGCGCGCGAGCTCCTCCTTGCGCGCCTCGAGGCCCTCGCGCAGCGCGAAGAGCAGGCGGGCGCGCGCGATGACGCTGACCGCGCGCCACTCGGGCAGCGCGGCGCGCGCGGCGCGCACGGCGGCGTCGAGGTCCGAGGCGGACGACATCGGCACCCGCGCCAGCACCTCGCCGGTGGCGGGGTTGGTGACATCGAGCTCC
Organism: uncultured Actinomycetes bacterium; assembly: GCA_963816845.1. Classification (GTDB taxonomy): domain Bacteria; phylum Actinomycetota; class Thermoleophilia; order Solirubrobacterales; family Solirubrobacteraceae; genus JAOPZW01. The sequence goes on along the minus strand of CAWFMR010000027.1, from coordinate 257 downwards.
TCGGTGCCGGAGGCCGGGGTCCACTGGCCTCCCACGTAGTTGTCGAGCAGACGGGTGGAGGGGGTGGTGGCAGCGCTCATCGCAGCATCCAATCGTGGTCGCGGTCTTCTCGATCGTGCTGCTGAGGAGGGTAACGACCGATCGAACGTCGGTCGTACCCCGTCCTGACGTGGGAGGACCGACGTTCGACGCCCTACGGGGCGCCGTCCAGCGGCCAGCCCTGGCGCCCCCACGCGCCCACGCCGCCATCGACCACG
>CAWFMR010000026.1:0-87794 GCA_963816845.1 uncultured Actinomycetes bacterium | reverse complement strand
TGACCGCGTGCGATCGCGTCTGCCTGATCCAGGATGGCGTGATCTCGCTCGACAAGCCGACTTCGGAGACCTCGGTGGAGGAGCTGACCGAGATCGTCGTCGACGAGTACCGGCGCGCGCGCCGAGCGGCCCGAGCCGCCGGGGGTAAGCCATGGCCGGGGGGCCGAAGTGCGTGATCGGCATCGACTTCGGCACGCTCTCGGGCGCGCCGTCGTCGTGCGGGTGCGAGGACGGCGCCGAGCTCGGCTCCGCCGTGCACGAGTACGCCAACGGCGTGATGGACCGGACGCTGCCGCCAGCGGTGCGCGCGCTCCCGCCCGAGTGGGCGCTGCAGGACCCGGACGACTAGCTCGAGGTCCTGCGCACGGCGGTGCCCGCGGCCGTGGCGGACGCCGGCATCGCGCCCGACCAGGTCATCGGCATCGCCACCGACTTCACGGCCTCCACCCCGCTGCCGGTGCTCGCCGACGGCACGCCGCTGTGCGGGCTCGACGACTTCCGCGACCGCCCGCACGCCTAGCCGAAGCTGTGGAAGCACCACGCCGCGCAGGCGCAGGCCGACCGCATCAACGCGCTCGCGCGCGAGCGCGGCGAGCCGTGGCTGGCGCGCTACGGCGGCCTCATCTCCTCCGAGTGGGAGTTCGCCAAGGCGCTGCAGGTGCTCGAGGAGGACCCGGAGATCTACGAGCGCATGGACCGCTGGGTCGAGGCGCGCCGACTGGATCATCTGGCAGCTCTGCGGCGCGAGACGCGCAACGCGTGCACCGCCGGCTACAAGGGCATCCACCAGGACGGCGGCTACCCGTCCGAGGACTTCCTGCGCGCGCTCGACGAGCGCTTCGCCGGCTTCGTCGCCGACCAAGCTCGACGGCGCGCTCGCGCCGCTCGGCGACCGCGCCGGCGGGCTGACCGCGCAGGCCGCCGCGTGGACCGGCCTGCCCGAGGGCATCGCGGTCGCCGTCGGCAACGTCGACGCGCACGTCACCGCGCCGGCCGCCCGGCGCGATCGAGCCCCGGCCAGATGCTCGCCGATCATGGGCACCTCGACGTGCCACGTCATGAACGGCGACCGGCTCGCCGAGGTGCCGGGCATGTGCGGCGTCGTCGACGGCGGGATCGTGCCGGGCCTGTGCGGCTACGAGGCCGGGCAGAGCGGCGTCGGCGACATCTTCGCCTGGTTCGTCGACCACGCGTCCCGCCGCGCTACCACGAGGAGGCCGCGGCCGCGGGCTCGACGTCCACGACTACCTGTCCGAGCTCGCCGGCGAGCAGCAGGTCGGCGAGCACGGCCTCGTCGCGCTCGACTGGCACAACGGCAACCGCTCGGTGCTCGTCGACCACGAGCTCAGCGGCGCTGATCGTCGGGCTGACGCTGGCCACGCGCGCCGAGGACGTCTACCGCGCGCTGATCGAGGCGACCGCGTTCGGCACGCGCACGATCATCGAGACGTTCGAGGCGGCCGGGCTGCCCGTGACGCGAGCTGTTCGTCGCCGGCGGGCTGATCAAGAACCCGGTGATCATGCAGATCTACGCCGACGTCACGCGGCTGCCGCTGCACCTGATCGACTCCGAGCAGGGCCCGGCGCTCGGCTCGGCGATGCACGCGGCGGTGGCCGCCGGCGCGTACCCGGACATCCACGCGGCGGCGGCGGCGATGGGCAAGCGTCCGCCGCGACGCCTACGCTCCCCGACGAGGCGCGCGCCGACGCCTACGACGCGCTCTACGCGCACTACTCGCCGCTGCACGACCACTTCGGCCGCGGCGGCGACGACGTCATGCACGCGCTGCGCCAATCGCCCGCGCGAGGTGGCCCGTGGCTGACGCTCGCCGAGCTGCGCCGCGAGGTCTGCGCGCTGCACGCGGAGCTTCCGCGCAACGGCCTGGTGGCGTGGACGAGCGGCAACCTCTCCGCGCGCGTGCCCGGCGAGGAGCTCATGGTCATCAAGGCCAGCGGCGTCCCCTACGACGAGCTGACGCCGGAGGCGATCGTCGTCTGCGACCTGCACGGCGGCGCTGGTCGAGGGCGACCTCTCGCCCTCCAGCGACGCCGCCACCCACGGCTACGTCTACCGCCACATGCCCGACGTCGGCGGCGTCGCGCACACCCACAGCGCCTACGCCACCGCGTGGGCGATGCGCGGCGAGGCGATCCCGTGCGTGATCACCGCGATGGCCGACGAGTTCGGCGGCGAGATCCCCATCGGCCCGTTCGCGCTGATCGGCGACGAGGAGATCGGCCGCGGCGTCGTCGAGACGCTCGCCGGCCACCGCTCGCCGGCCGTGCTGATGCGCAGCCACGGCGTGTTCACGCTCGGCCCCGGCCCCCGCGACGCGATCAAGGCGGCGGTGATGTGCGAGGACGCCGCGCGGACCGTGCATCTCGCGCGCGCGCTCGGCGAGCCATCCCGCTCGCCCGAGAGGACATCGATGCGCTCTACGACCGCTACCAGAACGTCTACGGACAGCGCTGACGGCGATGCCGAGCGCGCCCGCGCATCGGCCTGCTGGGCATCATGCAGGCGCTCTACGACGACATGCTGCCGGGCATCACCGAGCGCCAGGCCGCGTACGCGCGCGAGCTCGGCGAGGCGCTCGCCGGCGTCGCCGACGTCGAGGTCGGCCCGCCCGCCCGGGACCGCGAGGACATCGAGCGCATCGTCGCGCGACTTCGAGGGCGCAGGGACTCGACGGGCTGCTCGTGGTCATGCTCACCTACGGGCCCGGCATGCGCGTCGCGCGCGCGCTGTCGCACACGCGAGCTGCCGATCTGCCTGGCCAACATCCAGCCCGTCCCCGCGGTGACCGCCGAGTGGGACATGGCCGACCTGACCTACAACCAGGGCATCCACGGCGCGCAGGACACGGCCAACGCGATGGTCCGCGCCGGGCGCCCGTTCCACGTCATCACCGACGACTGGCACGCCGACTCGTTCGTCGACGCGGTCGGCGACTGGGCGCGCGCGGCCGCCGCGGTCACGCGCTGGCGCGCGCTGAAGGTCGCCGTCTTCGGCTACGCGATGAACGGGATGGGCGACATCCGCGTCGACGTCCACGCGCTGCTGCGCGCGCTCGGCCCGCAGGTCGACGCGCTCGCGCCCGGGGCCCTGCACCGCGCGGCGCGGCCGTCAGCGACGACGACGTGCGCGCGCTGATGGCCGACGAGGACGCGCGCTTCGAGATCGACCCGCGCCTGCAGGACGACGAGCGCGAGGACCACGCGCGCATGCAGCTCGGCCTCGAGGCGCTGCTGCGCGAGGGCGGCTACGGCGCGTACTCGACCCACTTCGACGCGATCGCCGAGGACGGCCGCTTCGCGCGCCTGCCGCTCGCCGCCGCTTCGAGCCTGATGGCCAAGGGCTACGGCTACGGCGCCGAGGGCGACGCGCTGACCGCGGCGCTGATGGCGGCCGGGCGCGAGCTGCTGGGCGACACGCAGTTCACCGAGATGTACGCGATGGACTTCCCGAGCGACTCGATCCTGATGAGCCACATGGGCGAGGGCAACTGGGCGCTGGCGCGCGACGATCGCCCCGTCCGGCTGATCAAGCGCCCGCTCGGGCATCGGCGGCCTCGGCGACCCGCCGACCTTCCTCTTCCAGTACGCGACGGGCCCCGTGACCCTGGCCACGCTCGTGTCGCTCGGCGGCGAGCGCTTCCGGCTGCTGGTGTCCGAGGGCGAGATCCTCGACACCGACGAGCTGCCGGCGCTCGAGATGCCCTACGGGTTCTTCCGTCCCGACTCGGGCGTGCGCGAGTGCATGAACGCGTGGCTGCGCCTCGGCGGCCCGCACCACCAGGTCCTCAACCCCGGGCGCCAGGCGGCGGCGTGGCGGACCTTCAGCGAGCTGGCGGGCCTGGAGTTCGCCGTGGCGTGAACCATGGCCGCGGTGACAGAGCCGCCCACCGGCGCGCAGTTCGAGCTGCGCCGCGGGCGCCAGCGCCTGGTGGTGACCGAGATCGGCGCCGGGGTGCGCTCGTGGACGATCGGCGGCCACGAGCTGCTCGCGAGCTTCAGCGCGGGCGAGTACGACGCCGCGTTCGCCGGGCGCGTGCTCGTCCCGTGGCCCAACCGGGTGCGCGACGGGCGCTACGGCATCGACGGCGTCGAGCACCGCCTCGAGATCTCCGAGCCCGAGCGCGGCAACGCCCTGCACGGCCTCGTGCTCCAGAGCCGCTGGCGGGGCGTGCGCACCTCGCCGCGGCGCGTGTCGCTCTCCTACGCGCTGGCGCCGCGGCCGGGCTACCCGTTCGAGCTGGCGCTGGCCGTGTCCTACGAGCTCGCCTCGGGCGGCATCGTGATGACGCTGCACGCCACCAACGTCGGCGCCGAGCGCGCGCCGTTCGGCGCCGGCCTGCATCCCTACCTGACGCCGGGCGCGACCGACGTCGACGACATGGTGCTCGAGATCCCCGCGCGCACGCGCGTGCCGGTCGACGAGCGCCTGCTGCCCTGCGGCCCGGCCGAGCCGGTCGACGGGACCGACTTCGACTTCCGCCGCCCGCGGCGTCTGGGCCCGCTGCGCCTGGACACGTGCTTCGGCGATCTCGGCCGCAGCCCGGCCGGCGTCGCCCGCGTGCGGCTGGGGACCAACTCCGGCGCCGGGCAGCTCACCGTCTGGATGGACGAGCACTTCCGCTTCGTCCAGGTCTTCACCGCGGACGCCGCCATCGCCATCGAGCCGATGACGTGCGCCCCCGACGCCTTCAACTCCGGCGACGGGCTCGTCGTGCTCGAGCCCGGCGCCTCGTTCACCGGCCGCTGCGGCCTGATCGCGGCCGGCTTCTAGATGGCAATGGCACTCAGCTCTCTCATCCATCCACCCCAGGAGGAGTCATGAACAAGCGCCTCTCCCCGAGGCACCTGCGCGTCGCGTTCTGCGCGATGCTCGTCCTCCTCGTCGCCGGGCTGGTGCTCGCGCCGGCCGGCGTGGCGAAGTCCAAGCATCGCCACGGGCCATTCAGCCACTCCAACGGCCTGAGCATCACGCCGGCGAGCTTCGGCAATCTGCCGGCTACCGCGCCCGCAAACGCCGGCGCCGCGGTCACCAAGTACACGCTCACCAACGGGCGCGGCATGTCGGTCTCGATCCTCAACTACGGCGGCATCATCCAGTCGCTGAGCGTCCCTGACAGGCGCGGCCGCGAGACCAACGTCACCCTCGGCTTCGGCGACATCGCCGGCTACACCAGCGCCGCGTACGTCAAGAGCAACCCGTACTTCGGCGCGATCATCGGCCGCTACGGCAACCGCATCGGCCCGGTGGGCGGCCGGCCGGGCAGCCTCCGGGGTTCGTGCTCGGCGGCAACACGTACACGCTCGACGCGAACAACGGCGTCGCCAGCCTCCACGGCGGCAACGTGGGCTTCGACAAGCGCATGTGGGACGCCACGCCGATCCCGGCGAACGGCAACACCGTCGGGCTGAAGCTGCACCGTGCACAGCCCTGCCGGCGAAGGCTGCACGACCCCGGCGACGTGCACGGGGTACCCCGGCAACGTCGACGTGACGGTCACCTTCACGCTCGACAACAACAACAACCTGCGCTTCGACTACGCGGCGACGACCGACCGCGCCGACGGTCCTCAACCTCACCAACCACTCCTACTGGAACCTGGCCGGTGAGGGCTCGGGGACGATCAACGACCACCTGCTCAAGCTCAACGCCAACGAGTACACGCCCGTCGACGTGAACCTCATCCCGAACGGCACGACCCCGACGTCGTCGGGCACGCCGTTCGACTTCACCCGGTTCCACGCGATCGGCGAGCGGCTGCGCGGCAACGACCAGCAGCTCGTGTTCGGGCGTGGCTACGACCACAACTGGGTGCTCAACCAGCCCAGCGCGCGCGCGAAGGTCCGCCACCACGGCGGCGGTGGCCCGAAGCCCAGCCTGAACCTGGCCGCGCAGCTCGTCGACCCGTCCAGCGGGCGTGAGCTGACGATCACCACCACGGAGCCCGGGATCCAGTTCTACTCGGGCAACTTCCTCGACGGCACGCTCTACGGCACGAGCGGCCGCCAGTACCGCCAGGGCGACGGGCTGGCGCTGGAGACCCAGCACTTCCCCGACTCGCCGAACAAGGCCAACTTCCCCCCGACCACCATCGACCCGACGCATCCGTACGCGAGCACCACCGTCTACAACTTCTCGACGGTCGGGGCGGCCACAACCACCACTAGCCACTCGGACGTTCTGGCGGCCCCGGCCTCGCGCCGGGGCCGCCGGCGCGCCCGCGCAGTCGGTGCGCGCATCATGTGAGGCATGCCACCGACCCAGCAGCAGAAGGGCGCCGCGTTCCGCGCGCTGCACGACGGCGACCCGTTCGTCATCCCCAACCCGTGGGACGCCGGCTCGGCCAAGGTCCTCGCGGGCTCGGGTTCAAGGCGCTCGCGAGCACGAGCTCGGGGTTCGCCTTCACGCTGGGCCGTCTCGACGGCGCCGCGACCCTCGACGAGGTCGTCGAGCACGCCGCCGCGCTGGACCGCGCGACGAGCCTGCCGGTCTCGGTCGACCTCGAGAACGGCTACGGGCGCGCGCCGCAGGACGTCGCGGGCGCCATCGCGCGCGTCGCCGGCGCCGGCGCCGTCGGCGCCTCGATCGAGGACTACGACGCCGGCGCGGGCTCTACCCGCTCGACGAGGCGGCGGAGCGGGTCGCGGCGGCCGTCGAGGCCGCGCGCGGCCTCGACTTCGCCCTTCACGCTCACCGCGCGCGCCGAGAACCACATCCGCGCCAACCCCGACCTCGAGGACACGATCGCCCGCCTGCAGGCCTACGAGCGCGCGGGCGCCGACGTCCTCTACGCCCCCGGGCTGCGCAGCGGCGAGGAGATCCGGGCGGTGTGCGACGCGGTGTCCAAGCCCGTCAACGTCCTCGCGCACCGCGGCCTGACGCTGAGCGAGATCGTCGAGGCGGGCGGGCAGCGCATCAGCGTCGGCGGCGCCCTGACGTGGGTCGCCGTCGGAGCGCTGGTCGCCGCGGCCGAGCGGATCCGCGACGACGGCGACTTCTCGGCGCTCGTCGCGCCGGCTCAGCTCGGCGAGTGGCTGTCCGCCGGCGGTTAGTGCCCTGTCAGCTCCTGGATGCGGGCGAGGTTGCCCGCGGGATCGCGGAAGGCGCAGTCGCGAATCCCGTACGGCTGCTCGGTCGGCTCCTGGACGACCTCGGCGCCGCTGGCCTGCACCCGCTCGAAGGCGCCGTCGAGGTCGGCGGTGGCCAGGAGGATGGCGGCGTAGGTTCCCTTGGCCATCATCTCCACGATGGTGCGGCGCTCGTCGTCGGTGACGCCGGGGTCGGCGGCCGGCGGATGCAGGACGATGGACGTGCCCGGCTGGTCGGCGGGGCCGACCGTGATCCAGCGCATCCCCTTGTATCCCACGTCGTTGCGGACCTCGAAGCCGAGGGTGTCGCGGTAGAAGGCCAGGGAGGCGTCGGGGTCGTTGTGCGGGAGGAAGCTCGCGTGAATGGTGATGTCCATGCCGGTGATGCTAGGAGCGGCTCGGGGGTCGGCGCTTCTCGATTCCTGACCGGCCTCGAGGACCTCGGTCAGGTGCCGACGTAGGCCGCGAGGTGCTCGCCGGTGAGGGTGGAGCGGGCGGCGACGAGATCGGCGGGTGTGCCCTCGAAGACGATCCGGCCGCCGTCCTGGCCGGCGCCGGGGCCGAGGTCGATGATCCAGTCGGCGTGCGCCATGACCGCCTGGTGGTGCTCGATGACGATGACCGACTTGCCGGAGTCGACGAGCCGGTCGAGCAGGCCGAGCAGCTGCTGCACGTCGGCGAGGTGCAGGCCGGTGGTCGGCTCGTCGAGGACGTAGACGCCGCCCTTCTCGGCCGATGTGGGTGGCCAGCTTGAGCCGCTGGCGCTCGCCGCCGGACAGCGTGGTGAGCGGCTGGCCGATCGTGAGGTAGCCGAGCCCGACGTCGGCGAGCCGCTCGAGGATCTTGTGCGCGGCCGGCGTGCTTCGCCTCGCCGTCGCCGAAGAACGCCTCGGCCTCGGCCACCGACATCGCGAGCACCTCGCTGATGTCCTTGCCGCCGAACGTGTACTCGAGCACCGACGCGTCGAAGCGCTTGCCCTCGCACTCCTCGCAGATCGGTGGCGACGCTCTGCATGATCGCCAGCTCGGTGTAGACGACGCCGGCGCCGTTGCAGTTGGGGCAGGCGCCCTCGGAGTTGGAGCTGAACAGCGCCGGCTTGACGCCGTTGGCCTTCGCGAACGCCTTGCGGATCGGGTCGAGCAGTCCGGTGTACGTCGCCGGGTTGCTGCGCCGCGAGCCCCTGATCGCGCGCCTGATCGACCGACACCACGCCGTCGCGGCCGGCCACCGAGCCGTTGATGAGCGAGCTCTTGCCCGACCCGGCGACGCCGGTCAGCACGACCAGCACGCCGAGCGGGATGTCGACGTCGACGTCCTGCAGGTTGTTGGTGGTGGCGCCGCGCACCTCGAGCGCGCCCGACGGCTCGCGCACCGACTCCTTCAAGGCCGCGCGGTCGTCCAGGTGGCGCCCGGTGATCGTGTCGCTGGCCCGCAGCCCCTCGACGGTGCCCTCGAACACCACCTCGCCACCGGCGGTGCCGGCGCCCGGGCCGAGGTCGACGGCGTGGTCGGCGATCGCGATCGTCTCCGGCTTGTGCTCCACGACGAGCACGGTGTTGCCCTTGTCGCGCAGCGCCAGCAGCAGGTCGTTCATCCGCTGGATGTCGTGCGGGTGCAGGCCGACCGTCGGCTCGTCGAAGACGTAGGTGACGTCGGTGAGCGACGACCCGAGGTGGCGGATCATCTTGGTGCGCTGCGCCTCGCCGCCCGACAGCGTGCCCGACGGCCGGTTGAGCGAGAGGTAGCCGAGCCCGATCTCGACGAACGAGTCGAGGGTCTCCCGCAGCGCCTCGAGCAGCGGCGCCACCGACGGCTCGTCGAGGCCGCGCACCCACTCGGCGAGGTCGGAGATCTGCATCGCGGAGACGTCGGCGATGCTGACACCGTCGATCTTCGACGATCGAGCCGCCTCGCTGAGCCGGGTTCCGTCGCAGTCGGGGCAGGTGGTGAACACCACCGCCTTCTCCACGAAGGCGCGGATGTGCGGCTGCATCGCGTCGACGTCCTTGGACAGCATCGACTTCTGGATCTTCGGGATCAGGCCCTCGTAGGTCAGGTTGATCCCCTCGACCTTGATCTTGGTCGGCTCCTTGTAGAGCAGGTCGTGGAGCTCGCGCTTGTTGAACTTCTTGATCGGCTTGTCCGGATCGAAGTAGCCGCAGCCGCGGAAGATCCGGCCGTACCAGCCGTCCATGCTGTAGCCGGGGATCGTGAGCGCGCCCTCGTTGAGCGACTTGCTGTCGTCGTAGAGCGCGGACAGGTCGAAGTCGCTGACCGAGCCGCGGCCCTCGCAGCGCGGGCACATGCCGCCGATGCGGCTGAAGCTCGCGCTCTTGGTGATGGTCTTGTCGCCGCGCTCGACCGTGATGCCGCCGCTCCCGTGGGCGGAGGCGACGTTGAACGAGTACGCGCCGGGCGAGCCGATGTGCGGCTGCGCGAGCCGGCTGAAGAGGATGCGCAGCATCGCGTCGGCGTCGGTCGCGGTGCCGACCGTCGAGCGGGGGTTGGACCCCATCCGCTCCTGGTCGACGCTGATCGCGGTCGTCAGCCCTTCGAGCACGTCGACCTCGGGCCGCGCCAGCGTCGGCATGAAGCCCTGCACGAAGGCGCTGTAGGTCTCGTTGATCAGCCGCTGCGACTCCGCGGCGATCGTGCCGAACACCAGCGAGCTCTTGCCCGAGCCGGAGACGCCGGTGAACACCGTCAGCCGGCGCTTCGGGATCTCGACGCTGACGTCCTTGAGGTTGTTCACGCGCGCGCCGTGCACGCGGATCAGATCGTGGCTGTCGGCAGCGTGCAGCGCAGGCCGCTGCGCGTCCGTCCTCGTGGCGGTGCTCATCGTGTCTCCATCGTCGGTGGGGCGCGTCAGGCAGAGCAACTGGGCAGTCACGCTAGCTGCGGCTCGGGGGCCTGCGCTTCTCGATTCCTGATCGGTCGGGTCACCTGTTTGGCCACGCACGACGGCATCCCCGCCGTCGCGCGCGCCGCCTCGCGCCGATAGACGCTGGGCGGCACGCCGACCAGTTCGGTGAAGCGCGTGCTGAAGGTGCCCAGCGACGAGCAGCCGACGGCGAAGCAGACCTCGGTGACGCTGAGGTCGCCGCGACGCAGCAGCGCCATCGCGCGCTCGATGCGCCGCGTCATCAGGTAGCCGTACGGCGACTCGCCGTAGGCCAGCCGGAACTGGCGGCTGAGGTGCCCGGCCGACATGTGCGCGCCGCGAGCGAGCGCCTCGACGTCCAGCGGCTGCGCGTACTCCCGGTCGATGCGGTCGCGGACGCGGCGCAGCCACGCGAGGTCGCGCAGGTGCTGCTCCGTGGCGGGTCCGGTGGTCACCCGCGAATCGTGCCACGTCGCGGGGGGTGCCCAGCGCCGCCGGCGTTCCGCGCCACCACGCGGCCGTTTCGATGCTCCGGGGCGACGCAGCGACTCCGGGCGGTGCCCCGGACCGCCGATCGGTTGCCCGCGGGCGGGGGAGGCGGTACAGTCCTCGCGCCCTGCATGCGACGCCGGCACTTGGGATCGGTCGCCGCGGGCGAGGGTGGTGGTGAGCTATGACTGCCAGCTTGGAACAGACCACGTCGCGCCACCGGGGCTGAGCCCCGCTCTCGCGCGACCCGCCTCTCTGTTCCCGTAGAGCACTGACCGGAGGTCCCTTTGTCGCGCGATCAGCGCACGCGTGCCCGGCGCCGGATGCCGGACACGTTCCGATGTCAGCATTGCCGCCTGGACGTGTCCATGGACGCGCCGGGCACCACTCACCGCAACCACTGCCCGACGTGCCTGTGGAGCCGTCACCTCGACGACGACGCCCCCGGCGACCGCGCCGCGGAGTGCGGGTCATCCATGGAGCCGATCGCGGTGTGCGTGCGCGGCGACGGCGAATGGGCGCTCGTGCACCGTTGCGTCCATTGCCGGACCGTGCACCTCAACCGCATCGCGGGCGACGACAACCCGCTCGGGCTGATGCGCCTGGCGGTCCGCCCGCTGGCGCAGCCGCCCTTCCCGCTCGAGTGGCTGGCGACGCTGTGATGCGCCGCCGACCGCGCCGCGGCGCAGCGTCACGCTGCGCCGCGGCGGGCGCTGCGTGTGGCGGTATGGTCGGTCTTCATGCGCCAGCTCGAGGTCCGACTGCTCGGACGCTTCGAAGCGCTCGTCGACTCGCGGCCCGTCCCGGCCGACGCGTGGGCGCAGCGGCGCGCGTCGGACCTCGTGAAGCTGCTCGCGCTCGCTCCCGGCCATCGGATGCCGCGCGACGAGGTGCTCGAGATGCTCTGGCCGAAGCTCGGCGCCGATGCCGCCGCGTCCAACCTGCACAAGGCCGCGAGCTACGCGCGCCGCGCGCTCGGCGACCGCGGCGCGGTCGTGCTGCGCGGCGGAGTGGTCGAACTCGCCCCGGCGGCCGAGGTGACGACCGATGTCGAGCGCTTCGAGCGCGGCGACGCCTCCGCCTACGGCGGTGAGCTGCTGCCCGACGAGCCCTACGAGCAGTGGACGCTGCGCCCGCGCGCGCGGCTGCGCGAGCGCCACCTCGCGATGATGCGCTCCGAGGCCCGCTGGGAGGACGTGCTGCGCGAGGACGCCGCCGACGAGGAGGCCCACCGCGCGCTCATGCGCCAGCACTTCGCGCGTGGCGACAGGTCAGCCGCCGCCCGCCAGTTTCGCCTGCTGCGCGACGAGCTCTCGCGGGTCGGGGCGGAGCCGTCCGAGGAGACGCTGGCGCTCCAGCGCGAGCTCACCCGCGGCCCGGCGGTCCGCGCGGCTCGGCTCCTGCACGCTCCCGTCGAAGGGCGTGAGCGAGAGCTCGCCTCGGCGCTCGGCTCGCTGCAGCGTGCCGCGGCGGGCGATGGCGGCGCGCTGCTCGTCACGGGCTCGCTGGGGATCGGCAAGACGCGCCTCGTCGAGGCTGTGCTCGCCGAGGCGGAGGAGCTCGGCCTTCACACGCTGCGCGGCGCCGCCCACGAGGAGGAGGGCCGCACGCCGTACGCGCCGCTCGTGGAGGCGCTCGATCCCCTCGCCGCGCGGCGCCCGGAGCTGGCCAGCGCGCTGACCGACAGTGCACAAGGCGCCCTGGCGCGGCTGCTGCCGTCGGTGCGGCCCCCGGCAGGGGCGGGGGAGGAGGCCGTGGATCGCCACCGTGTCTTCTCGGCGGTCGCCCAGCTGCTGGCGCAGGCCGCCGCGGACCGCGGGGTCGTGCTCGTGATCGACGACCTGCACGCCGCCGACGAGGCAACGGTGGCGCTCGTGCACTACCTCGCGCGCGGCGCCGCCGGTGAGCGCCTGCTCGTGGTCGTCGGGACCCGCGATGACGCGCTCCCCAAGGCGCTCGCGCTCGTGCGCTCCAGCCTGCTCGAGCGCGGCGCCGCGGTCGAAGTCGTGCTCGGTCCGCTCGATCGCGCCGCCATCGCGGCGGTCGCGCGGCGGGCCGCCGGCCGGCCGCTGGTGCCCGGTGCCCTCGCGGCCATCGAGCGCTCCGCCGCGGGCAACCCGTTCTTCGCCGAGGAGCTGGCGGCGTCGGTGGACGCGTCCGGCGAGGTCACGGTGCCGCCGCGGCTGCGCGAGGTCGTGGCGCGGCGGCTCGAGCGGCTCGAGCCGCTCGGCGAGCGGCTGCTGGCCGCCCTCGCCGTGATCGACGACGGCTTCACGGAGGTGGAGCTCACGGCGCTCGCGGGCTCTGAAGGAGTCGGCGAGGCGCTTGGCGAGGCCGAGGCGGCCGGCGTGCTCGAAAGCGCGCGCGGCCGCTATCGCTTCCGGCACGCTTTCGTGCGCGAGGAGTTGGCCGCCCGGCTGCCCGAGGAGCTGCTGCGCCGCACGCACGGCGATGCCGCCGCACTGCTCGCCGCGGACGACTCGGCTCCCGAGCGCGTCGCCCACCACCTGCTGCGCGCTGGTCGCGCGCGGGACGCTGTGCCGCTGCTCACGCGGGCGGCCGAGTGGGCCGCCGGCGTCGGCGCCTACCGCGACGGCGCCGAATGGGCCAGGCTGGCGCTCGGGCACGCGGATGAGCACGAGCGCTCGGCCCTCCTTGCGCTGCGGGCGCGGCTGCTGCATGGGGCCGGCGAGGCCGGCGCCCCGGCCGCCTATGCCGAGGCGATCGAGGCGGCGCCCGCGGAGCGCGTGCCGGCGCTGCGGGCGCAGCAGGCGGCCGCGTGCCTTGCGGCGGGCGACGTGGCGGGCGCCCAGGCTGCGCTCGAAGGGGTGCACGCCGAGCGGGCCGAGGACCTCGGCGACCTGATCCTGCTGCGTGGCATGGTCGCGTGGCATGTGGGCGATTGGGAGGGCGCGCGGCGGCTGGCCGCCGAGGCGGACCGCCTCGCTCCTGACCCCGGTGAGCTCGCCGACCTGAAGGGTGTGGTCGCCCACATGGACGGCGGCTGGGAGCAGCACTCCCGACGCCAGCTGACCCACGTCTGGGACGCGCCGGGGCTGGCGGGCCGTGTCTTCGACGCCCACCTGTGCGTGACCGAGTACGTGCTCACGGCCGGTGATCCCTACGATCGCGTGGCCGCCTTCGCGAAGCGTCTGCGCGCGCAGGCCCATCAGGCGGGCGCCCGCCGCGGCGAGGCGTTCGCCGTCACCGTGCTGGGCGAGACGGAGCTCTTCACGGACAACCTCGAGGCCGCGCGCGCACACCTGGTCGAGGCCGCGCGGCTCAGCCGCGAGGTGGGAGCCGTGGGAGGGGAGTCGCTCGCGCGCATCACGGCTGGGCGAGGCGCTGCTGCACCTGGGCGACCGCGCCGGCGCGCGGGCGCAGCTCGAGGAGGCGCTCGAGCTCGCGCACATCTCGCCGCTCGCCCAACATCTGCTCTTCCTGGTCTACGGCGTGCTGTTGCGGGTACCCGACGAGAGCGCCGAGGCGCTCTCGCTGATCGAGCGCGCCGAGACGCTGTTCGACCCGCGCTGGCTCTGCCGGTTCTGCCCGACCGGCTACCACGTGGCGGCCGCGACCGTGTGCGCGCGCGCCGGCGAGCTCGAGCGCGCCCGGGAGTTCCTGCAGCGCGCCGAGCGTGGCGCGGAGGCCTGGCTGGGCGGGCCCTGGCCGGCGGCGGTCGCGGAGGCGCGCGCCGAGCTGCTGCTCGCCGAGGGCGACCGGCGCGCCGCCGCGGACGCGCTGCGCCGCGCCGCCGAGGGCTACGCCGCGGCGGGGCAGCTGCTCAACGAGCGGCGGGCGCGCGAGACGCTGGAAGGACTCGGTCAAGCGAAGCTCAGCGCCTAGGGAAGGATTGGGGAAGGCGTGCCGGCGACCCTGCCGGCATGTCCAAGAACACCACAGACCTCACCCGCGGGCGTACGGAGCCGCAGGCGCTCGGCCCGATCGGTCGCCTCGGCCGCTACACCGCGACCCACTTCCGCGTCGTGCTCGCAGCGTGGGTCCTGGTCGCGCTCGCGCTGGGGTGCTTCGCGCCGCGCGTCGAGAACGCGCTGTCGGGCGCCGGCTGGGAGACCACCGGCTCGCAGTCGGTGCAGGCGCGAGCGCTGATCGACCGCAACTTCGACGGCCTCTCCAGCTACGGCCTGATGACCGTCGTCTCCTCGCCGACGAAGACCGTCGGGGATCGGACGTTCCGGTCGGTCGTCGCCGGGGTCCAGAGGACCCTGCGCGCCGACCGCGCAGTCGCGGCCGTCGTCGAGCCGGCTCCGGGCATCTCGATCTCGCCCGACGGGCACACGGCGATCGTTCGGGCGGGGGCGGCGAAGGGCTCGAACGAGATGGTCCGCGCCGCGGATCGGCTCAAGGGCCGGCTCGCCGCGCTGTCGGCCGGCGGCGTGCAGGTCCACCTCACCGGGGCGCCCGGCATGTGGTCCGATTTCAACGCCGCGAACCGCAGCGCGATGCTTCGCTCGGAGGTGATCTCGTGGCCGGTGACGCTCGGCATCCTGCTCATCGCGTTCGGCTCCCTGGTCGCGGCCGGACTTCCGCTGATGCTGACGGTGCTCGGAATGGTGGCGGCCGCCGGCTCGCTGTACCTCGGCACGCGCGTGCTGCCGATCTCGATCTGGGCGATGAACTTCGCGCTGATGTTCGCGCTCGCGCTCGGCATCGATTACGCGCTGTTCATCGTGCACCGCTTCCGCGGCGCCTTCTTCGGCGCGGGCATGACAGCCGAGGACGCGACCGCGGTGGCGATGGACACCGCAGGCAAGGCCGTCCTGTTCAGTGGCGCCACGGTGCTGATCTCGCTCAGCGCGGTGATGCTCGTCCCGAGCCCGGCGTTCCGATCGACGAGCCTGGGGATCATCCTCGCCGTGATCTTCGTGCTCGCCGCGACGCTGACGCTGCTGCCCGCGGTGCTGGCCAGGCTCGGCCCGAAGGTCGACCATCGCGCGCTGCCGTGGGCGCGGTCCGGCGAGCAGCGCCCCGCGCGCTTCGCCGCGTGGGGCGAGCGACTGTGGCGCCGGCCGCTCCTGTACGGGATCCCGGGGCTCGCGGTGCTGCTCGTCCTCGCCTTCCCCGTGACACAGCTGAAGACCGCGATGCCCTCGATCAAGGTCGTTCCCTCGGGGGACTCCTCGCGGATCGGCTACGAACAGGTGCGCCACGCGCTCGGCCCCGGCGCGACCGGGCCGCTACAGCTCGTCGCGCCCGCAGGGCGGGCGTCCGCCGTGACGGCCGTCGCCAGCAGTGAGCCCGGCATCGCCGACGTCCTGCCGGCGCAGACCAGCGGGGACCTCGCGCTGGTGACGGCGATCCCCAGGCACGACCCATCGGACCCCGCCGTCGGCAGGATGATCGATCGGCTGCGCGCCGAGCTGCCGGCCGGCACGCTCGTCGGCGGCGCGGTCGCCGAGAACCACGACCTCGAGGCCGCGCTCTCGGCCGGGACGCCGCTGGTGATCGGCGTCGTCCTCGGCCTCGGCTTCCTGCTGCTGTTGTTCGCGCTGCGGGCGCCGCTGATCGCCGCCATCGGCGTGATCGCGAACCTGCTCGCCACGGGCGCCGCGTTCGGCGTCGCCAAGTGGATCTTCCAGGACGGCGCGCTGCATTCGCTGCTGGGGTTCCAGTCGCAGGGCTTCCTCGACGCCTGGGGCCCGGTGTTCTTCTTCGCGATGATCTTCGCGATCTCGATGGACTACACGGTGTTCCTGCTCTCGAGCGCCAAGGAGCACTGGGACCGCAGCCACGATCCCCGCGAGGCGATGGTCGGCGGCCTGGCGCAGTCGGGGCGAGTGATCTTCGCCGCCGGTGCCGTGATGGTCGCCGTGCTCTTCACCTTCGCCCTCTCCGGGCCGCTGCCACCGAAGGAGATGGGCATCATCCTCGGCGTCGCCGTGCTGCTCGACGCGATGCTGATCCGGCTGGTGCTGGTGCCCATGCTGCTACGCCTGACCGGCCGCTGGGCCTGGTACCTGCCGCGCTGGGCGCACCGCATGCTGCCCGAGGTGAGCTTCGGGCACGCGTGAGAGCGCTCTCTGTGGGCGCCGCCGAGCGAGCCTCCGCGCCCGGGAAGGTTTCGGGAAGGCACGCCGGCCACGCTGCCGGCATGCACACCACCACAACCCCTACCGCCGGAGGCGTGAATCGCGAAGAGCTCGATCGCCACATCGCGGAGATGTACCGCGATGTGGCGAACGACACGGGCCGCAGCCTCCACTTCCCCACCGGTCGCCCGCTCGCCGAGGCGCTCGGCTACCCCGCCGAGCTGCTCGACCGGTTGCCCGTCAGAGCCGTGAACTCGTTCGCGGGCGTGGGGTATCACCTGGGCCTCGCGCGCCTGCTCGCGGGCGAGCGGGTCCTCGATCTCGGCAGCGGCTCCGGCATGGACGTGTTCGCCGCCGCATGGCAGGTGGGCCCGGGCGGCTCGGTCACCGGAGTGGACATCACGCCCGAGCAGCTCGCCCAGTCCGAGCGCCTGCGCCACGCGACGAACGTGAGCTTCCGCCGCGCGCGCATCGAGGAGCTGCCCTTCGACGACGGCTCGTTCGATGTCGTGATCTCCAATGGCGTGGTCAACCTCTCGGCCGACAAGCGCCGCGCGTTCGCCGAGGCGGCGCGCGTGCTGCGGCCCGGCGGCCGGCTCGCGCTCGCCGACATCGTCACCGAGCGCCAGATCGCGGCGCGCACCGCGTGTCAGGCCGACCTCTGGGCTGCCTGCATCGCCGGGGCCAGCCAGTCAGATCTCTACCTGGAGGACATCGCGTCGGCCGGGCTCGTCCTGCAGGTGATCCAGGCGAACCCGAGCTACCGCTTCACGAGCGAGCGCGCGCAGCGCACGAGCGACCGGTACGGCGCGCACAGCGTGTCGCTGCTCGCGCTCAAGCCGGTCCCCGCATCCCGCCCTCTCTCCGACACCACAACGACCCAGGAGGTCTCGAAATGAGCGCAGTCACGAACACCGTCCGCAACGGCGTCGACACCGAGCAGATGTTCGCCACGCTCGATCTGATCAAGGCGCAGCCGGAGCTCGCGAAGTTCCAGTTCCGCGCGAGCAACCGCTGGATCGACGGCGCGCACAACCGCTCGACGATCCAGGGCTTCTACGCGGCGGGCGGCGAGGACACGACCCGCACCGAGGCGTTCGAGGTCGACGCCGGCGAGCCGGCGATCCTGCTCGGCGCCGACACCGGCGCGAATCCCGCGGAGCACCTGCTGCACGCGCTCGCCGCCTGCCTGACGACGTCGATCGTCTACGTGGCCGCGGCGCGCAAGGTGCAGCTCACGTCCGTCGAGTCGACCCTCACCGGCGACATGGACGTGCGGGGCGCGCTGGGCGTCGACGACGAGCCCCGCAACGGGTTCGAGCGCATCGGCGTGGCGTTCCGCGTGACCGGCCACGCGCCGGAGGAGAAGCTGCGCGAGGTCGTCGAGCGGGCCAGCCAGCGCTCGGCCGTCTACGACATGGTCACCAACGGCGTGCCCGTCGCCATCGAGGTGACCACCGACTAGGTCTCGCATGGGGTCCGTGGCCGGAGCACGCTCCGGCCACGGTTCCATGACGAGCCGATCGGCGCATTGCCATGCCAATCGAACTCACAGCCCAGACCGCCGCCGGCGCCCGCCTCGTGACGATCGCCGAGCAGCTCTCCCACGTGCTCGCCTCTCGCGCGGCCGAGCACGACCGCGACGGCACCTTCCCCTTCGAGGCGATCGACGCGCTCAAGGCCGCCGGCTACTTCGCGGCGCCCGTCCCCGTCGCGCTCGGTGGGCTCGGCGTCTCCTCCGCGCACGACCTCGTCGTGGCGTCGAGCCGCCTGGCGCGCGGCGACGCCTCCGTCGCGATCGGCGTGAACATGCACCTCGTCGCAGTGCTCAACATGGAGCGCCGTCGCGAAGTGGCCGTCGCAGCCGGCCGGGAGCGCCGCGCCCGCGGCTTCGCCTCGTCGCTGGAGCAGGTCGCCCGCGACGGCGTCGTGCTCGCCGCCGCCATCAGCGAGCGCGGACAGGACCTCACGCGGCCGGCCACGCGTGCGACCCGCACCGCCTCGGGCTGGCGGATCGACGGCCGCAAGATGTTCTGCACGATGTCTCCCGCCGCTACCGATCTCTACGTCGCCGTCACCTACGCCGACGGCGATGAGACCGAGCGCTACGCGTACGCCATGGTGCCCACCGACGCGCCCGGCGTCGTCGTCAACGACGACTGGGATGCGCTCGGCATGCGCGCATCGGGCAGCAACTCGATCTCGCTGGAGGGCGTCGAACTGCCCGAATCCGGTGTGCGAGGCGGCTTCCGAGCCGGCGACCCCGTGCCCTACATCGAGCGCAACCTGGTGGCCGGGCTGTTCCACGCCGCGGCCTCGCTCGGGATCGCCGAGTCGGCCGACGCGCTCGCCCGCCAGGCCATCGCCGGGCGCATCAACGGCGACGCGCGCCCGCGCATGCAGGTGGCCGACAACGCCGTCGACCTGGCCGCCTCGCGCGGCGTCCTGTCGCGCACGGCCGCGCTGATCGACCAGCACCGCTCGGCCAACCCGGCGTCCGACGGCAGCGCCGAGGAGCTGCGCGCCCTCTTCGCCGAGGCCCAGGCCGCCAAGGCGTTCGTCAACGAGGCGGCCGCCCGCGTCGTGGACCGCGCGCTCGCTCTCTCGGGCGGCGCAGGCTACGTCAACGGCAGCCCCCTCGCGCGTGCGTACCGCGACGTCAAGGCCGGCTCCTTCATGCACCCCCTCGGCGCCAACCGCGCCTACGACTACCTCGGCCACGTCGCTCTCGGCGAAGAGGCAGCGCTGCACTGAGGTCGCGCACGCAGCTCCAGCCGACCAAGCGTTGCCGCTCAGCATCGGCCTACCCCTTCTCTGTCTCAGCTGCGAGCTGGCGCTCGGTCGCCTTGCACCAGTCGATGGTCCACTCGGTGAGGCCGATCCCCAGTTGCAGGGTCAGGTAGGAGCCCTTTGGTCCCTTGCTTGCGTGGGGCTCGATCGAGCGCAGGTGGGCGAGCGCGCGCTCCTCCCGCGTGCGCATCGCCCGAACGATCTCGATCCGCCCCTCGGGCGCGCTGTCCGAGAAGAACAGCTTCAGCATCCCTTCGTCGCGAAGCTCGTACACCGTTTCCTCGTCGGACTCGAGCCAGTGCTGGAGCGCCGCCGCGCCCGCCTCGGTCAGCTCGTACACGGTCCGCGCGCGGCCGCCCGACGGCTCCGACCGTCCGCGCACGAGACCCTGATCCTCCAGGCGCTTGAGCTCCGGATAGATCTGGCCATAGCTCGCCGCCCAGAAGTGGCGCGTCGTCTTGTCGACGAACGCCTTGATGTCGTAACCGGTGCGCTGGCCGAACGCGATCATCCCGAGGATGACGCGGCCGGTCGCCGTCAGCTCGACAGGTGGGTGCTCGGTGTCCGTGGGGCTCATATCTCTCTATGATATATCGTATAGATACATACACGCACCGCGACCTGGGACCCACCGCATGACGACCACGATCGAACAGCCCTACGCCACTGGCCTGACGCGCGCGAGCATCGAGCGCGCCCTCGCCGAGGCCGGGAAGCAGACCATCGCGCTCCAACCGTCCGACCTCGCGATCCTCGAGGACTTCCACAGCCTCGGTCGGCTCGCCACCGCCGCCCTCATCGACCTGGCACACGTCACCCCGGACGACCGGGTGCTCGACGCCGGCAGCGGGATCGGCGGGACCGCCCGCCTCATCGCCGCCGAGCACGGCGCGCGCGTCACCGCCGTCGACCTCACGCCCGAGTACTGCGAGGTCGCGGCCTGGCTGAACGACGCTGTCGGGCTCGGCGGGATGATCGAGGTCCGCACCGCCGACGTCACCGAGCTCCCCTTCGAGGACGCATCGTTCGACGTCGTGATCAGCCAGCACGTCCAGATGAACGTCGCGGACAAGCGCCGACTCTACGCCGAGGCGCGGCGCGTCCTCGTACCGGGCGGCCGCCTCGCCCTGTGGGACGTGACCGCGGGCCCGGGCGGGCCGCTGCACCTGCCGGTCCCCTGGGCGACGGCGCCCGAGCAGAGCCACCTCGTCACGCCCGAGAGGCTGGCTGAGCTACTCCTCGACGCCGGCTTCGCGCCCGCGCACTGGGACGACCTCACCCAGGCGGGCGAGAAGGGCATGCGGGCGTTCCTCACCGCCCCGCAATCGCCGCTCGGACTCCACGTGTTCGTCCCCGACTTTGCGACGAAGGCGGCCAACCTCGTCAGCAACCTCGCCGAGGACCGCGCCCGGCTGATCCGAGCGGTCCTGACCGCGGTCTGAATCAGGGGACCGGCGAGCGGCACGCCCGCTGCTCAGGTGACATCGGTCACTCGGGGGATGGACGATCGCGATCTCCGCGTCTAGGCGGGGAACGGGGATCAACCAAGGGGGGTCAGAAGGATGTCCATGGTGCAGATGAACGCGGCCACGGCTGGGCGACGCGCCGCGAGCGCGGCCTCGTCCGCGTTTGTGGAGGCGACGATCAGCCTGGTCGCCGGACGCGGTGTCGCCGGGTACTTGGGGGATGGCGGCCCCGCGACGCTCGCGCAGCTCAATGGGCCCACCGGTGTCGCGATCGACGAGGCGGGGGGCATCCTCGTCGTCGACGCGAGCAACCGCGTGCGACGCATCGCGTACGGCACGATCACCACCATTGCCGGCTCGGGCGTCGCCGGCCACGTATCGCAGGGCCTCCCGCTCCCGGAGGACGGTGGCCCGGCCATCGACGCACAGCTGAACGATCCGATCGGGGTGGCGATCGATCATGCCGGCACCATCCTCATCGCCGACGCGCTCTATCACCGGATCCGTCGGGTCACCGCGGACGGGACGATCACGACGATCGCCGGCAACGGCATCCCCTCGTTCCTGGGCGATGGCGGTCCGGCCACCGCGGCCAACCTGCAGTATCCGACCGGCGTCGCGCTCGACCACGACGGCAACGTGTTCATCGCCGATGCCGCGAACCACCGCATCCGGCGCATCGATCCGGACGGCACGATCACCACCGTTGCGGGCACCGGCGCCGCCGGGTTCGCGGGCGACGGTGGCCCGGCCACCGAGGCAAGGCTGCACAAGCCGACGGGCGTGGCCGTGAGCCGCAAGGGCGAGATCTTCATCGCCGACGAGTACAACCACCGCATCCGCCGCGTGGGCACCCACGGGAGGATCAGCACGGTCGCGGGCGCCACCGAATTCCCACCCAACTACGACGGATTCGTGCCTGGCGACTACGGCGGCGACGGCGGCCCGGCGACCGAGGCCTTCCTCAACTTTCCCACCGAGGTCCTTCTCGACGGGGAGCAGAACGTCCTGATCGCTGACAGCTCGAACTACCGCGTGCGCAGCGTGGACCGCGACGGCATCATCACGACGATCGCCGGCGGGGGCTCCGAGCCGCCGGCCGACGGCCTGCCCGCGACATCCGTGTCCCTCGCGGGCGGCCCCACCGGCATGGCGTTCGACGGAGCCGGGGGCCTCCTCGTCTGCGAGGAGTACGGCCATCGCGTGTGGCGGCTGACCCCGACCAACGGCTGAAGGGCCCGCGCCCGAGCCGGAGCCGCGTGCCGCGCCGCTTTGCATGGTGCCCGACCATGAGGTTGCGCGGTGTTCGATTGCCGAGGCACCGCGGCTTAGGCTAGATGCGCGGTTCGATGAGAGCTGCCAGTGCGCGGCCCGAGAAGTCGCTCTTGTTGACGAAGCCCAGCGCCGGCGCCTCGCTGAGGCGCTCGCGGTAGGCGTCCTCGTCGCGGGTCGACACGAACACGACCGCGGGTGGGCGCGGTAGCTGCGCGAGGCGTTGGGCGACGGCGAAGCCGTCTGTGCCCGGCAATTGGATGTCGAGCAGCACGATGTCGGGGTCGACCTCCGCAGCCGTCCGCAGCGCGGACTCGCCGTCCGCCGCCTCCCCGGCGATCGTGTAGCCGCTCGCCTCCAGCACGGCTCGTGCGAGCACGCGGAACGTGTCGTGGTCGTCCACGATCAGGACGCTGGACATGCGGCGATGCTCGCATGCGCGGGCGTCGGTGACATTGGGGCTATCCCTAGTGGGCAGCGGCCGTCTTCTCGGCGATGATCGCGGTGTGAACGACGGGCTGAAGGTGGTCGTCGCCGACGACGCGGTGCTCCTGCGCGACGGGCTGGCGAGCCTGCTCGAGCGGGCGGGGATGACGATCACCGGCCGTGTGGGGGACGCGACGGAGCTGATGCGGCGTGTCCAGCTGACCCAACCCGACGTGGCGGTGATCGATATCAAGATGCCGCCGACGCACACCGACGAGGGCCTCGTCGCGGCGGAGCGGATCCGTGCCGAGCACCCGGCGACCGGCGTCCTCGTGCTGTCGCAGTACCTCGACGTGCGCTACGCGATGCGCCTGGTCGAGCAGTACCCGACGGGGGTCGGCTATCTGCTCAAGGAACGCGTGTCCGACAGCGGCGTGGTCGTCGATGCGGTGCGTCGTGTCGCGGCGGGCGAGTGCGTCATCGACCCGACGATCGTGTCGCATCTGGTGCGCCCGACGGCGACCCGCCCCGCGCTCGGCGACCTGACCGAGCGCGAGCGCGAGGTGCTCGCGCTGGTCGCTGAGGGATTGTCGAACAAGGGGATCAGCGAGCGCCTCTACATCAGCCCGAAGACGGTCGAGGCCAACGTCCACCAGATCTTCATGAAGCTCGACCTGCGCGACGATCCGGTCGAGCACCGGCGGGTGCTCGCCGTGCTGGCCTACCTGCGCGCCTGAGATGGTCCGGCGCCGCTTGTGGATCGTCGCGCTCGCGGGCGGTGCGCTCGGCTTCGCCGCCGAGGCGGCGTCGTTCGGCGAGCTCGGCGTCTACCGCGCCGCGGCGGACGCAGTGGTGGGCTGGACCTTCTTCGGCGCAGGCATCGTGGTCGTCAGTCGCAGGCACAACGTGGCGGGTGCACTCCTCCTGGCGACCGGCGCGCTCTGGTTCGCGGGCAGCTTCTGGGACGGCGCGTTGTACCTGCACCGCGCGCCGCTGGTGATGCTCGTCGTCGCGCTCCCGGGCATGCGGCGCCCGGCGGCTGCCGAGTGGCCGGTCGTCGTGCTCGGGTGGTTGGTGGCCGTGGATCCGCTCGCCACGAGCCCTGTGTTGACCGGCGCGCTCGCGCTCGGGCTGGTCGGCCTCGCCCTGCGGCGGCTGACTGCTGCGGCGCCGCGCCCGGTGATCGTTGCCTGCGTGTTCGCCGCGGCGGCGATGGGCGTCGCGGCGGCGGCCTCGGCAGTGACCGCCTTCTCCACCGAGGGTGATGCGGTGCTCGTCGCCTACGAGGCGGCGCTCGTGGGCGTCGCGCTTGCCACCCTGAGCGCGCTGCCGTCGCCCGTCGCCAGCGGATCGGCCGTCGCCGACCTCGTTGTCGAACTTGGCGGCGCGGCGCGGTCCGCTCCGGTTCGCGATGCGCTGGCGCAGGCACTCGGTGACCCGTCGCTGCTGGTCGCGTACCGCGTCGTTCCGGAGGAGCGCTACGTCGATGAGCAGGGCCGGCCCGTTGCGATCCCCGCCGCCGGCTCAGGCCGCGTGGTGACCCACGTGGAAGGTGACGGGGGGCGCGTGGCGATGCTCGCGTACGACCAGGCGGCGATCGAGGACCCGCAGCTCATCGACGCCCTCGCGACGGCGGCACGGCTTGCGCTGGTCAACGCGCGCCTCCGTGCTCACGTGGCGGTCCAGCTCGACGAGCTGCGCGAGTCGCGGCGGCGGCTGCTGGATGCGGCCGACGACGAGTGCGCACGGCTGGAGCAGCGGCTCCACGACGGCGCCGAGCGGCGGCTCGACGCGTTCGCGGAGATGCTCACGCGAGCGCGCCAGGACGCGCGCGAAGGCGGCGACGAACCGGGTGCCGAGCTCCTCGACACCGCCGCAGCAGAGCTCGAGCGGGCTCTGGCGGACGTCCGCGCGCTCGCGCACGGGTTGCATCCGCGCGTCCTCACCGAGCGCGGCCTGCGGGCGGCGGTGACCGAGCTGGCAGAAGGGTCGCTGCTCGCGATCGACGTCGAGGTCCCGTCCGAGCGCTTTCCGTCGCCCGTCGAGGCGACGGCCTATTTCGTCTGCGCGGAGGCGCTCGCGAACGTCGGCCAAGTACGCGCGGGCCACCCGCGTGAGCTGCAGGGTCGCCCGCGGCGACGGCGCGCTTCGCGTGGTCGTCGAGGACGACGGCGTCGGAGGCGCGGATGTCATGACCGGCACGGGGCTGCGCGGTCTCGCCGACCGCGTGAACGCGGTCGGCGGCGAGTTGCGGGTCGTGAGCCCGATTGACGGCGGGACGGTCGTGACCGCGGAGCTTCCTGTCGGGTCGCGGCCGTGAGAACGAGAGCCTCGTCGGGGACTCGCTGGCTGGTGGCCGCGGTCGCGATTGCGATCGGCGCCACTGCCGAGGCGATCGTGGCGCGCCACGGGGAGGTCACGACGTACGCGGGGGCCTCGGTGCCGCTCGAGCTCCTCGAGCTGACGGCCGCCGGCACGCTGGTGACGAGCGGGCTGTTGTCGTGGCGTGGCCGCCCACGGGTCGCGGCGCTCGCCCTCGTCGCCGGCCTTGCCTGGCTGGCGCCGGATTTCGTCGGGTGGGACGCGGGCCCGGACGGCGTCCGCAGCGTCGCCCTGCTCGCGCAGGGCGTCACGTTGGCGGCGGTCGTCCATCTCGTGGCCGGAGCACCGTCGGGCCGGACAACCTCCCGGCCCGCTCGGGCTCTCGTTGTGGCGGTCTACCTCGAGCTCGCCGTCGTCACGGTCGGGCGCGCGCTGTTCCGCGACCCGTTTCAGGACCCGGACTGCTGGAGCGACTGCGCCGCCAACGTGCTCCTGGTGCACGCGGACCGGGAGGCGGCTAGCTTCATGACGCACGCCGACCTCGTGTTCGCGGTCGTCGTCGGAGTCGCCCTGCCGGCGCTCTCCGTCGCTCGCTGGCTGTCCGCGAGCGCGGCTGCGCGCCGCGCGCAAGGTCCTGTTCTTGCCGCCGGGTCGGCGTTCGTCGTCGCGCAGGCGCTGTGGGCGGCGCGCCTGCTGCGAACGCCGCTGGAGAACCCACACCGCGCCGCGTTCGCGAACCTGTTTGCGGCCAGATCGCTTGCGCTGATCGCGCTGGGAGCCGCGATCGCGTGGACGGTGATCCGCGCGGCCCGCGCGCGCGCCGCGGTCGGGCGACTGATCGGCGAGTTGCGCGACGCGCCTGCGCCGCTGGATCTGCAGGGCGCGCTCGCTCGCGCGGTGGGAGACCCGGGTCTCGCAGTCGCCTACCCAATCGGCGACCGCGCACGCTACGTCGACGCGCACGGACAGCCCGTCGACGTGCCACCGGCCGGCGGCGCACGCGCCGTGACCTCGATCGAGCGCGACGGCGCCCCGGTGGCGTTGGTGCTCCACGACCCTGCCGCGCTCGGCGAGGGCGACCTCGCGCGTGAGATCGGCGCAGCGGCGCAGCTGGCCGTCGACAACGAGCGCCTGCAGGCGCAGTCGCACGCTCAGCTGAAGGACCTGCGCGCGTCGCGCATGCGGGTCGTTGAGACCGCGGACGCCGCGCGTCGCGCGTTGGAGCGCGATCTGCACGACGGCGCCCAGCAGCGCCTGGTGTCGCTGTCGTTGATGCTCCAATTGGCGGCGGAGTCACTCGAGCCGCGCGTGGCCGCGCGGATCGACGCGGCCGAGTCTGAGCTGCGCGCCGCCACCGTCGAGCTGCGCGAGCTCGCGCACGGTATCCATCCCGTTGCTCTGAGCGAAGAAGGCCTTGGGCCTGCGATCCGGGCGCTTGCAGACCGGGTCCCGCTGTCGATCGAGGCGCTCCATCTGCCGACGACGCGCCTTCCGCCCGCTGTCGAGACGGCCGCGTACTTCCTGGTCGATGAGGTCGCACGGGGGTCGGAGCGGACGACCATGTCGATGCGGGCCGATGCCCGCGCGCTGACGATCGAGCTCGACGCCGACGCGGTCGACGGCGCGCAGCTGTCGCACGCCGGCGACCGCATCGCCGCGCTCGACGGCGAGCTCGCTGTCGAGGGCGGTCACGTCAGCACACGGATTCCGTACGCCGCGCGAGACTCGTAGGGGTAGCCCTCGCCGCGTCGCGGGCCTGCCCCGTGTCGGTCGCATCGATGCCGATCTACCGTCGCCGCATCGTGACCGAACGAAACGGAGGGGCGATGCGACTCAAGACTGCAGTGGCCATCGGACTCGTGGTGGTGGGCGGCTCGGCGGCGGTTCCGGCGATGGCCTCAGGGCCGAAGCTCTCCGTCCGCGCCGCGCAGGCTCGACAGGGTGGACGCGACCACCTGGACGGGCAAGGCGTTGAGCCCGCAACTCGGGACAGGTCGGGTGACGCTCATCGGCAAGATCACCTTCACCGACACGGACGCCGACAACCCGAACGGCGACACGCACGCCATCCGCTTCCGGGCGACCTTCAAGAAGGGCTGGATCCGGGGCTGCTTCGTCAACACCACGCTTGCTGCGACCTGGCAATCGGCAGGTGTGGGACGGCACAGGGCGCGTCATCGCCACGTCGGCTGCGCTGCGCCGCTATCGCGGCCTCGAGCTCGGCGAGGGCGGGAGGACACCCGCCGACGACACCACCTACGCCAACCCGTTCGGCTTCAGCGCGCAGGACCGGCCGGGCAAGCCGGGCTGCTGAGCGTCAGAAACGCGTTGCCGGCCGGGCGCTGTGGCGCTAGCTTGGGCGTGGGGAAGGTCGTGAGACACCTGTGCGCCTTGGCAGTGGCATTGGCGCTCGTCGCAATCACGGGCTGCTCGAATGCGGGCCGCAGGTCGACGCGAACGCTCCGACTGGCGAGCGCGGACCCCGCCGGCATCGAGCACGACCCGGCCGTCTCGTTCTTCGTCGACCGCGTGGCGAAGCTCTCGCACGGGCGCCTGCGGATCGCAGTGGACGAGCACTGGGCGCCGGGCCACGAGAGGCAACTGCTGCTCGACGTCGCCCGAGGGGACGCCGATCTCGGCTGGTCACACACCAGCAGCTTCGAGGAGCTCGGCGTTCGCAGCTTCGACGCTCTTGACGCACCGATGCTCGTGGACGGCTACGGAATCGAGCGCGCCGTCCTGCAGGGCCCACTGGCGGCGGAGATGCTCACGGGAACCCGCTCGGTCGGACTCCACGGCCTCGCCCTCCTGTCGGGCCCGCTCAGCCGAATCGTGGGCGTCGGCCAGGCGATGCGAAGGCCCGAAGACCTGGACCACCTCGGGTTCGGCGTGCACGGATACATCACCGGCAAGCTGCGTTTCCGGCAGACCACCGCGGCGCTCGCGGCGTACGCCCTGCACGCCTTCAGGGTGCCGATGTTCCACGACTTCGTCGACGCGCTGTACGCGGACCCAGGGGGTGGAGCGGCCGCCTTCGAAGACGACCTCGACGCAGTCTTCTTCGACCGTTCCGGCAGCGGGTGCCGCTCGGAAGACCCCGATTGCGGCGCTCTCGACCCGTGGGTGACCGCGAATGTCGTGCTCTGGCCGCGCACGGCTGTCCTCGTCGCGAACCCGAGGAGGCTCCAGGCGCTGCCGGCCAACGAGCGCGCGTGGATTGAGAAGGCCGCGTCGCAGGCGGCCGACTTCTCGACCACGCTCGGTCACCGCGAAGAGCAGCAGCTCGTCCCCGAGTTGTGCGCAGCGGGCGTCCGCTTCGCGACGACGTCGCAGCGCGACCGTGCGGCCCTGCGGCGCGCACTGCGGAAGGTCTACGCCCAGCTCGAGCGATCGCCGCGCACCCGCTCCGCGATCCGGCGGGTCGAGCGGCTCCGACGCACGACGGCGGTTGATGGCGCCCTTACGCTGCCGTCCGGCTGCCGTCGTCCGGGGCGACCGGTTCGCGGCGCGCGGGGCGTGCGGTCCCCGATCCCCGATGGCGTCTACCGCGCGCGGATCACCGACGCCGACCTGCGCAGGGAGGACGCCCACCGCGCGAGCAACCGTGCCGGGACGGCGACACTGAGGCTGCGCCGCGGTCGCTGGCGCCTGCTGCTGAGCGAGCCGGGTCGCGCACTCCAGAGCGGGACCTACGCAGGCACGCCGCTGCGCACGATCTGGGCCTACGACGGAAGCCGCCGAAACGAGTCGTATGTCTCGGTGGTCGTCGGCCGGGACGGCGGGCTGCGCTTCCACGTCGTCCGCGCGCTCGACCTGCCGTTCGCTCGCGCGATCTATGCGTCGCACGTCTTCGAGCGGATCGGCCGTTGAGGAGGAGAGATGCCCGACAACACGCCCACAACCGCCAATCGCGTCGCGGCATCGATCGCGGCTGCGTTCGCGCTGGCAGCGCTCGTGTCGTGCTCGAGCTCGGGCACGAAGGTGGGCCTCGGCAACGACAAGCCATCCGCGGGGCGCAACGGCCCGATCGCCTACCAGCGCTTCGCCGGCGAGCGCGACGACGGCCGGACGTCGCAGATCTACCTGCGGCGCGCGGATGGCACGGCGCGCAGGCTCACGGATGTCCAGGGCGGAGCGTTCGCGCCCGCGTGGTCGTTCGACGGCTCGCAGATCGCGTTCGAGAGCGGCTCCACCGGCCGGCGCCACGAGATCTTCACGATGAGCGCCGACGGGACCGGCTTGCGCCAGGTGGCCCGGGGCTGTACGACAAGCGCAGACTGCGAGTCCGACATCTCGCCCGCGTGGTCACCCGACGGTCGGCGCATGAGCTTCCTGCGGATCCACGGCCCTTTCGTGAACAAGGGCAACAAGTACGAGCAGATCGTGCTGGCCACACGCGTCGACCTCATGGTCGCGGACGCGGACGGGCATGGAGAGCGCGCGCTCAAGCGCTGGTCGACAGACCCAGAGCCACCACCCGGTACGTCAGCCTTCGGCTGGACCGACCCGGGCGCGCCGGTCTGGTCGCCTGACGGCAAGCACATCGTCGTCGCGCTCGGCACCATGCGCCACCGCAACAAGCATGCGGCGTTCAACACCGCGTTGCACGTCATCGATGTGGACAGCGGGGCGCAGCGCCAGATCACGCCCTGGGTCATCGGCGCCGGGAACCCCAGCTGGTCGCACGACGGCAAGCACATCGCCTTCAACTCGTGGGGCGGACACTCCCCGAACCTCTACGTCGTCGACCCCGACGGCCGGCACCTCGAGCTCCTGCTGCGCGGAAACGCGTTCGCCGGCCACATCGGCTGGATCGACGCGCCGGTGTGGTCGCCCGACGGCAAGCAGATCGCGTTCGCGACCCAGACGAACCCTTGCCACTCGTTCCGCGTGCACGGGTGCCCGCGAGACCCGGATTTCGAGCCGTTCGATCTCTACGCGATCGGCGCGGATGGTTCGCGTCTGCGCCGGCTCACGTCGGCTCCGCAATACGAGTCTCACCCCGCGTGGGGCTCGGCGCGATAGGGCTACCCCTCGGCGCGTCGAGGGCGCGCACCGTTTCGCGGCGGCCGCCCCGAGCCTAGCCTCGCCCCAGAGCGTCGGACCACCCGCGGCGCATCACACGGACACTGGGGAGGCACGACCATGAGGTATCCGCACGTGGCCGCACTGGCGGCCGCGGCCGCGGCGGCAGGGCTTGCGCCGGCGGCCGCGCTCGCCACCGCGCCCGGCACCAACGGCCAGATCGCCTTCCGGCGCTATCTGGGGCCGGATCGGACGAAGGGCGCAGTCTTCGTGGCCGCGCCCGACGGCAGCGGCGAGCGCCAGCTCACCACGCCGCCTGCCAACACCAGCGACGACTACCCGGACGTCGCCTCGGACGGCGGCTTCGTCGCGTTCCAGCGCTGCGGGCGCACGTGTCATCTCTACACGGTGCGCACGGACGGCACGGGGCTGCGCACGATCGGGTCGGGCCGCGTCGACCGCAGCTACCCGGCGATCTCGCCGGACGGCACCCGGATCGCGTTCATCCGCACGTTCGGTCACCTGCGACCCAATCGCCCGCCCGACCACGTCGCGATCTACACGATCGGGATCGACGGGTCGGGCGAGCGGCGCGTGACGCTGCCGAAGCCGAAGACGGCCGAGGACGTCGACCCGCAATGGTCGCCCGACGGCCGGCGGATCGTCTTCGTGCGCATGAACGGCACGGCGAGACCGCGCCACGGGCAGGCGATCTTCGTCGTCGACGCCGACGGCACCGGGCTGCGGCGCGTCACGCCGTGGAAGCTGCGCGCGGGCGACGGCCCGGACTGGTCGCCGGACGGCAGGGACATCCTCTTCCGCAGCCCGGAGACCGAGGACTTCCTGCACTGCAACCTGTTCACGATCCATCCCGACGGGACCGGGCTGCGCCAGGTCACGCACCTCGCGCCCGGGACGAAGCTGTACTCGGCGTCGTTCTCGCCCGACGGCACCGCGATCACCTTCGGCATGACCGGCGTCGACGGCCAAGCCGACGTCTGGACGATGCACGCCGACGGCTCCGCGGTGGCGCCGGTGACCCGCAGCGCCCAATGGGACAGCGCCCCGGACTGGGGCGGCGTGGACTGACCGCGACCTCGAGAAGGAGGACGAACATGACCGCATCAAGGGCCAGGCATCTCGCTCCGGTCCTGGCCATCAGTGCGTTGCTCGCCGTGGCGAGCAACGCACAAGCGCAGGCCACGCACGTGACCTGCGGCCAGACGATCACGCACGACACGACGCTGACCGTCGACCTCACCAACTGCCCCGGCGACGGCCTGGTGATCGGCGCCGACAACATCACGCTCAACCTCAACGGCCACACGATCGACGGCACGGTGACGCAGCTGCCGGCGTGCGACGAGCCGCCCTTCGGCAGCGACGGGGTCGGGGCCGGCGGTCACGACGGCCTGACGATCGAGAACGGCACCGTCCAGCAGTTCGCCCACGGCATCGAAGGCGGCGCGGAAGGCGAGGGCGTCGCGAACAGCGATCTCCACGGCCTGGTCGTGCGCGACAACCGCTTCGGCGGCATCTCGTTCGGCAGCAATCTCCTGCTCAACAACCACAACCGGATCGTGGGCAACGAGACCTACGGCAACGGCTGCGGCGCCGGCATCTTCCTCAACAACGCCGATGGCAACCGCGTCGCCCGTAACCGCTCGCACGACAACCAGGGCGGCATCGGCGTGTGCTGCTCGCCGAACAACCTCATCGAGGACAACGTCGTCGCGCACAACTCGGACACGGGCATCGCGATCTACTTCGGCAACCACAGCCACAACGTCGTGCGGCACAACTCGGTCACCGGCAGCCAGGACGGGATCTTCGTCGCCTTCGCCGAAGGGAGCCAGGACAACGTCGTCGCTGACAACCACTCCTACGACAACACCAACGGCGCGATCACGCTGGAGGACGCCACCGGCAACCAGATCGCCGGCAACCGCCTGGACCACAGCGGGTTCGGCGTGCTCGTCTTCGGCGATGCGAACGTGATCGCCCGCAACCAGGTGAACGACATCGCCAACTGCCCGGATCCCGCGAGCCCCTGCGGAGTCGGCATCGGGATCGCGGCAGGCGACGGCAACGTCGTGCAGGCCAACAGCGTCGCCCGCGCACTGGTCGATGGGATCGCCGTGGTCGCGTTCGGCCCCGGCTCGACGACGACCGGCACGGTGGTGCGCGCCAACCTCGTGCGGGCCGCCGGGCGCGACGACTACTCGGTCGGCGCCCTCGGCGCGGGCACCGTCACCGGCACCCTCCTCAGCGATGACCTGGCACTCGACGCCGCCGACGACGGCTTCGACATCCACCTGCCGGGCACGACGCTGACGCGCGACCGAGCGTTCCACAACGGAGATCTCGGCATCGAGGCCGTGGCCGGGACGCTCGACGGCGGCGGCAACATGGCGCACGGCAACGGCAACCCCGCCCAGTGCACCGGAGTGCCCTGCGGCTAGCCAGCGGCACGCCCACGCGGGCGTCTCGGCGCTGGCGGCGACCTGCCGCCAGCGCCGCTCCGCGCTGTGGCGTCGAAGCACGGGATGCGCGCCAACTAGAGCCAAATCTCGCGATCTACGGTCGAACTGGATCAGGTTCGGACCGCCTGTTAGGGAACACGCGTGGAACACGAACGCGCTGTGCCAATGGGTCGTTCGGTTGCTGGGCAGCAACCGTCGCAGAGCACCCATGCTGTCGCGCCGATCGTTGGCGTCATCCTAGACGCGCTGGCTACTCGTCCTCGCCTTGCATCGAGAGCGCACCGCCGGTAGGTCGGGGTCCGGACTGCGGCGCGATGAGTCAGCTTGACCGCGCAGGTCGTCGTACGCTGAACGTCGATGGCAGGCGGACGGACCATTCCGCGCGAGAAGGCGACCGTCGCGTTGTCGGTCCTGTTGGAGACGATGTGTTCGGGCGGGGCCCACGCAAGCTGCGTGACTGCTGTGTACGTCTTTGGTTCCCACGCGCGAGGAGCGTTGACGTGGGGGACGTCGACGTAGACATCGACTACGACTCCAGGCTCGATCCGACTGTCGAGCGCGAGCTGTACAGGGAGGTGCCGGATGAGGGCGATTGTGGTGACGGACGAGGCCGCGGGAACGGCCGGGATGACGCTGGTGGAGCGGCCCGAGCCGCAGGCAGCGCTGAACGACGTCGTCGTTCAGGTTCATGCGTCGGGATTCACCTCGGGCGAGCTGACGTGGCCCTCGACGTGGACCGATCGCCTCGACCGTGACCGAACACCGTCGATCCCCGGCCAAGAGCTGGCCGGGGTGGTCAGCGCTCTCGGCTATGGCACGACGGGGCTGTCGGTGGGACAGCGGGTGTTCGGCCTCACGGACTCCTATCGCGGCGGCGGGCTGGCGGAGTATGTGGCGATCGAGGCACGCAACCTCGCGCCGCTGCCGGGCGACGTCGACTTCACGGTGGGCGCGAGCCTGCCGATGCCGGGCCTGACCGCGTGGCAGGGACTGTTCGAGCATGGCCGTCTTCAGGCGGGGCAGAGCGTGCTCGTGCACGGCGCGGCCGGCTCAGTCGGGTCGATGGTGACGCAACTCGCACGTGAGTTCGGCGCCTACGTCATCGGCACCGGACGCGCCGCCGACCGTCAGAAGGCGCTCGACTTCGGCGCGATGGAGTTCGTCGACCTCGAGAACGACGCGCTGGAAGACGTCGGCGGCGTCGACCTGGTGTTCGACGTCATCGGCGGCGACATCCAGAAGCGGTCCGCAGGCCTGATCCGGGCCGGAGGAACGCTGGTGACCATCGCCGGGCCGCCCGAGGCGCGGCCCGCCGACGGCCTGGCGATCGACTTCGTTGTGGCGTCCGATCGTGCCCAACTGGGTGAGATCGTCCGGCGGGTGCGCGACGGACGACTGCGGACGAACATCGGCAACGTCGCGACCCTCGACGATGCCGTCGCCGCCTTCAACCCGACCGAGCGGATCAGCGGGCAGACGATCATCCGCGTTCGCCCGTGAGCGACACACCCGCATCAAGGCACCAAAGAGACAATGACCGAGGAGACGATTCCCATGAAAGCGATCGTGGCGACGGACCAGGCTGCGGGAACGGCCGGGATGACACTGGTGCAGCGGCCCGAGCCGCCGGCAGCGATCAACGACGTCATCGTTCAGGTTCATGCGTCGGGATTCGTCCCGACCGAGATGGCGTGGCCCTCGACCTGGACCGATCGCCGCGACCATGACCGAACACCGTCGATCCCCGGACACGAGCTGGCCGGAGTGGTCACCGCCCTCGGCTATGGCACGACGGGGCTGTCGGTGGGACAGCGGGTGTTCGGCCTCACCGACTGGCATCGCGACGGCACCCTGGCCGAGTACGTGGCCGTCGAGGCACGCAACCTCGCGCCGCTGCCGGGCGACGTCGACTTCACGGTGGGCGCGAGCCTGCCGATCTCGGGCCTCACCGCATGGCAAGGGCTGTTCGAGCACGGCCGTCTTCAGGCGGGGCAGAGCGTCCTCGCGCACGGCGCGGCCGGCGCAGTCGGGACGATGGTGACGCAGCTCGCGCGCGAGGCTGGCGCGTACGTCATCGGTACGGGGCGCGCTGCCGACCGCCAGAAGGCGCTCGACTTCGGCGCGGCCGAGTTCGTCGACCTCGAGAACGACGCCCTGGAAGACGTCGGCGGAGTCGATCTGGTCTTCGACGTCATCGGCGGCGACATCCAGAAACGGTCCGCAAGCCTGATCCGGGCCCGAGGAACACTGGTGACCGTCGTCGGGCCGCCCGAGGCGCGACCCGCCGACGGCCTGGCGATCGACTTCGTCGTCGAGTCCGATCGCGCCCAACTGCGTGAGATCGTCCAGCGCGTGCGCGACGGACGACTGCGAACGAACATCGGCAACATCGCGACCCTCGACGACGCCATCGCCGCCCTCAACCCGACCGAGCGAAGCAAGGGGAAGACGATCATCCGCGTTCGCCCGTAAGGACACGGGACGGCGAGCGGTCCAACGCCGCCCATTCGGTGAGCTGCGCAGCGGCGACGACTCCTGATCGCTCGGCTTTCTACTCCACCGCTCAGCTATCGAGTGGGCCCGCCAGGACTCGAACCTGGATCTGACGGATCATGAGAGCGCGAAATCTCGCAGAGTTTGGCTAACTAGAGCCAAATACGAGCGCTCGAGCCTCGACTAGATCACGTTCGAAGCGACTATTGGGGAACTCACGTGG
Source organism: uncultured Actinomycetes bacterium (assembly GCA_963816845.1). Classification (GTDB taxonomy): domain Bacteria; phylum Actinomycetota; class Thermoleophilia; order Solirubrobacterales; family Solirubrobacteraceae; genus JAOPZW01. Next base: position 52,769 of record CAWFMR010000026.1, on the reverse strand, counting down.
AACGCCGGCCGCCCGGACGTCGCAGCTCACACCGCCGGGAGCTGGAGCAGCGCCCGTTCCCTTTTGCATGGAACTCGATAGGGCCGACGGCGCTGCTGCCTTTCCGCACAGAAGTAGGAGCCACGTGAGAGCCGATCGGGCTCCGGTAGACGCCTGTTGCTCGTCCGCAGCTGGCGTCTGCTCGGTGCCAGCGCCGACGCCGGTGTCGTCGGACAGCGAGCGCGCCAGTCTCGGTTCCAGGCCGCGGGCCGGGGATTAGTTGGAGCAGCCCGGCTCCGGCGCTGGGGCCGCGCGACCTGCCAAGCGGGTTGGTGAACGTGATCGGCTGACGCGTGGCGGTCGGCTAGTGATGGCGGTGGATCGCCTGGGCCTGCGCCGTCGCCGGGGTGGCGGCGTCGTGCGTGGGCTGGGCGAGCGCCCTGGCTGGCCTAAGGGCGGCGATCGCGGCCCGGCCGAGCGCCACGGCGCGCCGGCGACGCGGCGACGCGGTCGACTCGTTGTGGGCGGCGGCGTTCTGTAGGTCGGCGATGCGCGCTTCGGCGAGAGCGAGAGCGATGCTGTGGTGGTACATGGTGGCCTCCTCGGCTCCGGTGCTGCTGTCGTCGAGCAACCTCGGGCAGGGCGCCAACCGGCCACTAACGACGCGCCAACGGGCGGCCATCCGCGGGGCGTAGAGTCGGCGCACACGGGTCTAGGGCACGCGGTGGCATCTCGGTTGGCCGACAGCTCCGTTGGGTTGCAGATCGAGTTGCTCGGTCCGGTCGAGGCGCGTGTGGGTGGCAGGGCGGTGGCGTTGGGGGGTCAGCGGCGGCGGGCGCTGCTCGCGGTCCTGGCGCTAAAGGGCGGTCGCGTCGTGACCACCCAGCGGCTGATCGACGAGCTGTGGGGCGAGGACCCTCCCGCGCGAGCGCGTGTCAGCCTGCAGATGCATGTCTCGCGCCTGCGCAAGGCGTTGAGCGAGGCTGGTGCTGACGGCGGCCGGCTGGTCAATCAGGCGGATGGCTATCTGCTGGATGTACAGCCGGGCGAGTGCGATGTCGACCGCTGGCAACAGTCGCTTGCCCAAGCGCATCGCGCGCGCGCGGGCGGTGAGCCGCAGGCCGCTCGGGAGCGGATCGACGAGGCGCTTGGTCTCTGGCGCGGCGAGCCGCTCGGGGGAGTGAGCACGAACAGTCTGCTCGATGCCGAGCGCGCGCGCCTCGACGAGGAGCGCCTGGCCGCGATCATCGAGGGGATCGAGCTCGACCTCGAGCTGGGCCGCCACGGCGAGCTCCTGGGCCAGCTGGACGCGCTGGTCATCGCGCATCCCTTCAAGGAGCGCCTCGTGGAGCTGCAGATGCTGGCGCTCTATCGCTGCGGGCGGCAGGCCGACGCGCTGGCGGCCTTCCAAGCCGCGCGCGCCCGGTTCGTGGAGGAGCTCGGCATCGAGCCCGGACAGGGGCTGCGCGATCTGCACGAGGACGTTCTCAGGCACTCCGCCGAGCTCTCGTCTCCCGTCGACACGACGGGCGAGCGGACGGTCGAGGCGCAGCCGCGGCCGCCAATGCCGACCCCGCTCAGTGACCGCAGGCTGCCGGTGCCGCCCAACCGGACCGTCGGTCGCGAGCAGGACGTCGCCGCGGTCGGCGAGCGGCTGCGGGCCGGACCTGTCCGGCTGCTCACCCTCACCGGGCCTGGCGGGGTCGGCAAGACACGACTCGCCCTCGAGGCTGCGCTCGGAGTGCAGGCGGACTTCGCCGACGGCGCGCATTTCGTCTCGCTCGCCGCACAGCGCCGACCCTACGACGTTCCCGTGGCGATCGTCGGCGCGCTCGGGATCATCGTGCTCTCTGGCGAGTCTGCGGACCAGGCGGCCGAACGCTTCCTGGCCGCCAAGCACCTGCTGCTGGTCCTCGACAATCTCGAGCACCTGCTCGAGGCCGCGTCGTTCATCGCCCGACTGCTCGAGGCCTGCCCCACGCTCACCGTCCTCGCTACCAGTCGCGCACCGCTCACCGTGCGCGCCGAGGAGCGCTATCGAGTGTCGCCGCTCGCGCTGCCCGAGCCCGGAACGCCCGCGGACACACAGGCGCTGGCCGACACGGACGCCGTCACGCTGTTTTGCGAGCGCGCGCGAGCCCACGATCCCGACTTTCGGCTGAGCGACGCCAACGCCAACGCGGTGGCGGAGATCTGTCGGCGCGTCGACGGGCTGCCGCTGGCGATTGAGCTGGCGGCCGCCCGCTGCGGGGTGCTGTCGCCGGCCGAGATCGGCGAGCGTCTCGACGCCGCGCTCGGCGCCCTGGGCACCGGCGCCCGAGACGCGCCTACCCGCCAGCGGACGCTGCGCGCGACCATCGACTGGAGCCACGATCTGCTCAGCGACGCCGAGAAGCATTGCTTCGCGCGCTTCGCGGTGTTCGCCGGCGGCGTCAGCGTGGAGGCGGCCGAGGCAATCACCGAGGCCGGGCTCGACACGCTCGACGGCCTGATCGCCAAGAACCTCCTCGTCCTGCGCCGTGATGCGCACGCGCGGAGCCGGCTGGGGATGCTCGAAACGGTCCGCGCGTACGCGACCGAGCGATTTGCAGCCGCTCATGACGAAGGGGCGGTGCACGAGCGCCACTACAGCTACTTTCTCGCGCTGGCCCAGCGCCATGGGGCCGAACAGGCGCTGATGCGGGCGGGTCGCGTCGAGCACCTGAGACGGTTGGACGCCGAGATCGACAACCTCCACGCGGCGTTTCGCTGGGCCGTCGGTCAACTCGACGCTGAACGGGCGCTTGCGATGTGCGTGGCGCTCGGCTGGTACTGGTATATGCGAGATCGCTGGGCCGACGCCGCCGAATGGATTGACCAGGCCCTGCTCCTCGCCGGCACCGACGACCACCCTTCGCTGCGTGTCCGTGCCCTCGGCTTCAAGGCCTCCGCGTTGTGGCCGCTGGGGCGCGAACGTGAACAAGCCGCGACAAATGTCGAAGCCACGACCATTGCTCGTGAGCTCGGCGAACCTCTACTCCTCTCCAGAGCGCTCCGGTTCCAAGCAGAAAACGAGTCTCTTGGCAGCGCGGGGGTGGACGCGCTCGCCGATGAGGCGCTGCACTGGGCGACTGCCGCCGCCGACCAGTGGCAGATCGCCTTGGCGTGCCAGGCAAAGGCGAGGGGGGCGTCCACCGCCGCGGAGCTTCGCGAGCGGGTCGAACGAGCTGTCTCACTGCTTCAGGGCGTCGGAAACATCTACTACCTGGGGCTTCTGCTCATCAATGCGGAGTGGGTGGCGCTGAACAACGGCGATGATCGTGACGCGATCGATTTCGCAGACCGCGCGCGCGGTGGTCCGCGAGCTCGACAGTCCGTTCATATGGATGGTCCAGCACGGAAATCTCGGGCTTGCCTCTCTATTCATGGGCGATACGGAGACTGCACGAGACGCCTTCGGCGAGGAGCTGAGACTTTGCCGCGAGCTGGTCCACCGCGGGGACGCGTCCGAAGGCCTCCAGGGCCTCGCCGCGGTCGCCGCCGTCCACGGCGACGACCATCGCGCCGCGCGTCTCGTTGGCGCCGCGACCGCCCATCGCTACGGTCACCCACAGGAACCTGTCGAAGAGAGGCTGTACGCGCGCTTCCTCGCGCCGGCCCGCGCACGTCACGGAGCCGATAGATGGGACGCCGCGACCCACGAGGGCGGTGTACTCAGCTTCGAGGACGCGATCGCCTTTGCCCTCCAAGAACCGCGCGCGTAGCTCCGAACGCACCACGAAGCGGCTAAGCGGCGCCGCGCGGCGCCCCAGCGAGAGACCGCGCACGCGACCGCATTGACCTGTTCGCTACTGCGTCGCGGGAAACGGGGGGGAATTCTCAGCTACCCCACCACGCATCTCAGCGTCGTCGCCTCCGCAGGCGGCACGGAGCACCATGCTCGCGCTCACGCCTGCATGCGGTGGTCTCCGCTGACGCCTGCGAGATGCCCGCTGGGGACGAGCAGCGGGCGTCCAGTTCGCGACCGCTCCTTCTCGACGACAGCATTCTGTTACCTGCTCCCGGAGTTCGGCGCGACCACCCTGCTGCGGACGCTCGACACACGCCGCATCGACGCCGACCGCGAACGCCCGCTCACCGAGGGCGAGCTCTCAAGACGCACGATCCAGAAGATCCTCGTCCAGCTCTACTCGATCCTCAGGCGCGCCAAGCGCAAGGGCTGGATCGCCGCCAACCCCGCCGAGGACGCGGAGCGCGTCACCGTCCGGCGCACTGGCGACTTCACGACATCTCCGGACATCTGGGGAACCCGAACGTGGAACCCAAGTGTCCCGGATGAATGGGATGGCAGCGAGATTTGGCTTACTACCGCATGGGCCCGCCTGGACTCGAACCAGGATCTGACGGATTATGAGAGCGCGAAATCGCGCCATATTTGGCTAGCCAGAGCCAAAGACGAGGACTCGAGCTTCAGCCAGATCAGGTTCGAATCGACTGTTAGGGAACTCGCGTGGAACACGGCGGCGCCGGAGCCTGCGACTCAGCCCGCGCCCAGCCGGAGCAGCGTCCGCGCCGCTCTGCAGGGAAAACGGGCAGCCAGGCCGCCGCTCCTGCCTTTCCACGAGGCTGTCGCGTAAATGGGTCCAAAAAGCTTAGGAACCTGAGCGGTGGGAGACGTCTCGCGATTCGCGACCGCTGGCGACGGTGTCGTCCCACTTGCTCGCGATGGGCGGCCGCTCTGAAGATGGGTCGTCCCATCACAGATCGACGCACCGGATCTAAGGGTGATTTATGCGACAGCCTCCCACGGACACGGGAGCGGTGCCGGCTCCGATCTCCCGCGGCGGACGCTTGCAGCTCGTCCCGAGCGGGCGTGAGCTCGGCGCTGGTGGAGACGCCGGCTTGTCAAAGGAGTAGCGCTGCTTCCGCCCATGTCGCGCGTCGGCCGGTGCTCGTATCGTCCCGAAGGGCAGTCGCCACCGCGCCCTCCCTCAGACGCTGCGGAGAACTACGTCGGAGCACGTCGGTCGACTACCGATGGTCTATCCCTTCGACGGGAGCAAGATGGGCTGTGGGAGGAGAGGTAAGGTCTCTCGACGGCCCCGGTGCACGAGATCGCCTGGAGAGGACTCCAATGCTGAACAGGGCATCCCGCGGCGGAGCGATGATCGTCGCGCTCGCCGTCGCCGCCGTGCTCGTCGCGTGCGGCAGCGACTCGTCGTCGACGAGCTCGGGGTCGGCGTCGAGTTCCTCGACGTCCCAGGCCAGCGCGGTCGACGCGCAGGTCGCGGCGCAGGTTCCCGCGGCCGTCAAGTCGAAGGGCACGCTCACGGTCGCCGCCGACGCGAGCTACCCCCCGAACGAGTTCATCGGCTCCGACGGCAAGACCGTCGAGGGCATGGACGCAGACCTGGCCAAGGCGCTCACCGGCGTCATGGGTCTGAAGGCCAAGGTGGTGAACGCGACGTTCGATGGGATCATCCCGGGCCTCGCGTCGAAGAAGTACGACCTCGGAATGTCGTCGTTCACCGACACCAAGGAGCGCGAGAAGACGGTCGACTTCGTGACCTACCTCTCGGCGGGCACGTCCTTCTACGTCAAGGCGCAGGGCGGCCCGACGATCAACACGCTCGCCGACCTCTGCGGCCACAAGGTCGCTGCCGAGAAGGGCACGACGCAGGCCACGGACGCCGCCGCGCAGGGCAAGAAGTGCACGGCGGCGCGGCAAGCCCGGCGTGACCGTGTCGGTCTTCCCGGACCAGAACGGGGCGAACCTGGCGCTCTCGAGCGGGCGGTCCGACGTCGGGATGGCCGACTCGCCCGTCGCGGACTACCAGGTCAAGAAGTCCAACGGGCAGTTCAAGCTCACGGGCAAGCCCTACGGGACGGCGCCGTACGGGATCGCGATCCCCAAGGACAGCGGCCTGGACAAGCCTCTGCTCGCGGCCCTGAAGGCGCTGATGGCCAACGGGCAGTACAAGGCGATCCTCGCGAAGTGGGGCATCTCCTCCGGCGCGATCACGAACCCGCAGATCAACGGGGCGATCAGCTAGGCGCGCGGTCGGGTGTCGTCGCCGAGCAGCACGGCTCCAGCGACCACGGGACGCCCCGAGGAGATCGAGGCCGTCCCGGTGCGCCATCCGGGGCGGTGGGTGGCGGGCGCGGTCGTCCTGCTGCTGGTGACGATCGCCGTGCACTCGGTCGCGACGAACCCGCGCTTCGGGTGGGGGACGTTCGGCGACTTCTTCTTCGATCGGCGCATCCTCCACGGCGTCGTGGTCACGATCGAGCTCACGGTCATCTCGATGGCGATCGGTATCGTCCTCGGCGTCGTCCTGGCGGTCATGCGGCTGTCGCCCAACCCGCTCGTCGCCGCGTCGAGCTGGACCTACGTCTGGCTCTTCCGCGGCACGCCCGTGCTCGTCCAGATCCTCTTCTGGAGCTTCATCTCGGCGCTATATCCGCGGATCTCGTTCGGAGTCCCGTTCGGCGGGCCGGAGCTCCTGCACGGCAGCGCGAACGCCGTCATCACGCCGTTCGTGGCCGCGATCCTCGCGCTCGGGCTCAACGAGGGCGCGTATATGGCCGAGATCGTCCGGGCCGGCATCATCTCGGTGGACGAGGGGCAGACCGAGGCGGCGCACGCTCTGGGCATGACGCGGCTGAAGACGATGCGCCGCATCGTGCTGCCCCAGGCGATGCGGGTCATCATCCCGCCGACGGGCAACGAGACGATCTCGATGCTAAAGACGACGTCGCTCGTGAGCGTCATCGCCTACAGCGAGCTGCTGTACTCGGCGCAGCTCATCTACTCGGTGAACTACCGTCAGATCCCGCTCCTGCTCGTGGCGAGCGCCTGGTACCTCATCATGACCACGGTGCTCTCGATCGGGCAGTACTACATCGAGCGGAGGTTCTCGCGCGGCGCCTCGCGCAACCTGCCCGACACCCCGCTCCAGCGCCTGCGCCGCACCATCTTCTCGTTCCGGCACGCGAGCGTCGACGTCTCGGGCGCGTCGGGGGAGGGCCGATGAACGACGCGATGGTCCGCGCCGAGGAGGTCCGCAAGTCCTTCGGACGCCTCGAGGTCCTCAAGGGCATCTCGCTGGAGGTCCGCCCGAGCGAGGTCCTGTGCCTGCTCGGCCCTTCGGGATCGGGCAAGTCGACGTTCCTGCGCTGCATCAACCACCTCGAGGCCATCGACGGCGGGCGCCTGTCCGTCGACGGTGAGCTCGTCGGCTACCGGCAGTCGGGCGACAAGCTCTACGAGCTGCGCGACTCCGAGGTCGCGCGCAAGCGCGCCGAGATCGGCATGGTCTTCCAGCGCTTCAACCTGTTTCCGCACATGACGGCGCTCGAGAACGTCGCCGAGGCGCCGGTCTGCGTCGGCGGGCAGCACCGCAACGAGGCCCGGACGGCGGCCCGCGAGCTGCTGGGCATGGTGGGCCTCGCCGACAAGGAGAACGCCTACCCGGCGCAGCTCTCCGGCGGCCAGCAGCAGCGCGTCGCCATCGCCCGTGCGCTGGCCATGAAGCCCAAGCTCATGCTCTTCGACGAGCCGACCTCGGCGCTCGACCCCGAGCTCGTCGGCGAGGTGCTCGACGTGATGCGCCGGCTCGCGCAGGAGGGCATGACGATGATCGTCGTCAGCCACGAGATCGGCTTCGCGCGCGAGGTCGCGGACACCGCGGTCTTCATGGACAGCGGCGTCGTCGTGGAGTCCGGGCCCCCGGCGGAGCTGTTCGGCGCGCCGCGCCACGAGCGGACGCGGGCGTTCCTCTCCAAGGTGCTCTGAGCGGTCCGGTCTCGACCGGGGTGTCGCCGGCTGCCCCGTCGTCCGGACCAGGAGCCGTAGAAGACGGCCGCGTCGGGGAAGCCCAGGTCCTGCGTGAGCGCAAGGCGACCTGGCTGGCGCGGTTGCCGATCGTGCAGTACGTGACAACTCCCTGCGGTCCGCCGTGACCGCCCAGCCGCTCGCAGGCCCGCCGCAGGTCCTCTCCATCGGCCAGCGACCCACCGTCCGCCAGGGCCATGGGCGACCGGAAGGTGAACGGCGGCGGGATGTCACCCCCGCTCCCCGCTCCCTCGGTCGCACCGGAGGCCAAAACGCTACCGGCACCATCGACTCGAACCATCTTCTACGCTGCGGCCGGCAGTCACACCCAGCCGTGGTATCACGACGCGACCTCGACCCGAGGCACCGCAGCGCTACAACCTCGCGTGGGGCGGCAAATCCTCTCCGACGAGCCGACCGGCCTGAACGCCGATCCGCGGTTCTATGACCCTCACGGCACGCGAGATACGAACCGCGACAACGACTTCCGGATCCTGGACGCAACCAGCCCAGTTGTTGACCACGGCAGCCCCGCCAGCGCAAACAGGATCGACATCCTCGGCCATCGCGTCACAACCTCCGCTGGACGACGGCGCCTTCGAATACGGTGGCGACTGACTCGCGCGAACAATCAACCTCTTCTTGACCCTCGCTCCGGAGTGGCGCCGCCGTCGCGCGGTTGCGGGATCGGCGGCAATTTCGATCCGTCCCACAGATGTGGCTGACGACGGGTCGGTGATACCGCCGGCCAGAAGTACATGAGCGCGACGAACGGACCGCTCATGCTGGCTTGCTCGCAGAGGATGACCTGATCGTCTTCGGAGAAAGTCGACCGGCACGTATGCACCTGACGTGGATGCGGTCGTCTCAGCCGCGGCGCTGCGCATGCTCGTAAGGGACGAGCAGCAGGCGTCCAGTTCGCGACGCTCCTTCTCGTCCGAGAGCAGTAGTCCGATGGTCCACAGGCGACGAGCCACTCACTTTGCGCCTCGGACGAGCTCGGGAAGCGCAGAGTCCGGGCGATTCGGGTGTGGATTTTCCCCCGGACTGGACCCCGGATCGCCGATCCGGGGTCAGCGGCTGCTGTTGTCCGATGGATACAGGGCTTGGTGGCCTGTTTGGGCCCCGACCCCGCCCCCTCACCATGGGGGTTCGTGAGCGGGGTCGGGGCCCAAACAGGAAGCGAGTGGGTGGTGGACGGAAACTGCAATGGGTTCGGGGTGGGGGTGATGGGTCAGAAGTGGTGGTCAGGAATCACAAAAGAACGGGGGCGGTCGGGCGGCGGTGGCGTGACGTGGTGTAGTGGGGTGTGGCCGGCGGTGCATTTGGGGGCGCTGCCGGCTGCTGGCGAGCGGCGGCTCGCAGCTGCGGTGGCGATACGTCATGCGTCGGCGCGATTTGAGAGTCACCCTGATAGCCGTGAGCGCCATCGGGAGGTAGGCGACCCGGCGCCGGGGGCACGGACACGCGTGGAGCGCCGAAACTGGCCGGCGATCGATATCAGCTCACTCCCGCGCCACGCCCGTTCGTCATGCGGGACCCTGCGCGAGGGCCTCAGCCATTGCAGGCCGGCGCGTAGTTGTGCTCTGGCAGGGCGTCCTTCCACTCGGCTCGGGTCAGCGGCCGGCCGGCCACGTCGCACGCGTGCCGCTCCCAAGACGACGGGCGCACGTCCCAGCGGTACGCGCGCCCAGCGTCGTAGACGGCGAACAGGTGGGAGCCGTCCGGCGTGAACAGCGGGGCGACGCCGCGGCCCGGGAGGCCTGGCAGCGGTGCACCGAGCGACTGCTGGGTGTGCAGGTCCCATAAGCGGATCGTGCCGTCCGCACTGCCCGTTGCGAGCGTGCGGCCGTCGGTGCTCATGGATTGCGCGATCACGGCTCCGGCGTGTCCGGCGAGCACGCGGCTCGCTGGGCTCCACGTCGTGGTGGACCACAGCCGCACCCAGCCCTTGTTGCTGCCCCCGACGAGGAAGCGTCCGTCAGGCGTGAACTGCGCAACGTCCCAAACCGTTTCATCCTCCGAAAGCGACGCGCGGTGTCGGAGCGTGGGCACATCGAAGATCTCCACACCCGGGTTGCGGGTCCCTTCCGGCACGGTGACGGCCAGCGTGCGTCCGTCGGGACTGAGCGAGACGGCGCCGACCGTCGGGAAGCGGAGTGGCCGCCCGACCTGCTGGCCCGACGGCAAGTCCCAAAGGCGGACGGTGTAGCCGTCGCGCGCCGACGCCATGCGCCGTCCGTCTGCGCTCAAGCTGGGGGTCACGTTCGGCCAGACCGAGCTCGTACGCGTGCAGGGCTTCCCGCAGTGGCGGCCCAGGCGCGTCACGACCCCACCGCGGCGCGCGTCGACCAGGGCGAGGAACCCGTGGTCGCCGGCCACCGCAAGCAGTCGGTCGTCGGGAGCGAAGGCCAGGCCGCGGACCTGGCCTTGCTCGACCACGCGGAACGGCTTCGAGCGCGCGAGCGTGCGTGCGTCGGTCAGGGTTACGGTGCCGTTGTCATGGCCGACGGCGAGCGTCCGACCGTCGTGGCTCAGCGCGTACCCCAGCAGCAGGCCTACCCTGTCCTTTGCGACGCTGAACCGGCGGCCGAGGCGGCGCGAGCCGACGAGATCCCAGATCAGCACCTTGCCGTCCAGCGACGTGGTGTAGAGCGTCGAGCTGTCGCGGCTGAGGGCGAGCCCGGTCACCTGCCCGGCGTGGCCCTGCATGGTCTCGCCCGTCGCCGCGTGCCTGACGTCCCAGACGATCACGCGGCCGTCGTCGCCGGCGGTGATCGCGAAGGCGCCGTCGGCGCTGAAGGTCGCGTGCGCGACGGGGCCGTCGTGGTGGCCAGAGGCGATCGTGCTGTGACCGGTGCGTAGATCAACGAAGCGCACGGAGCCGTCGCGACCACCGACGAGCATCGTGCGATCGTCGCTGCTCAGGGCGGCTGCCTGCGCGCCGACGCCCAGAGGCCGGCGCAGCGCCCGCAACGTCCGTGCGTCGCGGATCACCGTGGGTCCCGCTTCAGAGGTCGTGACGAGGCGCCGACCGTCGCGAGTGACCATCAGCGCGACGGCGCCTTGCTGCTCGCTGATGCGCAGCCCAGGGCCGAGCCGGCGACCGGTCCGCGGGTCGAAACGCTCGATGGCCGTCCCGCCGTCCTGTGCGCGCGCGACGACGCCGTACAGCGTGCGTCCGTCGGGCGAGAAGCGCATGGCGTACGTGAAGAGGCTCTTCGGGTCGTCACCGATCCGCAGCCGGGCGAGCACGCGGTGGGTGCGAGCATCCAGGACGACCGGCTTGGCGAGGCCGACGGCGAGCCGTGAACCGTCGTCGCTGTAGCGCACCTCGTCAACTCTGGTGAACGTGTCGCCGATGACGCCGGCGTGGCCGCCGACGGGAACCGGCCGCCCCGCCGGGCGCCGCGTGGGCGCGTCGACGAAGTTCACCGTTCCATCGTTGTCGATGAAGGCCAGCGTGTGCTCGTCCGGGCTGAGATCGAGGCTGAGCAGCCGGTCGCCGTCGCCGCGCAGCACGCCGATCGCCGCGGGACTCTTGAGCAATGCGGCGAGCAGGTTGCCGCGCGTCTGGAGCGAGTCGTCCAGGGCAACGCCCTGGCGAGCGAGCAGCAGCGATCGGTCCAGGTCGTCCTCGCTGAGCGCCTGCGCCCCGAGGCGCTGTGCCTCGGCGGCGACCGCCTCGTTGCGGGCGTTCCCGCGCTCGTTCAGCGCGACGACGGCGGCGAGGACCGCGAGAACGAGAAGACCGGCCACGCCTGCGAGCACGATCCGCAGGCGGCGATGAGCCCGCTCGCTCGCGCGGCGGCTGTCGTGGAGGAAGGCGTGCTCGATCGGATTGAGCTCCGAATCGTGATCGGTGGCCCAGTCCTGTGCGGATGCCAGGCGCGCGCCGCGATAGAGCTCGGCCTGGTCGCGCCCGCGCACATCCCATTCGCCGGCGATGGCGCGGAGATGGCGGTGCAACCGCCGGCCCTCCGCGTCGTCCTCCAGCCAGCGACGCAGTCGCGGCCACTCTCGCAGCAGCGCTTCGTGCGCCACTTCGACCTCACCCTCGCTCAGCGTGAGCAGCCGGCTGTCAGCGAGTTCGTCGAGAACTGGGCCGGCCGTGGGGCCGAACTCCTCGCGCGCGACCCGAACGCGCACTGCCGCGCTGCCTTCGCCCTCGCCCGCGAGCCGCAGAAGGATCGCGCGCGCGAGGCGCTGCTGGCCGGCGTCCAGCCGCTCGTAGGCCCTCTCGGCCAGCCGCGCCACCGCGCCCTGCATACCGCCGGCATGCTCGTAGGCGGCCATACGCAGGCGGTGCCCGTCGCGGTACTGCCAGAGCTCGAGAAGCGAGGTCGACAGCAGCGGCAACGCGCCGGGCTCACCCTCGACGTCGGCGATCAGCGCGTCGGTCAGGTCGGGCTCGATCTCCAGGCCCGCACGGTGCGCCGGCAGCGCGATCGCGCGGCGCAGCTCGTCGCGGCGCATCGGCCCGACCGTGACCTGGTTGGCGCCCAAGAGGTGCCAGAGCTCGGGGTAGCTTGCGCAGCGCCCGTAGAAATCCGCGCGCACGGCGATGAGCACAAGCGCGCGGCGGCGCGGGTCTCGGGCCGAGGCGACGAGCGCGTCGACGAACGCGGCGCGCTCGGACTCGTCTCGGCAGGCCGTAAAGACCTCCTCGAACTGGTCGACCGCAAGCACGAGGCGGCCGCGCGGCGATGTGGCAGCGGTGGCGTCGTCGAGCGCGCGCGCCGGGTGCTCGCCGGGGCGCAGCAATGCGAGCGACCAGTCCGCGCTGCCGGGCAGCACACCTGCGCCGAGTGCGGGCAGCAGCCCGGCGCGCAGCGCCGACGACTTGCCGCTGCCCGACGGTCCCACGATCCCCATCAGCGGGGCGCCGGCCAGGCGCGCGACCATCTCGGCGACGAGCCGCTCCCGGCCAAAGAAGAACCGGGCATCCTCGACGTCGAACGACGCCAGGCCCTTGAACGGGCACACCACGACACCGTCCGCGGCGCCCTGCGCCGGCTCCGCGCGCTCGCGCGCCAGCTCCAACTCGACGACGTCTCCCACCAGCTCATCCTCCGCCGCCCGCAGTACGGCGCGCTCGGCCGCCGCGCGGCCGGCGGCGGCGTCCACGCGCCGGGCCGCCTCGTTCCGCGCCCACTCCCCCGCGACGCGGTGGATCCGCTGCGGCACACCACCGCTCGCGGCGACCAGGCTCGCGACCGGTAGCTCGACGCCCTCACGCGTGGCCGCGTATTCCACCGCGATGGCCGCAACGGCAGCGGCATCGAGCGGACCGAGCGCGAGGGTCGCGTCCGCTCGTACGGCTGCAGCGAGGGCTGCTTCCTCGGCCGTGGCGACGAGGAGCACTGGCAGCGCCGCGAGCCCATCGGCCAGCTCGGCGAGCGCGCCCCCGACCTCGTCGCCCGCACGGTCGACGTCGTCGAGGACCAGCAGGGTGGGCCGCCTGGCCGCGCGCGCACCGTCGAGCATGTCGCGTGCGGCCGCAGGCGCACCGGCGCCCGAGCTGTAGACGACAACCGCTCCATCGCGCTGCACCTCGACACCGAGCTCAGCGGCCAGGCGCGTCTTCCCCATGCCGCGCGCGCCCGTCACGAGGACGAGTTGCCCCATGCCGCCGTGTGCCCGGCGCCAGTGCTCGCGCAGCGCATCGAGCTCCACCTCGCGCCCTACCAGCGGCGGGCCGACGTACAGCTCCGGTGGTAGCTCGGCGGCCACGGCGTCGGGCGGGTGAAGCTCGGGGTCCTGGCGCAGGATCGCCTCGTGCAGGCGGCGCAGCTCGGGCCCTGGCTCGACCCCGATCGCCTCCACCAGGGCACGTCGAGCCACGCGATAGACCTCGAGAGCCTCCGCCTGGCGTCCCGAGCGGTACAGCGCGAGCATCCGCTGCGCGTGCAGCCGCTCGCGCAGCGGCTCCTCCGCTGCCAGCGTATCGAGCTCACCGACGACCTCGCGGTGCCGGCCGAGGGCTAGGTCCTGGTCGATCGCCAGCTCGACCGCCGCCAGGTGCAGCTCCTCAAGGCGCCGGATCTCGCCGACCGCGAACGGCTCGTCGGCGACGTCCGCGAGCGGCTCGCCGCGCCACAGCGCCAGCGCTTCGCGCGGCCTTCCGGCGGCCATCAACGCCTCGACACGCCGCGCGTCCAGCTCACCGTTGCCCAGACGCAGCTCGTAACCGCGCCCGCGCGTGACGATCTCGGCACCATCTTCGCCGTCCGCCAGCGCCTTGCGCAGCTGCGAGACGGCCAGCTGGACCATCTTGGCCGCCGTCGCTGGAGGCTGTTCGCCCCACAGGCCCGCGACGAGGCGGTCGGTCGAAACGGTCGAGCCCTCGTGCAATGCCAGCAGCGCCAGCAGCGCGCGCGGCTTGCCCGCGCCGATCGCCACCGGCCTTCCGCCGGCGCTGACCTCCACGGGTCCGAGGACGTTGATCTCCATGTGCCCCCACGGGCGAATGCTGTGGGGCAACCGTACTCCTGGTCGCGCGCTCGCACACGGGCGGACTTACCGCGGCTCGACCGCCGACTTACCGGCCCGGTCCAGCCTCCTAAGCGTCAACTCACCTAGCACCCAGGAGGTCACCCATGAAGCACCATCGCCGCATCATCCGCCGCCTGCGCACGCTGGCCCTCGGGCTGGCCGCGATCGCTTTCCTGGCCCCCGCCGTCGCGGTGGCCCAGCCCGCGCACGACACCGGGGCGTGGGCACATGAGGAAGCGACTGGAGCGACCGCTACCGACCGAAAGTACAGCGCGTACAGCGAGGCAATGGCCGCCCTGTCGCCCGAAGAGCTGGCCGCTGCCTTCGGCACGGACTGGCTCCATGCCACCGCCTCACCGACAACGGTCGGCGACACTCCTGGCGACACGCCCGACGCGAGCCGCGCCCCGCAGGACCCCGCGGTCGCCCGTCCCGAGCGCATCGTCACCCGTAACGTCCACGAGGAGCTGCCGGTCGCTCTCGCAGCGTCCGCTCTCCTCATCGCGCTCGGCAGTGCGGGCTACACGCTCGTGCGCACCCGCTCGCTGAGCCGCGGCCGAATTGGGCGCTCGCACTGAGGCCGCCCAGGGGCCCGCGTGGCGCCGGGGCCTGCGACAAGCGGCGCCCCGGTGGCCACGAGATCGTCACCCAGGAAGACCCCGGGAGGCACCATGTACGCCCACCCTCAGCTGGCCGCCATGCTCGCCCAGACACGCGCCGCGGATCTGCGTGCTGCCGCCCGCGGGCGACTTCAGCGGTCTGGGCGCAACGCCCGCTTCGACGCGCGGCCGGCGCCCCACGCCAGCCCGGTCGCACTGGACAGCTATCCGCGACTCTGTGGGCTTCCCGTGACCATCGAGCGACTGCCCGTTCATTGGC
This sequence comes from uncultured Actinomycetes bacterium, assembly GCA_963816845.1. Taxonomy (GTDB): domain Bacteria; phylum Actinomycetota; class Thermoleophilia; order Solirubrobacterales; family Solirubrobacteraceae; genus JAOPZW01. The sequence continues at coordinate 37,603 of CAWFMR010000026.1, read as the reverse complement.
CCAGGGAGCGCTAGACCGGGCCCGGGGGGCCGATGGTGCAGATGTCGTGCATGAGTACTAGCGCGGTCAGTGCGAGGACTTCGAGGCCGGCGGCGAGGTAGAGGGTGGTGGTGATGCCGATGGCGGCGGCGATCGGCCCGACGAGGGCGACGCCGATGGGTTGGATGGCGAGCGAGCCGAACCAGTCGTAGGCCGAGACTCTGGAGAGGGCGGTGGGCGGGATGTGTTGCTGCAGGGTGGTTTCCCACAGGCGCATCACCACCCAATCTCACCGCCACTGGTGTCAGGGAGGCAGTCGGTGCCGACGGCCTTTGCGCTTGCCGCAGCGCAGACAGCGCACACCGCCGGCCCCGCGCAGGAACGTCCTGGGCCAGTCGTGAAGGCCAAGCCGACACGTGATCGGGAGGCCCTCGCGCTCTGGGCGCTGCGCGGCGGGCTCATCGTGGCTGTTGGGTTCGGGAGCCAAGGGGCGGTCCGACCGAGTGTCCCAGGATCGCAGGGTCCCTCCTCGCCAATCGCGGCCCCCGCCGCGACCAGCCGCTCGCGCAACACCGCTGCGGCGGTGCTCTGACGCAGTTGCTGGGCAGAGTCGTAGCGGTGGGCAGCGGACGGCGGGGAACTCACGCTGGGACCTCTCATCCTCCTGGTTGGCTTCGAAGCGATGTCAAGGCCCAATCGTGTCCGCCACCGATGCTGACCGATCGCGACAGAGCGATCGTGGCGTGGGTTGGGCGGCTGGGCGCCGCGAGCGCCGTCGATGTGATGGCGCGGTTCGGGATGGGCCGCACGGCCACCTACCGGCGCCTGGCGGCGCTCGTCGACCAGGGGGTGTTGGCGACGGTGCGGTTGCTGTACGGGCAGCCCGCGCTGTATGTCGCGACCCGTGACGGGCTGCAGTGGGCACGTCTGGCGCGCCTGGAGCCGTGCCGGGTGGGCGTGGCGTCGGCGCGGCACTTCGCGTTGTCCGCGCGGCTAGCCGTTGTTCTCGAGCGCACGGAGTCGTCGTATGAGGTGTGGAGTGAGCGGGAGGTCCGCGCGGCCGAGCTCGAGACCGGCGGTCCGGTCGCGAGCGCGGAACTGGGCCGGTCTGCCGGACGGCCGTCCGCGGTTGCGGCGCGCCGACCTGGTCCTCATGGCCCGCCACGACGATGGCCGGCTGCCGGTGGCGATCGAGGTCGAGCTCACTGCGAAGTGGGCGCGTCGGTTGGAGGCGATCTGTCGGGCGTGGGCGCGCTGCCGGCTCGTCGACTCGGTGCGCTACTACGCCTCGCCGGCCGCGGCGCGGGCGGTCGCGCGTGCCGTTGAGCGCGTCCACGCCCATGACGTGATCGAGATCTATTCGTTGGACGAGACCCTGAAGGGAGAAGCTGATGTCAGAGGATCCGCAAGGGCCGTCGCTTGAGCACGCCGCCGGGGTGCTGGTGCATCTCGCTGTCGTGATCGCGATCGGCGCGGTGGTGTGCCTGGTCGTCCTGTTGGTCATGCGCGTCTGCGGTCTTCACTGGAGCTGGACGGCGCCCACCGTACTCGCCGCTGCGCCGCTGTGGATGGCCGATCGCTTCGTCGCCTTCGGGGTGGCGTTCGCGACCGGCCTGGTCACGGTGACCGGCGCGAAGTGGCACGCCGAGGACCTGCGCGCCGGCGGCGACATCGCCACCCACGCCCGCAGGCGCAGAACACCGATCAGCGCGCTGCGCGCCGGCCGCGATCGCAGGCGCATCCACGGCGGACGCGTGATCACCAAGCGCGGGCTGGTGGTCGGCCGCGATCACCGCGGCCGCGCCGTCCACATCCCCGCCGGCGGCCCCGGCGGCCGGCACACCCTCGTGCTCGGCGCCACCGGCTCGGGCAAGACCGTGACGCAGGCGTGGATCGCCGGGCGCCTCATCCGGATAGGTCATGGCGCGGTCGTCGTGGACCCCAAGGGCGACGGCATGCTGCGCGACGAGCTGCACCGCGCTGCGCGCCGCACGCGCAGGGCGTTTCGGGAGTGGACGCCGGAGGGCCCGGACGCCTACAACCCCTTCGCCCACGGCTCCGACAGCGAGCTGGCCGACAAGGCGCTGGCCGGGGAGACCTACACCGAGCCGCACTACCTCAGCCAGGCGCAGCGCTACCTCGGCCACGCCACCCGCACCCTGCGCGCCGCCGGCCAGCCCGTCACCTCGCAAGCCTCACCGAGGCGATGAGCCCCCGGCGCCTGGAAGCGATCGGCCGCCGCCTCGACGACGAGCACCAGGCCCAGGAGCTGCACGACTACCTCGACGACCTCTCACCCGAGCAGCAACGAGGACTGGCCGGTACGCGCGACCGCCTCGCGATCCTCGCCGAATCCGACGTCGCGACTTGGCTGCAACCCCACGACGCGGGCGGGTCCGGGATCGACCTGCTGCGATCTATCCAGGCGCGCGAGGTCGTCTACTTCCGCCTGGATGCCGACCGCCGTCCGCTGCTGTCCGCGATGATCGCCGCGGCGATCGTCCAGGACCTGCTGACCGTCGCCGCCCACCGCCAAGACCAGCCGCTGCCCACCCTGATCCTGGTCGACGAGTTCTCAGCTGTCGCCCCGGACGGCATCGCCCGCTTGTTCGGCCGCGGCCGCTCGGCGGGGATGAGTCTGCTGCTGGGCACCCAGGAGCTCGCCGACCTCACCCTCCCCGAGCACCCCAACCTCAAGGACCAGGTCCTCGGCAACGTCACGACCCTGATCGCTCACCGCCAGGTCATCCCCGACTCCGCCGAGCAGATCGCCGCCATCGCCGGCACCCGCGGCACCTGGGTGCACACCCAACGCACCGACCACCGCCTCAACGGCCAAGGCTCTAACGGCGACACCGGCACGCGTACCCGCGGGCGCGAGTTCGCCGTGCACCCCGACGAGATCAAGCAACTCCGAACCGGCTGGGCCTTGGTCGCGTGCCCCGGCCGTACCCAACCCAGGATCACGCGGATGCTGCACCCGGAGGACGCACGATGACCGCCGCCAACCACCAGGGCGTCGAGCCGCGGGCGTTACGTCTCGACAGCCCGCTGCTCAAGCCCGAGCAGGCCGCCGAGCTGCTCGCCGTCCGCACCAGCTGGATCTACGAGGCCGTGCGCACCAACCGACTGCCCTGCCTGCGCATCGGCCGGCACATCCGCTTCACGCGCGAGATGCTCGAGGAGTGGCTGCGCGAGCGGGCGGCGTAGCGTCTTCACTCGGTCGAGGACATCCACGGCGATGTCTCTGCATCGTTGGCGGATCCTCACTGCCGCGCCATGCGCGCCACGACGATTGTGGCGCCTCATGCGCCGCCGTCCGACGGCGTACCGTAAACACGTGGCCGACCACGCATCTGATCCGACCCCGATCACCATCCGACCTTACGACGCGATCGAGCCCGTGATCGTCTTCGGCGAGCAGCTAGAGATCGCAATGGAGCTCGTCGCGGCGGGGACGCTTGCGAAGGGGCGCCTGGCCCTTGTCGCGGTCGACAACCTCGCCGACGTCCTCCTCCACCGCCACGCCGAGCGGGCCTTCGACAGGACGGAGGGCTCGTGGTGGTACCGCCGCCGCAAATACGCCAACAACGAGCGGGAGCGGATCCGCAAGAGCTTCGCCCGGATACTCAAGCTGGCCCAGTCCCGCGCCGACGCCCCATTCGGCCGGCATGTTGACCCCATCCTCTCGGCGTCGGACGCCGCGACCTTCCGCGTCGCTCACAATTACCGCAACGGCGTTATCACGAGGACCGTCACAACCCCCCGGTCCTGAGGCCGCTTGTTGTTTTGTACGCCGAGGCGGTGGGAAGTGCCTTCGTCCTCAGCTATCGCGTGGGCGTCGCGCACAGCGTCGCCGCGGATCAGCTTGACCAGCTCCGACGCCTGGGCTACGCCGGCACGACGCGCGACGAGTTCACGAGCACCTCGATGTACGACTTCCGCGACGGCGCCGGCCAGATCGTCGACTACCTCCTCGGCGACTTCGAGGTGTCCCTCGCGGACCTGCGCGCGTACCTCGCAGCCGACATCGCCGAGCGCGCGGACAGCTGCGCCCCGACTGTGGTCGCGCTCCAAGACGACGACATGCCCGACGACCGCCTCGAGTTCGCGTTCACGTGGTCGCAGTTCTGGGAGTCCCACGGGAGCGATCCCGAGTGGCAGCGGCTTGACACCTTGCGCTTCGAGCTCGACGCCGCCGCCGAACAGCCGCCGACAACGCGACGCGGGAGGACCACGAGGCCCGGGCCCGAGAGGCCCACGAGGCCTACATCGCCCGGGCCCACGAGCTCCAAAGGACCTACACGCCGCCCGTCCGCTGGTGGGACCCACCGCGATTCGGGCGCCTGGCCGAGTCCCTCGGTCGCGCTTGTGACATGTCGTCGCTCATCACACGCTACGAGCAACTGGACCTCGAGATGGAGCAGCTCGAGCGAGCGACGAGCGCTGCGGCGAGCGCCTGGGCTGCCATTTGTGAGCAGGCCTTCCAGGCCAGCAGGGAAGGCTGAGTCGAAGGGGCCACGGGCCTCACCGCGGCTCGTCCGACCGACCCGCGGCTAGTGCATGCGCAACCGTCGGGGGCGAGAAGCGACAGACTCGAAGCTAGGACACCGTGACAGGCGCCGCCTCGCGTTGAAGCAGTGCGCTTAGGCGTGCCGCGGCGTCGTGCTGGGGGACGTGGTGCACGTAGATCATCGTGGTGGAGATCTCGGCGTGCCCCATCATGGCCATCACGTCTGAGAGTGGAAAGGCTTGGACGGCCAGGGTGCCGAAGGTGTGGCGCAGGTCGTGGAAGACGATGCGGTCGTCAGGCTGAGTGTCGTCGCCCTTCTCGCGGAGTGCACCGAGGCCGGCGCGCTTGAGCGCCACGTAGAAGCGCTTGCGGACGGTGTCCTGATGGAACGGCTCGTTGAACCCGAGGGTGAAGACGAGCTCCTCGAGTCCCGTGCTGTGGTCGCGACGGCTGAGGCCGTCCAGGACGACGGCGACCTGGTCCGTCATGGGCACGCTGCGCACGCGCTGGGACTTTGGGGCGCCGTGGGCATCGCGGACGTGGTTGCGCCGCACGTGCACGATGCGGTTGGCAAAGTCCACATCGAGCCAGCGAAGGGCGCGCAGCTCGCCCATGCGCAGGCCCGTGAAGGCGGCGGTCACGTAGATCGCGCCGTAGAGCTCGGAGCCGTCGGCGCGCGCGACGGCGTGGACCTCGTCGGGAGTCAGGACCTTGAAGTCGCCGGTGCGCTGGACGGTGACACGCTCGGCGTCCTCGGCGGGGTTGGCGTCGATCCAGCCCTTGCGCTTGGCGCGCTTGAGGATCGAGTACAGCTGGACGAGGATCTTCTGGATCGTGCGGCGGGAGAGCTCGCCCTCGGTGAGCAGCCGCTCGCGGTAGGCGTCGATGCGGCGTGTGTCGATCGTCCGCAGCAGGGTGGTCGCGCCGAACTCCGGCAGCAGGTAGCAGCCCACGGCGTTGCGGTAGTCGCGCACGGTCGACGGGCGCAGCGCCTTCTCGTGCTCGACGTGGTCAAGCCATGCCTCGCACGCCTCGCCGAACGCGCGGTCCTGGTCGCGCTTGTGGCGCGGGTCAGTGGGCTCGCGTGGCGAGCTGGCTAGGAGCTTGTTGAGCTCGTCGTCTGCCTCAGCGGGGGAGAGGTAGCTCGCGTCGGGCTTCGGCCCGTCGGCCGCCCGCCAGACGATGGCGCCGCGCGGTGTGCGCCGGCCGGAGTCCTTCACGTGGGCGAGGCCGAGGCGCTTCTGGTGGCGACCGTTGGCGTCACGCCAGAGCGCGTACCAGGTGCGGCGCCCTCGGTCGCCCTTGACCTGCAGGTGTCCCGATGGGCGCGTCTCTTGCGCTATTTCGGTGGCCATCCGACACGACTCCCGACCGCTGGGGAACACGAACGTGGAACACGAGTGTCCCAGACGCATGGGATGGCAGCGAGATTTGGCTTACCTACCGCATGGGCCCGCCTGGACTCGAACCAGGATCTGACGGATTATGAGTCCGCTGCTCTGACCATTGAGCTACGGGCCCGGCGTGGTGCGCGAGTTCGTCGGTCTCGGAAGTCGGCGCAGTCTCGCAAGATCGCACGGTCGCGCGATGCGCGCGCGGGCCGCGAGCGCGGTTGACCGCGAGGTGCCCGCGCTCTTAGGGTCGCGCCGTCTGGCTGACGGTCCGGGTCGATCTCTCTCGAGGAGGAAGCAACATGTCTGGTTTGCGCAAGCGGATGCTCGCGGTCGTGCTCGTCACGGTGGCGGCGCTCGGACTGAGCGCGGCGGTGGTCTACGCGAACGGCAAGCACCACGGCCCCAAGCAGCCGGGCAAGCATCACCGCCACCACGGCAACGGCAAGCCGGGATTCCCGCCGTCGGTGACGCGCTTCGACCTCTCCGGGCTATGTGCTGGAGACGAAGTACACGCTCGGGCGCAACACGGGCAACACGTTCCAGCAGACCTACACGGGCGACAGCGTGCAGGGCGTGCCGACCGCAGGGCCGTTCGTGGGTCAGACCTTCGACCCCGCGAAGTACGTGGCGCTGCCCGTCGCGCACAAGACGCTCTACGTGGTGTGGATGAACCCCGCCTTCGACATCATCGACGCGTTCGTCATGAACTTCCGGACGGGCGTCGTCTTCGACTACGCGCCGGGCGGCGCGACGCCCGAGAGCTCGGGGACGGTGAGGATCCTCACGAAGGGCGCGAACCGGATCCCGTAGCCGGAGATCTGTTGGGCGACGTTGGGCCGCCGTTACCTCCGGTGGCGGCGGCTACGTTCCAGGGACATGACCAAGTCTCGACTCGCCGCGCTCGGCGCCGCCCTGGTGGCGCTGGGCGCGGCCGCCGCGCCCGCGCACGCCGCGTGGCGCGTCACCACGATCACCACCTCCGAGTCGTTCCTGCGCGGCGTCGACGCGCGGCCCGATCGCGTGCCGCTGATCCTCGACGAGCGCGTCAGCCACGGGACGAGCACGCTCGAGCTGCGCGTCGGCGGCAAGGCGCCGCAGAGGATCGCCGTCGCCCAGCACACCTTCGGCGACGTCCGGATCGACCACGACGACCACGGCGCGCCGGTCGTCGCCTGGGACAACATCACCCACTCGGGCGGCCCGCGCCAGCTCTTCGTGTGGTCCGCGCGCGGCGGCACCCAGCAGCTCACCACCGGCACGCAGAGCACCAGCCTGGAGAGCCTGGACGTCGCCGGCGACGGCGGCGCGGTGCTGGCGGGCTGGAGCCGCAGCGGGCTCGTGGTCGCGCGGCGCGCTCCCCGGGCGCAGGCCTTCGGGCCGCCACGACGCTCGCGACCGACGTCGACCTGGAGTCCTCCGTCGCGGCCGGGCCCTGCGGTCGCGCGGTCGTCGCCTGGACGTAGGAGGGCGCAGCTGCAGGTCGCAGCGACGCGACGGCGCCGGCCCCTTCGGGGCCGCTCAGGCCGTCGCCCTGCCGCCAGCGCCCGACGGGCGCACCCCGTTCGTCGACGGCGTCGCCATGGCGGCGACGCCCACCGGCCGCGTCGTCTTCGCCGCGCAGCACGATCCCCGACCACGACGGCGGGCGCAGCGCGGGCCGGCGCGTGGACGTCTTCGACTGGGCGCCGGGAGCGGCCGCGCCCGGCCCGGTGCAGACGATCTCTCAGGCGCCGTTCGCGGGCGCGCCTGCCGTCATCGCGCGCGCCGAGATCGTCTTCGTCGCGTGGACCGAGACCACGGCCGCGAGCGTGTCGCCGCACACCATGCGCGTCGCGCGCTTCGGCCCCGACGGCGTCGCGCCGACGACGACCTTCACGACCAGCGACCACAACCTCGGCAACGTCGCGGGCATCCCCGTCCTCCAGGCGCTGCCCGGCACGGCCGTGCGCGTCTACTACCGCCCGAGCCGCTCGGCGCGCACCTACACCGTCACCTTCGACGAGAACGGCCGTGCCCGCGGCGCGGCGCTGGTGGCCGAGCGCACGAACGCCGACATCGCGGCCGCGCTCGCGCGCAACGGCTCGCTGCTGGCCTGGACGCGCAAGCTCGGGAGCACCAACACCTCCTACCGCGTGCAGACGGCGACGCCCTAGGCGCCGCTACGCGGCGGCGCCGCCGCGCTGCGTCGACGGCTCCGCCGGCGCCAGCACGCCGATGCGCCGGCGCAGGACGGCCACGCCGCCGCGGTGCGAGCCGAGGTCGAGGCGGGTGTCGTCCATCAGGCCGCGCATGAGCTCGATGCCGCGGCCGCGGTCCGGGTCGCCCGCCGGCTGGCCGCGGCCGCCCGCGTCGCGGACGGTGACCACGACGTCGTCGTCCTCGCGCTCGAAGCGCACGTTGACGGGCACGGGCTGGAAGTCGTGGCCGTGCTCGATGGCGTTCTGCCAGGCCTCGTTGGCGGCCATGACGATGCCGGCCATCTCGTCGGGGGCGGCGCCCATCTCGATGAGCCAGCGGCGCAGCATGCGCCGCAGGGCCGCCAGCGCGTCGGGCTCGGGGGTGAGCGTCAGGCGGACGGTCTCGCCCAGGGCGGCCTCGGCGCGGACGAACAGCGCGGTGACGTCGTCGTCGACGCGCTCGGGGCCGAGGCACGCCTCGATGACGTCGTCGCGCACGGCGTCGACGTCGCCCGGTGCGCCGCCCAGCGCGCCCAGCAGCCGCGCCAGGCCGGCGTCGATGCCCTCGTGGCGGCGCTCGATGAGGCCGTCGGTGAAGAGCGCGAGGGTCGCGCCCGGCGGGAAGTCGACGACGATCTCCGGCGCGCGGCAGATCTCGGCGATGCCGAGCGCCGGGCAGGCGCCCTCGAGCAGGCGCGCCGATGAGCCCGGGACGACCAGCGCCGGCGGCGGATGGCCCGCGTTGACGAGCCGCAGGCGCCCGCGGTCGGGCTCGATGACCGCGTAGATCAGCGTCGTCATGTCGTCGGCGCGCAGCGCCTGGTGGTACAGGTTCAGCCGCGCCACGACGTCGACCGGCGGATGGCCCTCGACCGCGTAGGCGCGGGCGACGCTGCGCAGCTGGCCCATGCGCGCGGCGGCGGCCACGCCGCGGCCCGCGACGTCGCCGATGACGAGGCCCAGGCGCCCGCCGGGCAGGGTGAAGGCATCGAACCAGTCGCCGCCCACGGCGGTGCCCTCGCCGCCGGCCGAGAAGTGCGCGGCCAGGGCGATGCCGGGCGCCTCGGGCAGGCGGCGGGGGAGGAGGTCGCGCTGCAGGGTGGAGGCGATCGTGCGCTCGCGCTCGTAGGCGGCCTCCGCCCGGGCGCGGCCGGCGCGCTCCTCGGCGAGGCGCTCGCGCGCGGCCTCGGCGCGGCGGCGCTCGCGCAGGTCGTCGACCTGGATGAGGACCGAGAGGATCTCGCCGTCGTGCTCGCGCACGCCCCAGGCGAGGATCGAGACCGGGAGGTCCTCGTCGCCGGCGAGCTGCAGCTCGCCGGCCGGTGGCACCGTCGCGCCGGCCAGCGCGGCGGTCAGCAGCGCGTCGAGCGCCAGCCGATCGTCCTGCTGGACCAGCGTGCTCACGGCCACGCCGTTGACCGCGCGGCCCTCGGTGAGCTTCTGCAGCACCGGGTTGGCGCGCAGCAGGCGCCCGTCGGCGTCGATGAGCGCGGCGCCCGTCGGCAGCGAGCGCCATGCGAGCAGGAGCATCTCGTCGGCCCGCGCGCGGGCGCGGCGCTGGCGCTCGAGGTCGCAGAAGACGCTGACCTTCGAGCGCAGCATGTTGGGCTCGAAGGGCTTCAGCACGTAGTCGACGGCGCCCGCCTGGTAGCCGCGGGCCACCTGGGCGATGTCGGTGCTCACCGCGGTGAGGAAGATGATCGGCGTCGTGCGGCTGCGCTCGCGCCCGCGGATGAACTTCGCGGTCTCGAAGCCGTCCATGCCCGGCATCTGCACGTCGAGCAGGACGACGGCGAAGTCCTCCTCCAGCAGCGCCTTGAGCGCCTCCTCGCCGGACCCGGCCGTGCGCAGGCGGACCTGCAGGGGCTCGAGCACCGCCGCGAGCGCGAGGAGGTTCTCCGGCCGGTCGTCGACCAGCAGGACGCTCGGCGTGTCGTCTAACGATGTAGCCACACGCGCATGAGGGAGAGCAGCTGGTCGACGTCGACCGGCTTGGTGATGTAGTCGGAGGCGCCCGCGGCGATGCACTTGTCGCGGTCGCCCTTCATCGCCTTGGCCGTGAGCGAGATGATCGGCAGCGCGTCGAAGCGCGACATGCCGCGGATCGCGCGCGCGGTCTCGTAGCCGTCCATCTCGGGCATCATCACGTCGAGCAGGACGAGGTCGACGTCGGAGGTCTCGCGCAGCTTGGTCACGCCCTCGCGGCCGTTCTCGGCGTAGACGACCTTCATGCCGCGCATCTCCAGCGCGCTGGTGAGCGCGAAGACGTTGCGGATGTCGTCGTCGACGATGAGGATCCGCTTGCCGTGGAAGACCGAGTCGGCGGTGCGCAGCTGCGAGAGCAGCTTGCGGGTCGCCGCCGGCAGGCGGGCCTCCATGCGGTGCAGGTGCAGGGCCGTCTCGTCGACCAGCCGCTCGGGGGTGGAGACGGTGGTGGCGTTGACGGCTGCCGTCAGCTGGTCCAGGCGCGCGCGCTCGCCGCCCTCGAGCGGCTCGGCGGTGTAGACGACGATCGGCAGCTCGCGCAGGGCGCTGTCGGCCGCGGCCTGCTCGAGCAGGGTGAAGGCGGCGTCGCCGCCGTTGGACACCGGCAGCACCACGCAGTCCGCGCCGTCGGTGCGCAGCGTGTCGAGCGCCTCGTCGAAGGACATCTTGACCACGTCGACGTCCTCGCCGGCGCCGAGCAGCGTCATCGTCGCCGGGTCGAGCCCGGACCCGTCCTCGATCAGGGCCAGGCGGCGCACCGCGCGGGCGTTGAAGTCCTCGAGCGCCTGGGCCACGTGGGTGACGGCCTCGGCGCCGCGCGCGCCCTCGAGGTACCCGGCGGCGCCGGCGCGCAGGGCCGACATCCGCCCGCCGGACGGGCCGGCGACGAAGACGGGACGGTGGCGGGTCTCGGGGTGCTGCTTGAGCTGGCTGAGCAGGACCTCGCCGCGCCCGTCGGCGGAGAAGATGAGCACCGCTTCGGGGCGGTACTCGCGGGCGAGGGCCAGGCCGAGCGGCGCGCGGCGGGCGACGAGGCAGCGGAAGCTCCGCGCGCGCGCGGCGGCGAGCGCGTCGGCGGCGAGCTCGACGTCGTGGGCGATGATGAGCAGCACGCGGTCGCCCGGCGACGATCGAGGTGCGATCGTCGTCGGCGCCGTCGAAGGGCAGCAGCGAGGCGATCTGCTGCTCCTCGGCCGAGGAGGCCGGGAGCGTGACGGGCTCGGTCGGCTCCGTCGCGGCGTCGGTGGACGTCGCGGCGCCCAGCGGGAGGGCGAGCGTGAAGGTCGAGCCCTTTCCGGGCGTCGACTGCACGCGCAGCTCGCCGCCCAGCAGGCGGGCGATCTCCCGCGAGATCGAGAGGCCGAGGCCGGTGCCGCCGAACTTGCGCGACGTCGTGCCGTCGGCCTGCTGGAAGTGCTCGAAGATGAGCGACAGCTTGTCCTCGGGGATGCCGAGGCCGGTGTCGATGACGGAGAAGCCGATCGTCCCGTCCTCGTCGGGGCCGATGTGCAGCGTCACCGTGCCCCTCTGGGTGAACTTGAACGCGTTGGAGAGCAGGTTGCGCAGCACCTGCTGCAGGCGCTGCTCGTCGGTGACGAGGGCGGGGGGCAGCGCGTGGTCGCGCTCGATGCGGAACTCGAGCGCGTTCTGCTCGGCCACCGGCCGGAACGCGCGCTCGACGTCCTCGCAGAGGTCGACGAGGGCCAGCGGCCCGAGGTTGAGCTCCATCTTGCCGGCCTCGACCTTGGAGAGGTCGAGGATGTCGTTGATGAGCGCGAGCAGGTCGTTGCCGGCCGCGTGGATCGTCTCGGCGAACTCGATCTGCTGGGGGTGCAGGTTGCCGTCGCCGTTCTCGGCCAGCATGCGCGAGAGGATGAGCAGCGAGTTCAGCGGCGTGCGCAGCTCGTGGCTCATGTTGGCCAGGAACTCCGACTTGTACTTCGAGCTCAGGGCGAGCTGGGCCGCCTTCTCCTCGAGGCCCGCGCGGGCGAGCTCGATCTCGGCGTTCTTGATCTCGATGTCGCGGTTCTGCTGCTGCAGGACCAGCGTCTTGTCCTGCAGCTCGTCGTTGGTCTGGCGCAGCTCGAGCGACTGCTTCTGGAGCTCCTGGGTCAGCGCCTGCGACTGGGTCAGCAGCTGCTCGGTGCGCATGTTGGCCTGGATCGTGTTGATGACCACGCCGATGGTGTCCGCGAGCTGGTCCAGGAAGGCCTGGTTGACCTCGCTGAAGGGCCGCAGCGCCCCGAGCTCGATGACGCCCAGGACCTGCTCCTCGAACATGACCGGCATGACGACCAGATGCGCCGGCGTGGCGTCGCCGAGGGCCGAGGAGATCTTGATGTAGTCGGACGGGACGTCGGTCAGGCGGATCGTCTTGCCCTCGACCGCCGCCTGCCCCACGAGGCCGTCGCCGAGCGCGAAGCGGTCGGGGCGGCCCTTCTTGGGCTTGTAGCCGTAGGAGGCGACGACGCGCAGCTCGGCCTCGCCCAGCGAGTCGCCGTGCTCGACGAGGAACAGCGCGCCGTGCTGGGCGCTGACCACCGGGGTGACCTCGCTCATGATGAGCTGGGTCACGGCGGCGATGTCGCGCTGGCCCTGGAGCATGCCGGAGATCCGGGCCAGGTTCGTCTTCAGCCAGTCCTGCTCCGCGTTGACCTTCGTGGTCTCGCGGAGGTTCTCGATCATCTGGTTGATGTTGTCCTTGAGCTCGGCGACCTCGCCCTCGGCCTCGACGGTGATCGACCGCGTCAGGTCGCCCTGCGTCACCGCGGTGGACACCTCGGCGATCGCGCGCAGCTGGGTGGTCAGCGTGGAGGCCAGCTGGTTGACGTTCTCGGTCAGGTCGCGCCACGTGCCCTCGACGCCCTCGACTCGGGCCTGGCCGCCGAGCTTGCCCTCGGTGCCGACCTCGCGCGCCACGCGCGTGACCTCGTCGGCGAAGGACGACAGCTGATCGACCATGACGTTGATGGTCTGCTTGAGCTCGAGGATCTCGCCCTGGGCGTCGACGGTGATCTTCTGGCCGAGGTCGCCGTTGGCCACCGCCGTGGCGACCTGGGCGATGTTGCGCACCTGGGAGGTCAGGTTCGCGGCCATGAAGTTCACGTTGTCGGTGAGGTCGCGCCACGTGCCCGACACGCCCTCGACTCGGGCCTGACCGCCGAGCTGGCCCTCGGTGCCGACCTCGCGCGCCACGCGCGTCACCTCGGCCGCGAAGGAGCGCAGCTGATCGACCATCGTGTTGATCGTGTCCGCGAGGGCGGCGACCTCGCCCTTGGCCTCGACGGTGATCTTCTTGGACAGGTCGCCGTTGGCCACGGCGGTCGTCACCTGCGCGATGCCGCGGACCTGGTCGGTCAGGTTGACCGCCATGCCGTTGACGTTCTCGGTCAGGCCCTTCCAGGTGCCCGAGACGCCGGCCACCTCGGCCTGGCCGCCGAGCTTGCCCTCGGTGCCGACCTCGCGGGCGACGCGCGTCACCTCGGCCGCGAAGGACGACAGCTGGTCGACCATCGTGTTGATGGTGTCCTTGAGCTCGAGGATCTCGCCGCGGGCGTCGACGGTGATCTTCTTGGACAGGTCGCCGTTGGCGACCGCGGTGGTCACCTGGGCGACGTTGCGCACCTGGTCGGTCAGGTTGCGCGCCATCTGGTTGACGTTCTCGGTCAGGTCGCGCCAGGTGCCCGAGACCTCCTTGACCTCGGCCTGGCCGCCGAGCTTGCCCTCGGTGCCGACCTCGCGGGCCACGCGCGTGACCTCGTCGGCGAACGAGCGCAGCTGGTCGACCATCGTGTTGATGGTGTTCTTGAGGGCCAGCACCTCGCCCTTGACGTCCACGGTGATCTTCTGGGAGAGGTCGCCCTTGGCCACGGCCGTCGTGACCTGGGCGATGTTGCGCACCTGGTCGGTCAGGTTGTTGGCCATGAAGTTGACGTTGTCGGTGAGGTCCTTCCACGTGCCGGCGACGCCCGGCACGAAGGCCTGACCGCCCAGGCGCCCCTCGGTGCCGACCTCGCGCGCCACGCGCGTGACCTCGTCGGCGAACGAGCCGAGCTGGTCGACCATCGTGTTGATGGTCTCCTTGAGCTGGTTGACCTCGCCCTTGGCGTCGACGGTGATCTTCTGCGACAGGTCGCCCTGGGCCACGGCGGTGGTCACCGCGGCGATGTTGCGCACCTGGTCGGTGAGGTTGGCCGCCATCGAGTTGACCGACTCGGTGAGGTCCTTCCACGTGCCGGCCACGCCCGGGACCTCGGCCTGGCCGCCGAGCTTGCCGTCGGTGCCGACCTCGCGCGCCACGCCCGTCACCTGCTCGGCGAAGACGCCCAGGGTGTCGGTCATCGAGTTGATCGTGTCGGCCAGGGCGGCGACCTCGCCCTTGGCGTCGACGGTGATCTTCTGGGTCAGGTCGCCCTTGGCCACCGCGGTGGCGACCTGGGCGATGTTGCGCACCTGCGACGTCAGGTTCGACGCCATGAAGTTCACGTTCTCGGTCAGGTCGCGCCACACGCCGGAGACGTCGCGCACCTCGGCCTGGCCGCCGAGCTGGCCCTCGGTGCCCACCTCGCGGGCCACGCGGGTGACCTCGTCGGCGAAGGAGCGCAGCTGGTCGACCATGGTGTTGATCGTGTTCTTGAGCTCGAGGACCTCGCCCTTGACGTCCACGGTGATCTTCTGGGAGAGGTCGCCGTTGGCCACCGCCGTGGTGACCTGGGCGATGTTGCGCACCTGGCCCGTCAGGTTCGAGGCCATGAAGTTGACGTTGTCGGTCAGGTCCTTCCACGTGCCGGCGACGCCGGGGACCGCGGCCTGGCCGCCGAGCTTGCCCTCGGTGCCGACCTCGCGCGCCACGCGCGAGACCTCGTCGGCGAAGGAGCCGAGCTGGTCGACCATCGCGTTCACCGTGGTGCCGATGCGGGCGAACTCGCCCTTCAGCGGCTGGCCCTCGATGGTCAGCGCCATCTTCTGGGTCAGGTCGCCTTCGGCCACGGCGACGATGACGCGCGCGACCTCCGTGGTGGGGCGGACGAGGTCGTCGACGAGCCCGTTGACCGAGTCCAGGGCCGTGGACCATCCGCCATGCGCGCCCTCGACGCTCGCGCGCTCGGTCATCCGGCCCTCGCGACCGACGACGCGGCCGAGGCGCACGAGCTCGGCCGTGAGCTGCGCGTTGCGCTCGACGAGCTGGTTGTAGGCGGCCTCGAGCTCGCCTACGACGCCCTTGCGTCGCGCCGGGAGGCGATGGGAGAAGTCGCCCGCGGCCGCAGCGCGCATCGCCGCCTCCAGGCGGCGGAGTACCTCGTCCTCATCGCCAGGTCGTGCGGTGGTCCCGTTCGTCCTTGACTCGACCTTGCCCGCGGTGGCGGTCTTGCTCATGTTGCCCCCGACTCCTCGTTCGGCGCGGATAGCTACCCCTGCCGGCACGCGGCCAAACGCAAACGGACCACTGTTCCCGGCACCAGGACAGCGGCAAACGCTACTGGGCGCACAGGCGCGCCGGAAGCGATTGGACCGATGTCGATGCGCCACCTTTCGGTGTATGGAGGCGCGTGACCGCGCAATCCGGGTAAGGACCGTCGGACCACACGAGAGATCGGGTTTGGCGCCATAACCCCCGCCCCCTTCCTCTCGCTCACGACGTCGCCGACGCACCGGCGCGTCGTCCTACGCGTCCGGCCTCGTGCCGGACGCGTGTGTCTTCAGGGGCAACCGGGCCGGGCCGCGGGGATTCGCCAGCTCCCCGCGGCCGTGAGCCCGTCCGGACTACTCGCCGCTGCCGCGGACGACGATCTCGCCGAAGAGGCCGTGGTCCTCGTCGCCGATGCCCGCGGTGAACAGGAGCGACTGCGGCGTGCCGATCACGCCGTTGCCGAAGCGCAGCGCCCAGAGGCCGTTGATCTTGATCTGGTTGCCGTCCTTGTTCTGAAGCGTGCCGCGGAAGGCGCCGGTCCGCGGGTCGTAGGCGTTGATCGCCCCGTCGCCGAAGTTGCCCACCAGCAGGTCTCCGCTGAACGGCCCGAAGTGCCGCGGGGCGACTGCCAGGCCCCACGGCGCGTTCAGGGCGCCCTGGGAGACCAGCCGCCGCACCAGGTGGCCCTGCGTGTCGAACACGTCCACGTAGCCGAGGCCCGGGCCGTGCGAGCTCGTCCGAGGAATTGGGGTCCTGCTCGGCGAAGGAGACGACCAGGAGCCCGGCGATCTCCTGGACGTTGAACGGCGCGAAGTCGGCCGGCAGGTTGGGGTCGGCGAAGCCGCCGGGCACCGTGACGGGCGCGAACGAGTCGTTGAAGACGTCGACCTTGCCCGTGTGGAAGTTCGCGGCGTAGAGCATCGTCGTGCTGCCCTTGCTCGCGATGGCCAGGCCCTTGTAGACGGCACCCGGGCGTCGTCGCTTCGGTCACGGCGTTCGTGCCCGCGTTCCAGGCGGTGATCGTCCCGGCCTCGGAGTCGAAGATGAAGTGCGCCGGGGCGCCGCCGACCTTGAAGCCGGGGGTGCCGTTGAAGACCACCCCGGTGGGAGCGCCGCCCGGGATGCCGACCACGAGTGGCAGGGTCACCGGGATGCTCTTGCGCACGCCGCCGGAGTACAGCGTCGAGACGTCCATCCCGTTGTCGGACACCCACGCGGGTGTCGCGGGCCCGAAGGCCAGGCCCCACGGGTTGACGAGGTTGGAGTCGGTGATGCGCGCGACGCCGTCGATGTCCGAGACGAGGTTGCGCTTCTTGTAGACGTTGGCCCCCTTGCCACCGCCGTGGGCGTCCGCCGGCCCGGCGAGTGCCAGGGCCAGCGCGGACAGCGCTGCGAGGACGATCCCGAGCCGGGATCGAGGACGGATCGCAGGCATGCGAGCCTCCTTTGCGCGCGGAGCGGCGCGCGATCGGGGCCGGCCGGGGCGCCGGCCGTCTATCCGGTAGACGTTGCCGGCGCGCCGGGCCTTCCCGCGCGATACCTACAACCTGTCAGGCGCCGCGATCGACGGCGCCGTTGGGGGCGCTGACGGCGGCCGCGTTGCCCTGCAGGATGGTCGACGGCTCGTAGACGACGATGCCGTCGCCGGCCGTGGCGTTGATCGTGTTGCGCGCGATCGTCGCCGCCACCTGGCCGGGGTTGACCTGGATGCCCTTGCCCTCGATCGCGTTCTCGACGATGCGGTTGTGGCTGCCGTGGTCGGCCACGGAGGTCTGCAGCAGGACCCCGTAGCTGGCTTGCGACGCCGGCGCGGCCAGCGCGCCGGCCACGAGCGCGGCGGCGACGATCGGGGTGAGCTTCATGGTTGGAGGTCCTCTCGGGGGGTTCGTTGTCGAGAGGACGGGACGGCCGCGCGCCCCATCGCTTCCGCCTGTGTGATCGACGGCTCACTCGAGCACGTCGCGCACGTAGCTCGCGCGGACCGCGTCGGATTGGCCCAGCAGCCAGATCTCCGCCGCGTTCTCGACATCGGGGCGATCGAGGACCCCGGCCACGTAGGAACGGCGCACCTCGAGCGGCTGGCAGAGCATCCAGCGCTGCTCGGGCTCGCGCGCGATGCGCGCGGCGGCGCGGGCGATCGGGCCGGGGGCGAGCAGGAGCGAGCGCTCGGTCGCGGACACGCCGCGATGGTGTCACGACAGCCCGTCGGGCAGGAACGTTCGCCTGGGCCGTCGAATGGAGCCCTGCCCATGAAGCGCTCGGCAGCGACCACCCCTGCGGCACCCATCGAGGCTGCCGGCCATCAGACCCTCTCCGCCTACATCCAGGCGCGCTTCGACGAGTTCTCGCGCTCGCAGAAGGACGTGGCGCAGTACATCGTCGACCACCTCGACGAGGTGGCCTTCCAGACGGCCGAGGAGCTCGCCCGCCGCGCGAACACGTCCTCGTCGACCGTGGTGCGCTTCTCGCAGGCGCTCGGCTTCGAGGGCTTCCCCGAGCTCCAGGGCCAGGCGCGCGAGGAGTACCGCCGCCGCGTGGCCGCCGGGCTGACCGGCACGCCGACGGCGTCGGCCGAGCCGCTCTTCTCGCTCGACCAGAGCGACTTCGAGACCGCGGTGGCGGCCGACCACGTCAACGTCGAGGAGACCGCGCGCAAGATGTCGCGCTCGGACATCGAGTCGGCCATCGACGCGATCGCGGCCGCGCGCCGCGTGCTCATCGCGGGCACCGATCAGATGGCCTTCTTCGCCTCCTACCTGCGCCACCTGCTGATGCTGCTCGACCTCCAGGCCGACATCGTGGCCAGCCCGTCGCAGGAGGCGCTCAGCCGCCTGGGGCGCATCGACGACTCGATGCTCGTCATCGGGCTGTCGGCCGGGCGCCCGCATCCGCTCGTGGTCCGCGCCATGAAGCTGGCGCGCCACCGCAAGGCGGGCACGATCGCGATCACCGACGCGACGCTGAGCGAGGTGGCCAAGCTCGCCCAGATCCGTCTGTACTACTCGTCGAACTCGCCGGCCTACGTGCGCTCGCACACCGCGCTGCTGTCGATGATCCAGGCGCTGGCGTACGGTGTGTACAGCCGCGACGCCGAGCAGTACGCCGATCGGATCAAAGCTTTCCGCCTGAAGTAAACGGCGGCCCGTGCGGCCCTATGATGGGTCGTGATGCGAGACGAAGCGACGTTCCGAGTCAAGGCCGGGCTGGCCGAGATGCTGAAGGGCGGCGTCATCATGGACGTCGTCGACGCCGAGCAGGCCAAGATCGCCGAGGACGCCGGCGCGTCCGCCGTGATGGCGCTCGAGCGCGTCCCCGCCGACATCCGCCGCGACGGCGGGGTGGCGCGGATGAGCGATCCGGCCATGATCAAGGGCATCCAGGAGGCCGTGACCATCCCCGTCATGGCCAAGGCGCGCATCGGCCACTTCGCCGAGGCGCAGATCCTCGAGGCGCTCGAGGTCGACTACATCGACGAGTCCGAGGTCCTGACGCCCGGCCGACGAGGCCCACCACATCGACAAGTGGGCCTTCCGCATCCCGTTCGTGTGCGGCGCGACCAACCTCGGCGAGGCGCTGCGGCGCATCGGCGAGGGCGCGGCGATGATCCGCTCCAAGGGCGAGGCCGGCACCGGCGACATCGTCGAGGCCGTGCGCCACCTGCGCGCGATCACGGGCGAGATCAAGCGCCTGGGCACGCTGAGCGAGATGGAGCTCGATGACGGCGGCCAAGGAGCACGGGGCGCCGCTTCGACCTCGTCCGCGGCGTCGCCCAGGACGGCAAGCTGCCCGGTCCCGCTGTTCTGCGCGGGCGGCATCGCGACGCCCGCCGACGCGTCGCTCGTGATGCAGCTCGGCGCCGAGGCCGTCTTCGTCGGCTCGGGCATCTTCAAGTCGTCGGACCCGGCGACGCGCGCCGCCGCGGTCGTCGAGGCCACCACGCACTTCAACGACCCCGAGCGCGTCGCGCGCGCGAGCGAGGGTCTCGGGCCGGCGATGCAGTCGCTCGAGGCGCGCAAGCTCGAAGAGGGTCAGTTGCTCGCCGGCCGCGGCTGGTGACACCGGCGCCGCTCGTCGGCGTCCTCGCCCTGCAGGGCGGCTTCGCCGCGCACGTCCGCGTCCTGCGCTCGCTGGGCGCCGAGGTGCGCGAGGTGCGCACGCCGCGCGACCTCGAAGGACTCGACGGGCTGGTCATGCCCGGCGGCGAGTCGACCACGATGACGCTCGGCATCGAGCGCGAGGGCCTGGCCGATCCGCTGCGCGCCTTCACGCGCGCCGGCAAGCCGATCTTCGGCACCTGCGCGGGGCTGATCATGCTCGACCGCGAGCACCTGGGCCTGATGGACATCGTGGCCGAGCGCAACGCCTTCGGGCGCCAGCTGCACTCCTTCGAGGAGGACCTGCACTTCCCCGGCATCGACGGCGGGCCCGTGCGCGCGGTGTTCATCCGCGCGCCGTGGATCGCCGAGCACGGGCCCGAGGTCGAGGTGCTCGCCGCGGTCGACGGCCACCCGGTCGCGGCGCGCCAGGGCGGGCTGCTCGCGATCTCCTTCCACCCCGAGCTCGGCGACGACGATCGCCTGCACCGCGCGTTCCTCGAGCAGGTGCGCGCGGCGCGCAACGGCGCCGGCTAGATCACGAGGCCGTGGCGCACCGTGTTCTCGGTGACCACGCGCGGCTCGACGAAGTGCAGCAGGTAGTCGGGGCCGCCGGCCTTGGTGCCGGTGCCCGACAGGCGGTTGCCGCCGAAGGGCTGGCGGCCGACCATCGCGCCGGTGATCGGGCGGTTGACGTAGAGGTTGCCGACCGGGGTGCGGCGCACGACGCGCTCGACGGTGTGGGGGTTGCGGCAGAACAGGCCGCCGGTGAGGGCGAAGGGCAGCTCGTCGATGCGGTCGCATGGCGGCGTCGACGCTGCGCACGCGCTCGAAGGCCAGCAGCGGGCCGAAGATCTCCTCGTTGAGCACGGGCGAGTCGGCGGGCAGGTCGGCGGCCACGGTCGGCGCGACGAACCAGCCCTCGCCCGGCAGCCCGTCGGCCCGCTCGGCGGCGATGCGGCCCGCGCTCGCGCGCGAGGTCGCGGTAGCGCTCGACGCGCTCCTGGGCGTCGCGCTCGATGACGGGCGGGACGTCGATGCCGAAGGTGTCGGCCTGGCCGACGACGAGCACCTCGACGGCGCCGGCGATGCGCTCGAGCAGCGCGTCGGCGATCGCCTCGTGGACGAGCACGCGCGAGGCCGCCGAGCACTTCTGGCCGGCGTAGACGAACGCGCTCGACACGATCGCCGGCACGACGTCGTCGAGGTCGGCGTCGGAGTCGACGATCACGCAGTTCTTGCCGCCCATCTCGGCCACGACGCGCTTGAGGTGGCGCTGGCCGGCCGGGCTCGGCGGCGGCGCGGATGATCTCCAGGCCCGACCGGGCCCGAGCCCGGTGAAGGCGATGGTGTGCACGCCGGGGTGGCTGACCAGCGCGGCGCCGGTCTCGCCCTCGCCGGGCAGCGAGCGCGAGCGCGTCGGGCGGGACGCCCGCCTCGCGCAGGGCGCGCACGACCATCGAGCCCGCAGCCCGGCGACTGCTCGGCCGGCTTGAGGACGACGCTGTTGCCGGTGGCCAGGCCGGCCGCCGTCATGCCCATGCGGGATCGCGATGCGGGAAGTTCCACGGCGCGATCACGGCGACGACGCCGCGCGGGCGCGTAGCGCATCTCGTTGCGCTCGCCGGGGACCTGGAAGAGCGCCTTGCCGCGGTCGAGCGCGACCGCGCCGCGGGCGTAGAACTCGAGGAAGTCGATGGCCTCGCAGACGTCGCCGTCGGCCTCGGCCCAGGGCTTGGCGCACTCGCGGACCTCGAGCGCGGCCAGCTCGGCGCCGGCGCTCGCGCATCCAGGCGGCGGCGCTTGACGAGGATCTCGGCGCGCTCTGGCGGCCGGGGTCTGCGACCACTTGCGTGAACCCGCGGGCGGCGGCTCGCACCGCCGCGTCGACCTCGTCGTCGGTGGCCGAGGCAGCGAGGGCGACGACTCGGTCGGGGTGGCCGGGATCGGTCGAGGCGAGCTCGTCGCCGTGGCGCTCGCCGTCCGCCGATCCACACCGGGACCTCGAGGGGCGAGCTTGCGCTCGAGCGCTCGCCATGCCTTCGCTGAGCTCGTCGCGCACCGACGCGCGGCGCAGCTCGCCGATCGGCTCGTTGACGAAGGTCGGCAGGTCGGTCATGGCGCGGCGAGCAGCTCGTCGAGCGAACGGCCGGCGCGCCTGCTCGTGCAGGAAGGACTCGTTGCTCGTGTTCTCGAGCAGCCGTCGCACCAGGTAGGCCATGCCGGCCACGAGGTCGCCGACCGGGCAGTAGGTGCGCACCCGCAGGCCGCGCTTGGCCAGCGCCTCCTGGAGGTCGTCGCCCAGGCCGCGGAGGACCTGGACCTCGACGTCGCGCGTCGTCGCCGCCCATGGCGCCGGCTGGCGGCGAGGGCGTGGGCGATGGAGCGCAGGTTGTGGCTCGCGATGGCGACGCGGACGGCCGGCCGCGCCGTCGAGCAGGCGCCGCGTGAGCTCCTCGAAGTTGCGGTCGGAGTCGGCCTTGACCTCGAAGACCGGCGACTCCCAGCCGTGCTGGCGGGCCTCGACGATCTCGTGGTCCCAGTAGGCGCCCTTGACGAGGCGCACGAGCAGCGGGATAGCCGCGCGGGGTGCTCTGCGGCCCAGTCGATGACGCGTCGCACAGCTGCGGGCTGTCGCGCAGGTAGGCCTGGAGCACGAAGCCGGCCGAAGGGCCGTCGCGGAACTCGTCCTCGGAGAGCAGCTCGAGGACGAGGTCGGTGACCGCCTCGCGCGAGTCGAAGGACTCCATGTCGATGTGCAGGTGGGCGTCGAGCTCGCGCGCGCGGCGCAGGAGGTCGCGAGGCGCACCGCGGCGTCGCGCTTGCCGAGCTCGGGGGCGTCGGGCCGCAGCAGCGGGGTGAGGGCCGAGACCTTGACCGACAGGTTCTCGCGCGGGATGCGCCCGGCGCTGTCGGCTTCGAGCAACGGGCGCTCGGGGAGCTTGCGATAGACCTCGACGAGCCCGTCGAGCGCCTCGCGGCAGCGCGCGGCGTAGCGGTCGGCCTCGGCGCTCGTGACCGTCGCCTCGCCGAGCAGGTCGACGCTCGTGGCGACGCCGTGCTTCCAGAGCTCCTCGAGCACGCCGGTGCGCCTCGCGCGGCGTCTCGCCGACGATGAAGCGGTGGGCCATGTGCTTGACGCCCGCCGCGGCGGCCGCGCCCAGCGCCTGGCGCCCGGCCCTCGACTCCGACATGCGCATCGCGACCTGCAGCGACGGCGGGCGGTCGTCGACCTCCTCGAGGAACCCGCTGAGGTGGCGCGCGAGGTCGTCGAGCGAGCGGCACGCGGGGACGACGTCGACGAAGCGGAACAGGGCGGCGCGCAGGTCGGCGTCCTGCGAGGCGAGGTCCATCGCCTTGTCGTCCATCGCCTTCAGCGGGTTGCGGCTCGCCCCCGGCAGCGCCGCGGCGAGATCGCGCCCGACGGCGACGATGTCGGCTTCCGAGGGCGAGGAGCGTTGCCACGGGCGCGACGATATCGGCCGCGGTGCGCGCGCGGCGATTCGCGACGGGCACCGAGGGGTGTGAGCGCTTGCGGAGAGTTGTTGCGTTTGCGGTGTCCGCTGTCGCGAGTTGCCTGGCACCCTCGGGGGGTGGCCGCGGAAACGCATGGCATGGATGCATTTGAGCGACCACCCCCTTGGTTGCGGGCGTCGACGCTGGCGGGGCGACAGTGTGGGGTGCTGTCGGGCGCGCAGCTGCGCGAGGTCGGGATCGGGCGTGGAGCCGTGCAGAACGCCGTGCGCGCGGGGCGGTTGCATCGCGTCCACCACGGCGTGTACGCGCTGGGCCACACGTTGCTGCGCCCGAGGGCCATCGGCTGGCGGCAGTCCTGGCCTGCGGGCCGGGCGCAGTCCTGAGCCATCGCAGCGCGGCCGCCCACTGGCAACTGCTCGCGACCGACCAGGAGCGCATCGACGTGACCGCCACCCGCGCTCGTCACGGCGTCCCGGGGATCCGCCTGCACACGTCTCGTTCCCTCGATGCCCAGGACACCACCAACCACGAAGGCATCCCGATCACGACGGTCCACCGCACCCTGCTCGACCTGGCGGCAACCACACGAGCAGACCAGCTCGAGCGGGCGCTGGCACAGGCGATGTACCTGCAGCTCTACGACCAGCGCGCCATCGACGACGTCATCGCCAGATCCAACGGCCACCGCGGAACGAACGTCCTCAAGGAGGCGACCAGGCAGGAACCGCAGATCACCAAGAGCATGTGGGAGATCCGGATGCTCGCGCTCGTCCGCCGCGCCGGCCTGCCCGAGCCGATCTGCAACGAACCGCTCCACGCGCCCGACCACGGCGAGTGCAAGCCCGACTTCTACTGGCCGTCGCACGACCTGATCGTCGAGACCGACGGCTGGGAGGCCCACCGCACCCTGGCCGCCTTCCGCGCCGACCGCGCCAAGGACGCCGCGCTCACCGCCGCCGGGTACAAGGTCCTCAGGTTCACCTGGGACGTCCACGACGCCACCATCCTGCGCCGCCTCAACGCGGTGCTTCAGAATTGAGCGATGCGCATCGCCGTTGCTGCCGACGAGCGGGTCGGGGTCGCCGACGCCGTCGTGAAGGAGCTCGAGCAGCGCGGGCACGACGTCGTCGCCCACGGTGCGCTCAACGACGCCGAGCGCGACGACTGGGCCTGGGCGTCGGAGGCGGCGGCGCGCGACGTCGCCGACGGGCGCGCCGAGCAGGCCGTCGTGTGCTGCTGGACCGGGACGGGCGCCTCGATCGCCGCCAACAAGGTCGAGGGGATCCGCGCCGCGCTCTGCGTCGACGCGCCGACGGCGGCCGGTGCGCGCACGTGGAACGACGCGAACGTGCTGGCCCTCAGCCTGCGCACCACCTCGGAGGCCGAGCTCGGCGAGATCCTCGATGCCTGGTTCGCCGCCGCGCCGAGCGACGAGCCCGACGACGTGGCCAACGTCGAGCACCTGGCCGACATCCGGTGATCGCGCTCGCCGCGCGTGCTGCCACCCGCGCGAAGCGGGGCACGGGCGCGTGATCGCGCTCAACGCGCGGGCCGCGGCGCGCCCCGAGCTGGGCGGGGTGGAGCGCTGGACGCGCGAGCTCGCGGCGCGGCTGCCCGCGCTCGGCGGCTACGAGGTCGTCCGGCCGCCGGCGGCGCTCTCGCACCGCGCCGGCCACGCCTGGGAGCAGGTCGTGCTGCCGGCGAGGGCGCGGAAAGCGAGGCTGCTGCTCAACCCCGCCAACCTCGCGCCGCTCGCCTTCCCTCGCAACGCCGTCGTCATCCACGACGCCGCCGCCCTGCGCCACCCGGGCTGGTACTCGCCCCTCTACGCCCGCTGGCAGCGCGGCGTCCTGCCGATCGTCGCCCGCCGCGCGCGCATCGTCATCACCGTCAGCGAGTTCTCCAAGCGTGAGCTGGCGGAGCTGCTGCACGTCGACGCCCACGTCGTCCCCGGCGGGGTCGACGGCAGATTCCACCCGCAGGCCGACCCCGAGCCGGCGAAGGCCGCCCTCGGCCTCACCCGCCCCTACGTGCTCACGGTGGCGAGCCGCACGACGCGCAAGAACCTCGCTTCCCTCGATGCCACGGCCCGGCGACTGGGCAACGAGGGGATCGATCTCGTCGCCGCCGGGGGAGAGCGGCCGCAGTTCCGCGACGACGGAGCGACAGGCGGCGGCCCGAGAGCCCTCGGCCATGTCCCCGACGCCCACCTCCCGGGCCTCTACGCCGGAGCCAGCGCCTTCGTCCTGCCCTCCTGGCACGAGGGCTTCGGCCTGACGTGCATCGAGGCGATGGCCTGCGGCACCCCGGTGGTAGCCGCCCGCGCCGGCGCCCTGCCCGAGACCTGCGCAGACGCCGCGCGCTACGCCGATCCCGGCGACCCCGAGGACATCGCGACCCAGGTCCAGCTGGCGATGGGGGACGACGCCCTGCGCGCCGCCGGCCCCCGCCACGCCGCGCAGTACACGTGGGAGCGCACCGCCCGCGAGCTCGACGCGCTCCTCAAACCGGCCTGACCCCGGGCGTATCCTCGACCACGAGATGGAGCAGCAGAGCGCGGCCCTGCGCGCGATGAACGACGCGGTGCTGGCGATCGCCGCCGAGGCGACGATCGAGCCGATGCTGCAGCGGCTCGCGCACGCCGCGCGCGGCCTCGTCGACGCCGAGTACGCCGCCATCGGCGTACCCGACGGCGAGGGCGGCTTCGCCCAGTTCATCACCTCGGGGATGAGCGACGAGCTCATCGCGGCGATGGGACCGCTGCCGCGCCAGCACGGCCTCCTCGGCGCGATGCTGACCTCCCCGGTGCCCTACCTGACCAGCGACGTGCGCCGCGATCCGCGCTTCCGCGGCTGGTGGCCGTCGGCGCATCCGCAGATGCGCTCCTTCCTCGGCGTGCCCATCGTCGCCGCCAGCGGCATCGTCGGCGCGATCTACCTCACGGACAAGGTCGGCGCCGAGGAGTTCGACGAGGCCGACCAGCAGCTCATCGAGATGCTCGCGGTCCACGCCGCGCTCGCCATCGAGAAGGCCAACCTCTACGAGCGCAGCCGTGAGCTGAGCATCGTCGAGGAGCGCAACCGCCTGGCGCGCGAGCTGCACGACTCGGTGACGCAGAAGCTCTTCGGTCTCACGCTCACGGCCGAGGCGGCGGCCACCATGATCGACCGCGACACCACCGAGGCCAAGGCCCAGCTGCGGCGCCTGCAGCAGCTCACGCGCGAGGCGATGGAGGAGCTGCGCTCGCTCATCTTCGAGCTGCGCCCGCCGGAGGCCGAGAGCGAGGGGCTCGCCACCGCGCTGCGCAAGCAGATCGACGTCCTGCGGAGCGTCCACGGCGACGCCGTCGCACTCACCCTGCAGGGCGATGCCGAGCCGCGCGCCGGCGCTCCCGAGGTCCTGCGCATCGCCCAGGAGGCGCTGCAGAACGCCCTGCGCCACGCCGACGCGACCCACGTCGACGTTCGCCTCGACGCGATCGACGGCCATCTGCGCGTCGCGGTGGCCGACGACGGCGTGGGCTTCGACCCCGACGAGCCCGGACTGCGCTCCCGGCGCCTCGGACTGACGTCGATGGAGGAGCGGGCGCGCGCGCTGGGCGGCACGCTGAGCATCGACTCGCGCCCGGGCGCCGGCACGACCGTGGTGCTCGAGGTGCCGCGGTGATCCGCGTCCTCATCGCCGACGACCACGCCGTCGTCCGGGAGGGCCTGCGCGCCTTCCTGGCCCTTCAGGACGACGTCGAGGTCGTGGGGGAGGCCGCCGACGGCGAGGAGGCCGTGCAGGCGGTCGTGCGCCTGGAGCCCGACGTCGCCCTCGTGGACCTCGTCATGCCGCGCGTCGACGGCATCGAGGCCATCGGGCGCATCCGGGCCGAGCGCCCGCGGACGCGCGTCATCGTCCTCACGAGCTTCGTCGACGAGGACAAGATGCTCCCGGCCGTACGCGCGGGGGCGGTCGGCTACCTGCTCAAGGACGTCGCGCCGCAGGAGCTCGTCAGCGCGATCCGCA
The DNA here is from genome assembly GCA_963816845.1 of uncultured Actinomycetes bacterium. GTDB lineage: Bacteria > Actinomycetota > Thermoleophilia > Solirubrobacterales > Solirubrobacteraceae > JAOPZW01. The sequence goes on along the minus strand of CAWFMR010000026.1, from coordinate 10,562 downwards.
CCGTGCACGGCGGCGGCACCCTGCTTCACCCGACGGTGGTCGAGGAGCTCGTGCGCGAGGTCTCGCGCGACGGTGGCGCCGCGACGGCACCCAACCCGCTGACCGCCCGCGAGCGCGAGGTGCTGGCGCTCATCGCGCGCGGACGGGCCAACAAGGCGATCGCCTTCGAGCTCGGGGTGGCCGAGAAGACGGTCAAGACCCACGTCAGCAACATCCTCGGCAAGCTCGGGCTCACCGACCGCACGCAGGCGGCGCTCTACGCCGTCCGCGAGGGCCTCGTCGACGCCGACCGCTGAGCCGGTCCTAGGACCTATTCCCGATACCGGGTGGGCAGGGCCCGGCGTACCGTCGGCTCATGCCATCCACCGCGATCATCACCGGCGCCTCGCGCGGCCTCGGCCTGGCGCTGGCCCGCGCCCTCGCCGCCCGCCGGTGGCACCTGGTCATCGACGCCCGCGGCGCCGACGCGCTCGAAGCGGCTCGCCGCGAGCTGGCCGCGCACACCGACGTGACCGCGCTCGTCGGGGACGTGGCCGACGAGCGCCACCGCCGCGCCCTCGTCACCGCTGCCGGCGACCGCATCGACGCCCTCGTCAACAACGCGAGCATCCTCGGGCCCAGCCCGCAGCCGGCGCTCGACGCCTATCCGCTCGACGTCCTGGAAGACGTGCTGAGGGTCAACGCGCTCGCCCCGCTGCGTCTCATCCAGCTTGCGCTCCCGGCCATGCCCGACGGGGCGCGGATCGTCAACGTCACCTCCGACGCCGCGGTCGAGGCCTACGAGGGCTGGGGCGGCTACGGCTCGTCGAAGGCCGCGCTCGAGCAGCTCACGAACGTGCTCGGCGCCGAGCGCCCGAACCTCGCCGTGTACGCCTTCGACCCGGGCGACATGAACACCGCGATGCACCAGGCGGCGTTCCCCGGCGAGGACATCTCCGACCGCCCGCCGCCCGAGGAGAGCGTGCCCGCGCTCCTCGCCCTGCTCACCGGCGACCTGCCCAGCGGGCGCTACGGCGATGCCGACCTGAAGGTCGGAACTCGACAGCCCGTGGTCGCTCGACCGTCGTGACCGGCGACCCCGAGCGCAGGCCCTCGCGATGAGCGCCCAGCCCGCCTTCGAGCTCCCCGAGCGCCTCGAGGCCCACGCGCCGCCCGAGGCGCGCGGGCTCGCGCGCGACGACGTGCGCATGCTCGTCGCGCGCGGCGATGGCCGCCTCGCCCACGCACGGGCGCGCGAGCTGGCCGACTTCCTGCGCCCCGGCGACCTCGTCGTCATCAACACCTCGGCCACGCTGCCCGCCGCGCTGGCCGCCCGGCGCACCGACGGCACCGTGCTCGAGCTGCGGCTCTCGACGCCGCTGCCCGGGGCGGCCGACGATCGCTGGGTCGTCGAGCTGCGCGCCGGCGCCGAGCCCTTCCGCGGCGGGCGCGCCGGCGACGTGCTCGACCTGGCGGGCGGCGCGCGCGCGACGCTCGAGACCCCCTACCTCACGGGCGCGCGCCTGTGGGCCGCGCGCCTGGAGCTGCCCGAGCCGCTGCTGGCCTACCTCGCCCGCCACGGGGCGCCGATCCGCTACCGCTACGTGCCCGACGCCCATCCGCTGTCGGCCTACGAGACCGCCTACGCGACCGAGCCCGGCAGCGCCGAGATGCCCAGCGCCGGGCGCCCGGTGACGCCCGCCGTCCTCACCGCGCTGGCGGCGCGGGGCGTGACGGTGGCGCCGATCGTCCTGCACACCGGGGTCTCATCGCCCGAGCGCGGCGAGCGCCCCTATCCCGAGCGCTTCCGCGTGCCGGCCGCGACCGCGCGGCTGGTCGAGGCCACCCGCGGCTGGGGCGGGCGCGTCATCGCCATCGGGACGACCGTCGTGCGCGCGCTGGAGACCGTCGCGCGCGCCGACGGCGGCGTCGAGGCGGGGGAGGGGTGGACCGCGCTCGTCGTCACGCCGGCGCGCGGCGTGCGGGTCGTCGACGGCCTGCTCACCGGCTGGCACGAGCCCGAGGCCTCGCACCTCGACATGCTCGAGGCGATCGCCGGCCGCGCGCTCGTCGAGCGCTCCTACGCGGCCGCGCTGCAGGCCGGCTACCTGTGGCACGAGTTCGGCGACGTGCACCTCATCCTGCCCTAGAAGGGCCGCTTGACGGTGTTGACCACCGAGCCGTCGGCCGCCCGCCACACCTGGCGGTTGAACAGGGCGTCGAGCGGCATGCGCGGCACGGTGAGGTAGACGATGTTGTCGACGACCGCGGCCGTCCGCCGGTAGATCGTGCGGTAGACCCGATCGCCCTCGGGGCCGAGGGCGTGGCCGCGCGCGAAGGTGAAGTCGATGGTGGCGACGCCGTCGGGCGCGAGACCGACCAGCCGCGACCCGCGGCCGCGGACGTACGAGGCGTTGAGCGCGCCGTACTTGCGGATGTCGGCCACGTCGGACCCGCCGCCTCCGCCGCCGCCGTGTGACCCGAAGGCGAAGACGAAGAGACCGGGCTGCGGCGGGCGGCTCGCCGCCTGGCGCTGTCCCTTCTCGAAGTTGACCAGCAAGCGCCGCGCCGCCCGCTGGGCCTGCGCGGGCAGGCCGCGCAGGCGGTGCTCGAGCGCCTCGCGCTCGCGGGCCGAGCAGGACGCGGGACGCTTCGTGAAGGCGGGACGCGCGCTGAGGGCCGGGACGACGTAGACCGAGGTGCCGTCCGGGAGCACGCGCGCGCGACGGACGTAGTCGACGGCGATCCTCGCGGCGAACGGGAGCCGGTGCCGGAGATCGAGCGCGTCGCCGGGCGTGGCCGGGCGGCGCAGGACCGCGAAGGCGTCGAGCATGTCCTGCGGGGGCGGGTCGTGCGTCGTCGTGGCGCCCACGCGGACAAGGTGGGGCCGGCAGCTGGGATCGCCCTTGTCCACGGCGTCGAGGGCGCCGTTCAACGCGTTGGCCGCGATGGTCGTGTTGGGTCCCGACTTGTGGGGCGTGGGGAGGACGAAGTCGGCGCTCGCGACGGCGGCGCAGACCGCAGCGCCCGTCGCCGCGACCGCCACCGCAACCGCTCGCCGCCGCATTGCTGGAGATTACTGCAGCGGTGCCGTGGCCCGCGCGGGCCATTCTCGAGGCCCGGGCGAGGATGGCCTGACCGGGGGAAGCCGCCGCGGCGCCCGCGCGCGAGGCTCGTTGCACGTCGTTCAACGAGCAAAGGAGGGGCACATGCCACTCACGATGAAGCGTCTCGCACTGCTGCTGACCATCGCCGTCGCAGCGCTCGGCGCCCTCGCCGGCGCCGCGATCGCGATGGTGGCCGACAGTGGGCCAACGGGCCCGTCGGGCGTCCACATCACCCCGCTGTCCAAGGGCACGCTCGCCTCGAGCGTCCATGCGAAGGCCGCCGGCATCGAGATCACGACGAACGGCCGCAAGGACATCCTCATCACGAAGATCACGGTCGATCCCGGCGGCTCGTTCGGCTGGCACAGCCATCCGGGCCCCGTGCTGGTCGCCGTGGGCAAGGGCACGCTGACCGTCTACGACGCGACCAAGCACGGCTGCCAGCGCAGCACCGTCACAGCCGGCGACGCGTTCATCGAGGACGGTCACCACGTCCACCTGGCCCGCAACGAGGGCTCCGCCCCGGTCGAGCTCAACGCGACCTTCCTCGCGCGTCCCGGCACCACCGAGTACCTCAAGACGGAGCCCGCGCCGCCCGGCTGCAACGTCTGAGTCAGCCCGCCGCGACGAAGTGCACGACCCCGTCGGCCTCCTCCTCGACGACACGCCCGTCGTCGAGGAGCAGGTCCACGTGGCCCAGGACCTCGCTGAGCGTGAGGTAGGCCTGGGTCACCGCGACGTTGCCCCACAGCTCCTGCGCCAGCTCGTGCGCCGTGCGCGGGCGTTCGACCACGAGACCGTGCAGCTTGGCCGCGCGGCGCTCGTGCATGGCGAAGCGCTCGTCGATCAGCGCCCGGTGGTCCTCGACCGGATCGCCGTGGCCCGGGCGCACGACGTCGAGGTCCATCTCCCGCGTCGCGCGCAGCGACGCCAGATAGGTCACGAGCGCCTTCGGGCGCTCCGCGGGCTCCCCGCCGTCGAGCGGGCGCGAGATCAGCGGGTTGGAGGAGATGTGCTTGATGAGGTGGTCGCCGCCGATCAGCTCGCCGGAGGCCTCGTCGTGGAAGACCGTGTCGGAGGGCGAGTGCCCGGGGCGGTGGTGCACGCGCCACGTCCGCCCGGCGAAGGGCAGCACCGCGCCGTCGGCCAGCGGCGTGGCGACCGCGCAGCTCGAGCCCCAGGCACGGAACGAGCGCGTGACGGCGCGCAGCGCGATGACGATGTCCTGCGGGATCCCATGGCGCAGCATGATCGCCTCGGCGAAGGCGTCGTCGGCCTCCATGACCTCCGAGTAGCGCGCGAGCCACGGCCCCAGCGCGTCGAGCGCGCACACCTCCGCGCCCGAGCGGTCGGCCAGGATCTGCACGAGGCCGATGTGATCGATGTGCTGATGGGTGATGACGATCCGCTCGAGGTCCTCGACGCGCCGTCCGTGCTCGCCCAGCGCCGCCTCGAGGACGGTGAGCGACGTGGCCGAGTTCGGGCCGCCGTCGACCAGCGTCAGCGGGTCGTCGTCGACGAGGTAGCAGTTGACGCGCCCCACCACGAACGGCGTCGGGACGGGCAGGACGTGGATGGCGCCGGTCACGCCAGCCCGAGCCCGCCCGCGGCTGCGCGGACGGCCTCGTGGTCGGGGCTCAGCAGCTCGACCGAGCGCATGCGCAGGCGCCGCCGGGCGCGGTCGAAGACGGTGACGTTGATCCACGAGGCCTCGATGGTCGACCACCATCGCAGGCCGGTGGCCCGACGATGGGTCTCGAAGAGCGCCAGCGCGTCGCTCTGGGTCCGCTGGCGCACGCGGGTGGCGACGCTCGACGGCCGCAGGCCCTCGGCGGCCAGCGTCTGCGGCTCGTCGAGATCGAGCAGTCCGTCGGGCTCGCGCAGCTCGAGGGTCACGAGCGACAGCCGCCGGCCCGCGCGCTCGAGCATCGCGGGCGTGAGCGCGCCGCGGCCGCGGAAGGGCGCCAGCGCCTCGGCGACGGCCGACACCGGAGCCTCGGCCACGTACAGGCAGCCGTAGGCGGCCGGGTTGTCGTGGCGGGCGGCGCCCTGGTACTCGCGGGGGAACCACAGCGGGCCGCCCGCGGCGTCGTCTGCGGCCGCCGGGTCGATCGGCAGCACCCGCCAGACGATCACGCGTAGCTGCCGGCCGCCTCGGCCTCGATGGCCTCGAGCAGCTCGCGCGTGTTCCCGCCGCGGATGAGGTCGACCGGCCGGCGGTCGCGCAGGTGGGGGTTGACGCCCAGCAGCCAGTCCTCGGCTGCCTCGGGCGAGTACACCCGCAGCAGGCTCGACATCGCGAGCTCGAGGAGATCGACGCGCTGCGCGTTGGCGGCATCGATCCCGCTGCCGTTGCGCCAGCGGGTGACCTGCGCCGGGCTCACGCCGAGCAGCTCGGCCAGGCGGCGCTGGGAGCGGAAGTCGCGGCTGAGCGCGATGACCTTGTCGGCGGTCTGGACGGGCATGGCCTCATTTTAGCGCAACACAAAGTGTTGCGCGCATGCGGTTCAGGACCGGATGAGGGCGAGGACCTCGTCGCGGCGGCGCTCCATGTCCTCCCGCGAGACGAGCGACTCCAGGCACAGCCGCAGGAGCGGCTCGGTGTTCGAGGGGCGCACGTTGAAGTGCCAGTCGTCGTAGTCGACGCTCACGCCGTCGAGGTGCGAGATCCGCGCGTCGGCGTAGCGCTCCTCGATCGCGGCCATCTTCGCCTCGGCGTCGGCCACCTGGGAGTTGATCTCGCCCGAGATGAAGTAGGTCGAGCGGTAGGGCGCGAGCAGCTCACTGAGCCGCTTGCCCTCGACCGACAGCTTCTCGAGCACCAGCAGCGCCGGGATCGTCCCCGAGTCGGCGTTGTAGAAGTCGTGGAAGTAGTAGTGGCCGGAGACCTCGCCGCCGAAGATCGCGCCCTCGTCGCGCATGCGCGCCTTGAAGAAGGCGTGGCCGACGCGGTTGGCGTGCGCGACGCCGCCGGCGCGCGCCACGACGTCGGCCACCGCGCGCGAGGCGCGGATGTCGTAGAGGATCGCCGCGGGGTGGGTGGGATCGGATTTCGCCTTGGCCAGGAGGTGCTCGGCCAGGATGGCGGTGAGGAAGTCGCCGTCGACGAACCGGCCGGTGTCGTCGATGAAGAAGCAGCGGTCGGCGTCGCCGTCCCAGGCGATCCCGAGGTCGGCGCCGGTCTCGCGCACCTTGTCGACGATGAAGCGCCGGTTCTCCTCGAGCAGCGGGTTGGGCTCGTGGTCGGGGAAGTGGCCGTCGGGCTCCCAGTAGGTCGTGACGAGCTCGATCCCGAGGCGCTCGAGCAGCGGGCCGACCATGGGGCCGGCCATCCCGTTGCCGCCGTCGACCACCACCTTCAACGGCGCCACCTTGGCGGGGTCGATGAAGCGCAGCGCGGCGGCGTGGAAGTCGGCGCTGACGTCGACGTCCTGGGCCGAGCCGGCGCCGGCGCCGTCGGCGTCCCCGAGCCCCGCGTCGATGGCGCGGCGGATGTCGTGGATGCCCTCGTCGCCGCTGAGCGGGAGCGCCCCCGCGCGCACGAGCTTGGCCCCCGTGTAGGCCTTCGGGTTGTGCGACGCGGTGCACATCAGCCCACCGTCGAGGTCGCGCGAGCCGACGAGGAAGTAGAGCATCTCGGTGCCGACCATCCCGGCGTCGAGGACCTGCGCGCCCTCGGCCACCATCCCCGCGCGGTAGCGGGCGCTGAGCTCGGGCGCGGTGAGCCGCATGTCGCGCCCCAGTCCGATGCGCAGCTCGCCGGGGGCTTGCCGGCCAACTCGGAGAGCACGCGGACGAAGGCGCGGCCGATCTGCTCGGCCCCGGCGGCGTCGAGCTCGTCGCCGTGGAGGCCGCGGATGTCGTAGGCCTTGAAGATCTCTGGGGCGATAGGCATCCGCGCGCAGGCTAGGGCTCCCGACGCCGCGCGCGGCGCCTCAGGCCGTCGCGGGCAGCGGGCCGGGCGTGAACTCGAAGCGGTCGCGACCGGCCTGCTTGGCGGCGTACATCGCCATGTCGGCCCGATCCATCGCGCTGGTGGTCGTCGGCTCGTCGCCGAACGGCGTCACGCCGACCGAGGCGGTGACCCCGCTGACCTCGCGGATGACCTTGACGATCGCCTCCGCCACGACGATCGCCTCCGCCTCGCCCTCGGCGGGCAGCAGGACGGCGAACTCGTCGCCGCCCAGGCGCGCGAGGATGTCGGTCTCGCGCAGGCGGTTGCGCAGCGCGTCGGCGCAGGTGACGATGAGCTCGTCGCCGGCGGCGTGGCCGAGGCGTGTCGTTGACCGCCTTGAAGCCGTCGAGGTCGAGCACGAGCAGCGCGCCCTCGGCGCCGTAGCGGCGGCCGCGCGCGACGTGCTGGGCCAGGGCGCGGTCGATGCCCCGGCGGTTGAGCAGCCCGGTCAGCGGGTCGTGATCGGCCAGGTGGCGCAGCTGGTCCTCGAGGCTGCGGCGCTCGGTGATGTCCTGGACCTGCACGAGCACGTGGACGGGGGTGCCCTCGTCGTCGCGCACGATCGTGGCGCGCAGCGAGACCCACACCGGATGGCCGTCGGCGCGGACGATGCGCAGCTCGGTGGCCATGCCGTCGTCGGCCAGCAGCGAGGCGAAGGCCTCGGCCGCGAGCTCCTCGTCGTCGGGGTGCAGCAGCTCCTCGTGGCGCAGCGCGGCGAGCTCCTCGGCCGAGCGGCCGGTGATGCTGGCCAGCGCGGCGTTGACGCGCTCGACGCTGCCGTCGACGGCGATCAGCGCCATGCCGATGGGGGCGCGGTCGAAGGCGATCTCGAAGCGGCGCTCGGCCTCGCGGCCGGCGCGCTCGGCCAGGCGCTGCTCGGTGACGTCGCGCGAGACGACGACGATGCCCTCGATCGTGCCGTCGGCGGTGCGCACCGGAGCGCTCTGGATGACGATGGTGCGCCCGGTGAGCGAGGACTGGACCTCGACGCGGCCGTCCTGGCCCACGAGCGAGTCCCTGACGATCTGCTCGGTGGCGGCCAGAAGCTCAGGGTGGACGATGTCGTTGACGTGGCGGCCGACCATCGAGGGTCCGTCGATGCCGGCGCGCTCGAGGTGCGGGCCCTCGAGGAGCAGGCAGCGCAGGTCGAGGTCGTAGAGGCCGACGGACGCGCCGGGCAGGTGCTGCAGCGCGATGCGGTGACGGCGCTCGCTGTCGCGCAGCGCGGCCTCGGCGGCGCGGCGACGGGCGCGCAGGCGCCTCACCACGGGCGGGCCCCGGTGGGCATCGCGAGCAGCATCGGGCCGTTGCAGACGGACGTCACCACACGATGATCGGCCGCCGCGCCGCGTTCTTCAGTGCTCTGGACGGCTATGCGAGTGCGCCGACCGCCCCGCGGATCAGGTCGGCGACGGCGTCGGGGTCGGTGAGGAACGGCGAATGGTCGCTCTCGCAGGCGGTGCGTGGTGCCCGCGTGCGCGGACATCGCCTCCTGCGCCGGGACCGGGATCGCGTTGTCGCGCTCGCAGATGACGTAGGTCGAGGGCACGTCGCGCCAGGCGACCGAGCGCACGGGCTCCACGAACGAGGCGATGGTGTGCGGGCGCAGGCGCGCGGCGGCGGCGTCGGCGACCTCCGGCGCGCAGGTGTTGTAGAAGACCTCCTGCGGGCCCGACACGCTCATCGTCTTGCCGTCCGCGTCCGGGATCTGCCACGCGGGCGGCGTGCGGCCGGCGATGTCCGCCAGCGCCTCGCCCTCGTCGAGCATGAAGGCCGTGAGGTAGACGAGGTGGCGCACGCCGTCGGCGCCGGCGGCCGCCTCGGTGATGACGATGCCGCCGTAGGAATGACCGACGAGGACCTTGTCGCCCGCGGTGGCGTCGAGCACCTCGCGCACGGCGCGCGCGTCGTCGTACAGGTCGCCGCCCGAGGCCACGCTCGGCAGGTCGACGGCCACCACGGCGAGGCCGTCGCCGCTCAGGCGGCTGACCACCTCGTCCCAGCACCAGGCGCCGTGCCAGGCGCCGTGGACGAGCACCACGGTCGATTGCTCGGACATGGCGCGCATCCTATGGTCGCGTTCGACGGCGCCGCCGACCGGCTCGTCGCTAGCATCGAAGCCATGGCCGGTCATTCGAAGTGGGCGGGGATCAAGCACAAGAAGGCGATCGTCGACGCGCGCCGCGGCAAGCTCTTCACCAAGCTCGCGCGCGCCATCACGGTGGCCGCCAAGGACGGCGGCGGCGACCCCGACACCAACCCGGCGCTCGGACTGGCCGTCCAGAAGGCCAAGGACGCCTCGATGCCCAAGGACAACATCGAGCGCGCCATCGCCAAGGGCACCGGCGAGGGCGGCGACGCCGAGGCGCTGGAGGAGGTCCTCTACGAGGGCTACGGCCCCGGCGGCGTGGCGCTGCTCGTCGAGGCCACCACCGACAACCGCAACCGCACCGGCTCGGAGGTCCGCCACGCCTTCTCCAAGCACGGCGGCAACCTCGGCGAGCCCGGCTCGGTCGCCTACCTGTTCGACAAGCGCGGCCTCATCGTGGTCGACGCGGCGCGCTACGAGGAGGACGACCTGCTGCCCGCCATCGAGGCCGGCGCGCTCGACGTCGCCGTCGACGACGACGTCTTCGAGATCCTCACCGAGCCCGCCGACCTCACCGCCGTGCGCGCCGCGCTGGAGGAGGCGGGGGTCGAGCTCGAGTCCTCCGAGCTGTCCCAGCACCCCAAGACGCGCGTGCCCATCGACGAGGACGTCGCGACCAAGCTCATGCGGCTCATCGACGCGCTCGAGGACAACGACGACGTCGACGACGTGCACGCGAACTTCGACGTCGACGCGGCGGTGCTCGAACGTGTGGCCGGGTAAGTAGAGGCGCGTGCCAGACGAGCGCTACCCTCCCGCGGCCATGGCGTCGGGAGCGGTCCAGCGGAGGCTGCCTGCCTCACTGCGGGAGCACCGCACCTTCAGGCTCCTCTTCTGGGGCCAGGCGCTGTCGGTCGTGGGCGATCGCATCACGCCGGTCGCCATCGCCTTCGCGGTCCTCGGGCTGGGCTCGGCGAGCGACCTCGGGCTCGTCCTCGCGGCCGGCGGGATCCCGTTCGCGCTCTTCGGCCTGGCGGGCGGCGTGTGGGCCGACCGCGTCGGCCGGCGCCGGGTCATGCTCGCCTCCGACATCGTCCGCGCGCTCTCGCAGAGCGCCACCGCCGCGCTGCTGCTCACGGGCACCGCGGAGGTGTGGATGCTCGCGGTGCTCGCCTTCGTCTACGGCACCGCCGCGGCCGTCTTCATGCCCGCGCTGATCGGGCTGATCCCGCAGACCGTGAGCCACGCCCGCCTGCAGGAGGCCAACGGGCTGCTCGCGCTGACGCGCAGCATCGCGAGCGTGGCCGGCCCGGCGCTGGCCGGCGTGCTCGTCGTCTCGGCCGGCTCGGGCGAGGCGATCGCCGTCGACGCGGCGACCTTCGTGGTCAGCGCCCTGTGCCTGGCGCGGATGCGCGTGGGGGCCGAGCCGGCG
>CAWFMR010000025.1:0-159059 GCA_963816845.1 uncultured Actinomycetes bacterium | reverse complement strand
GCTCGCGCTCCAACGCGAGGCCGAGCGCGTCGCCCGGACACGCGGCGAGTACCGCGTCCTGCTGGCGGCTCCCGCCGGCGAGCTCCATGTCGTCGCGCTGCGCATGGTCGACAACCTCCTGCGCAACGCCGGCTACAACGTGGCCATGCTCGGCTCCGACGTGCCCACCGAGGCGCTCGCCACACTGGTGAACCGCCGCCCGCCGCGGGTCGTCTGCCTGACCTCGACGATGCCCGACGCGGCCGGCGACGTGCTGGCGACGATCGGCGCGCTCCAGCGCCGATGGCCCGACCTGGGGTTCGTGATCGGCGGCACCGGGTTGGCCTCACGCGTGCATTCGCGGCCCGGTCTCGACGTCTGTCGCCGCGTCTCCGACGCCGTCGAGGCCGTGGACGCGATGGTCAGAGGCGGCGGCAGGAACTAGGAGGACCTCGCCTGCACGCTCGGCGCCGGCGCCTGAGCGCGGGCCTCCGACGCGACCGCGAGGACCGTGGCGGTCACGACGAGCACGACGACGACGGTGCGGGCGACCGGCCGCTTCCCGCGCGCCGGGCGTGGCGGGGCCGCCCGCTCGGCGGGGGCGGGAACGCTCGTCGCCGGCACGAGCCGCTCGATCGTCACCGGCAGGCCGCAGAGCCGCGGGTAGGCGTCGAGGGGCACGCGAGGGAGCGCGGGCGCGGCGCTTGCGGTGGGGTTGGTGTCCTCGTGCATGGTCGGGTCCCGTGTTCGAGGAGCAACTGGGCGGTGTGCGTGATACGTCGGGCGCCCCTCAGGCGGCGGCGGTCGCGTCCTGCGTCCACAGCTGCGCCGGCGTGCCGTCGGGGCGCACGAGCAGCCCACCGCGACCGCGGATGCCGATCGAGCGCGCGCTGACGGCGTCCAGGCGACGGACGGTGACCGGCGGGCCGCCGGCCGGCCGCGCCGCCTCGCACTCGGCGTGGTCGGGCCCGGTGAACAGCGTGAGCCCGCGGTCCAGGAGGTCCAGCGTCGAGACGCGCCCCGCGTCGGTGCGGACCCACACGTGCGCGATGCGCCCGCCGAGGTCGACGTGCAGCTCGTCGGCGGCCTCGCGCGTGGAGCCGTCGGGATCGGCGGAGCGGGCGACGTTGTGGGCGGCGACCGGTCGCCGCTCGGCCTCGTAGGTGTCCAGCAGCTCGGGTCCGGCCCAGCCGCGCAGCACCCAGCCGAGCTTCCAGCCGAGGTCGTGCCCGCTGGCGATCGCGGTGTTCATCCCGGTGCCGCCGCGCGGCGTCACCCGATGGGCGGCGTCGCCGGCGAGGAAGACGTTGCCGGCGCGGAAGCGGTCGGCCAGCTGGGCGGCGAAGCTGAAGGCGCCGGTGCGCTCGATCGAGACGTCCAGGTCGTCGACGCCGGCGCCGGCTCGGATCCGCCGCGCGAACCGCTCGCGGCGTGTAGCCCTCGATGTCGTCGCGCGTCGACCCACGTCCCGTAGTGCCAGCGGTCGCCGCGCCCGGACGGCAGGAAGGTGCCCGCGCCCTGCGGGTGGTTGACGGAGTAGACGCCGTAGCGGTGCTCGCCGACGACCTGCCACAGAGGCGCCCGGAAGATCGCCGTGACGACGTGGCCGAGGCCGTCGGGTCCGCGCATGGCGATCCCGAGCCCTCTGCGGATCGGGCTGCGCGCGCCGTCGGCGGCCACGAGGTAGCGGGCGCGGACCGTGCGGACGTCGCCGCTCGGGATGTCGCGCAGCACGACCTCGACGCCCTCTGGCGGCCCCTCACCTCGACCACCTCGGTGTGGAGGTGCACGCGGGTGCCCGGCGAGGGAGCGCAGGTGCTCGAGCAGCACGGGCTCGAGGTGATCCTGCGGCACGCAGGCGGGTGCGGTCGGGCTGAGCAGGGCGGCCTGCTCGCGCGTCGGGATGCCGGTCGGCCACCTCGACCCGTCGGCCACCGCTGCCAGCGTGCCCGACAGCCATCCGTGCCACTCGACGTCGACGGCCTCGGCGCGCACGGCGTCCTCGACGCCCCAGGAGCGGATGAGCTCCATCGAGCGCAGGCTCACCACGGTCGCGCGCGGCAGCGAGGACAGCTCGGCCCGGCGCTCGACGAGCATCGTCTCCACGCCCAGGCGCGCGAGGGCGATGGCGGCCGCCAGCCCGGCCGGGCCGGCGCCCACGACGACGACGGGAACGTGTTCGGCGTGCATGGTCCCTCTCATTTCGATCGGACAGTATGTCTTTCACAAGACGTCCTGTCAGCCGAATATCGTGTGACGATGGCCACACGACGCTACGAGCAGCGTCTGCGCGCGCAGTCGGCCGAGGAGACGCGGCGGCGCGTGCTCGACGCCGTCTACGACCAGCTGCGCGAAGCGCCCGCCCAGCCGGTCAGCGTCGACCGGATCGCGCGCACCGCCGGAGTCGCGCGCTCGACCGTCTACGTGATCTTCGGCTCGCGCGCCGCGCTGTTCGACGCGTTCGCCGCCGACCTGCTCGAGCGCGGCGGCTTTCGCCGCGTGCTCGACGCCGTGGCCGATCCCGACCCGCGCGTGACGCTGCGCGCGGGGATCACCGCCGGCGTGCACACCTTCGCCGCCCACCGCGACGTCTTCCGCGCGCTCGTCTCGATGGCCGAGCTCGACCCGGACGCCGTCGGCGGCGCCATGCAGCGCTCGGAGCAGCGGCGGGCGAAGGGCATGATGCGCCTCGCCCGGCGACTGGCCCGGCAGGGCCTGCTCCGCGCGGACCTCACGGCGAAGCAGGCCGCCGACCGGCTCTGGATCCTGACCAGCTTCGACGCCTTCGACCTGCTCTACACCGGGCGCGACCGATCCGCGAACGCGGTGGCCCTCGTCCTCGTCGACATGGCCGAGCGCAGCGTGCTCGCCTGAGCGCGTTACGCCGTCGTCGCAACCGGCTGCGGTCGCCGCGCGAGCCGGTCCGTGCCGATGGCGCAGAGGGCGAGAGTCGCCAGGGCGGCGATCGTCACCGCGGCGCCCAAGGCCGGGCTGATGACGTGCTCCTGCAGGCCGATCTGCACCACCGCGGCGGGGACGCCGAGCTGCGCCGTCGCGATGAGGCCCGCCGGCGGCGGCTGGCGCGTGGCCAATGCGGCGACGGCGTGGATCGCGACGTTGAGCACGATGAGCGAGCCGGTCACGAGGAGCAGATCGGGGTGATCGACCAGCGCGCTGACGTCCAGGCGCGCTCCGAGCACGACGAAGAAGAGCGGAACGAAGAAGCCTTCCGCGACGCCGCGGACCTGCGTCGACAGGCGCTTGGGGCCGCCGAGCGCAGCCACGACGAGCCCCATGGCGAACCCGCCGAGGAGCACGCTGGTGCCGCGCTGCTGCGCGATCCACGCCAGGCCGAAGAGCACGGCGAGCGAGAGGCGCAGATCCAGCGCCCAACCGCGTCGCTTGGAGCGCTTTCGCAGTCGATGGACCCAGGGCCGTGGGCGCAGCGATCGGGCGACGAGGTAGACGACCAGCGCGCACGCGGCGACCAGGAGACCCCCGCCGGCGGCGTCGGCGGCCCGGCTGGGTTGGAGCACGAGGGGAACGGCGAGGATCGATGCCACATCGGCGACGGTGACCTGGGCCATCACGACCATCGCCTCTGGGCCGTCGAGCCTTCGCTCCTGGAGGGTCGGCAGGACGATGGCCGCCGAGCCGGAGGCGAGCAGGACGGCATAGACGGCGATGTGGCCCGTCCCCGTGAGCTCGGCCACGACCAGACCGCCCAACGGCGCAGCGAGCCCGGCCACGGCCGCCGCCAGCGCGCCCCGCCGAAGGCCGCGGCGCAGGCGCGCGTCACGCAGCGGGACGTGCATGCCGACGGTGAGCATCAGCATCGCGAAGCCCGCGTCGGCCAGGAACGAGAGCGTCTCGTTGTCGGCGTTGACGACGTCCAGGCCGCTGCGACCGAGCACGACCCCCGCCAGGATCTCGCCGACCACGACCGGCACGAACGCGCGCCGACTGGCCGCGAGCAGCGGTCCGGCCAGACCGGCAGCCACGATCAGCGCGAGGTCGCCGAGACTCACGGGGCGAGCCTACGCGCACTTTCCGAGAAGATCACCGCGACCGGCACGACCACCGAGGACGGGGATGGGCCGTTCGTTGCGATGATCCTGGGACTGCTGCTAGCGCTGGCGTCGGCGTTGGCCACCAACGTGGCCTTCCTGTTGAAGTACCGGGGCGCGGTCGTCGTGGCTCCGATCCGGGTCCGCCATCCACTTCGCAGTGCCGTCGCGCTCTTTCGTTCGAAGTGGTTCGCGGTCGGGTGGCTGGTTGCGATCCTCGCGTGGGTGCTGCACGTCGGCGCGCTGGCGCGCGCGCCACTGTCGATCGTCCAGGCCGTGCTCTCCGGCGGGCTGGTCTTCCTGGCCGTCCTCGCCGAGCGCTTCTTCGGCTTTCGTCTGGGACGGTGGGAATGGTTCGGCGTCACGATCACGGCCGCCGGGCTGGCGGTCATCGCACTGACGGGCGTCGGCGCGAATCAGCCGCAGCACTCCTCGCTGGCGGCACTGATCGCCGTCGAGAGCGCGATCTTCGCGATCGGCGCCGCGCTCCTGGCGATCTCCGCGCACCGCCGCGTGCTGCACCGCGCCGAGGGACTCCTGCTCGGCCTGGCCGCCGGGGCGCTGTTCGGCGTCTCCGACGTCGCCATCAAGTACCTCACGCACGCCGACGGCGCGCTGCACGGGCTGGTGAGCCCGTGGACGTTGACCGCGCTCCTGGCGGGAACGATCGCCTTCTACGCGTCCGCGCGAAGCCTCCAACTCGGGCCCGGCGTCGAGGTCATCGCCTTCACCTCGGTGGCCGCGAACCTCTCCGCCGTCATCGGCGGGATCCTGGTCTTCGGCGAGCCCATCGGCTCCGGCCCAGTCGCGATCGGCGCGCGCGTCATCGCCTTCTGCCTCGTCATCGCGGGCGCAGCGCTCATGCCCTCCCACCACGCCGAGCAGCGCGAGCCGGACGCGAGTCAGCCGCCGATCGCAACCCCCGCCCGACAATAGAAATTGGCTTGACAAAAATAATTGTCGGTGCCAAGGTGCACCCATGCACGACGTCGCCGTCATCGACGACCCCGCCGCGGCCGAGGCATCGCTGGACCCGATTCGCGCCCGCCTGCTCGCCGAGCTGGCCGAGCCCGGATCGGCCAGCACGCTCGCCTCGCGCGTCGGGCTGACGCGCCAGAAGGCGAACTACCACCTGCGCTCGCTGGAGCGCCACGGCCTGGTCGAGCTCGTCGAGGAGCGCCGCAAGGGCAACTGCACCGAGCGGGTGCTCCAGGCGACGGCTGCGTCCTACGTGATCTCGCCGACCGCCCTCTCGGCGGTCGCGCCGGATCCGTCGCGCGAGCCCGACCAGCGCTCCGCGCGCTGGCTGCTCGCCGTCGCGGGACGCATGGTCCGCGAGGTCGGTGACCTCATCACCGGGGCCAGCGCAGCCGGCAAGCCGCTCGCGACCCTCGGGATCGACAGCGAGGTGCGGTTCGCGTCCGCCAGGGACCGGGCCGCCTTCGCCGCCGAGCTGGCGGACGCCGTCAACGGCCTCGTCGCGAAGTACCACGACGAGGCCGCCCCCGGCGGTCGTCGCCACCGGTTCGTCGTCGCGCTGCACCCCACCATCACGCACTCCAAGGAGCCCCAGTCATGAGCCGTGAGTTCGAAGTCGCCCGCGAGATCGACCTGCCCGCCGCCCCCGACGACGTGTGGACCGCGATCACCGCGGATCCTGCGGCCTGGATGTTCCCGACGGGGATGGAGATCCCGGCCGGCGCCGCGCCGCCCGAGGGCGCGCCGATCACGACCTGGGACCCGCCGCACCGCCTCGTGGTGCGCATGGAGTCCCCGGACGGGACCTTCAACGCCCTCGACTACGCGATCGAGGCCCGCGCCGGCGGCACGGCGCACCTGCGCTACGTCCACAGCGGGATCCTCGCCGACGCGTGGGAGGACCAATACGACGCCATCGACGGCCACACGGACTTCTACCTGCACACCCTCGCGCAGTACCTCGAGCACTTCAACGGGCGCCAGGTCACCTACGTCGGCCAGCCGTCGGACGGCATCAACGGGCCCGAGGCCGCCGGCACGCCGGACGCGATGGACGCGCTGCGCGCGGCCCTGGGCATCTCCGCGGACGCCGGCGTGGGCGCTGCGGTCCACGCGTCGCTCGGCGACGCCGGCACGCTCGACGGCGTCGTCGACTACTCGACGCCCGAGTTCCTCGGCGTCCGCACCGCCGACGGCCTGTACCGCTTCTTCGGGCGCAACCACTACGGCAGCGTGGTCGGGATGAGCGCGCACCTCTTCGTGGAGGGCATCGACGCCGCGGCGAGCGAGGCGGCGCTCAAGGCGTGGCTGGACGGCGTGTACGCATAGGGCGACGCATGGCCGGGCGTCGTCCTGCGGTAAACCTCGCGCCATGACCAAGGCACTGCAGGACACGGTCGCGCTCGTCACCGGCGCGAGCAGTGGGATCGGCGAGGCGACGGCGCGCGCGCTGGCTGAGCAGGGCGCCACCGTCGCCGTCGCCGCGCGTCGCAAGGACCGCCTCGATGCGCTGGCCGCGGAGATCGGCGGCCTCGCCATCGAGACCGACGTCACCGATCGCGAGCAGGCGGTCGGCGCCGTCGAGCGCACCGCACAAGAGCTCGGACGCCTCGACGTCGTGATCAACAACGCCGGGGTGATGCTGCTCGGGGAGATCGTCGACGCCCCCGTCGAGGAGTGGGATCGGATGATCGCGCTCAACCTGCAGGGACTGCTCTACGTCGCCCATGCCGCCCTCCCCCACCTGCTGGCCGCCGCGCAGCGCGAGCCACGGCGGGTGGCGGATCTCGTGAACGTCAGCTCGGTGGCGGGCCGGCGCGTCGGCGTCGGCGGCGGCATCTACCAGATGACCAAGCACGGCGTCGGCGTCTTCAGCGAAGCCCTGCGCCAGGAGGTCGGGGGCCGCCACGTGCGCTCGTCGCTGGTCGAGCCCGGGGCGACCGAGAGCGAGCTCGTCAGCCATGTCCGCGCGGAGGTCCGCGACCAGCTCCCGCCCAGCCTCGACGAGATCCTCGGCGCCGAGGACATCGCCGACGCGATCCTCTACATCGTCACGCGACCGCGTCACGTGTCGGTCAACGAGATCCTCGTCCGCCCGACCGAGCAGGTGCGCTAACGGCTCAGAGCAGCGCCGGCAGCTCGCGTCCGATCAGGGCGACCGCGTCGAGATCGTCGTGGACGAGGTGCTGGCACATGATCCGGTGCACGCCCGCGTCGCCCAGCGCGGCGATCTGCGCGGCGCCATCCTCGAGGGTCCCGACGATCCACCCTGACGGCGGCTTGGCCAGGAACGATGCCGCGTCGCCGCCGGTCAGCTCGGTCAGGCGCCGCGCGCGGTCCTGCAGCTCGCCGCGGTCGCGACCGAGCACGACGCCGGTCATGAGCGAGAACGGGAGCGGCTCGCGGCCGGCGACCTCGCACGCGCGCTCGACGACGGCCCGGCGCTCGCGCACCTCGGCCGGCGTGGCGAACACGGTGTTGTACTCGTCGGCGTAGCGCGCGGCGAGCGCGGCGCTGCGCGGTCCGGCGTTGCCGCCGATGATGAGCGGCGGGTGTGGGCGCTGCGCCGGCTTCGGTCGGGCGTCGAGGTCGCTCAGGCGGTAGTGCTCGCCGTCGAAGGCGAAGGGCCCGTCCGACCACGAGCCCAGGATCACCTGCAGCTGCTCCTCGAGAACGTCCATCCGCTCGCGCGTCGGCGGGAAGGGGAACCCGTAGGCCTCGTGCTCGCGCTCGTGCCAACCGGCGCCGAGCCCGAGCTCCACCCGGCCGTCCGAGACGTGATCGGCGGTCACGACGGCCTTCGCCAGCACCGACGGGTGGCGGAAGGTCGCCGGCGAGACGAGCGTCCCCAGGCGCAGCGTCGTCGTCACGGCACCGAGCCCCGCGAGCGTCGTCCAGGCGTCCAGCGCGCCGCGCTCGGGGTGATCGCCCCCGAGCTCCAGGTAGTGGTCGGAGCGAAAGAGCGCCGGGACGCCGTGCTCCTCGCAGGCATGCGCCAGCGCCACCCACTGCGGCCACGACACGCCCTCCTGGCCCTCGATCATCAGGCAGAGGTCCATGCCGCTGGACACTACGTTGCGCGCCCGCTGGGCGACGCCGAAGACCTGCTGGCGCCGCCCACGAAGCCGCCGGGGTCAGGCGTGGCACTCGCCGGCGAACTGCGCGGCCAGCGGTCGCGACTTGTGCCCGGCCTCCTTCATGATCGGCGGGACCTCGGGGTCGGACACGAAGCTCTGCCAGCCCTGCTCATCCCAGTCGAAGACGACCCAGACCCGATCGTCCTCGGAGGGGTCGCGGAAGATGAGCGCGCTCTTGGAGCCGTGCTCCTTGCGCTTCTCCGCGCCCGTTGTGGAGAAGATCTCCAGGAAGCGGTCGAAGTCCTCGACCTGCGTCGTCGCGAGTAGCATCGCGATCTCCATTCGTTGAGGGTGTGTGTGTCGCTGCGTCCTGCGGCGCCGTCGACCGCCCTCAGGCGGTGAGGACCCGCGTGTCCACGAGGCGCTCCTGCGGATCCATCGCCCCGAGGTCCTTGACGATCTCGAACCGGCCGCCACGTGCCTGGCCGATGTACATGCTCATGCGCACGTGGTGCTGGCCGGGCACCATGGCCGCGGGGCCGCCGGGGCCCTCCGGGATCTGCGCGTGATCCAGGGCCGCGATCACGTCCTCCTGCGTGAGCGAGCCGGCTTCCGCAACGGCAGCCGCCCAGAGCTGCAGCCCGCGATACAGGCCCGAAGACCCGCTGCCGCCGGAGAACTTCGCATCGCCGGGGTAGAGCGCGTCGTACTGGGCGAGCAGCCTCTGGCTGAACGGATCGCTGACCGCCTGGTAGTAGTCGAGGCAGCTGTACAACCCGTCGACGTGCGCGGCCGGCAGCGTGTTCAGGAGGTTCTCCTCGAAGTACGTGCAGACCAGGTGTCCGCCGCGGGCGGCGAAGCCGGAGTCGTGCAGTTGCTCGAGGAGCGGCGCGACCCCGGGAGGCACGGTCGTGTTGAAGACCACGTCCGCGCCGGTCGCGGTGATCCTGTCGACCGTCGCTCGGTAGTCCGCGTGGTCGAGCGGGAAGTACTCCTCGCCGACGATCTCCCCGCCGTTGGCCGTGACGACCTCCCGGACGCGCGCGTTCATGACGTGGGGCCAGATGTAGTCGGCCGACGGCAGGTAGAAGGTCTTCGCCCCGGTCTCCCGCATCAGCCACGGGATGAACGGATCGACCTGCTGCGCGGGCACCGGGCCGGTGCAGAAGATGAGCGGATCGGACTCCTGCCCCTCGTACTGCTCCGGGTAGATGTAGAGCGTCTTGCCCTCGACCACGGCCGGGCCCTTGATGGCCTGTCTCGTGGAGCTGTAGATGCCGCCGAAGATGACGTCGACGTGATCCTGCTCGACGAGCTTCGTCGGCCTTGGCCGCCGCGACGGCGTCGTCGGTCGCGCTGTCCTCGAGGTGAAGCTCGAGGTGCCGCCCCAGCAGGCCGCCCTTGGCGTTGATGTCGCCGACGACCATCCTGGCCACGTTGGCGTTGGCGAGCCCGATCACCGAGAGCGGGCCCGTCTGGTCGGTGATGACTCCCACCTTGATGGGATCGCCGGCAGGGGTCTGTGATGCCGCCATGATGTCCTCCTTGTAGTGAGCGTTCCTGTCGTCCGGAGCGACAACGGCGACGCGTCGTGCGAGGATCCTGCCCGCTCGTGGCGATCGAAACATCGGGAGGTCTCCCCATCTTCGACACACCGCTTCGCCTCGGCGAGCTCGTCGCGACGCTGGCGCTCGCGCAGGACAACGCGTTCGGGCAGCCGCTCGAGTCGCAGCTGCGGTCGTGCCTGCTCGCGACGTGGATCTGCGAGGCCGCAGGATTCGAGGACGAGGTGCGCGAGACCGCCTACTGGGTGGCGCTGCTGCGGTACGTCGGCTGCACCGGCCACGCACACGAGGTCGCGACCGTGTTCGGCGACGAGATCGCCATCCGCGCCCAGACGCTGGTGCACGACGCCGCGAATCCCGCCGAGGTGATGCGGGACGTGATGGCCTTCGCGACGGCGGGGCGCGGCCCGGACGAGCGAGACGAGATCGTCCGCATGATCCAGGAGACCGCCCGCGAGTGGGCGGTCTACAACTTCTCGTCCGGGTGCGAGGTCGCCGACATGCTCGTGCAGCGGCTCGACTTCGGCCCCGGCGTCCGCGAGGCGCTGCGCTTCACGTTCGAGCGCTGGAACGGCAACGGCTATCCCGGCCCATGCGCAGGGGGAGGCGATCCCGCTCGCGATGCGCGTCGTGCACCTCAGCCACGACATGGAGGCGATCGGCCGCCTCTTCTCGCCGGACCATGCTCTCGACGCCGCTCGCGATCGCCGCGACCGCACCTACGACCCGGCGCTCGCCGACCTGTTCGTCGCGCACGGAGGCGCGCTGGTTCGATCGGCTCGGCGAGATCGAGCCGTGGGACGCCGTGCTCGCCGCTCGAGCCTGAGCCCCACCGCATGCTGACCGGCGCCGAGCTCGACGACGCCCTGACCGTGGTCGCCGACTTCATCGACCTCAAGTCGCCGTACATGGGCGGGCACAGCCGTCGCTGCGCCGACCTCGCGGCCGACGCCGCCCGGCGTGCTCGGGCTCGCCGAGGACGACGTCGCCGCGCTCCGCCGCGCGGCGCTCGTGCACGACTTCGGCACCACCGTGGTGCCGAACTCGATCTGGGACAAGCCCGGCCCGCTGACGCGGACCGAGTTCGATCGGGTCGAGCTTCACCCGATGCTGACCGAGCAGATGCTGCGCCGCTCGCCGGCTCTGGCCGCTCCTCAACACGGTCGCGTGCGCGCACCACGAGAAGTGCGACGGGTCCGGCTACCACAAGCGCGTGCAGGCCGACGCCGACGATCTCGGAGCGTGCGTCCTGGCGGCGACGGAGATCTACGTGGGGCTGACCACCGAGCGAGCGGACCGTCCAGCCGTTCTCGCCCGACGACGCGGCCGCCGAGCTGCGCCGGCTCGAGTCAGCAGGGCGTGCTCGAGCCGCGCGCCAGCCGTGCGGTGCTCGTGGCCGCAGGGCACGGCGAGCCACGAGCGCCGTCGGGGAAACGGCCCGTCAATCCCGGGCGGGCTCACCCGACGCGAGGTCGACGTGCTGCGACTCGCGGCCAAGGGACTCACGACGCGCGAGATCGCCGATCGGCTCTACATCTCTCCCAAGACCGCCGATCACCACATCCAGCACATCTACGGCAAGATCGACGTGTCGACGCGGGCCGCCGCCGCGCTCTGGGCGATGCAACACACCGTCGTGCAGTGACAGCGCCGTGGCGCGCTGGCGTTCCGCGGGCCGGCAGCCGGTGGCGGGCGGGTCCTGTCGGCGGATCACGCTCCTCAGACTCCGCAGGCTCCGTCTGAGGACGTGTCCGCCGCCACCCGCCCGAGCAGCGTCCTTGCCGCGTTGGGCGCCATACGCCCGCGTCGCGGTCCGCCGGCGTCTACTCCCCTCGCGGCCGCAGCTCCTGCGCCGAGTCGGTGCGCGCGTGCTCTCCGCCGGAGTATCGCGCGACCGTGGTCTGTCTCCGCGTTGGCGAGCCAACGGTGCGCCGGCGACCTCTCGTAGCGAAGCATGGGTGGCTTATGGCCGTAAGGCGCTGGCAGCGTCGCCGCTGGCCGGCAGGTAACTCGACGATCCTTGATCTCAGGGAGGAGATGTGCGCCGGCGTGGCACCGGTGGAGCGCCGAAGGTGCGCAGGACGTGCTCGAGCGTCGAGGCGAGCAGTTCGTGCGTGGCCTCGCGGGTGGCCTCGCCGCGTAGCCAGCGTCGCGTGGCGGCGCGGTTGAGGCCGGTCCAGCACTCCAGCGCGTAGCGCAGCCGCGGCGAGTCCTCGGCGATGTCGGCGTGAAATGTCGTGAGCAGTGCGACGGCGCGGCGCACGAGGTCGGCGACCACTCGCCTGACCTCGGGGTCGGCGATGTCTTCGCCGTGCGCGATCGTGGCGAGCCAGATCGTGCGGTTGGCCTCGGTCCAGTCCAGCCAGCGCGACACGGTGTCCGCCACGCGCGCCCGGGCGCTGCGGCCCACGGGCGGCGCGGAGCTGTTCCTCGCGCTGGGCGCCGAGCCGCTCGAGCAGCGCGATGTAGACGTCGTTGCGCCCGCCGAAGTAGTGGTGCACGAGCCCGCGGGTGACGCCGGCGGCGCTGGCGATGTCCTCGACCGAGACCTCGTCGTAGGCGCGCTCGGCGAACAGCGCGTTGGCGGCGTCGAGGATCTGTTCGCGCCGCTGGGCGGGATCGAGGCGGCTGTACTTCGGCGTCGTGGTCATAAGGGGAGTCTAAGTGTTATTGGCGCCCCGTCAAGAACTGTTGGCACTTTGCCGATAAGGATCGTGGACCACCAACGACAGAAGGACAAAATCAATGCGTAAGCTCATCATCACCGGCATGGCCATCGCCATGCTCGCCGTTCCCGCCGCCTCGATGGCTCCGCCGCGCCGCGACCGGGAATTACCGACCATCAAGGACGGCATCGAGCGCTGCATCTCCACGGCCAGCGAGCACCCGGCACGCCAGCATCGATCGGCGAGACCGCCCTCGCAATCACGCAGAACGGCCAGTTCGTCTCGGGCCACGGCACAGGCTCGTACGACCAGACCACGACCCCCGGCGTCGCGCGCCGACGCCGTGCAGGCTCTCCTGGTCAACGGGCTCGACAAGTAGTACCCGCAGCACCTAGGAACGGGCGGGGCTGGCTACGGCTGGCCCGCCTTTCCGTCTCGTCAATACGTTGTTCAGAGGAGGCCCGCCTAGTGCGGGCTCCTCGGGCACCTTGGCTAACCAGGCCCGATGGCGACCCCGCGTGGCACGCGGGTAGGTGCTCCTATGAGGCTTGCTGTTTCGATACGGGAGCTTGCGGCCGCGAAGGCAGTAGACGCTGGCGGACCGCGACCCGAGCGGCGGCGCCCGGCCGGGCAAGGACGAGCCTCGGGCGGGTGGCGGCGGACACGTCCTCAGACGGAGCCTGCGGAGTCTGAGGAGCGTGATCCGCCGACAGGACCCGCCCGCCACAGGCCAACGGCCCTGGAGACGCCAACGCGGCAGCGGCGTGTGCAGGCCGCCCAGCCGCCGCGCCCGTTCAGCGCCCCCCAGCGCGCTATGGATGCGGCGCGGCAGCCGTCGCGACATCCGCGAGCGAGCGTCAGAGCTTGACCACGAGCTTGCCGGTGTTCTCCCCGTCGAACAGCATGTTGATCGCCACCGGCAGCTGCTCGAACCCTTCGACGACGGTCTCCTGCGCATTGAGCTTGCCCTCGGCCATCCAGCCGGCCAGCTGCGGGACGATCTCGCGCGCCCGGCCGAAGTGGTCGAGCACGATGAATCCCTCGAGGTGGACGCGCTGGATCAGCAGATTCCCGAAGTTGCGCGGGCCGGCCGAAACGGCCGGCGCGGCGTCGTTATAGCCGGAGATCAGCCCGCACAGCGCCACGCGCGCGCGGATGTTGAGGCGCCCGAAGACGGCCTCCATGATCTCGCCGCCGACGTTCTCGAAGTCGACGTCGATCCCGTTGGGTGTCGCCGCCTGCAGCCGGCCGCGCCAGTCCGGCGCCTTGTAGTCGACCGCCGCGTCGAAGCCGAGATCGTCCGTCAGGAATGCGCACTTCTGCGGCCCGCCGGCGATGCCGACGACGCGGGCGCCGTGGATCTTGGCGAGCTGGCCGGCGACCGAGCCGACGGCGCCCGCTGCCGCGGACACCACGACGGTCTCGCCGGGCTTGGGCCGGCCGATCTCGAGCATCCCGACGTAAGCGGTCAGCCCGGTCATTCCGAGCGCGCCCAGGAAGTAGCTCGGTGACACGCCGGGGATCTCCGGCATTGCCGTCAGCGGTGCGGACGCCGAGGCGACCACGTAGTCCTGCCAGCCCGTGCGGCCCTGGACGAGCTGACCGACCCGGTAGTCCGGCGAGTTCGACGCGACCACCTCGCCCAGGCCGCCTGCCCGCATGACCTCGCCGATCGCGACGGGCGGCAGGTACGTCGGCGTCTCGCTGATCCAGGCGCGGTTCGCGGGATCCAGCGAGATCCAGCGGGTGCGCACCAGCGCCTCACCCTCGCCGATCTCCGGAACCGGCTCCTCCACGAGCTCAAACGTCCGGTCGTCGATCCGTCCGGTCGGGCGCTCGCGAAGCACGAAACGGCGATTCACATCGGACACGGCTCGAACCCAACACGGTCGCAGACCACAGGCTGCGGAACCTACACGTGGGCGAATCGCAGAAGCGAGCCTTCCGGGCACATCACCGCACGCCGACCCAGGCGGGCGGCGCGACCGACCCGCACCTCGCTCGCGCGTCGAGGCAATGGCAGCGGCTCGCGGCTCCCCGTCTAGACGCTCGCGGACCGCGACGCGGGCCGCGGGCGCCCGGCCGGGCAAAGACGATGCTCGGGCGGGTGGCGGCGGACACGCCCTCAGACGGAGCCTGCGGAGTCTGAGGAGCGTGATCCGCCGACAGGACCCGCCCGCCACAGGCCAATGGCCCTAGAAGCGTCGGCGCGGCCAGCAGCCCAGCTCAACCGCCCCCGTTCAGCGCCCCCCACACGCGCAGCGGGGTCATCGGCAGGTCGCGCATGCGCAACCCCGTCGCCGCGGCGATGGCATTGGCCACCGCGGCGGGGACGCCGACGACCGGCGGCTCGCCGACGCCCTTGGCGCCGAACGGGCCGTCCGGGGCCGGGACCTCGACGATCTCCGTGTCGATCGGCGGGACGGTGTCGATGGTGGGCATGGCGTACTCGACGAAGGAGCCGGTGCGCAGCTGGCCCTCGCCGTCGTAGGCGAGCTGCTCGAAGAGGGCCCAGCCGAAGCCCTGGGTGACGCCGCCGAGCAGCTGGCCGGAGACGAGGGCGGGGTTCAGGGCCCGGCCGACGTCCTGGGCGATGACGTGGTGCAGGAGGGTCACCTCGCCGGTCTCGCGGTCGACGCGGACGTGGGACAGGTGGGCGGCGGCGCCCGGTGCGCGGCTGGTCTGCGCGGTGCCGCCGTAGCCCTCGACCGGCGCGTACGGGCTGCCGAAGCTGAGCACCTTGGAGGCGAGCTGGGCGATGTCCACGGCGCGATCGGGTGAGCCGATGGGACGGACGGAGCCGTCGACCACCTCGAGGTCCTCGGGGGCGATCTCGAGCTCGGTGGCGGCCACCTCGAGCAGCCGCTCGCGCGCCTGCTCGGCGGCGCGCTGGACGGCGCGGCCGACGGTGTAGATGACCTTGCTGCCGCCGCTCAGCCCGGCGTAGGGCGCGCCGGCGGTGTCGCTGGCCACGACGCGAACCGACTCGTGCGAGAAGCCGAACGCCTCGGCGGCGATCGACTGGAACACGGTCTCCGTCCCGCTCATGTCGACCGCGCCGGTGACGATCGTCAGCTTGCCGTCGGCGTCCAGGCGACAGCTCGCGGCCGCGGGCTCGAGCCCTCCGGGCCACCAGCCGATCGCCACGCCGACGCCCTCGCCCTCGGGCAGCGAATCGCGGCGCTCCCACAGCGGGTGCGCGCGCAGGCGCTCGAGGCACTCGGCGGCACCGAAGACCGGGAAGGGCTTGCCGTCCAGGCCGGCGTCGCCCTCGCGCAGCACGTTGCGCAGCCGCAGCTCGATCGGGTCGAGCCCGAGCTCGGAGGCCAGCTCGTCGACGAGGGTCTCGATCGCGAAGGCCGCCGGCGGCGCCGACGGGGCGCGGTAGGCGCCGAAGCCGACGCGATTGGTCAGCACGCCGTAGGACGCGACGTCGCGCGCCTGCCAGCGATACGGGCCCGAGGCCAGCATCGCGGCGAGCGCCTCGAAGCCGAACTCGTCGTTGCTGCCGCGATCCAGGACGACCCGCCCGCGCACGCCGGTCAGGTCGCCTTCGGCCGTCGCGCCCGCCTCGAGCTCGATGACCTCGCCGGGCGCCGGGTTGGACGCGGCGAAGTCCTCGATGCGCGTCAACGCCAGCCGGACGGGGCGCTCGAGGCGCACGCACGCGGCGGCCGCCAGGGGCTCGGCGATCATCAGCTTGCCCCCGAACGCCCCGCCCAGCGGCGCCGGGCGCACGCGCACGCGGTCGTGCGGCCAGCCGAGCAGGTCGGCCAGCTGCTGGCGCGTGGTGAAGGCGCCCTGCGTGCTCGAGCTCACCACGAGCCCGCCTTCGGGCTCGAGCCACGCGGTGGCCACCTGCGGCTCCATGTAGCCCTGGTGGATCCAGCTCGTGCTGTAGCGCCCGGCCGCGCGCACGGCGGCGCCGGCCAGCGCCGCGGCCGCGTCGCCGACGGTCATGCGCTGGCGCCCGGCGACGTTGTCCGACAGCTCCTCCTCGTCGCCGCCCGAGTCGCCGCCGCCCGCCGCGGCGTGCGCGCCGCCGACGTCCGCGCCATCGCCCTCGACGACCTCGACCCGCGCCGGTGCCGCGCCCGGCGCCATGGCCGCCTCGAGGTCGAGCGCGGCCTCGAGGGGCTCGACGTCGACGACGACCTCGTCGACGCCATCGGCCGCCGCGGCCTCGGTCTCGGCCACCACCAGGGCCACGGGCTGCCCGGAGTAGACGATCTCCGAGCGCGCCAGCGGCTGCCCGGCGCGCCCCGCGGCGCCGTCGACGAAGGGCAGGTCGGCCGCGGTGAGCACCGCCACCACCCCCGGCACGTCGAGCGCCGCCGAGCCGTCGATGCTCGCGATCCGCCCGTGCGCTTCGGCGGCGAGGACCAGTCGTGCGTGCAACAGGCCCCGGACGGGGACGTCGGCGGCGAAGCGCGTCGAGCCGCGGACCTTGCCCTCCCCGTCGCTGCGTCGCCGTGAGACTCCGATCGCCGTGCTCGTCATCGTCGACATGGACCACAACGTACTGAGCAGGCATCGCCGGCCCGCGACGTGCGAGGGGCCTGGCCGACTGGGCGTAGACCGCGCCCGCGCCGTGCCAGTACGGTTCGCCCACCATGCGCCACGTCGTCGGCGACGTCCCACTGGGCGGAAGCCCCTTCCCTCCGATCGCGGACTACGCGTTCCTCTCCGACTGCGAGGTCTGCGCGCTCGTGGCGCCGAGCGGCAACGTCGAGTGGCTGTGCCTGCCGCGCTTCGACGGCCCATCGATCTTCGGCACGATGCTCGACCGCGACGCCGGGTCCTTCCGGCTCGCCCCGGTCGACACCGCGGTGCCCGCCGGCCAGCGCTATCTGCCGGGGACGATGGTCCTCGAGACGACGTGGGGCACGCGGACGGGCTGGGTCATCGTCCGCGACGTGCTGCTCATCGGGCCGTGGCACCACGACGACGAGCGCTCGAACACGCACCGGCGCTCGCCGACCGACAACGACGCCGACCACGTCCTGCTGCGCACGATGCGCTGCGTCAACGGCCGCGTCGAGATGCACATGGAGTGCGAGCCGCGCGTGGACTACGGGCGCAAGGGCGTCGCGTGGGAGTACGCGGGGCCCGGCTACGGCAAGGCGGTCGCCACCGCCGAGGACGAGGCGCTCGCGCTGACGCTCACCACCGACCTGCGCATCGGCTTCGAGGGCGGGCGCGCCCGCGCGCGCACGACCCTGCGCGACGGCGACACCGCCTTCATCGCGCTGTCGTGGAGCGAGCACGGCGGCCCCGAGACCTACGACGACGCCTACCACCGCCTCGTCTTCACCGCCGACTACTGGCACGAGTGGCTCAGCCACGGCGAGTTCCCCGACCACCCGTGGCGCACCTACCTGCAGCGCAGCGCGCTGACGCTCAAGGGCCTGACCTACGCGCCGACCGGCGCGATGATCGCGGCGGCGACGACGTCGCTGCCCGAGACGCCGGGCGGCGAGCGCAACTGGGACTACCGCTACGCCTGGATCCGCGACTCGACCTTCATGCTCTGGGGCCTGTACACGCTGGGCTTCGACGAGGAGGCCAACGACTTCTTCTACTTCATCCGCGACGTCGCCTCGAAGACCGACGGCGAGATGCAGATCATGTACGGCATCGGCGGCGAGGAGACGCTGACCGAGGAGATGCTGCTGCACCTCGACGGCTACGAGCACGCGCAGCCGGTGCGCGTGGGCAACGGCGCCTACGCGCAGAAGCAGCACGACGTGTGGGGCGCCCTGCTGGACTCGATCTACCTGCACACGAAGTCGCGCGACGGGCTGGCCGAGTCGACCTGGGACATCCTGCGCAAGCAGGTCGACCACGCCATCGCCGCCTGGCGCGAGCCCGACCGCGGGATCTGGGAGGTGCGCGGCGAGCCCCAGCACTTCACCTCCTCGAAGGTCATGTGCTGGGTCGCCTGCGACCGCGGGGCGCGCCTGGCGCGCCTGCGCGAGGACCACGAGCGCAGCGAGCGCTGGCAGCTCGAGGCCGACCTCATCCACGCCGACATCTGCGAGCACGGCATCGACGAGCGCGGCGTCTTCACCCAGCACTACGACACCGCGGCGCTCGACGCCTCGTGCCTGCTCATCCCGCTCGTGCGCTTCCTGCCTCCCGACGACGAGCGCGTCGTCGCGACGGTCAACGCCATCGCGGAAGAGCTCACGCTCAACGGCCTCGTGCAGCGCTACAAGGTCGAGGAGACCGACGACGGCCTGGCCGGCGAGGAGGGCACCTTCGCCATCTGCTCGTTCTGGCTGGTCAGCGCGCTGGCCGAGATCGGCGATCACGATCGCGCGCGGGCCCTGTGCGAGAAGATGCTCGGCTTCGCGTCGAGCCTGAACCTCTATGCCGAGGAGATCGACGCGCGCTCCGGACGCCACCTGGGCAACTTCCCGCAGGCCTTCACCCACCTGGCCCTCATCAACGCCGTCATGCACGTCATCCGCGCCGACCACGACCTCGCGTCGTCCCAGCCGCTGATGGAGTCGCGCCGCGAGGAGGTGCCGCTCGGTGAGTGACGAGCCTGTGATCACCCGCTGCGAAGACCCCGAGGCCGTCGCCGAGCGCGTCGCCGAGGTGATGGCGGTCGCCATCGACGGCGCCCGCACCATCCACGGCGCGGCCCACGTGGCGCTCTCGGGCGGCTCGCTCTCGCGCGCCTACGAGCTGGTCGGGCCCAAGCTGCCCGAGTGGCGCGACGTGCACCTGTGGTACGGCGACGAGCGCTGCGTGGCGCTCGACGACGAGGAGTCCAACCACCGCCTCGCCACCACCCATCTTCAGGCGCGCGGCGCGACGTGGCACCCGGTGCCGACGCAGCTGGGCTGCGACGAGGCCGCCACCGACTACGCCGAGGAGCTCGCCGACGTCACCCTCGACGTCGCGGTCAACGGCATGGGGCCCGACGGGCACACCGCGTCGCTCTTCCCGGGCTTCTCCCAGGTCCACGCCGAGGGCGTGTGCGTCGCGGTCCACGGCTCGCCCAAGCCGCCGCCCGACCGCGTGACGCTGACCCTCCCCAAGCTCAACGCCTCGCACCGGATCCTGCTCGTCGTCGCCGGCGCGGCGAAGGCGCCCATGCTCGCGCGGGTCATCGCAGGGCCCGACCCCGAGGTGCCGGCCTCACTGCTCGACCGCTCGCGCCTGGAGATCATCGCCGACGCCGCGGCGCTCGATGGCTGACGAGGTCTGGCTCCTGCGCCACGCCGAGACGGAGTGGTCGCGGGCGGGGAAGCACACCGGACGCACCGACATCGCGCTCACCGACGAGGGGCGCGAGGCGGCCCGCAGGCTGGGCGAGCGCGTCGCCGCCATCGACTTCGCCCTCGTGCTCTGCTCCCCGCTCTCGCGGGCGCGGGAGACGGCGCGGCTCGCGGGACTCGAGTGCTCGGGGCTGCGCGACGACCTGCTCGAGTGGGACTACGGCGAGTACGAGGGGCTGACCACACCCGAGATCCGCGAGCACCGCCCCGGCTGGTTCCTGTGGCACGACGGCGTGCCCGGCGGCGAGATGCCGCACGACGTCGCCGCCCGCTGCGACCGCGTGATCGCCGAGGCGCGCGCCGTCGAGGGCAAGGTGGCGCTGGTGGCGCACGGGCACATCCTGCGCGCCCTGGCGGCGCGCTGGATCGACGCGCCGATCGACCTCGGCGGGCGGCTGCACCTGGGGACCGGCGCCGTGTCCGTGCTCGCCTACGAGCGCGAGGTCGCCGTGATCAGCCGCTGGAACACGTGAAGGTCCGCTTCGAGCGCGTCGCCCTCGTCGCCGGCATGGCGGTCGCGAGCATCTCGCTGTGGACCGCGGCGCCGCTGCTGGGCCTGTGGGTGGGCTCGCGCGTGGCGCCCTCCAGCGGCATCTCGATGCCGGCGCTGCTCGCCGTGGTGGCGACCATCGGCTTCGTCTGCTGGCTGCTCGTCCGCGCGCTGGGCTGGCTGGGGAGCATGTACGACGGGCTGACCGGCCACCGCGCCACCGTGCGCCGCCACACGCCGTGGCTGCGCTCGATGAGCGGCGAGCGCGAGCACGGCGCGCCCGGAGCCGACGCCCACCTCACCCCGTTGGAGTACATCCTGGTGGGCGCCGTGCTCCTGGCCTATCTCGTCTTCGAGCTCTGGTTCTTCTTCTTCTCGAGCTCGCCCATCGACCAGCGCAGCGGCCGCTAGCGGCTACGCCGCCGGCTGGATGTTCTGGTTGACGCGGAAGAGGTTCTCCGGGTCGTACTGGGCCTTGATGCGCGCCAGGCGGTCGTAGTTCTCGCGGTAGCTGGCGCGGACGCGATCCTGACCCTCGTCCATCATCATGTTCACGTAGGCGCCGCCGGCGGAGTACGGGTGCAGCGCCTCGAAGTAGTCGACGCTCCAGTCGCGCACGGCGCCGACGTTGGCCGGGTCGGGATCGACGCCGGCGAAGACGGAGCCCCAGTTCGCCTCGCGATAGCTCCACGGGGTGTCGGTCGCGCCCACGTCATGGGCGGCGCCGTTGATCGGGTACATGTGCATCGTCGACTTGAGCGTCGGCATCGCCTCGCCGAAGCGCTGGTGGATGGCGACCGCCTCGTCGGGGATCTCGTTGACGAAGTCCGCGCGCCAGTACCACTGCTCGCCCTTCGGGTACAGGGCGTCGAAGGCGCTCTGCAGCGCCGGGTGGGGCATCGCGCCCACGCCGTGCATCAGCGGCTCGGGCACGGCATCCATCAGCGGGGCCATCGCCGCCGCCGCATCCTGCTCCGCGCCGACGTAGCACCAGACGACGCCGCAGACCTTGCGCATGTGGATCTCCTCCGGGAACGGCGGTCCCGGCGGCACGGTGTGGAAGGCGAAGAAGCCGTTGAGCTCACGCGGGGCGCTGGGGAGGAACTCACGGTAGGCCGAGAGGATCTCGGCGCCCTGCTCGACGGGCCAGAAGGTCGGGCCCCCGATGACGGTGCCGACCTCGTGCAGGCGGAAGGTGAACGAGGTGACGACGCCGAAGTTGCCGCCGCCGCCGCGGATCGCCCAGAACAGGTCGGGGTTCTCGCCGGCGCTCGCGCGCACGCGCTCGCCGCTGGCCAGGACGAGCTCGGCCTCGAGCAGGTTGTCGATGGTCAGGCCGCACTTGCGGGTCAGGTGGCCCAGGCCGCCGCCGAGGGTCAGGCCGCCGACGCCGGTCGTCGAGATGATCCCGCTCGGCGTGGCGAGGCCGTGCGCGTTGGTGGCGGTGTCGACCTCG
Source organism: uncultured Actinomycetes bacterium (assembly GCA_963816845.1). Classification (GTDB taxonomy): domain Bacteria; phylum Actinomycetota; class Thermoleophilia; order Solirubrobacterales; family Solirubrobacteraceae; genus JAOPZW01. The sequence goes on along the minus strand of CAWFMR010000025.1, from coordinate 137,492 downwards.
CTCCAGGTGCAGCCGCCGCCGACGCGGACGGTCCGGTTGCCGGGGTCGACCTCGACGTCCCTGATCAGCGAGAGGTCGATGACGACCCCGTCGTCACAGGTCCCCAGGCCCGCGCCGTTGTGGCCGCCGCCGCGGACCGCCAGCAGCAGGCCGTGGTCGCGGGCGAAGCCGACGGCGGTCGCGACGTCGTCGGCGTCGGCGCAGCGGGCGATCAGGGCCGGGCGCTTGTCGATCATGGCGTTGTAGACCGCGCGCGCCTCGTCGTAGTCGGCGTCGTCGGGCCCGATCAGGCGCCCGCGGAACCCGGTGAGCTCCTGGCGTGCGGCCTGCGCGGGTGTGGTCATCGTGCTCATGTGTCCCCCTTGGTTGTCGTCCCGGCCGACGCTAGCCCGAGACTCGTTGCCTGTCATGACGCGCGCTGATCGACTTTCTTCCCACCTGGACCTCCGGCGGCGGGCTCGCGATGATCAGGTCTGACTATTCGGTCCGGCGCCCCGCGCCATGTACGAGCTCCCAGGTTCCCTGCGCCTCACCTCGACGTTCCCCTTCGTCGGACGCTCCCCGGAGCTCGAGACGCTGCGGGCGCTCATGCCGATGGCCGAGGGCGAGGGCCGCCGTGTCGTCCTGCTCAGCGGCGAGCCCGGCTCGGGCAAGAGCCGCCTGGTGCGCGAGTTCGCGGGCGAGGCGGCCGCGTCGGGCGCGCTGGTCCTCTACGGCGCCTGCGACGCGGTCGTGCCCACGCCGTACGGGCCGTTCGTCGAGGCGCTCGAGCACGCCACGCGTGTCGTCGACCCCGCCGAGCTGCGCGTCGCGCTGGGCACGTCGGGCGGCGAGCTCACGCGGCTGCTGCCCGACCTGCCGACCCGCGTCGGCGACTTGCCGGCACCGGTCGAGGCGGACGCGGACACCGAGCGCCACCGCCTGCACACGGCGGTGACCGAGCTGCTCGTGGGGCTCAGCGCCCGGCCCGTCCTGCTCGTCCTCGAGGACGGTCACTGGGCCGACGCCTCGACGCTCCTGCTCCTGCGCCACCTGGCACGCGCCGCCGGCAACGCGCGCGTGCTGCTGCTCGCCACCTTCCGCGACACCGAGGCCGACGTCCCGCAGACGCTCTCGCAGACGCTCGCGGACCTGCGCCGTTCCGACGACGTCGTGCGCCTACGCCTCTCCGGCCTGTCCGACGACGACGTCGCCGAGTTCCTGCGCCACGCCGCGGAGGGCGACGCCGGCGCGGGACAGCCCGAGCTCGCACGGGCGATCGGCGAGCTCACCGGCGGCAACGCCTTCCTCGTCTGCGAGCTGTGGCGCGCCCTGGTGGAGACCGGCATCGTGGAGGTCGTCGAGGGCACCATCCGGCCCACCCGGCCGCTCGCGGAGCTCGGGACCCCGGAGAGCGTGCGCGAGGTCGTCAGCCAGCGTCTCTCGCGCCTGGCGCCTCCCACGATCGACCTCCTCGAGCTCACGGCCACCGCCGGGTCGGAGTTCGGGCTCGACATCGTCCGGCAGGCCGCGGGCCTGAGCGAGCCCGACCTGCTCGCCGCCCTCGACGAGGCGGTCCGCAGCGCCATGATCGAGGAGCTCCCCTCCCGCCGGCTGGCCTATCGCTTCACCCACGAGCTCGTACGCCGCGCGCTCTACGACCGGCTCTCCGCGGTGCGGCGCGCGGAGATGCACCTGCGCGTGGGCGAGGCGCTCGAGCGCTCCGAGGATCGCTCGGGGCGAGCCCTGGCCGACCTCGCGCACCACTTCGCCGCCGCCGCGCCCCTGGACGGAGCCCAGCGCGGCATCGAGTACAACGTCACGGCCGCGCGAGCCGCCGCCGCCGCGGTCGCGTTCGACGAGGCGGCGACCCGGCTGCGCACCGCGCTGGAGCTGGGGATCGAGAGCCGCGCCACGCGCGCGGAGGTGTTCCTCGAGCTCGGCACCGCCAGCCACCGCGCCGGGGATGCGGTCGACGCGCTGGAGGCGTTCAAGGAGACGGCGGCCATCGCCCGCGAGCTGGGCAACGGCGAGTTGCTCGCACGCGCCGCGATCGGCTACGAGGAGGCGTGCTGGCGCCCGGGGATCGCCGACCGGGGCGCGGTCGAGCTGCTCGAGGAGGCGGCGACCGCCCTGGGCGACGACAACCCCGAGCTGCGCGCCGGGCTGCTCAGCGGGCTCGCGCGCGGACTCGTCTTCCAGGGCGAGCACGAGCGCGGCGCCATCGTCCGCACGAACGCCATCGCCCTGGCCCGGCAGCTGCGCGATCCCGTGCCCCTGGCCACCGTGCTGGTGCGCTCGTACTGGTCGAGGGGGACGAGCTCGCTCGACGAGATCCTCGCCATGCTGACCGAGGCCGTGGATGTCGGCGAGGAGCTGGGCGACACCGAGATCCTCGCCGAGGCGATGGCGTGGCGTGTGCCCACCTTCGTCGCGCTGGGTGACCTGGAGTCCGCCCGGCGGGAGGTCGCCGCACTGCTGGCCACCGCCGAGCAGACGGCCCAGCCCTTCATTCTCCACGTGGCCGAGCACTACGGCTCGAGCATCGCGCTGTGCGACGGGCGCCTCGACGAGGCCGAGGCCAGGGCGCGGCACTCGCACGAGTGGAGCCGGCTGCTGGGCGGGAGCGACGCCGCCGGCGTCTACGGCATCCAGATGTTCAACATCCGCCGCGAACAGGGACGTCTGGCGGAGCTCGCGCCGGTGATCCGCATCCTGGCCGGCGACGCCGACCGCGGCGGGCCGTGGCAGCCCGGCCTCGTCTCCGTGCTCGTCGAGCTCGGCATGGACACCGAGGCACGGCGACGAGCTCGCGCGCGTGGTCGACGCGCGGGCTCGACCCGTTCCGCGAATCGCTGTGGCTCGCCGCGCTCGTCTACCTGACCGACGCCTGCGCGGCGCTCGGCGACGAGGCCACTGCCGCGCTCGTCTACCCCGAGCTCGAGCCGCTCGCCGGGACGAACGTGATGATCGGCCATCTGGTGGCCTGCCACGGGGCAGCCGATCGCTACCTGGGCATGCTCGCGGCGACCCTCGGCGAAGACGACCTCGCCGAGCAGCACTTCGAGCGCGCCATGGAGCTCAACCGCCGGATGGGAGCCGTGACCTGGCTCGCCCACACCGCCTACCAGTACGCCCGCATGCTGCTGGCGCACGGGCCCGGCGAGCGCGACCGGGCCGGCGCGCTGCTCGGCGAGGCGTCCGCGCTGGCCGAGCGCATCGGGATGCCGGCGCTGCTGGGCCGCGTTCGGGCCCTCGGCTCCTCGGCGCCGGCCAAGCGCCATCCCGACGAGCTGTCGTCGCGCGAGGTCGAGATCCTGTGCCTCGTGGCCCGGGGCATGAGCAACCGCGAGATCGGCGCCACGCTGTTCATCAGCGAGCACACGGCCGCCAACCACATCCGCAACATCCTGCGCAAGACGAGCTGCGCGAACCGCACCGAGGCCGCCTCGTACGCGCATAGGAATGGCCTCGTGGAGGCCTAGCGGCCCCGGTACGATCTGCCCATGCCGCTCTACGTCATCGAGCGCGCCTTCGCGGAGCAGCTCGACATCACGAGCGACGACATCCGGCTGATCGACGAGATCAACGCCGACGAGGGCGTGCGCTGGCTGTTCTCGTTCCTGAGCGCGGATCGGCGGCGCACCTACTGCCTGTACGAGGCGCCGTCCCCAGACGCCATCGTGGCCGCCGGGCGCCGGGCGAACGTCCCGGTCGACGCGGTCGTCGAGGTCAGCCCGGCCTCGGTCGAGCTCTCGGACCGCCTGCGCGACTGGGCGGCGGCACAGGCCGGGTCCTAGCCCCGGCCGTCAGCGCGAGCAGGACTCGTCGGAGACCACGACGAGGTTGCTCGGCGCCTGGTCCTTGTTGGACGTGACGAACATGCGATGGCCGTGGCCGTCGCACTTCGAGGCGACGTTGTTGTAGTGGTCGGGCATGGCGTAGACGTCGGGCGGCGTGCGATCCACGTTGCGCTGCTGGTGGGCGTTCAGGCGCTCGGGAGTGTTCCCGCACCCGACGACGCTCGCCAGCGCGACGGTGGCCAGCGCCAAGGACATCAGACGGCCCATCACGATCCCTTCTGTCGACGAGAAGCCGGAGGCGGCGGTGAGATCATGGAAGCGGTGAGCACGCGCCCACCGCGGTGGAACCACAACCTCCACTACCACCGTGTGATCCTCGCCGCCGTCCCGGACGGCGCGCGGCGCAGCCTCGACGTGGGCTGCGGCGTGGGGATGCTGGCGCGCGACCTGCGCCGCGTCGTCCCGCACGTCAAGGGCATCGACCGTGACGCCGCGAGCATCGACGTGGCCCGGCGCGAGGACGATGGCACCGGCGTCGAGTACATCGTGGGCGACTTCATGACCCACCCGTTCGAGCCGGGCTCGTTCGACCACATCGCCTCGATCGCCGCGCTGCACCACATGGACGCGGGCGCGGCGCTCGAGCGGATGCGCGAGCTCCTGGCCCCGGGCGGCACGCTCGCGATCGTCGGCTGGCCCGCCCGCGCTACCCCGCCGACCTGCCGTTCGCGGTCGCCGGCGCCGTCGGCCACCGCGTCCTGCGGCTGCGCAAGGGCTACTGGGAGGACTCGGCGCCGCGGCTGTGGCCGCCGCCCGACACCTTCAAGCAGACCCGCCGGGTGGCCCGCAGCGTGCTGCCCGGCGTGCGCTACCGGCGGCGGCTGCTGTGGCGCTATTCGCTGGTGTGGACGAAGCCGGCGTGAGCTCGTCTCCGCGCGGCGTCTCGGTGCTGCGCGGCGCTTACAGCAGCATCGAGGGAAGGAGGGTGGCGGCGGCCGAGGCGCTCGCGGCTCGCGTGAGCCAGCGGTCCCGGCCGGCGAGCCGCGGAGTTCTGCGCACGTCGCGCAACACCTTCGCGTGCGGTCGAACGTGGTTCCCCTCGGATAGGACCGACGTTCGACGCCCGGGGGTCCCAAAGCTGTTGCGAAACACGCGCGATTGCACCCCCAAGGCGCACGCGCCCGAGGACGACGACGCGCGCCCGAACCGCCCCCCCGCTCCCTTCCCCTCGATGATGCTGTAAGCGCCGCGCGGCGCCGCAAGCGCCCGCGGACGAAGCAGCCTGCGCGAGCCGCTAGCGCGGGCCCCGCGGCCCCAGGCCCGGGTCGGTGAGGCTGCCGCCCCGCCGACGGCGCATGAGGTAGACGATCAGCGTCGCCCCGGCGACCGACACGATGATGCCGCCCGCGTTGCGCCCACCGGTGATCGCGAGCATGACGAGGCCGCCGATGAACGACCCGGCGATGCCGACGAGGATGGTCATGCCGATGCTCATCGGGTCGGGTCCCGGGAGCGCCAGGCGCGCGAGCGCTCCGACGATGAGGCCCGAGAAGGCAAGGACGATCAGGTAGACGAGCAGGCCCATGCCTGGACCGTAGCGCGTCGCGTGGCGCAGGCGGCGCAGCGATTACGACGCCCGCGCCCGGGGCAACCCACCGGCCTCCCCCCGACGACGAGGAGCACCGATGCGACACCTGGGCCTGCACATGAGGATCGGACTGGCGGCGGCGTTAGCGACCTGCGCGGCCGCGCTGGCGCCCGCGGCGGCATCCGCCGCCGACGTCTCCGACCTGCTGCCCGCGGTCTCGCCGCCCGGCGCCAACGACTTCACGTGCAAGCCGACCGCGGCGCACCCGGCGCCGGTCGTGCTCGTGCACGGCACCTTCGAGGGCGCGGCCGACAACTGGGCGACCGCCTCGCCGAAGTTCAAGGCCGCCGGCTACTGCGTCTTCGCGCTCGAGTACGGCAACCGGGGCACCGGCGACATCGCCGCCTCGGCCGGCCAGCTGGCGCGCTTCGTCGACGCGGTGCTCGGGGCCACCGGAGCGCGCCGGGTCTCGATGGTGGGCCACTCGCAGGGCGGGATGATGCCGCGCTACTACCTGAAGTTCCTCGGCGGCGCGTCGAAGGTCGACGACCTCGTCGGCCTCGCGCCCTCCAACCACGGCACCGACAACCCCGGCGCCCTCGTCGCGGGCGCGACGTTCTGCCCCGCCTGCGACCAGCAGCGCGCCGGCTCGCCCTTCCTCGCGAACCTCAACGCGGGCGACGAGACCCCGGGCGCCGTCTCCTACACCCAGATCGAGACGCGCTACGACGAGGTCGTCACGCCGTACACCTCGGCCTTCCTCGCCCCCGGCCCCCAGACGGCCAACATCCTGCTCCAGGACGCCTGCCCGGCCGAGGTGATCGACCACCACGAGATGCCCAACGACGGGCTCGCGATCCGCTGGGCCCTGCAGGCGCTCGGGCGCCCCGGGCCCGCGGACCCGACGCACCCGCCGAGCTGCACCTAGCCCGAAGCTGGACGAACCCCGCGGGCTGGTGTGCCCGCGGGGCTCGATGTGCCGTCGGTTCTACCCCGGATCCGCCTCTAGCGAGCGGGCTCCGGCGCAGGCTCGTGGGAGATGTGCGGCAGCCAGTTCAGGCCCTTGGGCAGGTACCAGTTCCAGTCGCCCAGGAGCTTCATCGTGGCCGGCAGCAGCACGGCGCGGACCAGCGTCGCGTCGAGCAGGATCGCCACCGACAGGCCCACGCCCATCATCTTGAAGTCCAGCGAGCTCAGCGTCGCGAAGATCGCGAAGACCGCGACCATCACGATGGCGGCGCTGGTCACCGTCGAGGCCGTGGCCTTGATCCCGTAGGCGACGGCGTCCTCGGTCTTCATGCCGCGGTCGAACGCCTCGCGGACCCGGGTGAGGATGAACACGTGGTAGTCCATCGACAGCCCGAAGAGGATCACGAACAGGAACAGCGGCAGCCAGCTGACGATGCCCCCGTTGGACTTGTAGCCCAAGAGCCCCTGGAAATGGCCGTCCTGGAAGATCCAGGTCAGGATCCCGTAGGACGCGCCCACCGACAGCAGGTTCAGCACGATCGCCTTGATGGGGATGACGATCGAGCGGAAGGTCACCAGCAGCAGCAGGAAGGCCAGCGACAGCACGAAGGCGAACACGATCGGCGCGTGGGCCTTGACGAGGTCGTTGAAGTCCTTCGTGCCCGCGGCGATGCCGGTCACGTAGGCGCTCTTGACCCCCGGCGCCGAGCCGACCGTCTGGTCGACGATCCCGCCACGCAGGGCGGAGAGCGCGTTGGCCGACGCCTGGTCGGTGCCGTCGCCCCGCATCGGGATCGCGATCGACGCGACGTGCTTGTCCGCGCTGACGTCGACGGTCAGCGGGCCGTTCATCGTGCGAGTCGCGAAGGCGCGGTCGCCCATCTTCTTCACCGCGGCCTGGATCTGCGGCGTGGTCACGTCCTTGGCCTCGATGGCCACCACGGCCGGGATCTGCCCGCCGGGGAAGGCGGCCTGCTCGCGGTCGTAGACCTTCATGACCTCGAGCTTGCGCGGCAGGTCGTCGGTGCCGGTGAGGACCGTGTGCATCCCGAAGGCCGGCAGCGCGAGCACGATGAGGATGCCGGCTGACACGACGGCCGAGACCACCGGGCGCTTGAGCACCTTGGTCAGGATCCAATCCCAGGCGCGGCTCTCGCCGCTGCTGTTGCGCCGACCGTGCAGGAAGGGCACGCGGCCCTTCTCGATGCGATCGCCCAGCCACGCGAGCACGGCCGGCACGACGGTGACCGAGCCGATCATGGCCACCGCGACGACCATGATCGCGCCGACGCCGAGCGCCGTGAAGGTCCGCCCGCCGGCGAAGAACATGCCGGCCATGGCGACCATGACCGTGAAGCCCGAGACGAGCACGGCGCGGCCCGAGGTGGCGGCCGCCGTGTGGACGGCCTCCATCTTGGTGGCGCCGCGCGCCTTCTCCTCGCGTTCGCGACGTAGGTAGAAGAGCGTGTAGTCGACGCCCACCGCCAGGCCGACGAGGAGCACCACCGAGCTCACGGTGTCGTCCATCGGCACGAACTGGCTCGGGATGGCGACCAGGCCGAGCGTCGCCATCACCGCGGTCAGACCCAGCAGCAGCGGGACGCCGGCCGCGACGAGCGCGCCGAAGGCGAGGATGAGGATGATCAGCGTGATCGGCAGCGAGAGGAACTCGGCCTTCTTGAAGTCGTCCGAGAACGACTTGGAGAGCGCCTTGTTGGCGCTGGCGCCGCCGAACTGCCCGACGAACACCTTCGGGTTGTCGGCCTTGACCTTCGCCACCGAGGCGACGATCGGGTCGATGCGCTTGCTCGTCTGATCGTCGTTGCCGCGGACCTTGAACTCGACGAGCACCGAGCGGCCGTCCTTGGAGACCTGGCCCTCGTTGCCCTTCGCGTAGGGCGACTTCACCTCGGCCACGCCCTGCTCGCGCGAGACGCCGGCGATGACGTCGTCGACCGCCTTGCGCACGGCCGGATCGGTCGCCTTGCCGCCCTTGGCGGCCTGCACGAGGACGGTCTCGTCCTCCTGCTTGGGGAAGTGGTTGTCGATCAGGCGGTCGGCCTTGCCCGACTGCCCGATGTAGTCGTTCTGGTTGGCCGGCTTCTTGACGCCGAGGGCGCCGCCGATCACGAACGCGATGGCGACGAACGCCAGCCAGCCCCAGATCGCCTTCTTGCGGTGCTTGGCGCTCCAGCGGCCCGCACGCGCAGCGAAAGTGTTCGAGTGCATGACGAGCAATGTCGCTCTGCGTGCGCTGTCACGCCATCCGGGCCACTGGCGTCTTGGGAGTGGGGGTAGCCCCACTTCCCCGTAACGATCAGCTGCTATCAAGTGACTGAGGTCCTTCCCGCGATGCCCGACCCCCTCGTCGACGCCCTCGCCGCCTCCCGCGAACGCACCTTCGCGATCGTCGCGCACCTCGACGACGGCCAGCTCGAGCGCCAGATCGACCCGATCATGAGCCCGCTCGCGTGGGACCTGGGGCACATCGCGGCCTACGAGGACCTCTGGCTGGTGCACCGCTTCGCCGACGAGCCGCTGCTGCACCCCGAGCTCGCCGCGCGCTACGACGCCTTCGAGACGCCGCGCGCCGTGCGCGGGGAGATCGAGCTGCTCGATGCGGACGGCGCGCGCGAGTACCTCGCCGAGGTTCGCGAGCGCACGCTGGCCGTGATCGACGCGCGCGGGGTCGACCCGGTGGTGCACGAGATGGTCATCCGCCACGAGCTCCAGCACACCGAGACCATGCGCCAGGCCATGCGCCTGGGCGGGCTGCTGGCTCCGGGCGACCCGGCGCTTGCGACCTTCAACGGCGACGCGCCGGGCGAATGGCTCGACGTCCCCGCCGGGCCCGCCACGCTCGGCGCCGCGGACGACGTGTTCGCCTACGACAACGAGCGCCCGCGCCATCGCGTCGAGCTCGGCGCCTTCCGCATCGCGCGCCGGCCCGTCACCAACGCGACGTGGCTGCACTTCACCGAGGGCGGCGGCTACCAGCGCCGCGAGTGGTGGAGCGACGAGGGCTGGGCGTGGAAGGAGGACTACGACATCGGCAGCTGTCCGGACGCAGAGGCGGGACACCCGGACGCTCCGGTGTGCCACGTCTCCTGGTTCGAGGCCGACGCCTTCGCCCGTTCGCGCGGAGCACGGCTCCCCACAGAAGCGGAGTGGGAGAAGGCGGCGACCTGGACCCAAGGAGGCCTCCAGGGCATCGGACAGGTCTGGGAGTGGACCACGTCGTGGTTCGACGGCTACCCCGGCTTCGTCGCCCACCCGTATCGCGAGTACTCGGAGGTCTTCTTCGGCGCGCAGTACCGCGTGCTGCGCGGCGGCTCGTGGGCGACCGACCCGCGCGTCGCCACCCTCACCTTCCGCAACTGGGACCTCCCCCAGCGCCGGCAGATCTTCGCCGGCGTCCGCCTCGCCACCGATCACGAGGAGAGCAGATGACCCCGCTGCTGACCACCGACGCGATCGTCGTGGAGTCCTTCGTCGGCCCCAAGGACGAGCGCTCGCTGGCCGACGACGTGCTCGACGGCCTCACACGCCCGTTCAAGGAGCTGCCGCCCAAGCACTTCTACGACGCGCGCGGCGCCGAGCTGTTCGATCGCATCTGCGAGCTGCCCGAGTACTACCCGACGCGGGCCGAGCGCGCGATCCTCGAGGAGCGCAGCGCGGAGATCGTCGAGGCCACCGGCGCCGCGGAGCTCGTCGAGCTCGGCTCGGGCACGGCGGCCAAGACGCGGCTGCTCCTGCGCGCGATGGCCGAGGCCGGCACCCTGCGCCGCTACGTCCCGCTCGACGTGACCGAGTCGATGGTGCTCGCGTGCGCCGACGAGCTGGTCGACGAGTTCCCCGGCCTGCGCGTGCACGGGATCGTCGGCGACTTCGAGCGCCACCTCCCCCACGTCCCCGAGCCCGACGGCCCGCGCATCGTCGCCTTCCTGGGCGGCACCATCGGCAACTTCACCCCGGGCACGCGGCGGCGCTTCCTGCGCGCCATCGCCAAGCTCCTGCGTCCCGGCGTCGACCATCTGCTGCTGGGCACCGACCTGGTCAAGGACCCGGCCGTGCTCGAGGCCGCCTACGACGACAGCGCCGGCGTGACGGCCGAGTTCAACCGCAACGTCCTGCGCGTCATCAACCGCGAGCTCGACGCCGACTTCGACGTCGACGCCTTCGAGCACGTCGCCTTCTTCGACCGCGAGCGCGAGTGGATCGAGATGCGCCTGCGCGCCGAGCGGCGGATGGACGTCCACGTCGGCCGGCTGGGGCTCGACGTGGCCTTCGCGCCGCGCGAGGAGCTGCGCACGGAGATCAGCGCCAAGTTCACGATCAAGCGCCTGGGCGCCGATCTCGCGGCGTCCGGCCTCGAGCTGCGCGAGGTCCTCACCGACCCCGACGAGCTCTTCGCGCTGTCGCTCAGCGCCCGCCCAGGGGGATGACGGCGCGCAGCCGCGTGCCCTCGCCCCGGGGGCTGACGACGGTCAGCGTCCCGTCGAGAGCGCCGACGCGGTCCGACAGCCCGCGCAGGCCCGAGCCCCCGTCGGGCGTGGCGCCGCCGACGCCGTCGTCGCTCACCTCGACCACCAGCTCGCCCCTGGCGACCGTCACGTTCACCGTCGCGGCTGAGGCCTGGGCGTACTTGGCGACGTTCGTGAGCGCCTCGGCGACGACGAAGTAGGCGGCCGCCTCGATCGGCGCCGGCAGCCGATCGGCCGGCGTCTGCACCACCTCGACGGGCACGGTCGCGCGCCCGGCGAGCGCCTGCACCGCGGCGGCCAGCCCGCGCTCGGTCAGGACGGCGGGATGGATGCCGTGGGCCAGCTCGCGCAGCTCCGCCGAGGCCCGGGCGAGCCCCTCGCCCACGTGCTCGAGGAAGGCGACGGCCGAGTGCGGGTCGCGCTCGGCCCGCGACCGCGCGAGGCGGACCTCGAGCGCCAACGCCACCAGGTGCTGCTGCGCGCCATCGTGCAGGTCGCGCTCGATGCGCCGGCGCGCCGCGTCGGCCGCCTCGATGATCCGCGCCTGCGACGCGCGCAGCTCCTCCATGCGCGCGCGCTCGACCTCGTGGCGGCGCAGCGCCTCCTCGTTGGCGCGCCGCTCGGTGATGTCGAAGATCGCGCCGTCCATCCACTCCTCGCCGCGGGGGCCCTTCACGCGGTGGCCCCGATCGAGGACCCAGCGCAGCTCGCCGTCGGGGCGCTCGATGCGGTACTCGAGGTTGAAGGGCTGCCCGTCGTCGACGGCGTTCTTGGCCTTCTGGAGCACCGCTTCGCGGTCCTCGGCGCAGATGATGCTCATGATCGTGCGCCGCGCGTCGGCGCCGAGGAAGTCGCTGGCCGGGTAGCCCGAGATCCGCTCGATCTCGTCGCTGATGAGCTCGAGCGCGTAGTCCGCGTGCCACGCCGAGCGGTAGATCGCGCCCGGCACGTTGGCCATCAGCGAGCGCAGCAGCGCCTCGCGGGCGTCGCGGTCGGTGAGAGCACGCTGGCGGCGGCGGGCCATCGATCAGTGGCGCGCGAGCGCGAGCCGCGCGCCGAAGGCGAGCAGGCAGGCGCCGGTGACCCGCTCGAGCCACGCCTGCACCCGAGCGCGGCGCAGCCATCCGGCCGCGCGGTCGACGCCGGCGACGAGCGCGCAGAACCACAGCGCGTAGATGAGCGCGAAGATCGCCATGAGCGCCAGCGAGCGCGGGAAGGCCGGCTCGCCGGCGGGCAGGAACTGGGGCAGGAAGGTCACGAAGAAGACGGCCGCCTTGGGGTTGAGCACGTTACTCAGCCAACCCTGGCGCATCGCCTGGCGATGAGGCAAGGGCTCCGTTCGCTCCTGATCGGCCGCGGCGTGCGCCGCGCGAGCGCGGACCGTCGCGTGGCGCAGGGCGCGCACACCGAGGAAGGTCAGGTAGACCGCGCCGACGAGCTTGACCACGGCGAAGGCCGTCGCCGACGCCGCCAGGAGCGCCGAGAGCCCGATGACCGAGGCCGTCGCGTGGACCGAGATGCCGGCCAGCCCGCCGGCCATCGTGGCCAGCCCCGTGCGACGGCCGTGCACCACCGCGTTGCGCATGATCAGCGCCATGTCGGGCCCCGGGATGGCCATCAGAGCGAGCGAGGCGAGGGCGAAGGCGAGCATCGTGGCGCCACTCTCGCCGCGCGCGCGTCCGCGAGGCAGGCGGCCACCCGGCGAGCCGGGGTGCGGGTGGCCTCCCTAGGATGGCGCGCCATGGACATCGAGGGCAGTGGAGCACTGGTCGTCGGCGGGGCCTCCGGGCTGGGCGAGGCGACCGCGCGGCGCCTGCACGCGCAGGGCGCCGCGGTGACGATCGCCGACGTCAACGTCGAGAAGGGCCAGGCGCTGGCCGACGAGCTGGGCGCCGCCTTCGCGGCCTGCGACGTGCGCGAGGAGGACCAGGTCCAGGCGGCCGTCGAGGCCGCCGCCCAGGCCGACGGCGGGCTGCGCATCTGCGTGAACTGCGCCGGCACCGGGTTCGCGCAGAACCCCCTGCCCGCACCTCCCGATCGCCGGCTCGCGCGGGCCTCACGCCCTCGAGCCGTTCGCGGTCATCATCGCCATCAACCTCATCGGGACCTTCAACGTCCTGCGCTTCGCGTCGAACGCGATGCTGGCCAACGAGCCGCTCGAGGACGGCGAGCGCGGGGTGTGCGTCAACACGGCCTCGATCGCCGCCTACGACGGCCAGGTCGGGCAGGTCGCCTACAGCGCCTCCAAGGGCGGCGTGGTCGGCCTGACGCTCCCCGCGGCCCGCGACCTGGCGTCGGCGGGCATCCGCGTGATGACGATCGCCCCCGGACTGTTCAACACGCCGCTGCTGGCCATGCTCCCGCAGGAGGCGCGCGACTCGCTGGGCAAGTCGATCCCGTTCCCGCCCCGCCTCGGCCTGCCTTCCGAGTACGCGGCGCTCGCCGCGCACATCGTCGAGAACCGGATGCTCAACGGCGAGGTCATCCGCCTCGACGGCGCGCTGCGGATGGCGCCGCGTTGATGGAGCCAACCGCCTAATAGCTCAGAGCCGGGTACCAGTCGGTCCCGCGGCCCTCCGGGGCGAAGTCGAAGAGGTTCCACAGGGGGTCGATGGTCTCGGCGTGGCGCGGGTCCTGGCCCGGGTCCGGCGGCTCGTAGAGGAGCTCGGAGCCCCAGAAGTGGCGGATGGTGTCGCCGTCGCGGCGGAAGACGTTGAGCATCGGCAGCTGCTGTGAGCCGTCCGCGGTCTCGCCGCGGTAGTCGCGGTTGTAGGCGTTGCCGGCGCAGGAGAGCACGCGCAGCCGCCGCCAGCCGCGGGTCTCGGCGTGGGCGAGCAGGCGCGGCAGCGCGGCCTTGGCCACGATGGCGACGTTCACGCGCTGGGAGGCGTGCTCGACGACGCCGTCGAAGGAGTCCAGGAACTGCGTGCACGACGGGCAGGGCAGGTCCTCGTCGGGGGCGCGCGGGAACATCATGCTGTAGATGACGAGGGTGTCCTTGCCGGGGGCGAAGAGCTGCGACAGCCTCACGTCGGTTGGGGCGCCGTCCGGCCCCGCGCCCTGGAAGACGTAGTCCTCGGCGACGGCGCCCCCCGGCGGCAGCGCGCGGCGCGCGGCGGCGACCGCCTCGATGGCGCGGCGCATCTCGGCCTCCTGCTCGAGCAGCCGGTCGCGCGCGGCCCGGTACTCGGCCGACTCTCCTGGGAAGCTGACGCCCATCGTTCGGTCTCCTTTCGGTCTCCCGACTACAGACAGGATCGCAGCCCGAAAGTCATCGCTCGCTAGGGTTGCGGGCCATGGCAGACACGACCCAGAACGTCACCGCCAGCGAGAGCGAGCAGGTCGCGCGCGCCAACGAGAGCGGCCTGCAGCCCGTTGTCTTCATCCACGGCCTGTGGCTGCTGCCCAGCAGCTGGGACCGCTGGGCCGGGGTCTTCGAGGAGGCCGGCTACGCGGCCGTCTCGCCCGGCTGGCCCGACGATCCCGCCACGGTCGAGGAGGCCAACGCCAACCCCGAGGTCTTCGCCCACAAGACCGTCGGGCAGGTCGCCGACCACTTCGCCGACGTGATCGGCGCGCTCGACAAGAAGCCGGCCGTCATCGGCCACTCCTTCGGCGGGCTGCTGACGCAGATCCTCGCCGGCCGCGGCCTGTCGGCGGCGTCGGTGGCCATCGATCCCGCGCCCTTCCGCGGCGTCCTGCCGCTGCCGATCTCCGCGCTCAAGTCGGCGTCGCCGGTCCTCACCAACCCGGCCAACCGCAACCGCGCCGTCCCGCTGACCTACGAGCAGTTCCGCTTCGGCTTCGCCAACGCCGTCAGCGAGGACGAGGCCAAGCAGCTCTACGACGCCTATGCCGTCCCGGCGGCCGGCGCGCCGCTCTTCCAGGCCGCGACCGCCAACCTCAACCCGTGGACCGAGGCGAAGGTCAACAGCAAGAACCCCGACCGCGGGCCGCTGCTGATCGTCTCCGGCGAGAAGGACAACACCGTCCCCTGGGCCATCGCCAACGCCTCCTTCAAGAAGCAGAAGCGCAACGAGGGCGTGACGGAGATCGTCGAGATGAAGAACCGCGGGCACGCGCTGACGATCGACAGCGGGTGGCGCGAGGTCGCGGACACCGCGCTGGCCTTCGTCAAGCGCTTCGTCTAGCTTGGGTGGGGATGGCAGCGGGTCCGGCAACGACGATCTCAGCGGAGGAGCGGCCACTGCTGGCGGCGGCTCGCCGAGGCGACGAGGAGGCGTTCCGCCGGCTCGTCGAGCCCTATCGCGGCGAGCTGCACGCGCATGCCTACCGGATGCTCGGCTCTGTCCATGACGCCGAGGACGCCCTGCAGGACGCGCTGCTGCGCGCGTGGCGCGCGCTGGCGAAGTTCGAGGGGCGGAGCTCCCTGCGCTCGTGGCTGTACACGATCACCACCAACACGAGCCTGAACGCGATCTCACGGCGACCCAAGCGGGTGCTGCCGATCGACTACGCCCCGGCCGCCGATCCGCACGCCGGTCCGGGCCTGCCGGTGGCCGAATCGGTGTGGATGGAGCCTTACGCCGACGACACGTTCGGCCTGCAGGACGGGCTGGCCGGCCCGGAGGCCCGCTACGAGCAGCGCGAGAGCGTCGAGCTCGCGTTCGTCGCCGCGCTGCAGCACCTGCCGGCCAACCAGCGGGCCGTGCTCATCCTGCGCGACGTGCTCGGCTTCTCCGCCAAGGAGACCGCGGAGACGCTCGAGACGACCGTCGCCTCGGCCAACAGCGCCCTGCAGCGCGCACGCACGTCGGTCGAAGAGCGCCTGCCGGAGCAGAGCCAGCAGGCCACCCTGCGCGCGCTGGGCGACGAGCGCCTCGCCGAGATCGTCGAGGCCTACATGCAGGCGTGGGAGCGCTGCGACGTCGACGCCGTCGTCGGGATGCTCACCGAGGATGCGTGCTTCTCGATGCCCCCGCTGGCCACGTGGTTCGGCCCGCGCAACGAGATCGAGACCTTCCTCGTCGGCTCGCCGATGTCGGGCCTGTGGCGGTGGAAGTCGCTGCGCGTGCGTTCCAACGGCCAGGTGGCCCTCGCCTTCTACAGCTGGGACGACGACGAGCAGACCTACCTCCCGTTCGCCCTCAACGTGCTGACCTTCCGCGGCGAGCTCATCAGCGACGTCACGGCCTTCATCGTCCACACGCCACCGCCGGACGACGATCGCGCGGTCATCGCGCGGATGCCCGAGCAGCCGACCGACGCGCTCAGTCTGATGGCGGCGTTCCAGAACTTCGGGCTTCCCGAGCACCTGGACTGAGGCGCAGCGCTGCGCCACACGGGCGACGAGTAGCTCGTCCCGCGCCTTGTGCCATTCGGCGTCTGGAAGGTGCGTGTGAGTCTGCATGCCCTTACCGACCCCGCCGACGCGCCCAACTCATCGCTGTGCGATGAATTCGTCCGCGCGGCCCGGTCCCTGCCTCCGAACCCCGAAAAGGAGGATCGACTGTGAGCCTTCCCGACGTCGTCTCACGCGAGCAGTGGCTGGCCGCGCGCAAGGAGCTGCTGGCCAAGGAGAAGGAGCTGACCCGGGCGCGCGACGCGCTCAACACCGAGCGCCGCATGCTGCCGATGGTCGAGATCGACAAGCCCTACGTCTTCGAGGGGCCCGAGGGCGACGTGACGCTGCTCGACCTCTTCGAGGGCCGCCGGCAGCTGATCCTCATCCACTTCATGTTCAACCCCGAGTGGGAGGACGGCTGCCCGAGCTGCACGGCCGGCGCCGACGAGATGGCGCCGGGCCTGAT
Source organism: uncultured Actinomycetes bacterium (assembly GCA_963816845.1). Lineage (GTDB taxonomy): Bacteria > Actinomycetota > Thermoleophilia > Solirubrobacterales > Solirubrobacteraceae > JAOPZW01. The sequence continues at coordinate 120,898 of CAWFMR010000025.1, read as the reverse complement.
CGCGCACCTGCACGCCCGCGAGACGTCGCTGGCCTACGTCGCTCGCGCGCCGCTGGCCAAGATCGAGCGCTACAAGGCCAAGCGGGGCTGGACCTTCCCGTTCTACTCGTCCTACGGCAGCGACTTCAACTACGACTTCCACGTCACGCTCGACGAGTCGGTGGCGCCCGCTGGAGTACAACTACCGCACGCCCGAGGAGCACCGCGCGGGCGGGCACGGCGTACTACGTCGAGGGCGATCAGCCGCTCGAGCTGCCCGGCCAGAGCCACTTCCTGCGCGACGGCGATCGCATCTTTCACACCTACTCGACCTTCGGGCGCGGCGGCGAGATGACGGGCGGCTCGTACTACTTCCTCGACCTCAGCGCCCTGGGGCGCCAGGAGGAGTGGGAGGAGCCCAAGGGCCGCGCGGTCGACCCGCACGGGGCGACGCCGGATTTCGCGACCTGACCGGGGCGACACGGTCGGACATGGCCTTTGTAAGTCAGTCCCCGCCCCGCCACCGGCGGCGCTTCTTCGGCGGCTCACCAACCGCCGGCAGCTCGCCGTCGAGGATCTGCTTGGCCAGCAGCAGAGCCTGCGACCACATCGCATCGATGGAGCGAGCGACCTCCGAGTCGGTCGACGTCGCGCCGGCGCGAAGGGCCTCGGGCGCGCCGCCCCCGTCCGGGTCGATCATCAGGTACCGCCGACCGCCCGGCCACGAGACCGACAGCAGAACGCGCTGGTCGGAGCGAATCGCGCTCATGAGCCTGACGTCCTCCCCCGCGGCGACCAACTGCTCATCACTGAGGGTGTGATCCTCGACCCACGCGGGTGGCCACAGCGGAATGAAGAGGTCATCCATGCCGACGTAGTGTTGCGCGTCCGTCGCGGTCGGCCACCGCTCGACCCATCGGCACCGCCGGTCGCACGCCGCTGCTCGCACGACACAGCACTCGCCGGATCGACCGCGTCGTCGCGCTGATCCGCTTCGCGAAACAGCGACTCGGCTCTACCGTACCCACAGCTGGTCGAACAACGTGCCGGAGACCGGGTTGTAGCGGTAGCCGCCGACCCGTCGCGACACGAGTTCGATCGAGCGCGGATTGAAGAGCGGCAGCCACGGCGCGGCATCGACGAGCGCTCGGTCGACACCGGTCCACTCGCGGTTTGCGAGTTGCATGTTGGCCGCTTGCGTGCGCTCCGCCGACCGCATTCGCGCGTCGATCGCCGGGCTGCAGAACTCCGACCAGTTGAGGTTGTTCGGTGACGCTGGGCTGGAACGAGGCGCAACTCAGCAGCCTGAGGAAGGTGGAGGGCGCCGGATAGTCGCCGGCCCAGAGGAACGTCCCCGCCTGCGCGCGCGTGCGTGAATCCGAGATCTGCGCGAAGTAGCCGACGCGCGCATGGTCCGGGATGGCCTTGAGCGTGGCGCGGTAGCCGAGGCGGCGTAGGAGCGTCACGACGGGCCTGGCGGCTGCGTATCAGGCCCGTGTTCGTCCACACGGTCACGCGCATGCCGCGCGTGCCGGACGCGGTGATCAGGCGCCGCGCGACGCGCATGTCGGGGGCGTGGTAGGGGCAGTAGCGGACGTAACCGGGGAAGTTGGGGGGCAAGATCTGGCACGTGGGTGCGGCCGAGGGCGAGCCGCCCGCGGCTTCGCACTTCCGCGCGGCGATTGACGGCGTAGTTGAGCGCGCGGCGGACGCGCACATCGTCGAACGGCGGCATACGCGTGTTGAGAAACAGCCCGATGTCCGTCAGGAGCGGCTCGATGTGCGTCTGGGATGCGTGCTGGGTGAGAAGTTCGGTGATGCGCTTGGCCGGCACCGGGTTGCGCAGGCCGCCCATGTCGTCGGCCTGCCCGCGCAGGACGGCATCGACCTGGCGAGCTACCGGGACGTCGAGGCGCACATCGATGCGGTCGGGATAGCCGTCGGGCTGAGCGGCCTGCGACCATTCGCGAAATGCGGGGGTTGCGGCTGAGCACCAGCCGGTGACCGCGTTGATAGCTGGCGACCATGTACGGGCCGGTCGCTGGCAGCGGACCCAGGTCGGCGACGCGTCGCGGCGCTCCCGCCGGGAGGATGAACGCGAACTGCAGCGCGAGCTTGTCGAGAAACTCTGGGTCGGGGTGGGTGAGGTGGAAGGTGACGACCGAGTCGTTGCCCGGATCGGTGACGATGCCGCGCGAGAGGTCGCACGTCCGGGGCGTTCTCGTGCACTGCGACGCGCCGACGATGTCCGCGAAGAAGTCTGGGCCCGGTGAGGTCTGCTTCATGAACGGACGCAGCTTCCAGAGCCGCTCGAACGACGGCCGGACGTCGCCGGCGCGAACGTCGGCGCCGTTGGAGTACCGGATCCCGTGTCGCAGGACGAACCGGTAACTGCGCCCGCCATCCTGTTGCACGGGCAGCGTGATCGCCAGGTCGGGGACGATCTGTGTGCCGTCGCGTCCCGCGGCGTGTTGCACCGCGGTGAGGCCGTCGCCGGTCAGCGCCACAAATGGAATCGAGGCGGTGCTGTAGGCCACGGCGGGGTCGATCGAGTCGATCGGCGAGCCGAAGACACGCAGCGTCCCGCCGCGATGGGCGACGCCGGAGGCGCGGGCGCCGACCCACAGCCTCCCGCCGGCGAGTGCCAGCCCGGTCGGCCGGTTTCCCACCGCGACGCTTTGGACCACGTGGTTGCTCTTCGGGTCGATGCGGTCGACGACTCCGCCGAACTGCTCGCTCACCCACACGCCGTCTTGGGCGATCGCGATTCCGTTCGGCCCGTTGCCGACCGGGATCGTCGCGGCCACCGAGCCGGTGGTCGGATTGATCCGCGAGACCGTGCCATCGAGGCTGTTGGCAACCCATACGGCGTCGTGCCCGACCGCGATCCCGCTGGGACCGCCGCCGACCTGGATCGGCTGCACCACGCGCCCGGATCGCGGGTCGAGCTGCGAGACCGTGCGGTCGATCGCGCTCGTCATCCACACCGCGCCCAGACCGACGGCGAGCTCGGTGGGGTTGGCGTGCACGTCGATCGTGGTCGCGTGTCCGCTGCGTGGGTCGATCCGGGTGATCGTCTGCTCGCCCGAGTTGGCCACCCATACCGCTCCGGCACCGGCAGCCACCCCTGTCGGGTTGCTCCCAACGTGGATGCGTCGTTGCACGACGGTGTTGGTGCGCGTGTCGATCCGCGACACGGTGCCCTCGCGGCTGTTGGCCACCCAGACGGCGCCGTTGGCGACTGCCAAGCCCGCGGGGCCGCTGCCGACCGGGACGGTCTGGCGCACGACGCCGGCGTCGACGCCGACGCGCGAGACGCTGGCCCCGTCGGCGTTCGTGACCCACAGCGTGCGCCCGTCGGCGGCCAGATGGGACGGCGACGGGCCCACGTCGACGGCATGAGTCACCCCGCCGGCGGGGGTGATGGCCGCCACGACGTCTGCCCCGAGCGGTCCGCGAATGTTGTCCCTGTGGCCGTCGGCGAGCAGCGCGGCTGCCCCGGCCGCCGCCAGCAGCAGAGCCCCGCCGGCGGCCAGTAGCGCGATCCGGCGCCGCGACGAGCGCAGTGGGCGCGGCCACGCGCTCGGCGCCGGCGCGAGCTCGGGGTCCTGGCGCAGGATCGCCGCTTGCAGCTCCCGCAGTGCAGGGCCCGGTTCGACGCCCAGTTCGTCGAGCAGCGCGCGCCGTGCCTGCTGGTAGGCCGCGAGTGCGTCTGCCTGACGGCCGCAACGGTATAGAGCGACCATCAGCTGCCCGCGCAATCGCTCGCGCAGCGGATTCTCAGCGACCAGCGCCTCGAGCTCGCCCACCAGGTCGCCGTGGCGGCCGAGCGCCAGATCGGCGTCGACGCGCAGCTCGAGCGCGACGGTACGGCGTTCTTCCAGCCGGGCGATCTCGCCCCGCGCGAACGCCTCGTACGCGACGTCCGCCAGCGGCGGTCCGCGCCACAGCGCGAGTCCCTCGCGCAGCCAGGCGGCCGCATCGGCGGGGCGCCCGTCCTCCAGTGCCGCGGCCGCATCGCGGACGAGCTCCTCGAAGCGGTCGAGGTCAAGCTCACCGCTCTCCACGCGAAGCTCATAGGCGTGGCTTCGCGTCTGCAGCCGTTGCCCCGCACGGTCGCCGAGCGCACGACGCAATTGGCCGACGTGGTTCTGCAGCACCTTCGCGGCCGTCGGGGGCGGAGCCTCGCCCCACAGCGCGTCGATGAGCCGGTCGGTCGTTACCGCCGCGTTGCGATGCAGCAGCAAGAGGACCAGGACGCTGCGCTGGCCGCCCGCCCCAAGCCGGACGGGGTGATCCCCGTCGGTGACCGTCAACGGTCCCAGCAGGCGAAAAAGCACGCCTCGACCTCCGGGACAGACCGTAGATCAGCCAGAGGGGCGAACGCAACAGACGCCGAGTGGGTCCCCAGTGGGCGGGCAATGGGCGCGAATGGCCCGCCCATGACCGGCACGCGAAACCGTCACGGGACTCGACCGCGCACCGCGGTCTCAACAACACCAAGGAGCGTCATGCGCACCATCACCGCCTCGCTCGCCGCCGTCCTCGCCGCCGCGATCCTCGCAGGCCCCGCCGCGGCCATCCCGGCCGACACCAGCCACCACCCGCCCAACACCTGGTACGCCGGCGAGTCGACGATCCAGGGCTCGCTTCGGTCGGACAGCTCGGCCGCCCCGGCGACATCATCTGGGTTCGACTGGGGCTCAGGCGGCATCGGCGCCGCCGCCGGGATCGGAGCGTTCGCGATCGCGCTCGCCGGCAGCGCCGGCATGCGCCGCCGGCGCGTGGGACGGCCCCCCTCCGTCACCAGCCACTAGCAACCAGGCCCGCGGTCCCGGCGCGATGCTCGCGCCGGGACCGACCGGCTCGACTGAGAGCTCCGGCGCCCGCGCACCTCACCTCGACCACTGCGCACCGTCCGAGCACGCCGGCAGACAGCAGCGACGGTGCCGCAAGGGACGGCGCCGCGGAGAGGCCGCCCCGGCTAGGAGCGCGTCAGCGCCAGCACGCACACCAGCGCGATGACCAGCAGCGCGACGGCGACCCGCAGGGCGTCGTTGCGCCGCTGCCGCGCGCGGGCGCGGCGGCGCTCGGCGATCGCCTCGGCGCCGATCAGCTCCTCGACGACCGGCTCCTGGAGACCGAGGCTGCGCTCGCGGCACACGGCGAGCAGCTCCTCCGGACGGCGCAGGTCGAGGACCTCGGCGCCGTAGGCAGCGGCCAGGCGCTCGATGAGGAACGGGTTGCGGCCCGGGAGGCGCACGAAGGCGTAGGGCCGGGCGCGCTGCGCGCGGAAGCCGTCCTCGTGGACCTCGACGGCGCCGTCGGCCTCGACGATGCCCGGCAGATCGAAGCGGCTGCGCAGGATCCGCCGGGCCGAGGCGCGGCGCGGGTGCCAGGCGTGGATGCCGCAGCGGCAGTCGGCGGCAGGCGCGCGGTGGTCCTCGCCGCACGTGGCCTCGAGCCAGCCCTCGCCCATCGTCCACGGCGTGCCGCGCTGTGGCGCGGAGAGCCGCTCGCGGCCGTCGTGGGTCACGACCCTCCAGGTGCGCAGGCCGTAGAGCGGCCCGGGAACCAGCGGTGCGCTGCTCACGATCACAAGTATGCGCTCGACGGCGTCGGCGAAGCGCCGAGCGCGACGCGGCGGACGTGGATGAACAGGGCGAGCGCCCAGTTCACGAGGCAGTAGTAGACCGGGTAGCAGAGCAGCGACGCGTCGGTCGCGCCCACCGCGCCCACCGCCAACGCGCCGCCCGCGCCGGCGAGGGCGAAGGTCATGAGCGTCTCGGAGCCGGGGTCGCGGTGGACCTTGGGGACCATCATCGCGGCGGCGATCAGGTCGGCCGCGATCACGCACGCGGTGGCGATGATCGGCTCGTCGACGACGACCCAAGCGGCCATGCCGCCGGCGGCGATCGCGATCAGGACCCCATCGGTCGCGCTCAGGCCGCCCTCCCCCCTGCGGATCGCGAGCACGAAGATGAAGCTCGTGAGCACCGCCTGGGTGCCGGCCATGACGAGGCTCCACGAGGCCCCGTCGGCGCGCTGCGAAACGCACACCACGATCGCGAGCAGCCCCCAGATGAACCACGTCCCGCGGTGCGGGCGGGTCGAGCCGCGCACGATGTCGCGCACGTAGGGGACGGTGTCCACGACTCCGACGACGCCGGCGAGCACTCCGAACACTGGGGCCAGCGTGATGAGCATGCCGCAGGCTGGCAGCGGCCGCTTGCTGAACGCTGTCACCGCGCCGAGCGCGCGGCGACAGTGGCTACGGGCGCCTGACGGTGAGCGTCTTCTTGAGCGCGCGGCGGTTGCCGCTCGCGTCGCGCAGCGTCAGCGTGAGAGTGGCTTTGAGCTTGTGGGTGCCGGCGAGCATCGAGCGCCCGGCAGAGGTCAGGTGCAGGCGCAGGCTGATCGCGCCCGACTTGGCCTTGGCGCTGCCCTTCGCGATGGTCCTGCCACGCGCGCGCAGCGTGGCGGTCGCGCTCGCGCGCTCGGAGCTGCGGAAGGTGAGCTTGAGGCCCGTGAGCTTGACGAGCGTCGCCTTCGGCGCCGTGGTGTCCTTGTTGCCGGAGGCGCCCGAGCTGCCCGAGCCGCCCGAGCCGCCCGAGCCCGCCGCGGCGATCGTCACGGCCTGCGTGGCGACCGCCGACGCCTCGCCGCTGTCGTCGACCGCGCGCATGTGGACGTTGACGGTGCCCGGGGCTGGCGTAGGTGTGTCGCCACGGTGCCGGCGGGCGTGGTCGTCTCGAACGTCCCGTCGCCGTCGAGGTCCCATTGCCAGCTCGTCAGCGTGCCGTCGGGGTCGGCCGAGCCGGTGTACGTGAAGGTGACGGGCTGGCCGACCTTCGGCGCGGGCTGACGCTGAACGACACGCTCGCCGGGTGCTGGTCGGCGACCACGGTCACCGAGCCGACCATGTTGTTCGGCGTCTCGACGTGGAGCTGCAGTGGAAGCCGTACGTCCCGGGCTGCGCGAAGCGGAACGACGCCGACGCTGCCAGTGTTGGTCACCGGCGGAGCTGCCGCTGTCCCACACGAGCGGATGGTTCGCGAAGCTCCCGCTGAAGGTCAGCGGCGTCGCCGGTCTTGATCGTCGGCGTCGGCGGGCTGTACGAGTAGAAGCCGAAGGTGCTGCTGTTCGGGAACGTGATGCTCTGCTCCGCGGCGGCGGCCGGCCCGGCCAGCGCGAGCCCCGCGCCGAGCACGACAAGCGACATGAGCCCCCTCATGACTGTGCAGACGTTGCGTGGGACGGGATCCTTCCCGGATGGCCGAGGCGCTGTCAGCTGCCGATCGCTCCTCGCTCGCCGCCGAGCAGGGGCCGGTGACGATGACCGTCGGCGGCGTGCTCGTCTTCGAGGCCGGGCCGGGCCTCGAGCACGCGCGGGTGCTCGAGCGCGTCGGCCAGCGCCTGCACCTCATCCCGCGCTACCGCCAGCGCCTGCAGTCGCCCGCGCCCGGCGTGACGAACCCGGTCTGGGTCGACGACGAGCAGTTCGACCTCGGCTGGCACGTGCGCCGCGCCGCGCTGCCGGCGCCGGGCGGCCCCGACGAGCTGGGCGAGCTCGTCGGGCAGGAGCTCTCGCGGCGCCTGGACCGCTCGCGGCCGCTGTGGGAGCTGACCGTCATCGAGGGCGTCGCGGGCGGCGAGCGCGTCGCGCTGCTGGCCAAGATGCACCACGCGCTGGTCGACGGCGTCGCGGCGGTCGACATCGGCACCGTGCTGCTCGACCCGACCGAGGAGCCACTCGACCTGCCGGCGCCCGACGGGCCCTGGGAGGCGCAGCCCTATGACCGTGCGCGCCATCTCGCGCGCCTGTCGCTCGAGCCGATGGTGCGCGGGCAGCGGCTGCTGGCCGAGGGGGCGCAGCGCGCGCTGGCCGCCACCGATCCGCGCCGGGCCGCCGCCGACCTGCGCCGCGCGACCGACCTCGTGGCCGAGCTCGCGCGCACGCGTCCGCAGGCCCCGATGACGCCGCTGAACCGCCCGATCGGCCCCAATCGCCGCTACGCCACCGCGCGGGCCGACCTGGCCGAGCTCAAGGCCGCGGTCAAGGCGCACGGCGCGACCGTCAACGACGGGATCCTCGCCGTGGTGGCCGGCGCGCTGCGCCAGTACCTGGCGGCCGACCCCCCGAGGGGCCGCCCGGTGGCGCTCGTGCCGGTGTCGGTCCGCCAACCGGGCGAGGCCGGCGGCAACCGCATCTCGACCGTGCTCGTCGACCTGCCGACCGACGAGCCCGACCCGATCGCGCGCCTGACGACCATCCACGCCGCCATGCGCGACCTGAAGGACTCGGCCGCCGTCCGCGCGGGCGCTCTCATCGTCGGCGCGAGCGGCTGGGCGCCCCCGCTGGTCTCCGCCACGCTCGCGCGCGCCATGAGCGGCGTGCGCGCGTTCAACCTCGTGGTCTCCAACGTGCCCGGACCCCAGCAGCCGTTCTGGCTCAACGGCCAGCGCCTGCTCGGGGCCTATCCCGCCGTGCCGCTGAACCCGTCCAACCAGGGCCTCACGATCGGGGTCCTCAGCTACGACGGCGGCGTGCACTTCGGCCTGCTGGCCGACCGCGATCTGGACCCGCCGCTGGGCGCGATGCGGGCGGCGCTCGAGGAAGAGATGCACGGCATGTTTGCCCCGCCCGAGCGCGGGTAACGGTCCCTCGCGCGGCCGGCCCGGCCGCAGAGAACCAGGGAGGTAGGGTCATGGGACCTCGGGGACGTAGAGCCGCGATCGTCGCGACGATGGTCGTGCTCAGCATGCTGGTGGCCGGAGGGGTGGTCGCCGCCACCCGCTCGAGCGACGAGACCGCTCTGGCACCGGCGCGACACGCCGCCGATCGCGGCATCGAGCGCAAGGTCGATCGTCTGCTCAGCCAGATGACGGTCAGCGAGAAGCTCCAGCAGCTCCAGCTGCTGTCCGACGGGCAGATCACCGACGCCGACGCGAAGGCCGGCGTGGGCTCGGTCTTCAGCCTCGTCGACCCGGCGAAGATCAACCACTTCCAGCACATCGCGGTCGAGCAGTCGCGGCTGCACATCCCGATCCTCTTCGCCTACGACACCATCCACGGCTACCGCACGATCTTCCCCGTGCCGCTGGGCGCCGCGAGCAGCTTCGACCCGTCGGTGCCGACCGCCGACGACACCGTGGCCGCGCGCGAGACGGCGACCGTCGGCATCAAGCAGATCTACAGCCCGATGGTCGACGTCTCCCATGAGCCGCGCTGGGGCCGCATCTCCGAGGCCGCCGGCGAGGACCCGTACCTCGGCTCGGTCTTCGCGGCCGCGCGCGTCAAGGCCGCGCAGGGCAACGACTACTCGGCGCCCGACAAGGTCGTGACGAGCGTCAAGCACTTCGCCGCCTACGGACAGCCCGAGGGCGGCCGTGAGTACAACACGACCGACATGTCCGAGCAGCGGCTGCGCAACCTCTACCTGCCGCCCTTCAAGGCCGCCGTGGACGCCGGCTCGGACACCGCGATGTGCTCGTTCAACGCCATCAGCGGCATCCCGGGCTGCGCGGACTCCGAGACCGAGACGCAGATCCTCAAGCACGAGTGGGGCTTCGACGGCTTCATCGAGAGCGACTACACCGCCGTCGCCGAGCTGCGGGCCTGCCCGCCGGTGAACCCGAACACGGGCCCGTGCGGACACGGCATCGCGGCCGACGGACCCGACGCGGCGCAGGCCGCGCTCAACGCCGGCACCGACTCGGAGATGGTCAGCACGAACATCCGCGACTTCGGCAAGCAGCTGCTGGCCCAGCACCGCATCTCGATGGCCCGCATCGACGACGCGGTGCGGCGGATCCTGCGCGTGAAGTTCCGCGCCGGGCTGTTCGAGCACCCCTACGTCGACCAGGCCAAGGCCGTCGATCCGAACAGCTTCGTGACCCCCGCCGACCGCGCCGCGGCGCGGACGGCGGCCGGCAAGTCGATGGTCCTGCTCAAGAACGACGGCATGCCGGCCGGCGCGCCGCCCACGCTCCCGCTCGACGCCGGCAAGTCGACGGTCGTGATCGGCCCGCTGGGCAACGACAAGCACGACATGCTCGGCCCGTGGTGGGGCCAGGGCAAGGACGACGACGCGGTGTCGGTCTTCGACGGCATCAAGGCCCAGAACTCGAACACCACGTTCGTCCAGGGCTGCACGATCGACGACAAGGACCCGCCGGACAACCCGCCGGCCGGCGAGTGCGGCTCGGACAGCCGGCTTCGCCGCGGCGGTGGACGCGGCCAAGAACGCCGACCAGATCGTCCTGGCCCTCGGCGAGAGCCGCGGCCAGAGCGGTGAGGCGGCCGCGCGCAGCGACATCGACCTCCCGGGCCTCCAGCAGGAGCTCATCGACAAGATCGCGGCACTGAACAAGCCGTTCGTGGTCGTGCTCTTCAACGGCCGCCCGCTCACCCTGTCGAAGGTCGCGGCGGCCTCGCCGGCGATCCTCGAGGCCTGGTTCCCGGGCACCGAGGCCGGCAACGCCGTGGCCGATGTGCTCTTCGGCAAGGTCAACCCCGGCGGCAAGCTGCCGGCGACGTTCCCGCGCACGATCGGCCAGGTGCCGATCTACTACAACCACGAGCCCACCGGGCGCCCGTGCGACGTGAACTCGAAGTACAACTCGCGCTACCGCGACCTGCCGGCGTGCGACGGGCTCTACCCGTTCGGCTTCGGGCTGAGCTACACGACGTTCACGGTCGACAACATGCGCCTGAGCACGCACAGCGTGTCGAAGAACGGCACGGTCAGCGTCTCGATGGACGTCACCAACACGGGCAAGGCCAGCGGTGACGACGTCGCGCAGCTCTACATCAACGACCCCGTCGCGAGCATCTCGCAGCCGGTGCGCCGCCTGCGCGGCTTCCAGCGGGTGACGCTCGATCCGGGCCAGAAGCAGACGGTGACCTTCAAGCTCGACAAGAGCGACTTCGGCTTCTACGACAACGGCGGGCGGTTCGTCGTCGAGCCGGGGACGATCGACGTCTACGGCGGCGACAGCTCGACCGCGAGCATGAAGCAGTCGTTCAGCGTGCGCGGCTTCTAGGACTGAGCGGGAGCTCGGCCGCGCGGCCGGGCTCCCGTCTCACCCCGCCTCCTCATCCGCGACGCCCGGTGGAAGACCGCGCTCACCACAGCGTGGACGCCGAGCGCCATCGCCCAGCCGGCGACGATGTCGGCCACGAAGTGCTCGCCCCCGTAGACGAGGGTGAAGGCCATCGCGAGGGTGTAGAAGCCGAGCGCCAGCCGCACCCAGCGGCCCGCCGACCAGAAGAAGAGCAGCAGCATCAGCGGGAACGCGGCGTGCAGCGACGGCATGGCCGCGACCGTGTTGACGAAGCCGCTGTTCTCGTAGGTCGACTCGACGGTCTGCACGCCGAGGTGGCCCCACACCGTCGGCACGACGCGGTCGACGTGCGGGATGAGTCCGTCGTCGCCCGCCAGCCACGGAGGCTGCGCCGGATAGGCCCAGTAGGTGGCGAACGCGCAGAGGCTCAGCGAGACCGCGGTCACCGCGAATTGGCGGAAGCGCTCGCGCGCGAGGCGCCAGAGGACCGCGGCCGTGATCCAGACGGCGAAGAAGTGCGTCATGTAGACGCCCCAGGCCGCGTAGTCGTACCAGTGCACGTGGCCCACGTCCCACAGGCGCTGCTGCAGCCAGACGCTGGGCACGTGGCCGCCGAAGAGCGCCTTGTCGAAGTCGATCTGCGGGATGACGTGCGCCTGGGCGGCGGTCACCGAGACCGCGCCGCGCAGGTAGTCGTAGGCGGCCAGCAGGCCGAAGAAGGGCAGCCACTCGATCAGCAGCCGCCCCCACCCGCGCCAGGCCGGCACGCTGAAGGCCGCGATCCCGGCCACCAGCCAGATGAAGAGCTGGTCGCGGGCGACGGGCAGCCCCCAGCTGACGGTGACGACCGCCAGCGCGACGAGGTAGCACGCCGGTGCGCCGAAGACGGCCGCACGGCGCAGCCACGGCCCGCGCACGCCACCAAGGCGGGCGCCGAGGGCGCGACGGGCGACGGCTGAACGGCTCGCCATGGCGCGACGCTACCTCAGCGCCGCGCCCTGGCACGCCGCCGCGGTCAGTTCAGGCGCTCGACGAGCATCGCCTGGCCCATGCCGCCGGCGACGCACATCGACTCGATGCCGTAGGTCTTGTCGAGCGTCTCGAGGTCGTTGAGCAGCGTCGTCATGATGCGCGCGCCCGTCATCCCGAACGGATGGCCGAGGGCGATGGCGCCCCCGAACGGGTTGAGCTTCTCCCCGTCGATGCCCAGGTCGTTCATGCACGGAACGATCTGAGCGGCGAACGCCTCGTTGATCTCCACCACGTCGATGTCGTCCATCGTCATGCCGGCCTTCTCGAGCAGCGCCTGGATGGCGGGGATCGGGCCGAGGCCCATGATCTCCGGGCGGATGGCCGCGACCGCGGAGGCGACGATCCGCGCCCGCGGGGTCAGGCCGAGCGCGTCGGCGCGCTCGGCGCTCATGACGAGCACGGCGGCCGCGCCGTCGTTGAGCGGGCACGAGTTGCCGGCGGTGACGGTGCCGTCGGGCCGGAAGGCCGGCTTGAGGTTGCCCAGGACCTCCATGGTCGTGCCCGGCCGCGGGCCGTCGTCGCGGCTGACCTGGGTGCCGTCCTCCAGCGTGACGGGGACGATCTCGCGATCGAAGTGGCCGCTCTGGACCGCGTCCACGGCGCGGTTCTGCGAGGTCACGGCCCACTCGTCCTGCTGCTCGCGGGTCACGTGGCAGCGCTCGGCGACGTTCTCGGCGGTCAGCCCCATCGGGATGTAGACGTCGAAGAGCGAGCTCTCCGAGCCGTCGAGCTTGTCGTTCTTGAACTCGTCGGCCATGCCCGCGCCCAGGCCGGTGCGCGAGACCGACTCGACGCCCGCGGCGACGTACTGGTCGCCCTCGCCCGCCGTGATGGCGTGGAAGGCCATGCGCAGCGTCTGCAGCGACGAGGCGCAGAAGCGGTTGACCGTGCACCCGGGGACGTGATGGTCGAAGCCGGCCAGCAGCGTCGCGTTGCGCCCGACGTTGTAGGCCTGCTCGGCGAAGCTCGACGCCGCGCCCATCATGACGTCGTCGGTCTTGGAGAAGTCGACGCCCGGGTTGCGCTCGACCAGCGCCTTCAGCGGCACGGCGGCCAGCTCGTCGGCGCGGAAGTCCTTGAGGGAGCCCTTGAACGCCCGCCCGATCGGCGTGCGAACGGCATCGACGATGACGGCTTCTGACATATGACGGTTCCTTTCGAACTCGATTCCCCCGGCGGTCGCACTCCACGGGGCTCGCTCCCCCGGCGGTCGCACTCCACGGAGGGACCGCCATCATATATGAACGCCGGCGTTCGGTAGCCACGTCGGGTTGACCGTACCCCCGGTCTCGGGCTGGCCGCGCGCCAGACACCGGCCTGCTCTCATGGTCGGAAGCGGTGCCCGGCGGCAGTCTTGGCCTATGACCGCCACCGACGCCCGCCAGCAGCTCCAGCGCCTCCAGGCCGAGCGCCTCGACGCCGTCGACGCGGGCCTCGGCGCGAACGAGCTCTACATGGCCGACCTCGAGAGCGACATCGCCGCCTCGCGCACCGCCTACGTGGCCCTCGCGGTCACCGAGATCGCTTCGCTGCGCGCGCAGCTCTCGGGCGCGCAGCATGGCTAGGGCGCTGGTCCGCCTCGTCCGCTCGGCGGTCACGGCGCTCCGCGGCCGCCCGCGCCACGGCGACTAGGCCAGGCGCTTGCCCAACAGCGCCGCGTGCGCCGCGACGTCGCGCGCGTAGTCGGGGAAGTGCGACGTGGACAGCGCCTGCGGGCCGTCGCACAGCGCCGCGTCGGGATCCTGGTGGACCTCGACGATGATCCCGTCGGCGCCCACCGCGGCGGCGGCGCGCGAGAGCGGCTCGACCAGGCGCCGGTCACCCGCGGCGTGCGACGGGTCGACGATGACCGGCAGGTGGGTGTGGAGCTTCAGCCACGGAACCGCGCCGAGGTCGAGCGTGAAGCGCGTGGCGGTCTCGAAGGTGCGGATCCCGCGCTCGCAGAGGACGACGGCCTCGTTGCCCTCCTTGAGGATGTAGTCGGCGGCCTGCAGCAGCTCGTCGAGCGACGAGCTCAGCCCGCGCTTGAGCAGGACGGGCTTGCCCATCTTGCCGGCGACCTCGAGCAGCGCGTAGTTCTGCATGTTGCGCGCGCCGATCTGCACGACGTCGGCGTGCTCGCCGATCGCCTCGGCGTGCTGGGCGTCGAGCAGCTCGGTCACCACGGGCAGGCCGGTCTCCTCGCGCGCCTCGGCGAGGATCTCGAGCGCCTCGCCGCCCAGGCCCTTGAAGGCGAAGGGCGACGTGCGCGGCTTGAAGGCGCCGCCGCGCAGCATCGAGGCGCCGGCGGCCTGGACCGCGCGCGCGACCTCGAGCGTCTGCTCGCGCGACTCGACCGTGCACGGCCCGGCGACCAGGCAGAAGGTGTCGCCCCCGCCCACCCGGCGCCCGGCGATGTCGAGCACCGTGGGGCCCTCGTGGTAGAGCTCGCTGGAGGCGAGCTTGTACGGCCGCGAGATCGGCACCACGCGATCGACGCCGCTCATGCCCTCCAGGCCGAGCTCGGCCACGCCCTGCGGATCGCCGATGGCGCCGATCGCCGTGGTCAGCTCGCCGGGCATCACGACGACGTGCACGCCGGTCGTCTCCAGCCGCGCGCGCACGGCGGCGACCTCGGCCTCGGTCGCGTGGGGTGTCATCACGATCATCACGGCGGCGCCAACGCTACTCGGCGCGCCGCCTCGGCACCGAACGGTCGAACGTCGGTCCTCCCCCCTCCACACGGGGTAGGACCGACGTTCGACGCTCCGGCTAGAGCCCGAGGTCGCGGACGCCGAGCTCGTCGAAGCCGATGTGGTGGGCGAGCTCGTGGCGCACGGTGCGCGTGACCTGGTCGCGCAGCAGGTCCGGGTCGTGCCCGAAGTCGCGGCGCAGGGTGTCGCGGTAGATGACGATGCGGTCGGGGACGTCGTCGCGGCTGGCGCCGTCGCCGTGGTAGAGGCCGTAGGCGCGCCGGCGCCGGCCGCCGTCGGAGATGACGACCGCGACGTTGTGGTTCTCGACGAGGTTGCGCAGCAGGTCGGGCAGGTCGTCGAGGGCGTCGCGCACGAGCTCCTCGAAGTCGTCGTCGTCGTAGGGGTCGAGGTCCAGGAACTCGGTCTCGTCGGGCTCGGCCGCGACGCCCTCGCGCGCCAGGCGCTCGGCGCGCAGGACGACCTGCTCGAAGTCCTCCTCGGACTCCGGCTCGCGCCAGTCGGCCAGGCGCAGGCCGATGGTGATGGCGCCGCCGAAGACCACGGCGGCGACGGTGGCGATGACCGCCAGCCACTCGATCGCCTTGACCGTCGGATCGATGCTGAAGCCCTGGAGCAGGACGACCAGCGTCAGCCCGGCGCACAGCGCCACCGCGGCGGCGAGCGCGATGCGGCGGGTCGGCGGCATCAGCCCCTCATGGCGCGAGCGATGACGACGCGCTGGATCTCGTTGGTGCCCTCGTAGATCTGCGTGATCTTCGCGTCGCGCATCATGCGCTCGACGGGGTACTCGGTCACGTAGCCGTAGCCGCCGAGGACCTGGATCGCCTCGACCGTCACCCACATCGCGGTGTCCGAGGCGAAGAGCTTGGCCATCGAGGTGTGCTTGCCCAGGCCGGGCTCGCTGCGGTCGGCCATGGCGCACGCCTTGTAGAGCAGCTCGCGCGCGGCGGCGGTCCGCGTCTCCATGTCGGCCAGCTTGAACTGGATCGCCTGCAGCTCGTTGATCGGCTTGCCGAAGGCGATGCGCTCCTTGGCGTACGCGTTGGCGTAGTCGGTCGCGCCCTGGGCGATGCCCACGGCCTGCGCCGCGGCGCCGAGGCGCGTGCGCTCGAGCGTGCCCAGGGCGACCGACAGCCCCTTGCCCTCGGTGCCGATCAGGTTGGCCGCCGGCACGCGCACGTCCTCGAAGATCGGCGAGCCGGTGGGCGAGCCCTTGATGCCGAGCTTGTGCTCGAGCTTGCCGACCGAGAACCCCTCGCGGTCGGACTCGACGACGAAGGCGCTCAGGCGACGGTTCTCGCGATCGGTGACGGCGAAGACGACGTAGAAGTCCGCGATGCCCGAGTTCGTGATCCAGTTCTTGGAGCCGTTGATGACCCACTCGTCGCCGTCGCGCACCGCGGTCGTGCGCATGGAGGCGGCGTCCGAGCCGGCCTCGGGCTCGCTGAGCGCGAACGCCGGCGACCACTCGCCCGTCGCGCACTTGGGCAGCAGGCGATCCTTGAGCTCGTCGGAGCCGAAGAGCGCGATCGGCAGCGTGCCGAGCTCCTGGACCATGAGGATGAGCGCGCTCGACGCGCACGCCTTGGCGATCTCCTCGACCGCGATCTGGAGCATGAGCGTTCCCGTGCCGGTGCCGCCGTACTGGGCGTCGAACGGCAGCGCGAGGATGTCCTGCTCGGCGAACAGCTTGCGGATGTCGTGCGGGTACTCGCCCTTCGCGTCGATCTCGGCCGCTCGCGGGCGGACCTTCTCGTCCACGATCTGGCGGATCGTGTCGCGGAAGTCCTTGTACTCCTGCGGAAGGTCGTAGATGTCGGTCAGGGCGGTCGTGCTCATCGCACCATCGTAGAGCCGGCCAGATGGGTGTAGCCACGACGCCGACCGGGAAAGGCTTCACGCATGACCGTCGGAGGCAGCATCTTCCTCGTCGCCGTGGGCGCCATCCTGCGTTACGCGGTGACCGACTCGATCTCGGGCGTCGATCTGGCGACGATCGGGCTGATCCTCATGATCGCCGGCATCGTCGGCCTCGTCATCGGGCTCTTCATGTACGCCAGCGCGCGACGCACCGCCTATGTGCGGCCCGTCGAGCGCGAGCGCGTCGTCGAGCGTGAGCCGCTCGCCTAGCGCCGTCCTCTAGCGTTTGTGCGGCCCATGGTGGCCGCGGTGCGCGACGCACGTCAGGAGGAGGCCGGCGCGATCGCCGACCTGCTTTCGCGTGCCGCCTTCGGGCCCACCGTCTCGCGGCTCGTGGCCTTCCCGCGCACGAGCCCGCACGGCGACGTGCTCGTCGCCGAGAACGGCGACGGCGCGGCCGCCGGCGCGGTGTGCTGCGTCTCCTTCGGGGCCACCGGCTGGATCGGCGCGCTCGGGGTCGCCCCCGAGGCGCGCCGCCACGGCCTGGGCCGCGCCCTCACCGAGGCCGCGATCGCGCGCCTGCATCAGCGCGGCGCCGGCACCATCCTGCTCTTCGCCACCGACATGGGCCGGCCGCTCTACGAGCGCCTGGGCTTCGTGATCGAGGGCGCGGCCACCGCGTGGCGCGGCACCGCCGGCGCGATTCCCACCGGCGTGCAGATCCGCCGCCTGCGCGAGGACGACCGCGCGGCCGTCAGCGAGCTCGACCGCGGGGCCACGGGCGAGGACCGCTCGAACCTCCTCGACGCGCTGCACCCGCTGGCCGGCGTGGCCGCGGACCGCTCGGGCACGCTCGCCGGCTGGGCCGCCAAGGCGCCCTATGGCGCGGGCATCGCCATCTGCGCCGGCGACGACGAGGCCGGCGTCGCGCTGATGGCCGCCGCCGCGAACGGCCCCGCCCCCGCGACGCTGGTGATCCCCGACGCCAACGCCGCGGCCATGGCCAACCTGCGCCGCTGGGGCTTCCGCGCCGCCAACGCCGGCGAGCGCATGCGCCTCGGGCCGCCAGTGGCCTGGCAGCCGGCGCGTCAGTTCGGGCTCTTCAACCTCTTCTGGGGGTAGAGGGGCCGGGGCATCCGTGCCCCAGCCTGACCCCGACCTCAGGGGCAGGGCCGGGGACCCCTGCGGGTTCCCCGCGGGGCATGGAGTTCCCCAGCAAGATGTCCGCGCACGAACATTCCTGAATCCGGTGCGTCTCGCTGCAGCGAGAGACCGGAATCAGGTTCCTGCGCGCTCCTCGAAATGGCGCGCGACGAAGGCCGCTTCCACGGGCTCGAGCAGGCTCTCGCGGATGAGGTCGTCGACGTCGGGGAAGCCGCTGGCGCGCAGGGCCGCCCCGGCCGCCTCGACGTCGTACTCCGTGCGGCGCAGCCCGGGCTCGCCGTCGGCGACCAGCAGCCAGTAGGCACCGGCTCTCCCCTCGTAGGGCATCCCCACGCTGCCGGCGTTGACGACGCGCTGCTCGCCCGCGCGCAGCTCGAACTGGTGATGGGTGTGACCGCACACCACCAGCGCCTCCCGCACCCCCGCCAGCATCGGCGCGAGGCGGGCCGCGGGCGTCAGCGCGGTGATGATCTCCTCGTCGCTGCGCGGCGAGCCGTGGCAGTAGAGCGCGCCGTCGAGGCGCACGACGTCCTCGAAGCCCGCCATCAGGTCGCGATGCCGACGGGCGATGCGCGCGGCGGTGAAGGCATCGGCGCGCTCGGCGGGAGCGTCGGGGCCGTAGATCGAGTGGTCGGTGTCGCCGCGGTCGAAGTGCGCGACGACCTCGCGGTCGGCGTTCCCGCGCACCCACCGGACCGGCACGTCGAGGCCGCCCAGGCGGTCGAGGACCTCGGCGGGCAGCGGCCCGGCGGCGACGTCGCCGCCCACGACGACCGCGTCCGCGCGGGCGAAGGCGGCGTCGGCGAGCACGGCATCGAGCGCCGGCAGGTTGCCGTGGACGTCGTAGAGCGCCGCGACGACGCTCACACCGAGGGTCCCGACGGCGCCGGCGGCGCCTGCTGCGCGCCGCCCGGCTCGTCCGGCAGGCGGTACCACTCCTTGATGTGCCGGCGCTCGACGCGGATGGCGCCGCGCGCCTTGCCGCCCGACGCCCGTGCCGCAGTCGCCGCCCCTGCGCTTGGTGAGCCGGAAGGTGACGATCGTGTAGACGCCGGCGCCGCCCATCTCGGTCGCCACCGCGCCGCACGACAGCGACACGTTGACCGCGATCCGCTCCTGCTCGCTGTGGACGGTCAGCACCGGCGTGGCGTTCTGGAACTTGCTCGGCAGCGCGAAGTAGTGCGCCGCGCGCTTGACGTCGCCGCGGCGCAGCGCCTTGAGCCAGTCGTTGATGACGTGGCGCGCCGCGATCGCCGCCGGCCCCGTCGACGGTCGGGCACGCCCGGCGGCAGCGCGAGGTCGCTGACGGGCGGCGTCGGCCCGGGATCGTTCGCGACCGTCTGCGGCGTGGTCGCGGACTTCTGCGCTCCCCCGCATCCCACCGCCGCCGTCACCGAGAGTGCGGCGAGCACAGCGACGGCGGAGCGGCCGACGGCCATGGCCGGATGATCCCACCTCGCAGGGCGTCCGGCAAACTCCTTGCGATGACCTGGCAGCCCGAGCTCGACGAGCTGCGCCGCCGCGAGGAGCTCGCGCGCCAGATGGGCGGGCCCGAGCGCGTCGCGCGCCAGCACGCCGCCGGCAAGCTCACCGTGCGCGAGCGCGTCGAGCGCCTGCTCGATCCCGGCAGCTTCCACGAGACCGGCGCCATCGCCGGCAGGGGCGAGTACGACGACGCGGGCGAGCTGACGGGCTTCCTGCCCGCCAACGCCGTCGTCGGCCAGGGCCGCATCGACGGGCGCCGCGCGGTGGTCCAGGCCGACGACTTCACCGTCCGCGGCGGGGCGGCCGACGCCGCCATCTGGGAGAAGATGGTGTGGGCCGAGCGCGCCGCTCACGAGCTGCGCGTCCCGCTCGTGCGCCTGGTCGACGGCACCGGCGGCGGGGGGAGCGTCAAGACGCTCGAGACCATGGGCTTCTCCTACGTGCCGCCGCTGCCCGGCTTCGACCTGGTGGTCGAGAACCTCTCGCGCGTGCCCGTCGTCGCCGCCGCGCTCGGGCCCTGCGCGGGGCTCGGCGCCGCGCGGGTCGTCCTCAGCCACTTCAGCGTCATCGTGCGCGGGAGCGCCCAGCTCTTCGTCGCCGGCCCGCCGGTCGTCGCGGCGGCCATGGGAGAGTCGCCCGACAAGGAGGAGCTCGGCGGCGCCCGCGCCCAGACGCGCGCGGGCGCGGTCGACAACGAGGCCGCCGACGAGGACGACGCGCTGGATCAGCTGCGGCGCTTCCTGGCCTACCTGCCGGGCAGCGCGTGGGAGGCGCCGCCGATCGCCGCGTGCAGCGACCCGGTGGCGCGGCGCGAGGAGGAGCTGCTGGCCATCGTCCCGCGCGAGCGCCGCCAGACCTACCGCATGCGCCGCGTGCTCGAGCTCGTCCTCGACGCCGGCTCGGTCTTCGAGCTGGGCGCCCGCTACGGGCGCTCGGTCGTCACGTGCCTCGCGCGTCTCGACGGGCGCCCGGTCGGCGTCCTGGCCTCCGACCCCAACCACTACGCCGGCGGGCTGACCGCCGACGCGTCGGACAAGCTGGCGCGCTTCGTCGACGTGTGCGACGCCTTCCGCCTGCCGGTCGTCAACTTCGTCGACCAGCCGGGCTTCGTCATCGGGACCGAGGCCGAGCGGGCGGGGACGATGCGCCGCGGCGCCCGAGCGCTGGCCGCGGTGCACCAGGCGCGCACGCCGTGGTGCTCGGTGCTCGTGCGCAAGGTCTACGGCGTCGCGGGCGCGGGCCACGGCGACGGCTCGCGGCTGAACCTGCGCTTCGCGTGGCCCAGCGGCGACTGGGGCTCGCTGCCCATCGACGGCGGCATCGAGGCGGCCTACCGGCGCGAGCTCGAGGCCGCCGAGGATCCGGTCGCCCTGCGCGCCGAGATCGAGGCGCGCCTGAACGCCGTGCGCTCGCCCTTCCGCACGGCCGAGCGCTTCAGCGTGGAGGAGATCGTCGACCCGCGCGACACTCGCCCGCTGCTGTGCGACTGGGCGGCGCGCGCCCACGAGCTCGTCGCGCTCGACGCCGGCCACGGGCCGGTGGCGCGCGGCACGAGGCCGTGAACCGCGCCGCGCTGGACCGCGCCACCGCCGCGCTCGACCCGCCCTTCGCGGTGGTCGACCTCGACGCCTTCGACGCCAACGCGGCCGACCTGCTGCGCCGCGCCGGCACGACCGCGCTGCGGCTGGCCTCGAAGTCGGTGCGCTGCCGCACGCTGCAGCGCCGCGCGCTCGATGCGGGCTTCCGCGGGCAGCTGTGCTTCACGCTGCCCGAGGCGCTGTGGCTGGCCGACCACGGCTTCGACGACCTCGTCGTCGCCTACCCGACGGCCGATCGCGCGGCGCTGCACGCGCTGGCCAACGGCCCGCACCGCGGCGCCGTCGCGGTCATGGTCGACAGCCGCGCGCACCTCGACCTCGTCGAGGCGGCCGGCGGCGGCCCGGTGCGCGTGTGCCTGGACGTCGACGCGGGCTGGTGGCCCCTGCGCGGCCGGATCAGGATCGGCGTCAAGCGCTCGCCCGTGCGCACGCCCCAGCAGGCCGCCGCGCTCGCGGCCGACGCGGCGGCGCGGCCGGGCATCGAGCTCGTCGGGCTCATGGCCTACGAGGCGCACATCGCGGGCGTCGGCGACGCGCCGCCGGGTCGCCGCGCCTACGGCGCCGCGGTCCGCGCCATGCAGCGCGCCAGCCTGCGCGAGCTGGCCACGCGCCGCGCGGCGGTGGTCGCCGCCGTGCGGGCCGTCGGTCCCCTGGAGTTCGTCAACGCCGGCGGCACGGGGTCGGTCGAGCGCACGGCGGCCGAGCCGGCGGTGACCGAGGTCACGGCGGGCTCCGGGCTCTACGGCCCGACGCTGTTCGACGCCTACCGCGCCTTCGACGTGCGCCCGGCGGCGCTCTTCGCCCTGCCGGTCGTGCGCAAGCCCTCCCCCACGACCGCCACCGTGCTCGGCGGCGGCTACCCGGCCTCGGGCGCCGCGGGCGCCGACCGTCTGCCGCGCCCGGTGCTCCCGGCCGGCCTGCGTCTGGATCGTGCCGAGGGCGCCGGCGAGGTGCAGACGCCCGTGCTCGGGCCGGGAGCGCGCGACCTCGCGCTCGGCGACCGGGTGTGGTTTCGTCACGCCAAGGCCGGCGAGCTGTGCGAGCGCTTCGCCAGCCTGCACCTCGTGCGCGGTGAGGAGATCGTCGACGAGGTGCCCACCTATCGAGGAGAGGGGCAGACGTTCCTGTGAGCACCGAAGACGAGAAGCGCGCCGCCGCGCGAGGCCGCCGCGGCGCTGGTGGAGGACGGGATGCGCGTCGGCCTGGGCACCGGGTCGACGGTGCGCTATCTGCTGCCGGCGCTGGCCGAGCGCCGCCTCGCGCTGCGCTGCGTGGCGACCTCGCCCGCCACGCAGAGCCTGGCCGAGGAGCTGGGGCTGGTCGTCGAGCCGTTCGAGACGCTCGACGCGCTCGACATCGCCATCGACGGCGCCGACCAGGTGGCGCCCGACGGCTGGGTCATCAAGGGCGGCGGCGGCGCGCACACGCGCGAGAAGGTCGTCGCGGCGGCATCGGCGCGCTTCGTCGTCATCGCCTCGTCGGACAAGGTGGTCGACGCGCTCGGGCCGCCGGTGCCGCTCGAGCTGCTGAGCTTCGGCCTGCCGGCGACGCTGCGGCTGCTGGCCGAGGCGCGGGTGCGCCCCGCGACCCCCCCGTCGCCCGACAGCGGCGTGATCGCCGACTACCTCGGCGCCTTCGACGACCCGCGCGCGCTGGCCGACCGGCTCGACCGGATCCCCGGCGTCGTCGAGCACGGCCTGTTCCCGGCGACGATCGTCAGCGACGTCCTCATCGCCCGCGGCGAGGAGGTCGAGCACCGCCACGTGGTCGCGACATGACGGCGTACCCCGCGCCCTAGGTTGCGCCGCCCCGGTGATTGCCGGTGGCGCAAGCGGGGCGCTAGCGTGGAGGCCATGCCCGCCGACACCCGCCTCTGGCACGCCTTCGCCGACATGCACGCCGTCCGCGGCAACGAGTTCGTCATCGCCCGGGGCGATGGCGCCCTCGTGTGGGACGAGGACGGCCGCGAGTACCTCGACGGCACGGCGAGCCTGTGGTGCGTGAACGTCGGCCACGGGCGCGACGAGATCGTCGAGGCCGCGATGGCGCAGATGCGTCAGCTGGCCAGCTACCAGACGTTCGGCGTCTTCGCCAATCGCCCGGCGCTCGATCTCGCCGAGCGCCTCGCCGATCTGGCGCCGCTCGACGACCCGCGCATCTTCCTCGGCTCGGGCGGCGGCGACGCCATCGACACGGCCGCCAAGCTCGCGCGACGCTACTTCGCCGCGATCGGCACGCCGGAGCGCACGCACCTCATCTCGCGCTCGCAGGGCTATCACGGCACCCACGGCCTGGGCACGTCGATCGGGGGCATCCCGGCCAACCGCCAGGACGTCGGCCCGCTGGACCCCGACGCGTCGGTCGTGCCCTACGACTCGCTCGAGGCGCTCGAGGCCGAGATCGAGCGCGTGGGCGCCGACCGCGTCGCCGCCGTCTTCGTCGAGCCGATCATCGGCGCCGGCGGCGTGCGCCAGCCGGCGCCCGGCTACATCGAGGGCGTCGCGGAGCTGTGCGCGCGGACCGGCGTGCTCTTCGTCTGCGACTCGGTCATCGCCGGCTTCGGGCGCCTGGGCACGTGGTTCGGCATCGAGCGCTGGGACGTGCGCCCCGACATGCTCACCTTCGCCAAGGGCGTGACCAGCGGCTACCTGCCGCTCGGCGGCGTGGTCGTCGGCGCCAAGGTCGCGGCGCCCTTCTGGGAGGACGGCGCCTGGTTCCGCCACGGCCCCACCTACTCCGGGCACCCGACCGTGTGCGCGGCGGCGATGGCCAACCTCGACATCATCGAGCGCGAGGGACTGCTCGACCGCGGGCGCGAGCTCGAGGACGAGATCGGCTCGGCGCTGCGCCCGCTGGGCGACCACCCGCTCGTGGGCGAGATCCGCACCGGCATCGGCGCCCTGGGCGCGATCGCCTTCGCCGGTGAGGCGCTGGCCGAGGCACCGGACCTGCCGGCGCGCCTCTTCGCGGCGCTGCGCGAGCGCGGTGTGCTGCTGCGCCCGCTGGGCGACGGCCTGGCGTTCTCGCCGCCGCTGGTCATCACCCGCGAGCAGGTCGACCACGTCGCGGAGGTCGCGGGCGAGGCGCTGGAGGCCGTGGCGCGCGATGTGCCTGCGGCGGTGGGGGCTCGCTAGGCGCTCTTGCGTTCTCCGCGCGGCGCTTGCGGCGCTGCGCGGCGTTTACTGCCGCATCGAGGGAAGGAGGGTGGCGGCGGTCGGGGCGCCGGCGGCCTCGCGCGCGTCTGCGGTTCCCGGCGCGGAGTCCCGGCGCACTTCGCGTGCGTTTCGCAACACGTCCCGCCGCCGGCGCCAGTGGGTGGTCGGGCTTGACGCATCTATGGGATGCGTCAGTCCGGGCCACCCCTCTGGGCCCGTACCGAGATGTTGCGAAAGACGCGCGGTTTGTGCACCAAGACGCACGCGCCCGAGGACGACGGCGCGCGCCCCGGCCACCGGTCGCTCCCTTCCCCTCGGTGATGCTGTTTGCGCCGCGCAGCGCAGCAAGCGCGAGCGGTCAGACCCCAGCGGCGCCCGAGCACCCGATCGGTGTAGGCGTTCGAGAACACGCCGTCGGGGTCCATGCGCGCGCGGACGGCCGCGAAGCGCTCCCACTCCGGATAGCGCGGCGCCAGCGTGGCGGCGGTCTGGAAGTGGCGCTTGCCCCAGTGCGGGCGGCCTCCGTGCTCGTCGGCGATCGCCTCGACGGCGCGGAAGTAGGGCTCCCACTCCATGCCCTTGAAGGCGTGGACCGCGATGTAGACGGTCTCGCGCTGATGGGCCGGGCTGAGCAGCGCGTCGTCGGGCGCCACGAAGCGCACCTCGATGGGGAAGTTGATCGCGTAGCGCTCGGCGGTCGCCTTGATCGCGCGCACCGCGTCGGCGGCCACCGCGCGCGGCAGCGCGTACTCCATCTCGGTGAAGCGCACCAGGCGGGGCGAGGCGAAGATGCGGTCGGAGCGATCGACGCGCGTGCTCGTGCCCGACAGGCGCGTCACGAGCCGATTGAGCGACGGGATCGCGCGCGGGAACGCGCGGCCGATGACGCACGCCAGCTGGAAGGCGCGGTTGGCCAGCAGGATGTCGTCGACCCACGCGCGCCACTGCGGGCGCGGGCGCGGCGGCTCGTCGACGACGTCGTTGGTCCGCGTCAGCGCGCTGTCGGCGTGCGGGAAGACGAAGAACTCGAAGTGGCGGTGCGCCGTCGACGCGCTCGTCGAGACCGTCGAGGACCTCGGCCAACGCCACCGGCGCGTCGACGCCGCGCAGCGTGAAGGCCGGCACCGTCTGCAGCGTCACCTCGGTGACGACCCCCAGCGCGCCGACGGCGACGCGCGCCGCGAGCAGGTCCTCGCCGCCGTCGAGGTCGACCACCGTGCCGCGCGCGGTGACCAGGCGCACGGCGCGCACCTGCGCGGAGACGTTGCGCAGCGTCACACCGGTGCCGTGCGTGGCGGTGGAGATCGCGCCGGCGATCGACTGCTCGTCGATGTCGCCCAGGTTGGGCATCGCCAGCCCGTGCTCGGCGAGCGCCTGGCTGAGGGCGTGCAGGCGGATACCGGCCTCGACGCGGACCAGGCCGCTGCTCGGGTCGGCGTCGAGCAGCGCGCCCATGCGATCGAGGCTCAGCAGCGTGCCGTCGGTGAGCACGGCGGCCGTGAACGAGTGGCCCGACCCCGCGACGCGCACGCTGCGTCCGGCCGCGACCGCGCGCTCGACGGCGCCCACGACCTCCCCGACCGCGGCGGGCCGCTCGACCGTGGCGGGCTCGCAGCGCTGATCACCGGCCCAGTTGCTCCACATGCGCGCACGCTAGCGTGACGGGGATGACCGATCCCGACGCACCTCAGCTCGAGGTGAGCGCCGAGCACACGGCGGCCGCGCTGGCCGACGGCAGCGCCCAGGTCGTCGACGTGCGCGAGGCCTACGAGCGCGTGGCGGGCCACATCGCCGGCAGCCGCCACATCGTCCTGGGCGACCTCGCCGCGGAGGCCGAGTCGCTCGACCGCGAGCGGCCGGTGATCTTCCAATGCCATGTGGGCTCGCGCTCGCTCATGGCCGCGCAGGCCTTCCGCCAGGCCGGCTTCGAGGCCTACTCGATGGCCGGCGGCCTGGAGCAGTGGGAGCAGGAGGGGCGCCCGGTGCAGACCGGCGACGCCTGAGAACGCGAAGGGCCCGCACCAGGCGGGCCCTCCGAAAGCGCGTCGCGGCCCAGGCCTAGACCTTGGTGACGTTGACCGCCTTGGGGCCCTTGTCGCCGGCCTCCTCCTCGTAGACCACCTTCGCGCCCTCGGGCAGCGAGCGGTAGCCGTCGCTGTTGATGCCGGTGTGATGCACGAAAAGGTCGCGGCTGCCCTCGTCGGGCGTGATGAAACCGAAGCCCTTGTCGTCGCTGAACCACTTCACAACGCCGGTAGGCATTCCAGCCCTTCCTCCGTTGAATCTGTGCTGCGTGCGGAGGAAGCTGCTGCTGCCTGGACCCGACGCCCGCACTCCTCGCCGGGGTCAGCCCCCGGCCTGACGCGGCGCAAAATACCTAGGCGAGCCGCGGGGCGCAACCGCCGTAAAGTGCAGGAATGGACGACGTCATCACGGGCGACGGCTGGGCCGTCTCGAGCCTCGACAAGCTCGGCGACGGACCCGGGTTTCGCAAGATCCGAACGCCGCTCGGCGTGACCGCCTTCGGCATGAACGCGATCGTGCTGCCGCCCGGCATCGAAACCGGCCGCCACTTCCACGACCGCCAGCAGGAGGTCTACTTCCTGCACGCCGGGAGCATCGAGATGCAGTTCGGCGACGGCGCCACGCAGACGCTCGAGGCGGGCGGCATCGCGCGCGTCGACCCGTCGACGGTCCGCAAGATCCGCAACGTGGGCGACGGCGACGCGGTCTACGTCATCGTCGGCGGCGCCGACGGCTACGTCGGGCGCGACGGCCATGTCCCCAGCGAGGACGAAGAGAGCTACCAGGCCACGCAGTGACCGCCGTCGCCGCCCTGCTGTCGCTCGTCGCCGCCGCGACGCCGGCGCCGGTCACGCTGACCGTGCGCTACAGCGACGGCTCGAGCGCCGAGCACGTCGCCCATCTGCGCTGCCGCGCCGACACGCGCGGGCCGATGGCTTCCTGCGCGATGCCGGCGCGGCGACCGCGTGCCGGCGCGCGCGCACCATCGCGAGCTTCCTGGCGACCCGCCCAGCTCGAAGCGGATCTGCACGCAGATCTACGGCGGGCGCCAGCGCGCGCGCATCACGGGCACCATCGGCACGCGCCGCATCGACCGCCGGCTGAAGCGCACGAACGGCTGCGAGATCGGCGACTGGCAGCACGCCGTCCCGCTCGTGCCGCGCGTGCGCGCGGGCGTCGCGCCGTGACCGCCACCGCGCCGCTGCCGATCTCCATCGACGACGTGCACGCGGCCGCCGCGCGGCTCGACGGTGTCGCGCACCGCACGCCGCTGCTGCGCTCGCGCACGCTCGACGCGCGGGTCGGCGCCGCGGTCGCGCTCAAGGCCGAGAACCTCCAGCGCGCCGGCGCCTTCAAGTTCCGCGGCGCCTTCAACGCGGTGGCCGCGCTGCGCCCCGACGGCGTGTGCACGGTCTCCTCGGGCAACCACGCCCAGGCGCTGGCGCTCGCCGCGCGCGAGCACGGCGCGCGGGCGACGATCCTCATGCCGCGCGACGCGCCCGCGTCCAAGCGCGCGGCCACCGAGGGCTATGGCGCCGAGGTGATCGAGTTCGACCGCTACGCCGACGACCGCGACGCCCTCGCGACGGCCCTCGCCGCCGAGCGCGGGCTGACCCTCGTGCACCCCTACGACGAGCCGCTCGTGATGGCCGGGCAGGGCACCGTCGGCCTCGAGATCGCCGCCGAGGTCGAGGAGCTCGACACCGTCGTGGTCCCGGTCGGCGGCGGCGGGCTGATCGCCGGGGTGGCGACGGCGGTCAAGGCGCTGGCGCCGCACGCGCGCGTGGTCGGCGTCGAGCCCGAGGCCGGCGACGACGTGGC
Organism: uncultured Actinomycetes bacterium; assembly: GCA_963816845.1. Taxonomy (GTDB): domain Bacteria; phylum Actinomycetota; class Thermoleophilia; order Solirubrobacterales; family Solirubrobacteraceae; genus JAOPZW01. Next base: position 93,016 of record CAWFMR010000025.1, on the reverse strand, counting down.
GCGCTCGCTGCGCGCAGGCGAGCGCGTGTCGATCGAGGTGCCCCAGACGATCGCCGACGGCCAGCAGGTCACCAGCGCGGGCGCGCGGACCTGGGAGGTCATCCGCGTCCTCGTCGACGACGTCGTCACCGTCAGCGACGCCGAGATCGTCGACGCCATGCGGCTGCTCTTCGAGCGCGTGAAGGTCGTGGCCGAGCCGAGCGGCGCGACCGCGCTCGCCGCCGCGCTCGCCGGCCGCGTCGGCGCCCGCGGCGGCGGGACGGTGGGCGTGGTCATCAGCGGCGGCAACGTCGACGCCGCGCGCTTCGCCGCCCTGACCGCGGCTTGATACGACATCCGCCGAGCCGGACCTGGAGGCGCCTCTACCGTGCCGGGATGCTCCCGTTCCTGCGCCTGTGCGCGGCCGCGCTCGCGGCCAGCGCCGTGCTCGCCGCGCCCGCGGCGGCGCAGGCGCCGGTGCCCACGCCGGTGGCCCCCGCCGACGGCGCGACCGCGCAGGCCGGGACCCCCCTCTCCTTCACGGCGCGCGGGCAGGGAGCGCTCGTGGTCCGCGTCGCGCGCTCGCCCGCGGTGGTCGACGCGTGCGGCGCCATCGCCGAGGACGGCGGGCGCTTCGACGGCACCCCGTCGCCGGCCGATCCGTCGCTCGTGCAGTTCACCGCCCCCGCCGGCCTCGCCGCGGGCGAGTGGTTCTGGCAGGTCGGCGATCCGACCGACTGCAGCGCCGGGCCGATGCGCCGCATCACGGTGGTCGGGTCGGGCGCGACGGCGCCGGCCACCCCCGGGACACCGGCGGTCAGCCCGGCGCCGGCGCCGGCGGGCAGGCTGCCCAAGCTCGCGCGCGCCCCGATCCCGTTGCGCATCGGCACGAGCAACCACGCGCTGCTCGTCCTCGCGCTGGGCGAGGGCTCGCCGTCGGTCTCGCGCAGCCGCCTGATCGCCCTCGTGCGCAACAGCGCCCGCCGCTGGCGCCTCGATGCGCGCGGTCCGGTCAAGCGCGTCCCCCGCCTGGGCGACGGGCACGACGACGTCGGCTTCGCCGCCGCCCTCGTCTCCGAGGGCGCGCTGGGGACCACCACGATGCTGCGCCAGAACTACGTGCGCGTGCGGCGCGTCTGCGCGGCCGCGGGCTGTCGCACGACGCGCACGCCGCTCGGCACGCGCATCGTCGAGCGCGACCTCGCGCTGCTGCCCGACGTGCCGTGGGCGCAGGGGCCCGCGCACCCGACCGACGAGGAGTACGACCTCGAGACCGTGGTCCTGCACGAGCTCGGCCACTGGGCCGGCAACCTGCGCCACACCCCGGTCGGCTGCCACGACACGCCGATGGTCAAGGGCCTCGGCCCGGGCGAGTGGTGGCGCTCGCCGAGCGACTGGCACTACGACGCCTGCGGCCCGGCCCGCGCCCGCGCGGCGAGCGCCCTCGACGTCCCGTCGCTCACCGCGCCGCGGCCACTGCTCACCGAGCGGGTCGTCGAGCAGACGGTCGTGGTCCGTTAGACGCACCGGGCACCGGGTACGGCCGGTGCATGGACGAAGAGAAGCAGGGCATGCGCGAGCTCGAGGAGAACCCGCCGAAGGCCCTCGAGGACTGGCCCGACGACGAGCGCAAGTACGAGACGTTCGGCGGGCGCGAGGGCGACCACTCCTACGATCGCACCCGCCCCCGAGCGCAAGCTCGGCCCTTCGGGCGTCGAGCACCACAGCGACGGCTCGGTCACCATCGACGGCGAGCCCGTCGACGATCCCGACTCGCTCAAGGGCGACCCGATCCCCGGCGGCCCGACCGATCCCGACGCGGGCCGGCCCGACGCCGAGCGCAACAGCGACTAGCGCTAGCGTGGGCGGCGATGGAGGCCGCCCTGCCGCCCGGGCCGCGCGAGCCGGCCGCGCTGCAGACCCTGGAGTGGGTCGTGCGCCCGACGGCCTTCCTGCGCCGCTGCGCGGCCGCCCACGGCGAGGCGTTCACCATCCGCCTCGCCTTCGACGACGCGCCGCTGGTCCTCGTCTGGCATCCCGAGGCCGTGCGCGCGGTGTACGCGGCCGATCCGTCGGTCGCCCAGCGCGGCGCGAGCCCAGGGCCGCTGCGCCCCGTGGCCGGCCCGCGCTCGATCCTCTTCGCCGACGGCGCCGAGCACCTGCGCATCCGGCGGCTCATGCTCGCCGCCTTCACCGGCCAGCGGATCGCCGGCTACCGCGCCGTCACGCGCGAGGTCGCCCTCGAGCACCTCGCGCGCTGGCCGCGCGAGCGCCCGGTCGCCGCGCTGGGGCTCATGCAGGAGCTCACGCTCGACGTGATCCTGCGGGCCGTGTTCGGCACCAGCGACGAGCGGCTGGCCGCCGACATCCGCGGCACGCTGGCCGTCGCGCGCTCGCTGCCGCGCGCCGCGGCGATGTCGCTGGCCCAGCGCGACCTCGGGCCGCGCAGCCCGTGGGGGGCGTTCCTGCGGCGCATGGCGGTGGTCGACGAGCAGCTCATGGCGCTCATCGCGCGCCGGCGCGCGACGGGCGCCGGGGGCGACGACGTGCTCGCCCAGCTGCTCGCCGCCGGGCTCGACGACGCCGAGCTGCGCGACCACCTGGTCACCCTGCTGGCCGCCGGCCACGAGACGACCGCGGGCTCGCTCGCCTGGGCGCTGGAGCGCCTGGCCCGCGCGCCGGACGTCTTCGCGCGCGTGCGCGCCGGCGACGAGGCGTGGATCGACGCCGTGGTCAAGGAGACCCTGCGCATCCGCCCGGTGCTCACCGTCGCGCCGCGCAAGCTCGCCGCGCCGCTGCGCGTCGACGGCCTCGAGCTGCCGGCCGGGGTGCACGTGGCGCCGTGCATCTACCTCGTCCACCGCCGCGAGGACCTCTATCCCGATGCCGCGCACGCTGGCGGCCGGAGCGCTGGCTGGGGGCCGCGCCGCCGGAGTCCTTCGCGTGGATCCCGTTCGGCGGCGGCGTGCGCCGCTGCCTGGGCGCGGCCTTCGCGACGATGGAGATGGCCGAGGTGCTGCGCGTCGTCGCCGAGCGCCTCGACGTCGCTCCCGCGGACGCGCGCGGCGAGCGCATGCGCCGGCGCGGCATCACGCTGCAGCCCGGCCGCGGCGCGCGCGTCGTGCTCAGCGATGCTTCTTCGGCTTCTTCGTCGTGACCGTCTTGGTCGTCGGCAGCGCCTGGCGGTGGCCCGCCTTGTCGATGGCGACGATCGTGAAGCGCTGGGTGCCGTAGGGCAGCTTGGAGGCCACGACCTTGTAGCGCGTGGAGGTGAGCGCCGCAACGCTCGGCTTGCTCGTGCGGTGCTTCGTGCAGGCGACCGTCTTGTGGCTGCCCTTGCGCTTGCAGCGGCTGCGGTAGGTCGAGCGCACCGTCGACTGCACGGTCTTGATCCCGGCCGAGAACCCGACGTCCGTGACGGCGACGGTGAGCGTGCAGCGCGTGGCCGTGCACGCCGTCTTCGTGATCCGCGCGACCGGCGCCGCCGTGTCCTGCGGGGCCTGCGAGGGCGACTGGTTGCTGGGCGGCACGATCGTCGGCGCCGCGGGGACGGTGGACGACCAGGTGCTCTGGCTGTAGGCCATGCCGCCGCCGTTGTGGGCCTTGACGTAGCAGGCCAACTGGCTCCCGACGTCGTCGCTGGTGACGACATAGCTCTGCTGCGCGCCGAGGTTCGTCACCGCGGCCGTGGTGCGGCCGTCGATGCCGCGCAGGAACTGGTAGTCGAGGCTCACGTCCGTGCCGGCCCAACTGCCGGCGCCGCACGTGATCGTCTCGCCGACCGCGGCCGTGCCGCCGACGGTCGGCGGGCTCGCGTTGCGCGGCGCGCTGATCGGGTTGGGTTGCGTGAGGTAGCTGTGGATCGCGGGCGAGGCCACGCGCGTGTAGACGCCCGGCGGCGAGCCGTCGCAGTCGAGATCGCCGTAGCTCACGATCCCGGCCAGCACGGGTACGGTGACGCCGAGGCGATCGTCGAAGTTGGTGACGAGCGGCCCCCCGCTGTCGCCGAAGCACGAGTCCTTCCCGGGCGTGCCGGCGCACACCATGATCGACGTGTCGACGCCCTCGTCCGCCCAGCTCGACGGCAGCTCGTCGGTGGCGAACGGCATCTCCACCCAGCGCAGGTCGGTGGGGAGGTCGAGCCATCGATCCGGCCCCAGCCGCTGACCACGGCGGTCGTGCGTCCGGCGCCGGCGGCGCCCAGGATCGTCGTCACGAAGTCGATCGGCTGCGCGCCCGTGCTGTCGAGCGGGGCCGTGAGCGTGACCACGGCGGCGTCGTGCGCGAGCGTGGCGGGGTCGTAGTTCGGGTCGATCGAGATGGCCGCTACGTGCCGTCGGTGGCCGCCGTTGGTCAGCGACGTCGGTGCCCGCGAGGACGTCGAGGTTCGCCGGGCGATCGGCTGCCCGGCGCAGTCGCGGAGTTGTCGAACACGCAGTGCGCCGCGGTGACGATGTGCTGGATGCGCCCAGCGTCGTTGCGGACCGAGCCTCCGCAGAACTGCCCGGACGCGTTGTCGGACGGTCGTTGCGGATCAGCGCGACCTGATAGTCGAGCGGCACCGGTGGGGGGTTGCCCTCGGGTGGCCTTCTCGCCGCCCGACGATGGCGCCCGCAGGCGGGCAGCACGCTAGTGCCGCGACAATGGCGGCCGCCGGTGCGAACACCCATCGCAGGCCCATCAAGCTTGACTTCGGCATTCTGAAGGCCCGCCTGAAGCGGCGGTTCATCAACGAACAGGGTAGTGCGCGTGAACGACCCAATGTGGATCTCTCGTGATGTCGCCGTGCCGCTGCGCGAGATCGCGCTGCGCACGAGCCGCTCGTCGGGCCCCGGTGGCCAGCATGCCAACGTGACCGAGTCGCGGGTGGAGGCAATCTTCGACGTCGCGGGCGCCGATTCCCTCAACGAGGCGCAGAAAGCCCGCATCATGGCCCGCTGCGGCCCGGTCGTGCGCGCGGTGGCGCAGGACGCCCGCAGCCAGGCGCGCAACCGCGAGCTCGCGCTGGAGCGCCTGCGCGCGCGCCTGACCCATGCGCTGGAGGTGCCGCGGGCGCGGCGCCCGACCAAGCCGACGGCCGGCTCCAGGGCCCGGCGCGTCGAGGCCAAGCGGCGCCTGTCGCAGCGCAAGCGCGCGCGGCGGCGCCCGGTCGACGACGACTAGGAGCCGGCGCCCAGGTCGCGCGCGGCGCGGACGAGCGCCTCGTTGCCCTCGGCGCGGGCGCCATCGGGCCCATCGACCGTGTCCTCGAGGCCGATCCGGGTGTCGATCCCGCGCCGGATCGCATCGCGCAGCAGCACCCAGGTGGCCTCGCCGTCGCCGTGCTGCAGGCGCGGGGCGGTCAGCCCGAGGCGCTCCAGCGCGGCGTGGATCTCGTCGACGACCGCGACCGCGTCGCCGGCGGGGGCGTCGACGGGCTCGACGAGGATCCTCGTCACCCGGTCGCCCAGGCCGGTGGCCGCGAGGCGCTCGGCATCCTCGACGGACCACACGCCCGCCTCGATGCCGACGCCGGCGTCGAGCAGCGTCCGCATCGTGTCCGCGGCGCCCTCCTCGGAGAGGTTGACCGAGGCGTAGTCCGGCGCGCTCCAGCCCGCGACGAGCTCGAGCCGGCGCCCGGGATCGGGCTCGATCCAGGCACCGGTCGAGACGCCCACGGGGACGCCGCAGGCGTCGCGCACCGCCGCCACGACGGCGTCGACCACCTGCGCGTCGAGCCGCTCGGCGCCGTCGGCGTCGCGCGGGTGCAGATGGATGGCCTGCGCACCGGCCGCGACGCAGGCGGCGGCGTCGCGCGCGAGCTCGTCGACGGAGACGGGCAGCTTCGGATGGAGGTCCTTGCCGAACGGGCCGTTGAGGGCCGCCTGCAGCAGCACCCAGCCCACGCTAGCCGACGGTCTCGGCCAGCCGCACCGCCGCCGCCCGGCCGAGCTTGGTCTCCAGGCGGTAGGTCACCGCGTCGTGCAGCCACACCACCGTGTTGCCCGCGATGCGCGGGCGCAGCTCGTCGGGGAGGGTCACCGCGTGCGGGCCGCCGATGAAGTAGCCGCGCTCGCCGTTGATCCGCACGGGCGTGATCGGCACGCCGCCGGCGACGAACTTCTCGATGAAGGCGGTCGCGTCGCCCTGGATCTCGTCGAGCAGCGCGCCCACGCCGGCGACCCCGGCGGCAGCCCGGGCCGCGCGGCGTAGACCACCGACACGCGCGGGGGCGGGATGTCGTCGATGTAGATGGCGGCGGGCGCGGCCGAGGGCGCGGACCGTGGCGATCGGGCTGCCCAGGTGGGCGTTGGCCTGGGCCACGGTCGCGCGGCGGCCGAGCTCGAGCTGGCGGGCCGGCGAGATGTCGGGCAGGCTCTGGACGCGCGCGATGCGCACCGAGCCGATGCCGAGCCAGTCGCGCAGCGTCGCGCGCACGCTCGGCGAGGCCGCCAGCACGCGCGCCGAACGCGAGCAGGAGGACCAGCACGGCGACGAGCGCGGGCGCGAGCCGGCCCGGCGGCCAGGCACGGCGCCCGCGGCCGCGCGCTCCGCGGCTCGCGGGCGACCCGCGCCTGCACGGCGGTGGCGAGGTCGGGCGTCGGCGGCCAGGCGACGTCGTCGCGCAGGGCGAGCAGCTGGAGCTCGAGCTCGGTCACGGCGCCCCCACCTCCTCCACGCCCGCGTGCGCGCGCAGGCGCTCGAGCGCGCGCGAGGTGCGCGACTTGACCGTGCCGCGCCGGCAGCCGAGCGCGGCGGCCGTCTCCTCCTCGGAGAGCTCGAGCAGGTAGCGGCAGGTGAGGACCGAGCGGTCGCGCTCGTCCAGCGCCGCGAGGGCCGCCAGCAGCGTCTCGCGGCGCGCGCTGGCCAGCACGAGCGTCTCGGGCGAGGCGCCCCCGCTGCCCGCGGCGCGCTCGGCCTGCTCGGCCGCGCGCAGGGCCAGCCCCGCGCGCCGGCCGGCGGCGCGGCGGCGGTTGCGCGCCTCGTTGGCGACGATCGCCAGCAGCCACGGCCGGAACGGCGAGCCGGCGCGAAAGCGCGGCAGCGCGCGCCACGCCTTCACGAAGCCCTCCTGCGCCGCCTCCTCGGCGTCGGCGGCCGAGCCGCCCGCCAGGCAGGCGACGCGAAAGGCGATGTCCTGGTGTGCGCGCACGAGGGATCCATAGGCGACGGCGTCGCCCCCTTGGGCCCGCGCGATCAGCGCGGCTTCGTTGTCGGGTGGCCGGCCCACCACCGCTACCTGTACACCCTCGCGGCGGCGCGGCGTTCCCGGGCTGGCACTGCCCGCCGCCGCGTGCGCGAGGATGGCGCGCGTGGCCGAGCACCGCGTGAGGATCGTGGCGTGGACCGCCCTTCGTGACCTTCCCGCTCGCAGGCCTCTCGATCCTGCTCGCCGCTCCGCACGCCGACGTGCGCTGGGAGAACCACCCCAGCCACTTCTGGCTCGTGCTCGGCACGTCGATCGCCAGCGCGATCCTGGCCTACGCCACCGGCGAGGTCGCCGCGCGCCGCGGCGACGGGCGCCTGTTCCTCGTCTCGCTCGGCTTCCTGGCGGCGGCCGGCTTCCTCGGGCTGCACGCGCTGGCCACGCCGAAGGTGCTGCTCGACGCGCCCAACGGCGGCTTCGTCCTCGCCACGCCCGTCGGCCTGCTGGTGGCCGCGGCGCTCGCGGCGCTGAGCGCCGCGCCGGCGAGATCGTCACGCGCAACCTGCAGCTCCTGCGCGTCGGCCTGATCGCCCTCATGGTGGTGTGGGCGGTCGCCTCGCTGGCGCGAGATCGCGCCGCTCAACGACCCGACGCCGCCCGAGTCGGGCTCGGCGCCGCTGACCGTGCTGGCCGTCGCCGGCATCGCGCTCTACGGCTACGCCGCCCTGCGCTACGCGGCCCTCTACCGCCGCCGGCGCTCGGCGATCATCGTCGCCGTCGTCACCGCCTTCGTCCTGCTGGCCGAGGCGATGGTGGCGGTCGCCTTCGCGCGCAACTGGCACGCGAGCTGGTGGGAGTGGCACGTGCTGATGCTCGCCGCCTTCGCGCTGATCGCGCTGGCGGCGCGCGCGCAGGGCCCGGCCGAGCGCTTCAGCGACCTCTACCTCGAGGCCACCGCGGCCGGCAAGCGCGACGTGAGCGTGGTCTTCGCCGACCTGGCCGGCTTCACGGCCTTCTCCGACGGCCGCGACCCGCGCGCGGTGTCGGAGATGCTCAACGCCTACTTCGAGGCGGCGATCCCGGCCGTCGTGCGCCACCACGGCGGCGAGATCGACCAGCTCATCGGCGACGCGATGATGGCCACCTTCAACACGCGCGGCGATCAGCCCGACCACGCGCAGCGCGCCGCCGCCGCCGCGCTCGACGTCCAGCGCGAGACGGCCGCGCTGGCCGCCGCGCACCCCGACTGGCCGCGCTTTCGCATCGGCGTCAACACCGGCGAGGCGCTCGTGGGCATCCTCGGCGCGGGCGAGGGACGCAGCTACACGGTGGTCGGCGACACGGTCAACGTGGCCAGCCGGCTGCAGGCGGCGGCGCCGGTCGGCGGCGTCGCGGTCGGCGCGGCGACGCTGCGCCACCTGCCCGGCGCACGGGTGCGAGAGCCTCGGGGCGCTGACGCTGCGCGGCAAGCGCGACCCCGTCGACGCCTACGTGCTCGAGGCGCTGCGCTGAGCGATGCGCTCGTCGGCGCGCGCCTTGGCCGCGTCGCTGACCAGCCTGCCGAAGAGCGAGCGCCGGCCGGCCACGGCGCGTAGCCCGCGCGCGCCAGCGCGGGCGCGCGACGCCCGAGCGCGGCCAGCGGGGCCCCGCCGGGCAGGACCGCGGCGATCGGCGCCAGCGCATCGCCGCCCGACGTCCGCCGCCCGGCGGCGTCGACCGCGTGCGCGGTGGCGAGGCGCTGCTCGGGGTCAGGTCGGCCAGCAGGCGCTGGCCCTCGGCGGACTGGATGGCCAGCGGCCGCAGGCGCCCGGCGCGGTCCCAGGCCAGCAGGCGCCCGATGCTCCAGCGGCAGAAGCCGCAATCGTGGTCGTACAGGACGGTGACCGCTGGGGGGCGTGCGGCCACCGTCCTATCGACCTGCAGGACCCGCAGGCCCTTGCAGCTTCTTAGAGCCCAGTCGGGTGGCGGGCGACGTAGCCGCTCGACGAGCGCATGTCGGCCTGCCAGCGGGTGTTGTTCTTGGTGCGGCCGCTGGTGTCGAAGCGGATGCCCGCGACGACCATGTAGGCGTGGCTGGCCTTGGCGTAGATGGTCACCCACTGGCCCGGGCCCGCGTCGCCCCAGCTCTCGAAGTCGCCGGAGGCCAGCGCCTGGTCGAGCAGGCCGGCGCCGTGCAGCGCGTAGGAGACCGAGCCCGAGCAGTCGTAGCCCGAGTCGTTCCACTTGCCGTGGCCGCCGCCGTACTTGTAGGGCTTGCTGGCGATCTGGTTGCCCGCGGCGATGATCGCCTTGACCGGGTCGGGCGCGCTGGCGGGCGCGATGGCGAGGCCGTCGGGGCCGATCTGGGCGGTGTCGCCGGGGGCCAGCTGCGTGGGCTGCGGGTGCCGGCGCCGGGGTCGTCCTGGCCGGCCAGGGTGCGCAGCGCGTCGATGTCGCCGGCGTCCATGATGCCGTCGACGGGGCGGTTCTGCGCGGTCTCGAACGCCTTGACCGCCTTCTCGGTGGTGGAGCCGAACTCGCCGTCGACGCCGACCTTGAAGCCGGCGCGGCGTAGGAAGTCCTGAAGGACGCGGATGTCGTGGCCGCTCATCCCGCGCTTGACGGGGATGCGGTCGCCGAGGCTGTGGTGCGCGCCGTCGTCGCTGGGGTTGTCGGAGAAGCCGCCGTTGGCGTTGGCGCTCGACCCGCGCAGCGCGCGCTTGAGGGCCTTGACGGTGCGCGTGCCGACCGTGCCGCTGGGCTCCAGGCGCGAGGCGCGCTGGAAGCGCTTGACGGCGCGCAGCGTCCCGGTCCCGAAGTTGCCGTCCACCTTCACCTTGAAGCCGGCCTTGCCGAGCGCCTGCTGGAGCTCGCGCACGTCGGGGCCCGAGGCGCCGGCGCGCAGCGGGCGGTCTCCGAGATGCGCCGCCTTCGCCGTCCGGCTCGCGAGCGCGCTCGGCGCGGCGACGACGGTACGCCAACGGCGAGCACGGCAACGACAGAAATCAGAGAACGGCGGTAGGACGGCGGCACGACGCTAAAGACCCCTCTTTTGCTTGGGCGCCTACGGGGTTAGCTGTCGGGCTCGCGCGAAAAAGGCCGCGCTACGTCGCGCTCATGGCGACGATTCGCCCCATGCCACCGAAGTGGCCACTGGGTCCCCCGCTCTCCGCCGTGGCACGGCAGAGACTCGGCTGGTCAAAACGACCGGGGCAATCTAGCGGATAGATCGGCGAATTGGTGGCTTCCTTGAGGAATTCGCCAAAAGTTCCGTCTGACCTGCCGTCGGTCACGCACGCAGCACGGCGTCCGCGACGGCCAGCGCGACCTCCGCGCGGGGCCGCAGCGACGAGGCCAGCACGAACTCGTGGGGCGCGTGGGCGCCGCCGCCGCGCGGGCCGAGGCCGTCGACCGTGAACGGGATCGTCGCCGCGAAGTGGCTGGCGTCGCTGGCGCCGCCGCGGCCCGCGCCGATGACCGGGCGCCCGAGCGCTCAGCCGCCGCCGCGAGCACCGGCGCGGTGGCCGCGCGCGCGTCCATGCCCGGCCACTCGCGCTGCAGCTGCGCCTCGAGGCGCGCGCCGCCGAGCTCGGCGGGGAGCGCCGCGCAGGACGCCGCGAAGGCCTCGAGGCTGTCGGCGCGCACGTCGCAGACCAGCTCGCCGATGCCGGGAACGACGTTGAACGCGTCGCCGGCGTGCAGCACCGTCGGCACCGCGGTGAGGCGCTGGGGGCCCTGCGGGTCCTGGCTGCGCCGCGACCGCCTGCGCCGCCGAGGCCAGCGCCAGCAGCGCGTTGATGCCCTTGTCGGGCGCCGAGCCCGAGTGCGCGCTGCGCCCGTGCGCGGTCACGCTCAGCGTGCCGGCCGCCTTGCGGCGGACGACCACGGCCTCGAGGTCGTCGTCGGCCAGCTGCGCCGGCCTCGAAGCACAGGCACGCGTCGAAGCCCTCGAAGCGCGGGACGTGGACGAACGGCGCCGACGCGCCACTCCTCGTCGCAGACCAGCAGCAGCGCGACCTCCGCGAACTCGCGCGCGCGCGCGGCGAGCGCGCGCAGAACGCCGAGCGCGAGCACGTCGCCGCCCTTCATGTCGATCGCGCCCGAGCCCAGGAGCTGCTCGCCGTCGCGCGTGCAGCGGCCGGTGCTCCTCGTGGGCGACGACGGTGTCGAGGTGGCCGACCAGCAGCAGCCGCCGCGAGCCCGAGCCGCGTCAGGCGCGACGAGCAGGTCGGCGGCGTGATCGGGCGAGGAGCACGGCGATCGCGCTCGATCGTCGCCTCGTCCGGCGCCAGCGCCGCGACGAGCGCGGCGGCCTCCTCCGCGCCGTGCACGTCGCCGCTGGGCGTCGAGATCGCGACGAGCGCCTCGAGCTCGCGCTCGGCGCGGGCCGCGATGGCGGCGGCGTGCTGTGCGATCCACGGCTCCACGGCTTCCGTACCCTTTCACGCAATGGCCTCTGCACCGCACGTGGGCGATCGCGCCCCCGACTTCGCCCTGGAGGGCACGGCCGGGACCTTCCGCCTCTCCGACCACCGCGGGCAGCGCGTCGTGCTGCTCTTCTATCCCGGGCGACGAGACCGCCGGTCTGCACGCAAGCAGTTCTGCTCCTACCGCGACCGCTCCGACGACATGAGCGCACTCGACGCGGTGGTCGTCGGCATCTCCCACCAGGACCTCGACTCGCACGAGGCGTTCACCGCAGCACCACGGGCTGACCGTGCCGCTGCTGGCCGACGTCGACCGCGAGGTCGCGCGCGCCTACGGCGTCTCGGCGCCGCTGCATCGGCACGCGCCGCGCCGCGTTCGTGATCGACGAGGACGGCATCGTGCGCCACCGCCACGTGCACGCGCTCGGCCTCGACTTCCAGGACGCCGACGACCTCGCCGCGGCGCTGGACGCGCTTCCCGCGCGCGCGTGATCGAAGAGCGCACGCTCGTCGACGGCGGGCAGACGGCCGAGGCGATCGCCGATCGCCTCGTCGCCTGGCTCGGCCGCGGCGCAGCGCTCGCTCGACATCGCCCTCTACGACGTGCGCCTGCCCGGCGCCGGTCGGCGACGCCGTGGCCGGCGCGATCCGCGCGGCCGCCGCCCGCGGCGTGGCGCGTGCGCATCGCGTTCAACCAGGACGGCGACCGCGCCGTCAAGCCGCTGCCGCCGCCGCCGCGCACCGAGCCGTCGCTGCTCGAGCAGCTCGGCGTGCCGCTGCGGGCGATCCCCGGCGACCCGGACCTCATGCACCACAAGTACGTCGTGCGCGACGGCGCGGCGGTGTGGACGGGCTCGACGAACTGGACCTCGACTCGTGGACGCGCGAGGAGAACGTGCTCGTCACGGTCGCCTCCGAGGCGCTCGCGCGCGGCCTACGCGCGCGACTTCGAGGACCTCTGGGGCCGCGGGCGCGTCGAGGGCAGCGGCAGCTTCGACACGGCGCCGGTCGACGTCGGCGGCGTGCCCGTGCGGCGCGTGGTTCTCGCCCGGGCGCGGCCGCGAGCTCTCGCATCGCATCGCCGACGCGCATCGGCGTGGCCGAGCGGCGCGTGCGGATCGCCTCGCCGGTGCTGACCGCGGCGCCGATCCTCGCGGCGCTCGAACCAGGCGCTGGCCGAGGGCGCGCGTCGACGTCGCCGGCGTGTCGGACGCGACGCAGGTCGCGCAGGTCTTCGGGCAGTGGCGCGGCAACGAGCACTCGGCCTGGAAGGGGCCGCTGCTCGCGCGCGTGCTCTCCGGTCTGCCGTGGTCGGGCAAGGTCTCCACGCCGTACGCGCCGGGCGCGGTCCACGACTACATGCACGCGAAGGTCACCGTCGCCGACGACGTCGTCTTCGTCGGCTCCTTCAACCTCTCGCGCTCGGGCGAGGAGAACGCCGAGAACGTGCTCGAGATCGCCGACGCCGGGCTCGCCGAGCGGATGGCGGCCTTCGTCGACGACGTCCGCGCGCGCTACCCGGCGATCGCGGTCCCGGCCTACGCGGCCAGCTGAATCCCCTGGCGTCGCGCGCCCGCGCGCACGCGCGCGACGACCTCGTCGGGGTCGTCGGTGACGGTGAAGAGGTCGAGGTCCGACGGCGCGATCATCCCGTCGGCCAGCCAGCCGCTCGCGCAGCCAGTCGGTCAGCCCGGCCCAGTAGCCGACGCCGCACGAGGACGACGGGGAAGTGGCGGATCTTGCCGGTCTGGATGAGCAGCGAGCGCCTCGAAGAGCTCGTCGAGCGTCCCGAAGCCGCCGGGGAAGACGACGAACGCGCTCGCGAAGCGCACGAACATGACCTTGCGCGTGAAGAAGTAGTGGAAGCGCAGCGCGATGTCCTGGTAGGGGTTCGGCGCCCTGCTCGAACGGCAGGTCGATGTTGAGGCCGACGCTCGTCGCGCCGGCCTCCTTCGCGCCGCGGTTGGCCGCCTCCATGATGCCCGGGCCGCCGCCGGTGATGACCGCGAAGCCGGCCTCGCCGAGGCGCCGCGCCGTCTCGCGCGCGAGCGCGTAGTCGGGGTGATCGGGCGGCGTGCGGGCCGAGCCGAAGATCGACACCGCGCAGCCGAGGCCGCGCCAGCGCGTCGTAGCCCGCGACGAGCTCGTCGCGGATGCGCTCGAGCCGCTCCTCCTCGGTGCGCTCGGTCACGACCGCCGGCCGCTCGGCGCCGAGGAGCTCCTCGTCGGGGGTGGCCGGGCGGATGGCGTCGGGCACGGGCCGAGCGTAGATGATGGCCTCGCGCGCGCTCCGCGCGACGTTCTCGCGGACGAGCGACGATTTTCGCCCGCATAGCGGGCATTTCTCGTCGCTCGTTGCTCGTCTCGCGGCGGCGATCGGTCGCCACGATGACGCAGCGGCGCTACATCGACGGGCGCGGGGCGGTACAAACTGCTTGGCGATGGCGGACGAACCGACCCCTACGGAATCCGACGAGAAGCAGGACGCTCCCGCCGGCGAGGAGGCCGGATCGGCCCCGGCACCGCCGGCCGAGGCGGCACCTCCTGCGGCCGAGGCGGCAGCCGAGCCCCGCGCCGGCGAGCCGCGCCCGCAGCCAGCCCGCCGAGCAGCCCGCGCCCGCGCCGAGCCAGCCCGCCGAGCGCCGCCGCAGCCGCAGCCCGCGGCCGAGCCGCGCCGCCGGAGCAGCCCGCGCCCGCGGCCGAGCAGCCCGCGCCCGCCGCGCCGAGCAGCCCGCGCCCGCGCCGCAGCAGCAGCCCGCGCCCGCGGCCGAGCAGCCCGCGCCGCGCGAGCAGCCCGCGCCGGAGCAGCCCGCGCCGCGCCGAGAGCAGCCCGCGCCCGCCGAGCCACCCGCGGCCGAAGCCCGCGCCCGCGCCCGCAGCCGAGCAGCCCGCGCCCGCGGCCGCAGCGCCGAAGCCCGCCCGCGGCCGACCGCACCCGCGCCGGCAGCCCGCCGAGCCCGCGCCCGAAGCGCCACCGCGAGCCCGGCCGCAGCGCCGCGCCGAGCCGGCCGCAGCCGCCGCGCCGCAGAGCCGCGCCCGACGACCGGAGCAGGCCGCGCCGGCGGCCGAGCAGCCCGCGGCCGCCGAGCAGCAGCGCGCCCCCGGCGGCGGCAAGGGCGGGCGGGGGCAGGGCAAGCCGCGGCGCGACCGGCCGCGGCGCGACCGGGGGCCCAGGCCCGGGCGGGGTGGGCGCCAGCAGCAGCAGCGCGCCACCGGCCCGCTTCCCTTCCAGGAGCTGCGCGACGCCGCGACCGCGGTCGTCGACCTCTTCGGCGCCCGCCAGGCGCTGCGCGACGCCTTCGCCGCGCTCGGCGAGAAGGAGCGCCGCGACCTGTCGCGGCTCGTGGCCGAGGACGGCGACTGGCGCGTGCGCGCGCGCAACATCGCCGCCGGCTCGCTCGGCGCCGGGCGGGTCGGCAAGGCGCTCGCGGCCCAGCAGATCTCCATGGCGCGCGTCGAGGACCTCTGGCCGCTCACGCTCTCGCGCGAGGAGGCCGCCGAGCGCCAGTCGCGCGTGCGCAGCGCGCGCCAGCGCGACGAGCGCCGCGCCAAGCGCGACTCCGAGCGCGAGCAGCGCAGCGACCGCGTCTCGCGCGCCGACCTCGAGAAGGCGCAGGACGGCCGCGTCGGCGCGCAGATCCGCATCGTCATCGGCGGCCAGCCGCGCGACCGCAAGCGCAAGGGCGAGGACGCGCCCAAGGAAGAGCCCAAGCGAGGGCTCCGACGTCCTCGACCGCCTCGGGTACTGAACGGCCGCCACAGACCGTCGTCCGCGCGGCGTCCTGCACTGCCGCGCGGCGCTTACAGCCTCATCGAGCGGCCGACGGCCTCCCTGCGCCTGGTGTCGGGTCCGGGGGCGCGGGGTGCTCGGAAGGTCGCCGTCGAGAAGGTCATCACCATCCCGCCGGAGCCCGCCGAGCCCGACCAGCTCCCCGACGCGCTGAAGCCCTTCAGCGCCGTGCCGCCGCTCGTGACCGACATCGCGCTGAGCATCGACGACCAGGAGCTCTTCGTCTCGTGCTGGGGCACCGGCGAGCTCAAGCGCTACGACGTCTCGAACCCGGCCAGCCCGAAGGAGACCGGCAGCGTGCGCATCGGCGGCATCGTCGAGCGCTCGCCCCACCCCGCGTCCGGCCCGGTCAACGGCGGCCCGCAGATGGTCGAGGTCAGCCGCGACGGCAAGCGCGTGTACCTGACCAACTCGCTCTACGCCTCCTGGGACGCGCAGTTCTACCCCGAGGGGATCGACGGCTGGATGGTCAAGCTCGACAACAACGGCTCGCTCGAGCTCGACCCGAGGTTCTTCGTGGAGTTCGACGGCGAGCGCCCGCACCAGATCCGCCTGGAGGGCGGCGACGCCTCGAGCGACTCCTACTGCTTCCCGTCGTGACCGCCGACGCGGCATGGCTGACCCTGGCCGGGCTCGGCGTCTACCACGGCGTCAACCCGGCCATGGGCTGGCTCTTCGCCGTCTCGCGCGGGATGCAGGAGCGCAGCCGTCGCGCCGTGCTGCGCTCGCTGGTGCCGATCGCCATCGGGCACGAGGCCTCGATCGCGCTCGTGGCCCTGCTCGTCCTCGGGCTGAGCACGACCACCGACCCGCAGGCGCTGCGCATCGGCGCCGCCGCGGCGCTCGTCGCCTTCGGGATCTTCCGCTTCGTCAAGCCCCGCGCGCACTTCCGCTGGACCTCGATGCGCGTGTCCGATCGCGAGCTGGGGATGTGGTCGTTCCTGATGTCGACCGCGCACGGTGCCGGGCTCATGGTCGCGCCGGTCATCCTCGGGCTGCGCGCGTCGCAGAGCGGCGGCCACGACGACATGGCGATGCTCGCCAGCGGCCCGCTCGACATCACCGCCGTCGGGCTGGCCGTCCACGTCGGGGCGATGGTCGCCGTCATGGGCGCGATCGCCTACGTCGTCTACGCGCGCGTCGGCCTGCAGATCCTGCGCCACGCGTGGCTGAACACCGACCAGGTGTGGGCCGGGGCCTTCGTCCTCGCCGGCCTCGTCACGCTGACCAGCTGACAGTAGGGTCGTCCACCGAGGAACCTCGGATGGACAACCCCGTAACGCGCGTGTGCCTGCTGGGCGGATTCTCGGTCGCCACCGCGGATGGCCTCGTCGAGGAGCGCGCGTGGCGCCTGCGCAAGGCCAAGGCGCTGGTCAAGCTCCTGGCCCTCGCCCCCGAGCGCCGCCTGCACCGCGAGCGCCTGGCCGACCTGCTGTGGCCCGACCGCGACGCCGAAGCCGCCGCCAACAACCTCCATCAGGCGCTGCACGCCGCCCGCCGCGCGATCGGACCCGAGGCCCTGCGCCTCAGCGACGGCGTCGTCGCCCTCGAGGCCGAGATCGACGTCGACGCCTTCGAAGCCGCCGCTGCCCGCGCGCGCGCCACCGGCGAGGCCGCCGACTACGAGCGCGGCGCTCGACCTCCACGCCGGCGAGCTGCTGCCCGAGGATCGCTACGAGTCATGGGCCGACGCGCGCCGCGCCGCGCTGCTCGAGCTCCACGGCGCCCTGTGCGTCGAGCTGGCCGGGCTGTACGGCGACGATGCGCAGGCCGTGGCGGCGCTGCAGCGTGCGCTGGCCGTCGATCCGCTGGCCGAGCCCGCCCACCGAGCCCTCATGCGCCTCTACGCGGCCACCGGACGCCGCCAGCAGGCGCTCGCGCAGTACCAGCTGCTGCGCCAGCAGCTCGACGCCGAGCTGGCGGCCGAGCCCGATCCCGAGACCCGCGGCCTGTACCGCGAGCTGCTCGCCCCCGAGCCGGCGACCGACACCCGCGGCAACCTGCCCCATCCACTGACCTCGTTCGTCGGGCGCGAGCGCGAGCGCGGCGAGATCCTGCGTCTGCTCGACCGCGTCCGGATGCTCACGCTGATCGGCCCTGGCGGGTGCGGCAAGACGCGGCTGGCCATCGAGACGCTGGCGGGGATGGAGCCTCCCCCCGACGGCATCTGGTTCGTCGAGCTCGCCGGCCTGACCGACGGCGCGCTCGTGGCCCAGGCCACGGCCCTGGCCGTGGGCGTCCCGATTCCGGCCCAGCGCTCGGCGCAGGAGGCGCTCGCCGCGCACCTGGCGGGCCGCCAGGCGATCATCGTGCTCGACAACTGCGAGCACGTCATCGACGCCTGCGCGCGCCTGACCGAGGACCTCCTGCGCGCCGGGCCCGGCGTGCGCGTCCTGGCCACGAGCCGCGAGCCGCTGCACTGCGAGGGCGAGGTGGCCTGGCGCGTTCCGTCGCTGGCCGAGGCGAGCCGCCTGTTCGTCGAGCGCGCCGCGCGCCGACCCCGACTTCAGCCCGACCGAGCAGGACGAGGCGACGATCGAGGAGATCTGCCGGCGCCTGGATGGCATGCCGCTGGCCATCGAGCTGGCCGCGGCGCGCGTGGCGGCGCTGTCGCTCGACCAGATCGCGGCGCGACTGGGCGACAGCCTCGACGTCCTCGCCGGCGGCAGCCGCACGGCGCGCACCCGCCAGCAGACCCTGCGCGCCACCATCGAGTGGAGCCACGACCTGCTCACCGGCGAGGAGCGCGTGCTCTTCCGCCGCCTGGCCGTCTTCGCGGGCGGCTTCACGCTGGAGGCCGCCGAGGAGGTGTGCGCCGGCGGCGCCATCGCGCGTCGCAAGATCGTCGACCTGCTCGCGCGGCTGGTCGACAAGTCGCTCGTCAGCGTCACCGGCCGGCGCTTTCGCCTGCTCGACACCATCCGCCAGTACGCGGCCGAGCGCCTGGACGCCGCCACCGAGCACGACACGGTGGCCGTACGCCACCTCGACTGGTGCCTGGCCCTGGCCCAGGAGCACGACCCGCTGTCCGCCGGCCCGCGCCGCTCGCTGCGCACGCTGGAGATCGAGCACGACAACCTGCGCGCGGGCCTGACCTTCGCGCTGCGCCGCGATCCGCAGGCCGCCCTGCGCCTGGCCACGTCGCTGTGGCGCTTCTGGCTGGACCGCGGCTACTTCGCCGAGGGCGACCGCTGGCTCGAAGCGACGCTGGTCGCCGCCCCCGAGCGCACCGCGCTGCGCGTCGAGGCTCTGCTGGCGAGCGCCGGGCTCTCCCTGCGCAGCGGCGACTCCGCGCTGTACCTGCAGCGCGTCCGCGCCGCGGTCGCCGACTACCGCGAGCTGGGCGACGAGCACTCGACCGCCGCCGCCCTCAACCAGCACGCGATGCTCGAGCAGTCCGTCAGCCACACCGCGCGCGCCGCGGCGCTCTTCGCCGACGCCGTGGCCCTCTCGCGCCGGCTCGGCGACCGGCGCCTGCTGGCCACGGCCACGCACTCGTCGGCCATGACGTCCTGGTACCGCTCCGACTTCGAGCGCACCCGCGCGCTCATCTGCGAGGCGCTGGCCATGCTCGAGGGCCTCCCGGACGACGACACGCCCTTCTTCGACCCGCGTGACCTTCGGCCTGTGCCTGCTGCGCGACGGGCCCCAGGGCAGTCCGCGCCTGCACCTCGAGGAGACGATCTTCCCCTTCCATCGCTTCGCCCGCGCCCAGGCCGTCGGCTACGCGCTCAACAACCTGGCGTGGACCGCGCGCGCGACGGGCGATCACGCGCGCGCCACGGCCGCCCTGGCCGAGGCCCTGGAGCGCTTCCGCGCCGTCGAGGACCGCGCGGGCGAGGCGCTGACCCTCAACCACATGGGCAGCCTGGCCCGCACGCAGGGCGATCTCGACACCGGCCGCGCCCATCTGCACGCCGCGCTCGAGCTGCGGCGCGAGCTCGGCGAGAAGCGCGCGATCCTCATGAGCACGATGTCGCTGGGCCTGCTCGAGATGAGCGGCGGCGAGGTCGGGCGCGCGCGCGAGCTCATGGGCGAGGCGCTGGCCCGAGCCGAGTCCGTCGACGACCTGCCGGCCATGGCCGGCGTGCAGACCAACTGGGGCCTGGCGGAGGAGCGTCGCGGCGACCTGGAGAGCGCGGAGCGCCTCCTGGACGCCGGCGGGGCGCTGTGGCGGGTGCAGCTCCTGCGGCGCTTCGAGGGGTGGGCGCAGATCGCGCTGTGCGACGTGCGCGAGCGCCTCGACGACGAGGCGGGCGCCCGGCGGGCGCTCGCAGCGGCGCGCGAGCTGCTGCTCGACAGCGAAGACGCCGCTGCCGAGCGCTATCTCGCGACAAAGGCGCCGCTAAGCGGAGTGCAAAGACGCCGGTTCGTAGCTTGGCCGACGCACCCCACTCATCAGGAGACCACCATGACCACCATTCCCACGCTGGCCAGCGGCGAGATCGCCGAGCTGCGCGAGGCCATCCGGGGCACCGTGTTCGCTCCCGGCGACGAGGGCTACGACGAGGCCCGCAAGATCTGGAATGCGATGTTCGACGACGTCCATCCCGCGCTCGTCGTGCGCTGCGCAGGCACCGCCGACGTCATGCGCGCCATCGAGCTCGCGCGCAGCGAGGGCCTCGAGATCGCCGTCCGCGGCGGCTCGCACTCGATCCCCGGCTTCTCGACCACCGAGGGCATCGTCATCGACCTCTCGATGATGAAGGGCGCCCGTGTCGACCCCGGCACGCGCCGCGTCGTCGCCCAGCCCGGCCTGCTGTGGCAGGACCTCGATGCCGAGACGCAGGCCTTCGGGCTCGCCGCCACCGGCGGCCTCATCTCCACCACGGGCGTCTCCGGCTTCACCCTGGGCGGCGGCATCGGATGGCTCGTGCGCAAGCAGGGCCTGGCCTGCGACCACCTCGTCAGCGCCGATGTCGTGACCGCCGACGGGCGGCTCGTGCGCGCCGGCGCCGACGGCGACCCCGAGCTCCTCTGGGGGCTGCGCGGTGGCGGCGGCAACTTCGGCGTCGTCACCGCGCTGGAGCTCGAGCTCCAGCCCGTGGGCCCGATGGTCTACGGCGGGATCATGGTCTTCGCCGGCGAGCGCGCCGCCGAGGTCGCCTCCTTCTACGCCGACTGGACGGCCGGCGGCCTGCCCGACGAGCTGACCACCATCCTCAACCTGACGACCGCGCCGCCGGCGCCGTTCCTGCCCGAGTCCATCCACGGCAAGCCGGTCGCGATCGTCGCCGCCTGCTACGCCGGCCCCGCCGACGAGGGCGAGCGCGCGCTCGCGCCCGTCCGCGGCCTGGGCGACCCGGTGGCCGACCTGTTCCACCCGCTGCCCTACACCGCGATGCAGCAGCTGCTTGACCCCCTGTGGGGCCGCGGCGCGCGCAACCACATGAAGGCCGGCTACCTGGGCGGCCTGAGCTCGGGCGCCATCGACGCGCTGCTGCGCGGCTGGGAGGCCAAGCCCTCGCCGATGAGCGAGCTGCACATCCACCACGTGGGCGGCGCCGCTGCCCGCGTGGGACGCGACAGCTCGCCCTTCCCGCACCGCGACGCGCCGTACGTCGCGAACTTCATCTCACGCTGGATCGACCCCGCGACCGACGACGAGCAGATCGCGTGGGGCCGTGACGTCTACTCCTCGCTCGCCGAGCACACGACCGGCGGCGCGTACATCAACTTCCTCTCAGACGAGGGGCAGGACCGCGTCCGGGCGGCCTACGGCGACGACGCCTACGGCCGGCTGCAGGCGCTCAAGCGCAACTACGACCCCGACAATGCCTTCCACCGCAACCAGAACGTCGTCCCCGCGTAGCACCTGACGCTGGGGGGCCGCGTGGCCAGGCGGACGGCGACCGAGCCGCGCTGCTAGTCGGCGTTCGCCTTGGCCGCCGCGCGGTAGCGGTCGACGATCCGCTCGCACCCATGGAGGTGCGGGCGGTGCAGCCCGACGAAGACCGTGTCGCGGCCGGGGCCGCAGTCGACCGTCGCCCGCGCGCGGGCCAGGGCGTAGACGATGTCGTCACCCGCCCCGGCCCGCACGCGGTTCGAGCGCCGGCCGCGCAGGCGGATCTCGTCGTCGCCGGGCCCGCCGATGAGGACGTTGGAGCGCTCGCCGCCCTGCAGGAAGTCGTCGCCGGCGCCGCCGTCCATCGTGTTGCGGCCGCGGCCGCCGTAGATGACATCGTCGCCATCCCCGCCGGCGAGGCGGTCGGTGGCGCTCACCCCGCCGTCGGTGTGCAGGCGATCGCCCCAGATGACGTCGTCGCCCGGCCCGCCGGAGATCACATCGGAGCCATGGGCGCCCAGCAGGGTGTCGTCGCGCTCGGTGCCGGCCTCGCTGGCACCGCCGGGCGGCCCTATCCAGGTGATCCCGGTCGAGGCGTCGGGCACCGGTGCGGCCTCGATCACGTTCTCGCAGCTCTCGAAGGCACCGGCGCGCAGGCTCTGCGCGTTGGAGATGCCGCCCGGCTGGTCGTAGGGGTTGAGGACCAGCGTGTCGTTGCCCGGCCCGCAATCGACCCAGTCGACGGCGGTCGCGTTGTTGACGTAGACGATGTCGTCGCCGTCGCCGGCGCTGATGTCGTCGGCCCCCGAGTCGGCGTAGACCACGTCGTTGCCCGCGCCGGCGTCGACCTGGTCGGGGCCCGAGCCGGCGTGGATGAGGTCGTCGCCGTCGCCACCCGTGATGGTGTCGGGCGCCGGTCCGCCGTCGAGGAGGTCGTTGCCGGCACCGCCGGCGAGCTGGTCGTGGCCGAAGCCGCCGTACTCGCGGTCGCTGCCGTCGCTGCCCTCGAGGCGGTCGTCGCCGGAGTCGCCCACGAGCTCGTCGTCGCCGCCCTCGCCGCGCAGCAGGTCCGGGCCGGTGCCCCCGTCGAGCCGATCGGGCCCCAGCGCGCCGGTGAGGTGATCGGGGCCCTCGAGGCCGTTGAGCATCCCGCCCTGGTCGGAGTGCACGCGCAGGCGGTCGGGCCCGGGCACGCCGAGCACCGCCTCGCCGGCGGGCGCGACCGGAGCCGGCAGCGGCGGCGCCAGCGGCAGGCCCGCGACCGAGGGCACGGAGGGAAGCGGGGTCATGCCGGGCACCGCACGCGGGCCGGCCGCGCCGGCGGGCGCCGCGGCGCCGAGCACCAGGCACGAGACGGCGACGGCGAGGCGGGCGGCACGCTCCACGCCCGCCGTGGTCGGCGCGTCGCCGACCGCCTTGAACGCACTGGACCACGAGACGATCCCGTGCAGATCCTCCGGGCGGGTATCTCACGACCGCCGCGAGCGCTCCCGTGGACGTGTCCACCGAGCCATCGCCCTCCCGCCCGACCAAGGCGCTCGCCGCGCTGGCCTCGCTCGCCGTTCGTGATGGGCGGACCGCGCTCGCGCAGCGCGACGCCATCATCAACGAGACCCAGGCCCGGATCGCCAGCTCGGGCGCGGCCATGAGCCTGCTGCGCGCGGCCGGCTCACCTCGCCCGAGCAGGCTGCGAGCCCCAAGCAGCCGGACGTCTCACCGAGCCTTGCACCTCGCACGGAGCTCCCCCGGCCCGACGTCAGCCCGTCGTACGCTGCTCCCGCCCCCGGCTCTGGGTCCGGCGCGGGGACGACGACCGACGGCGCCGCGGCGCCCTAGGAGCCCAGGACCGCGGCCAGGCGCCGCTCGAGCGCCGCGCCGACGGCCTCGCGCACGGGGCCGGCCTCGAGGCGCTCGACGAGCGCCTGCAGGAAGCCCTCGATGACCAGCCGCTGCGCGTCGGCCTCGGGCAGGCCGTGCGAGCGCAGGTAGAAGAGCTGGTCGCGGTCGATCTGCGCGATGGCCGCCGCGTGGGTGCAGCGCACGTCGTCGGCCAGGATCTCGAGCCCCGGGATCGCGTCGGCGTGCGCGCGCTTGGAGAGCAGCAGGTTGCGCGACTCCTGGAAGGCGTCGGTGCGCTGGGCGCCCTTGTCGACCTGGATCATCCCGCGCCACACCGCGCTCGAGCGGTCGGACGAGGATCCCGCGGAAGGCGAGGTCGCTCGTGGTGTCGGGCGCCGCGTGCTCCTGGAGCGTGTCGAAGTCGATGTGCTGGCGCCCGCGCGTGGCGTAGGCGCCGGTGACGCTGCCGTGGGCGCCGGCGCCGGCGAGCTGGGTCTCCTGGAAGACCTTGCCGTTGGCCGAGCCGAAGCCGAGCGTGATCCAGTCCAGCGACCCGTCGCGGCCGACCGTGGCCCGCTGCGTCCCGAAGACCCACGAGGTCTCCTCGAGGTCCTGCAGGTCGACGAGGCGCAGGCGCGCGTTCTGGCCGACCACGAGCTCGACGACGCCGTTGACCAGGCCGTCGGCGGCCGAGCTCGACTCGTGCCACACCGAGGCCTGGGCGTCCTCCTCGAGCACCACGAGCAGCCGCCAGTGCAGCGCGGTGCCGGCCTGCTCGTGCGCGGTGGTGATGACGATCGGCTCGTCCACCGTCACGCCGCGCGGGACGTAGACGAAGGTGCCGTCGGTCCAGTGCGCATCGTTGCGCGCGACGAACGGGGTGTCGCCGGCGACGACCGAGCCCAGATGGCGCTCGACCAGCTCGGCGTGCTCCTCGGCGGCCTGCGCCAGCGGCATGACGATCGCGCCCTCGGGCGGCGTCTCGTCGAGCCCGAACGAGCTCGGCGCCGTGCCGCCCGGCGCGGCCGGGTACGCGTCGAGGTCGAGCTTGTCGATCGGCGTGAACTCCCACCCCGCGGTCCCGCGGAAGGTGGGCAGCTCGAGCTCCGCGATCCGGGCCCGCGCCGCCTCGCGGCGCGCGTCCAGGTTCGTGGCCGTGACCTCAGCCAATCGAGCCCTCCATCTGCAGCTCGATCAGGCGGTTCATCTCGACCGCGTACTCCATCGGCAGCTCCTTGACGATCGGCTCGATGAAGCCGTTGACGATGAGCTTGCCGGCCTCCTCCTCGTTGATCCCGTGGGACATGAGGTAGAAGAGCTGCTCCTCGCCGACCTTGGAGACGGTCGCCTCGTGGCCGACGTCGACGTCGTCCTCGCCGATGCGGATGGTCGGGTAGGTGTCCGAGCGGCTGTCCTCGTCGAGCAGCAGCGCGTCGCAGACGACCTTGGACTTCGAGCCGTGGGCGCCCTTGGCGACCTCGAGCAGGCCGCGGTACGACGAGCGCCCGCCGTCCTTGGAGATCGACTTGGCGAAGATGTTCGAGGTCGTGTTGGGCGCCGCGTGGACGATCTTGCCGCCCGCGTCCTGGTGCTGGCCGTTGCCGGCGAAGGCGATCGAGAGGATCTCGCCGTGGGCGCGCTCGCCCATGAGGTAGACGCTCGGGTACTTCATGGTCAGCTTGGAGCCGAGGTTGCAGTCGACCCACTCGACGGTGGCGTCGGTCTCGGCCTTCGCCCGCTTGGTGACGAGGTTGAAGACGTTGTTGGACCAGTTCTGCACCGTCGTGTAGCGGATGCGGGCACCCGGCTTGGCGAACAGCTCGACGACGGCGGAGTGCAGCGAGTCCGAGCTGTAGGTCGGCGCCGTGCAGCCCTCGACGTAGTGCACGTAGGAGCCCTCGTCGGCGATGATGATCGTCCGCTCGAACTGGCCCATGTTCTCCGTGTTGATGCGGAAGTAGGCCTGCAGCGGCATCTCGACGTGCACGCCCGGCGGGACGTAGACGAACGAGCCGCCCGACCACACCGCGCTGTTGAGCGCCGCGAGCTTGTTGTCGTTGGGCGGGATCAGCGTGCCGATGTACTCGTGCACGAGGTCCTCGTGCTCGCGCAGCGCGGTGTCCATGTCCATGAACACGACGCCCTGCGCCTCGAGCTGCTCGTTGACCTGGTGGTAGACCGACTCGGACTCGTACTGGGCGCCGACGCCGGACAGGAACTTGCGCTCGGCCTCGGGGATCCCGAGGCGGTCGAAGGTCTTCTTGACGTCATCGGGGACGTCGTCCCACGAGCGCTCGGAGCGCTCGGAGGCGCGCACGAAGTAGTGGATGTCGTCGAAGTCGACCTCGGCGAGCATCGGCGAGCCCCACGTCGGCATCGGCCGCGCGAGGAAGTGGTCGAGCGACTTCAGGCGGAAGTCGCGCATCCACTGGGGCTCGTTCTTGAACTCCGAGATCTTGGCGACGAGCTCGCGGGTGAGGCCCTTGGGCGCCTTGAACAGGTAGTTCTCGGCGTCGTGGAAGCCATATCGCTCGGTGTAGTCGCCGCCGAGCGTGCGGAGGGCGACCTCCTCGGGCGTGAGCTGCTTGGTCGTCTCGGGCGTTGCGGCCATGGTCTCTACTCCACCTCCACCTTGATGCAGTCGTTCTCGACGACGACGGGGAACGTGTCGACGGGGACGTACGCAGGCAGGGTCGTGGGCTTTCCGGTGTGCAGGTCGAACAGCGAGCCGTGGCGCGGGCATTCGACGGTGCACGTCTCCGGATCGAACTCGCCTTCGGCCAGCGTGCCGTTGTCGTGCGAGCAGCGGTCCTCGATGGCGAGGATCTCGCCGTTGCAGTTGAAGACGCCGATCTCGAGGTCCTCCCACTCGACGATGCGGGCAGTGCCGGGCGGGAGCTCGGAGAGCGGGCAGACGTCGATGAGAGCGCTGGTCATGTGCGAAGGCGTGCGAAATCCGTCTTGGACGGTATGAATTGTACCGGCAGAGCCAGCGGGGCCCCCGGCGGGGCCGGATGACGCCGAGGCTATCGCGACGGGGGCATGACGCGCACGGTGCGGCGCACCGTGATGACGCGCGTGCCGACCTTCGCCCGAACGCTCAGGCGGACGGTGACGGGACGCCCGGCGGCCAGGGCCAGGCGCGCCGGCGTCGGGAGCGTCACCGTGACGTTCAGGCGCTTGCCCTTCTTCAGCGTGCGCGTGACCGGCTTGAGCTTGACCTTCACGGACCCCACGACGGCGGTGCCGCTCACGGCGATCC
Organism: uncultured Actinomycetes bacterium; assembly: GCA_963816845.1. Lineage (GTDB taxonomy): Bacteria > Actinomycetota > Thermoleophilia > Solirubrobacterales > Solirubrobacteraceae > JAOPZW01. The sequence continues at coordinate 66,829 of CAWFMR010000025.1, read as the reverse complement.
GGCAGTTGTCGACACAGACGACGGTGGCGCTGACCTTGGTGCCCTTCTGGCGCGCCGGCGCGATGATGGTCGCGCGGGACTTGACCGTGGCGCCGGCGGTGGTGGCCTTCGTCGGGGCTTGGGCCGTCGTCGCGCGGGCGGGCGGGGTGCCGGTGGCCGGCGTGGTCGACGACGGGGGCGCCGCCGTGGGCTCGGGCGCCGTGGCCGACCACAGGAAGGTGACCGCGCTGGATGCGCCCTGATAGCTGTCGCCGGCGTCGGACGGGAGGCTGATGCTGAAGCGGTAGCGGTGCGCCTCGCCCTGGGCCATGTCGCCCAGCGCGACGCTCGACAGCGACGCCAGCTTGCCCGAGTACACGACCGTGGGGGTGCGCCCCGCGGTGACGTCGCGCACGTCGAGGTCGAGCTCGCGCGCCAGGGGCGTGGGGGTCAGCCCGATCGCCCCGAGGGCGAAGGTGCCGGCCGTGTCGCCGATGTTGGTCACGTCGATGTAGCCGGTGCGCACGTCGCCCGGGCGCCATGCCGTTGGCCGTCAGGATCGCGGCGCCGGCCAGCGGCGAGCCGATGAGCGGCCCGGTGGCGTTGCCCACCGCGGCGCGCGCGGAGCCGTGATCGCCGCCGAAGCAGGCGGCGAAGGCGATGCCGAGGGCGGCCAGCGCGATGGCGAGGCGTGAGCGGGCGGCGGCCATCAGAAGTCCACGTCCGAGACGGTCTCGGTGTAGCTGGCGGGCGTGGTGATCGCGTTGCCGGCGAGGTCCGTGATGCCGGCGCCGACCGTCCACTTCATGTTCTTCGCCGTGACCGGGGTGGACTGCACGCTGGTGGGCGTGCCGAGCGTGACCACGATCGAGGCGCCGTCGGCCGAGCGCACCATCGTCGACGTGAAGGTCGTGGTGGCGCTCACGTAGTTGCCGTTGGTCGCGACGCTGCCGAGGTTGATCGTCGCCCGTCGGTCGCCGTGAGGATGGTGAAGGTGTCGGCGCTGCTCGAGTTGGTGAACCTCACGTTCACGCTCGTGCTGCTGCCGTTCCAGCCGCTCCACACGGAGGCCGCGGCGATCGGCTCGGAGTAGGTGAAGGTGACGGTGTCGCCGCTCTCGATCTTGCCCGCGGTGCCGCCGGTCTTGTTCGTGGCCGTCATGGACGTCGCGGTGGGCTTCGTGGTGTCGACGGTGAAGGTGTCTGGCGCGGCTCGTGCCGGTGTTGGCCGCCGGTGTCGGTCTGCGTCGCCTGGGCGGTGTAGGTGCCCGGAGGCCAGCGCCGTGGTCAGCGACCACGTCCACGTTGTCGTGGTCCGCGTGACGGCCTTCGTCTGCACGGCCGTGCCGGTGGCGGTCGAGCCGCTGTAGATCTTCACGTTCACGGTGGTTGAGTCGCCGGTCGAGTTGCCCGCGGCGCCGCTCAGGGTCGGCGTGGTCGCTGGTGGTCGCGCCGGCGGCCGGTGCGGTCAGAGTGACCGCCGGCGGGAACTTGGAGGCGGTCGCGAAGGACGCGCCGGCATTCGTGGCGGACGCGGTGAACGTCGCCTGCGAGCCCTGCACCGCAGCGGCGGCCGCCAGGAGGGCGGCGAGCAGGACGACGAGCCGGGTCATGCCGACTGCGGACGCCCTTCCGGGGTGGAGTCGCGCCACAGGCCGGCCAGCGCGCTCAGGGCGATGAGCAGCGCGGGGAGGCCGATGACGAGCATGCGCACCGCTTCTCGCTGAGGACCGCCAGGCCGTAGCCGAGGTAGGGAAGGTGGAAGGCCACGCGCGCCTGGCTGGGCGTTGCTGAGGGTCAGATGAGCCCCAGGCGTCGGGGACGCGGTTGGCGTCGCCCTTGGTGGTCAGCACGCGCTTGCCGTCGACCGAGGTCAGCGTGTGGATGCGGTGCGTGACGAGCCCGGCGTGCCCGGGCGGGCGGAAGGTGATGACGTCGCCGGCGCGCAGGCTCGAGGTCGGCACGACCTTGTCGAACACGAGCGAGCCGCGGTCGTAGGTGCCGGTCATCGAGCCGCTGGTGATGACGTAGCGCTGGTAGCCCAGGAGCGCCGGCACGAGGACGGCGAGGGCGAGGATCAGCGCGGCGCCGGCGATCAGGATGCCGAAGCCACGGCGGGCGAGCGGGAGGGTCGCGGAGAGCGACATGAGAGCCCCTTCGAGAGCGCGCAGTGGAGGACCCACGGGAGGGCGCGGCCGCCGGACACGGCCGAGCCCTCCCGCGTGTGGGTCCCTGTGACTAGGACTGGGTGGCCGACCAGGCGAAGTCGACGCCGGCCGTCTTGCCCTGGTAGGTGTCGTCGGTGCTCGTCGGCAGCGTGGCCGTGAACTTGTAGCGGTGCTTGATGCCGCCGGCGTAGTTGCCGAGCACGGCGTTGGTGAGGCCGGTGACCGTGCCGCTGTACTTCGAGGTGGTGCCGGTCACGCAGTCGGGGGCGGTGGTCGTCCACGCGCCGCAGTCGAGCACCGTCACCTGGAGCTGGCCCAGGAGCGCCGTGTAGCCGGTCGGGTTGGCGGTCTTCAGGACGAAGTCGCCGGCCAGCGAGCCGGTGTTCGTGATGTCGACCGTCGAGCTCGGGCTGTCGCCGGGCTTCATGCCGGTGACGCTCAGGAGCGCCGTGCTCGGCGAGTTGGCGATGACGAGGGTGCCGGTGCTGAAGGCGTTGCCGGGGTTGGCGGCCGAAGCGGTGAAGTTCGCGCCGGAGCCGACGGTGATGCCGACGGCGGCAAGGATCACGGCGAGCGCGCCGAGGGTGCGGCGCGGATGCGCCGCCAGACGATGCAGACGGGTCACAGGGGGTTCCTCCAGAGGAGAGACGGATAAGGAGCGACCCGGCTGCCGGGGGGCCTGAGAGAGAGGCCGGGTTGCTTAGCTCCGCTCATCGGCGTCTCAGGAGCCCGACTTAAACATGCAGCGTAAATTTGGCGCGTCGGGAATACCTTATCCCCAGAAGTGGGGATCCCCAGTTCTAGAGCCAAATCTGGGTAGTCAGTTCTGTGATTCGGCTTGGGAAGCGGGCGTTGCCGGCTCCCAGTCGGCGGCGCCGCCGAGACTGGCGCTCTTGAGCACCTTGAGCGACAGCAGGGCGCACTTCATGCGCGTTGCGGAGATGTCGATCCCGAGCAGGTCGAGGACGAACGAGCGGTCCAGGCGCAGGATCTCGTCGACCGTCATGCCCTTGACCTCGTCGGAGGCCATCGAGGCCGCGGCCTGGCTGATCGCGCAGCCGTGGCCGTCGAAGCGCACGTCCTGGACGGTGCCCGCGTCGTCGACGCGCAGCATGACCGTCAGCTCGTCGCCGCACAGCGGGTTGTTGTCCGAGAACTGAAGGTCGGGATCGTCCATCGGCCCCCAGTTGTGGGGGCGCTTGTAGTGCTCGAGGATCTCCTCGCGGTAGAGGTCGTCCATCAGGCGAAGACCTCCTTGACCGCCGCCAGCCCGGTGATGAGCGCGTCGACGTCCTCGTGGGTGTTGTGCACGCCGAAGGACGCGCGCGACGTGGCGCCGACGCCGAGGCGGCGCATGAGCGGCTGCGTGCAGTGGTGCCCGGCGCGCACGCAGATCCCCTGGCGGCCGAGGATCTCGGCCACGTCGTGGGGGTGGACGCCGTCGAGCGGCGAACGAGACCAGCGCGCCGCGCTGGGCCGCGTCGGGCGGCCCGTGCAGCGTGATGCCCGGGATCGCGCGCAGGCGCTCGAGGGCGTAGGCGACGAGCTCGCGCTCGTGGTCGCGCACGTGCTCCATGCCGATGCCCTGCAGGAAGTCGACCGCGGCGCCCAGGCCGATGGCCTCGGCGATGTTCGAGGTGCCGGCCTCGAACTTCGCCGGGCTCTGCGCCCAGCGCGTCTCCTCGGTCGAAACCGAGGCGATCATGTGCCCGCCGGTGATGAACGGCGGCATCTCGTCCAGCAGCTCGGCGCGCCCGTGCAGGACGCCGACGCCGGTGGGTCCGTAGGCCTTGTGGCCGGTCCAGCCGTAGAAGTCGGCGCCCAGCGCGGCGAGGTCGACCGGCATCTGCGGCACGGCCTGCGCGCCGTCGACGACGACGATCGCGCCGGCGTCGTGGGCGCGGCGCACGATCTCCTGCACCGGGTTGATGGTCCCGAGCGTGTTGGAGACGTGCACGACGGCGACGACCTTGACGTCGCCGCCGGCCAGCAGCGCGTCGAGAGCGTCGAGGTCCAGCTGCCCTTCCTCGTCGAAGCCGACCACCGAGAACTCGGCGCCGCGGCGCAGCGCGAGCTGCTGCCAGGGCACGAAGTTCGAGTGGTGCTCCATCTCGGTGACGACCACGCGGTCGCCCGGCCCGACGTTGGCGTCGCCCCAGGCGTAGGCCACGAGGTTGAGCGCCTCGGTGACGTTGCCGGTGAAGATGGTCTCCTCGACGCCCCAGTTCAGCCACCGCGCGATGCGCTCGCGCGCGCCCTCGAAGAGCTCGGTCGCCTCGACGGCCAGCGGGTAGACGCCGCGGTGCACGCTGGCGCGGTGGTGGGCGTAGTAGTCCTCCATGGCATCGAGGACGGTGCGCGGCGTCTGCGACGTCGCGCCGGTGTCGAGGTAGACGAGGCCCTCGCGATCGAGCGAGGGGAACTCGTGCGCAATTGCCGTGTCGGCCAGGGCGCCCATGGCTACGCCGCCGCCGCGGCCTCGTCGCGCACCCAGCCGTACCCCTCGCGCTCGAGCTGCTCGACGAGCTCCGAGCCGCCCTGCTTGACGATCCGCCCCTCGTACATGATCGACACGCGGTCGGGCTTGACCAGGTGCAGGATGCGCTGGTAGTGGGTGATGATGAGCACGCCGAGGCCGGTCTCGCGCGCCACGGTGTTGACCCCGTGGGCCACGGTGTTGAGCGCGTCGATGTCCAGGCCCGAGTCGGTCTCGTCGAGGACGGCGATCTCGGGGCGCTGGAGCGCGAGCTGGAGGATCTCCAGGCGCTTCTTCTCGCCGCCCGAGAAGCCCTCGTTGAGGTAGCGCGAGGAGAACTCGCGCGGGACGTGGGTGAGCTCCATCGCCTGCTCGACGAGCTTGCGGAAGTCCTTGAGCGAGACCTCGTCCTCGCCGCGCTCGTGGCGGTGGGCGTTCATGACCATCCGCAGGTACTTCGTGATCGTCACGCCCGGAATGGAGACGGGGTACTGGAAGGCCATGAAGAGGCCCATGCGGGCGCGCTCGTCGGGATCGGCCTCGGTGATGTCCTGGCCCTTGAAGATGATCTGGCCCTCGGTCACCTCCAGGTTGGGCTGACCCATGATGACGTTGGCCAGCGTCGACTTGCCGGACCCGTTGGGGCCCATCAGGGCGTGGACCTCGCCCTTGCTGGCCGTGAGGTCGAGCCCCTTGAGGATGTCCTTGTCGGCGGCCCGGACGTGGAGGTTGCGGATCTCGAGATCAGCCATGTGCTTTCCGTGTCGTTGTGTGAGTCAGACGGCGACGGGCGCCGTGGGGGGCGAAGGCACCTGCGTGCGCTCCGAGAAGGCGACGAGCTCGGCGAGCGTCGTGTGGGCCAGCGCCTTGATGACGCCGCCCTGCACGCGCGTCCACAGCAGCTTGGTGGCACACGCGTGCCCCTGGTCGTCGACGTGCGAGCACAGCACGCGACCCTCCTGGGAGTCGTCGACGAAGCAGCTCATGGGCGCGACGGCGCCCTCGAGCGCGAGCACGACCTCGTCCATCGTGATCGACTCGGCGGGACGCGACAGGCGGTAGCCGCCGTGCGCGCCGCGCGTGCTCTCGACGAGGGCGGCCTTCTTGAGCAGGGCCACGATGCGCTCGAGATACGCGAGCGGAAGGCCCTCTGCCTCGGAGATCGCCTTGAGCGAGACCGGCTGCCCGGAGGCCTGCCGGCCCAGCTCGACGAGCAGGCGCACTCCGTACTCCGCCTTCGTCGTGAAGATCATGGCTCAATCCTACCAACGCGGTAGGAGATCCCCGGCGGGGCGATGAGCGCCCAGCGCGTTTCAAGCATTCCCAAATCTGGAAGGATGCGCGGGTCCGCGCGGATGAGGGCGTCGTCCGCGAAGGTCCGTCCCCCCACCCCCATGGCCCGACACCGCACCCTGTGCATCGTGGCGGCCACAGTGGCGTGCGCGCTCGTGCCCGCCGCTGCCGCGTCCGCCTGCGCCGGCTCCCGCAGCCGCCCCTCCCCCGCGTCGCTCGATCGCGCCGTCCGCGCGACCGTGTGCCTCATCAACGAGGCGCGCAGCCAGAACGGGCTCGCGAGCGCTGAGACCCACGGGCGCGCTCGCGAAGGCCGCCGGCGCGCACAGCCGCGACATGGTCCGCAACGACTTCTTCGCGCACGACTCGCCCACGGGCTCGACCCCGAAGGAGCGCATCGATCGCGCCGGCTACTTCGACGGCGCCTCGTCGTGGGCGATGGGCGAGACGATCGCGTGGGGCAGCGGCGGCCGCGCGACGCCGTCGTCGATCGTGCGCGCGTGGCTGACCTCGCCCGGGCACCGGGCGATCCTCCTCGACGGCCGCTACAAGGACCTCGGCGTCGGCATCGCGCTCGGCGCTCCGGGTCGCGGCGACGGGGCGACCTTCACCGGGGACTTCGGCGCGCGCGGCTAGAGGGTCCCGGTGCCGTCACCCGCGGCGGCCATGATCCGGGCCGATGGCGTACCCAGACGACGTCGCGACGCACATCGAGCACGAGATGACCGTCGCGCGGGTGCGCTTTCGCAGCCGCATCGCGATGCTCGCCGGGGCGTCGGTCGCGCTCGACCTCGTGGCCGCCGGCCTGGCCAAGCTCTTCGAGGACGGAGGGCCGCACGCCTTCGCGACCTACCTGGACGCCCTCTTCTGGACGACGACGCAGCTGCTCACGGTCTCGTCGCAGCTTCCCAACCCGGAGCGCGCCGCGACGAAGGTCCTCGACGTGGTTCTCGAGGCGTGGGCGATCATCGTCGTGGCGTCCCTGGCGGCGACCTTCTCCGACCTCCTGCACCACCGCACGCGCCACCGGGCGATGAAGGAGCACCGGGCGGCGTCTTCGAGCGCGAACGTGCGGTAGGCTCGCGCCAGCATGGTCCTCGGACTCAGTGCCTTCGCCGCCGCCTTCGGGCTGATTGTCGTCTTCTTCGTCATCTTCCCCGTGCTCGTGCAGGGCCTCATCGCCTTCGCCGTCGCGCAGGCGTTCGGCGAGCGCGCCGACAACGAGGAATACGCGCGCCAGCACCGCATGCCGGGCACCTAGGAGGCGCCGCACGTGACCCGTCCCGTTGCCGTCGTCACCGGCGCCGCTCACGGCATCGGCCTCGAGACCGCCCGGCGGCTGTCGGCCAGCCATCGCGTGGCCCTGCTCGACCTCGACGCCGAGGGCGCCGAGCGTGGGGCGGCCGGGCTCGGCGACGCGGTGTGGGCAGGCTGCGACATCACCGATCCCGACTCGGTGGCCAGCGCGATCGACGATGTCGTGGCCGAGTGCGGCGGCATCGACGTCTGCATCTCCAACGCGGGCATCGCCGCCGCCGGCGCGCTGCGCCACCTGGATCCCGACGTCCTCGCCGCGGTGGTGAACGTCAACCTCATCGGCAACTGGCGCGTGATCCACGCGTGCCTGCCCCACGTCGTGGCGCGCCGCGGCTACGTGCTCGGCGTCGCCTCGGTGGCTGCGATCGTCTCGCCGCTGGGCCTCGGCGCCTACGGCGCCTCCAAGGCCGGGCTCGAGCAGCTGCTCAACGCCCTGCGCGTCGAGGTCCGCCACCTCGGCGTCGACGTCGGCGTGGCCTACTTCTCCTGGATCGACACCGACATGGTGCGCGGCGCCGAGCGCCAGCATCCCGGCTTCGCCGCCATGCGCAAGGGCCTGCGCGGCCCGGCCCGCAAGACGCTTCCGGTCGGCGATGCCGCCGACGCGATGGTGCGCGGCGTGCAGCGGCGCTCGCGCCGGGTCGTCGCGCCCGGGTTCGTGGGCGCCCTGTACCGCCTGCGCGGGCTGCTCCCCGAGCTGATCGATCGCGAGGCGGTCAAGTCCGGCCCCGACGTCGACCGCTTCACCGCCGAGATGGTGGCCGAGCGCGGCGCCTTCGCCGCCGGCCTGCGCCAGGATCAGCGGGCCAGCGAGGCCGCTGCTCGCTCCGCCGGGCGCTGAGAAACCACCGTCTGGCGCACTCGTACGAACGTCGAGCGGTATCAAGCCGCGCCCTGGGGCTGACCGATAAGCGGGCCAGACGCCGAACGAACGGCGTCTTGGGGAACCGCTGGAGGTCTCATGAACGTGGTGTGGGGAATTCGTTGGGATCGCGACGACGATCGTCGCCGTCGACTGCTGGCCGCCGTGGCCCTGCTGGCCGCGCTCGCGGCGGTCGCGCTGCTGTCCTTCTCGCGCGGGGCTCCGCATGGCCCGCTGCAGGCGGTCATCGTGCGCGCCGAGCCCAACGAGCTCGCCGCGGCGCAGCGCGCCGTCGAGCACCACGGCGGCACGGTCGGGCAGTCGCTGCCGGTCGTCAACGGATTCGTCGCACAGGTGCCGGCCGGCTCCGAGCGCGCCCTCGGCGCGGCGGACGGCGTGGCAGGCGTCGTCGCCGACAGCCCGATGAAGGGCTGGGCCGACGCCGGCAAGGCCGCGGCCGCAACCGCCGCCACGCCCGGCACGACCCTCGCCGAGGTTCGCGAGGCGATCGGCGCCGACCAGTCGGGCGCGACGGGCAGCGGCGTCGACGTCGCCGTGATCGACACCGGCATGGTCCCGGTGCCGGCGCTGGCCGCCCAGGGCAAGGTCGTCCAGGGCCCCGACTTCTCCGACCAGAGCCGCGACCGCGACCTGGCCCACCTCGACACCTACGGGCACGGCACGCACGTGGCCGGGATCATCGCCGGCGACGACCCCAAGTCGGGCTTCCAGGGCGTCGCCCCCGGCGCGCGCCTGGTCAACGTCAAGGCCGCCGGCGCCGACGGCTCGACGAGCGCTCGGCGCGATCGTCGCCTCGGTCGGCTGGGTCATCGCCCACCGCAACGACAACGGGCTGCACGTCCGCGTCCTCAACCTCTCCTTCGGCACGCCGCCCACGCCGCTACCAGAGCGACCTGCTCGCCTACGCGGTCGAGCAGGCGTGGAAGGCCGGGATCGTCGTGGTCGTCTCCGCCGGCAACGAGGGCGAGAAGCACCGCGGCCTGACCTCGCCGGGCTACGACCCGTTCATCCTCTCGATCGGCGCCGACGACCTCTCCGGCACGGCCGCCGTGGCCGACGACGTCGTGCCCTCGTGGTCGAGCCGCGGCCTGGGCCGCAACCCCGACCTCGTCGCGCCCGGGCCGCTCGATCGCGAGCCTGCGCGACCCGAACTCGGCCCTCGACCTCGCGCACCCCGAGGCGCGCGTGGGCGACGACCTGCTCAAGGGCAGCGGCACGTCGCAGGCCGCCGCCGTCGTCTCGGGCGCCGTCGCGCTCCTGCTCGAGCGCCGGCCCGACCTCTCGCCCGACCAGGTCAAGGCGATGGTCAAGTCGTCCGCCGACCCGCTGTCCGGACCCGGGCCCGACGCCCAGGGTGCGGGTCGGCTCAACGTCATGCGCGCGCTCGCCGCGGCGAGCCCCGATCCCGCCTCGGTGCGCCAGCCGTTCCAGCCCGCCGCGATCCGCGGCATCGTCGCCAAGCTGGTCGCCGGGCTGTCGAAGGGCCGCCAGGCCGAGGTCGGGCCCGTCGGCCCCGACGGCTCGAGCTGGGGCGGCGCCAAGTGGGGCGGCGCGTAGTGGGGCGGCGCGAAGTGGGGCGGCTCGTCGTGGGGCGGCTCGTCCTGGGGCGGCTCCTCCTGGGGCGGCTCCTCCTGGGGCGGCTCCTCCTGGGGCGGCTCCTCCTGGGGCGGCTCCTCCTGGGGCGGCTCCTCGTGGGGCGGCTCGTCCTGGGGCGACGGCTGAGCCGTGCCCGCCCCGGGCTCCACGTCACGTAAGACGCACGCCCCGCGAGGGCGCGGACGCCGCCTGCGACCGGGCGGCCATCCGCGCGTCTGGGGCCTGATCGCGGCGATGGGGGCGAGCGCGCTCGCGCTCACCCTCCTGCACGTCCGCCACCTGCACGCCCTCGGCCCGCATCCGCGCCCGGCGTGGTGGCTGCTGGCCGGCGTCTTCGCGGTGGCCGAGCTGTGCGTGGTGCACGTCGAGTTCCGCCGCAACGTCCACATCTTCTCGCTCAGCGAGCTGCCGCTGGTCTTCGGCCTCATCTTCGCCGAGCCGTGGGCGATGCTGCTCGGCATCCTGCTCGGGCCGATCGTCGTGCTGGTCGTCAACCGCGGCCAGTCGCCGGTCAAGGTCGCGTTCAACGTCACGCTCTTCTGGCTCGGCGGCGCGCTCGCCGCCACCATCTTCCACGCGCTGCTGGCCGCCGACGCCGTCATCGACCCCAGCGTGTGGGGCGCCGCCATGCTGGCCACGCTGGCCAACGCGGTCCTCGGCGCGCTGCTCGTGTGCGCGGTCATCCGGCTCTCGGGCCAGCCGATCGCGCTGGCCAAGCTCATGCGCACGCTGGCCATGGCCACGGCGGTGTGCGTCACCAACACGTGCCTGGCGCTGGGCGGCGCCGCGGCGGTGGCCGCCGACGCCCGCGCGGCCGTGCTGCTCATCATCCCGGCGGCGGCCGTCGTGCTCGCCTACCGCGCCTACATGGCCGAGCGGCGCAAGCACGAGAGCCTCGAGTTCCTGCATGAGGTCACGCGCCTGCTCGCGCGCGCGCCTGACATCACCGCCGGCATCTCGGGGCTGCTGCAGCGCACGCTGGACGTCTTCCGCGGCGACCTCGCCGAGATCATCCTGCTGCCCTCCGACCAGCGCTCGGAGGCGCTGCGCACGACGGTCGAGCAGGGCGGGACGGTCGAGCCGATGGTGCTCGCCGATCGCTACGTGGCCGATGCCCTGCACGCGCTCGTCGACGGCGACACGCCCGCGCGGCTGCTCGAGCGCCCGCTGGCCGATCCGCTCCTCGACGCGGCCCTGGCCCGCCGCGGCGTGCAGCGCGCCATGCTCGCCGCGCTCCCGGGCGAGACGCGCGTCGTCGGCACCTTCCTCGTCGCCAACCGCAGCACGGTCGGCAGCTTCGACGGCCACGACCTCACCCTCTTCGGCACGCTGGCCAACCACGCGAGCGTCTCGCTGGAGTACGACCGCCTCGAGCACCTCGTCTCCCAGCTGCGCGAGCTCCAGGGCCGCCTCGAGCACCAGGCCTTCCACGACCCGCTGACCGGCCTGGCCAACCGCGCGCTCTTCCTCGATCGGCTCGGCGAGCTGCTGGCCTCGGGCCGGCGCGACTACACGGTCCTCTTCCTGGACCTCGACGACTTCAAGACGATCAACGACTCGCTCGGGCACTCGATCGGCGACGAGCTGCTGGAGGCGGTCGCCGGTCGCCTGCTCGGCGCGCTCAAGGCCGGCGACCTCGCCGCGCGCCTGGGCGGCGACGAGTTCGCCGTGCTGCTGCACGACGTCAGCGACGCCGAGCACGTCCGCAGCGTCGCCGACCGCGTCATCGGGATGCTCGAGCGCCCCTTCGCGGTGGCCGGGCACGAGATCTCGGCGCACGCGAGCCTCGGGATCGTCGAGGGGTGGACGGCGGAGGTCGACAGCGCCGAGGAGCTGCTGCGCAACGCCGACGTCGCCATGTACACGGCCAAGAACGCCGGCAAGCAGCGCCACGAGGTCTTCGAGCCCGCCATGCACGCCGCGGTCCTGCGCCGCCATCGCCTCAAGGAGGACCTCCAGCGCGCGGCCGAGCGCGGCGAGCTGGTCGTCGAGCTGCAGCCGATCGTCGAGCTCGCCACGGGCAACGTGGCCGCCGCCGAGGCGCTCGTGCGCTGGAACCACCCCGAGCGCGGGCGCATGACACCGGGCGACTTCATCGACGTCGCCGAGGAGACCGGCCGCATCCTCGAGGTCGACCGCTTCGTGCTCGAGCACGGCTGCGGGCTCGCGGCGAGCTGGCCGTCGGGCGAGGCCGGCGCCGTCGCCCTGCACGTCAACGTCTCCCCGCGCGAGCTGCAGCGCCCCGAGCTCATCCGCCGCGTGTCCGACGCGCTGGAGACCACCGGCCTGCCGCCCAACCGCCTCGTCCTGGAGATCACCGAGAGCGGCCTGATGCGCGACCCGCGCGCGGTCCTCGGCCGCCTGCAGGCCCTGCGCGAGCTCGGGGTGCGCCTGGCCATCGACGACTTCGGCACCGGCTACTCCTCGCTGAGCTACCTGCGCTGGATGCCCATCGACGTCCTGAAGATGGACAAGTCCTTCGTCGACGACCTCTGCAGCGGCGACCAGCGCACCGCCCTGGCCGGCACCATCGCCGGCCTCGCCCGCACGCTGAACATGACCGTCGTCGCCGAGGGCATCGAGCGCCCCGAGCAGGCCGACATGCTGCACGCGATGCAGTGCGAGCTCGGCCAGGGCTACCTCTTCGCCGCCCCGCTGCACCCGGATACGTTCCGAGACCTGCTCGTCGCGCGCTGCGCGGCCTGAGTCGTCGGCCGGCGCGGTTCGTCCGCCGGCGCCCGCTGCTCTGCGCGGCGCTAACAGCATCACCGAGGGGAAGGAGTCGGGGCGGTCGGGCGCGGGCGGCACGTCGAACGTCGGTCTTCCCCCGTCAGGACGTGGCAGGACCGACGTTCGAGGGCGGTCGGTCAGTGGCGCGTCGAACGTCGGTCTTCCCCCGTCAGGACGTGGCAGGACCGACGTTCGAGGGCGGTCGGGGGCAGCGGCGCGTCGAACGTCGGTCTTCCCCCGTCAGGACGTGGCAGGACCGACGTTCGACGCCGCGACTGCCGGTGCGCGCGCGGAACCCGCTCGCGCCCCGCCCACCGCAACCTCTCTTTCCCTCGGTGATGCAGTAAGCGCCGCGCAGCGCCCACACGCGCCGGCGGACGACCACAGCGCCGCTGTTCGCCGCCAAACACGCCGCAAATTGCCACTTGATCGATCAAGACTTGATCGATACAGTCTTGAACGATTCAGATGGCAGCCCGCACCGCACACGCCCCCACCCTCGCCGACGTCGCCGAGCATCTCGGCGTCTCGCGCACGACGGTGTCCAACGCCTACAACCGGCCCGACCAGCTCAGCCCCACGCTGCGCGAGCGCGTGCTCAGCGCCGCGCGCGACCTGGGCTACACCGGACCCGATCCGGTGGCGCGCTCGCTGCGCCGCGGCAAGGCCGGATCGCTCGGGCTCGTGTTCGACGCGCGGCTGCGCTACATCTTCGACGACCCCGCGGCGGTGCTCTTCCTCTCCGGCGTCGCCGCCGGCTGCGAGGAGCAGGGCACCGGCCTCGCACTCGTGCCGCAGCTGCCCGAGGGCGCGGCGGAGCTCGTGCGCTCCGCGCTCGTCGACGGCTACGTCATGTTCTGCACGCCCGAGAACGACGAGCGCCTCGAGGCGGTCCGCGCCCGCGGGCTGCCCTACGTCCTCGTCGACTTCTCGCCCTACGTCGACGGCCCGCGCGTGAACATCGACGACCGCGGGGGCGCGCGCGCCGTGGCCCAGCACCTCGTCGACCTCGGCCACCGGCGCTTCGGACTCGTCCTGCCCTACGAGGACGGCTCCACGGACGCCGCCACGGCCACCGCGGTCTCCGACCCGTTGCGCACCGAGGACCGCACGCGCTGGCGCTGCTTCATCCGCTACGAGCGCCTGCTCGGCTGGCGCGACCCGATCGTCGCCGCCGGCATCGACTGGGCGAGCGTCCCGGTCGGCAGCTCTCCCGAGAGCGACGAGGAGTCCGGCTATCGCGCCGCCGCGCCGCTGCTCGACCGCGCCGATCGCCCGACCGCGATCATCTGCCTGTCCGACGTGCTCGCCCTGGGCGTCATGCGCGCCGCGCAGGAGCGCGGCATCCGCGTGCCCCAGGACCTGAGCGTCGTCGGCTACGACGACATCCCCGCCGCGAACGCCGCGAAGCTCACCACCGTCCACCAGCCGCACGCCGCCAAGGGCGAGGAGGCCGTCCGCCTGCTCACCACCGGCGGCGACGACGTCCTGCTCCCCACCGACCTCGTGGTCCGCGCCTCGAGCGGACCCGCTCCGAGCTGAACCCGCCGAAAGGAGCTCACGACATGCTCGACTGTCGTCAACGCCCGCATCGCCCGCGACCTCACCGCGCGGCAGTTCGCCGACGGCCCGCGCCGCAGCGTCGCGCGCCGCCGAGCCGGAGGCGACCACGCCCCGCGCTCCCGTCCGCCGCGGCGCCGTGCGCGTCCTGCGCCGGCTGGCCGACCGCCTCGAGCCCGCCCCGCGCTGCGCCCCGCAGTCCTGAGGGCGCCGAGCGCCATGTAGGGTCCGGTCCGTCGCATGGCGGACCGGACGGTCGACATCCTCCTCGTCGGCGGGGGCATCGCCTCGGCGACCGCCGCGCACACGCTGCGCGAGCAGGGCTTCGACGGCTCGATCCTCCTCGTCGGGCGCGAGCCGCACCCGCCCTACCACCGCCCGCCGGCGTCCAAGGAGTACCTGCGTGGCGAGCACGGCCCCGAGGGCGCGCACGTGCACCCCGCCGACTGGTGGGAGGCCAACGGCGTCGAGCTGCTGACGCGCACGAGCGTCCTCGACCTCGACACGCAGGGGCGCACGGCCAAGCTCTCGACCAAGGAGGAGGTCGGCTTCGACCGCGCCCTGATCGCGACCGGGGCCATGGTCCGCCGCCTGCCGGTCGACGGCGCCCAGCTCGAGGGCGTGCACTACCTGCGCGCCCTCGGCAACGCCGACGGCATCCGCCAGGAGACCGAGGGCGCCGAGCACGTCGTGTGCGTGGGCGGCTCCTACATCGCCTCCGAGGTCGCCGCTTCGCTGACCGAGCTCGGCCGGAGCGTGACGATGGTCATGCTCGAGGACCATCCGCTCGAGCGCGGCTTCGGCACCACCGCCGGGCGCTTCTTCCGCCGCGTGCTCGAGGAGCACGGCGTCGAGGTCATCGGCGGCGACGAGGTCGCCCGCTTCGAGGGCGGCGAGCGCGTGGAGCGCGTCGTGACGCAGGGCGGGCGCGAGATCGCCGCCCAGGCCGTGATCTGCGGCGTCGGCGCGATCCCCGACGTCATGCTCGCGCGCAAGGCGGGCCTGACCCTCGGCGCGCTCGGCGGCGTGCTGTGCGACAGCCGCCTGCGCACGTCGGCCGAGGGCATCCACGCCGCCGGCGACATGTGCGAGTACGACTCGGTCGTCCACGGACGCGTCGTGCGCATCGAGCACGAGGAGGTGGCCGCCGCTCAGGGCGCCACCGCCGCGCGCAACATGCTCGGCGCCGACGTCGCGCACGACGAGGTGCCCTACTTCTTCTCCGACCTGTCCGACTGGGCCTCGCTCGAGTACCTCGGCCCGGCCTTCAGCTGGGACGACGAGCAGGTCGAGGGCTCGGTCGACGACGGCGCCTTCGCCGTCTGGTACCGCGAGGGCGACCGGGTGCGGGCGATGCTGAGCGTCGGCGGCGCCGGCGACCTCGACCGCGCGCGCGAGCTCATCAAGGGCTGACGAGCGCCCTCGGGCGGTCGAACGTCGGTCTTACCCCCTCCACAGGGGGCAGGACCGACGTTCGACCTTCAAGCGTCTTGACAGCCGATCGGTAACGATATATCGTGATCGGTATCAAACACTTTCTGACACAAGGAGATAGGCGATGACAGCTATCGCTACTACACACTGGGCGGGTCATCCCCGCCACCACGAGCCGCGTGCGGGCAAGCACCGCGCCGGCAAGAAGCGCCACGCGGGCAAGGTGCTGCTCGGCGCCGCCCTCATGCGCGCCATGTCCGAGGGGCGCCACGGCCGCCACGGCGGCCACCGCGGCTACGGCCCCGGTCACGGTTGGACCGGCCCCGGCCCCTTCGGCCCGGGCGGCTTCGGTCCCTTCGGCCGCGGCGGCCGCGGCAAGCGGGCGCGCCGCGGCGACGTCCGCGCGGCGGTCCTGCTCCTGCTCGAGGAGGAGCCGCGCAACGGCTACCAGCTCATGCAGGAGATCGAGGAGCGCAGCGGCGGCGTCTGGCGCCCGAGCCCCGGCTCGATCTACCCCGCGCTCTCGCAGCTCGAGGACGAGGGGCTCGTGCACAGCGACGAGAGCGCCGGCCGGCGCGCCTTCCAGCTCACCGACGCGGGCCGCGCCTACCTCGAGGAGAACCGCGAGGCGCTCGGCAGCCCGTGGGACGAGGTCGGCGGCGACCTGCCCGAGGGCATCTTCGAGCTGCGCAAGCTGATGATGCAGCTGGGCATGGCCACCATGCAGGTGGCCCAGGCCGGCGACGAGGCCCAGACCGCCGAGGCCCGCAAGGTCCTCGAGGACGCCCGCCGCTCGCTGTACCGGATCCTCGCCGGCGACGCCGGCGACGAGCCCGCGGCGGAGTAGGGGCTAGCGGTCCTGCGCGGCGCGCCCTCTCCCCCACAACGCGCCGCGCAGCGCCCGCCGCCGCGCCTCGAGCGTGCGCCGCGGGCGCAGCTGCTCGCGCAGCGCGCCGGCCGCCAGCCATGGCAGGCCGGCGCGCGCCGCGCGCTCCAGCGCGCGGCGCTTGCGCGGCGCGATCTGCGGCGCGCGCTCGAGCAGCGTGCGCGCCCACAGCCGCGGGCGCTCGAGATGGCGCTCGCGGTCGCGCGCGGCGCGCGCGGCCTGCGGCTCGCCGCTGGAGGGCTCGCCGCGCCGGCGCCGCTGCGACCACCCGACGACGTTGGCGTCGTGCTGGACGTAGTCGACCAGCGCCCGGTCGACGTAGGCCAGCTCGCCCAGGGCCAGCGCGCACACGGCCAGCCAGTGGTCGTGGAAGGAGCCGTCGAGCTCGGCCGGGAAGGGCAGCGCGACGTCGAGGACCTCGCGGCGCACGAGACAGGCCGCGCCGGTCACGACGTTGGTCTGAAGCTCGGCGCCGAGGTCGTCCCACGTCGCCACGCGGTCGGTCCAGTAGGTCGGCGAGAGCACGCTGCCGGCGCCGTCGACGATCCGCAGGTCGCAGAAGGCCAGCGTCGCGCCGGCGCCGAGCGCCGCCGAGAGGGTCGCGAGCTTGGACGGATGCCAGACGTCGTCCTGGTCGCACGGCGCCACGAGGTCGGCCTCGCGGCCGACGCGGGCGTAGCAGCGCTCGAACGCGCTCCAGGGGCCCGCTCCCTGCTCGTCGTCCTCGCGCACGAGCGACCACTCGACGCCCCGCTGGGCGTCCAGCGAGGCCAGCTGGCGCTCGAGCCGCGCCGGCTGGGGGCGGTGCACGGCGAGGCAGACCGCGATCACGGACGTAGGATCGCGCGCTGGGCCCGTCGCGCCGCTGTAACGTTGGCCCATGGCGGACGAAGCCAACCTCATCGGCCCCGACGAGCCGGCCTTCCACCTCGAGCTCACCGCCGCGCAGCTGAAGGTCACCCACACGGCGCTCAAGGCGCTCTACGACGACCTCGGGCACGAGGAGCGCGACGTGCAGGGCGTCGTCCGCGAGGTGCTCTCCAAGCTCCCCGACGAGCACGAGGTCCGCGCGATCGACCTCAAGCGCGAGCTCGCCCGCCGGCGCGGCACGGCCGCCTAGGCGCCCCGCCCGGCGCATGCCGGCGCGGCCCGGCGGGAAGGCCGTGACCAATGGAGGCAGCGAGCGCCGGCGAGACCATCACGACGCGCATCCCGGGCCGCATGGACCGGCTGCCGTGGAGCCGCTGGCACTGGCTCGTCATCTTCGGCCTGGGCACCGTGTGGGTGCTCGACGGCGTCGAGGTCACCATCGTCGGCGCGATCGCGAGCCGCCTGCAGGACAAGCAGACGCTCGGGCTCAGCGCCTTCGAGATCGCCTTCGGCGGCACGTGCTACATCATCGGCGCCGCCATCGGGGCGATCGGCTTCGGCTATCTGACCGACCGCCTCGGGCGCAAGAAGCTCTTCATCATCACGCTCGCCGTCTACCTGGCAGCGACGGTGGCGACGGCCTTCACGTGGAGCGCGGCCTCGTTCTGGATCTTCCGCATGCTCACCGGACTGGGCATCGGCGGCGAGTACGCGGCGATCAACTCCGCCATCGACGAGCTCATCCCCGCGCGAGCGCGCGGGTGGGTCGACCTCGCGATCAACGGCTCCTACTGGCTGGGCGCCTCCGCCGGCGCCGCGCTGTCCTTCGTGCTGCTCGACGAGAGCCTCTTCGCGATCAACCTCGGCTGGCGGCTGGCCTTCGGCCTCGGCGCGGCCATGGGCCTCGCCATCATGTTCGTGCGCCGCAACGTGCCCGAGAGCCCGCGCTGGCTGATCATCCACGGCCGCGAGGACGAGGCCGAGAAGCTCGTGGGCTCGATCGAGGAGCGCGTCAAGCGCGACACGGGCGAGCGCGAGCTCGACGATCCCGGCGACGAGATCGAGATCGAGCCGCGCAAGGCCACGAACGTCATCGAGGTCGGGCGCACGCTGTTCAAGCGCTATCCGCGGCGCTCGATCCTCGGGCTTCACCCTCATGGCCACCCAGGCCTTCATCTACAACGCGGTCATCTTCACCTTCTCGATCGTCCTGACCACGTTCTTCAAGGTCTCCGACTCCGCCGCGCCCGCCTATCTGATCCCGTTCGGGATCGCCAACTTCGCGGGCGCGCTGCTGCTCGGCCGGCTCTTCGACACGGTCGGGCGGCGGCCGATGATCGCCGGCACCTACTTCATCTCCGCCATCGGCCTGTTCGTGCTCGGACTGGCTCTTCGACAACGGCACGCTCGGCCTCGGCGGCTTCATGGTCGTCCTGTGCGCGACGTTCTTCTTCGCCTCCGCGGCGGCGTCGCGCCGGCTACCTGACGGTCAGCGAGGTCTTCCCGCTGGAGACGCGCGCCATGGCCATCGCGCTCTTCTACGCGATCTCGACCGGCATCGGCGGCGCGGTCGGGCCGCTGCTCTTCGGCAGCCTGCTCGGGACCGGCGAGAAGAGCAGCCTCTTCCTCGGCTACGGCATCGCCTCGGCGCTCATGCTCGTCGGCCTCGGTCGTGGCCTGGGTGTGGGGCGTCGACGCCGAGCAGGAGTCGCTGGAGGAGATCGCCGAGCCCCTGTCCGCGACGTCGGCGGAGCCGGCATGAGCCGGCACGTGTGGTCCCCGGGTCCGCTGGCCTTCGGCGGCACGGAGCCTGCCGGCCTCGCCGAGCGCGAGGCCGACGCCATCGTCGCCGTCCTGCGCCGCGAGGGCCCGCTCGACGGGCGCACGCTGCGCGCCCGGGTCGAGGCGCGGCTGTGGGGACCGGGCCGCTTCGGCCCCGCCCTGCGGCGCGCGATGCGCGACGGCCGCGTACGCCGCGTCGGCCGGCGCACCTGGGCCGCGGTCGACTAGTCAGAGCTCGACGCCGCGCTCGGCGAGCAGCGCGCGGACGTCGTCCGGCGGATCGCCGTCGAACTCGGCGCGGGCGGCCAGGGCGAGCAGCTCGCCGGGCTCCGCGTCCACCTCGTCACGGCGGAAGGCGAGGTAGGTCGCGACGGCGGCCGCGAGCTGCACGGCCGGGTCCTCGGCCTGCGGATCGAGCTTGCCGGCCTCCTCGGCGATGCGCTGGGCGGCGATCTCTGCGCCATAGCTGCCGAGCGGCTCGTCGTCGTCCTCGAAGCGCTCCAGCAGGTCCTCGATGCCGGCATGGCCCTCGGGGTCGACGGCGGCCACGGCGCGGTGCACGATGGCCGCAAGCGTGACGGGTTCGGGGTCGGTGGGCATGCTCGTCGGGTTCCCGCGTGGCCGCGCGCGAAACGGCTAGCGTGCGGACATGGCCATCATCGCCGCACTGGGCACGGGCGTCATGGGCGCTCCGATGGCGCGCAACCTCGCGCGCGCCGGCCACGAGGTCCGCGCCTGGAACCGCAGCCCCGACAAGGCCGCCGCCCTGCGCGACGACGGCGTCGACGTGCGCGACGATCCCGCGGCCGCGGCGGCCGGCGCCGACGTCGTGCTGACCATGCTCGCCGACGCCGACGCGGCCCTCGACGTCGCGCGGCGGGCGAACCTCGCCGACGGGCAGATCTGGTGGCAGGCGTCCACCATCGGGCTCGAGGGGATCGAGCAATGCGCGGCGCTGGCAGAGGAGACCGGTGCGGTGCTCGTCGACGCACCGGTGCTCGGCACCAGGCTGCCGGCCGAGGAGGGCAAGCTCGTGGTCCTGGCCTCCGGCCCGGACTCCGCGCTCGACGCGTGCGCGCCGCTCTTCGACACGGTCGGGCAGCGGACCATGCGGCTCGGGGCGGCGGGCACCGCGACGCGGCTCAAGCTCGCGGTCAACCTGTGGGTCCTGGTCGTGACGCAGGGCACCGCCGAGACGATCGCCTTCGCCCAGTCGCTGGGGGTGAAGCCCGAGTGGGTCCTCGACGCGCTGGAGGGGGGCGCGCTCGACCTGCCCTACTTCCGCATGAAGTCCAAGCTCATGCTCGACGAGGACTTCCCGGCCTCGTTCGCGCTCGCGCTGGCGGCCAAGGACGCCCGGCTGGTGGCCGAGGCGGCCGAGCGCCACGGCGCCGACCTGCCGGTCGCGCGAGCGATCGCCGAGCGCTTCACGCAGGCCACCGAGGCCGGCCATGGCGAGGAGGACATGGCCGCCACCTACCGGCTCTCGAAGCCCAGCTGAGCGATGCCCGACCACGCCCACATGACCGCGTTCCTGGCGGCGGCGCTCGTCCTGGCCGTCACCCCGGGCCCCGGGATCTTCTACGTGCTGGCGCGCAGCCTCGGCGAGGGGACGCGCGTGGGCGTGCGGTCGTCGCTCGGGACGGGACTGGGCGGGCTGTGCCACGTCGTCGGCGCCGCGCTCGGTCTCTCGACGCTGCTCATGACCTCGGCCACGGCCTTCGAGGTCGTCCGCTACGCGGGCGCCTGCTACCTCGTCTTCCTGGGCGTCCGCACGCTGCTCGGCCTGCGCGAGGCCGACGCCGAGACGCCGCGCGCCCACGCAGGCGGCGCCTTCCGCCAGGGCGTCATGACCGAGCTGCTCAACCCGAAGACCGCGCTCTTCTTCCTGACCTTCCTGCCGCAGTTCGCCCAGCCCGAGCGCGGCCCCGTCGCGCTGCAGCTCCTGGCGCTGGGCACGCTCAGCGTGGCCCTGAACTCGTCGGCCGACCTCGTCGTCGCGGCGCTCGGCGGCCGGGCGCGCTCCGGGCTGCGCGCCGGGTCGCGCTGGGTCCGCCGCCAGCGGGCGCTGTCGGGCGTCGCGCTCATCGCCCTCGGCGGCTACGCGGCCGCCGGACCGCCGGTAGGGGTGCCGGAGGCGGCACGCTCGCGCTTGCCGACCGCCGGCAGGCAGGCCGCCGAAGGCGGGTCCCCCCTGAGGCCGGCGTCTAGGGCGCTGCGCGCCCGCGCGCTCGACCGCGGCCTCCAGGGCGGTGCGGGCCTCGTCGCCCGTCATCCCCGATCCGCGCAGCAGGTCGATCGCCGTCGAGCGGACCTGCCCGATGATGACGCTGACCGACAGGCCCGGATCGTCCTGCAGGAGCCGCGTCGCCTTCACCGCGGCCTCCAGCGCGAGGCGCCGCGCCTCGCTGTCCTCCTGCTCGGGGTGGTCGAGCTGGTTGCCGAGCTCGAGCACGGCGTCGCCCAGGAGCGCGACCGCGTCGGCCAGCTCGCCCGGGGCACGGCCGTGGCGGCGGATCGCGCTCAGCGCGCGGCGCGCCAGGACGCGCGTGTTGCGCACGGCGTAGTCCATCTGCTGGGCGGCCTCGGCGTAGAGCGGAACGCGCTCGCGGGTGCGCTTGCGCGGCGCGCGCAGCGTGAAGGTCTCGCGCGCCAGCGAGACCGCGTCGAAGAAGTCGGCGAGGTCGTCGTCGGTGCTGCGGGCGATCTCGAGGGCGCGGCGGGCGCGCTCCTCGTCGCCGTCGCGCAGCGCCTCGGCCAGGGCCCTGAGCGCCACCGCGAGGTCGCTGACCACCGGCCGCGCCGCCGTCGCCATCGCGCGGACCGGGTCGCGCGGGAACAGGACCTGGCCGACGAGCAGCGCCACCGCGCCGCCGATGAGCGCGTCGAGGGCGCGCGCCGGCGAGGGACTCGAGCCGGGCTGCAGCGTGGCCACCACGAGGATGCCCGAGATCGCGGCCTGGTTGACGAGGATCTGCCCGGCGCCGAAGAGCAGCGCCGCGGCCATCGAGAGGCCGACGACGAGCATGAGGACGAGGGTGTTGGCGCCCAGCCAGCGCACGATGACGTCCGCAACCACGATGCCGACGGCGACGCCGACGACCAGCTCGACCGCGCGCACCGTGCGCCCGCCGCGCGACACGCCCATCGCGATGACCGCGGCGGCCGGGGCGAAGAACGGCTGGGGATGCAGCAGGTTGGCGAGGAACCACGCCGCTCCGGCGGCGACCGTCGTCTGCAGGATCCCCCACAGGTCGCCGCGTACGCGGCGCACCCGGCGGCGGATCGCGCCGCGCAGCTGCTGCGCCGTCGGCATGGAAGGGCGGGCGGGCACTGGGTGGATTGTGCCCGCCCGCCTCCCTGTAAGACGCCTACGGGACCTGAGTGATGCGGTCGCGCGGGGTGGGCGAGATCGGATCGTGCGCGCCGAGGTACTTGCCCAGCGCGTCGACGTCGACGTCGCCGCCGAGGCGGTCGGTCCCCGACTTCAGGATCGTGAAGCCGTCGCCGCCGTCGGCCAGGAACGAGTTGACGGTGACCCGGTACGTCGCGGCCGGGTCGACGGTGACGCCGTTGATCTTGATCGTCGACGGGTCCACGCGACTGCCGAGCGGCCCGGACGCGCTCCACGTGTACGTGAAGCCGCCGGAGACCTGGAGCACCTTCGGGCTCGTGCCCTGGCCGTCCCACTGCTGCTCGAGCGCCCGATCGATCTGGGCGCCCGTGAGCGTCATGGTCACCAGGCTGTTGCCGAACGGCTGGACGGCGAACGCGTCGGCGAAGGTGATGTCGCCCGCGTCGATGTCGGTGCGGATGCCGCCCGGGTTCATGAACGCGACCACGGCGTTGCCCGTGGTGGCGCTCGCGGTGTCGGCGAGCTGGGAGTCGGCGATGACGTCCCCGAGGACCGACTCGCCGGCCGCGTTCTGCTCGCGCGTGAGCGCCGCCGTCGTGGCACCGATGCGCTTGTTGGCGATCGGGGCCGAGATGGCGGTGTACTTGTCGATGATCGCGGTCTGGGCCGGGTCCTTGGCGACGTCCTGGGTGACGATCGAGTTGGTCGCCGAGACCGAGACGACCTGGCCCGTGCGCCTGTCGATGCGCAGGTTGGCGTCGGTCAGCACGCGCCCGAACGACGAGGCGCTCGTGGCGCGCTTGCCGGCGATCACGCAGTTGTAGGCCTGGTGCGTGTGGCCGGTGAGGTAGAGGTCGACCTCCTTGCTCGAGTGCCCGATGATGTCCGACAGCGGCCCCACCGGGTTGATGCAGTCGTTGACCTGCCCGAGGTCGACGGTGTCGCCCTGGTGCATGAGCACGACGACCGCGCGCACGCCCTTCTTCTTGAGGATGGCCGTGTACTTGTTGATCGCTTCGGCCTCGTCGCCGAAGGTGAGGCCCTCGACGCCCGAGGGGGTGACGATCGTCGGCGTGTCCTTCAGCACGACGCCGATGAAGCCGACCTTCACGCCGCCGACGCGGCGGATCTCGTAGGGGCGGAAGAGGGTCTTGCCCGTGTCGTCGTCGGTGACGTTGGCGGCCAGGTAGTCGAAGTCCGCCCCGGCGAAGCCGTCGCCGTCCTGGCAGCCGTCGACCGGGTGGCAGCCGCCGTCCTGCATGCGCAGCAGCTCGGCCGAGCCCTCGTCGAACTCGTGGTTGCCCACCGAGCTGATGTCGACACCCATCGCGTTGAAGGCCTCGATCGTGGGCTCGTCGTGGAAGAGCCCGGAGACGAGCGGGCTGGCGCCGATGTTGTCGCCGGCGCTGACGACCAGCGTGTTGCGGTTCTGCTTGCGCAGGTCGTTGATGTGCGTCGCCAGGTACTCGGCGCCGCCGGCCGGGGTGCGCACGCCGCCCGGCAGCGTGATCGTGCCCGGAGGCGCGAGGTTGCCGTGGAAGTCGTTGATGCTGAGCAGCTGGACGTCCACCGCGCGCGGCTTGTGGCGCTTGTGGTGTCCGTTGGCGTGGTGGCCGCCGTGGGCCTGGGCGGGCGCGGCGGCGACGAGGAGCGCCGCGGCGATGGCGAGGAGGAGGGTGCGCGTTCTCATGACGCGGTCCTACATCCCCAAGGAGACCCCGCCGCGAAACTACGTGGCGCTCTTCTCCAGGTGCCCGCCGAAGCCGAAGCGCATCGCCGACAGCGCGCGGTTGCCGAACTCGCCCTCGCCGCGCGACTCGAAGCGCGTGTAGAGGCTGGCCGTGATGACGGGAGCGGGGACGCCCTCGTCGACGGCGGCCAGCACGGTCCAGCGCCCTTCGCCCGAGTCCGAGACGCGGCCGGAGAAGCCCTCGAGCTTGGGGTCCTGGGCCAGGGCCTGCGCGGTGAGGTCGAGCAGCCACGAGGCGACGACGCTGCCGCGCCGCCAGACCTCCGCGATCTCGGCGATCGGCAGGTCGTACATGTAGGCCTCGGGATCGCGCAGCGGCGTCGTCTCGGCGTCGTGCTCCTGCTGCTCGGCGCCGATGTTGGCGCGCTCGAGGATGTTCAGCCCCTCCGCGTAGGCGCCCATCATCCCGTACTCGATGCCGTTGTGGACCATCTTCACGAAGTGCCCGGCGCCGGACGGGCCGCAGTGCAGATAGCCCTGCTCGGCGGGCGTCGGGTCGCCCTCACGACCCGGCGTGCGCGACGCGGCGTCGACGCCGGGGGCCAGCGTGCTGAAGAAGGGGTCCAGACGCTCGATGGCCTTGTCGTCGCCGCCGATCATCAGGCAGAAGCCGCGCTCGAGGCCGAAGACGCCGCCGCTGGTGCCCATGTCGACGTAGTGCAGACCCTGCTCGCCGAGCGCCGCGGCGCGGCGCAGGTCGTCGCGGTAGTACGAGTTGCCCCCGTCGATGATGGTGTCGTCGGCCTGCAGGAGCGGCGCGAGGCGGGCGATCGTGTCGTCGACGAACGCGGCCGGGACCATGATGCAGATGCAGCGCGGCGGCGCCAGCGCGCCGACGAACTCCTCCAGCGAGCCGGAGCCGGTGCTCCCCTCACCAGCGAGCCCGGCGACGGCATCGGGGCTGACGTCGTAGACGACGCAGTCGTGGCCACCGCGCATGAGCCGGCGCACCATGTTGGCGCCCATGCGGCCCAGTCCGATCATCCCAATCTGCATGGGGCTGCTCCTTACCCGGTCGTGTGCGTGGCGACGCTAGCACCGGGGCGGGGGCCGGAGGAGTCCAGTTCGTTGTCCCCTTTGCGCGCCGCGCAGGCGCCGTCCTAGCATTGGGCGGGTGAGCCAACCCGACCGAGCCGTCCGCGCCTCCGACGCCGAGCGCGAGGACGTCTCGCGCCAGCTCAGCGCGCACGCGGCGGCCGGGCGGCTCACACCGCAGGAGCTCGACGAGCGTCTCGACGCGGCCTATGGCGCTCGCACGCACGGCGAGCTCATGCGCCTGCTCGAGGACCTGCCGGCCGCGCCCGCGCCGCGGGCGGAGGATCCCGCGCGCGCCGTCGCGCGCGCGAGGCTGGCTCACCGCGCCGGGGCGGCGGCGATCGCGTCGCTGCTGTGCGTCGGGATCTGGGCCGCCACGGGCGCGAGCGGCTCGTTCTGGCCGATCTGGGTCATCCTCGTCGCCGCCATCGGCCTGGCGCGCGAGGGCTGGCGCACGCTCGGCCCGGGCGGGGCGCTGACCGACGAGGAGCTCGGCGAGCGGCGGCGGCGGGGGCGGGGCGCGCCGGCGCTCTAGCGCGCGGCGGCGGGCGCGAACAGCATCATCGAGGGGAAGGAGGCGGGCGGCGGTTCGGGGCGCGCGTCGTCGTCCTCAGGCGTGCGCGTCCTTCGGGGTGCCATCGCGCGTGTTTCGCAACAGTCTTTGGAGACGCCCAAGGGGGTGGGCGCTCCAACTCCCGGTATGCGGGAGCGAAAGCGCACACCCCCTCTGGCCGCCCGCGGAACGTGTTGCGAAAGACGCTCGAAGTGCGCAGGGACTCCGCGCCGGGCACCGCCGACGCCCGCGGGGCGGCAAGCGCGCCGACTGCCGCCACCCTCCTTTCCCTCGATGCGGCAGTAAGCGCCGCGCAGCGCCCAAGACGCAGCGCGGACGACCCGCGCGGACGACGCGCGGACGACGCGGGCACTAGCCTCCCCTCGCCCGTGGCCATCACCACCGCCGTCGTGCCGGTCGCCGGGCTGGCGACCCGACTGCGCCCGCTGTCGCGCGGCGTGCCGAAGGGGCTGCTGCCGGTGGCGGGGCGGCCCGTGGTGCAGCACATCGTCGACGAGCTCGAGGCGTGCGGGATCGAGCGCGTGGTGCTGGTGACCGGGCGCGGGCGCGGCGCCTTCGCGGCGCACTTCGCCGACGCGCGGGGGCCCGAGATGGTGTGCGTCGACCAGCCGCGGCCGCTCGGGCTGGGCGACGCGATCCTGCGCGCCGCGCCCGCGCTCGAGGGCCCCTTCGTCATCGCGCTCGGCGATGCGCTGCTCGGCCGCGGCGCCCCGGCGCGCGTCGTCGAGCGGCTGGCCGCCGCGGTCCAGGCCGGCGCCGGCGCCGCGGTGGCCGTCGAGGAGGTCGCGGCGCACGACACGCAGCGCTACGGGATCGTGGCGCCGGCCGGCGACGGCGATCCCTTCGCGGTGGCGCGCGTCGTCGAGAAGCCGTCGCCCGAGACGGCCCCGAGCCGGCTGGCGGTCGCCGGACGCTACGCGGCGACGCCCGCGCTCCTCGACGCGCTGCGGACCGTCGCGCCCGACGCGGGCGGCGAGGTGCAGCTCGCCGACGCGCTCAACGCGCTCGACGGCGTCGTCGCCACGCGCCTGGCGCCCGGCGAGGAGCGCCTCGACGTCGGCACCGTCCCCGGGTACTGCGCGGCGTTCGTCGAGTACGCGCTGAGCGACGCCGAGCTCGGCCCCGCCCTGCGCGCCCGGGCCGCCGCGCTGCTCGATGGCCAGCGGTAGGGCGCTCGCCCGCGCCGCGCTGGCGGGCAACCCGTCCGACGGCTACGGCGGGGCGGTCCTCGCGGTCTGCGTGCCCGAGCTGGCCGCGCGCGCCGAGGCCGCGCTCCGCAGCGCACGCGACGAGCGACCCGCCGAGCGCGCTCGTCGACGCGACCGTCGCGCGCTTCGGGCGCGGCCCGTGCGCGGTGCGGTGGACGACGACCGTCCCGCGCGAGGTCGGGCTCGGCGGATCGAGCGCGATCGTGACCGCGACGGTCCGCGCCCTGTGCGCGCTGCACGGCCACGCACTGGAGCCCGACGAGCTGGCCGAGATGGTGCTCGCGGTCGAGGTCGAGGACCTCGGCATCGCCGCCGGGCCTCAGGACCGCTATGCCCAGGCGCACGAGGGCCTCGTGCTGATGGACTTCGCGGGCGCGCGCCCGCGCGTGGAGCGCCTGGACCCCGCGCTCCTGCCCTCGCTCTACCTGGCCTGGCGCTCCGATGCCGCCGAGGCGTCGCACGCGGTCCACGGCGACCTGCGCGACCGCGCGCGCGATCCGGCCGTGCGGGCGGGCATGGCGCGGCTCGCCGGCCACGCGCGCGCGGCGCGCGACGCCCTGCTCGGCGGCGACCAGCAGGCCTTCGCCGCCGCCCTCGACGCCTCGTTCGACGAGCGCGCGGCCCTCCTGGACCTCGATCCGCGCCACGAGGCGATGGTGCGCGCCGCCCGCGCCGCAGGAGCGAGCGCCAACTACGCCGGGTCGGGCGGGGCAATTGTCGGTACTCTGCCTCTTGACGGCTTCGAGCCCGTCGTTCGTGCGCTGCGCGCGCTCGGCTGCGAGGTCATCGCGCCGGGCTTCCGCCCCGATGACTAGACTCGCGCCCGTCGCACCGAGATCGAGGAAAGGCAGTCCCCCATGTCAGAGCCAGGCCCTGACGACATCCAGCCGACCGAGCACGAGACGCTCGACCGCATCGCGACGGGGACGGTCAGCATCGTGCCCTTCCTCGCGCTCGGCATCGTCTGCTGGCAGGTGTGGAACTCGCTCCTGCACTGGAGCGACATCGCCGTGTTCGGGATCCTCTACGTGCTCACGGGCTTCGGCGTGACCGTCGGCTTCCACCGGCTGTTCACCCACCGCTCGTTCGCCACCAAGCAGTGGCTGCGCGGCGTCCTGGCCGTGTGCGGCTCGGCAGCCATCGAGGGACCGGTCATCTCGTGGGTGGCCGACCACCGCAAGCACCACGCGTTCGCCGACCAGCCGGGCGACCCGCACAGCCCGCACGTCGATCACGGCGTCGGCTGGCGCGGCGCGCTGCGCGGCCTGGCGCACGCGCACATGGGCTGGCTCTTCCTGCACACCCAGCGCGGATCGCGCAAGCGCTACGCCCCCGACCTGCTCGCCGACCCGGTGGTGAGCTACGTCGATCGCACCTTCCTCTACTGGGCGATCGGCGGCCTGGGCGCCGCCTTCGGGCTGGGCTGGCTCATCGGCGGCACCTTCACCGCCGCGCTCACCGGCCTGCTGTGGGGCGGCGCGGTGCGGTTGCTCGTCCTGCACCACGTGACCTTCTCGATCAACTCGCTGTGCCACTTCTTCGGGCGCCGGCGCTTCGAGACCGGCGACGAGTCGCGCAACCTGGCGTGGCTCTCGCTGCTGTCCTTCGGCGAGGCATGGCACAACAACCACCACGCCTTCCCCACCTCCGCGGCCCACGGGATGCGCTGGTATGAGATCGACACGTCGAGCCTCCTCATACGAGGCCTCGAGCGCGTCGGCCTCGCGTGGGACGTCGTACGTATCGATCCGGCCCGCCAGCAGAAGAAGCTGCTGGCCGAGACCGCCACGTAGCCCGTTGGCCCTCGCGAAGACCGCTCCCCTGCGCAGCGCGCTCGCGCAGGCGCTCCCCGAGCGACCGTTCAGCGTCGCCTTCTGGGACGGCACCGAGGTGCCGGCGACGGCGCCCGGGCCGCGCTTCACGGTGCGCTCGCCGCGCGCCGTCGCCCACGCGCTCTACGCCCCTGGCCAGCTCGGGCTCGGCCGGGCCTACGTGTCCGGCGAGCTCGACGTCGACGACATCGACGCGACGATCGCCCTCCTGCAGACCTGGAAGCCGCCGACGCTGGATCGCGCCGACAAGGCGCGCCTCGCGCTGGCCGCCGCGCGCGCGATGGGCCTCGAGCGCCCGCCGCAGCGGCCCCAGTCAGAGCTCGTGCCCGAGGGGCGCCGGCACTCGATCGCGCGCGACCGGCGCTCGGTGCGCCACCACTACGACCTGCCGGCCGAGTTCTTCTCGCTCTTCCTCGACGAGTCGATGACCTACAGCTGCGCGATCTTCTCGCGCGGGGCCAGGACGCTCGAGGAGGCCCAGGAGACCAAGCTCGAGCTCGTGTGCACGAAGCTCGGCCTGCGCGAGGGCGAGCGCCTGCTCGACGTCGGCTGCGGCTGGGGGAGCTTCGCCGTGCACGCGGCGGTCAACCACGGCGTCCACGTCACCGGCATCACGCTGTCGGGGCCGCAGGCCGAGCGCGCCCGCGCGCGTGCCGAGGAGGCCGGCGTCGCCGACCGCGTCGACATCCGCGTCCAGGACTGGCGCGAGCTGGTCGGAGAGCGCTTCGACGCCATCGCCTCGATCGGCATGGTCGAGCACGTCGGCAACGTCCAGATCGACGCTTACGCCCAGCGCCTGCGCGACCTGCTCGAGCCCGAGGGCCGGCTGCTCAACCACGGCATCGCCCGCGTGCGCCACGGCGACCCCGAGGCGGGGCCGTTCTCCGAGCGCTACGTCTTCCCCGACGCCGCCCCGCTGCACGTCGGGCGCGTCATCGGCGCGTTCGAGCTCGCCGGGCTGCCGGCCGACCACATCGAGGGCTTCCAGTCCGACTACGCCGAGACGCTGCGCCACTGGGCGATGCGCCTGGACGAGAACCTCGACCGGGCGATCGAGCTCGCCGGCGAGGAGCGCGTGCGCGTCTGGCGGCTGTACCTGCGCGCCGCGCGCCAGGGCTTCCTGACCGGCTTCACCTCGATCTACCAGGTCCGCGCCGCGCCGCCCGGCGTCGTGCTCGCCCCCGTGGGCGCCGAGAGCGCGACGGTCAGCGTCTAGGCGCCGCGGTCGGCCCGCAGCCGCTCGGTCGCGGCGAGGTCGAGGGTCAGGCCCTCGGGGTCCTCGTCGGGATCGCCGGCGATGACGACCCCGTAGTCGCGCGCGGCGCCCTCGAGCGAGACGTACCCGTCGCGCACGTCGCGCTTGACCGCCTCGGGGTCGCGCTGCAGCGGATCGCCCCACCCTCCGCCGCCGGCGTTGACGTAGCGCAGGATCGCGCCGGGTGCCGTCGCGTGGCCGGCCGGCGGGAAGGGGTACACGTAGGACCCGTCGGGATCGAGGACCTTGGTCTCGGGATCGACGACCCCGGCCAGCGGCGTGGCCGCGCGGTAGGCCTCGGGCTCGGTGCCCGGTGCGCCCTGCACCCCCGCCTCCGGCGGGTCGAAGACCCACACGCCCCCGGGGCGCCCGTCGTGCCCGCCCTCGACGCCGAAGCCCGCGGCGCGCTTGGCGCGCAGCGACATCAGGTGGTGCTCGGTGGGCGCCGTCCACAGCGTGTCGCGCACCATCGCCGCGCCGCCTCGATGGCGCCCAGGACCCGCGCTGTCGGGCAGCGGCTCGTGACGCAGCATCACGACCGGGACGTCGGCCTCGATCGCCTCGACCGCGGTCGCCACGCCGTTGGCCTGGTAGGAGAACATCTGCGTCTCGCCGTCGCCGTGGCGCGTGGCGCCGAACGGGCCGACCTCGCCGCCGCACTGGGCCGCCGAGACCCACGGCGTCCCGTCGGGCCGCAGGCCGAAGGCGTTGTGGATGTCGGTGCCGCCGCGGTCTCCGGCGATGGCGCGCGCGCCCGCGCAGCCGGCGAACGCGCGCAGCAGCGCGGAGAGCATCACCTGGCTCTGCTCGTAGTAGGCGAACACCGCGCCGTCGGGCGGCAGCGCGCTGATCACCGTGCCCTCCGGCAGCACGATGTCGATGTTGCGATAGAGGCCCGAGGTGAACGCGCCGCGCGGATCGAGCAGGTACTTCACCGCCACGCCGACCGTCGTCTTGACGTCCAGCGCGGTGGCGTTGATGCAGGTGCGGGCCTGGCGCGAGGTGCCGCTGAAGTCGACCTCGAGGCGATCGTCGCGCTTGGTGATCGCGACCTGCACGCGGTATTCCTCGCCGTCGTCGGCGCCGTCGCAGTCGCTCATGTCCCAGCCGTCCCAGCGGCCGTCGGGCAGCTCGGCGAGGGCCTGGGCGATGCGCTCGGCGTTGGCGTCGCAGACGTAGTCGATCGTGCCGCGCAGCGCCTCGGCGCCGTAGCGCTCGGCGCTCTCGACGAGCAGCCGCTCGCCGAGGTCCAGGCCGGCGACGATCGTCTGCATGTCGGGGAAGAGGATCTCGCCGAAGCGCACGTTGTCGAAGATCAGGCTCCAGGTCTCGCGCACGGGCTCGCCGGCGCTGAACAGGGCGCGCGGCGAGACCACGAGGCCGTTCTCGTACACCGTGCGCTTCGTGCAGCTGAACCCGCCGGGCACGGCGCCGCCCATGTCCAGCTGGTGGGCCTTGAGGTTGGCGAAGGCGAGGATCGCGCCGTCGTGGAACACGGGGCGCACGAACAGCATGTCGTTGACGTGCGTGCCGGTCCGGTAGGGGTCGTTGGCGACGATGACGTCGCCGGGCTGCAGGCGCTCGGGCCCGTACTCCTCGATCGTGTTGCGCACCGAGTCGGTCATCGTGCCGGTGAAGAGCACGATGCTGTTGCTCATCGCGGGCGTCGCGTAGTCCGACGACGGCGGCCCGGCGATCGTGCCGGCGAAGTCGTAGAAGTCGCGCAGGATCGGCGAGAACGCGGCCGTCAGCAGGCGGCTGCACATGTGCTCGACGACGTAGTCGAAGCGGTTGGCCAGCACGGTGGCGGTGAATCGGTCGCAGCCGTAGCGCTCGGCGAACTGCGCGTCGTCGAGGTCGCGGATCATGCGCGCTGCTCGATCGAGATCTCGCCGAAGCGCCCGATGTCGGCGACCTGGCCGGGCATGACGAAGGTGGTCGAGAGGGCCTCGCGGATCACCGCGGGGCCGGGGACGACGGCGCCGACGGGGAGGCTCTCGCGCGCGTACTCGGCGGCGGCGAGCGGCTCGTCGGAGAGGTGGCGCAGCTCGATCGTGCGCGCGGGCGACGGCGCCGCCTCGCCGGCGCCGTCGCCGTCGCGCGCGACGTGCTCGATCTTGTCGGCGGGCACCACGAGCTGCACGCGATAGGTGACCCCCTGCACCGGCACGTAGGGGAAGCGGTTGCCGTAGCGGCGCTCGTAGGCGTCGTGGAAGCGCTCGACCAGCGCGGGCATCGTCTCGGCGGTGATCGGCTCGTCGCCCACCTCGACGAACGGCGTCTCCCAGCTCTGGCCGAGCAGGCGCCCGTCGAGGCTGCGGCGCGCGGCGACGCCGTCGGCGGCCGCGCCGACCCGCGCGCGCAGCGCGCGCTCCATCTGCTGGTAGCCGTCCTCGACCTGGGCCGCGCTGTCGGGGCTCAGCACCACGTAGGCGCTGCGGCTCTCGTAGTAGACGAGGTCGGTGCTGAGCAGGCCCATCGCCGAGAACAGGCCGGGGTGCGGCGGGATCACGATCCGCGCGACCTGCAGCAGGTCGAGCGCGGCGGGCAGGAGCATCGGGCCGGCGGCGCCGTAGGCCACGAGCGTGAAGTCGCGCGGGTCCACGCCGTGGCGCACCGCGACGTTGGTGACCTCCTCGGCGATGTTGGCGACCGCGATGCGGTAGGCGAACGACACGCGCTGCTCGAGCGTGAGCGGCGTGTCGAGCGCCTCGAACGCGCGCCGCGCGAGCTCGGGATCCAGGCGCATCTCGCCGCCGGCGAAGCCGGCGGGATCGAGGATGCCCATCAGCAGGCAGGCGTCGGTCAGCGTCGGCGCCGTGCCGCCGCGCCCGTAGCACGCGGGACCGGGGTCCGAGCCCGCGCTCTCGGGGCCGACGCGGACGTCGCCCGAAGGCGAGATCGACACGATGCTGCCGCCGCCCGCGCCGACGCTGGACACCTCCGTCGACAGCGCGTTGATGATCATGTCGTGCTCGATCTCGAAGGTGTCGTTGACGAACGGCGCGCCGTCGACGACGAGCGAGACGTCGGTCGAGGTGCCGCCGACGTCGGCGCACAGCAGGTTGCCGGTCCCCAGCGCGGCGCCGAGGCGCGTGCTCGAGATCGTGCCGGCGGCCGGGCCGGCGAAGACGATGCGAAACGGCTTCTGCAGCGCCTCGCGCCAGGGCAGCAGCGTCGCCGCGCAGTCGGCGAAGTTCAGATCGCCCTCGAAGCCCAGCTCGCGCAGATCGGCGTCGAGGCTCGCGGAGTAGCGCCCGAAGATGAGCTTCATGAGGACGTCGATGACCGTCGTCGACGCGCGGGCGTACTCCTTGGCCAGCGGCGAGGTCTCCGACGAGATCGAGACCGCGACGTCGTCGCCCAGCACCTCGTGCGTCAGCTCGCGCAGCTGCTCCTCGTGGGCTGAGTTGACGTAGGCGTTGAGCAGGCAGATCGCCACCCCCTGCACCTCGCAGCGACGCAGCACCGCGAGCTGGCGGCGCGCCTGGTCGGCGTCGAGCGGGCGCAGCTCCGTGCCGTCGGCGAGCATCCGCTCGACCACGCCGCGGCGCAGGTAGCGCGGCACGAGCGGGCGAGCGGCGTCGCCGAAGGGACGCCGCCAGGCGGGGTCGGTCTGCCCGTCGAGCGGACGGCGGATCGTGCCGCGGTCGAGGATGTCCCGGAAGCCGTCGGTGGTGAGGAAGGCGACCTTCGGCAGCCGGCGCGTGATGACCGCGTTGAGGCCCATCGTGCTCGCGTGGTTGAACACCGCGCTGCCCTGCACCCCGAGGCGGCGGGCCCCCTCGACGACCGCGGTGGCGGGGTCGCTCGCGTCGCTGGGGACCTTGGTCACCTCGATGCGCCCGTCGCGCACCGCGACCACGTCCGTGAACGTCCCGCCGACGTCGACGCCGATCATCGGATCGTGAGCCCCAGCGGCGTCAGCGATCCCAGGCGCGGCGCCCGCTCGCGCGACACCGAGGTCAGGCACTCCTGGCACTTGACGACGTCCCACAGCCCGCCTTCGCCCAGCACGCGGTACGAGGCGAGCGCCCCGGCGCCGCAGGCCGGGCACGCGCCCTCGACGGGCTCGCGCTCGACGGTGAGATGGGTCTGCTCGGGCCGCGGAAAGGTGTGCATCGCGGTCAGGACCTCCCGTTGGGGACGATGACGCCCGTCAGGTCGCGCTTCTCGGCGGATGCCGCGAGCGCCTCGTTGATGTCGTCGAGCGCGTAGCGCGAGGTGATGATCGGCTCGGCGTCGAGGCGCCCGTCCTCGAGCATCCCGACGAAGAGCGGCAGGTCGCGGCGCATGCGGACGTTGCCGTTCTGGCAGCTCAGCACCCGCCGGCCCTGCAGGGCGAGCTCGAACTGCGGGTAGGTGATCGTCGCGCCCAGGCGCTCGACGCCGGTGAGCACGATCGTCCCGGCGCGGCGCGCGGTGGTCAGCGCCTGCTCCTGCGCGGCGGTCATCCCCGCGGCCTCGAGGACGTAGTCGGCGCCGCGCCCGCCGGTCAGCGCGCGCACCTGCTCGACCGGGTCGCCGTCGGCGGGGTCGACGAGGTCGGTGGCGCCGCACCGGCCCGCCATCTCGCGCCGCCAGGCGATCGGCTCGACCGCGATGATCCGCCCCGCGCCGGCCAGCCGCGCGCCCTGGATCATCCACAGCCCGAGGTGCCCGCAGCCGAGGATCGCGACCGACCGCCCCGGCTTGACCTCGGCCACGTTGAAGACCGCCCCGACGCCCGAGGTGATCCCGCACCCCAGCAGCGAGAGCACGTCGTCGGGCAGGTCGCTGTGCAGCGGGAAGGCCTGGTTGGCGGTGACGTTCATCATCTCGGCGTAGCCGCCGACGTTGCCCGCCGCGCTGACGGGCGCGCCGTCCTGGCGGAAGGCGACGTGGAAGTAGGCCTTGGCGTCGAAGAGCTCCGAGCACTGGTCGGGCCGGCCCTCGGCGCAGTAGAAGCAGTGGCCGCACTCGGGCGTCCCGGGCACGAGCACCCGGTCGCCGACCTCGACGTGGGTGACGTCGGCTCCGATCGCCTCGACGACCCCGATCGACGCGTGGCCGAGGATCGTCGGCGGGACCTTGCCGAGCTCGCCGCGCTGGTTGATGCAGTCGGTCGAGCAGAACGGCGTGGCGCCGGTGCGGACGACGACGCGGCCCGGCGTCGGGTCGAGCAGCTCGATCTCCTCGACCACGAAGGGCTGCTTGAGCTCGGCGAGGACGGCGGCGCGCATCGGTCAGTCCCCCACGCTGATGCCGGCCAGGATCCCGCCGTCGACGCAGAACTCCGAGCCGGTGCTGTAGGTCGCGTCGCAGACGATGTGCAGCATCGTCGCCGCCACCTCCTCGGACGTGCCGAAGCGCGGGATCGGATAGCGCGCCGACTGCGTCGCCTCGTCGGCTGGCGCCCTCGATCATCGGCGTCTTGATCATGCCGGGATGCAGCGAGTTGACCCGGATGCGGTCGGGTCCGAACTCGATCGCCGCCGCCTTGGTCAGCCCGCGCAGCCCCCATTTCGAGGCGGTGTAGGCCGAGGCCGGCCCGACCGCGATGTACGCCGCCATCGAGCTGACGTTGACGATCGCCCCGCCGCCGGCGCGCCGCATCGACGGGTGCACGGTCTTCATGCCCAGGAACGCGCCGGTGAGGTTGGTGTCGATCACGCGGCGCCATTCCTCGATCGCGAGCTCGGCGATCGGCTCGATCGCCAGCACGCCGGCGTTGTTGACGAGCACCGAGATCGGCCCGAACGCCTCCTCGGCGAAGCTCACCGCCGCCTGCCACGAGCCCTCGTCGGTGACGTCGAGCGCGGCGAAGCGGGCGCCGTCGCCCAGCTCGTCGGCGACGGCCGCGCCCTCGGCCTCGAGCACGTCGCCGACGACGACGCGCGCTCCCTCGGCCGCGAGTGCGCGCGCGTGCGCCTCCCCCATCCCTCGTGCGCCCCCGGTCACGAGTGCGACCCTGCCGTCGAGCTTGGCCATGAATGTTCGTCATATCGTATGACGATGCGCGCTGCAATCCTGGAGGAGATCGGGCGCCCGCTCGTGGTCGAGGAGGTCGAGCTGCGCGCGCCCGAGCGCGCACGAGGTCGTCGTGCGCATCGCGGCCATCGACGTCTGCATCACCGACGCGCTCAGCGCGCGCGGGGACGTGGCCGCGGCGCCGCCGACGATCCTCGGCCACGCGGCGGCGGGCATCGTCGAAGAGGTGGGGGCGCACGTCGAGCGCGTGCGCGCCGGCGACCGCGTCGTCGTCGCCGGCACGCCGGAGTGCGGCGAGTGCTTCTGGTGCGTCCGCGATCAGCCCGACCAGTGCGCGGAGATGCTCGGCGGCATCCTCCCGCCGCGCGTGGTGGCCAGGCGCGCGGGCGGCGAGCCCGTGCACGCCGACGGCGGCGTCGGCGCCTTCGCCGAGAAGATGGTGCTGCGCGACAGCGGCGTGGTCGCCGTCGATACGCAGCTCTCCGACGAGCACCTGTCCCTGCTGGGCTGCGGCGTCACCGCGGGCGTCGGCGCGGTCCTCAACCTCGCGCAGGTGCAGGCCGGCTCGTCGGTGGCGGTGGTCGGCTGCGGCGCGCTTGGCCTGTGGATGATCCAGGGGGCGCGGGTGGCGGGCGCGACGACGATCGTCGCCGTGGAGCCGCGCGCCGAGCGTCGTGAGCTCGCGCTCTCGGTGGGCGCCACCCATGCGCTCGATCCCGGCGACGGCGATCCGGTGGCGGCGGTCAAGGCGCTCACCGGCGGGCGCGGCGCCGACTACGCGCTCGAGGCCGCCGGCCCGCCCGAGGCGATGGCACAGGCGCTCGCGATGACGCGCCCCGCGGGCACGATGGTCCCGGCGGGCTGGGAGACGCTGTCCTCCACGGTCACGCTGCCGGCGGTCGACTTCGCCGTCGGCGGCAAGCGCATCCAGAGCTGCCAGTACGGCGGCGCGCACATCCGCCGCGACATCCCGCGCTTCGCGGGGATGCTCGAGGCCGGCCTGCTCGACGCCGAGCCGCTGGTCAGCCGACGCTTCGCCCTCGAGCAGGTCAACGAGGCGCTGGCGGCAGCGTTGAGCCGCGAGCTGATCACCGCGGTCATCGTCCCCGATGCCCATCTCCCCGTATGATTGTCCGACAATGTCGACTGCTCCAACAGACGCCGCCACCACCACCCCGCCCGAGCCGGATCTGACGCCCGAGGAGCTGATCGCGCGCGCGATCGCCCTGCGGCCGGAGCTCATCGAGAACCAGGCCGACGCCGAGGCGCGGGCGTTCTACTCCGAGGCGATGCACCAGAAGTTCCTCGACGCCGGCTTCTATCGGACCTACGTGCCGCGCCGCTACGGAGGCCACGAGTTCGACGTCAGGACCATGACGCGCCTGCAGCTCGAGCTCGCGCGCGGCGACATGTCGACGGCGTGGTGCGTGGGGCTGGCCAGCAACCACGCGCTGCAGGTCGGCTCGTGGTTCGGAGAGGAGGCGCAGGCCGAGGCCTTCGCGGGCGGCAACTTCCGGGCCGCGTCGGTGGCCGCGCCGACGGTCACGGCGACCCCGGTCGACGGCGGCTGGGAGATCAACGGGACCATCGGCTACTGCTCCGGGATCCCCTACTCCAACTGGTACATGGGCCAGGCGATCATGCCCGGCGAGACGCCCACCGGCGAGCCGCGGATGATGCTGTTCATCGCGCCCGAGAGCGAGTGGGAGATGCTCAACGACTGGGGCGACCAGCTCGGGCTGAGGGGCAGCGGCTCGCACAGCATCCGCTTCGAGAAGGGCCGGATCGCGTCGCACCTCGCGCTCGAGGACACGAGCATGATCGACGTCGACCCGAGCAACGGCACCCCGGGGCTCGAGCTGCACGGCAACCCGCTGTACTGCGGCCGCGCCCTGTGCGTGTTCACGATGTCGGTCGCCGGCCTCGTCATCGGGGGCGCCTACAACGCGCTCGACGAGTACGAGAACTGGATGCGCAACAAGCTCACGCCGCTGCCGCCGATGATCAAGCGCACCGAGGACCCCGACTTCCAGCGCTGGTACGGGCTCGCAGCCGCGCAGATCGGCACCGCCGAGGCCGCGGTCATGAACTGCGCCGACCGCCACATGGAGTACTGCCGCCTGCAGGCCGCCGGCGAGCGGACGTACACATGGGAGGACGACCTCTACCTGTCGACCATCGCGCGCGAGGCGATCATCCAGGCCTGGCAGGCGGTCGAGAACCACCTCTATCGCACGATCGGCTCGAGCGCGGCCAAGAACGGGCAGCGCTTCGAGCGCGTGTACCGCGACCTCGCCATGGCGGCCGGCCACCGCAACACGATGATGCGCGACCCGCTGGTGCGCCAGCTCGCGCAGCTGCGCCTGGGCGTCGTGCCCGCGGGGATGCAGCGATGAGCGCCGCCGACGGGGGCTACGAGCGCGGCCTGGCCACCCGCCGCGAGGTGCTCGGCGACGAGCACGTCGATCGCTCGCTGCGCTCGGCGACGGAGTTCACGACCGTCGCACAGGAGTTCGTGACCGAGTACTGCTGGGGCGCGGTGTGGACGCGCCCGGGGCTCGATCGCCGCACGCGCAGCCTGATCAACCTCGGGATGCTGACCGCGCTGGGCCGCATGCACGAGTTCCGCGCGCACGTGCGCGGCGCGGTCAACAACGGCTGCACGACCGAGGAGATCCGCGAGACGCTGCTGCAGGCCACCGTGTACTGCGGCGCGCCCGCGGGCCTCGAGTCCTTCCGCGAGGCCCAGGTCGTGCTCGACGAGCTCGCCGCCGAGCGCGACGGCGCGCCCGCCTAGGCCTCTGCTTCGGCTTCGGCTTCGGCGGCGGCCATCGCCTCGAAGACCGTCCGCGCGGCCTCGTTGACGTGGTGCACGCAGGCGGCCGCGGCGGCGTCGCCGTCGCGGCGCTCGAGCGCCTCGACGATCGCGCGGACCTCCTCGACGGTCTGCGCCGCCCGGCCGGGCTGGCTGAGCGACGCGGCCCGGAGCACGGTCACGCGCGCCTGCAGGCTCTCGACGAGACTCTGGATGGTGCCGTTGGCCGCCCCCTCGAACAGGGCGTCGTAGAAGTGGCGCTTGGCCTCGAGCATCGCCTGGCTGTTGGGACGGCCGGACTTCGCGCGGCGCTCGATCCCCTCGAAGGCGCGGCGCAGCGCGCGCAGGTGCACGTCGGTCGCACGCTCGGCGAACTGCCGCGCGGCCATGCCCTCGAGCACGGCGCGCACCTCGTAGAGCTCGGCGGCGCGCTCGACGGAGGGCGAGGCGACGACGGTGCCCTTGTGGGGGATGGTGGTGACCAGGCCCTCGGCCGCGAGCTGACGCAGCACCTCGCGGATCGTCGTGCGCGAGACGCCGGTCTGCTCGATCAGCTCGCGCTCGACGAGGCGCTGCTCGGGCTTGAGGCGCATCTCCACGATCGCCTGGCGCAGCTGGTCGACGACCTGCTCGCGCACGGGAGCCGCCACCCGGTTGACCTGCACCGTCAGGCCCCCGACGCCCTCGAGGCTGTTGGTCGCCTTCTTGGCCACTTGTATGACCAGCCTACAGCGGGTCTCAGACCTTGCGCGGGCCTGCACCCTCGGGCTCGATCCCGAGGTGCTCGGTGGCCATTCCGCGGGCGGCCCAGTCGCTGATCACGCCGGCGAGGTGGCCCCAGACCATCGACATGTCGCGCCAGATGCGCTGCATGCGCTGGCCGTCGTGAGCGGCGCCGGAGCCGGCGGTGCGGAACATGTACTCCTGCAGCGCGTCCCAGCACAGGCGCACCGACTCGCGCGTGATGGACTGGATCCGCAGGTCCTCCTCGACGTCGAAGTGCACGCCCTCGTCGACCTGGCGCCGGCAGGCATCCATCCACTGCTCGGCGGCCTGCAGCATCGCCGCCTCGGCCGTCTCGACCTTCCCGCGCGCGTGGCCGTACCAGCGCTGGTAGTCGGGATCGTGGGAGCGCAGGACGATCGGCGGGCGGTGGGTGGTGCGCGTCGTGATGAGCTCGAGGTACTCGTCGAGGGCGCCCTTGACCATGCCGACGGCGAGCGCGATGAACTCCAGGCCGAAGAAGCTCAGGGCGCGGCCGAGGTACATCGGGTTGCCGTGCAGGCGCTGGCCCGGCGTCCCGCCCGAGTTGTCGACGTCGAGCATCTGGGTGTTGGCCAGCGCGAAGTACTCCGGGATCCGGCCGCCGTCGAGGACGATGCTGTTGGAGCCGCTGCCCTTGAGGCCCAGCGTGTGCCCCCAGTCGTCGAGCACCGTCCACTCGCTGCGCGGAGCGACGAACAGCATCGGCGGGCCGGCGGGCGGGCCGTCGAGGTCGGGGCCGGCGGGGAGCGTCTGGCCCAGGTAGTGCGTCCCATACGGCGCCCCGGAGCAGTAGCGGTGCGTACCGCTGAGCTCGAGGAAGCCGTCGCCGGTCTTCCGGGCCCTGCCGACCGGGGCGGCCACGGACGGACACAGGAAGTCGGGATCGGCGAACAGCTCGTCCTGGGCGCGCTCGTCGAACCACGACGCCACGAGCAGCGCGTGCGCCGTGGGCAGGCAGACCTGCCATGCGGTGGACGGGCAGCCGCGGGCGAGGTGGGCGATGACCTGCACGAAGGTCGGCACGTCGAACTCGAAGCCGCCGTAGCGGCGCGGGACCAGCATGCGATAGAAGCCCGCTTCGCGGAACTGCTCGTGGGTGTCGGGCGCGTAGCAGGTGC
Source organism: uncultured Actinomycetes bacterium (assembly GCA_963816845.1). Lineage (GTDB taxonomy): Bacteria > Actinomycetota > Thermoleophilia > Solirubrobacterales > Solirubrobacteraceae > JAOPZW01. The sequence continues at coordinate 26,179 of CAWFMR010000025.1, read as the reverse complement.
GCTGCTCGGTCTCGGCCTGGCGCGCGACCAGCGTCGGGGCGATGGCCGCCGCCCGGGCGATCACCGCGTCGGGAGTCATGGCGACGGACGTCACTGCGCCGTGAACCCGCCGTCGGCCATGACCACGGCACCGGTCATGAAGCTGGATGCCGGCGAGGCCAGGAAGACCATGATGCGGGCGATCTCGCCCGGTGACGCCATGCGCCCGAGGGGGTGCGACGCGCCGATGTCGCCGCGCGCGGCCCGCAGGTCCGGCACGCCGGCGAGCGCAGCGTCGACGAACTTGGTGTCGACCGCGCCGGGGGCGATGGCGTTGACGCGCACGCCGTCCGCGGCGTGCTCGATGGCCAGCTGCCGCGTGATCTGGGCGATGGCGCCCTTGGTCGCGCAGTAGGCGCCCTGCGCCGGGAGCCCGACGACGCCCGAGATCGACGAGACGTTGACGATCGCGCCACCGCCGCGCTCGATGAGGTGCGGCAGCGCCTCCCGGCAGTGGACGAAGACGCTGCGCACGTTGGTGGTCATCAGCCCGTCCCACTCGTCGTCCGTCGTCTCGACGATGCGCTTGAGCAGGAAGCGGCCCGCGTTGTTGACGACGACGTCGAGGCGCCCGAAGCGGGTCAGGGCGAGGTCGACCGCGCGACGGGCGGTGTCCGCGTCGGCGGCGTCCGCGCACAGGGCGGCGATCCCATCGTCCGCGAGCTGCTCGACGGCCGGGTCGATGTCCTCGGCCACGACCTTCGCGCCGGCGGCGCGGAGCTGGGCGACGACCTCGCCGCCGATGCCGCCGGCGGCGCCGGTGACGATGGCCACGGCGCCGTCGAGGGTCTCGTCGTCGCTGCCCCGGGGCATTTCCGGCGCGAGACTATCGCATGATCGTCATACAAAGTCCGTGCTCGCGACGGGCGGCGCGGCAACACCGCTGGTTTCGGGGCGGCGTCGTCGTGGGTAGCTTCGGCGCCGGCGTTGGGAGGCGCCCTTCATGTCACGGATCACCGCTGCCTGCACGCTGGCCGCCCTCGTCTGCGCCGCCGCGGCGCCGAGCGCACACGCCGGCCCGTCGTCGCCGACCACCGCGATCGTCGCGCTGGGAGACAGCTACATCTCCGGCGAGGCCGGCCGCTGGGAGGGCAACTCCAACACCCAGTTCGCCAGCCGCGACGGCACCGACCGCGCGTACACGGGCGGGTGCTGCAGCTACGACACGAGCCGCGTCTACCTCGGCGGCTCCGACGACAACGGTTGCCACCGCTCCGACGTGGCGGAGATCCTCTCCAATGCGATCTCGGTCGCCGAGAAGGTCAACCTCGCGTGCTCGGGCGCCACGACGGCCAACGTCATCCGCGCGTCCCAGGGGGGCCAGTCGCACGACGGCGAGGCTCCGCAGGCCGACCAGCTCGTCGCCGTCGCGCAGCGCGACGCGGTCAAGCTCGTCGTGCTCTCGATCGGCGGCAACGACCTCGGCTTCGCCGACATCATCCAGGCGTGTGCGACCGATTGGACGACGAGCTCGGCCGACGATCCCGAGTACTGCTACGACGACCAGCAGCCGCAGGTCGACGCGCGCATGCCCGGCGCGATGGCGGCCGTCGGCCGCGCCGTCGACGAGGTCCGGGCCGTCATGGCCGACGCCGGCTACGCGCAGTCCGACTACCGCTTCGTCCTTCAGAGCTATCCCTCGCCGGTGCCGCGCGGCGCCGAGGACCGCTACCCGGAGTCCGGCTGGTCGCGCCTGGACACCGGCGGTTGCCCGTTCTGGAACCGCGACCTCGACTGGGCGCGCGACTCGCTCGTGACCCAGATCTCCGACAACCTGCGCTCGGTCGCCGCTGGGCGCGGTCTCGAGTTCCTCGACCTGCGCGACACGTTGCAGGGGCGCGAGGTGTGCTCGACCGCCGCCTCGTTGTCCGACGGCGCCCCGTCGCCGACGACGAGCGAATGGACGCGCTTCCTCGTCTCCGGCGTCGGACAGGGCGACCTGCAGGAGTCCTTCCACCCCAACGCCTACGCGCAGCGCGGGATCGGCCGCTGCCTGACGCTGTTGTGGTCGTCCTCGCCCGGGCGCTATGCGTGTCGCAACACGCCCGGGCAGTCCTACGACGCTATGACGCTGGCGCCGAGCTAGGCGCCTGCGCGCCCAGCCCGATCGGGCAGCTCACGCCGGTCCCGCCCAGGCCGCAGTAGCCGTGGGGGACCTTGGCCAGGTACTGCTGGTGGTAGTCCTCGGCGTAGTAGAACTCGCCGAGGGGCGCGATCTCGGTCGTGATCTCGCCGTAGCCGGCCTCGCGCAGGCGCTCGGAGAACGCGGCCTTCGTGCGCTCCGCGGCCTCGCGCTCGGCCTCGGTGCTGTAGAGGATCGCCGAGCGGTACTGGGTGCCCACGTCGTTGCCCTGGCGCATGCCCTGGGTCGGGTCGTGGTTCTCCCAGAAGAGCTTGAGCATCTCCTCGTAGCTGGTCTTGGAGGGGTCGAAGACGGCGAGCACGGCCTCGGTGTGGCCGGTCCGCGCCGAGCAGACCTCCTCGTAGGTGGGGTTCTTGGTGTGGCCGCCGGCGTATCCGACCGCCGTGGTCCACACGCCGTCGGCCTGCCAGAAGACGCGCTCGGCGCCCCAGAAGCAGCCCATGCCGACGACGATCTGCTGGAAGCCCTCGGGCCACGGGGGCGTCAGCGGATTGCCGAGCACCTCGTGGCGCTCGGGGACGGAAATGGCCTGGTCGCGGCCGGGGAGAGCGTCCTCCGGCGCGACCTGCTTGGTCTTTGACTTATCGAAAAGAAACACGCTTCTACTGTACGCCGAGCGGGCGGATCATTACCGCCGCGAGGCGATGAAGAAGTAGATGAGCTGGCCGATCGAGGCGGCCAGCGCGGCGACGTAGGTCAGGGCCGCCGCCTGCAGCACCTTGCGGGCCCCGGAGAGCTCCTCCGCGCCGAGCAGGCCGCCGCCCTCGAGCGCCACGATCGCGCGGTGCGAGGCGTCGAACTCGACCGGCAGCGTCACGAGCTGGAAGAGCACCACGGCGAGGAAGAGGACCAGGCCGACGTTGACCAGGCCGGTCGACCCCAGGATCAGGCCCGAGGAAGGCCGGGAAGATCCAGACCTGCGAGCCGAACGAGGCCGCGGGGACGAGCGTCGAGCGGATCTGCATGGGCTTGTAGCCGCGGGCGTCCTGCACGGCGTGGCCGGCCTCGTGCGCGGCGACGCCCAGCGCCGCGACGCTCGCCTCCATGCCGACGTCGCTGCTGAGGTTGAGCGTCTTCGAGCGCGGGTCGTAGTGGTCGGAGAGCTGTCCTTCGACCGGGCGGATCCCGACGCCCGACACGCCCGAGTTGCGCAGCACGGCCTCCGCGGCCTGCGCGCCGGTCATGCCGCTGGCGACGGGCACCTGGCTGTAGCGCTTGAAGGTGCTCTTGACCTTGAACTGGGCCCAGAGGCCGAAGAGGAGCGGAATGACGGTACAGACGAGGAACACGCCGGTGAGAGACATGACATGACTGTAGTGCGACACGCGTCAGCGACATGTCAGGATTGGCCCGGTGACCGACGCGCCGTCGTGGTGGTGGGCCGACCTCGGCGGCCTTCCGGCCCCCCGCCCCGCCCTCGACGGCGACCGCGAGGCCGACGTCTGCATCGTCGGCGCCGGCTACACCGGCCTGTGGACCGCTTACGAGCTGCTGCGGGCCGACCCTTCGCTCGCCGTGGTCGTGCTCGAGCGCGAGGTGGCCGGCTTCGGCGCCTCGGGGCGCAACGGCGGCTGGGTGCTGGGCGAGGTCTCGACGGGGTCGCGCCAGCGCGAGGCGGCCGGCGAGGCCGGGGTCGCCGCGCTCGAGCGCGCGATCCAGGACACCGTCGACGAGGTCGGTGACGCCTGCGCGCGCGAGGGCATCGACTGCGACTTCGTCAAGGGCGGCTCGCTGACCGTCGCGCAGACCGAGCCCCAGCTCGCGCGCCTGCGCGAGGCGTCGCGCGGCGAGCTGCTCGACGTCGACGAGGCCGCTGGCCGCGTGCGCGTCGCCGGCCTGCGCGGCGCGCGCTACACGCCGCACTGCGCGCGCGTGCAGCCGGCGAAGCTCGTGCGCGGCCTGGCGGCGGCCGTCGAGCGCCACGGCGGGACGATCCACGAGGGCACCGCCGCGCTCGACGTCGCCGCGCGCAGCGTGCGGACGGCCTCGGGCACCGTGCGCGCGCGCTGGGTCGTCCGCGCCACCGAGGGCTACACCGCGGCGCTGCCCGGTCTCGAGCGCGCGCTGCTGCCGCTCTCGAGCTCGATGATCGTCACCGAGCCGCTGGACGACGCGACGTGGGCGCAGATCGGCTGGGAGGGCTGCGAGACGCTCGACGACGCCGCCCACGCCTACATCTACGCGCAGCGGACGGCGGACGGGCGGATCGCCATCGGCGGGCGCGGGCGCCCCTACCGCTTCGGCTCGGGCACCGACCGCGCCGGCGAGATCCCCGAGGCGACGGTGCGCCAGCTGCGCGCGCGCCTCACTCGCCTGTTCCCCGTCCTGGGCGACGTGCGCCTCGACGGCGCCTGGACCGGGCGTCTTCGGCGTCGCGCGCGACTGGGCCGCCGCGGTGCACTGCGACCGCGACAGCGGCCTGTGCTGGGCCGGCGGCTACGCCGGCGAGGGCGTCGCCGCCGCCAACCTCGCCGCCCGCACGCTGCGCGACCTGATCCTCGACCGCGACACCGAGCTCGCGCGCCTGCCGTGGGTCGGCCACCGCGCGCGCGACTGGGAGCCTGAGCCCTTGCGCTGGCTCGCCGTCCAGGCGGTCTACGGCGCCTTCCGCACAGCGGACGCGATCGAGGACCGCACCGGGCGGCCGTCGCGCGTGGCGACGGCCGCCGACGCGCTGGCGGGCCGCTAGGAGATGACGTCGTCGCCGCCGTCGTCCCCGGCCCCGCACACGGTGAGCGCGGGCGAGTGCCCGGCGGCGGTGACGAGGCCCTCGCCGCGCCCGGGAAGCTCGTAGAGGTCGTCGGTGTAGCGCGCGGCCGGGCTGTCCACCGGCGGGTCGAGCGCCACGAGCCCGCCGCCCTGGAAATGCGGGCTGGCCTGGTTGCACACGGGGAGGCTGGGTCCGGTCGGCCGCGCCTGGGCGGCGGGGGCGAGGGCCAGCGCGAGGACGGTTGCCGCGGCGCCCGCGGCGCGCAGCACGGTGGAGTGGGTCATGCGCCCGTCTTCGGCGTCGCGCGGCCGATGCCGCCAGCGATGCGGCCCCCGGCTGGACCGCTGTCGCAGGGCCGCTAGCGCCCGCGCGGCAGCGTCCGCGAGGTGAGCCCGGAGAGCAGGACCTCGAGCGCTGCCCTCGCATTCTCCGCGCTCAGCGGCGCCGGTGACCACGCGCCGCGAGCGCCTGCGCCGCGGCCGGCTGGGGTGCCGCGGTCGCCGTCACCACCGGTCCCGGCGTGTACAGCCACTTCGCGAAGAAGGTTGACGTCGGTCTGCACCTCGTACAGCCGCGCCGGGCGAGCGGCCTGACGTGCGCCGTCGTTGATCCTTGCCGCGCGGCAGGGGCAGGCCCATCAGCCGCGGGCGGCGGTGGGCGCGCAGGATGGCGCCGAGCGCGGTTCCTCGACGCGCAGCCCTGCAGCGTCGCGCCGCGGTCGTAGCCGGTCTCGGCAGGCGCTGGCCGACGGCCGCGATGCCGGTGTCGGAGCTCAGGCGCTGCTGGGTCGTCGCCATGGCTTCAGGAGAGGGCGTTGAAGACTTCTTGGCCTGCTTGCGAGCCTGGGCGAGCTCGTCGGTCAGCCGGCCGATCTGCTCCGGCCTTCTGCACCTCCTGGCCACCGGCTGCAGGCTCAGCCCCTTGCGCGAGACGGGGATGCCGAGCACCGTGCGGCGGGGACCGAGCACGCGCTTGCCGAGCACCATGCCGCCGATGAGCCCGGCCGCGTCGGGCACGCAGGCGAAGATCGGCTTGGTCTGGCCTCTGAGCGGCCGAGCCGACGTCGGGCACGTCGCTGACGCGCGCCGATTGAACGCTACGGGCCGTTGAGCGCGCTGAAGAAGCGAACGATGTCCGGCACTCTCGTCGAGCAGCGGACCGAGCTGCGCGAGCGATTCGCGTCGAGGCCGCCGGCGTGGTAGACCGGGACTTCGCAGCCGACGACGCGTTGGCTGCGTCACTTGGCGCGAAGCGGCCGCTTGGCGGCACTCGCGCTCTGCCGGAACTCGGCCGCCACTCTTGGCCTGTGCGGGACGCCACTCGAGGAACGCGCATTCGAGGTCACGATGGGACCCTCCTTTTGGGTGGGTGTGCAGGCGTTGTCCCGAGCACGCCTGCTTGCCCAGCGCGGTGATGCCGTCGGGCACCGTGATGGCCTCGTCGAAGGTCGCCTTGTCCTGCGGGTTGTCGTTGGACGGAAACCAGCCGGGCGCCCCCTGCGGCTCGCCCACGACGAAGGCGCCGTCGGCAGTCGGGACCCAGCCCTCGATCGACTCGTCGGGGTCGGTGATGACCTCGGGCACGCCGGCGTAGCGCACGATCACGGTGAAGTCGCGGCCCTTCCTCAACCCCTCGCGCGGCGTGACGATCAATTCCTGGCCAGCGCGCCGGTAGGAGGCCGGGCGGCCGTCGACCAGCAGCAGGCTGATGTCGAAGCCGCGCAGGTCGAGGTCGAAGCGCGTCAGTGACTGCGTGGCGCGCGCGGAGATGACCGCGGTGGCGTCGAGCTGGCCGCTCGCGCGGTCGTAGTCGAGCGTCAGGCCGTAGTGAGCGACGTCGTAGCCGCCGTTGCCCGCCAGCGGGAAGAGCGGGTCGCCGAGCCCCGGCGCGCCGATGTCGGCGCCCGCGGGCGCCGCCCCGAGAGCCAGGGCGGCCATCGCCATCGCCAGTCCGACGCACCTCGCGACCATGTCGCCTCCGACCTTTCGTGAGCGGGAGGGCGACTCTAATGCGGCGCGCGGGTGGCGGCGCGTGCGTCGTTCGCGCCACGTTCGCCGCGCGATGTGGGCGTCCGCCTTCGTCGGCGAGGCTGCGCAGCGCTTACTGCCGCATCGAGGAGAGGGAGCTGGGGGCGGTTCAGGCGGGGGTCGTCGTCCTCAGGCGTGTGCTCCTTGGGGGTGCAATCGCGCGTCTTTCGCAACACCTCTTGGAGCCCGGGTGTCGAACGTCGGTCCTACCCCCTCCAGACGGGGGAAGACCGACGTTCGACCGCGCGCCCGGCGGAACGTGTTGCGAACACGCGCGAACCGCACAGGACTCCGCGGCCCGGCCGCCGGGCACCGCCAACGCGAGCGGAGCAGCCAAGGCCGCGACCACCGCCACCCTCCTTCCCTCGATGCGGCAGTAAGCGCCGCGCGGCACCCAAGGCGCCGCGCGGACGACCCGCGCGGCGCAAACGACCCGCGTGACTCGCGCCCTACGTCGCCGGCGAGCGCCGGATGCGCCCCGATCCCTGGCCGCGCGTGGCCTCGGGCTCCGGCGCCACCGGCCGCGCGAGCGCCCAGAAGATCATGAGCCCACCGAAGACGAGCATGGCCAGGCCCGGTCCACAGGTTGACGTTGATCCCGGCCGCCTTGTTCTTGACCTCGTCGCTGCCGACGATGCCGACGATCGCGAGGATCACGCCGTAGAGGAGGAAGAGGCCGCCGATGATGCGGCGGATGTCGAAGCGGTTGGCGATCCGCGCCGCCCGGATCTCCTCCTCGTCGGTGGCGCCGGTGGAGGGCGTCTGCGGCCCGCGGAACGGCTGCTGCTGCTCGGTCATGGCTGCGCTCCTCCTAGATGAAGATGATGTTCAGGATCACGACGAGGCCGAGGGCCACGCCGCCCAGCAGCCACACCGAGCGGTACCAGGCGTCGTCGGCCGGGTCGTGCTCCTCGGGCTCCTCCTCCTTGCGCGTCAGCCCCCAGACGAGCCCCCGCAGCTCCTCGTCGGGTTTGGGCTGGGTGACCAGCGAGACGGCGACGGTCACCACGGCGTCGGCGGTGAAGGCGATGATCGCGCCCCAGAAGCTCGCCGCCAGCTGCGAGCCGAGGTCGATCGTGCCCCACGAGTAGAGCTCGTGCGTGATGAAGGCGCCGAAGAAGCCGGCGATGAGTCCCCAGAACCCCGCCCACGGCGTCGTGCGCTTCCAGAACATGGCGATGATGAACGTGGCGAACAGCGGCGCGTTGAAGTAGCTGAACAGCAGCTGGACGTAGTTCATGATGTTGTCGTAGCCCTTGGCGATGAACGCCGTGGCCACGGAGATGAGCAGTCCCCCTGCCGTCGCAAACCGCCCGACGCGCAGGTAGTAGGCCTCGTCGCGGTCCTTGCGCACGTAGGACTGCCACAGGTCGTAGGTGAACACCGTGTTGAACGACGTCACGTTCGCCGCCACGCCCGCCATGAAGGCGGCCAGCAGGCCGGTCACCGCGAGGCCCAGCATGCCCTCGGGGAAGTACTTGCCGATGAGCAGCGGGATCGCGTTGTTGTATTGCAGGTCCGGGTTCTTGCCGCCCAGGCCCTTGACCGTGACGAGCGCGACGAGGCCCGGGATGATCGTCAGCGCCGGGATGAAGATCTTCGGGTAGGCGCCGATCAGCGGCGTGCGCCGCGCGGCCGAGAGGTTCTTGGCCGAGAGCGCGCGCTGGACCTCGGCGAAGTTGGTCGTCCAGTAGCCGAAGCTGAGCACGAAGCCGAGGCCGAAGACGATCGCGATCCAGTTGGCGTCGATCGGGTTGGTGACGCTGCCGATGCCGAGCCCCTGCCACGCGTGCAGGCCGCCCTCCTTCAGCGCCGAGCCCTTGACCTTGTCCTGCAGGCCGCCCCACCCGCCCATGTCGTGCAGCGCGACGAGCGTCAGCGGGAGCAGCGAGGCGACGATGATGAAGAACTGCAGGACCTCGTTGTAGATGGCCGACGTGAGACCACCGAGGGTGATGTAGGCCATCACGATGAGCGCGGCCACGATGATCGCGGTCGAGATCGACCACCCGAGCATCAGGTGGACGATCAGCGCGAGGGCGAAGAGGTTGACGCCCGCGATGAGGACCGTGGCCACCGCGAAGGTGGCCGCGTTGAGCGCGTGCGTCGGCTCGTTGAAGCGCAGGCGCAGGTACTCGGGCACCGAGCGGACCTTGGCCCCGTAGTAGAAGGGCATCATCACGATGCCCAGGAAGACCATCGCCGGGACGGCCCCGATCCAGTAGAAGTGGACGGTGGCCACGCCGTACTGCGCGCCGTTGGCCGCCATCCCGAGGATCTCCAGCGCCCCGAGGTTGGCGGCGACGAAGGCCAGTCCGGTGATCCAGGCGGGCAGCGAACGCCCGGAGAGGAAGAAGTCGATGTCGGTCTTCACCGACATCCGGGCGACCACGCCGATACCTAGAACGACCAGAAAGTAGATCGCCAGGATCGTGTAGTCGAGGGCACTGGCATCTAGACGGAGCATGCGCGCGTCATTCCCACTGGCGCCCTCCCGCTCACCCCGGTTCCCGCGCGGACAGCGAGGTCGGACGCGCCGAGGCCGGTTGGCGCAGGATGAGATGATCGCTGCAACCGAGCTTCCTATCGCTTGCATCTCCACGTCCCGCGCGCCGCACCCGAACGTCCCCACGGGGGCGCCCACGTGATCCGTGCCGCGCACGCGGCCGGCATCGCTGTGCTGCTCGCGCTCGTGCTCGGGCTCGGCGGCTGCGGCGGCGGCAAGAGCTGGACGGCGCGCGACGTCCCCGAGGAGTACCCGACGATCCAGGCGGCCGTCGACGCCGCCCAACCCGGGGACCTCGTGCGGGTCGGCCCCGGCACCTACCGCGAGCAGGTGGTGGTGGGACCGGCCAAGCGCGACATCGTCATACGCGGAACCGATCGCAACCGCGTCGTCCTCGACGGCGGCGCCGGCACGCGCTTCAACGGCATCGTGGTCCACGCCGACGGCATCGCCGTCGAGAACCTGACCGTCCGCGGCTACGCCTCCGACGGGATCCTCTTCACCCCGCCCAAGGACGTTCCCGACCAGCTCAACGGGTGGCGCACGAGCTTCGTCACCGCCGCCAACAACGGGCTGCACGGGATCGAGGCGCTGCGCTCCCGCGGCGGCACCATCGAGCACAGCCTCGCCTCGGGCCACGGCGCCGCGGGCTTTCGCATCGGCAACTGCCGCCCGTGCGACTCGCTGGTCACCGACAGCGTGGCCGAGCGCGGCATGGCCGGCTTCGAGGGCTCCGACTCCGGCGGCAACGTCGTGGTCGCGCGCTCGTCTTTCCGCGAGAACCGCGTCGGCGTGCTGCTGATCTCGGCCGGCGAGGAGAAGCCCTTCCACCAGCAGGACACCACGGTGGTCGGCAACGTGATCGAGGACAACGCCAACGCGTTCGCCCCCGGGCGCGGCGAGGGCTTCGGCGTGGGCGTCCTCGTGCGCGGCGGCCGCCGCGACGGGCTGGCGCGCAACCGCATCACCGGCCACCCCGGGGCCGGTGTGCTGCTCACCGCCTCCGACCAGGCACCCGCCGCCGAGGACAGCGTGCAGGGCAACCTCCTGCTCGACAACGGCGTGGACCTCGCGCTCGCTCCACGCGCCGGGCAGCGCACGTCGAAGGGCTCGTGCTTCGCCCAGAACCGCTTCCGCACGTCGCTGCCGCGCGACATCGAGAAGGCGCTGCCGTGCCAGTCCGACGTCCCGCTGCGCGTCAACGACCCCGCGCTGCCGATGGCGCCGCCCGGCGTCGACTGGCGCAACGTGCGCCTGCCCGCGCCGCAACCCTCGCTGCCCGACGCCGACACCGAGCAAGCCCAAGCCGGCCCGCCGTCCGGGGCGCATCGACGTCGCGCGCGTCGGGGTGCCCGGCGAGGGCTGACCTCTAGTGCACGAGGACCTTCAGCAGCACGATCAGAAGGCCGAGGGTGCCGTTGACGACGCCCACCACGATGGTGCCGCGCGAGTGAGAGCTTCAGCCGCCGCCCGGCGGCGATGCCGTAGCCGAACAGCTCCACGACACCGGCGCCGATCGCGATGCCGACCGCGGTCTTGGTCTCGACGAGTCCGACGACGCCGAGCAGCAGGCAGAGCACGGGCAGCAGCGAGGCCTCGACCAGCGGCCACTCCCCGCGCGCAGCGACGGCGACGTTGGCCATCGTCGGGCGCCCCCCCTCGCCCGCCAGCCGGGTGCCGAGCACCTCGGCGTAGACGTGGGCGATCCAGAAGACGAAGGTCGTCGCCAGCACCCCCGCGATCAGCTGCCGCCGACGTGACGCTGTCGTCGTGCGAGAGGGCCGTGATCACGGCCATCACGAGGATGGTCCCGTAGATCGCCCGGGCCGGATTTGCGTGCTCGTGGTCCACGGGGCACTAGCTTCCCTTACATGCGCGCGCTCCGCGAGGACATCCGCAACGTGGCGATCGTGGCCCACGTCGACCACGGCAAGACGACGCTGGTCGACGCGATGCTGTGGCAGTCCGGTGCCTTTCGCGCCAATCAGGACGTGGACGAGCGCGTCATGGACTCGATGGACCTCGAGCGCGAGAAGGGCATCACGATCCTGGCCAAGAACACCTCGGTCCGCCACCGCGGCGTGAAGCTCAACATCGTCGACACGCCGGGCCACGCCGACTTCGGCGGCGAGGTCGAGCGCGGGCTGACCATGGTCGACGGCGTGCTGCTGCTCGTCGACGCCAGCGAGGGCCCGCTGCCCCAGACGCGCTTCGTGCTGCGCAAGGCGCTGGAGGCCCACCTGCCGGTGATCCTCGTCGTCAACAAGGTCGACCGGCCCGACGCCCGCATCGCCGACGTGATCGACGAGGTCTACCAGCTGTTCCTCGACCTCGACGCCACCGAGGAGCAGATCGAGTTCCCGATCGTCTACTGCAACGCGCGGGCCGGCCAGGCCTCGCTGACCGAGGGCGAGCCCGGCACCGACCTCGGTCCCCTGCTCGACCTGCTGCTCGAGCGCATCCCGGCGCCGGTGTACGACACCGAGCACCCGCTGCAGGCCCACGTGACCAACCTCGACGCCTCGCCGTACGTCGGGCGCCTGGCGCTGTGCCGCGTGCGCCACGGCACCATCCGGCGCGGGCAGCCCATCGCCTGGTGCCGCGCGGACGGGACGATCGAGCGCGCGCAGGTGGCCGAGCTCTACGTCACCGACGCGCTCGACCGCGTGGACGCCGAGGAGGCCTCGGCGGGCGAGATCATCGCCGTCGCCGGGATCGCCGAGGTCACCATCGGCGAGACCCTGGCCGACCCCGACGACCCGCGCCCGCTGCCGGTCATCACCGTCGACGAGCCGTCGCTGTCGGTGACCATCGGCGTCAACACCTCGCCGCTGGCGGGCAAGGAGGGCGACAAGCTCACGGCGCGCCAGATCCGCGCGCGGCTCGACCAGGAGCTCGTCGGCAACGTCTCGCTGCGGGTGCGCGACACCGACCGCCCGGAGGTGTGGGAGGTCCAGGGCCGCGGCGAGCTGCAGCTGGCGATCCTCGTCGAGCTCATGCGCCGCGAGGGCTTCGAGCTCACCGTCGGCCAGCCGCAGGTGCTCACGCGCGAGATCGACGGGCGGGTGCACGAGCCGGTCGAGAGCCTGGCCATCGACGTGCCCGAGGAGTACGTCGGCGTCGTCACCCAGCTGCTCGCGCTGCGCAAGGGGCGCCTGGAGCAGATGGTCAACCACGGCACCGGCTGGGTGCGCATGGAGTACCGCGTCCCCGCCCGCGGCCTGATCGGCTTTCGCACCGAGTTCCTCACCGAGACGCGGGGCACCGGCCTGCTGCACCACGTCTTCGACCGCTGGGAGCCGTGGGCGGGCGAGCTGCGCACGCGCCCGACCGGCGCCCTGGTCTCCGACCGCCGCGGGCGCACGGCGCAGTTCGCGCTGATGAACCTCCAGGAGCGCGGGACGCTGTTCGTCGGCCCCGGCGACGAGGTCTACGAGGGCATGGTCGTGGGCGAGAACGCCCGCGCCGACGACCTCGACGTCAACGCCACGCGCGAGAAGCACCTGACCAACATCCGCTCCTCGACCGCCGACGTCCTCGTCCGCCTCGTCCCCCACCGCACGCTGTCGCTCGACCAGGCGCTCGAGTTCCTGCGCGACGACGAGTGCGTCGAGGCGACCCCCGAGAGCGTGCGCCTGCGCAAGGTCGTGCTCGACAAGACCGACCGCGTCAAGGTCGCCCGTCGGGCGCGCAGCGGCGCAGCGCAGTAGGAAGCCTGCACCTCGCTACGGAGGCTGCCGGCCGACAGCCGAGTTGAAACCTCCGGCGCGGCGCTCTGACACCGGCCGTCGCGGGCCGTTGACGACGAGCGGTCGGAGTGGATCAATCCGTGATCGCCGCGACGGGTCCACGGGCGGCCACATCCATCCTTGGGAGGGGATCGCATATGCGCTCGCAGCGAGGCTTCGTGCTGGCCTGTGCCCTGACGGGCACGCTCGCACTGGCAGGGTCGGCCGCCGCCGACACGGACATCCAGGGCAATCCGAACGGGCTCCCCGACCTCGACGTCCGCGCGGGCAAGCTCGCGCCCACCGCGGCGCAGCGCACCGACGTGCGCGACCTCGGCGCCCAGGTCGCGTGGAACCAGTTCGGCACCCCGTCCTCGCTGGTGCGGCCCGGCGGCGCACTGGGCGCGACCGTCCAGGGCTCGAGCGCCAGCGACGCCGCCCGCGCATGGCTGTCGAGCAATCGCTCGCTCTTCCGCCTGAGCTCGACCCAGGGCCTGGCGCTGGTCAGCGACAACGCGCTCGCCGGCGGCGCCACCCATGCCGTCACCCTGCGCCAGACGATCGATGGGCTCGCGGCCTCCGGCGGCGGCATGGTCACCATCGGCGTCACCAAGGCCGGCAGCGCCTGGAAGGTCGTCTCGGCGTCGTCGTCGCTCAACGGCGACCGGACGCTGGACGGCAAGGCCCAGCTGCGCGACGGCCAGGCCTGGCAGGCGGCCGCCGCGAGCGTCGGGCGCGTCAAGTCGCTGGCGCAGATCGCGCGCCTGCGCGGCAAGGCCGCCCTCGGCCACGGCTGGAAGGGCCTGCGCGTCGCCGGCCTGGGCGACGTGCAGCAGGCCCGCCAGGTGGCCTTCCCGACCGTCTCGCACGGCTACGTCCCGGCCTACGAGACGCTCGTGCTCGACACCCAGGCTGCCGACCCGACCGCGTACCGCGTCTTCGTCGACGCGCGCAGCGGCACGGTCCTCGCGCGCGAGAGCCTCGTCGACAGCGAGGGCGACACGGCCGCCGCGGCGCCGCCGACCACCCAGATCAACGGCACGCTCCCGCCGGAGGACGGCGGCTGCGACACGCAGAAGGGCCCGTTCACGGTGGCCGCCGGCGACGGCGTCCGCGCGATCGACGTGTCGGCCAACGCCGACAGCGTCTCCAACGACATCGTCCTCAAGCTCTTCAACGGCACGACCGAGGTGGCCGAGGCCGACACCGTCCGCACGCCCGAGCGCATCCGCTACGCGCCCGACGGCGGCGTGCCCGCCGGCGACTACTTCGTCCAGCTCTGCGAGTTCAAGGACGGCCAGCCGCCGGTCGAGCCCCGCACCTACACGGGCACGATCAGCTTCGACACGAGCGCGCCTCCCGCGCCCTACACCGCGCGCTGGCGCGCGAACCCGGCCAACCCGCCGCTCAACCCGCTGCCCTCCGATCCGTGGAACAACCCGAGCACGGACACGCGCGCGAACATGTGCTGGAAGCAGAGCACGACGCCGTCGGACTGCGACATGGTCGTCGGCAACCTCGCGTCGCGCTCGCCGTGGGACTTCAGCCCGCACGCCAACGCCCCCACCTTCACGACCGCGGGCAACAACGCGCGCTCGGCGGAGTCGTGGCAGGACGGCGGCCAGCCCGGGCCCAACCAGTTCCACCCGGTCAGCACGACCCGCGACTACACCTTCCCGTGGACCAACGAGTGGTTCACCAAGGACTGCGACCCCGGCACGCCCTACGGCGCGAACTTCCAGGTCGGCAAGAGCTTCGACGTCGCCGCGGCGGCGGTGAACCTCTTCACGGTCCACAACCGCATGCACGACTTCGCCTACCTGCTCGGCTTCACCGAGGACAACTTCAACTCCCAGGAGTCGAACTTCGGCCTCACCGAGTCGTTCCGCGAGAACGACCCGGTGGTCGGCGACGTCCAGGCCGGCGCGGCGACCGCCCCGCCGAACGTCTACGCCAGCTCGCGCAACAACGCGAACATGTCGACGCTGCCCGACGGGTCGTCGTCGATCACCAACATGTACCTGTGGCAGCCGGTCGCGGGCGCCTTCTACCCGCCCTGCGTCGACGGCGACTTCGACGCCGGCGTCATCGGCCACGAGTACACCCACATGATCGAGAACCGCACGATCGGCAAGGGCTCGAACCGCACCGGCTTCCAGGCCGGCGCCATGGGCGAGGCCTCGGGCGACCTGTTCTCGATCGAGGAGCTCAACGAGTTCGGCCTCGTGCCCACGGGCGACGAGAACCGCTACGCGACCGGCACCTACGTGACCGGCAACAAGCTGCGCGGCATCCGCAACTACGCGCCGAACTTCCCCTACACCGGCGCCTTCCCGGAGCCGCGGATCTACCCGCAGGTCGACCCGCTGAACTTCAGCGACGTCGGCTACGACGTGACGGGCCCGGAGGTCCACGCCGACGGCGAGATCTGGGTGGCCATCAACTTCGAGCTGCGCAGGGCGCTGGCGGCGAAGTACAACGGCCAGTTCCCGGAGTCCGACGCGGCGCTGCAGAAGCAGTGCGCGCTCGGCCAGGTGCCGGTCGCCCAGTGCCCGGGCAACCGCCGCTGGATCCA
This sequence comes from uncultured Actinomycetes bacterium, assembly GCA_963816845.1. GTDB lineage: Bacteria > Actinomycetota > Thermoleophilia > Solirubrobacterales > Solirubrobacteraceae > JAOPZW01. Next base: position 10,451 of record CAWFMR010000025.1, on the reverse strand, counting down.
GCTCGCGTTCGATTCGTTCCTGCTCATGCAGAGCGCGCCGTCGATGGTCGACGCGCGCAACGCGATCCTGGCCGCCGACCAGGCGCGCTTCGGCGGCGCCGACCAGCCCGAGATCTGGGCGGCGTTCGCGCGCCGCGGCCTCGGCCGCTTCGCCTCGCAGACCAACGGCAGCGGCCGCACGGCCGGCGTGGAGTCCGACACCAACCCGCTGCCGGACTTCGAGGCGCCGGGTCAGGCCAACGCCAACGTGACCTTCGCGGCCACGAGCACCGAGACCGGCAACCCGGCGGTCAAGGCGCGCATCTACGTGGGCCACTACGAGGCGCGCGTCTCGCCGATCGCCGACACCGACCCGGCGACCAACGCCCCGAGCACGGCGAGCGCGAACAACCTCGACGAGAAGGCGACGTTCGCCCCCGGGACCTACGAGTTCATCGCCACCGCCCCGGGCTACGGCGCGGTGCGCTTCCGCAAGACGTTCAAGGCGAACAACAACCCGACGATCACCCTGCGCTTCGCGCCCAACTTCGCGTCGACGACGCAGGGCGCGCAGGCCACGGGCGACGCCGCGCCGTTCACCAACCCCGCGGGCACGGTGGTGCAGCCGGCACCGACGGTGCTCAAGAACCTCATCGACGACTCGGAGGCCAGCGACTGGCAGGCGGCGGCGACCCAGGGCGCCGACGGGGCGTGGAACGTCGACGGCCGGCAGGCGACGATCGACCTCGCGGGCTCGCGCCCGCAGACGATCCGCCACGTCCAGGTCAGCGCGCTGATCGGGCCGGTCTTCGACCCCAACACGCGCGCGGACGTGTCGCAGAACCGCTTCACGGCGCTGCGCCAGTTCGAGATCTGGACGTGCAACGACCAGGCCGCGGACTGCTCGCAGGACGACAGCTACCAGCGGGCCTACGCCAGCGCATCGGACGCCTTCCCGGCCGACGCGCCGCGCCCGGTGGCGCCGATGATGCTGCTGCGCAACTTCACCTTCTCGCCGGTGAAGGCGACGCATCTGCGGATCGTCGTGCGCAACAGCCAGTGCACCGGCGGGCCGGCCTACCAGGGCGAGCAGGACGCCGACCCCAACAACGCGACCGACTGCAACGCGGCCGGGCCGGCCTCGACGCGGTTCGTGCGCGTGGCCGAGGTGCAGGCCTTCGGCGCCAACTCGTCGGCGCAGGGCTAGCAGGTCAGGCTGGAGGACTGAAATGAGGCGTGGCTGCCGCGACTGCCGGCGGCCACGCCTTCGATGCCACCGCACGCCTCGATGCCCGCGAACGAGACGACGAAGCCACCGCGGCGCGTTGCGCGCACGCGGTGCGAGATCGCATCGCCGGCCGACGGCGTGACCGTCACGCGCACGCGCTCGTAGGCGCGGAAGCCCGTGCCCCTGACCTGCAGGGGATCGAAGCTCGAGGGGGCGAGCCGGGCGTGGTGGTGCGGAGCCGCGGCGAGGGCGACGAGCGCCATGAGGACGGCGACCGGCATGGTCATCTTGTACCCCACGGGCGGGTAGCGTCCGACCGGTCATGTCCGCTGTCGACGTGCAGCCGAGCCGTGTCAGGACGCCGCGCGGCCGCTGGCCCGCCGCGCTCGGCGTCGCCGTGGTGCTCGGCGCGGCGACGCTGCTCGTGCCGGCCACGCTCGGCTACGACGCGTGGGCGTGGACGGTGTGGGGGCGCCAGCTCGCGCATCTCGACCTGGCCACGACCGCCGGCCCGTCGTTCAAGCCGCTGCCGGTCCTGGCCCTCGCGCCGCTGTCGGTCCTCGGCGCCGCGACGCCGGTGGTGTGGATGGGGCTCATGCGCGCGGCCGCGGTGCTCTCGCTCCTGCTCGCCTACCGGCTCGGCTCGCGCCTGGCCGGGCCGCTGGCCGGGGCGGTCGCCGCGCTCAGCCTCGCGCTGAGCGCCGACCTCTACCGCACCGCCCTGCTCGGCTCCGCCGAGCCCGTGCTCATCGCGCTCACGCTCGGCGCCGCCGACCGCCATCTCGCCGGGCGCCGCGACTGGGCGCTCGTGCTCGTCGCGCTGGCCGGGCTGATCCGGCCCGAGGCGTGGGTCCTGCTCGGCGCCTACGGCGTCTTCGTGTGGCTGCGCGAACCGGGCCTGCGCCCGCTCGTCGCGGCCGCCGTGGTCCTGCCCCCGGCGCTCTGGCTCGGCCTGGACTGGATCGGCTCCGGCGACCCGCTGCACGCCAGCTCGACCGCGACCTCGGCCACCGAGGGCAGCGCCGCCAACGCCAAGGTGCCGGCGCTCGAGGTGGTGCGCCGCGCCGCGGACGCGGTCATCGTCCCCACGCTGATCCTGGCCGCGGTCGGGGTGGCCCTCGCGGCGCGCCGCCGCGATCGCCCGGTGCTGTCGCTCGCCGGGCTGGCGCTCGGCTGGATCGCGGTGGTGGCGATCATGGCCGAGGTCGGCTTCACCGGGACCCGGCGCTACCTCGCGGCCCCCGCGGCGGCGCTGTGCGTCGTGGCCGGCGTCGGGCTCGTGTGGCTGCTCGACGCCGTCCGCGAGCGTCGCGCGCGGATCGCGGTGGGGGTCGCGGTCGCCGTCCTGGCGCTCGTGCCCGCGCTGCTGCGCGCCCGCGAGGACGCCCGCATGCTCAGCGTCGCGCGCAGCCAGGCGAATCAGCGCGACGAGCTGGTGCGCGCGATCGACCGCGCCGGCGGCCGCGCCGCCGTGCTGCGCGCCGGGCGCCCCGCGATCAACCCGTGGCTGCAGACGGCGCTGGCCTGGGAGCTCGACGTGCCGCTGTCGGGCGTGCAGGCGACCTGGTCCTCGTCGCGCCGGCACCCGCACTGGGCGCCGCCGGCGCTCGTGTTCCGCGCCCCGGCGCGGCTGGCCGGCCCCCGCCCGGCGCTGCCCCGGGGCGTGCGGACCGACGTCGTGACCCGCTCGGGGCGCTGGCGGGTGCTGCGCGCCGCGGCGTGAGCCCGCATAGGCGCTACCGTGGAGGAGGATGGAGCTCGTCGAGGAACGCCCCAACGTCGAGTTGCGGCGTGGCCCCGACGGCCGGTCGATCGTCGTCCTCTCCTTCCCCTACGACCCGCACATCGTCGCCTCCGTGCGGAGCATCCCGCAGCGGCGCTTCGACTGGGACACGCGCGAGTGGTGGGCGCCCGTGGACGACTGGGCCGGGGTCCACGTCGCCGAGGTGCTCGATCGCTTCCCGGAGCTGACCACCAGCGCGCAGGTCGACGCCTGGCTGGCCGCCATCGAGCGCCGCTGGGTCGGCATCGTGACCACCACGCGCCACGACGGCCGGGGCTGGTGGGTCCTGCGCACGCGCGCGGGGACGGTGCCCGAGGCGCTGCTCGAGGGCGCCATCGAGCGCGAGGACGGCGCCCTGCTGGCGCCGCTGACCGCAGGCCGGGCGCCGAGGCGCTGGCCGATCTCGCGCGGCGGCACGCGCATGGACGCCGCCGCGCGCCGCATCATCGCCTCGCTGGAGCGCGGCGAGGATCCGCCGGGGGCGCGGCTGACCGTGAGCGAGACCGTCGACGGGACCTTCCTGCGCCTCGACGTGCTCTGGGACCCCGACGTCGCCGGCGCCTTCGACGCGCTGCCGGGCGCCGTCGGGCCGGGTCACTCGCTGCCCATCGACCCGTGGATCGTCGAGGCGCTCGACGCCTTCCTGGCCCTGCACGACGTCGCGATCGACGGGTCGGCGAAGGAGACGCTCGCGGAGCTGCGCGCCGAGCACGACGAGGCGCTCAGCGAGATCCGCGCCTCGCGCGCGACGAGCGGCGAGCCGATCGCGGAGACCGCCGCCGTGCTCGGGGGCGAGCTCGCGCCCTTCCAGTGGGCGGGCGTGCGCTACGCGCTGCGCGCCCGGCGCGCCTTCCTGGCCGACGAGCAGGGCCTGGGCAAGACGGTCGAGGCGCTGGCGGCGCTCGAGGCCGACGACGCCTATCCCGCCGTCGTCGTCTGCCCCGCCTCGCTGAAGCTCAACTGGGAGCGCGAGGCCGGCCGCTGGCTGCCGCACCGCTCGGTCGCGGTCATCCAGGGCCGGATGCCCGTCCCGCCGACGGCCGAGATCACCATCCTCAACTACGAGGTCGTGGCCGCCCACCGCGAGACGCTCGGCCGCATGCGCCCGCGCGCGCTCGTCGTCGACGAGTCGCACCTGTGCAAGAACCCGCAGGCCAAGCGCACCCAGGCGGTGCGGCGCCTGGCCGAGACCGTCGTGCCCGACGGCCTGCGCCTGGCCCTGACCGGCACGCCGGTGCTCAACCACGCCGAGGAGCTCATCAGCCAGCTGCGCGTCATCGGGCGCCTGGAGGACTTCGGCTCGGGCGCGCGCTTCTCCCGCCAGTTCCGCGGCCAGCTCTCCGAGGAGCGCCTGCACTGGCACCTGCGCCGGCGCTGCTTCGTGCGCCGGCTGAAGTCCGAGGTCCTCCCCCAGCTGCCGGCCAAGCGCCAGGTCGTCGTGCCCGTCGCGCTCGACAACGAGCGCGAGTACCGGCTGGCGGAGAACGACGTCATCGCCTGGCTGCGCGAGCAGCCGCTGGACCTGCGCGAGCTCAATGCCCGCATCGCCGCGACGCTGCGCGCCGAGCGCCTGGCCCAGCTGGGCACGCTGCAGCGCCTGGCCGCCCGCGGCAAGCTCCACGCCGCGCTGGCCTGGATCCACGACTTCCTCGCCTCGGGCGAGCCGCTCGTGGTCTTCGCGCGCCACATCGAGGTCCAGGAGGCGGTCATGGAGCGCTTCCCGCACGCCCTGCACCTGCTGGGCCGCGACAAGGTCCCAGACCGCGACGAGTCCGTCCGCGCCTTCCAGGACCCCGACGGCCCGCAGCTCATCGTGTGCGCGACGCGCGTCGCCGCCCAGGGGATCACGCTCACGCGCGCCTCGAACGTCGCCTTCCTCGAGCTCGAGTGGACGCCGGCCATGCACGACCAGGCCGAGGACCGCCTGCACCGCATCGGCCAGCGCGACGCGGTCACGGCGTGGTACCTGCTCGCGGCCGACACGATCGACGAGACCATGGCCCGCCTCATCCACCGCAAGCGCGGCCTCATCGCGGCGGTGACCGACGGGCGCACGTACGAGAGCGACGGGATGGTCGACGGCGTGGTGCGCGAGCTGCGCGGCGGCAAGCCCTTCCGCCACCTGCGCAGCGTCGTGTAGGGCGCGAGGTCGAACGTCGGTCCTGGCCGCGCTATCACGGGTGACGACCGACGTTCGACGCCGTCGCGGCGCTCAGAAGCCCGTCAGGCGGTCCTGGCGCGAGTCGTTGAGGCTGAGCGTGAGCGTCGGCGGCGGGATCTCGTGCGTGTCGCTGGTCGGGATCACCGCCGTGCCGACCGAGAAGTACTCGAGGACGTGCGCGCTCCAGCCGTGGTTGCCCTCGACCAGCTGGACGCCGACGACGCCCTCGGCCTCGAGCGCCTCGGCCTCGGCCTGCATGCGCTCCATGGCCAGCTCGCGCGCGTCGTAGAGCGCCTGGGTGAAGTTGGGCATCTCGACGTTGCGCCCGACGCGGCGCATCCACGTCCGCAGGCCCTGGTGGGCGACGTGGTAGACGCAGGTCCCCATGACCATGCCGACCGGCCGGTAGCCGGCGGAGAGCAGCGTGTAGAAGTCCTGGCCCGAGAGGTCGCTGGTGAAGGGCCGGCCGTTGGGGGCGCGGTGCAGCTCGCCCTCGCGGTGGCGCACGGCGGTGCCGATGGCCACGAACTCGGCGAGGTCGTTGCCCCACGCCCGCCGGCTGACCTCGAGGCGGACGGCCACGATCCCGTCGGCGCCGAGCTGGTCGGCCTCCTCCTCCATGCGCGTCATCGCGAGCTCGCGCGCGTGGTACATCGCCTGGGTGAGGACGTCCATCTCCTGGTTGCGGCTCCACGCCCCCATCTGGAAGCCGATGTGGTAGATCGAGGTCCCGACGACGAGCCCCAGCGGCTCGAAGCCGGCGGCGCGCACGAGCAGGAACTCGTTGACCGACAGGTCGCTGGTGAACAGCGAGCGTTCGCGCATCCGCTCCAGGCGCTCGCGCCCGTGCTCGGGCACGCCGGCCATCGAGGTGGGGTCGTAGGGCTCCTGCTCGTCGCTCATGGGACCTCCCGGTTCAGGGGTAGGGCGATGTACTTCGCCGGCGGCGGCGCGTCGTGGCGCACCTCGACGATCGCGGTGCCGAGCACGTGCAGCTCGATGATCAGGTCGCGGTACGTCATCCCGCCGGCGTCGCGGTCGCGCGTCTGCTCGCTGCGGTCGATGGTGACCCCGACGACGCCGTGGGCGTGGAGCCGGTGGGCCTCGTGCGTGAGCCGCTCCATCGCGAGCGCCCGGGCGTCGTACATGCCGCGCGTGTAGTCGGGCAGCTCCTGGTTCTGGCGCCCCGAGAAGAGCCCCGACGAGCGCGCCTGCTGCGCCGTAGCCGGCGACCGCGTAGGCGACGGTCGAGCCCGCGACGAGCCCGACCGGCCAGAAGCCGTGGCGCACGAGCTTGGCGAAGTCCTGGCCGGAGAGGTGCGAGAGCACCGGCGCGTCCTCGATCTCGTAGCGCTCGGAGCGCACCGCGGTGCCGATGGCCACGAACTCGACCAGGCCGGCGGCCCAGTCGTAGCCGCCGCGCTTCAGGCGCAGGCCGACCACCGCGTCGGCCCCGGCGGCGACCGCCTCGTCGCGCAGGCGGCCGAGGGCGAGCGAGCGCGCGTCGTTCCACGCCGCGGTCTGGGTCTCGAGCTCGAACGTCTCGCCCTCGCGCATCGACCCCGTCCACCCGAGCTGCCCCCACGGCATCGACTGCCAGCCCACCTGGTAGAAGCAGCTGCCCATGACCTGCGCGATCGGCGCGAAGCCGGCCTCGCGGACCACGAAGGCCTCGGCCACGCTCAGATCGGAGCTGAAGGGCCGCGCCATCAGCCCTCCAGCAGGCGCGCCAGCGCCTGGCGCCCGCGCTCGCTGCGGTCGGCCTCCTCGACGAGGTCCTGCGAGAGCGCCGCGATCCAGGCATCGAGGTCGAGCTCCTGGGTCTTCAGCGCGATCCCGCGCACGACCGAGCGCCGGCGGCACGTCACGCGCCCCCGCTCGGGCTCGGCCTCGTAGCGCTGGTCGCCCAGCGTGACCTCGATGCGGCGCACGCGCTTGCGCCCTCCGAACAGGCCGCCCCCGCGCTCGACGACGACCTGGTCGGGCAGCGCCGCCTCGAGCTTGACCGCGAGCGCCTCGACGAAGGCGTCGAGGTCGCCGGCGTCGGCCCGCAGCGAGGCCGCCAGGAGATCGAGATCCTCGGGACCGGCCATCAGCCGCCCCCGCGCGGCGGAGCGATGGCCTGGATCCCGGTGAGCTCGCGCCCGACGATGAGCGACTGGATGCTGTCGGTGCCCTCGAAGGTGAAGACCGCCTCCATGTCGGCGTGGTGGCGCGCCACGTGGTGCTCGAGCAGGATCCCGTTGCCGCCGAGGATGTCGCGCGCGTCGGCCACGATCGCGCGCGCCTTGGCCGCGTGGTTCATCTTGGCCAGCGAGGCCATCCCCGGGGTCAGGCGCTCGTCGCCCGCCAGCTCGCTGAGGCGCAGGCACAGCAGCTGCATGGCGGTGATCTCGCCCACCATGCGGCTGAGCTTGTCCTGCACGAGCTGGAAGGAGGCCAGCGGGTGCCCGAACTGCTCGCGCTCCTTGGCGTAGGCCAGCGCGGCCTCGTAGGCGGCGAGCGCGACGCCGAGCGCGCGCCACGCCACGGTGTAGCGCGTGAGGGTCAGCACGCGGGCGACGTCGCGGAACGAGCGGCAGCCCGGCAGCCTGCTCGAGGCCGGGACCCGCACGCCGTCCAGGGTGATCTCGGCCTGCCACACGGCGCGCAGAGACGTCTTGCCGGTGATGACCTCGGTGTGGAAGCCCGGCGCGCCCTTCTCGACGAGGTAGCCGCCGACCTGGCCGTCCTCGCCGCGGGCCCAGATGATCGTGACGTCGGCGAACGACGCGTTGCCGATCCACTTCTTGGCGCCGTCGAGGACGAACTCGTCGCCGTCGCGGCGCGCGCTCGTCTCCAGCGCGACCGCGTCGGAGCCGTGATCGGGCTCGGTGAGGCCGAAGGCGCCGATCGCCTCGAGCGCGGCCATGCGCCCAAGCCAGCGCTCGCGCTGCTCCTCGGACCCGAGCAGGTGGATCGTCTGCATGGCGAGGTTCGAGTGCACGCCGAAGAAGGTCCCGATGCTGCCGTCGGCCCGCGCCCACTCCATGCTCACGAGGCCGGCGGCGGTGGCGCTCATGCCCGGACATCCGTAGCCGTCGATCACGCCGCCGGCCAACCCGAGCTCGGCGATCTTCGGGACGAGCTCGAACGGGAACTCGGCGCGTTCCCAGTAGCCGTTGATGATCGGCGTGACCTCGCGATCGCAGAACGCGCGCAGACGATCGCGGATCGCGCGCTCCTCGTCGGTCAGGCGCTCGTCGAGGAGATAGAAATCGGTGGCCATGGCGGGTAGGGAGCCTCCCACATGATCTTCACGAGCCCGTACCCCGACATCGAGATCCCGTCGGTCGCGCTGACCGACTTCGTGCTCGAGCACTCCGACGGCTACGGCGAGAAGCCCGCGTTGATCGACGGCGCGACCGGTGCCGCCTACACCCACGCCGCAGGCCGCGCGCGCCATCCGCGCCGCCGCCGGCGGCCTCGCCGCACGCGGCATCGCCAAGGGCGACGTCGTCGCCCTCTATGCCCCCAACGCGCCCGACTACGCGATCGCCTTCCACGCCATCGCGGCCCTCGGCGCGGTCTGCACGACGATCAACCCGATCTACACGGTCGACGAGCTGGCCTTCCAGCTCGAGCACGCCGGGGCGCGCGCGCTGATCAGCGGGGCCGAGGTCCTCGACCGCGCGCGCGAGGCCGCGGTTCGCGCCGGCGTCCAGGAGCTCTACGTCTTCGGCGAGGCGGACGGCGCGACGCCGTTCTCCGCGCTGCTCGACGGCGATCGCACCGCGGCCCCCGATGCCCCAGCCGGTCCCGACGACCTCGTCGCACTGCCGTACTCGAGCGGGACCACGGGCCTGCCCAAGGGCGTGATGCTCACCCACCGCAACCTGGTGGCCAACATCCTGCAGTCGACGGCCCAGCAGCCGGTGACGGCCGACGACACGCTCGTCGGCGTCCTGCCGCTCTTCCACATCTACGGCCTCAGCGTCGTCATGAACGCGGTCCTGCGCAACGGCGCGACGCTCGTCACGATGCCGCGCTTCGACCTCGAGGGGTTCCTCGGTCTCGTCGAGGAGCACGGCGCCACCAAGGCGCACCTCGTCCCGCCCATCGTCCTCGCCCTGGCCAAGAGCCCGCTCGTCGAGCGCTTCGACCTGTCGAGCCTGACGCTCGTGAACTCGGGCGCCGCGCCGCTGAGCGCCGAGCTGCAGGAGGCCGCTGCGACGCGCATCGGCTGCCCCGTGGTGCAGGGCTACGGCATGACCGAGTCGAGCCCCGTCACGCACGTCACGCCGCTCGATCCCGAGCGCCACCGGCTCGGCTCGATCGGCCCGCCGGTGCCCAGCACCGAGTGCCGGATCGTCGACGTCGCCACCGGCGCGGAGCTCGGCGCCGGCGAGGAGGGCGAGGTGTGCGTGCGCGGGCCGCAGGTCATGCGCGGCTACCTCGACGACCCCGAGGCGACCGCCGCCACGGTGGACGCCGACGGCTGGCTGCACACCGGCGACGTGGGCCGCGCCGACGACGACGGCTACGTCGTGCTCGTCGACCGCGTCAAGGAGCTCATCAAGTACAAGGGCTACCAGGTGGCGCCGGCCGAGCTCGAGGCGGTGCTCGTCGAGCACCCGGCCGTCGCCGAGGCAGCGGTGGTGGGGCGCCCCGACGTAGGAGGCCGGCGAGGTGCCCAAGGCCTTCGTGGCGCTCTGCGGCGAGGCCACCGAAGAGGAGATCATGGCCTTCGTCGCCGAGCGCGTGGCGCCCTACAAGCGCCTGCGCGCGCTCGAGGTCGTCGACGAGATCCCGAAGTCGCCCTCGGGCAAGATCCTGCGCCGCGTGCTCAAGGAGCGCGAGTCGTAGGATCCGCCGCCATGCCCTGGCAGGTCTACCTCTCCGGCGAGATCCACACCGATTGGCGCGAGCGCATCGTCGACGGCGCCGACGCGGCCGGCCTGGACGTCGCCTTCACCGGCCCCGTGACCGACCACGCCGCCAGCGACGACTGCGGCGCCGCCATCCTCGGCGCGCAGAGCGAGAAGTTCTGGCACGACCACGTGGGCGCGGGCGTCAACGCCATCCGCACGCGCACGCTGCTCGAGCGCGCCGACGTGGTCGTCGTGCGCTTCGGCGAGCAGTACCGCCAGTGGAACGCGGCCTTCGACGCCGGCTACGCGGCGGCGCTGGGCAAGGCGCTCGTGACGCTGCACCCGCCCGAGCACGACCACGCGCTCAAGGAGGTCGACCGCGCCGCGCTCGCCGTCGCGCGCGAGCCCGAGCAGGTGGTCGAGATCCTGCGCTACGTGGTCGAGGGGACG
>CAWFMR010000024.1:0-17544 GCA_963816845.1 uncultured Actinomycetes bacterium | reverse complement strand
GACGAGCGCCTGGTAGACCAGCGGGCGCATCCCCATCCAGACGTCGTCTGAGCCGAAGAGCACCTGGGTGAAGAAGAGCACCGTCATGTCCGCCGCGGGATCGACCCAGAACGCGGTCCCCGCGGCGCCCTCCCAGCGGTACTCGCCGGCCGCCGACAGCGTCTTGGCCGCGATCGGGTCGACGAGCGGGGAGAGCCCGAGCCCGAAGCCGTAGCCCTCGTTGACGACGAGGTCGAGCAGCGGGCGCCCGAACTCGGTGAGCGTCGCGTTGCCCGGCAGGTGGTTGGCGGTCATCAGGTCGACCGTGCGCGGCGCCAGCAGGCGCGCGCCGTCGAGCTCGCCGCGGCGCAGCAGCATCTGGGTGAAGCGGTGGTAGTCGGAGGCCGTCGAGGCCAGGCCGTGCCCGCCGGCGAGCAGCTTCGGCCGCTCGGCCGAGATGACGTCGACCCCGGGGTACGGGACCGCGGTGGCGGTCGCGGGGTCGTGGGCGTAGAGCGCGGTCATCCGCGGGCGGTCGGCCTCGGAGACCGAGAAGCCCGTGTCGGTCATGCCCAGCGGCTCGAAGATGCGCTGCGCGAAGAACTCGGCCAGCGACTGCCCGGAGACGATCTCGACGATCCTCCCGACCACGTCGGCCGACACCGAGTAGTTCCACTCGGCGCCCGGCTCGAACAGCAGCGGCAGCCCGGCCCACACGTCGCAGGCGGAGGCCAGGTCGTGCTCGGGCGGCGGGTCCAGGAAGAAGCCTGCCGCGCGATAGGCCTCGTCGACGGCGTTGGCCTGCTGGAAGCCATAGGTGAGCCCGGAGGTGTGCGTCAGCAGGTGCCAGACGAGCATCGTCTCCGCCGCCCGCACCGTGACGGGCGCCGCCGCCATCCCGTGGCGGTAGACGCGCAGGTCCTCGAAGGACGGGATGAACTTCGCCACCGGATCGAAGAGCGAGAGCGCGCCCTCCTCGTAGAGCATCATCGCCGCGACCGAGGTGATCGGCTTGGTCATCGAGTAGATGCGCCAGATCGTGTCGGGCTCCACCGGCAGCCCCGCCTCGGCGTCGCGCTGACCGCGGTGCGACACGTGGGCGATCCGCCCGCCGCGCGTGATGACCAGCAGCGATCCCTTGTGGCGCCCGCTGTCCACGAAGCCGTCGAGATAGGCGTCGAGCCGCCCGAGGCGCCCGGGGTCCAGCCCGACCTCCTCCGGTGCGACCTCGCTCGCCAACGCCGTCGTCGTCGCCATCCGTCCCTCCCTCGTTCGCCGGTCAGACCAGACGGCCCGAGCCTATGGGATGCGGGTAGCTTCCGGGACCGATGACGGACGTCGACCCCGCGTCGCTCACGCCCGGCGAGTCGGTGGACCCCCCGGCGGAGGCGCCGCCCCCACCGCGCGCCGCGCGGCGGCCGGGCGCGAAGACGGGCATGGCCGCACTGACGTTCGGCGCGCTCGGCGTCGTCTTCGGCGACATCGGGACGAGCCCGCTCTACGCGCTGCAGACGGTCTTCGCCGCCGACCACCACGCCGTGCGCGCCACCCAGGACGGCGTCTACGGCGTGATCTCGCTCGTCTTCTGGACGATCACGATCATCGTCTCGATCAAGTACGTGACCTTCATCATGCGCGCCGACAACGAGGGCGAGGGCGGGATCATGGCCCTCATCGCGCTCATCCAGCGCGGCGTGCGCCTCCAGCGTCGCTCGGCCAAGGCCGCGCTGGTCGCGCTCGGGATCTTCGGCGCTTCGCTGTTCTACGGCGACGGGATGATCACGCCGGCGATCTCGGTCCTCTCGGCGGTCGAGGGCCTCGAGGTGGCGGCGCCCTCGCTGAAGGACCTCGTCATCCCGATCACGCTCGTCATCCTCACGGTGCTCTTCGCCGTCCAGCGCTACGGGACCGGCGCGGTCGGGCGGGCGTTCGGACCGGTCATGGGGATCTGGTTCGCGCTCCTCGCGCTGGCCGGCCTGGGCAAGGTCGTCGCCCACCCCGGGATCCTGCGCGCGATCTCGCCCTCGTACGGGATCAGCTTCCTGGTCGACCACGGCCACGTGGCCTTCATCGCCCTGGGCTCGGTCGTGCTCACCGTCACCGGGGCCGAGGCCCTGTACGCGGACATGGGCCACTTCGGGCGCCCCCCGATCAGGCGCGCGTGGTTCGCCATCGTCTTCCCGGCCCTGATCCTCAACTACATGGGCCAGGGGGCGCTGATCCTCGACACGCCGCGCGCCATCGACAACCCCTTCTTCCTGCTCTTCCCGCACTGGGCGCGGATCCCGATGGTCCTCGCCGCCACGGCGGCGACGGTCATCGCCTCGCAGGCCGTCATCTCCGGGGCCTTCTCGGTCACCCGCCAGGCCGTGCAGCTCGGCTTCCTGCCGCGGCTGACCATCCGCCACACCTCCCACCGGGAGGTCGGCCAGGTCTACGTGCCCGCCGTCAACTGGGGCATCTTCGTCGCCGTCGTCGCCCTCGTCGTGGGCTTCGGCTCGTCGGCGGCGCTGGCCTCGGCCTATGGCATCGCGGTCACCGGCACCCTGGCCATCGACACGCTGCTGTTCTTCGTCGTCGTGCGCCACCTGTGGCACAAGCCGCTGTGGCTGTCGGTGGCCGGCGCCACGCTCTTCCTCACCGTGGACCTGACCTTCCTGTCGGCCAACCTGACCAAGGTCCTGCACGGCGGCTGGTTCCCGCTCTCGATCGCGCTCGTGATCTTCGTCGTGCTGACGACGTGGCAGCGCGGCCGCGAGATCGTCACGCGCAACCGGACCGAGGAGGAAGGCCCGCTGCGCGCGTTCGTCGAGGAGATCCGGGAGATGCAGCCGCCGGTCTACCGCGCACCGGCGACCGGCATCTTCCTCAACGCGAACATCGAGACCACGCCGCTGGCGCTGCGGGCCAACGTCGAGCACAACCACACGATCCACGCGTGCGTCGTGATCATGTCGATCGAGACGCTGAGGGTCCCCCACGTCCCGCTCGACGAGCGCGTGACCGTCGACGACCTCGGCTACCGCGACGACGGGATCACGCACATGACCGCGCGCATCGGGTTCATGGACAAGATCGACGTCCCGGCCACGCTGCGCATGGCGGCCGAGGACGTGGAGGGCGAGCTCGACCTCGAGCGCGCGTCCTACTTCCTCTCGCGCATCACGATCGTGCCGACCGACGCGCCGGGGATGGCGCGCTGGCGCAAGAAGCTCTTCGTCGCCATCGCGCGCAACGCGGCCAACCCCGTCGCGCTGTTCGGCCTCCCCGACGACCAGACCGTGATCCTGAGCGCCCACATCGAGCTGTGATGGACGCGCCGCGCGTGCTCATCCTCTCGGCGTCGATCGGCGAGGGCCACGACCTTCCGGCCCGCGTCATCGCCGACGGACTGCGCCACGAGCGCCCCGGCACCCACGTGCGCATCGAGGACGGGCTGCTCGCCATGGGCTGGCCGATCGATCGCGCCGTGCTCGGCGGGGCGCGGATGGAGTCGCGGGCCGGCGAGCTGTTCTTCGACGCCCTGTACTGGCTGTACGCGCAGGTGGCGCCCACACGGCGCCTGGGCGGTTGGCTGCTCGAGACGCTGGGCGGCCGGCGGCTGCTGGCCCTGATCGCCGCCGAGCGGCCCGACATCGTCGTCGCCACCTACCCCGGCGTGAGCGAGGCGCTCGGGCGCCTGCGTCAGCACGGGCGCCTCGACGTGCCGGTGGCGTCGGCCATCACCGACCTCGCGGGCCTCTACTACTGGGCGCACCCCGGCGTCGACCTGCACCTCGTGATCCACCGCGAGTCGATCGAGGAGGTGCGGGCCATCGCGCCCGCGAGCCGGATCGTGTGGGCCAACGGCATGTGGGCGCCGGACTTCCTCGTCCCCCGCGATCGGGCCGACGCCCGCCGGGCCCTGGACCTGCCGCCCGACGGCCCCGTCATCGTGGTCTCGGGCGGCGGCTGGGCGATGGGCGACCTCGAGGGCGCGGCCGAGGCGGCGCTGCGCGTCGACGGCGCCACGGTGGTGTGTCTGTGCGGGCGCATCGAGGAGGTGCGCGCGAGCCTCGCGGCGCGCTTCGCGGGCGAGAGCCGCCTGCGCACGGTGGGCTTCACCGACGCGATGGGCGACTGGCTGGCGGCCGCCGACGCCCTCATCCACTCGACCGTCGGCCTGACCGTGCTCGAGGCGATCATCCGCGGCTGCCCGGTCATCTCCTACGGCTGGGGGCGCGGGCACATCCGCGCCAACAACCACGCCTACCGGCGCTTCGGGCTCGCCGAGGTCGCCACCACGCGGGCCGAGCTCGACGCCGCGCTGCGCCGAGCGCTCGCCCATCGCCCCGAGCCGGACCTCTCGCTCACGCGGATTCCGAGCGCGGCGGCGGAGATCCTGGCGATGGTGGGACGATGAGCTTCGACACGGGCCGCGACGCGGCCAGCAGGACCGCCCCGGCGACGACGGAGATCAGGCCCGACGACGAGAACGGCGCCTCCCAGGGGCGTGGCGCCCCAGTCCTCGCCGCCGACGGCCGCCACCACGACGACCGGCACCACGATCTGGAAGGCCAGGACGATCGGCGCGACGCGCGTCGCCGGCAGACGCTGCAGGGCCGACATCTCGCTCACGGTGGCCAGGGCGCCTGCCGCCGCGGCCAGCGCCGCGACGGCGATGGCGACGGCCCAGCGCGCGTCGGCCAGCTCGCCGGCCACGAGCTTCGCCGCGAGCGCGGCCACGCTGTCGGCGGCGCCCGTCGACACGACGGCCAGCAGGCCGGCCCGGCGCCGGCGCAGCGCGTAGGGCGCCAGCGCCACAGCGGCGAGGGCCGCCACGGCGATGATCATCCCGGTCCCGCCTGTGACCGTGCTCTTGTCCGGCGCGGCGACGGCCAGGCAGGCGATCCCGGCGATCACGAGCGCGACCGCGACCAGCTCGCGGCGCCCGACGGGCTCGCCGAGCACGCGCGCGCCGAGGAAGAGCAGGAGCAGCAGGCCGAGGGCGAGGGTCGGCTGGACGAGCGCCAGCGGGGCGAGCGACAGGGCGAGCACCTGCAGCGGCCAGCCCAGCAATGAGAGCGCGGTGGCGCCGAGCCAGCGGACGTTCCGGACGAGCTGGCCGATCAGCGACACGCGCAGCGCATGGCGCGCGCCCACTCCACGCGCCTCCAGCGCCTGGAAGGCGTAGCCGGTCTCGTAGCAGGCGGCCGCCGCCGCGGCCACCACGAGGCCGGCGGCCGTCGAAGCGCTCATCGCTGCGACCATCCACTCATGCGTCCCGCCATCTTCGCGGTCGGCGCGGCCGCGGCGACGTGGTCGGCCCCGGCCGCGGCCGCACACGCCCCGGCGCTGGCCGCGGCGCTGCGCATCGCGACGCGCGTCGACGGCCTGCCGGGCGTGGCGCTGACCTTCGACGACGGGCCGCACCCGGCCGGCACGCCGGCGGTGCTCGCCGCGCTGGAGCGGGGCGGCGCGCGCGCGACCTTCTTCCTGGTGGGCGAGCAGGTGCGCCGTGACCCGGCGCTCGCGCGCGAGATCGTCGCGGCCGGGCACGCGGTGGCCCTGCACGGCGACCGTCACCGCTGCCAGCTGCGCCTGACCTCCCGGGCGCTGGACGACGACCTCGCGCGCGTGGCGGCGACGGTGGCCGACGCCACCGGACTGGCGCCGGCGCTCTATCGCCCGCCCTACGGCGTCTTCAGCATCGCCGGCCTGGCGCTCGTGCGCCGCCGCGGCTGGCGCGACCTGCTGTGGTCGCGCTGGGGACGCGACTGGCGCGCGCGCACGACCGCCGAGGCGATCGCGCGACGCGCGACGCGCGACCTCGGCGCCGGCGACGTCATCCTGCTCCACGACGCCGACACCTACAGCGCCTCGGGATCGTGGACGCGGACGGCGCAGGCGCTGCCGGCCGTGCTGGAAGCGGTGCAGCGGGCGGGCCTCGAGGCCGTGGCCCTCTGAGGCCGCCGGCCGTCTAGGCCCGGTCGGCCGCCAGGCGCTCCTCGCCCGTGCGCCGCAGGCGCAGGCCCGCGTCGGCGATGGCGATGGCCAGCGCGCCTCCGGCCAGCCCCAGCAGGACTCTCGACTCGTCCGGACCCGCCAGGTTCAGCACCTCGCGGAACTCGCTCACGTAGACGAGGGCGAGCCCCGTGGCGGCCAGCGCCCATCCGGCGAAGGTCCACAGCGCCTTGCGCGGGCCGTCGAGCGCCATCGCCAGGTACCCCGCGAGCGTGCTGACGCTGAGCACGGCGATGGTGCGATCGGACGCGGCCGTGAGGCCGACGGCGCTCACCGCGGCCAGGTAGGCGGCGAGCCCGCCGGCGACCGCGAAGACCGTCAGCCACGACAGCACGAGCGACGCGAGCCGGGGCGCCAGACGCGGGCGGCGCCGGAAGCGCGACGGCTGGGCTCGGGGCGCCGCCGCCGCTTGCGTCGGCGCCGCGACGGCGCGACAGTGCCAATCGACATAGCGCCGCAGTCCCTCTGAGAACGACGTGGCAGGGCGCCAGCCGAGCTCCGCGGCGGCACGGGCGCCCGACACCTCGGCGCCGGCGAAGTCCGCGGCGCGCGCGGCGGTGTGGACGATGTCGACGCCGCCGAGGAGGTCCCCGACAGCGTCGGCGATCCCGCGCACGGTGACGCTCTCCTCGCCCACGAGGTTGTAGACGCGCCCGCCGGCCTGCGGGCCCAGGCCACGGACGACGCCCTCGGCCAGATCCTCCACATACACGAAGCGCCGCGACTGCAGGCCCTCGCCCGCGATGGTCACCGGCTCGCGGGCCAGCGCCTTGCGCACGAAGATCGGGATCACACCCGCCGGCCGCGCGCGCGGGCCGTAGGGGATCCCGAAGCGCAGGACCGTGCACTCCAGCCCGTAGAGCGCCGCGTACGAGCGGCAGTACATCTCCCCCGCGAGCTTGGTCGCGGTGTAGAGGTGGTCGGGCAGCTCGACGGTGTGGTCCTCGTCGACGGTGCCCGTGGCGCTGCCGTAGACCCAGATCGTGCTCGCGTAGACCACGCGCGAGACGCCCGCGCCGCGCGCGGCCTCCAGGACGTTGAGCGTGCCCCGTGCGTTGACCGCCTCGGCCTCGGCGGGACGCAGCGCGACGTCGTCGACATCGGCGGCGGCCGCCAGGTGCACCACGGCGTCGCAGCGGTCCATCGCCGCACGCAGGGCGTCGCGGTCGAGCAGGTCGCCGAGCACCGAGTCCACCTCGTCGGCCGCGTGATGCTCGGACTGGCGCACGTCGAAGATGCGCGGCGCCATGCCGGCCGCGAGCAGGCGATCGACGACGTGCGAGCCGATGAAGCCGGCCCCGCCGGTGACGAGGACCCTCATGCGTGCGCTCCGTTCATGGCCTGGCGGTAGTAGAGCGGCGCGCACCAGTGGTGCTCGCCGACCCAGTCGCTGTTGGGCAGATCGTCGCCGGTGCCCATGATGCGGTGGCACGGCTCGGCGTAGACCTTGCCCGTCGAGCGCTCGATGGCGTCGAAGACGATGTACTTGTAGAGGCCCGAGACCATCCCGTCGGGCAGCTGCAGGCGCCCGGCGTGCACCGGATCGAGGTGCTCGCGGGCCATGGCGTTCTTGGCCGCCACGATCTCCTCCATGCGCTCGGTCTGGACGAGCCCCAGCGCGGCGGTGAACTCGCTCATGCGGAAGTTCAGCCCCGCGACCTGGTGGTCGGGCTTGCCGTAGTTGCGGTACGCGCGGGCGAACTCGAGCACGTCGTCGCGACGCGACACGAGCACGCCGCCCTCTCCCGTCGACACGGTCTTGGTCGCGTAGAAGGAGTACACGCCGGCGTCGCCCCACGTCCCCGGACGCCGGCCGTGCCACTGGGCGCCGTGCGCATGGGCGCAGTCCTCGACGAGGAAGACGCCCTCGGCGGCGCAGAGGTCGGCGATCTCCTGGACCTCGAAGGCGACGTGGCCGCCGATGTGCACGAGCACCGCGGCCTTGGGCCGGTCGCGGCGCAGCTTGGCCTCGAAGTCGCGCAGCGAGACGCACAGGTCCTCGCGGTTGCAGTCGACGAAGACCGGCCGTCCGCCCGCGGCCAGGATCGCGAGCGGCGTGGCCATGAAGGTGTTCGAGGGACACAGCACGGCCTCACCGCGCACGCCGGCGAACTCGAGCGCCGCCAGCGCGCCGCCCGCCCAGGACCCCGTCGCGATCGCGCCCGCGCCGTTCCAGGCGGCCCACGCCTCTTCGAAGCGGCGGGTCATCGCGCCCTCGGACCATTGCTCGGAGTCGATCACCTCGTCCCAGAGCGCATGCAGCCGCTCGCGATCGCGACGATCGAAGCCGATGGCAAAGCGCGAGAGCTCGGGAGCGCCGGCGGCCAAGGCGCGTTGAAGCTACCAGCCGCGGCAGCGACCGCGGGCCGCCACCCCCCCGATAGTCATCGCACCGGAGCGATGGGCCGGCCTCGCCGTGCACAGGAGGTCGACGGGCGGGCTCATCCCGCTGGATGAGCCCGCCGCCGCGGACGGTGGGGGGTTAGGCCGCCCTTTCCAGCAAGGTGGCGTTGGCCGGAACCTCGAGCTCGAGGCTCAGGCCGCAGTCGAGCTGCGCGTACGTGCCGCCGTTGCGCAGGTGCTCGTCGAGCATGTCGTCGAGCGCGAGGCGGCCGATGAGCGCGTCGCACTCCCAGCAGCCGTTGGAGATGTAGCCGCCGGGGATGCCCGGGGCTGTCGCGGTGACGCAGCGCCCCGATGCCGCGCGCCGCGAGCATGCGCGGGTCAGCCGACTCCGCGAGCGTCTCCGCGATGTCGGTGAAGGCAACGAAGCGCCGGCCGGCCGACATCTCGACCAGGACCCCGACGACGCCGCGGACCTTCGAGCGACAGCACCAGCAGCGGTCGGTGATCGTCAGGACGCGGGCGCTGGTCAGCCAGGCCGCGCCGTCGCGATGCGTCGTGTCCGGCGTCGCCTCCAGGCGCCACCGGGCGATGGGTCCACCCCAGCCCTCCATACCGACCGCCTCGGCAGGTGGGCCCGCCACCTTGAGCGCACTGGAGGCTTTCCACCGGTGGAGAGGGCAAAGCTCCACAAAGTCTCCCGCGGAGCGTTCAGAGGCTGACACTTTCGCCCGGCTCGAGCACCACGAGCCTCTCGGCGATCCCGGCCGCCGCGAACGCCGCACGCAGCTCGGCCGCGCCCTGCGTGAAGTGCGCCCAGCCCTCGAAGTGCACGGGGACGACGGCGCGGGCGCCGAGGACCCCGGCCGCCTGCGCGGCGGCGTCGGCCGAGAGCGTGAGGTAGGCCCCGTCGAAGCGGTGGGGCAGGCTGACGCCGCCGCAGAAGAGGACCGCGAGCTCGATCGGGCCCGAGCGCTCGACGATCGCGCGCACGACGTCGACCGAGGCGTTGTCGCCGCTGACGTAGAGCGTCGGGGCGTCGTCGGCGGCGAGCACGAAGCCGATCACCGGCCCCGTGACGGGCTCGCTGCCCTCGGGGCCGTGCAGCGCGGGAACCGCGGTGATCGTGACGGCGCCGCCGCCCGGGCGCTCGAGCTCGACCGTGGCCCACGGCTCGAGGCCGACCGCGTTGCCGCCCAGGCGCTCGGCGCCCGCCGTCGTGGTCAGCGTGCGCCCGGCCCGGGGCAGGAAGGCGCGGCCGCCGGGGTCGAGGTTGTCGGAGTGATGGTCGTGCGAGAGCAGGACCGCGTCGATCGCGCCGACGTCGTCGGGGGCCACGGCAGGTCCGGTGAGCTTGGTCAGGCCGCCCTCGTGCTCGCCCGGCGGGTCGAAGGTCGGGTCGGTGAGCAGGCGCAGGCCCGCGTAGTCGAGCACGGCGGTGGGGCCGCCGACGAGGCGCACGGTCAGGGCGGAGGGCATCGCCTCATTGTCGTGCTCTCAGCGCGCCGCGGTCGCGGCCGCCGACGCGCGGCCGTCCCGCACGGTGACCACGACCACCCGGTCTTCATCCTCCAAGAGGACGTAGACGAGCAGCATCCAGCGCCAGGGTCCCAGGAGAACCGGAACCCCTCCCATCGGCCGCTCAGTGCGGGACCCATCAGCGGATAGCGCTGGTAGCGGGCGTTCCGCGCTAGCTTGCCGGCGGTGTCGTCGCCGATCGCCGCCACGGGGCCGCTCGTGGAACGGGACTCGATCGTCCTGCGCCTCCCCGACCCCGACGAGGCGCTGGCCGGCGTGCGACTGGCGACCGATCGCGGCTTCCCGGTCGCCGCCGAGCCCTTCGCGCGCGAGGCCGACGGCTGGACGCTGCGGATGCCGGCGCCGGCGCTCGATCGCTTCGAGTACGCGCTCGAGGTGCAGCGGGCCGACGGCGGGCACGAGCAGTGGACCGATCCGGCCAACCCGCTGCGCGCGCCGGGAGCGTTCGGCGAGAAGTCCGTGCTCGAGCTGGCCGGCTACACGGCGCCGGCGTGGCTGGGCGCCGAGCGGGTGCCCGGCGCCACCGACCGCCTGACCGTCTCCTCGAGCGCGCTGGGCGCCGAGCTCGAGGTCGCGATCTGGCGCCCCGAGGACGCGCGCGACGACGAGCCGCTGCCGCTGCTCGTCGCCCACGACGGCCCCGAGCTCGACTCGCTCGCGCGGCTCACCGACTACAGCGCGGCGCACATCGCCGCGGGCGCGCTCCCGCGCCACCGCGTCGCGCTCCTCGCGCCGGGCGATCGCGACCAGTGGTACTCGGCGAGCGCGCTGTACGCGCGCACGCTCGCCACCCGCGTGCTGCCCGCGATCGCCGACGCGGTCTCGGTGCGCCGGCCCGTGGGCGCCGGGGTCAGCCTCGGAGCGCTGGCGATGCTGCACGCCCAGCGGCGCTTTCCCGAGAGCTTCGCGGGACTCTTCCTGCAGTCGGGCAGCTTCTTCATGCCGCGCTTCGACGCGCAGGAGTCGGGCTTCGTGCGCTACCGGCGGATCGTGCGCTTCGTGCGCTCGACGCTGCGCGAGCAGCCGCGGCGGACGGTGCCGGTGGCCATGACCTGCGGCGCCCTGGAGGAGAACGCCGCCGACAACCGCGTCATGGCCCGGGCGCTCGCCGCCCAGGGCTATCCGGTCGGCCTGGACGAGGGTCGCGACCTGCACAACTTCACGGCGTGGCGCGACGCGTGGGACCCGCACCTGACGCGGCTGCTGCACGAGGCATGGCGATGAGGCGCGAGCAGGTCGAGATCGAGGCGCCGTCGATCGGCGGGGCGGGCACCGTCATCGGCTACGGGCACTGGGGCCGGCCGGTGCTGCTCTTCCCCGCCGAGCAGGGGCGCGCCTGGGACCTCGAGGGGACCGGGATGATCGACGCGGTCGCCGACCTGATCGAGGCGGGCCGCGCGAAGGTCTACACCGTCGACTCCTACGACGGCGCGTCCTGGTCGAACCGGTCGATCGAGCTCGAGGACGCGCGCCCGCGCCCACGACGCCTACGAGGCGTGGATCGTCGAGCGCGTCGTGCCCGCCATCCACGCCGACCTCGCCGGCCCGCAGGAGATCCTCGTCGCCGGGTGCAGCATGGGCGCCTACCACGCGGCGAACTTCGCGCTGCGCCGCGCCGACCTCTTCCCGCTGGCGCTGTGCCTGTCGGGCAGCTACGACCCCTCGCAGTGGCACGGCTGGGGCCATCGCGGCGACGCGGCCTACTTCCACAACCCCATGGACTACGTCGAGCACCTCGGCGGCGAGCACCTCGACTGGCTGCGCTCGCGGGTCAGCGTGCTGCTCGTCTGCGGCCAGGGGCAGTGGGAGGACACGACCGGCGCGCTCGACAGCACCCGCGCGCTGGCCGCACTGCTGGAACGCAAGGCGATCCGTCATGAGTTAGACCTCTGGGGGTACGACGTGGCCCACGACTGGCCTTCCTGGCGCGCGCAGCTCGCCCACCACCTCCCCCGCTTCTGCTGATGCCCGACACCACCCATCACATCGGCCTGCTCCTGGGCACCGAGGACGACTGGCCCACCGCCTTCGAGACCATCGTCTCGCGGCTGGGGTCGATCAAGGGCGAGGACGGCTCGAGCCACCGCATCGACGTCGAGCGCCTGACCATCGAGCCCTTCGACCTGCGCGACAAGCCGCGCCACGAGCTGGTCGTCGACCGCCTCGCCTACTGGTACTACCACCCGCGCGAGTGGCTGAAGAAGGTGGCGATGATGGACGACGTCTACCTGCTCAACAGCCCGTTCACCTTCCAGTCGATGGAGAAGCACGCCGCCTACTGCGCGATGATCCGCTGCGGGCTGAAGGTGCCGCGCACGGTCCTCGTGCCGTTCAAGCGCCCGCCGGACAACGCGCGCTTCGCCTACACGGCCGCCCGCTACAACCGCCCGTTCGACCTCGGCGAGATCGCCGCGCGCGTCGGCTACCCGCTGTTCATGAAGCCCTACGACGGCGGGCAATGGGTCGGCGTCACGCGCGTCCGCGACGAGGCCGAGCTGCACCGCGCCTATGACCTCTCGGGCGAGCGGCTCATGCACCTGCAGGCCGCCATCGACGGCTACGACGTCTTCGCGCGCTCGCTGTCGATCGGGCCCGAGACGATGGTCATGCGCTTCCGCCCCGAGGAGCCGCTGCACGACCGCTACGCCGTGTCCCACGACTTCCTCACGCCGGAGGTCGGCTCGGAGGTCGTCTCCATCAGCCGCCTCATCAACGCCTTCTTCCGCTGGGAGTTCAACTCCTGCGAGTGCCTCGTGCGCGGCGACGAGGTCTACCCCATCGACTACGCCAACGCCTGCCCGGACGTCGGCCTCACGAGCCTGCACTACTACTTCCCGTGGGCGATCAAGACGCTGGTGAAGTGGTGCACGTTCTGCGTCGTCGTCGGCCGGCACCCGCAGCTCGACCTCGACACGCGCCGCTACTTCGACGTCGGCGACCGCGACGACCTCACCTACGACGAGAAGCTCGCCGCCTACCGCCGGCTGGCCGACGACTACTTCGAGGCCGACCGCTACCGGGAGTTCTGCGCGACGAGCCTCGCCCACGTCGACGAGCTGGTCCTCGAGTGGGTCGCGTCACCCGAGCTCGACGCGCTGCTGGTCGACACCGTGCGCAAGCTCTACCCCAGCCACGAGCACGAGCGCTTCGTCGCGCACTTCCGCGGCCTGATCGGGCAGTGGGTGCGCGAGCAGGGCGCCGAGCCCGCCCTCTCGGGCTGAGCGCGTCGCGCCGCGCGCGTCAGCGCCCTGACCTCGCCGATTGGCCGTCGTCCGAAGCGGGAACCGCTCGATGGAGGGATCCTCCTCCCTCGTGTGCACCTCCTCCCTTCCGTGAGCGGCCGGCGCGCGTTCCCTCGACAACAAGCGCCGGCCGCTCGTGGAGCCCTCTCACTCGCGGCCGGCGGCGACGTCCTCGATCGTGCGCCCGCTGAGCACCGACTCGGGCTGCGTCGAGACGGGATTGCGCCGCGCGTCTGCCTCGTCGTCGCGGACCTTGACCAGCAGCCACTGCTCGCGGCCGCGCTGCTCGCCGGTGCGCGTCAGGGCGTAGCGGCCGCGCAGCTTGCGGCCCTCGAGCTCGACGACCGCGTGCCCGTCGGCGAGGGCGCGCGCGATCGGCACCTCCTCGCCGTCGCGCTCGGTGCGGTTGCGGTAGGGGCCGGTGTCCCACACGATGACCGCGCCCGCGCCGTAGTTGCTCTCCCCGATCGTGCCCTCGAAGTCGGCGTAGTCGAGCGCGTGGTCCTCCACGGCGACCGCCAGGCGCTTCTCGCGCGGGTCGGTCGACGGCCCCTTGGGGACGGCCCACGACTTGAGCACCCCGTCGACCTCGAGGCGGAAGTCGTAGTGCAGCGTGCGCGCCGCGTGCTTGTGGACGACGAAGATCGGCGTGCGCGCCATGGCGACGATGCTACGTGCGCCGGCGCCCGAGCCCCAGCACCCCGATGGCCAGGACGCCGAGGCCCAGGCCGCCCAGGAGCGCGATGACGGCGACGAGCGCGAGGGTGAGCGCGGGGTCGGCGGGCTGCTCGTTGGTCGCGAACGCGGCTGACGGGCCCGAGGCCGTCCCGGGCGAGGTCGGCTGCTGCTTCTGCGGGCCGGGCAGCGCCTTGGCGAAGTCGGCCGACGAGGGCTGCGCCTGGCCGATGACCTCCACCTCGAGCTCGACGGGCAGCTCGGCCGGCACGTCCGCGGGGAAGGTGGCCGTGTCGGCCGCGTTGAGCGAGACGTACCACTCCCCCGGCGCCGGGAACTTGTCCTCGTTGTAGTCGCTGGCCAGGATCTGCTCGAAGCCCAGCACGCGCGGACCGGTCGCCGTGCCCGTCTTCGCGCCCGCGCTGGGCGAGCCCTCGAGTCGCGCCGACGCCGCGTCGTAGGTCCCGCCGCTCTCCTCGCTGAGCTGCTCGCGCAGCGGGCTGAAGATGTCCAGGAAGTAGGTGAGGTTCGCGAGGCCCTTGTCGAAGCCGTCGGCGAGCGGATCGGTCTGGATCTGCGACGTGTCGACGGTGGCCTTGACCCGCAGCACCTGGCCCTTGGCGAGGCGCACCTTCCAGTAGACGGTCTCGCCCGCCGCCACCGTGTCGCTGTAGGTCCCGGGCGCCGAGCAGCGGTGCGGTGTTGAACGAGCCGCCGCCCACGACGGGCTTGGCCGCGCCGCCCTGGGCGAGGGCCGGCGCGGGGAGCGCGAGTGCCGCGGTCGCGAGGGCCGCAAGCGCGCGCTTCACGAGGCCCTCCTGCGCCGCAGCGCCACGGCGCCGGCGAAGCCGAGCGCGGCCAGCCCGCCGCCGACGAGGACCAGCAGGGCCGTGGCGGGCGGCTCGTTGGGCGAGGCGACGCCGGCGGGCGTCGGTCCGCTGGGCGCCTTCGGCTGCGGGCCCTTCGACGGGCCGGGGTTGGCCCCGTGGCGGCCGAGGACCTCGACGGCGAGCTCGACCGGGTAGGGCTGGCCGCCGGTCGCGTTGAAGAGGTCCTTCGCGCTGGAGTCCTTGAGCGCGAGCTTGATGTAGTAGCGCCCGGGCTGGGAGAAGGGCTGGTCGGAGTCGGCCTGGCCGCCGACGCCGATCGGGCGCGACACGGCGCCGAAGCCGCTCACGAAGCCCCGGCGCTCGAAGACGTAGCCGCCCGACGAGGAGTTCTGGCGGTCGGGGATCTCGAAGCTCGGAGTGACGATGTCGAGGCTGCCCCGCGCCAGCTGAGCGTGGTCGGCGATGTCGCGCCGGGGCGGGATCCACGACGCGCTGGCCTTGAGCGTCTCCCCCCGGCGCAGCTCGACGGCGTACCAGCGCTCGGAGTCCGGGAGCATGCCGTCGAGGTAGCGCCCTGGGACGATCTCGGTCGCCTGGCGAGCGCTCGGGCCGCCGCGCACCGGCTTGCCCTTCGGGACGTACTTGCGCAGCGCGCGCGTGGAGAGCACGCGCAGCTGCTCCTTCAGCGTCTGGGCGTTGTCGGCGTCGGTGTAGACGCCGCCGCCGGCCTGCGCGATGCACTTGAGCTCGCGCCGCGCCTCCTGGTCGACGTTGAAGCCGATCGCCTGGATGCGCATCTCGACGCCGCCCTTGGCGATGCGCTGGGCGACCTGGCACGGCGAGGGCGGCTGGCAGGTGTCCTTGCCGTCGGAGACGAGGATGATCGTGCGCGGCCCCGAGGTCCCGAGGTCCTCGGCGGCGTGCTCGAGGGCGTAGGCGATCGGGGTGCGGCCCTTGGCCTTGAACGAGCGGATCTGCTGCTCGGCCTGGGAGCGGTCGAGCGGGCCGATGGGCAGGACGAGGCTCGAGTCGCGGCACGCCGGCCCGATGGGGCGCGAGGGCTTGGTGCCGCCGAAGACGCGCAGCCCGACCTGCGTCGAGGGCGGCAGCGAGCCGAGCAGGTCGACCGCGGCGTCCTGCGCGGCCTGGATCTTGGGCGTGCCGGCGCCGTCGTCGGCCGCCATCGATCCCGACGCGTCGAAGGCGAGCAGGATCTTGGGCGTGCCGGCCGGCGGGCTCTGCGCCGGGGCGGGCGCCGCGGCCAGCGCGGCGACCCCCGTCGCGGCCCAGAGGGCCGCGAGCACGCGAAGCTTGGCTCCCCCGCCGTCCATCGCCTCGAAGTGATACCACCCCTTGCGGGGGACGCACGCAAGGCGGCGGAGGAGGCGAGATGGCAGGGACCGAGACGAGGTATTGCGCCAACTGCGGCGAGCGCATCAGCGTCCGCTCGCGGTTCTGCCCGTCGTGCGGCGCCCGCCAGGAGGACTTCCTCGTCAGCGATCCCGAGCCCGCGCCGATCGCCGCCGCGGAGCCGCGCGCGCCCGAGCCGCCCGCGCCCGAGCCACCCGCGCCGGAGCCGCCCGCGCCGGAGCCACCCGCGCCGGAGCCAGCCGCCGCGGAGGAGCTGCGCGCGGAGGAGGCCGAGCCCGAACCCGAGCCGCCCCCCGCACCGGACCCGCCCGCCGCCGAGGCGCCGCGGGCCGAGCCGCTGCGCGAGCGCATCGGGCGCGTCGATCCGCAGGCGGGCGAGCTCTCAGAGCTGCTCATGGGCCGTCTCGCCGTGCCGGGCGTCGTGGCGGCCGGGCTCGCCGCGCTCGCCGCCGCGGGCGCCGTTCTCGTCGCCGGCCTGATCATCGCGCTCGCCACGCCGGACGCTTCGATCCTCGGCCTCGTCGGGCGCGACGGGAGCCTCATCAGCGAGGCCTTCCGCCAGGCGGTCAGCACGCTGCTCGCGCCCGTCATCGACACCGGGCCGCTGAGCTCGGCTTCCGGGCGCCTGGCCCCCATGATCTTCGTCGCCATCCCGATCGGCGCGGTCGCCCTCGCGACCCGCTGGCAGCTGCACCGCACCGAGGGCGCCGGGCCCGCGGCCCGGATCGCGTGGGCCGCGGTCGTCGGGCTGCCCTTCGGCCTGCTCATGCTCGCCTTCGCCGTCCTCGGCGGCGACAGCGACGTGACCAACGTCTCGCCCTCGGCCGGCAGCGCCTTCGGGCTGGGCCTGCTGTGGGGCGTCGTCGGCGGAGCCCTCGGCGCCGCCACCGCGCTGCCGCTCGAGGGAGCGGCCGAAGGGCGCAAGGTCCCGACGCCGGTGCGCCGGGTGCTCGCGGCCGGCGCCGCGACGCTCCGCCCGCTGGGCGCCCTGCTCATCGCCTGCTCGGCGCTCGGGCTCGTCGGCTGGATCGTGCAGGTCGGCGCCGACGTCGACCAGGTCCGCGCGGGGCGCTCGACGGCGACGGCGCTCGTCGAGGAGTCGCTCTACGTCGGCGAGCACGGCGTCCACCTCGCCGCCCTCGCTTCCGGCGCGCGCTTCACGGCCGACGCCAACGGGGCGCTCGGCCTGCCCTTCCCGGTCGACCAGGCCGGCGACGTGCCCGGCCGCGACGGCGGCCTGCGCATCTTCTCCTACACCGACGCGATGCCCGCCTACGTCTTCCTCCCCGCGCTCGTCCTGCTCTTCGGCCTGCTGATCCTCGCCGCGCTCTACGCCGGCTTCGCCGCCGCCCGCGCGGTGGGCGCCGCGACGCCCGCGCTGGGCGCCGCCTGGGGAGCGGTGACCGGCCCGGCGTGGGCGATCGCGATGTCGATCCTCATCAGCCTCGCCGGCGGCCTCTTCCACGGCGACGCCGACGGCGGCTCGGTCTTCGGCCTCTTCCTGCTCCTCGGCGCGGTGCTGGGAGCCGGCGGCGGCGTCCTGGCGGTCAACGACGCCCGCG